>NZ_CAJVAS010000014.1 GCF_910593845.1 Paenibacillus solanacearum | reverse complement strand
TACACTGCCTACAGCCAAGGAAAGTTGGCTAAGTTGGATTGGTACATTATTCAGCGTATCACAAGATGGTATGCGAAGAAACGACAACGAGCGAGATGGATGGGATCTCTGCAAGAAGTAAAGCAACGGATAAAGCTGCATGGATTAAAGACGCTTTTGTAATCTGCATGCACATGAAAGACGAACATCGGAAAGCCGTATGAGGGAAAACCTCACGTACGGTTTGATGAGGAGGGGCTGAAAGTTTCAGCCCTTCACTCTAGCGACCCATCGTTCGTTGCAGCTAGCGCGAAAGCAAACGGCGCTTCGAAAGAAGATTTGTATTTTTTTGAGAGATTTCCATTTTTATATGGATTACGTCTCCATCCAGGTATATAATCTTATTCGTCCTCTATGAAAAGAGGGTATTTATTCCTGCGACCTTTGGAGATTCATAGGACAATCGTAATATAAATAGACATATACGGGAGAGATGTGGGTTGAAGCTGTTCCAAAAAAGCCGCCGCAAGATCGGGGCTGTCCTCGCTTCGTCGGTTCTGTTGAGCGCCATGGCGCCGGCGTTGACGCAAGGAGCCGATGTCCGTTTCCAAGACATTGAAGACTCGTACGCGCGAACGGAGATTACGAGCTTGGCTGACGCAGACATTATATCGGGATATGAAGATCATACCTTTCGGCCCTTCAAAACGATGACTCGCGCCGAGTTAGCGAAGACAATCGCTCTGACGATGGGTTTAAAGGAAGATGCCGCCAAGGTCCGTGCGTTCCGTGACGTCGACCCGTCAAGCTGGTACAGCGGTTATATCGGCGCTTTGGCCGGAGCGGGCATTACGCAAGGTTCTTCGGACACGGCCTTTTCCCCCGATGCCGGCGTGACGCGGGAACAATTGGTCGTATTGTTCATTCGCGCCCTCGGTCTGGAAGGCGTGGCTAAGTCGTTCTCGAGCCAAGCAGAAGTGGCCGACTGGCCGGATATTTCGGAATGGGCCCGGCCTTACGTAGCGCTCGCGCTGAGCATCGGGTTCATCGACGGCATGCAGGATACGGACGGCCGTGTGCGGTTCAACCCCAAGGCTCATGCCGAGCGGCAGGCGCTTGCGCGTCTGGCTTACGCGTTCAAGACGAGTTATTCGGAATATGTGAACAAGGCGGAAGGGCTTGCGGCGCAGCCGGTATCTGTGCCGCAGCCGGCCGAAGAACCGTCAGCGGCGTCCGGCAGCGCCGCTGCGGACGCGAGCACTGGAAGCGAAAGCGAGCCGGATCGCGCCGGTAACGACGACGAAGGCGCAGCCGCTCCGATTGTTTCCGTTGCGGAGCTGCTGGCGAGCGGCACGGTGCTGGACGACGTAACGATCGGGGAATCCGGCGTATACGGCCCTCAAGATAGCGGCAATCCCACGACGATAACGGGGACATTGACGGTTGACCCGGGCCCGGACGGGACGGTTTCCCTGCAAAATATTGTGATGGGTCCGCAATCCAGCCTTGAGGTGCGGTCTGGCGACGAACATTCGGTTAAGCTGATGCAAACCGTCGTTAAGCAATTAAGAGTGAATGCCGTGAACAACGGCGGGAGGAACGTCCGCATTGAAACGAGAAACGGTACGGAGGTGGAGACGACGGAAGTTCAGTCCCAAGCGGTGTTGGAATCGTCTTCGCTTACCGGCAAGCTGGGCATGATTAAGCTATCCTCCGCTGCGGCCGGAAAGACGCTGACGCTGAGGGGGAACATCGATACCGAGGTTTCTGTCGACGCGCCGGGTTCCAGCGTCGAACTGGCGCCTCCATCTGCAGGAAATCCGCTGAAAACCCTCGTGAAAGTTTTATCGATAAGAGCCAATTCGACGATTGTTGCCGGTACAGGGACGTCGCTGTCTTCGGTCCAAGTATCGGGAACGAATACGACGGTGGGGATCAGTGGGCAGGGAGCCGTGAACAGCGTAACAGTGGATAGCGCGGCGACCGGAACCGTACTGAACATCGGCGCAGGGGCTGCCATTCAAAGCTTGCGTCTCGATAGCCCCGTCGTGGTGAAGGGCGACGCGGAAGCGATCGCCAAGCTTCCCGCGAATTCGGGAAGCGGCACGGTGGCGATTGACGACGAAGTCAAGGCCGACGTGAAAGCTGTGGCGATCAAGGCAATCGAAGAGGCCATCGAGGCCATCGGCGAGATCAAGCAATATGCCGTGGAAACGGAGAAGAAGATCAACGAAGCGGCAGCACAGCTGGAAGCGGCAAGATCCTTGTACAACGTCAAGGATACCGATATTTCGAATTTGCACGTTCTTGATCGAGCACGACACGAAATCATATTGTATCAGGATGTAGCGCAGCTTGAAATCGGTTATGCCAGCGGCGACGACGCTTCGTCGATTACCGGGAACGTCGGTTTGAAAACGGAGGGGTCCGCGCAGACCGCCGTCTCCTGGGCTTCGGACAAACCGGCATTTATCCAAAACGACGGAACCGTCAATCGGCCGGCGGCAGGCCGTCCCGACGAAATCGTGACGCTCACCGCGACATTATCCCGCTTGGATCACAAATACGCGATGACGAAAACGTTCGTCCTGACGGTCAAGGCGCTTAGCAAACCGCCGAAAGAAACGCCGGATACGGAAGCGCCGGATCAAGTGACGGGCTTGCGCGCGCTGACTGTGCTGGAGGACCAAGTAGCGCTGGCCTGGAATGCGGCGAAGGATAATGTGGCCACGGTCGGCTACAGTGTGTACGTAAACGATGTGAAGTATCGCGATGTAAGCTCGGAAAGCGCGACGGTATTCGGCTTATCGCCCGCTACGGCCTATTCGTTCAAGGTTCGGGCATTCGATGCAGCCGGTCATGCGGGGGCGTTCTCCGACGCCATCGCGGTTATGACCCAAGCGGCTGCCCTCGCAGCTCCGGGATCGGTAACGAATCTTGCATATTCGGATCGCACGACGTCGGTTACCTTGAACTGGGCCGCTCCGGCGAATGCACAGGGGACGGTAACCTATGCGGTTTACCGGGATGGCGTGTTTCTGGCAAATACATCATCGACGAGCATGGATATTGCCGGATTGACTCCCGGTACCTTGTACCAAATGGTAGTGAAGGCGTTCAACGAGGCAGGATATTCCGCACCGGCCGTGATCCAGGTGCGGACGGCGCCTAAATTAACGGTAACTGGCGCGCGGCTGTTCAACTCCAAAACCGGAGTGGTATATGGAAACGTTCCTCGACTCAGCGACGGGAGATTGCTGATTATTCTTCTGGGTGCTCGCGACGCGGATAGCCTGCTCGTGACGATCGGCGATTCAGCATCTGGCAATACGCTGCCGGGAGTCATCGATTATCACCATGCCGGAGTTTCTCGCAAGGACGACTCCGCCCACGTAGCCTCCGGCTTGTACAAAGATGCCGCGAGCGGCACTTCATACTTATACTTTTCGCTTGACGATGCCAAGAATGCTTCGCAGACCCAGTCCAGCGTGACGATTAACGGTTTGACTTACGAAATTTCTTCTACGGTTTATCCGATCGATCCAATCATCGTTACGCTCATGGGCTTATAAGGCCGAAGATGTCCGGATTCAGCGCCGGGCGTCTTTTTGTATGGAATGAAGGATGGGAGAAGCAAACCTCGGGTTACACGTACGAATACTTCTTCGAAAGCATCGCCGAATACAGCGAAAGAGTGAACGGGCAAGAACGGGCGTTTGAAATGGATCTATGCATCCCGCTCAAGGGAGCGGGCGGCCTATGCCGATAAGCAGAAAAGGAGCCGACAGGGCTCCGTTTCTCTGCGTTTATAAGATCAGAAGTTTTATGATACAAATCTGGAGATGAGGCCGACCACGATCAGCAACAGCGGGCCAACGATGGTAATGCCCAGCACGACAGCTATAAATTTCAGCGGAGTCGATAGGCCTCTAGGCGAGTCCATCGCATCCAATTTTCGATGGATAGCTCGCAGCTCCTCGAGAATTTGCTTGTTCGTATCTTCCGACATCGAGACGATTCCCCCTTGTATGCCGCAATATGATTCCCATTATACACCATTTGCCGCCAGGCTGTCTGCGGCGACAGCCGCCGGGCGGATTCATGTGCGCTTCGTTGGCGCGAACAAATGGAAGGGATGCCGCTTGCTTGGGATGTTTTGCAGCCGATTGGACATATTATTCTAGGATTTCGGTTTCTCGTTCTACATCATCATTCTTACGTCAGACATATGTAATTTAAGATTACATTAACATTTAGTTTTCATCCCTATCAAAACTATTTATCGCAATAAAATGTTAACTATATTTACATTATTGTCGCCCCGTTGTACAATGAAGCCCAAAAACATAAGCGGGTGAATGCGATGAAGATTGGATTCCGGACGATCAAAACCGCCGTCGGCGTCAGCATCTCCGTCCTGCTGGCGCAAATGCTTCAGCTGGAATATTATTCGTCGGCGGGCATACTAACGCTGCTGTGTATTCAAAAATCGCGCAAGCAGTCCGTTCACGCCGTCGTCAGCCGCATGTTCGCCTGCCTGGCCGGCTTGGCCGCTTCCACCGTGTTGTTTCAGTTGATGGGCTATCATCCGTATGCATTTCTCGTCTATTTGCTGCTGTTCATACCGCTGTGCGTTCGTTTGCGGATTCAGGAAGGGATCGCGAGCAGCTCGGTCATCGTGATGCATGTCTATATGCACCGAGCGGCGGATTTTGCTTTTTTCGCCAATGAATTGTTCGTTATTGCCATCGGTCTGGGCGTGGCGCTTCTGGTCAACTGGTACATGCCCAGTATCGACAAGGAGCTGTACCGCTGCAAGGAAGAGGTTGATCGGCTCATTTCCGCCATTCTTCACGAGATTGCGCTTTATTTAAAGGAAGGAATTACGCTCTGGGACGGGAAGGAGCTGCTGCTGCTGGGGGATGTGCTGCAGCAGGCCAAACGTCTTGTGCTGCTGGACATGGAAAACAACGGGTTTCGCAAAAGCAATTCGTACGAGCAGAATTTTGAACGAAAGCGGAAGCAGTATGAAATTTTGGAGCGGATGCTCCCGGCGATCTCGCTTATCAACGCGAAGATCGATCAAGGCATCCGAATCGGCGATTTCGTCGAGCAGCTGAGCCTGCATTTGCAAAACCGCGATTGCAAGGACGAGTTCAGCGAAGTGCTCCGCGGCATTCGGGAGTACCATAAGAAGCTTCCGCTGCCGGAATCGAGAAGCGAGTTCGAGAACAGGGCGAATCTTTACGCCGTTGCCAATGAATTGGAGCGTTTCGTCGATACGATGTGAGGCGTTCGGCGGCATTTCATACGATTCGAGACGTACAGGGCTGTCTGGTTACAGACAGCCTGTTTGCGCTGTTTGCGCCTGTTAGACGAGGGAGACAGGCGGAGCGCGAAGCGGGGAGACGGCGATTGACAACATGATCGATCGGCAGTATACTCACTTTTTT
Source organism: Paenibacillus solanacearum (assembly GCF_910593845.1). Classification (GTDB taxonomy): domain Bacteria; phylum Bacillota; class Bacilli; order Paenibacillales; family NBRC-103111; genus Paenibacillus_G; species Paenibacillus_G solanacearum. Next base: position 150,113 of record NZ_CAJVAS010000014.1, on the reverse strand, counting down.
AAAGTGAAATTTTGATTCTTAATCTATATATAGAAAGGCTAGGATGACCGCCATGAACCAACGATATGATGCACGGGAACAAGCCTCCGGGGCACCGGTCCGCTCGCGGCGGGTACAGCTGGTCATCGTGCTGGGGATGCTGTCGGCGTTCGGCCCGCTGTCGCTCGATATGTATCTCCCGGCACTGCCCGCGCTGGCGGGCGATCTGCACACGGGCACGTCGCAGGCGCAGCTGAGCCTGACCTTTTGCCTGCTTGGCCTTGCTCTCGGCCAGTTGTTGAGCGGCCCGGTCAGCGACGTGCGGGGGCGGCGCTTTCCCCTGTTCATCGGGCTCATCGTTTATACAGCCGCCTCGCTGTTGTGCGCGTTCAGCCCGAACGTGTGGGTATTCATCGCGCTGCGCTTCATTCAAGGGCTGGCAGGAGCCGCGGGCATCGTGCTGTCACGGGCCATTGTGCGGGACTTGTATTCCGGCCCGGAGCTGACCCGGTTTTTCTCGCTCCTGATGCTGGTGAACGGGGCGGCGCCGATTCTCGCGCCGATCTTCGGCGGACAGCTGCTGCAGTGGACGTCGTGGCGGGGCGTGTTCGTCGTGCTGTGCTGCATCGGCGCCGCCATGCTGGCTGCGGTATGGTTCGGCCTCCCCGAGACGCTGCCTTCGAATCGCCGTTCCGCCGGCGGCTTCCGCAATACGCTCACGACGTTTGGCAAGCTGGCGGGCGACCGCAGCTTTATCGGCTTCGCGCTGGCGCAGGGCCTCGTCACGGCGGGCATGTTCGCGTATATTGCCGGATCGCCGTTCGTGCTGCAGGACATTTTCGGCGTATCGCCGCAAGAATTCAGCGTCATCTTCGCCGTGAACGGTCTCGGCATTATCGCCGCGGGTCAAATCACGGGCCGGCTGGCGGGGAAGGCGGGCGAGATCCGGCTGCTGACATGCGGCCTCGGCATCGCGTTTGCCGGGGGCCTATGCCTGCTTGCAGCCATTGTCGCAGGAGCGGGGCTGCCGTTCATTCTGCCTTCACTGTTCCTAGTCGTCTCCAGCGTCGGGATCGTCTCGACGTCGGGGACGTCGCTGGCGCTGCAAAAGTACGGCAGCGCGGCGGGCAGCGCTTCGGCGCTGCTTGGCCTGCTGTCCTTCATTATCGGGGGCATCGTCAGCCCGCTGGTCGGACTGGGCGGCAGCGGCACGGCCGTGCCGATGGGCATTGTGATCGCCGTCGCGGAGACGGGCGCCGTGCTGTGCTATGTACTGCTGGCCAGGGGCAGATCGGCACGGACAGCAAGAGACCGCCGGGATTGAGCCCGGCGGTCTGTCCTATCCCGTCTTCACCGCTACGCCTCGCTACTCGTAAGGCTTGCCTTGATACGCAAAGGCAGGCGAAAGCTGAGCGTTGTTATACGATCTGTGAAAAATATGCGTCGCCGCGGGAGACAGCGGCGGAATAAGCCATGTCCAGTCTCCGGTAACCTCCCGCCCGGATTCCCGTTCGTTCTCTTCAAAGCGCTTCAGCTGCGCTGCTGCCGTATGGTGATCCACGATCGTCACGCCGGCCGCCTTGAACGAATGGAGGACGGCAATGTTCAGCTCCACCAGCGCTTTGTCTTTCCAAAGCGTGGCATTTCTCTCCGTATCCAGCCCCAGCAGCGACGCAACCTTGGGCAGCATGTGATATCGGAACGGGTCCGCAAAGTTTCGCGCTCCGATTTCCGTCCCCATATACCAGCCGTTGAAAGGCGCTGCCGTATATTCGATTCCTCCGATTTCGAGCATCATATCCGAAATAATAGGCACGGCATACCATTTCAGCTGCAAGTCGGCGAAGGATGGGTACGCTGGATGAGTAATTGCGACTTCCGGCACGGCGTCTTCAGGCAGGCTGTACCACCGGGGGGCGTTTTCCTTTGTCTGGATGACCAGCGGCAGCACGTCGAATGGGGTTCGGCGGCCTTGCCAGCCCAGCTTTTCGCATATTCCGGTGAACGACAGCGAGGCCGGATCTCCGATAACCTCTCCATCCGTCTCGTACCCTGCGTAACGGAGCAGCTGGTGATTCCAGATGCGAACTTGCTGCGCTCCGCCGATTTTCGGCTTGAAGACGGTAATGACCGGTTTGATTTTACCGTCGTTGGTCGCGGTACGGAGGTGGTTCAACAGCGCAGCGAAGATGTCGTCTTCGGTATCCAGATGCCGGGCGTCCGTGACCTCCAGCGATTGCCAGAACAATCGGCCGATGCAGCGGTTGCTGTTGCGCCAGGCCATTTTGGCCCCGTGAGTGAGCTCTTCGGCGGTATGCGTGTAATACCCGCATTGCGCGATCTCCGAGGTGATCCGGTCCAGCCGGCTGGCGATTGCGTCTTCTTGGCCGAGCTCCCGGTAGCAGGTTTCGATGAAAGCGGTCGCTTTCTGGTAAAGCTCTCGATTATAGTCCATAATACCCCTCTTCGGTCATTCGATTATCATTGGATAATGCAGGAGGAGACCGCATGCATTCTTTCTTCATCATACCCAAAATCGCTCTGTACTTGAGGCAGTCCGGGGAATTGTCGAAAAAAATTCTAATGATTTTGACAGATTTGCTAAAAGACGAAAGCACTAAATCTAAAGAAAAATTTATAAAAAATTCGGGTAATTTTGGAAACTTCTTTTGCGAAAAGGAAGGGAATTCGAAGAATGTGTCGAAAACTATCGAATGCTATCATTAGGGACGAGAAGAGAGGGGGCTTGATTCCAGGTATGAGTTGGTTCGCAACAATCAAGCAGCGATTGGCGCTGCGCATTGCCGCCGTCGTCATGGCGGTGATCCTGCTGCTGTCGGCAGGATATATTTGGATGCAAATCAGCAACGCGAAAACGGCGGCCGCCGAAGTGATCACGAGCTACGGGACACGGATGGCCGACAGCTACTCCAAGCAGCTTGACACATCGCGTTTGGATCAATTTTTGAAAAATCCGCAAGAGAATGACTTGTACTGGTCGATTCGCCAGGAGCTGGACCGGTACCGCACGCAAATCGGAGCCCTGTACGTCTATTTCGTGCGGATCGACGACAGCAAGCGTCCGCTTATCATGATCGATGGTCAGCCGAAAGATTCGGATTCCGCTTCGCCGATCAACGAGGTGACGGATATTCCTCCGAAAGCGGTGGAAACGCTGCTGGCCGGCCGAACGGCGAGCTCGGATCTGATCGATAATCCGCAGTACGGCAAATATATTTCTTCCTATGCACCCGTCAAGCGTGCGGACGGGACGGTGCTGGGCGTGATCGGCATCGATACGGAAGCCGGAGTCGTCGGCAGCATTGCCAGCAGCGTCATTCGGGGAAGTCTCCCGTATTACTTGCTGATGATCGTGATGACGCTGGCGGGGCTCGGCTTGATCGTCTGGGTGCTGCTCCGCGCGTTCGAGCCACTGCGCCGGATCGTAGCCGGAGCGGAGCTTATTGCGGTCGGCGAGTTCGCTAAAGCGAACAGCATCCTGGTCGAGCGCCCGGTGAAGTCGGAAGACGAAATCGGGGCGATGTATGCGGCCATCGTCCAAATGTCGGTCAGGCTGAATGCGATTGTCGGACGGATGGTGTCCAACATCGCGCAAATGTCGGATCAACTGGTCGTCTCATCCGACCGGTTCGCGACGGACGCCGGTCAACTGCTCGAAATGAACACCCGGGTGAATCGGGCGGCCAATGAGGTGGCCGACGGCGCCCGTGCGCAGCGCACGAGCTCCGAAGACAGCGCGCGGTCGATGGAGGAAATGGCCGTTACGATTCAGCGCATCTCCGAAGCGTCGTTGACGGTATCCGACGCGTCCTTGAACGCGCTGGACAACGCAGAAGCGGGCCAGCGGACGATCGAGCGGATGGACCGCCAGATCGAGACGATCTCTTCGGCCACCGAGGAAGCGGTCAAGCACGTCGCTTCGCTTCGTGCATATTCGCGCGAAATTGAAGGCGCCTTGGCGGCGATCTCCGAGATCGCCAATCAGACGAAGCTGCTGGCGCTCAACGCCTCCATCGAAGCGGCGCGCGCGGGTGAGCACGGCGCAGGGTTTGCCGTCGTTGCCGGTGAAGTCAGGAAGCTGGCCGAGGACGCCTTCGGCTCGACGCGGCAAATCGCCGCCTTGCTGCATAATGTGCAGAGCGAATCGCAGCGCATCAGCGAGGCGATGGAGATCGGGGCGGCGGAGGTTCAGACCGGCGCGAGCTTATCCGGCGAGGCGCGGGCATCGTTCGCGAAGGTTGTGGAGATGTTCCGGCTCGTTACCGATCAGATTCAGGATATTTCCGCGGCGACGGAGCAGATGAGCGCCGGTTCGGAGGAAGTATCCGCGACGGTGATCGAAATATCGGACATCGCCAAGTCGACTTCGGACCAGACGCTGCACATCGGGGAGCTGACGGACAAGCAGCTTGATATTGTGCGGTATTTCGCGGATTCGGCCGCACAGCTGAGCGGGATGACCCACCAGCTGCGCGAGTCGGTGCAGCAGATAAAAGTATAAACCAAAGACGCCGTTTCTTTCTTGGCAGAAAGAGACGGCATCTTTGCGTGGTGCGCTGCACGCATCCGAAGCGGGATCAGAAATCGAAGTTGTCCGGGTCCGGGCCGACCCGCTCATTGCGGTTCAAGGCGTCAATCCGCTCCATATCGTCACTTGTTAGTTGAAAATCGAAGACCGACGCATTTTCGGCGATGCGATGCGCTTTGGTCGATTTGGGAATCGTAATAACGCCATGCTGCAAATCCCACCGCAGGATGATCTGCGCTGCCGATTTCCCGTAATGGGACGCGATTTCCCCGATCGTCGGATTTTGCAGCAGCTGTCCTTGCATGAGCGGCGACCATGCTTCCAGCCGGATACCGTGTTCGCTGCAGAAGCGGCGAAGCTCGTGCTGGGCAAGCCGCGGATGCAACTCGACCTGGTTCACCATCGGCATGATTTCCGCGTCCTGCATCAAGTCTTCCAGATGACGGACATGGAAGTTGCTCACGCCGATCGCCCGGACCCGCCCGTCCCGATACAGCCGTTCCAGCGCGCGCCAAGCTTCTTTATACTTGCCTTCTACCGGCCAATGGATCAAGAACAGGTCCAGGTAGTCGAGTCCCAGCTTGTCCAGACTGGCCTCGTAAGCGGCCAGCGTCGGCTCATATCCCAGATCCGCGTTCCATACCTTGGACGTCACGAACAGGCTTTCTCTCGTTATATCATTCTCCGATAATGCTTGTCGGATACCTTCTCCGACGCTTTTCTCATTGGCATAAATAGCGGCCGTATCGATGCTGCGGTAACCGTGACGAACCGCGGAGGCGACCGCGTTCACCAGCTCCGAGCCTTCCTCGACCTGAAAGACGCCCAGCCCAAGCCAGGGCATGTCCACGCCGTTGTGCAGCTTGATCGTATCTTGGATATGTTGTGCGGTGTTCATATGGAACACTCCTTCCAGAAGATAAAATGATAAATGCGGTAATGCGATGCTTAACCGATGTTTGTGTTAGCTGCGCGTGGCTTCCCGCCGGTTAGCGATTCCTGCTTGCCGGCCGCATCTTTCTTCTCCAAAGCGCGGCTCCATCCCGTCAGGACTACGGCCCCCGCGACCATCAGCGCGCCGACCCATGTCGTATGGATGAGCCCGATGGTGTCGGCCACTCTCCCGCCCAGATAGGCTCCGAGGGCGATGCCGAGATTGAACGCGGCGATATTGACGGCGGAAGCGACGTCGACCGCCTTCGGCGCGAACCGCTCCGCCAGCATCACGACGTACACTTGCAGCCCGGGTACGTTCATAAAGGCGAGCAGCCCCATAAAGAAAATCGTTGCGAGCGCCGCCGCCTTGAACGGTGCGGTAGCCATGAACAGCGCCAGAACGACGGCTTGCGCGATGAACATATAGAACAGCGCTTGAACCGGCTTGCGGTTGGCGGCTTTGCCGCCGATGACGTTGCCGATCGCGATGGCAATCCCGTACACGAGGAGGATCGCGGCGACGGTCTGTTCCTCAAATCCGCTTATGCGGTGCAGCAAAGGGGATAAATAAGTAAAGACCACGAAGGTGCCGCCATAGCCAAGCGCAGTGATGGCGAATACGAGCAGCAGCCGGCCGTTCGTCACCAGCTTGACCTGATCGCGCAGAAGCGTGCGGGCTCCGCCGCGCAGATGGGAGGGCACCAGAACGAGATTGGCGGCGAGCGCGACAAGGCCTACCGCCACGATGGCGATAAAGGCGGCCCGCCAGCCCCACAGCTGCCCGATGTAAGTGCCGAGCGGCACGCCTGTAACGGTGGCGATCGTCAGGCCGGAGAACATGATCGAGATCGCGCTTGCTCTGCGGTGCTCAGGGACGAGATCGGCCGCAATCGTCGAACCGATCGACATGAAGATGCCATGCGAAAGGGCGGAGATGACCCGGGCGGCGAGCAATATGCCGATGCCGTCTGCCACGGCGGCCAAGCCGTTGCCGGCGATAAAAACGATCATGATCCAGAGGAGCAGCGTTTTTCGGGAAATCCTGGCGGCGAGCGAGGTGAGCACCGGGGCTCCGATCGTCACGCCAAGCGCGTATAAGGTAACGGTTAACCCTGCTGTTGTAACGGATATATGCAAGTCTTCAGCGATAAGCGGGAGCAGCCCCACGCTGATGAACTCGGTTGTTCCAATGGCAAAGGCGCTTATGGCAAGCGCCAGAAGCGCGAGCGTGCTTTTTCTACGATCCAGTTCCAGTGTCATGCGTGTTCCACTCCTGCTTGTGGTATTGCCGGCCGGCAAATGCTATTATGGATCAATGAGCGCGGAATGAACAGTACGTACTTTGAAGTACTATAGGTACGAAAAAGTGCTATAGGTACTTGAAAGTGCCTATAGCATGCGGGAGGGACAGGCTGTGGCCGAGAAAAAATACAATATTTCCGTGGAAGCGACCTTGGAGGTCATCGGGGGGAAATGGAAATGCGTAATCCTTTGCTATTTGACGCATGGCAGAAAACGGACGAGCGATCTCAAACGAGGTATGCCCGGCATTACGCAAAAAATGCTGACGCAGCAGCTGCGGGAGCTGGAGCAGGACGGAATCGTGAACCGGATCAGCTATAACCAGGTTCCGCCCAAGGTAGAATACGAGCTGACGGATTACGGCTGGAGCTTGAAGCCGGCGCTGGATGCGCTGTGCGCTTGGGGCGAGAAGCATATCGTCAAGCATTATGGCGATAAATTCGCCGTGCTGGAAGACAATGTGCTCAATAAGCCATAAGTGTGATAAGATATTGCCTGCGGTCATAGATATCCCCCGAAAAAAAGGCCCGTTCCGCTTGTTCCATGACAAGCCGAAACGGGCTATTTTGCATTTCTCCGCGCGTGGGGCGGGAATGGGCGAGCGAGCGGGCGCGGTTCAGCTAGCTCGAAGCCGTCTTGCTCGCGGCGCGGCGGCCGGCTTGCAGCAGCGGCAGCAGGAACAGTGTGCCCAGCAGCAGCAGAGCGGCGCTGACCGCGTATACGGGCAGCAGCGAGAAGGCGTCCTTCAGGTAGCCGGCCAGCGACATGCCGATCACCATCATGCCCATAAAGACCGGCGTAATTGCGCCGCCGACCCGGCCGATAAACGCGCCTTCCGTGTGCTTCATGAGCAGCGTTTGAATGCCGATGTGGACGCAAGGGTAAAATAGCCCGTTTATGATTTGCAGCACAAACGTAAACGCTATGCTTGTCGACCATCCGATTCCGAGGGTGGTCAGCGAGCTGACCAGCAGCCCGAGCGCCAGCAGCGTCTGCGGCCGCACCTTCCGTGCAGCGGCCATAATGACGCCTCCGCCGACCAGCATGGCTGCGCCGCTGGCCATAAGCAGCCATTGCAAAAATGCCTTATCGAGGCCGAGCCTCTCCATCACGATGAACACCGCCAGCGGCTGGACGAGCCCGGCCGCGAGACCGCTCACGGAAAAGACGATGCCGAGCGTCCGAAGCGCGCCGCTGTTCCATACGTAGCGCAGCCCTGCGATCAATTCCTTCGCAAAGTCCGGCGCTTCGTTCACATTCGGGTTCTCTGTGTCGCGGGGAAGCGACATGAGAACGAGCGCCGAGCCGAAAAAGGCGATCCCCGTCACGATCAGCGAAACTTGAATCCCGTATTGCTGGTACACGAAGGCGCCGATAACCGGGCCGATGACCATGAAGATGCCCATGAGCGACTGGGACAGCGCCATGACCCGCTGCAGCAGCTCGGGAGGTACATGCCCCTTGTACAACTTCAAGGCGGAAGGCTGTGAGAATTGCGACATGACGGCGGAAACAAACGTGCCGGCAAGCAGGAAATACCAGGAGCCGAGCGCCAGCGCGCCGAGGACGGCAAATACGGAAGCCGCGGACAGCAGGTCGCAGCCGACCATCGTTCGTTTCGGCTTCCACCGGTCGGCGAACGTTCCTCCGATCATGGCGAATATAAAGATCGGCGCATATTCCGCAATGGAAATGAGCGATACGGATTTCGGATCGTTATGAGTCAAGTCGGTCACATACAACAAAATGGCAAAGTTTCTGACCCAGATTCCGAGCTGCAATAAGACGCGCGATAACAAAGTGGTGCGGACATACCGGTTTTTCAACATAGGAATGATTCCTTTCATTGGATTCGAATTGAAAAACAGATGTTTGTTATAAACGTTTATCAATCCTTAGACATAATAAAACAACATCTAGTAAATATCAAGAACTATTTTAGACGTATCGAATAAACGTTTGAAAATCTACGGACGTTTTGCCGATTCGTCCGTATCTGCAGCTGCACCGTGAGGAAGCGCAGCGCGGGGTTCTACCGACCCGCACAACGCCGCAACGCGCTGCTTGGCATGGGATTCGCACGTGTTGGAAATTTTCTGCATGCTGGAAAGATGGACGAACGGAACGCCAAAAAGGCACGAGAGCCCTGTTCGCGTACGCCAAACGTTGGCGTCCTTGAACGAAGGTCACGTGCCATTTTTCATATGCTGCTGCGCGGCAGCTACCCTTTTTTGCCGTAAAAGACGGCGAAATCCAAATATTTGTACATGCAGTCGACTTCGTCGAAGCCGGCTTGCTCCATCCATGCGATTTGATCCGACGCTTTGGCGTTGATGTCGAGCTTTCTTCGTTCGATCGAGGCGTCGATCGCTTCCTGCGCAAGACCGCTTTCGTGAATAGACGAAAGCCAGCGCTGTCTATAATACCGGTCCGTCTGCGGATGATGGCCTTCCACTTGATCGGCGTTGACGAATAGGCCGCCTGCGTTCAGAAGCGGGTATATCGCGGCGAACAGCTGCCGCTTGGCCGGATGCGTCAAATGGTGGATCGACAGCGACGAAATGACGATATCATACGTCTCGTCGAACGGATAATCGGAATAATCCCCGACGATATAACGGATGTTGTCGCGGCCGGCGAATCTTTGGCGCGCCCCCTCCAGCATCGAATCGCTCATATCCATCAGCGTCAGCCGGGCGTTCGGGTACTTATGCAGCACCATGCCGGAGAACAGCCCCGTGCCCGCGCCCAAATCGAGGATGCGGGGAGCCGGCTGTCCGGTCTCGACCAGCGACAACGCCATGCCGTAAAAATCGTCGAAGCAGGGGATCAGCTGTCTCCGCTGCCGGTCGTACTCGCCGGCGACGGCGTCAAACAATGTTTTCACGGATTCATACATCGAATCTGCCTCCCTTCGGAATGTTACTTCCATTGTAGCGGCATGACGCTTATCAGTGAAATATATAAATCATATTATCTTTATAGTTCGTTGCTATAAGTTTGCAAGCCTCGCCGCACCGGGATGTCCTGCTTGGCCGATGCCCGCGCCTTTTTCGCGCAAACCGTTATTCGGGGTGATTCCGGGTATCGCTTCCGACCGCGAACGGCGTGCTGACGCCTTCGTACATCAAATGCATCGTCATGCCGACGGCCGCATGCGTCAGATTATGGCAATGATCCATCCACACGCCGGGATTGTCCGCGCGGAACGCCACCTCGTACGTATCCCCCGGCAGCACGTCGAGCGTATCCGACCACCATGTGCCTTGGACCGGTTTGCCGTTGCGGGACAGGACGAGCATATGGTGTCCGTGCAGATGCATCGGATGATCGACCGCGCCCCGGTTGATGATCGTCGTCTTCACCAGCTCGCCTTCGCGGACCATAAACATCGGCGTGTTCGGGAACACTTCGCCGTTGATCGTGTACAAGCTTTCGAAGGATCCGTTATAAAATCCGAGCTTATTGTCTAAAATCATCGTGAACTGCCGGTCGAACGGTCCGTCCGCATCGAACGGGGTCGCCGTTTGTCCGCCGTAAGCCACCGGGTCGAAGGATGCCCACGCGTCTGTCGCGGCTTGAGGGATACTGCCTGCGCCGTCGGAGCTCAGGAACAGGCCGACATTGTTCTTGGCGCCGACGCTGAGAAATACAGGCGTATTCGGCATAATAAACGTAATATCATAGCGTCCGCCGGTCGTCAGCTCAAGCCGCGTGTTCTGCAGCGTGCCGGGCTGATGCAGCTCGGTTCCGTCGATCGCGGCGACCTGAAACGACGCGCCGATCAGCGCATACTGCTGCCGCGACCAATCGTCCGTATTGATGAGGCGCAGCCGCACGGGCGTTCCCGGCGCAACGCTCATGCGCTCGATTTTATCGGAAGCGCCAACCGCCAGCGTGTTGCCCCAGCGGTGGGTAATAACGGTCACATCCTTCACCTTCGGATCGGCACCGGTGAGCGGCTCGACGACCAGCGGTCCGAACAAGCCCTTCTGCACCGCTTCCTTCGACTGCTGATGCGAATGGTACCAGAACGTGCCGGTCTGCTCCGCGATGAAGCGGTACGTGTGCGATTCGCCCGGCATTACGGCGTCTTGGGTCGCCCCGGCTACGCCATCTTCGGCGTTCGGCACGTCGAGGCCGTGCCAGTGGATGGTCGCGCCTTGCTCTACATCTTTATTGATCAGCGTCACTTCGACGAGATCGCCTTCCTTCATACGCAGCTCGGGGCCTGGAATTTGACCGTTGAACGTCCAGGCGTCGACCGACTTGCCAGAGCTGAGCTGAACTGTCTTTTTCTCCGCCGTCAGCGTGAATGTTTTGTCCGGGATGCCGGTGCGCGGCCCGGTCAACTGCGTGACGGAGACGTTCTTGGCGGACGTACTGCCGCTGCCGGCGGTCATGTGCCCGCTATGGTCATGCGCCAGCGCGGTTCCGCCGCCGTAATCGGCGGTCCCGGCCATCATATCCATCCGCGGCGGCAGTAAGCTGCCTTGCTTGGCCCAGTCGAACCAGACGAAGCCCCCGGCCGCAAGCAGGCCGAGCACGGCTGCGCTGCCGAGCACCGGCAGCCACGGGCGCAGGCGCACCTCCTTGTCGGTGCGGCTTACGTGCCGCTGGCGCAGCGAATGCCGGGTCCAGAGCGCGACAACCGCTGTCGCCAACAGCCCGGCCGGTATGAGATGGCTCCACTGGAACGTGATAGGCGGCACGAATACGTAGTAAACCGCAGCGAGCGCGCCCAAGGCGGTTGCCTGAAACGGCACGATCAGGCCCGGATCGGCGGCGAATCCCCGCACGAGTGGTTCCGGCGCGGCTTCCGGCTGCGGCGCCTGCTTCGCCGCCTTGCGCAGCCGCACCAGCTTCGGCAGTGCGAGCAGCAGAATCAGCAGCGCGGGGATGACGAACAACGGCGCATGCACGTACACGCGATCGTACCAGAATACCGTGTCCAGCGTATACGCCATGCGGCCAATGACTGCCGCGACCGCTCCGGCGACAAGCGTGAGCCAAACGGCCCACAGCATGTGCTTGCCTGCTTTGCGATGCAGCCTTCCGTTTTGCGGGCTGTATACGAGGCGCGAAACGGTTACGCCTGCGATACAGGAGCACAAAAATAATAAAAACAGACCTCCGAGCTCGGTCATCATCCATATCGAATACATACAAACGCCTCCTGGCTAGTAAACTCTACGTTAACCAGTGTAGCTTCCGGAGCGCCGGCGCAACACCGTCCCGGGTACGGATTCGGACTGGACCGGAGACGGGGGCCGGACCTGCGATGGTTGCGTCATGAAGGGGAGGACGCGACTTACATTCGCGGCTTTTTTTATGGTATTCTATATTGCGGAACGTTACGTCAGCATAGATCAGGTGACACAATGAACAAGCTGTTTTGGGTGAAAGCCAAATTATTATTTTCGGACAAGCAGACGAAACTGATTCTTTACGTGACCTTATTCGTCTCGGCATTTATTACGTCCGTCGGCTTTTTTTTATACGATAACTATAAGGATGTACTCGATAATGAACTGAACCAGCCGCACAGCGAGCTGCTGCAAATCAATCTGGACGTTACGAACCGGGCGTTCCGCGAGGCGGACGAGCATGCGGTAAAGCTGTCGTTCCAGGCAGGCACGCTCCGCTACCTCCACGCGAGTCCCCAAGCGAAGCAGGACGCCGCCGCGCCGCTCTCATCCGCTTTGAATTCGATTGCATTCGACGACGATTTTCATTCCGTTTATGTGGTTGATGTGCGTAACCGGCAGCTGGTGACCGGCTCCTTCGCGAGCAGCCTCGATTGGGGCAGCTTTCCCGATCGAACATGGCAGCAGTGGGTGGAACCGATGCGAACGAAGCCGCTGCTGATCAAACGAAGGACGCTCGAAGCGGGCAACGGCGGCGTACCGACGGAACTGATTTCGTTGTTCCGGCCGATCATCGAGAACGGCGACTTTCTGGGCATTGTCATCATGAACGTCGATTACGACCGTTTTTTTTCTAAAATCTATACGCAGCTGAAAACGCCGCAATATATATTCAGTCTTGAAGGGGATGTCATTTATCCGAAGCTGAAAACGGAAGTGCCGCTGGAGGAGCTGTACAAAGCGGTCGATGTGCTGGGCGTGCGCCCTTTCGGCGAGGTGCGCCTGGAGGGACAGCCATACCTCGGGAACCAGGCTTTTTCCGATATGACGGGGTGGCGCTGGGTATCGTTCATTCCGCTCGATCAGCTGCTGAAGGACGTGAAGATGATTCGCGATATCATCTTCATGCTGTCGCTCGCTTCGATCATCGTCGGTACCGCTGCCATCTTCATCTATAACTTTGCCGCTTTCAAGCCGATCAAGCGGATCCGGCAGCTGCTCGCGGCCAAAGACCCCGCATCGCAGGGATCCGATCTGCATGACTTGGAGACGGTCGTGCAGAAGCTGCTGAAAGAATTCGATACCCGTTCCTCCGTCGCCGAGCGAAGCTTGCCGGAGCTGCGCTCCAAGTATATGCAGGACATGCTCGAAGGGCGGATCGGCTCCAAGGAGCTGCAGGAGAAATGGGAGACGTATTTTGCCCAGTGGACGCATGAACCGATTCTCGCCGCGGCGGTATCCGTCAACCGGTATTCGGAATGGTCGGAAACGTACAACGAGGAAGACCAACTGCTGCTGCAATACGCGCTCATGAATATTATGTCGGAGCTGATGGAGCCGCAGTGGCGCGTCCATTGCGTACCGCTGGACAAGGAGAACCTCATGCTGGCGATTCAGTCGAAGGAAGCCGGCCGGGCGGAGCCGGAGGCGGCGGTTCAGGGCGATTTGAACGCTGTGACCCGGACGGTCCGCAAATATTTGCGGATGAGCCTGTCCGTCGGCATCGGGCAGGCAGCCGATTCGATATCGGGGCTGCCGTCCTCGTTCGAGGAAGCAAAGATTGCGCTGGCCAACCGGCTGTACGAAGGCTATGACCGAACGATTCGCTACGGTGAAGTGAAGGAGAGAGACCGTCTGCGCGGCGCGGATGCAGAGGCATGGAAGAGCGAGCTGGTCGGAAGCCTGGACGGCCCCGACATCTCCTCGTGCAGACAGGCGGCGGAGCGGTGGGCGGCATGGGTCCGTGAGCATCCGGCGGCGCCCGAGTCGGTCTATACGTTTGCCGACGGGATTATCGAGGAATATACGCGCATATTGATGGCCCGCGGTATGAAGAAACCGGCGGAGCTGGACAATTACACGGAGCACTGGCTCAATATGATGGATCTGGACGACGTGCGCGAGCTGCTTATCCGCGTCGCCGAGGCGATTGTGAGCGGGACGGAAGTTCACAAGAGCACCAAGGAGTATCAGCTCGCTCAGCGCATCATCGGCTTCATGGAGGCGCATTTGCACGAGCCGATCGGCTTGCAGGATATCGCTGAATTCGTCCATCTCAGCACTTCTTCCGTCAGCAGCCTGTTCAAGCAGGAAACCGGATTTACGATTTACGAGTATTTGACCAAGACAAGAATCGATCACGCCTGCAAGCTGCTGCTAGCGACGGATTTGAAGATCGCGGACATTGCCGTTCAGGTCGGTTATCAGAACGAGAACAGCTTCATTCGCAGCTTCCGCAAGCTCATGTCGGTTACGCCGGGAAAATATAGGGAAGCAAGCAAACAGGGGGAATTTCCAGGATAAGGGAAATTCCTCTTTTTTGCGGTCCTCGCACGATCGTCCAATCGTCCAAATCATATGCAGATCGGCCAAAATCGGTTGGTTTTGTCGGATCTGCGTATGGCTTGGCCGATCGTATGATTGCCGGCTTCGGACGGGCAACCTATACTGAGAAAGCCGACAGGGCAGACGGCATGACAGAGAAGCTTTCGCCCCGAAGCAGCTTGAAGAGAGTTTAAGAATCTTGTCTACTATTTTAGTACACAGCAGAAATGGGGAGTATCTATGAAACATTCCAAATGGCGTACATTACTCGCGGCGTCCATGGTTCTCAGCGTAGCCGCTTTAACGGCCTGTGGGGCTAAAACTGATTCGGCCGCAAGCGGAGCGCAGGGCAAAAAAGCCGACTTTCCGAAGAAAGCGGTTACGCTGATCGTTCCTTACGCTGCCGGAGGTGGTACCGACGCAACGGCGCGAGCGCTTGCCAAAGCCGCAGAGAAACATCTGGGTCAGCCGATCACCGTCGTGAACAAAACGGGAGGCGGCGGTGCCGTCGGCATGACCGAAGGCGCCAACGCCAAAAGTGACGGTTATACCGTAACGATGGCGACCGTGGAATTGACCACGCTGCCGCATATGGGCTTGTCTCCGGTGACTTATGAGAATTTCAAGCCGGTCGCGCTTATCAACTACGATCCGGCGGCGATTACCGTGCGGGCGGACAGCCAGTGGAAGACGATGAAGGAATTTCTCGACTACGCCAAGGCGCACCCGGGCGAGCTGAAGCTGGGCAACTCCGGCACAGGAGCCATCTGGCATCTGGGCGCCGTAACACTAGAGAAGGGCGCAGGCGTCAAGTTTAACCACATTCCGTTCGAAGGCGCGGGCCCTGCTATTACGGCATTGCTCGGCGGCCATGTGGACGCCGTTCCGGTCAGTCCGGCCGAGGTGAAAGCCCAAGTGGATTCCGGCAAGCTCCGCACGCTGGCGATTAACGATTCGAAGCCTTCCGAAGCGCTTCACGGCGTCAAGACATTGAAGGAAGAAACCGGCCTGACCGTCAGCGTTGCCGGTACATGGAGAGGCATTGCCGTACCGAAGGATACGCCGGACGACATTGTGAAGGTGCTGTCCGACGCATTCATCAAGGGCGCAGGAGAAGCGGAGTTCAAGGATTATATGAAGAAAAACGGTCTCGGCATCGAAATTAAAGATTCCAAGGCGTTCGCCCAGCATTTGAAAGAAAACAACGAGCTGTTCGGCAAGCTGATCCCGGAGCTGGGACTTGGCAAAAAATAACGGCATGAGGGGCTGAGCATTCAGCCCTTTGTTTCAACGGGGAGGATTCGTATGTTTAACAAGGTAGGCGTAGGCATGGGCGGCATACTGCTGCTCGCTTCGGGCGTCATCTTCTGGCAATCGTTTTCATTCGAATATTACAGCGATCTCGGCCCGGGCCCCGGCTTGTTTCCGCGCTGGCTCAGCGCCTCGCTTATCGTCCTTTCGGTCCTTTATATTATCGGCTCGCTCCGCGGCGAGCGGGTCCGATGGAGCGAAGTGCTGCCCAAGGGCAAAGATTTGTTCAACGTGCTGATGGTTCTCGTATCGGTCATTGTGTTTATGCTGCTGCTGAACCCCGCCGGGTTCATCGCGGCTGGCTCCGTTATGCTGATGCTGCTGCTGATGCGTACGTACGTCTGGTACAAAGCGGCGGCCATCTCTGTGGGCACATGTGTATTGTTGTATGCGGCATTCAGCTTGGGACTCGATGTCCCGCTGCCGACCGGCGATGTATGGGATTGGATAGGGGGATGACAGCGAATGCCGGCCTTTGACATCATTGCGCAAGGATTTGCGACCGCGTTTACTTGGTATAATTTATTGTATTGTTTGCTCGGCGTGACGATCGGGATGCTCGTCGGCGTGCTGCCGGGACTCGGCCCGACGACAGGGGTGGCGGTGCTGCTGCCGATTACGTTCGGGATGGAGCCGGTATCGGCCATCATTATGCTGTGCGGCATTTATTACGGCGCTATGTACGGCGGCACGATCACTTCCGTGCTCATTAACACGCCGGGCGAGGCGGCATCCGTCATTACGTGCCTTGACGGCAGTCCGATGGCCAAGCAGGGAAGGGCCGGGGCGGCGCTGGGCATTTCGGGACTCGGCTCCTTCATCGGCGGCACTGTCTCGATTCTCGGGCTGATCTTCGTCGGACCGCCGCTGGCGCAGTGGGCGCTGCGGTTCGGACCGCCGGAATTTTTCGCCTTGATGGTGCTCGGCCTGTCGACGGTGATCGGGCTGATGGGCAAATCGGTCATTCGCGGACTGGTTTCCGCGTTTCTCGGCTTGAACCTCGCGATGGTCGGCATGGACCCGGTTTCCGGCTCCGTCCGGTTCACATTCGGCCAATTGAATTTGATGAACGGTATCGATTTTGTCATCGTCGCGATGGGATTGTTCGGACTGTCGGAAATATTGCTCGGCATCGAGAACATGGCTACCGCGGAAAAGCCGCCCAAAGTTAAAGGCATGCTGCCGCGCAAAGAAGAATGGTCGCCCAGCATGAAGGCGATCGGCCGGGGAACGGTGCTCGGGTTTCTGATCGGCCTCATTCCCGGCACAAACTCGGTCATTCCGGCGATGCTGTCCTACTCGATGGAGAAGAAGCTGGCCAAGGACCCGTCGCGCTTCGGTAAGGGTGCGATCGAAGGCGTGGCCGGTCCGGAGACAGCCAACAATGCGTATTGCGGCGGGGCGCTGATTCCGCTCTTCACGCTCGGGATTCCGAGCTCGCCTACGATTGCGATCATTCTCGGCGCCTTCATGATGCACGGCTTGACGCCGGGCCCGATGCTGTTCGAGCAAAATCCGGTGTTCGTCTGGGGCGTCATTGCCAGCATGTTCATCGGCAACTTTATGCTTCTGATCATGAATTTGCCGCTTGCCGGCTGGTGGGCGAAAATCGCGATGGTGCCTCCCAAGCTGCTGTATCCGGTCATTCTGATCATCTCGGCGCTCGGGGCGTACACGGCCAACAATAATTTATTCGATGTCGGTGTCATGTTCGCCTTCGGCATCCTCGGTTATTTGATGAAGAAAGCGGACATTCCGATGGCGCCGATCGTGCTGACGTTCGTGCTCGGCAAAATGCTGGAAAGCTCCTTGCTGCAGTCGCTCAAGCTGCTCGACGGGTCGTTCCTCGGGCTGTTCCAGCGCCCAATCTCGGGCACCCTGCTGGTTCTGGCGCTGATCATCATCGCCATCGGGCTGCTCAGCGGTTTCCGCAAAAAGCGCGGCGGGTTTGCCGCCGATGTGGAAATGTAAGCGTACGTTCGACCGGCAGACTGCACTTTTTTCTCTATATAATGGTTCCAAAGGGATAGGGCTTTAATGGCCTTATCCCTTTTTTCGCGTTTACACGACAAATAGCGATTTTTTTCCAAAACATAAATTGACAATAAAGATGAGGAGTCGGTACAATCTGATTATAATTCAGATACGATGATACACGCGTACGAAACGATGGGATGAGGCAGACATAATGGACGATCAATGGATCAAGAGCGCAAAATTTCTGATTGTCGACGATCAGGAGTTCAATATCTCGCTTCTGGAACGAATTTTGCGGCGTGCGGGCTTTACCGGACTTCACAGCACAACGGACCCGGCGCGGCTGGCTGTTCTTTATAACGAAATTCAGCCGGATATTATTTTGTTGGATCTGCATATGCCCGAAATGGACGGCTTCGCTGCGCTGCAGCTGCTGCGGGAGTGGAAGCAGGCGGACGATTATTTGCCGGTTCTCGTGCTCACGGCGGACGTCACGCAGGAAGCGAAGCAGAAGGCGCTCCATGAGGGCGCGAGCGATTTCCTGACCAAGCCGTTCGACCGAACCGAGGTCGTATTGCGCATTCATAACTTATTAAATACGAGATTTCTTCATCTTCAGCTCCAGAAGCAAAATCAGCTGCTGGAGGAACGCATTCTCGAGCGGACGAAAGAGCTGGAGCACGCGAAATTCGAAATTTTGGAGCTGCTCGGGCGCACGGCCGAGTATCGCGACGACGAGACGGGGCAGCACACGCAGCGCGTAGGGAAGATGGCCGGGAAAATCGCGTTGGCGCTCGGGCTGCCGGAGCACGAAGCGGAGCTGATCCAGCTCGCTACGCCGCTGCATGATATCGGGAAGATCGGGATTCCCGACGGCATTTTGCTGAAGCCGGGCCGGTTCACCCCGGAAGAGTTCGAGCAGATGAAATTACATACGAGCATCGGAGCGGACATTCTCGCGGGCAGCCAGTTTCCGGTTCTTCAACTGGCCGGGACGATCGCCGGGAGCCATCATGAGAAGTGGAACGGGACCGGATATCCGAACGGGCTGAAGCGGGAGGAGATTCCGCTGCCCGGACGTATTGTCGCCATCGCCGACTTCTTTGACGCATTAACGCATGAGAGACCCTACAAGAAAGCATGGACGCAGGAAGAGGCGCTCACGGAAATACGCAAACAGCGCGGCGAGCATTTTGACCCCCTCGTTGTGGACGTGTTTTTGTCGATCATTGAGAAAGGCGAGCATTTCATAGAGAAGAGAGAGAAGGAAATGGTATGAAAGGGATTGTTTTTACGATGTTTCTCGAAATGGTGGAGAGCCGATTCTCCCCGGCCATGGCCGAGCACATTATCGAGGACGCCGATTTGCCCTCGGGAGGCAGCTATACGACTGTGGGAACCTACGATCACGCGGAAATCATTCAGCTGGTCGTACAGCTCAGCAAGCGGACGAACATCCCTGTCTTCGATCTGGTGAAGTCATTCGGGCATTACTTGTTCGGACAGCTGGCGCTGATGGTACCGAAGTTTATATCGGACAATCCGACCGTATTCGATTTTTTGCAAAAGGTGGACGGGTATATTCACGTTGAGGTTCGGAAGCTGTATCCCGATGCGGAGCTGCCTGCCTTCGAATACGAAACGCCGGAGCCCGGCACGCTGATCATGACATACCGCTCGGCGAGGTCCTTTGCCGATTTGGCGGAAGGGCTCATTGGCGGCTGCATCGAGCATTACGGCGAGAAGATCGATCTGTTGCGGGAAGATTTGCCGGGCGGCTCATCGGCCCGCTTCATCTTGACGGAGCGGCGGTGATCATCCGTGGATGAGCTGGAGGTACTGCGCAGACAGCTGGAGCGTGAGAAGAAAGCGCGGAAAGCCGCAGAGCACATCGCCGAGCAGAAGACGCGCGAAATTTTTTACGCCAATCAGGAGCTGCGGGAATTAAACGACCAGTTGGAAGAGCTCGTCAAGGCGCGCACGCAGGAGCTTTCGCAGGCGCATGACGAAGCGGTGCGGGCGAACCAGATCAAGAGCCAGTTTCTGGCCAATATGAGTCACGAGCTGCGCACGCCGCTGAACGCGATTATCGGCTACAGCGAAATGCTCAAGGAGGAAGTCGAGGAGATCGGAGAGCACGGCTTTGCCGACGACCTCGAAAAAATCAATTCCGCAGGCAAGCACCTGCTGTCGCTTATTAACGATATTCTCGATCTGTCCAAGATCGAAGCAGGCAAGATGGATCTTTATATGGAAACAAGCGATATCCCGCATGCGGTAAGCGACATATTGACTACGCTGAATCCGCTCGTCGTAGCGAACCGCAACAAGCTGGAGGTCGACGTTCCGGAAGGCTCGATGTGGACGGATGTTACCAAGTTCAGACAAATTTTGTTCAATTTGCTCAGCAACGCCTGCAAATTTACTGAAGACGGGACGATTCGGCTGACCGCGGTCTATGAATCGAACGGTGGGATCGACGGTATCCGCTTTCGCGTTTCCGATACGGGGATCGGCATGGCGGCGGAGCAAATGGAGCACTTGTTCGAGGCGTTCAGGCAGGCCGATTCTTCGACGACGCGCAAATACGGCGGCACCGGTCTGGGACTGGCGATCAGCCAGAAGCTGTGCCGGATGATGGGCGGCGATATCGCCGTCCAGAGCGAATCGGGCCGGGGGACGATGTTCACTGTATGGCTGCCCGTGGCCGGGGACCGGCAGAAGGAGGCACCTGAGCCGGTCGGGGAACCGGCAATGGGATACGAGGCGGCCCAAGGATCGCCGACCGTGCTTGTCATTGATGATGACGCGGCCGCGCTGCAGCTGATGCAGCGGATTATCGGCAAGGAAGAGTGGACGGTGGCGCTGGCCAGGAGCGGTCAGGAAGGCATTCGGCTGGCGAAGGAGCTGCGTCCCGCCGTCATCTGTCTCGACGTGCTGATGCCGGGCATGGATGGCTGGTCGGTGCTGACAGCACTGAAGAACGATCCGGAGCTGGCGGATATTCCGGTCGTCATGATTTCCATGATGGATGACAAGAGCCTCGGCTACGCACTCGGCGCATCCGAGTTTTTGACCAAGCCCGTGTACCGGGACCGGCTTCTCTCGATTCTGGACAAATATTTGCCCGAACCGGATGCCAATACCGTGCTCGTGATCGAAGATGACGTGACGACGAGTCAGATGATGACGAAAATGCTGGAGAAAGAAGGCTGCCGCGTCATCCGGGCCGGCAACGGGCGGATTGCGCTGCAATGTGTGGCCCAATCGGTTCCGCAGCTGATTCTGCTCGATCTGATGATGCCGCAAATGGACGGATTCGAATTTGTCACAGAGCTGCGCAAGACAGAGGCGTGGCGCTCCATTCCGATCGTGGTCATGACGGCGAAGCATATTACGGAAGAGGATCGTCTGCGGCTGAACGGCTATGTGAGCAATATTGTGCAAAAAGGGAGCTTCAAGCGCGAGGCGCTGTTGAATGAAATTCGCTGCCTGATCGGCGGATCGAACCAGGAAAGTACGGGGGCGGCAAAAGACAGGCCGACCTCCTGAAGGAAGGGGAGCGCAGGGCGTGAATAAAATATTGTTGGTCGAAGACAATGAGATGAACCGCGATATGCTGTCCCGACGGTTAATGCGCAAAGGCTATGAAGTCGTGATGGCCGTTGACGGGCAGCAGGGCGTTGACATGGCAAGGAGCGAAGCGCCGAACTTGATCCTGATGGATTTGAGCTTGCCGGTGCTGGACGGCTGGGATGCGACGAGGCAGCTGAAGCAATCTTCCGAGACGAAGCATATTCCGGTCATCGCGCTGACCGCCCATGCGATGACGAGCGACAGGGAGAAGGCGCTGGAGGCTGGCTGCGACGATTTCGATACGAAGCCGATCGAATGGAACCGGCTGCTGGAGAAGATGCAGCAATTTTTGAAGGAAAGCTAATCTAATCGGCAAGAAGACGGCAGCAGGGAACCCGGAAGCGGGGACCCTGCTGCTGCTGTTTTTTTGGCTGCTTTGTTGTGTGTCCGGTTGACGGGTGCGGGCTGCGAAGTTCAGCCGGAAATCATGTGGTCGGTGGAGGGAACGAGCTGCGGCAGTCGGCCAGAAATCATGCGGTCGGTCGAGAAGGCGGAGGTTCGCGGATGCTTCTGATCGCATTCATCAGCAATAACGCGGCTTTGCCCAAAACGTTTTTGTCTTTATAGACGATGCCTATCGCGATGACAGGGTTCGGCTCGGCGAAAGGCCGGATGACCAAGGAACCGGCCTCTTCCAGACCGCGGTACATCGGAACAATGCCGACGCCGAGCTCTGCCTTGACCATTTGTTGAATGACGGAGATGCTTCCTACCTCGATGCAGGAGAAAGCGTGTCGTTCGGTCGGATGAACCGCTGTTTCCCAGAGCTGCCGATAAATGCAAGTCTGTTCTTTGACCAGAACGGTGAGTCCCGCGAGATCGTCCGATGCGATGTGAGTCCGATCGGCAAGGGGGTGATCCGTGTGTAATAAGATCCCCAATCGTTCCTCGATTAACGGCTCAAACTCCAGCATGAGGTTCGCGGCCGGCACCGAGCACACGCCGAAGTCCAGTTCGCCGGACTGAACCCTCTCCGCAATCGATCGGCTGCCGCTTACTTCCATCGTTAATTCCACTTTCGGCCGTGCTTTGCAGAAGCCGGCTATAACCGCCGCCAGCTGCTGGCTCGCGACGGGCTCGATCGCGGCGAGCCGAACGGAGCCGTTATCCCCCGCTGCGATATCGGAGACGGTCTGCCTCATGGACCCGATGGTCTTCAGGATAGCCGCAGCTTCATGCTGGAGCCAGCGGCCCGCTTCGGTCACGATGACGCGCTTACCGTCGCGTATGAATAAAGAAACGCCCAAATCCGCTTCGAGACGCTGGATCTGAAGGGTTACCGTCGAGGGAGCATACTGCAGTTCCTCGGCGGCTTTCAGAAAATGACCATGACGCACGCAAGCCTCTAAGGTCTTTAAAGCTCGAAGATCCATTCATATCACCTTTGGTTTAATATTTTCGAATGATTCGTTCATATAATTCAATTTTACAAAACTTTCCCGACAATTTACACTAGGGTCAACAAAAAAATGTAGGGGAAGATGGAATGATGGGGACGAAATCTGCATTCAACTGGATTACTTTATGGGCATCGCTTTTATTTGTCGTCATTCTCGGGTTTTCACGGCTCTCCTATGGCATGTTTCTGCCCGGGATCCAGCGGGTGATCGGAGGAAGCTATGGACAGCTGGGCATATTAGGCACCGTCAACTTTATCGGTTATTTGGCCGGGAGCTTATGTCTTTCCCCTGTGATTTCACGGTTTCCGGAACGGAAGCAGGCGATCAATCGAATGACATGCTTCGGTCTTGGAATCGCTATGCTCGGCTCGGCCTTTAGCGATCATTTCATCCAGCTCGGGCTATGGCGGTTCGCCATCGGCTTGCTATCGGCGTTCGCTACAGTGCTGGTCCTGTCCATTGCGATGGACGCCGTTCGGCCGGAGGAACGTGGAGTGGCATCGGGGTTCATATGGCTGGGCGGCTCGGCAGGCATTCTGCTGACGGGGGTATTCGCCCCGTTGACCATAGATCCTTCTCACGAGCAGGGATGGCGGTATGCTTGGGCAGCCATGGGTGTATTCGGCGTCGTTGCCGCTGCCGGCTTCGAATTCGTCATTCGCCAGCACAGATCCGCCCCAGTGCCGTCAGGGGCGGAAGGGGAACTGCGGGATCCCGAACGCGTACAGGTGTATCGTCTGCTGTTGAACCCGAAGAAGCTCTTGTTTTTAATCGGTTCTTATTTCTTCTTCGGCTCGGGATACATTATTTATTTCACGTACTTGATACCGTATCTGGTGAGCAAAGGCATCCCGTCCCTTTATGCGGGGCTGATCTGGTCCGGCATCGGATTTGCGGGTTTGTTCAACGGATGGATCGGAGGCAAAGCCATTGACCGGTGGCCCAGCGGGTATACGCTGGCGTCGGGGCTCACCTTGGGAACGATCGGCGTGTGCGGCGTCATGACCGGTCATCTGTTGTTTACGGCACTCGGCGCGATTACGATCGGGCTGGTCTCCTTTATTACTCCGCCGCTCATGACGACCGCGCTTCTTCGGCGCCATGTCCCTCACAGTGCCTATGCGGCATGCCTCAGCATCGCCACCGCCTTTTTTGCCTCCGGGCAGATCATCGGTCCGATCCTGGGAGGCGTGGCCGTCGAACGGCAAGGCTTGCAATTCGGCGTCGCATCCAGCGCCGTCTTTATGGCGATAGCCGCCGCGCTGGCCGGAATGTACGGACGACAACAACGAAAGGTTCAGCTTCGCGATGTGCCGCTCGGCAGCTGAAAATAATTTGAACAATAGTGACGGTTGTTGTCACTATTAACGAGTAAGATAGATTTGAGCGAGACGAAAGTTTATATCGATGGGAGAGAAGACTATGATGATGAATCCCCTTCATACCGGTTCGGCCGTGAGGAAATACGTTCAATCGGGGAATGTTCGGCTTTCGTATCTGGATTTTGGCGGAGACAGCGACCGCGTACTGCTTATGCTGCACGGGTATATGGCTGGTGCGCGATCCTTCGCGGAGCTCGCCGCACGTTTCCAAGATTGGCGGGTGATTTGTCTGGATCAACGCGGACATGGCTGGAGCGATCATTCTCCCGGAAAGGAATACGCGAGGGAGGATTACGTGAACGATATTGCGAACCTCATTCGGACGGAGCTAGGGGGGCGCGCTGTGACGATTCTCGGGCATTCCTTGGGCGGACTGAATGCGTACCAATTCGCAGCCCGTTACCCCGACATGGTGAACGCCTTGATCGTCGAGGATATCGGTGCGGAGATTCAAGCCGACTTCTCCTTCGCGGACAAGCTTCCCGTCCGATCGGCTTCCCTCAAGGCGCTGAGAGCGTCGCTTGCGGGCGCAGGGCTGCGGGCGATCGATTATTTTGCGGAAAGTGTGTTCGAGGATGAACTCGGTTGGGGATTCCGAACGGATCTGGAAGGGCTGCGAGTGTCCGTTCCTCAGTCCAATGGGGAGTTCTGGGAGGATTGGTTAGGTTCGAGCTGCCCGATTCTGCTGATTCACGGTGCGAAGAGCTTCATTCTGGCGACGGAACAGGCCAGGCGCATGGAAGAGCGAAGACCCGGCACGAAGCTTATCGTGTTCGAACATTGCGGCCACGGTGTCCATGCCGATGACATAGACGGTTATTATGATGCGGTGAACGAGTTTCTTAACGAACGGCAAGCTTGAAATAAGAAGCAGGACAAGAATGGACTCGAATGAAAAAATCAGAAAGGGATGAGAAGAATGTACGTTACAGTTCAAGATTTGATCGTCGAATGGAACCATGAGGCAGGATTGACCCAAAAGGTGTTGGATGGGCTGACCGATGAAGCGCTGGAGCAGCAAGTATGTCCGGGAGGGCGTACGCTCGGAAGGATTGCGTGGCATTTTGTCTCGAATATCCCGGATTATTTAACCGAATTCGGCGTTCCGGTAGCGAAGGTGTCCCATCCGGACGAAGTGCCTTCCGCCAAGGAGATCGCAGACACCTTTCGTACGGTCAGTGTTCGTGCAGCCGATGCGCTTCAAACGCAGTGGAATGACGATGCGTTGAAGCAAATCCAAAATGCGTTCGGCAGAAAGGAGTCCAACGCGACGATCTTCATGGGATTGATCAAACATATTGTGCATCATCGGGGACAAGTCACCGTACTGATGCGCCAGGCGGGGCTGCCGATCCCTGCGGTATACGGCCCTTCCAAGGAAGGCTGGGCACAGTTCGGCATGACGCCGCCGCAATAAGCGCGGCGACATATAACGGAGATTCAGCATACGGAAGCATGGACAACAGCGGCCAGTCTGCGGCGTATTTTCGCGCCTTCGACTGCCGCTGTTGCATGTTATCGGCTTATGCTGCGAACCATCAGGAGACGGGAACCGCCGCCGCCGGCTGTCGTTTTCTTCCGAGCGCCAGCACGGGCGGGAACATGACGGCGGCGAGCGCTGCCAGAATGAAGAGGCAGAGCAAGTACGAATCGGCGTAATTTTGCGCCGTTGCCTGACGGATGCCGTCGGCGTACAGATGGCTTGCCGGCGAAGCGTCCGCTGCCGCAGCGCGGCAATCGGCCGGGACGGGCGAGGCGCCGGAGCTTTGGGCGAGCAGCGGATAGCAGGCGCGCACCGCTTCAAGCGCCGCGCCGCTCTGTTCGGCGGACAGAGTTGCGTAGGCCGGGCTGCGCTGCTGCAACTGCAGCGCTACCTGCTTGCCGACGCTATCGGCATGCTGTCCGGTCGCATTCAGCCACACGATGCCGATCAGCCCCGTTCCGATTGCGAAGGCGACCTGCATCCCGGTAGTCAAAATGCCGGAAGCCGAGCCGATATGGCTGCTGCGGATTTTGGCCAGCACGATATTCGTCAGCGGAGCGGCGATGAAGCCTTGACCGAGGCCGAGCACGGCCAAGGCGGGAACCCAGACGTAACCGCCGGGTGAAATGCCCGTGGCGTGAACCGACAGCGCGAGCGCAAGGAAGCCGGTCACCGTGAGCGCCGTGCCGAGCGTCAGCACATGCGAGCCGAGGCGGGAGGCGGCTCGGGCCGACAGCAGCGAGGCGGCAAAATAGCCGAGCCCCATCGGCAGAATGACGAAGCCTGCCGCCAGAGCCGTCATGCCAAGCCCACTCTGCAAAAAGTAAGCCGTCACCAGGAAGAACGCGGCTTGCGAGCACATCAGCATGAAGACGATCGTCATGCCGATCGTGAACATCCGCTGCCCGAACAGCTCCACGTTCATGAACGGGACCAGGCCCCGGCGAAGCAGCCGCTTCTCATGCCAGACGAATGCCGCCAGCAGGGGCACCGACAGGATCAGGCTGGCGATGATGCCCGGCGGCCATCCTTCCTTCTGCCCCTGAACGAGCGGATACACAAGCATGAGCAGACCGGCGGCGACGAGCAGGGCGCCGGCCCAGTCCAGCTTGGCGCCGTCGTCTGTTCTGGATTCGCGGATGGAAGGGATGAGGAACAGGAGCGCTAGGCCGACCGGCACATTGAAGAAAAAGACAGTTCGCCAATCGAGCCCCCACGGGTTGAGCTGAAGCAGCAGGCCGCCGATCACTTGGCCCGTCGACGCGGCGATCCCTTGCGCCGCGCCGTACAAGCCGAAGACGGCCCCCCGTTGGCTCGGGGAGTAGTTCACCTGGATAAGCGACAGCACCTGCGGAGAGATCAGCGCGGCGCTCAAGCCTTGCATGATACGGGCGGCGATCAGCATCGCGACGCCGGACGCCAGCCCGCACAGCATCGAGGATACGGTGAACCCGATGACGCCGAGCAGAAGCATACGCTTGCGGCCGAACCGGTCCCCGAGGCGACCGCCGATGATGAGCGAGACGGCAAAGGCAAGCGTATAGCTCGTAATGACGAATTGAACGTCGGAAAAGGCGGCATGCAGCCCGCGCTGAATCGAGGGGGTGGCGACGTTGACGATGAAGATGTTCGCGACCGACATGAATACGGACAGCAGCATGACCGCGAGCATCAAGCGCGGCTTGCGGCCTGCATCCTCCGATGCGGCCGGATCGGGAAGCGCCGCAGATTTGACCATGGTGGACATCGTGTATTCTCCTTTTGCCCCGATAGGATAATCTGTAAGCTGTGCTGTCAATCCGTTCCGGAACCGATTGACAGCATGACGGGACGTTGATTAGAATGAGAGAGACCGGTCTGTCTCATTTTCTAGGAACATGATACAGACAGATCTGTCTCATGTCAATACACAATTTCAAAATTATGGAATGAGTTGATGGTATGGCGGAAGGCACCAAGAAAGAATCGGCCAAAGAACGCATTTTGCGTGTCGCGTCGGATTTATTTTATCGGGAAGGCATCCGCGCCGTCGGCATTGACCGGATCATTGCGGAATCCGGCGTCGCCAAGGCGAGCTTCTACCGCAATTTCGCAACGAAGGACGAGTTGATCGTCGCTTATTTGGAACAACGCCATTCTCGCAGCATGGGGAACGTGGAGGAAGCGAAGCGCAAGCATCCGGATTCGCCGGCGGATCAGTTATATACGCTCGTAGCCGGTTTGGCCGAGCGTCTGGGGAGGTATGAGAACCGGGGCTGTCCGTTTCTGAATACGGCGATTGAATTTCCCGATACGGATCATCCCGGCTACAGGAAGGCGGTCGAATGCCGCGAGGAGCTGTGGAAGGCGGTCGAGGTGATTGCCAGGCAAGCCGGAGCGCGCGATCCGGTTGAACTTGTCGCTCATATGCGAATGCTCAGCAGCGGCGCCATAATGATTTCTTACATGAACCGGACCAGCCAATCGGAGCCGTTTCTCAGTGCGGCGCGGCTGTTGATCGAGCGGCAGTTCGCCTAAAGCGGTCTCCCGAAGCGTTGACGGCATCGTCTTATGCTGACTGCCGAAGCTCTAATTTCGGTCCAGTCCATTACATGGATGGATCATAACAGGGCATCATGTTAAGTATGTTTTGTATATACGATCTGATCTGACGGAGGGAATCCATGAACACGTTTGCTTATTACAATCCAACCCGGCTTTTTTTCGGAAAAGACACGCTGGACCAGCTTCTCACGCAAGTTCCGCCCTACGGCAGCAAAATTTTGCTGGTGTACGGCGGCGGCAGCATCAAGCGGAACGGGCTCTATGACCGCGTTATTGACCTGCTCGCCCGTCAACAGGCCGAGGTGCATGAACTAAGCGGCGTCGAGCCGAACCCGCGGTTGTCGACCGTGCATAAGGGCGTTCAGCTCTGCCGGGAGAAAGGCATCCAGTTTATTATTGCCGTTGGCGGAGGAAGCGTGATCGACTGCGTCAAAGCGATTGCCGTCGGAGCCAAATATGACGGTGACGTGTGGGACATCATCACCCGCAAGGCCGCGGCGAAGGATGCGCTGCCGTTCGGGACGGTGCTGACGCTGGCCGCGACCGGATCGGAGATGAATGCGGGCTCCGTCATCACGAACTGGGAGACGCAGGAGAAGTACGGCTGGGGAAGCCCGCTCGCGTTCCCGAAGTTCTCCATTCTGAACCCGGAATTCACGTTTACCGTTCCGAAGGACCAGACGGTGTACGGCATGGTCGACATTATGTCGCATGTGTTCGAACAATATTTTCACCATACCGGCAACTCGCCGGTGCAGGACGGATTTTGCGAGACGATCCTGCGTACCGTCATGGCCACCGCCCCGACGCTCGTAGAAAATCTCGAGCATTACGAGGCGCGCGAAACGATTCTATACAGCGGCACGATGGCGCTGAACGGAACGCTGGCGATGGGTGTCCGCGGCGACTGGGCGACGCATAATATCGAGCATGCGGTGAGCGCGGTTTACGACATTCCCCACGGCGGCGGCCTGGCGATATTGTTCCCGAACTGGATGGAGCATGTGCTCGATTCCGGCACAGCCCGCTTCAAGCAGATGGCGGTCAACGTCTTCGGTATCGATCCCGCAGGAAAGAGCGACCGTGAGACCGCACTGGAAGGCATACGTGCGCTGCGGGCTTTCTGGTCTTCCATTGGCGCGCCGAGCCGCCTGGCCGATTACGGGATCGGCGATGATAAGCTGGAGGTTATGACTGACAAGGCAATGGTGTATGGGCCTTTCGGGTATTTTAAGCAGCTGCAGCGTGAAGACGTGCTTGCGATCTACCGCAAGTCGCTCTGATGATGCGGGGCGAATCGGCCTGAAGAAGAGGTCTGGTTCGCTGAACGACGCCATGTGGTGCTGAGCGGATGCTTCGCTTCCATAAAGGAATATCAATGCGAGCGACGCGAATGCCGCGGCAAGCGGCTGCGTCTGCGGGCAAACGAGTGGAAAGGGCTGCGGCGGCGCAGCCCTTTCTACTCGTCTGGGGCGTCAGCTTTGCGCGCCAATCCGCTCCATACCGGGAGGAGAGAGCAGCGGAAACGCCAATTCCAGCTGGCGCGCATACTGGAGCAGCTTGGCTTCCTGGAACGGGGCGGCGATCAGCTGGATGCCTATGGGCAGTCCGCTGCTTGAGACACCGCATGGAACGGAAACGGCAGGGAAGCCGGCCAGATTGAAGATGTTCGTGAATCGGTTGAAATGGCCGCTCCGGGGG
The DNA here is from genome assembly GCF_910593845.1 of Paenibacillus solanacearum. Taxonomy (GTDB): domain Bacteria; phylum Bacillota; class Bacilli; order Paenibacillales; family NBRC-103111; genus Paenibacillus_G; species Paenibacillus_G solanacearum. Next base: position 120,222 of record NZ_CAJVAS010000014.1, on the reverse strand, counting down.
GCAGGCTGATTTGCCGCGCCGCCTGCCGTTTGTTGGCGGCCGAGCAGCGGCGTCGCGACAGGCATCGTCGGCGTGAGCATGACATCGAACCGCTCGAACGCTTGCTCCAGCGAACGGCGGAGCCGTCTGCGCGCCTGCTCCGCCGCTGCGTAATCGAGGGCGCTGTACTGGCGGCCTTTTTCTATCCGCTGCCTTAGGCCCTCGCGGTAAGGCGAGTCGGGGTTCTTGAGCCGCTCGTCATGATACAGCAGCGATTCGGTTCTCGCGATGACGGTCATCGCCTGCGGGCCCTCCCGCAGCTCCGGGATGGAGTCACACTCGTGCAGCATTGCTCCGGCTTGCCGCAATACGTCCGCTGCCTGCAGCAGGCGGGCGATGAATTCCGGGTCGGCATCCTGCAAGAGCGGTTCGGGCCCGATGGCAACCGTTCCATCCGTTATGGGCATATCGAGACTTTGGCTGTAGTCCTGCCGAACCGCTCGCACGCTGTTCGGATCGCGCGGATCGTAGCCGCTCAGCACATTCATCATCAGCGCAAGATCGCGGACGGATCGCGCCATCGGACCGACGTGATCCAGCGAAGGGGCCATGGGAATGACCCCATGCAGGCTAATGACGCCGTATGTCGGCTTTAGCCCGTATACGCCGCAGCATGCGGCAGGCACGCGAATCGAGCCCCCGGTATCAGAACCTACGGTGACAGGCGTCAAGTCGGCGGCGACGGCGGCCGCGCATCCTCCGCTGGAGCCGCCTGCGGATCGGGCAAGTTCCCATGGATTGCGGCAATCGCCGTAATGGGGGTTGTCCGAGGTGGCGCCCCACCCGAATTCGTGCATATTAAGCTTGCCGAGCAGCAGAGCGCCCGCTTGCTCGAGCCGCCGCCATAAGGTTGCGTGCTCGGCCGGGACGAACCGCTCCAATACGTTGGAGCCTGCGGTCGTGCGCGTCCCGGCGGTGCAGATGAAGTCTTTGACCGCGATCGGCAGGCCGTGCAATACACCTGGTTCCGCGCCTTGCGCCAGACGCTCGTCTGCTTTGCGCGCCGCTTCAAGGGCGTCTTCTTCGCAAAGCGTAATGTAGCAGCGAAGCGTCGGATCATAGGTCCGAATGCGGTGTAAATACGAGCTTAACAAAGCTTCGGATGATATTTCGCGGCGCTTCAGCCTGCCGATCCACTCCGTTGCGTCATGAAACATAGACCTGATCCCCCTCGACCATTTTTTACCATTGTAATGCCGCAATCCGTTGGAGATCAAAATCAATAATAGATGAGAATGTTCTGCATTTACGATGCATTACCTCCCATTCTGCGATGCTGCGGGTCGTGGCCTCTTCCCTAAAAATCAAAACGGGCATTTGCTTTGAGGCGGCTTTCGCCTATACTGAGTACATACATGACTCACATTACTTTTTATAGCAAAGGGATGGGGAACGTTGAAATTCAGGCCTTGTATCGATCTGCATCAGGGGAAAGTGAAGCAAATTGTCGGGGAGACATTGAGCGACAACGACCAAGCGGTCGTCGAAAATTTTGTATCGGAGCACAGCCCAGCGTATTATGCCTCTACGTTCAAGCGGGACGCGCTGTCAGGCGGTCATGTCATCATGCTGGGAGGCGGCAACGAGGCTGCGGCGCTGGAGGCGCTGCAGGAATACCCGGGCGGGCTTCATATCGGCGGCGGAATTACGGCTGATAATGCGCAGTATTATTTGGAACGCGGCGCATCGCATGTCATCGTTACGTCTTATATTTTTCGCGACGGCGAGCTGAATCGGGATCATCTGGAACGAATCGTCTCCACCGTCGGAAAAGACAGGCTCGTGATCGATTTGAGCTGCAAAGAAAAGGACGGCAAATGGTATGTCGTCACCAATCAGTGGAAAACATTCAGCAATTTTGAATTGAACCGGTCCAATATCGAGATGCTGGAGCAGCATTGCGACGAGCTGCTGATTCATGCCGTCGATGTAGAAGGCAAGCGTACAGGCATCCATGAACAGCTCGTAACGAGTCTCGCCGAGTGGGTCTCCATTCCGACGACGTATGCCGGCGGGGCAAGATCTCTTGAAGATTTGGAGCTGTTTGAGCGGATTACGCAAGGCCGGCTCGACATCACGGTCGGAAGCGCTCTGGATATTTTCGGAGGAAAGCTGCCCTATCGGCAAGTTGTCGAATTTTGTGGAAAAAAGTAAGAAAATTTCCGGGGAAATAATTCTGCGGAACTAATGAACAGGACGCCAAGCAGCTCTGCTTATAGGCGTCCTGTTTCATGTGCGGATGACCGCTTTTTTACACGATCCACTCCACGACTTGATCCGCCGATTGCCTTGTTTTTTCTCTCGGCTCCCTAACGCGGTATCCGAACGCCGCCATGCAGGAGACGCCCAATCGTTCTCCGTCAAGCAAGCCTTCTTTTTTCAAAATCGCTTCCACCTTTTCTTTATCAAACCCTTCGATCGGGCAGGAATCGATGCCGATCTGAGCGGCGGCGGTCATCATATTGCCGAGCGCAATATACGTTTGCCGGGTGGCCCATTCGAACATGGCTCTTTCATTATCCAGCAGCTTGAAATCCGACGCCAAAAATTGATGATACCGCGTCGCTCTTTGCTTGGCGGCTTCGGCAGGGAGCTGCTGCACTTCTTCCATAATATGAACGATGTGAGCCGAGCCGGGCAGCAGATCCGCCTTCGTGCGGGAGAGCAGAACGACAAAGTGGCTTGCCGTCGGCAGCTGTTTTTGCGCGCCCCATGATACGGGAAGCAGCTTGTGCCGCAGCTCCGCATTTTGCACGATGAGGAACTTCCAAGGCTCGAACCCGAAGGAGCTGGGGGACAGACGCCCGGTTTCGAGAATAAATTCGAAGTCATCCTGCGGGATTTTGCGGTTCGGGTCGAATTCCTTGCAGGCATGTCTGAAACGATATGCATCCAGAATATGCTGCTTATTCATCTCTAGCATCACTCCTATCGACAAGTATTTGTTTTTGTTTCTATACGCATTATAGTTTGTATATTTACTTCGGAAAAGTACGCACATTTTTGATACGTAGTGTCAAAAGGGATACTTTTGCGAGCCGGGAGCATCGGTGTATGTAGTCAGGGACGTGCTGCCTTGGATTTGTAAAATATAGTCGACAAGACATATAGATTGTCGTATATTCGTTGGTATAGGAAAAAAGTACTATATTGTGAACGGTTTGTACTAGACATGTGATCGCATGCCATCCGCTGCAGCCGGATTCACGCCATAAGCAGCTGCGGTTCGGTTGCAGAGGCAGCGGCGTTCGTTGCGGGCACGCTCCGGCGGCTGCCGTGGCTTTTCGCTGCAGTTTCGCCGATTCGTACAATGCGAATCGCTTGGGCTGCTTGGCCGGGATCGATCGACAGTTGTCTGATTATTTGTTCACAGGAAATTACCATGGGTGAAATCAACCTCCTAAAGTTATCTTGTTTCATGATCTTCAGTATAGCAGCCCGGTTGGACAATCCATGTCCACGCGGCAAATCATCATCGTTCGAACAGGAAGTGTTGTGAATGGTCCAGGAATCGACCTACGGATTACAGAAAGTGATGCGGCTGCTGCAGCTATTCGAGCGCTTCCTGCAAGGAGCATGCATATCGAAAAGATCCGCCGCCGAAGAGTTCGGCGTTAGCGAAAAGACGATCCAGCGGGATATCGAAGACCTCCGCATTTATTTCGCCGATTTTTCTTGGGGCAAAGGAACGGATGCCATTGTTTACCGTCCTTCGGATAAAGGGTACCTGCTCGAATCGGAATACATCCGGTGGCTCACGCCGCAAGAAGTGATGGTCACGGCCAAAATATTGCTCGAAAGCCGCGCGCTGCCAAAAGCCGAGCTGGATCTGCTGCTGGACAAGCTCGCGGATCAATGCGCCAGGCACGACCGGAAACCGATACTCGATGCGATCAACAACGAGCGCTTCCTGTACCAGCCCGTCCGTCATAATAAGCCCGTATTCCGGCTGCTGTGGGACGTCAACCAAGCGGTAAGGGAACGACGCATACTGGAGCTCGACTATGAAAAAGCGGGGACGCCGGATGTCGTGTTTCGAACGGTTGAACCGCTTGGCATTATTTTTTCCGAATTTTACTTTTACCTGATCGCTCACTTGCACAAAGAAAACAAGGAATACCCGGCGATCTACCGGATCGACCGGATTCGCAGCTGCAGGGCGACGGATAGGCGGTTCACCGTCCGCGAGCAGGACCGGTTCCAGGAAGGGCAGTACCGGCAAAAAATTCAATTCATGCAGAGCGGGGAGCTGCTTCATGTCGTATTTCGCTTCAAGGGCACGGCCATTGAAGCGGTGGCCGATCGTCTTCCGAACGCACGCATTACGGCGGAAGGCGAGCACTACATCGTGGAAACGGAAGTGTTCGGGCGCGGTATCAAAATGTGGCTGCTCAGTCAGGCGCAGTATGTCGAGGTGCTGCAGCCGGCTCATTTCCGGGAGGAAATGAGCAAGACGATCGAAGAGATGAGAAAAAATTATTGGAGCGGGACATTCGCAACACATGGACAGGAGCTGTCCAACGGTATGTGCTAAGGTGTTATTGCTGCATTCAAGCTGCATGCAGCACCGCTTATGCGGGAGGCGCTGGACATGACAGATCAACAGTTTCCTTGTAATTCCTGCGGTCTTTGCTGCAAAATGGTGGTTCTCGTTCCGGAGTTGTCGGACTTGGATCGGGGGGACGGGTCCTGCAAGCATCTCGTCAACGACCGATGTTCGATATATGAAACGAGGCCGTTAATATGCAATGTCGATGGGATGTATGAGTCGGTTTACTGGCGGCAAATGAGCAGGGAGCAATTTTACGTTTTAAACCTTACTGCATGTAAGCAATTACAAATGAAAGCCGGATTTCCTGAAGAATATCAGGTCAAGCTGCCGGCCGAACCAGTCAATTAGGAGGCTTACCGGATGCCATTACCATTTATTTTAGCTGGCGCCGCTGCGGTTGCAGGAGTTGTCGGTCTGGTTAAAGGAAGCAAGTCGATTTCCAATAATAATGAAGCGAAAGATTTGAACGAACAGGCGGAGCAATTGTATGAGGAGGCAAAGACGTATCTGGAAAGGTGTAAAGCGGATGCGTCCGAGACGCTGGCGGAGTTAGGCGAAATCAAGCTGCGATCTTGGGACGAACAAATCGGCAGATTCGTCGAGCTCGCTTCGAAGGTTACCCATGTCAGCATGTCCGGAGCCGCTGCTGTGGATATGGATCGGATGGCCGTGATCGGCAAGGAAGAACTGCTGGAGATGCGCGGGGTATCGTTGAAAGCCAGAGAAGTCGTAGCCGGAGGGTTTCAGTCGCTTGGCGCGGGGGCGCTGGCGGGTGTTGCTTCCTACGGAGGGGCGATGATGTTCGCTTCCGCCAGTACAGGAACGGCTATATCAGCTCTGTCCGGAGCTGCGGCAGCGAATGCGACGTTGGCCTGGCTGGGCGGCGGATCATTGGCGGCCGGAGGTCTTGGAATCGCAGGAGGCGCTGCGGTACTCGGCGGAATTGTGGCCGGGCCGGTGCTTGCGATCGGCGGCATATTGATGGAAGCGAAATCGCGCAAAAATTTGGCCGAAGCGAAAGCGAACTATGCGAAAGCTAGAAAAGCGGCCGAGGAATTGAATTCTGCCGCCAGCATGCTGACAGCGATCGCGGATATTGCACAGCAATTTGCGGAAGTGATTATAGAACTAAACGGCCGGATGATGACGGTGCTCCAGCAGATGGAGTACGCTTTGCAAGTGGCGGAAGAGGCGCGTGGCCGGACGTTTACATTCAAGGTTCGCAAGTTTTTCAACCGTTTGGCCGGCAGAAGGGTCCCGCTGCATTACCGCGACTTGTCGCCGGAGCAGCAGCAGCTTCTTCACCTGACGTACGCCTATGCGCAAACGCTCAAGAAGCTGCTGGAAACTCCGCTGCTGGATGCGAGCGGATCTCTCGATGAAAGCTGCGTAGAGGTGTTGGACGGTTCCCGGCAACTGATGCTGCAAGGCGGATGAATCGGGGAATCATGCAGTAAATGGAGGCAGGGGGGAACGGCTTGTCATTTTTTCGAAAAAAAACAAAAGGGGAGAAGACGCAGGAAACGAAAACATCGTTCGTTTCTTCTCAACTCGGAGCCCACATGGCTAGGCATGATGCCCAAGCTACGGATGAAGCAATCAAAGGGATGGGAATGCTGCGCGAGATGGCGCGCAAGCTAATCAACGTCGGCGCAGAGAAAAAGCAGGGGAATTTATTCGAACTGATCGAGGCGACGAAGTTCAACATGGATGCCGCATCCAAAGGGATGGACCATCTGCGTGCAGGTGTTACTGCGATGGAAGGCGATCCGCACGCTGCAGCGGATATCGTCATTCGGAGCGGAGATAAGGTCGTTCGGGAGGTGCAGGCCAAGTCGACGAATAGTGCCGTCAGCGCCGCAAGGATGTTCCGGGAAGCAAAGTATAACGGCATGCAGAAAGTAACGAACACGGAGCATGTCGATACGGTAAAGCGGATTACGGAGAAACGCGCCGACATGAACGGCTTGTACAGCGAGGAGCATCGTGATACGTTTCGCAATGTCAGAGGCGGTCTGGAGCACGACGGCGTTCAATCGAAAGGAACGAGCCATGCCGAGTCGATGCGCGCTGCCGAACATTCGAGGCAATATGCGGCAGGGTTTGAGATGGCGCAGGTCGGCAAAGAAATGCTGAAAACCGGAACGAGCGCGGCCGCAGCCGGTGGGATTGTCGGGGGAGCCATTTCGCTGGTGAAGAACGGCGTTGCGGTTTCGCGCGGTGCTAAAACGTACGGCGAAGCAGCGGTCGACGTAATGAAAGATGCCGGGAAATCCGGGGCGAAGAGCGGTGCCGTCGGCGTCGTTGGAGCAGGGATTCGGGCTGGCGCTTCCAAGGCCGGCATTCAGGCGTTGACCAAGTCGAATGTGGCGACGGCGATTGCGGCCGGGGTGGTGGATTCCGGCGTAACCCTTTTGCGTTATGCCCGAGGCGAAATCAGCGGTTCGGACGCAGCGGAGAAAATCGGGGGAACCGGGATCAGCACCGCCTCCAGCATTTATGCTGGCGCTGCGGCCGGCGCTGCATTCGGACCGGTCGGAGCTCTGGTCGGCAGCGTTGCGGGATATATGGTAGCGTCGGGATTATACCAATCAGCCATGGCGATTCTGAAGGAAGCGCAGTTGAGCGAGGCGGAAGCGCAGCGTATCATTGCGGTATGCCATGAGGCGGAAGAGGCGATGCGGAGCCAGCGCGAGCAGTTCGAGGCTATGGTGGCCGAGAAGTTGGCGAATAACAAGCGCGAATTTACACGATGCTTCAGCGCGATGGACGAAGGGCTGCGGCACGGGCGGTTCGTCGACTCGGTGCTGGCCCTGGAGCAGTTGAATACGGTGTTCGGCCATTCGCTCAAGCTGGCTTCGTTCGATGACTTTCACCGTCATATGAACAACGGCGGTTCTTTGGAATTATAGACGCGGGAAGGCCATGCGATGGGTGGCTAGACAACAAAAAAGAGAGGCGGCTGCGCCTCTCTTTCGCTTTCTACCGGGAGAAAAGCTCCACTTTACGGATTGCATCCACGACACTATCGGCTGTAACCGGGAACGGCATGTTGCCCATGGTGCTTTCCGGCAGCAGCGAGATGCGGGCGATCTCCTGCAGCTCCTGCTCGGTCAGCTCCCGCCGTATGCCGAGCTGCTCCAGCCGGTACGGGATGCCTGTGCTTTTGTAGAAGTCCAGCACTTCGTCCAGATCGCTCTGCGGACGATTCTCGAGGACGAGCTGCACCAGAATGCCATACGCGACTTTCTCGCCGTGATACGCTTCATGCGATTCCGGGATGACGGTAAGGCCGTTGTGGATCGCATGCGCGGCAGCGGAGCGGCAGTTGTCTTCGCCGAGGCCTCCGACGAGCCCGCTGAACAAGATGTTGGCGTCGATCACATGCTGCAGCGCTTCGCTGGGGATGCCCTGCCGGGCGTCTTCCATCGCCTGCGCGCTGTATTGGAGCAGCGTGTCATAGCATAGCTTTGCCGCCTGCAGCCCGCCGATCGTGGGCAAATTTTGCTTTTTGCCAGTAGCCGACATGGGCGCTTCGATCCACTTGGCGAGCGTGTCCGCAATGCCTGCGGACAAATAGCGTACCGGCGCTTGCGCGATAATGTCCGTATCGACGAGGCACAGCAGCGTTCCCCGGTAAAACACCTGGAAGTGGAGGTATACCCCTTCTTCGGAATACATTACCGACAAGTTGGCGACAGCCGCGCAAGTCGCCGCCAGCGTCGGCACGGCGACGAACGGTTTGCCCATCGCATTCGCCAGCGCCTTGGCCGTATCCATAACTTTGCCGCCGCCTACGCCGCAGATCAGATCCGTATCCGGCGCAACGAGCGCCTGCAACCGCGAGACTTCCTCGTAGGAGCATTCTCCGCGGTACTTGTGCACATCATAGCGAAGCCCCGCTTCGTCCAGACTGGCCGTCATCCGCTCTCCGCAGCTGTTCCACGAGTGCTCTCCGGTAATAATAAAGGCCGATCGTCCGTATTGGCCCATCCATTCTCCCGCTTTATGCAAAATGCCCGGTTCGTGAATGTAAGCGTTAGGCGAGCCTAGTACAAAATGAACCCCGTTCATAGTCGTTCCCCCTTGGATGATATGGTGCCTAGTCTAATATTATGGAAGATCCCGCGTCATAGGTCAATGATGCTGAAGTTAGGCGCCGGGTCTGATACAATACAATCCATAGAGAAGCAGAATCGTAGGGAAAAGGAGCGGGATACCATGCACATCCAAGTGAATGATGATATCGTACTGAAACGGCTCGAAGCGGACGACGCCGAAAGCTTGTTTGCCCTTACGGATGCCTCCAGGCATCATCTCCGGGAATGGCTCCCTTGGGTCGACGGTACGGTCCACATAAGAAATACCCGGGATTTCATCGCATTCTGCGAGCAGCAGCATGCCGCCAATAACGGCTTTAACGCCGGCATATGGTATAAGGGAGAGCTGACCGGCTGCATCGGATATCATGCCGTCGATTGGGCGAATAAGAAAACAAGCATCGGCTACTGGCTGGGCGAGCGCTATCAGGGCAACGGCATCATGAGCGGCAGTTGTAGAGCCATGGTGGACCATGCGTTTCACGAGCTCGGGCTCAACCGGGTCGAAATCCGGTGCGGCACGGGAAACGCCAAAAGCAGGGCGATCCCGGAACGGCTCGGCTTCGTCAATGAAGGCCTGATCCGGCAGGCCGAATGGATTTATGACCGGTTTGTCGATCACATCGTATACGGAATGCTGCGACAAGACTGGAACGAAGGAGCTGGCGCGCATGGCAGGCAGGAATCAGGAAACTGAGCCGCAGAGAATGGCGGAAGGTTGTCCCGTCGAATTTACACTGGATCTCATCGGCGGAAAATGGAAGGGCATCGTCCTGTATCACTTGATCGACGGCACGAAACGATTCAATGAATTTCGCCGCATTTGCCCGAGCATGACCCAGCGCATGCTTACGCTGCAGTTGAGAGAGCTGGAGACGGATGGGCTGATTCACCGGGAAGTGTACCGGCAGGTGCCGCCGAAGGTGGAGTATTCGTTAACGCCGCTCGGCCGGACGCTCGTGCCGCTTATCCTGCAAATGAAAGCATGGGGCGAGACGCACCAAAAGGACATCCTTGCGAAAAAAATGCCGGTCGAGCAAGGCTAGACGGTTAGCAGCCGGGCTGAATCGCGGGATCCCGATGGAAGCCGCAGAAACCCACCGCATCGCATTCGTTAGGGAAATACGCAAGTAGCCGCGGGCTGCATTGGACCCGTACCGCTGCACCGGAACGTGCATCATCTCACAGCTGCGCTTGCCGCTGCGCCGTGCGTCTGCACAGGCTGCTGCGGCTTGCCTTGCCTCCCGCTACTCCGACTGCCGCGCGGCCTGAATCAAGGCTGCCGCCTCGGCAGCGGACATATCGCGTTCCGTCGCTTGCGCCATGTCCTTGAGCCGAACGATCCCCGCCGCCGCTTCTTCTTCGCCGATCAAGAGCACGAAGCGGGTGCCTTTGGCCGAAGCGGCGGCGAGCGACTTTTTCAGCTTCCGGCCGCTCCAGTCGATGCGGGTGCGAATGCCCGCTTGGCGCAGCTTCGCGGCGGCAAGGAGCGACGCTTCCGCGGCGTTTCCTATCGGGACAACGACGACGGCGTCTTCCGTCACCGCGAGCCCCCGTTCCTTCAGCAGCTCCATGATCGATTCGATCCCGAAGGAGAGGCCGACGGCAGGGTAGAGGATATCGTCCCGGCCGACGAGCTTGCCGATAATCGAATCGTAACGGCCGCCGCCGCCGAGGCTGGAAGAAAACGTGCCGGTGCTGTCGAAAATTTCATAGACCGTGCCGGTATAAAACGAAAGGCCGCGCGATAAAAACGGATCGAACACACACCAGGGACCGAGTCCGGTTTGGTCGATCAGCGATTGAAGGGCGCGTACCTCCCGGGTGCCCGGACTGTCCGGCATCCCGTACATTGCCGCCAGGTCCGAACAGGATGCCGTTTCCCGCTGAAGGAGCTCCATTACCGCAGCGGATACCGCTGTAGGGATCCCTTTCTCCAACAGTTCGTTCTCGACCCCGGCGGCGCCGATCTTTGCCCATTTGTCCAGCGTCAGCATAACGGACAACTGCATGTCCTCCGTTACACCGATTCGCGACAGCAGCTCGCCGAGAAATCTGCGGTTGTTCCAGCGGATGACGATGCCGATATCGAGCGCGCGGAAAGCATCCACGGCGAGCTGCATCAGCTCCGCCTCGGCCTCCGGGCCTGCGATGCCGACCGCATCGGCGTCGCATTGGATGAACTCGCGCAATCGGCCGCGCTTCACCGGACCGTCGCGGAATACTTTCCCGATTTCATACCGTTTGAACGGCAGCTCCAGACCGGGGTACATCGCCGTTACTTTGGCGAACGGAATCGTCAGGTCGTACCGCAGCGCAAGGCTTCGGTTTCCTTGGTCCCGCAGCTGATACATCTCCTTCAATATTTCATCTCCGCCTGCATATTTGGAAGCCAGCAGCGATTGTTCATTCAGAACCGGCGTCTCCATCGCGCCGTAATCGTACAGCACAAACAAGCGCGCCAGCGTGTCCTGCACTTTTTTTCGAACCGCCTGCTCGGTTCCCCAGTAGTCGAATGTTCCTTTCACGTTTTGCATGCGTCTCATTCCTTCCGCCTGTTTATTTAAAATAACAAAAAAACGCGCCGGACCTCGGGGTCCTGCGCGTTTTGTATGCCGCAGGGAGGCCAACGCGATTAGCGTTAGCCCGCCCTGTCTTATTGAACAGGTGTGCTAACGCCGCTTGTGATGATGAAGTTGTACGAACATACGCTTTGCCATATCGTTCGTCTCCTTCGGAAAGTAAAGTAAACCCATTATAGCGAAAGGGAACGCGAAGCGCAATGTCCCGTTTCAAGAGGTCGATTCAATAGGCTTCGTCATGTGGAAGTATGTTTTCTTGTTGATGACCGTTTCCTTATCCGCGGTATAGCCGAGCTTGCTGTATAAAGCGCGGGCCCGCTCGTTGTACGCCTCGACATTCAAGGCGATCTTGCCGTAGCCGAGCTGTTGTCCGTGGGCTTCGGCTGCGCGGATCAGCTCCGTGCCAAAACCGCGGCCGCCCCAGCGGGATGCTACGGAAAGTGCGTCGATATAATATTCGTCCTCGTCGGCTTCCTTGTCGATCGTGATTGACGGATCGCCGTGGAGGAGGCGCAGCCGTTCGATAATCGACCGGTCGATCGCTGCGGCGTGCGAGCCGTGATAGCACAAGATGATGCCGGCCGGCTCGCCCTCCGCTTCTTTCACCAGGACATTCGTATAGCTGAACCGGTTGCCTTCGCGCTCGAACCAATGCGCCAGAGCCTCCAACACTTCTTGTTCGGTGTCGGCGCCCGTAAGCTGATAACCGATATCTTGAATCGCGTCTAACAATAGGCGAGCGACGGCGGGAGCATCCGCTGGCCGTGCAGGTCGTATACTCATGGTTTCCTCCTGTAAGCGGGTATGGCGACCTGCTCTGTTCGCAAATCAGACGATATCGGCGGCAAGTACATCCAGCGGCCCGCCGGGCGCGGCGATCGGCAGCAGCGGATAGATCGATATCGAGAACATCGGGAAGCCGACATAGTACGGAGTGATCTCGTACAGCTGGAAATAGACGACAATCGATTTATCGGCCAAATAGTAATCTTGATCCGGTTTGATCGACGTAAAGCCGTTCAGCAGCGGAATTTCCCTTTGCTTGATTTGGGTCCGGATTTGTTCGGAAAGGACCTTCACATAATCGGAACCCGGTTTGAACAGGTCGGATAGATTGTACAGCTTGCCGGTATTTACGTCAAATGTGAGCGATTTAATAATCGTGAAGCCATGGGCCATCATCTGGGAATAAGCGTAGTTGCTGAGCAGCAGACTCAGAATGCCCCGTTCGTTCGTCTTGATTTCGTAATGGCCTGTCATCTGCATATGAGTGCCGGTCTGAACTTTTAGCTGCGCTTGCTGCAGCTCATGTACCGCGTTCCATATGGTGCGATTGATGGACTGCTGTACGCCCGGATGGGCGAGTCCGGCAACCTGCGGATAGTAAATCGCCGTACCGGGAGGAGTCGTGATGGCGCCGGTATGAATGGCGACCGGAAATTGAAAAGGCATGCGTAATTCCACCTTCCTGCGTATCGTTCGTTACATTAGCCTATTCATGCCGGCGGTTTCGGTTACGGATTTATCCGGAACGGCATACAATACGACAAGCTCGTATGTTGGGTTGATCCGAACGGAGGAGGGGATACGGATGGGGAGTCACCGAAGGCACGGAACGATCCTGTATCGGAGGGGCAGGAGCAAGCGCCGGACCATTATCCGGAGAAAATGGCCGCTCGGCCGCGCAAGAGTCAAGCGCACGGCATGGGGAAGCTTGCAGAACGGCGGCTTTGAAAAGGCCACGCCGATTCAAGCGGATTATTGGTCGGTGTCGAGTAACGACATTTATTTTGAAAATGACTATCCTTTATTCGGAAGCCGTTATGCGGTCATTGCGCTGTCCAGGGGGGAGCAGGCTGTGCTGTCTCAAGTGACGCTGCCGCTGCACGACACCGATTACAAGCTGACTTTCTGGCTGAAGCGGGCGGCATCGCCGATGAACGGAACGATCAGAATTTCGCTGATCGGGTCAAGCTTGCTTCCGCTGACGTACAAAGCAAGCGCCGCGCCTTACGGACAATGGCGTAAATTTGTTGTCACGATCAGCCGGAGAGCGCTGGAGCCGGGCAGGTCGCATACGCTGTCGATCCGTTTCAAAGCGGTAGGCTCCAACCTGCTGCTGCACATGGATCATGTCGCCTTGCTTCCGAAGTAATCCGTCGTAACCGATACCGCGCTGATGCGGACAAGGCCGTGCCCACACGGCCGCACACGCAAACAAGGGCTCCGTATCGGGAGCCCTTGTTTGCGTTGAGGCTAGAACTGAGCTATCGTAAGCTTCCATTCGTCTTCCCGGACTGCCGCTCGGGGGCGAAGCAGCACGCGGTACACCTGCTCGCCCCAAATGCTGCGAAGGCGCCGGTCTTCGACGGCGATCCGTTCGCTCGCAGCCGTTAGCTTGGCAGCGTCGAATACAACGCGCAGCCGGACACCGCTCCCGTCGTCGAGCAGGAAATGCCCTTCGTCTTCGCGAATAAGCGGCTCGCGCAGCGTCATCAGGCTGAGCGTCAGCTCGGCGGTCGGTTCGTTCAGGGCGAAGCGGTCGACGATTTCGATCGAAGCGGCCGCCGTGACGCCGCGGTTCAAACGGCAGGTGCGGTGCCAATGCCCGATGCCGGCCTCCGGGGGGTAGGCAGCCGCGATATTCATCGATAGTTCGGCGCGCTCGTCATCGGCGGCGCAGTTTACTGCGCTAGCACGGTATTGTTTTCCGGCTGCCTGCTGCACGCCGCGCACGGTCGGAAGTGCGTGATAGGCCGATTGCATTGTCCAAATTTCGTAGCGGCGCGAGCTGAACGTCCGGGATGTGTACGTTTCCACCCCGATGTCGATGATCATCGGCTTGCCGCCAGCGTACACGATGAAATGCCCGACGTCGTTATGGTTATGGCTCTCGGCGTTGTGTCCGCCTTTGGCCGCGAGATACAGCCCTTGATCGGAGCCGCCGCGTTCTCTTGCCGCGAACAGCTGAATGTCTTCCAGCCATACGTCCCGCATGTAATGCGGAATGCCGTCATGCCGCATCAGCTCGTCGTAGACGTCAAGGCCGGGCAGCAGCCGCAGCAGCGACATATAGTTGGGCTTCGTTCCGCCATGCTGCCGGAAGGCGTACGCTCCGAGCGCGCACATCGCTTCGTCGCCGATGCGCTGGCCGAAACGGTAGACGAGATCGTCGCTAATGCGCAGCCTGGCGTCGCCGTCGGCAAAGTTGACGAAATACTCGCCGCTAATATGCACCCGGCTAATATAGCGGCCGATTTCCTTGACCAGCGGCTCATCGTAGAATGAGATGCGCCCGTCCGACGCGGTGTAGAGCAGCTCCAGGCAATCGAACATCGATCCGCCGGCGCGCCCCCAATAGCCCGGCCCTTCGTCGCAGCCGCCGTCCTTCCCGTACATGTCGGTAAACGCTTCCAGGCTGCGAAGCGATTTGGCGATTGCCTGCGCCCTTCGCGCGAGCTGCTCCTCGAGGAGCAGGAAGGAGCCGATGACGTTGGATAAAATCCACGGATTCCAGTTGTTGACTCCGCGCGAGCCGAAGCCCATCCACCAGAAATCGGTTCGTTCCATGAACGGGGTGAACATACGTCGCTCCATCTCGCGCCGGAGTCGTCTGCGGATCATCGGACATTCGGCGTCCAGCTGCTCTCTCAGCGCATAGTCGGCGCAGGCGACGAGGGCTGCCGTTTCGGCCGAGAACAGATCGATCACCTGATCGTCCACATCTGGCAGAGCATAGCCGGCGCTTGCTTTGGAAAGCGACATATGAGCGGGAAGAACCCAGTATGACTCCTCGCACAGCGCCCACAGCCCGTTTACGATTTGCTCGACAAACCGGCCTGCCCCTTCGGCGCATTCGGCAACCACCAGCTCGGCAAGCGCGGTCCTTCGCTCGAAATACAGTTCCTCGTAGCGCGAACGGTTGCCGTTCTTCACGAAATCCATGTACCTCGCCGCAGGCAGCGCCGGCCAGGCGAAGCCCAGTCTTGCTTCCCCCCGTTCAACAAACAGGCGCCGAAGCGGCTCGGCCAGCTGGCCCCACCAGGCGCGGTCCGAAGCGGCGGCAAAAGGACGGTAATGATCGGCAGGCAGCAGCACGTTCTCCAATAGTTGTTCCGGATATCGTTCATGAAACATGAATCGATTCACCCTTTCTCCGAATTGGCAAGCGTGTTTCCAAGCCCATTGTAGCTCGAATCAAGCGCAAAGGGAATGCGTTTTTTTCCTGATTATGGGTGCGCTGACTGTTCTTCGATTCGGTGGATACGCAAAAAGAACCCCATCTTCCATGGAAGCTCCAATGGAAGGATGAGGTTCTTTGTCGGTCCCGGTATCGCTCTTTGGAACGAACGAGTCTAAGATCGCTTGCGCTGCAAGCCGGCTACTTGGCAATGCTGGCCTGCGCGGAGAAATGCGTGAACGACATATGCCGGTCCAGCGCCATGTTGGCTGCGCCGAGCGCGCCGCCGATTTCCTTGAACTGGCCGATCTGTACGACGGTGGAGGCGGACAGCTGCCCCATCGCGCGCTGGCGCATCACTTTCACGGCGGTTTGCACGTACAGCGGACAATCCTTCGGGATGGTGCCGCCGAGGATGATCGCTTCCGGGTTGAGCAGGTTGATCAAATTCGCCATTGTGATGCCGAGGTAAGTAGCTGCGCCGGATACGACTTGACCGGCGAGCTCGTCGCCCTGCTCGGCCGCGCGGCAAATGTCGTCGGCCTTAAGCATCTGCAGATCGAAGCCGGGTTGCAGATGGAGCGACGAGATCGCGCCCATGCGCAGCAGCCGGCGCGCTTCCAGCTCCATGGCGGGAGCGGCCGACAGCATCTGCAGGCATCCGCTGTTGCCGCAAGGGCATAGCGGACCGTCGATCGCCACGGTTGTGTGTCCGATTTCTCCGGCGCCGCCGAGCGCTCCGTGAATAAGCTCGCGGTTGACGTAGATTCCCGCGCCGATGCCGGAGTCGACGCCGATGTAGATCATGTGGCGGTAATCTTTGCCGGCGCCGTACCGGCATTCCGACAGGCCGCGGGCACGGCTGCGATTCAGCACCGCCGTCGGCCAGCCGAGCGCCTGCTCGAGCATCGCGCCGAGCTCGACCTGCTGCCAGCCGAGTACCGCCGAGCTGAGCAGGCGGCCGTTATGCGTATCGACAATGCCCGGAATGCCGATCCCGAGTAAAGGGATCGGGCTTTTGTCCAATTTTTCTATAAAATTCGGGATTTCGCCAGCCAGTGCTTGAACGGCCGCCTCCGGCGTAAGCGGGCTGAAGGCCAGCCGCTTCGTCTCCACCGTATTGCCGAGCAGATCGAACGCGCCGAGAATCCAGCTTTGATGATTCAGGTCGGCGCCCAAAATAATATGAGAGTTCGGGACGAGCTCCAGGTTCGTTGCCGGCCGGCCGCCGGTCGATTGCCGAAGCTCGGTTTCCCGCACAAGTCCAAGCTCGATAAGCTCGTTGATCGTAACCGAGATGGTCGCCCGGCTCAAATCCGTCAACTGAGTCAGTTCGATGCGGGACAACGGACCGTGAACCCTCAGCATCTGGAGGATGGCGGTTTTGCTGCCTTTCTGATCCCAGACTTTGCGGATGTTCTCCATAGTTTTCCCTCGCAGTTCATTTCGGACTTTCATAAAGCATCTACTTAAACATATCAAAAAATTACAAAGATAGCAACGATACAGCCAAGAATAATGTTTAAATCTAACAAAACTAACATCGTTATCGATCGATTTGAGGGGGAAATAAGTTTTTTAAAGCTATATTAGTTTAGTTATTGACATAAGTTTTAGGGGTGGCGTATGATGAAGGAGAGGCAGGCCGGTCAGCATGCCGTCATTGAAGCGCAGAAGCGCGACAGAAGCGGCCGGAGCCGTTTTATACATCATTACATAAGCATAGGAAGTTCAGGCCGGCAACGGCAAGCAAGCCATAAAATGAAGGTACGAATGGAGGACGGAAGCATGTTTCCCAAACCGCCGATTACACCGCCGCCGGAACATCCGCGGCTGTTTTTGCGCCAAACGCATTTGCCCGAGCTGCGGGCCAAGCGGACGAGACCCGAAGTGAAGCAGGCATGGGAACGTCTGGAGGCATACAGTCGTTACGGGATCGAAGAAGCGAATGCCGAGCACTGCCCGGGAGACGTATATGTGATTGAAGCCTGCGCGCTGCTGTATTTGCTGAATGACGACCGGGAGGCTGGATTGAAGGCCAAGGCAATGGCGCTGTCGAGCGTCACCAAAGATTTTAACCCGAATTATCAGGACATCTCCCGGGAGATCGGGCGTCTCATGCTGGCCGGCGCGATCGTATACGACTGGTGCTACGAGCTGGTAACGGACGAGGAGAGAGCGTTCTTCATCCGTCATTTCAAGCGGCTGGCCGGGCTGCTCGAGTGCGGATACCCGCCTGTCAAGGAAGGCGCCTTTGTCGGCCACAGCTGCGAATGGATGATTCAGCGCGACATGCTCGGCACGGGCATCGCCATTTATGACGAAGACCCGGAGATGTACGATTTGGCGGCGGGGCGTTTCTTCGACCAGATGGTTCCGGCGCGCAACTTCTTCTATCCGTCCGGCTGGCATCATCAAGGGGACGGCTACGGCGGCGTACGGTTTCAGGGGGAAATGTTCCCGACGTGGATGTACGACCGTATGGGCTTCGGCAACGTATACGACGAATCGCAGCGCGAGGTCGGCTACCAATGGATCTATACGCGCCGCCCGGACGGCAAGCTGCTCCGCGACGGAGATTCGACGCCGGTCATGCCGAAGCAGACAAAGTATACGCGGCTGCATTTCATATACTTGATGCTCGGCGGCTATTTCAAAGATCCCTACTATATATATCAGATGCAAAAGGATGAGGGCCGGTTTCAGGATAAAGACGTGCTCTTCGCCTTTCTGTTCGCGGACCCGGATGTCGAAGCCAGACCGCTTGACGAGCTGCCGCTTACCCGCTACTTCGGCGCTCCGACGGGCGTCATGGTGGCGCGTACGGGATGGGAGGACGGCATCGGCTCCGGCACTGTCGTCGCGGAGATGAAAGTGGGCATGTACCAGTACAACAATCACCAGCATCTGGATGCCGGGGCGTTCCAGCTGTACTACAAGGGGAACCTCGCGATCGATTCGGGCTCGTACAAAGGCTCGTCGGGCAAATACCATTCGCCGCATAACAAATATTATTTCAAGCGGACGATCGCTCACAATTCAATGCTGGTGTACGATCCGGGCGAACTGGAGAAATATCCTTACGTCAAGGACGGGGGTCTTGTCTGGCCGAACGTGAACGACGGCGGACAGCGCTGGCCGAACGAAGGACGTCCCCCGCTGACGCTGGACGATTTGCTGAACAAAGATTTCAAGCGCGGGGACGTGCTCGCTCATGCGTATGGCCCCGATCCGCTTCAGCCGGATTACTCGTACTTGAAGGGCGATTTGACCGCAGCCTATTCCGATAAAATGAAGCAGTTCCAGCGCTCGTTCCTGTTCCTGAACTTCAAGGAGACGGCGCATCCGGCGGTGCTGATCGTATTCGACCGCGTCGTGTCCGCGAAGGCGGCGTTCAGCAAGCATTGGCTGCTTCACAGCATTGAGGAGCCGCATGTCGAGGGCAGCCGGACGACCGTCTCCCGCAGCGAGGATGGCTACAACGGACAGCTCGTCAACGATACGCTGCTGCCGGAGCCGGGCAACCAGCAGATTGCGAAGATTGGCGGACCGGGTCAGGAATACTGGGTGTTCGGCACGAACTATGTGAATGATTTCCCCGGCACGAAGGAACAAGGCGAATGGCGCATCGAAGTGAGCCCGCGCGAGCCGGCGGAGCTGGATTTGTTCCTGAACGTGATGCAGGTGAAAGATATTGACGGTCCGGCGGCGCTGCCGGTGCAGAAGGTGGAGACGGGAACGTTGACGGGCGTCCGCATTCGCGACTGGATCGCGCTGTTCGCCGGAAGCGGCGAGCGGCTGCAAGAGCAAGCGGTCGTTCCCGCGATGTCCGCGCCTCCTGCGGCAGGCGGGCCCGAATGGAACTATCTCGTCGCCGATCTTGCGGCAGGCGTCTGGACGGTGGCGTGGAATGAAACCGCTGCCCGTAGCGAAGCGTCCGGATCGGGAGCAGGCGGTTCCGACGAAGCGAACGCGCTCAAGGAGCAGGCGGCCGGTAACGTCGGCGGCGAAGCGGGAGCAAGCGGCCGGCATGTGGCGACCGTCGAAGTCACGGAAGAAGGCGGGCTGCTTCATTGGCGCTCGCAGGCGGTATCCGGCGCGTTTACGTTAACGTATGGCGGCGCGGGACAGACGAGTCAAACGATCGATTCCGGGGAGGGGCAAAGCGATGAGCAGCGGTAAAAGCAATCTGGTCGTCATTATGGCCGACCAGCTAAGATGGGACGCGCTTGGCGAGCACACGCCCCATATCAATGCATTAAAGGCGGAGAGCGTCGTTTTTGAACGCGCTTACTGCGCGTCGCCGCTGTGCGTTCCGGCCCGCGGGTCGTTTTTTACCGGGAAATATCCGAACGTGACCGGCTCGCTGATCAATCCGTGGACGGAGCAGGAGAAGCAGCACGGGATGGTTTGCCCCGAGCACACAAATTTATATGAGCTGCTGGAACATGAATGGGACAGCTGGCATACCGGCAAGCAGCATTTGTTCACCGAGCCGAAATTGGAGCACAGCGAGGACAGTCGTACCCACTGGCTGCAGCTGGAGCAGCGGTACGAGGCGTTCATGAAGGAGAGCGGCAAGAAGAAGCCGGGCGGCCCCGCCTTCCAGGGACTCGTCCCTGAGCTGGCCTACGGCAAAATTACGAGGAAGCGCAAATATTCGATCCCGACGGTGGCCCGGTTCGACGAGGCGCTGGACTACTTTTACGATGGCTTTATATTGAACGATTCACTCGAGGCGATCCGTCAGCGGGACCGCAGCAAGCCGTTCGCGCTGAACGCGATGTTTCTGGCGCCGCATCCGCCGCTCCATATCCCGGAGCCGTGGTTCTCGCTGATCGGCGACGCGAAGCTTCCGGACAATGTCGGCGTATGGGGCGTCAACCAGTCGCCGCTGCAGCTGTACAACTTGACCGGGATGCTCGGCTCGTCGTATACGCGGGAAGAATGGCAGCGAATCTGGAACGTCTACATGGGCCTGGTCGCGCTGCTTGATCATTGCGTCGGGAAGCTGATTGCAGAGCTGAAGAGCGAAGGGCTCTACGACGATACGCTCATCATGTTCTGCAGCGACCACGGCGAGATGCTCGGCTCCCACAAGCTGTGGCAGAAGATGTGCATGTACGAGGAATCGGTAAAGACGCCGCTGATGATGAAATTCCCGTCCGGCTTCGAGCCGGCGGTTCGAAGCGTCTCGGCGCCGGTCAGCAGCGTCGACGTGCTCCCGACGCTATGCGAATCGCTCGGACTGACTATGCCGGAGGGCGTGTCCGGCGAATCGCTGATGCCGCTCATTCGCGGGGAGAAGGCTGCGCCGGAGCGCGAACAGGTCTTCATCCAATTCGACGGCAACGGCGCGCGAAGCAACTTCCAGCGATGCGTCATCGAAGGAAGCGACAAGCTGATCGTCGATATATTCAAGGATGAAATGTTCATCGAGCTGTACGATCTCGCGGAAGACCCGCAGGAAATGAACAATCTTGCTTTTCGCGAGGAAGAACACGGCAGCCGGATCGAGCGCATGCTCGCGAGTCTAAGGGAGCATATGCAGGCAACGAATGATTTGCTGACCTTGCCGGCGAATGGATACCGGCAATTTTTGAACGACTATGGACCGTTTCAGGACAAATAAGAAAGCTTGGCATCATACGAACCGGAGGAGAAGACGAATGAAGGCAGCAGCATACGAAGCATGGATTGACGAAGCATGGGAGAAAGCGGTGGCGAAGATCGGGCTGATGAGCCAGGCGATCGGGAGCGGATTCCCTCATGTATCGAAGGATGGGAAATACGACGGAACGGAGCCGCAGGCGTGGACTTCGGGATTTTGGCCAGGACTGCTGTGGCTTGCTTACCGCGACACGAAGAACGAGGCGTTCCGGCAGCTGGCCGAAGCGTGCGAAGCCCAAATGGACGTATGCATCGACGAGTATACGCGGCTTCATCACGATGTCGGATTCATGTGGTCGCTCTCCTCGGTGGCGAACTACAAACTGACCGGCAGCGCCGAGTCGAAGCTGCGCGCCTTGAAGGTGGCCGCTTGGCTTGCCAGCCGGTTCAATCTCAAGGGCGGCTACATCCGGGCGTGGAACAACAACAACTGGAAAGCGGACGGCGGCAACGCCGGCTGGGCGATTATCGACTGCATGATGAACCTCAGCCTCCTGTTCTGGGCATCCGCCGAGATCGGCGACCCGCGGTTCAAGCATATCGCGGCCGAGCATGCCAATACGGTGCTGCGCGAATTTTTCCGCGAGGACGGCTCCTGCTGCCATATCGCGGCGTTTGACCCGGAGACCGGCCAGCGCGTCGGCACGCTCGGCGGGCAGGGCTACGCCCCGGAATCCGCTTGGGCGAGAGGGACGGCCTGGGCGCTGTACGGCCTGGCGCTGTGCTATCACTATACGAAGGACGACGCCTATTTGCAGGGCAGCAAGCGGTCGGCGCATTTCTTCCTGGCGAACCTGCCGGAAGACCTTGTCCCTTACTGGGACTTCCGGCTGCCGACGCTGGAAGGCGCACCGCGGGATTCCTCGGCGGCGGCGATTGCCGCAAGCGGCCTGCTGCTGCTGGCAGAATCGGTGCCGGCGGAGCAGAGCCGGCTGTACGCTTCGGCGGCGAAGCGGATCTTGAAATCGCTCGCCGATCATTACGCGGTATGGGATCAGCAGGATGAAGCGATTCTGCTTCACGGTACCGGCCATTACCCGGCCGGCAAAAATATCGATGTCGGCTTGATTTACGGCGACTACTTCTTTGTGGAAGCGCTCGCCAAGCTGCGCGGCCAGCGGGACATGTTCTGGTAGAACGCACCGTTCACAGGGGGAGAACCTATGCGGTTACATAAGCAAGCAAATTCGGTGTTGGTCTGGCTGCTGCTGCTCTGCATCGCCGTGCTGCCGGCGTGCACCGGCAGCGGCGAACCCGCTGCCCGGACGCAGCCGGGGACGGAGGGCCAGCAGACGGCGGTTCAGACGCCGCTGCCGCCGCCGGCGTTCGCGCCGTACAACGGGCCGGCTCCTACGGCGGATAGCATCATCGCCGATCTCCAGAAGAACAACCCGAACCGGCAGCATCCGCGGCTGTTCGCTACGGCGGATACGTTCGCGAAGCTGAAGGAAGACGTCAAGAGCGACCCGCTGCTGCGGAAATGGTACGCCGATCTGCGCAAGACGGCGGACAAGACGCTGACGAAGCCGGTCGGCGCTTACGAGACGCCTGACGGCCGGCGCATGCTGTCCGCCAGAGACGCCCGGCCGATCATCGAGCAGAACGCGATGATGTACCGGCTGAGCGGGGAGGAGAAGTATGCGAAGCGGGCGGTTCAGGAAATGCTCGCGATGGCGTCGTTCCCCGACTGGAATGACAAGAAGGAATTTCTCAATACCGCGGAAATTACCGCGGGTATGGGCATCGGCTACGACTGGCTGTACGACGTGCTGACGCCGGAGCAAAAAGCTGCGGTGCGCAAGGCGATGGTGGAGAAGGGGCTGCAGAAGGCGGTCGATGCCCACAACAACAAAGTATGGTGGAGCGTCCGCACCGATCCGGTCAACAACTGGAGCGCCGTCTGCAACGGCGGTATTATCGTCGGCGCGCTGGCGATCGGGGACGAGGATGAAGTGCGGGCGCTTGCGGGCGACATCATCATCCGCTCGATGAAATCCGTGCAGACCATCATTCTGAGCCATTGGGGGCCGGATGGCGGCTGGAGCGAAGGGCCGGGCTACTGGCGCTACATGATGGAATACACCGTCAGCTACATGGCGGCGCTGCAGACGGCGGTAGGCACGACGTACGGCCACGCCCAGACGCCGACGCTGGCGAAGACGGCTTACTTCCCGGTATATGTGACCGGACCGCAAGGGACGTACAACTTTGCCGACAACGACAGCGGCAAGATGAAGATGCCCGAGCTGTTCTGGCTCGCCAAGGCGATTAACGATCCGAAGCTGGCCGGTCATCGGCTGGCGATGATGGATGACGCGAAGCAGGCGGGCGGCGTCTACGACCTGCTCTGGTACGATCCGAAGTTCCGCCAATCGGACACGTCGCTGCCGACGGACGTGTACTATCGCGATGCGGAGCTTGTGATGATGCGCAGCAAGTGGTACGACCCGACCGGTGTATTCGCCGGCTTCAAGGCGGGGACCGCCGTCGCGAGCCATTCGCATTCGGACATCGGCTCCTTCGTATTCCACGCGGGCGGCGAGCAATGGGCGATCGACGTCGGCAAGGACGATTACAATCTGAAGGGCTACTCCAACTACGATAAGGAGCGTTACACGTACTACCGGCTGAAGCCGGAAGGGCATAACACGCTTGTGATCAACCCTGACGCGCAATTTCAGCAGGATCAGGCATCCATGAGCAAAATCGTGAACTACGTTTCGACGCCGCAGAAGGCATTTGCGATTGCCGATATGAAGCCCGCCTATGCCCGGAACGCGGAAACGGCGAAACGAGGCATTCTGCTTGCAGACCGCAAGCGGTTGATTGTCCAGGATGAGCTGAAGGCGAAGCAGCCCTCGACGGTCTGGTGGTTCATGCACACGAAAGCGGCCGTGCAGGTGGCGGAGGACGGCAGGTCGGCGCTGCTCACGCAAAACGGCAAGCGGCTGTGGGTGACGCTGACGCTGCCGAGCGATTCTCCGCTCAAGCCTTCCTTCCAGGTAATGGAGGCGAGACCGCTGCCGGAGTCGCCGAATCCGGCGGGGCAGACGGCCAATAACGGCATCCGCAAGCTGGCTGTCAAGCTGGAAGGCGTAACGGACGTGCGCATGGCCGTCGAGCTCGTGCCGCTGGCGGGCGGCGAAGCAGTACCTGCCGCAGGGCAAGGTTACGTGCCGCTGTCTGACTGGAAGTGACATGCGAGCCGGTTGTGAAGGATAGGGACGGGAAGGATAGGACGGGAAGGGCAGGGCCCCGCGGGCTGCGCGGACGCCGAAGCAGGCGTCTGCCGCCGTCCCGCGGGGCGGAAGGGAGAGGGATGACGATGTGGAAATCAAGCGCAGCGCGAACGTGCTTGCTCTGTCTGGCGGTTGCTTTGGCCGGCTGCTCGAAGGGCGGCAAGAGCGAAGAAACCGGGCCGGCTGCGGGCAGCGAGCCGGTGAAGCTGATCGTGTACAGCTACAGCTCCGGCATTCAGGATTCCGAATTCCAGAAGTTTTTTGTCGAACCGATTCAGAAGAAATATCCGAACATCTCGATGCAGCTCGTATCGCGCAACGGCGATAAGAATACGCCGGAGCAGGTGATCGCCTCCGGAGAGCTGCCCGATCTTATCTTGACGAGCAACGTGTACATCGGCATGTTCAACAACCTTGGCCTCGGCATGGATCTCAGCGCGCTGGCGAAGAAGCATAACCTCAGCTTCGACAAGTTCGATCCCGCCGGTATGGCGGCGATCAAGCAATTCGGGGACAAAGGCGAAGTGTACGCGGTTCCTTTCTCGATGAACTACGGCATGATGGTGTACAACAAAGACATTTTCAACAAATTCGGCGTTCCGTTTCCGACCGACGGGATGACCTGGGATCAGACGATCGAGCTGGCGAAGAAGCTGACGCGCAAAGAAGACGGCGTGCAATACATCGGCGTCGACCCGGATTACCCGGAAAATGTGACGAGGCAATATTCGCTTCCGTATGTAGACGAGAAGGAGGAAAAGCCGCTTATGAATACGCAGGGCTACAAGACGGCCTTTTCCAAGCTGAAAGCGATCTATGACATTCCCGGATTTATCGGGGAGAAGAACAAGTTCATGTATACGACGAACGGCTTTTTCAAAGACCGCATTCTCGCGATGTACCCGGTATGGGGCGACGGCGTCGTCGGCACGTTCGAGGACACGGCGAATCAAGGCAACCCGGTCAACTGGGATATGGTGACGTATCCGGCCTTCGAGGACCGCCCCGGCGTCGGCAAGCCGGTGGATCTGCATCTGATGATGCTGTCGCCGAAGAGCAAGCATCCGGAAGAAGCGTTTCGGGTAATCGAGGCGCTCGTATCCGACGAAGCGCAGATCGCGATGAATAAGACGGGCCGCATGACTTCCTTGAACAACGACAGCGTCAAGAAAACGTACGCGTCCGAGCTGAAGAGCTTCCAGGGCAAAAACGTGCAGGCCGTGTTCAAGACGAAGCCCGCGCCGATCGTGAAGCCGACCGATTACGACCTGCCGTTCAAGCAGTTGATTCGCGAAGGTGCGAAGGATATGGCGCAGAACAACAAGGATGTCAATACCGTGCTTCGCGAAGTGCAGGATAAAGCGGAGAAAGCGATGCTTGAAGTGAAGAAGTCGAAGTAGCCCGAGCAGGGCGCCGAATGCATCGCGGATCCCAAACGATCGTCAGGCTGTCCGTTCCAACCCGATTCCAAGCTCATCGACCTACCCGAAAAAAGGAGGACTGGCGCCATGTATCCGCAGCCGCCGCATATTCCCCCGCAGGAGCATCCGCGCCTGCTGATCCGAAGTCAAGACATTCCCGCGTTAAGGGAAAAAAGAACGAAGCCGGAAATGAAGCAAGTATGGGAGCGGCTGACCGAATTCAGCCGGATCGACATCAACGACGCCTATTCCAGCGAAAGTCCGGGCGACGTCTATCTCATCGAAGCAAGCGCGCTCATGTACGTGCTGGACGGCGACGAAGAAGCCGGGCAGCGTGCGAAGCAGCTGGCGCTGCACAGCCTTACGAAATCGTTCAATGCGAGTTATCAGGACATTTCCCGGTCCATCGGACGATTGATGCTGGCGGGCGCCGTCGTCTACGATTGGTGCCGCGAGCTGATCAGCGACGAGGAGCGCCGCTTCATGATCGGCCATTTCAAACGGCTGGCGCTGCTGCTGGAATGCGGCTATCCGCCGAACAAAGAAGGCTCGATCGTCGGCCATACGAGCGAATGGATGCTGATGCGCGATCTGCTCGGCACCGGCATTGCGATTTATGACGAAGACCCGGAGATGTACAACCTTGCCGCCGGGCGGCTGTATGCGGAGATGGTGCCTCCGCGCAACTTCTTCTATCCTTCGGGGTGGCATCACCAGGGGGATAATTACGGCTCGTACCGGTATCAGGCCGAGCTGTACGCCACATGGATCATGGACCGGATGGGCGCGGGCAATCCGTTCGACGCCTCGCAGGAGCGGGTGGGCTATCAATGGATTTATACCCGCAGGCCGGACGGCAAGCTGCTCCGCGACGGGGACAGCGACAATCCGCTCTATGCCGAGCATGAATATATCAGGCTGTTCCCGCTCGTCTATTTGATGGCGGGGAGCTATTACGGCAATCCGTATTTTCTCGATCAGCAGTTTCGCGAATTTCAGTCCATTCCGGACATGTATGTGTTTCACGCCTTTTTGTTCTACAACGCCGACGTTGCGCCGAGACCGGTGCAGGAGCTTCCGCAAACGCGGTATTTCGGCTCGCCGATGGGGATCATGATCGCCAGAACAGGCTGGGATACGGGGATGGACCGCAGCTCGGGAACGGTGGTCGCCGAGATGCGCATTGGCGAATACCAGTACAACAATCACCAGCATTTGGACGCCGGTGCGTTCCAGCTGTATTACAAAGGCTACTTGGCAATCGATTCCGGCATTTACAAAGGCTCTTCCGGTAAATACCATTCACCGCACAACAAGTATTACTTCAAGCGGTCGATCGCGTACAATACGGTACTGGTGTACGATCCGGAGGAATTAAAACATTACCCGTATGTCAAGGACGGCGGACTTACTTGGCCGAACGTGAACGACGGCGGTCAGCGCTGGCCGAACGAGGGACGGCCTCCGCTCAGCCTTGAGGAGCTGCTCGGCAAAGACTTCAAGCGGGGCGAGGTGCTGGCGCACGGGTTCGGACCGGACCCCGTTCAACCGGATTATTCATACTTGAAAGGTGACATTACGGCCGCGTATTCGGACAAAATGAAGCAGTTCCAGCGCTCGTTCCTGTTCTTGAACTTCAAGGACGACACGCATCCGGCGGCGCTGATCGTATTCGACCGCGTCGTATCCGCCCGAGCCGATTTCCGCAAATATTGGCTGCTGCACAGCGTAGAGGAGCCGCAGATTGCGGAGGAAGCGGGCCGGACGGTTATTTCGCGCAGCGAGGACGGCTATAGCGGTCAACTGATCAATGACACGCTGCTGCCGGAAGGGGGCAATCGGGACATCGTGGCAGTTGGCGGTCCCGGCCAAGAGTATTGGGTGTTCGGCACCAACTTCGTCAACGATTTTCCAAGCACGAAAGAACAGGGCGCCTGGCGCATCGAAGTAAGCCCGCGCGAGCCGGCTGAGCAAAATTATTTTTTGAACGTGATGCAGGTGAAAGAGATCGGCGGCCCGCCGGCGCTCCCTACGGAGCGGATCGACACCGGCGACTTGGTCGGCGCCAGAATCAATGATTGGATCGTGCTGTTCGGCAAGAGCGGCGAGCGGCTGCGCGGTCCGTTGACGGTGTCCGTCTCCGGCTTGGCCGGGGGCAGCCAAGGGGCCGGTTCGTTCCAATGCGTCATCGCCGATCTTGCCGCCGGGCGGTGGAGCGTGGAGACGGAGGGCCGGCGCGAAACGCGCGACGTGACCGAAGCGGCCGGGGTGCTTCATTTGACCGGCGTGACCGCAGACGTGCGGCTGACATTGCAGGCCGAAGTGAGTGAAGAGGGGAAATGACAACGATGAGACATTTGAGCGAATGGTTTGCCGGGCAGCGGCTGGCGGATCAGGTACTGCCGCGGGCTGCATACCGCCCTTACCCGGACGCCGAACGGCGAAGCGAGTGGGAAGCGCTGCCTGCGGAGCTGCGGCAGTCGGTCGTGGCGGAAGGGGAGAAATACCTCGATTACAACTGGCCGGTGCTCACCGCATCGATGTATATGGAGTTTCTGCATAACGGCAACCGGACCCGGTACGACGGCGTGTACCATTTGCGCAGACGGGCCGTCACCTCTCTGGCCCTGGCCGAGTGCGTGGAGAACAAGGGACGTTTCGTGAAAGATCTGATTAACGGAATTTGGCTGATCAGCGAGGAGTCGAGCTGGGTCATCTCCGCGCATAACCGGATGTTCCAGGAACGGCATCCCGGACTGCCGGACGTTCTCTCCCAGCCCGGAATCGACTTGTTTGCCGCCGAGACCGGCAACCTGTTCGCATGGCTTGCATATTTGCTGCAGCCGGTGCTGGACCGGGTGAACCCGCTTGTCTGCGAACGCATTCGCAGCGAGCTGCGCCGCCGCATTCTGGACCCGTATTTGCAGCGGGACGATTGCTGGTGGATGGGCTTCCGGGAGCGGGACCAGCGGCTGAACAACTGGACGCCCTGGTGTACCTCCAACTGCTTGAGCGCATTTCTGCTCGCCGAGGCGGATGACGAGCGCAGAAGGCAGGCCGTGATGAAGGCGCTGCACAGCCTCGACCGGTTTCTGTCGATGCATCCGGCCGACGGCGGCTGCGACGAAGGACCGGGCTATTGGAATAAAGCGGGCGGCTCGCTGTTCGACTGCTTGGAGCTGCTGCACGCGGCTACCGGCGGGAAGTTCGATGTATACGCAGAGCCGCTCATTCAAAATATCGGGCGCTATATTTATAAGGTACATATTCATGAGCGGTATTTTCTCAACTTTGCCGACGGGCCGCACCGGATTACGGTCGAGGGCAATATTGTATACCGCTACGGCGAGCGGATCGGCGACGACAATATGATGGCGCTCGGGACATCCGTGCACCGCATGCTCGGCAGCGAAGGCTGGAAGAACATGAAGTTCCTGTCCTTCCTGCGCGTTCTGCCCGCGCTGTTCGATTACCGCCGCATCGAAGAAGATGCGAAGCCGCTGACGTTCCGGCGCGAGATGTACATGGACGGCATCCAGGTCATGGCGGCGCGCGAGACCGAGGCGTCGGATCGCGGGCTGTATGCCGCCATGAAGGGCGGCCATAACCAGGAGAGCCATAATCACAACGATGTCGGCCATTTCGTCGTGTATGCGGACGGCTTGCCGGTGCTGATCGACGTTGGGGTAGAGGAATACAGCGCGAAGACGTTCAGCGCGCAGCGCTATGAGATCTGGACGATGCAGTCCGGCTATCACAGCCTCCCGGCGATAGGCGGCCGCATGCAGCAGGACGGCATCGCGTTTCGTGCGACGGATGCGCAGTATGCATCGGAACCGGACCGCACGGAGCTTACGCTCGACATCGCCGGAGCGTACCCGCCGGAAGCGGGAATCGCTTCGTGGACCCGCACCTGCCGCCTGATCCGCTCGCCGCAAGCGGTCGTCGAGCTCGAAGAGCGGTATGCGTTCGCGGACGGAGCCGGCGGGCCGTTCGCGCTGAACTTCATGACCTGCTGCCAGCCGCAGGTCGATAGCGGCGGTGGCCGGATCGTGCTGCGGTGCAGCGAAAGCACAGCGCTCGCAATGGAATACGATGCGGCGGCATTGTCGCCCGCGGTCGAGACGATCCCGCTGGAGGACAAGAAGCTCCGCAACGCTTGGGGCGACTGCCTGTACCGGATCGTGCTGGAGCCTGCATCGCTGCGGCCGGAGGGCGGGCATACGATTCGCTTCCGCCAAATTTAGCTTCAAATTTAGTTTTTAATTTAGCTTCAAGGATCATTTTATAAAAAGCAAAGCAGCCATCGACCATACGAATAGGAGAGGATCAACATGCCATTATATTGGGGAGATTTGCATAATCATTGCGGCATCAGCTACGGATTCGGAGGACTTGAGAACGCGCTGCAGGCGGCCAAAGGCCAGCTCGACTTTTGCGCGATCATCGGTCACGCGTCCTGGTACGATATCCCGGCCCGTACGGAAGGGCTCGAATATTTGGTCGATTTCCACAAGGAAGGCTTCGCCAAGCTGCGCGGCCATTGGGACTACGTGCTTGATACAGTGAAGAGCTTCAACGTGCCCGGCGAATTCGTCACGTTCCAAGGGTACGAGGCGCATTCGAGCAAGTACGGCGATCATCACTTTTTGTCGCCGGATGACGATCTTCCGCTGGTCGAAGGGGAGTCGCCTGCGGCCATCGTCGAGAAGCTGGCGCCTCGCCGGGTCATCGCTGTGCCGCATCACGTCGGCTATACGCCGGGCTACCGCGGCGGCAACTGGGACAGCTTTAGCAGCGCCATCAGCCCGATCGTCGAAGTGTATTCGAAGCACGGCAGCGGCATGTCGGATCAGAGCCCGTTCCCGTATTACCACGACATGGGGCCGAGAGATTCCCGCAGCAGCATATACGGCGCGCTTGCGCGGAAGCACCGCTTCGGCTTCGTCGGCTCCACCGATCATCACGCAGGCTATCCGGGCTCATACGGGGACGGACGTCTGGCCGTGCTGGCCGACGCCAAGACGCGCGAATCGATATGGGAAGCGATCCTCGCCCGCCGCACGTATGCGGTGACCGGCGACAAGATCGCATGCTCGTTCACGATGAACGGCCTGCCGATGGGCAGCGAAACGGCCGCCTCCCAGCGCCGGTTCGAGCTGAACGTGACTGCCTGCGACCAGATCGACAAAATCGTCGTGTACAAAAACTTGCGCCCGTGGAAGGTCGTAAACGGCGAATGGCTTGCGGGCGAAGGCGCTTCCCGGAACGCAGGCAAGTACAAGGTGAAGGTGGAGCTGGGCTGGGGGAACAACAAGGACGGCTTCGAGTGGAACGCAGCCGCCGAAGTGCGCGGCGGGAAGCTGGCCTCGGTGGAAACATGCTTCCGCGGCCGAAGCATTCTTGCCCCGACGCCGGAGCTGCGCGACGATCCTACGATGAACGCGCTCGGCAACCGGATCGTCGGCCAATCGGACTCGGCGGTCGAATGGGCGTGCACCTCGTTCAAAAATCCGACGACGCTGCACCCGCATACGGCGGCGGTCATTCTTGAGGTAGAGGGCGACGCGAGCACCGAGCTGCATGTCAAGGCGAACGGCGCGGAGATCAGGACGACCGTGGGCGAGCTGCTCGGCGGCAACCGCACCGTGCATTTGCATCCTTACAACTCCGAAGCGCTTGTGGTGCATCGCGCCATTCCGCAGCAGGCTTATACAGTCAGTGAAGCGTGGACGGATACGCTGGCCGAATCGGAATGCGACGTATACCATGCGGAAATCAAGCAGGCGAACGGGCAGTGCGCCTGGATATCCCCTATTTACGTGCTTGCGTAACAGGCAAGCGATCAAGGAGCGACAGACCATGAAGCGACCGAACATCGTATTTATTATGAGCGACGACCATGCGGCGCACGCGATGAGCTGCTACGGCAGCCGGATCAATCAGACGCCGAATCTCGACCGGATTGCCGGCGAAGGGATGCGCTACGACAACTGCTTCTGCACCAATTCGATTTGCGCACCGAGCCGCGCGACGATATTGACCGGCCTATACAATCACCTGAACGGCGTATTGACGCTGGGAGACCGTTTCGACGGCTCCCGGCAAACTGTGTCCAAGCTGCTGCAGCAGGCAGGGTATCAGACGGCGATTATCGGCAAGTGGCATCTCGGCCACGGCGGCGTCAGCGATCCGACCGGCTTCGATTACTGGAGCGTGCTGCCGGGTCAAGGCGACTACCGCAACCCGAAGTTCATCGAGATGGGCGAAGAGAAGCAGTATGAAGGCTACGTGACCGACATTATCACCGATCATTCGATCGATTGGATTCAAAAGCGCGACAAGGAGCGGCCGTTCTTCCTGATGTGCCATCATAAAGCGCCCCACCGCCCGTGGATTCCCGACGAGAAGCACGCGCACCTGTACGAAGACGTCGACATTCCCGAACCGCCGACATTCAACGACGATTACAGCAACCGCGCCGCCGCCGCCGAAGCGGCGATCATGCGGATCGAGCGCGATTTGAAGCCGCGCGATCTGAAGATGGACCCGCCGGAAGGACTGTCCGATCAGGAGCTGAAAAGCTGGAAGTACCAGCGCTACATCAAGGATTACTTGCGCTGCGTCGCTTCGATCGACGACAATGTCGGGCGGCTGTTGGACACGCTGGACACCGAAGGCGTAGCTGACGATACGATCGTCGTCTATACGTCGGATCAAGGCTTCTTCCTCGGCGATCACGGCTGGTTCGACAAGCGGTTCATGTATGAGGAATCGCTGCGCATGCCGTTCATCGTCCGCTATCCGAAGGAAATCAAGCCGGGAACAGTGCAGGAGGCGATGGCGCTCAACGTCGATTTCGCTCCGACGTTCCTGGACTATGCCGGTCTCTCCGTACCGGAGGAGATGCAGGGCAGCAGCTTGCGCCCGCTGATGCAGGGCGAAGTGCCGGACGGCTGGCGCACTTCGATGTATTACCGCTACTGGATGCATTTGAGTGAGCACGGCGTGTACGCCCACTATGGCCTGCGCACGCATGACTACAAGCTGATCTACTATTACGCCGATGCGCTGGGCGCGACCGACGCGATCGACGACCCGAAGCCGCCGGAATGGGAGCTGTTCGATCTGCAGCGCGACCCGTATGAGATGAACAACGTATACGCCGACCCGGCTTATGCGGATACGGTGAAGCGTCTGACGGAGGAGCTGTACCGGCTGCAGCGCGAGGTGAATGATGCGCCGTATGTGGAACCGGTCGGATAATCGCAAGGGAACGGCATTTCACTCGCTCTGAGAACAAGGGGAGCGGTTCCGCACGGAGGCCGGGAGAGATCGGCGCGCTAAAGAGCTGTCCGGACGTGCGTTCTTTCGGCAGCAGACGATAACGCGCGCCGGATCTGCTTGGTTCTCTCCGTCGCCGTCTGTCGTGCGGTACGTTTCCTTTGTATAGAGAAAGCGATATATAGTAAAGGGGGACTTTCAGTATGAAATCGTGGATTCGCATGTCAACAACGATTGCAGTCGCTGCATCGCTGTCGGGAAGCTTGCTTACCGGATGCAGCTCGGGAAAGCCGCAGGAAGCCGCTCAATCGGGCCAAAAACAGCCGATCGAGCTCGTCTTCTACCAAACCGGCAATGCCGATTGGAAAGAAGAGGACTTCATGAAAAATTACGGCGACTACATCAAGCAAAAGTTTCCACACATTACGCCGAAGTTCGTTCCGGTGCCGGCCTCCAAGTCGATGGAGGGTCTTATTTCCGGCGGACAGCAGTTCGATATTTTGATCTTTTCCATCGGCCACACCCATCTGAACTTGCTGCGCAACGATTTCCAGTTCGACCTGACGGATCTGATCAAGAAGAAGAACATTGACTTGAACCGATTCGAGCCGTTCACGATCCAGCAGCAGAAGGAGATCGCCGGCGGCGGCATCTACGGACTGCCGCTGTCCAACACCTCGCCTGTCATTATGTACAATAAGGACATCTTCGATAAATTCGGTGTTCCGTATCCGAAGGACGGCATGACGTGGGACGAAATTTACAATTTGTCCAAGCAAGTGACGCGCAATGACAACGGAACGCAATATTACGGCTTCCTGGCGTCGCCGGAGCATTTCTTGAAGACGAATCAATTCTCGGCGCCGTTCATCGATCCGAAGACGTTGAAGCCCGCTTTTGATAACCCGAAGATGATGACGTTCCTGGATAATTTGAAGCGCTTTTATCAGCTCATTCCGCCGCCGGACGGCAAGCCGCTGCCGGGAGGATTTTTCGCATCCACCGCGCAGTCCAACATGTTCGCGAAGGACAGGACGCTGGCGATGTGGTCGCACTTCTCGAATGCGGCGCTCAATTTTCCTGAGGATCTGAACTGGGACTATGCGGCGATGCCGCACTTCAAGGAGCTGGGACCCGGCGGGCCGCAGGCATACCCGGGGTATATTTATATCAGCAAAACGAGCAAGTATAAGGATGACGCGATGGATGTATTGCAAGCGCTGACATCGGATGAATACCAGACGCTCCGCTCGAAGAC
This sequence comes from Paenibacillus solanacearum, assembly GCF_910593845.1. GTDB lineage: Bacteria > Bacillota > Bacilli > Paenibacillales > NBRC-103111 > Paenibacillus_G > Paenibacillus_G solanacearum. The sequence goes on along the minus strand of NZ_CAJVAS010000014.1, from coordinate 85,897 downwards.
GGGTGTGGAAACCGCGCTGAAAAATCCCACCATCAAGAAAACGTTCGCGCAAGACCTTCCGAAGTACAAAGGGAAAAACGTGAACGCGATTTTCCCGCAGACGTATGCGGCACCCGCACCGCTCACCGAGTATAACGATTTGGCCTGGAAGCGGCTGAACGCCGCCGTCGGCGACATCGGACGCGGCAACAAGGATATCGTCACCGCCGTTCGGGAAGCGTCGGAGCTGCTGGCCAAAGATATCGAGGCGGAAAAGCCGAAGAAGTAATGGACGTCTACGTGCCGGAATCGGCCGTCATTAGAGCGGCGTTAGGGAGCCCTTGCGTGCAGACTATATCGCGGTGTTCGACCGACCGCCGCTCAGCGCTGTAACGCGCGCTTGGGATTCGCATGCTTTGGAAGTGCCGGCAGGGAGGGGAGCACCCCGCGCAGCCTGTGCGCTGTAAGGAGAGAGCTGCCTCGCGCAACCTATGCGCTTGCAAGTAGAGAGCTGCCTCGTGCAGCCTATGCGCTGCAGGTAGGAAGCGCCTCATTCAGCCTAATGATGCGTGTCGGGCTGGCTTGGTGCATCCTTTTGCCGCAGGCTGTTGGGGGCGCCCATCTTGTTGTAAGGCGCCTGCCCGTAAGGCCGGTGCTGTTCTGGACGACAAGCTCGCAATAGTTCCATAAGGAAAGTGATGAGACCGGGAGTTTGTTCCTTTTCTAACGAACTCCCGGTCTTTTTGTCGCTGTGTTACGATCCAATCGCTGCTGCAATCCGCCATTTTTGTCATTGATAGGGAAAAAACCGTCTGCTAAGATAAGAGGGACATCGCGAGAGACGGCCCGCAGGAACAAAGGAAGCTTGTTCTTATACAGACCAGATGGAGGGAAATACGCTGCAATGAGTTCTACGCTGAAATTGATGTCCTACAATATTCATTACGGCACAGATACGTTCAACAAGCTTAACCTGGAACGTATCGCCGATGCGATCCGCGCCGCCGATCCCGACATCGCGGGGCTGCAGGAAGTGGACAAACATTGGTCCGACCGCAGCGCTTTTATGGATTTAGGCCGCGCCCTGGCGGAGACGCTCGGCATGCAGATCGTATTCGCGCCGAATCTGGACCGCGATCCCCTCGCGGCCGGAGAGCCGAGAAGGCAGTACGGCACGGCCGTGTTAAGCAAGCATCCGATCGTACGGTCGAGCAATCATGCGCTCAGCAGCTTCGGGAAGGAGCAAAGAGGGATGCTGGAGACGGAAATCGCCGTCGGCGCTCGGTATCTTATGTTTTACAACATCCATATGGGGCTGACGTCGGAGCAACGAGTGAAACAGGCGGAGGAAGTGCTTGATATCATGAAAGGCAGTACACTTCCGCTTGTGCTTCTTGGAGATTTCAACGCTCATCCTGACAGCGAGGAAATCGAACAATTTAAGCGAAGCGGCTTGATCGATTCGTTCTCCGGCATCGCCGATGCGGGTACCTTCCCGTCGATCACGCCGGCAAGGCGGATCGACTATATCTTTTATAACGATCAGCTAGAGCTCGTCGAACGGGAAGTCGTCGCCTCCGACGCTTCGGACCATCGTCCGATTGTCGGCATCTACCGGTTCAAATCGTAATATGCACGCATAGAAAGCAGTTCCAGCGACATGCCGTTGATTTCGATCACGGCATGTTTTTTGTTTGTATTTGCATGTTTTTTTATTTGTAGGAAAGATAGTCGTTTCTGAATAAAGTCAATCGCTAGCTTGCATGTTCTGTTGCTAGCTGCAAGTTCGTGACGGGGGGCAGCATCCGACGAAGGAGATCCCGACCTTTGCGACGCGGATGGATACATGCCGCTAGGAATACAATCGATGATTTTGCTCCGCACCTGCTGTTTGGGATAAAGTCGACGATATTGCTCCGCACATGCCGCTCCGGCCGAGTCGAGTTGGAAATACCTATTAATCATTCGGCAAACCGAACTAATTTCGCATCAAAATCGCAAAAACGCCTCTGTAGTTGGCAAAATCGAACTGTACAAAGGGGTAGCGCTTTGAATAGTTCGATTTCCCTGTTATTTGGCGATTTTACTATATTTCACTTGAGAATTATTCGATTTAGCCTACTAATTGTACGATTCTCCCTACAAAAATACGTCCGTTCCCGATGGGGACATAATCGACGATATTGCTCCGCACATGCCGCTAGGGATAAAGTCGACGATATTGCCCCGCACATGCACTCCGGCCGAGTCGAGTTGGAAATACCTATTAATCATTCGGCAAACCGAACTAATTTCGCATCAAAATCGCAAAACCGCCGCTGTAGTTGGCAAAATCGAACTGTACAAAGGGGTAGCGCTTTGAATAGTTCGATTTCCCTGTTATTTGGCGATTTTACTATATTTCACTTGAGAATCATTTGATTTAGCCTACTAATTGTACGGTTCTCCCTACTAAATACGTCCGTTCCCGCCCGGAGGCTTGGATTACCGGTCCGGGGCATAGAGATTACCCCGCCCGGAGGCTTGGATTACCGGTCCGGGGCCTGGAGATTAGCCCGCCCGGAGGCTCGGATTACCGGTCCGGGGCCCTTGGAGATTACCCCGCCGCGAGGCTTGGATTACCGGTCCGGGTAGAGTCACCCTCCCAGCGGCTTAGAGCACCCCGTCCGGGCGCAGCCTCGGAGCATAGCTTGCCACATAGCATTTGCGCTCGAACCCGAACCCGAGAACGCGTTTCGCCGACACACGGGCGCGTTCCGTCCTTGCGCCGAGGAGACACTCGCCAAGCAACCCCGCCCGCGACGGTTTGAAGTTAATATTTATGAATTTGTTGTTAATATTCATGATGTTCACGCCTGGCCTGCGGACATTATGATGGAAGCGTCAGGACATTAGTCCTTGACCAGATCGCGGAAGGAGGACGGAAGGAAGCCGGTATGCTTCTTGAACGCCGGCGTAAAGTTCGTCGGCTCCATCCCGACTTCGCGGGCGATTTCCGCCACCGGGAGACGGGTCGAGAGCAGCAGCGATTTGGCCTTTTCCATCCGCAGATGATGAATATATTGAACGGGGGAGGTGCCGAGCACAGATTGGAAATACCGTATAAAATAATTCGGATGATAGTGGACGAGCTGCGCAAGCTGCCGGGTCGTTATCCGCTCGGAAAGATGCTGCTCGATGTAGGTGATGATCGTCCCGATTTTTTCCGTTTTGACCGTCCGGGACAAAGGCATGACGTCTTCCAGCGCGTGATCGATAAAGTGACTGAGCAGCTCGAGCATGGACGCTTTGATCATTAAGTTGGAGGTTCGGCGTTTGTGCTCGAAATGAAACAGAATTTGATGGAGCAGTTGCGCGACTCTGGCTTTATCGCCGACTTCCAGGCAAATGGGGAAATTGTACATGCGAAACAAGTCGTTATCCCCGATCTTCGCTTTGAAGAAGCACCAATACTTCGTAAAGCCGTTGGCGCTGATCGAGGAATAGGCTTGGCGTGTTCCGCCGGGCATAATGACAAGACTTCCGGCTCTCGGGTAATAACGAGTGCCATCCACTTCCACGTAGCCTTCGCCGTCAAGGATATAAAACATCCGGTTATGCTGGATCACATGATCGTCCCGCTTCCACTCCGGCCCTACTTGATCGTAGCCGGCGGCCATGAGGTGAATGGACAGTTTACCCAGAAGATGGCGAAACGGATCGTCCTGGTGCGGGCTTTTCAACACGTTCGGCCTCCCGTATAAGAAATCGATTATGAATAGGTTACCAGTGAAGCACGTCATTGTAAACAATGAAAGCGCATACGTTAAAGGGGTGTTCCTATGAAAAAGAGAATGATTATGGCAACAGCTTGTTGGATGCTGACATCGGTCACATTGGCGGCTTGCGGAGGAAACGGGCCGGCACCGGACGGAGCAGCTGCCGGCGGCAAGGAAGGCGCAGTGGCCGACAAGTATGCGAATCTCAGTAAGCCGGTGACGATCGTGTTTCAATCGGCTTATAACGAGACGGATACGGCGAGTGTGGAAAAGACGATGTTTAACCGGATTCGGCAAAAATTTCCGAATGTCACGCCGGTTTATATTCAGCGGGGCAAGGGCACTACGATTCAGGATCTGATTACGGCAGGCACCATTCCCGATATATTGTGGGGCAATCTCTCGTCGGTGAACGAATTGATTCTCAGCACCGATCTGGGATTCGATTTGACCGATCTGGCCAAGAAGTATAATTATGATCTCAGCCAGTTCTCGCCAACCGCTCTCGACGGCATCAAGAACACGAACGAGAAGGGTCAACTGCTCGGTCTTCCCAAAAATAACTTGAAGCCGGCCGTATTGTTTTACAATAAGGATCTGTTCGATAAGTTCGGCGTTCCCTACCCGAAGGACGGAATGACTTGGGATCAAACGTACGAACTGGCCAAAAAAATGACTCGTATGGAGAACGGAGACCAAATCAACGGCTTCACGATGTTCCCGAACGGGGTGCTGCGGGATAACGCGCTGTCCGTTCCGGCGATGGATTCCAAGGAAGATAAGCTGCAGGGCTCCGATCAATGGGCGGAAATATTCCAAAATTTGAAACGCTTCTTCGACATTCCCGGCAACGAATGGAAGGATCAGGCGAAGAAGTTTCGCGAAGGCAAAGCAGCCATGTACGTGGACCTGATCACGTCGCACGGCGCGATAACCAAATCCGCCATCAACTGGGATATCGCTTCGCTTCCGGTGTATAAGGAGAAGCCGGGCGTCGGTTCACGCATTCCGTACGATTATTATTTCGTTACGAAGACGAGTGCGAATAAAGAAGCCGCCTTCGAGCTGCTGACGTATTTATTGTCCGAGGAATTTCAGCTGGGTGACGCCAAGGACGGCATGCTGCCCTCCACGTCGAAAATCAATATACTGAACGTCTTCGGCGAGAACGTAGAAGGGCTCCGCAGCAAAAATCTGAAAGCGCTGACGGTAAACAAACCGGCGGATGCGCTTCCCAAACGAAGCCAGGGCTTATCGCCGATCAATACGGATATGAACATCAGCAAAGCGTTCGAGAGGGCCGTTACCGGCGCGGAGGATGTGAATACGTCGCTTCGCAAGGCGGACGAGGAAATCCGCAAGGCGGCGGAGGCCGACAAGGCAAAAAACAAAAAATAAGGATGACAGGAAACCCAGTCCGGATAAAGAAGGCGGGATTTCGGATATGAGATTCAATCGCATGACCCTATGGCTCGGCTCCATCGGACTTGCAGCCGTTGCGGCCGTTACGGCTGGTGCCGCCATCACATGGTGGACTGGGGCTCCAGCCATGCCTATGCCGATCAAGGAGGAGACAACGTTGACCGCTGTATTGCCGGAAATCCGGTTCGGAAGCGAGAAAGTAAGCGCGCAGGTCAAGCCGGATAAAGAGTGGAAGGATTACGATACAAGAACGATGAGCCAGCCTTCACGGAGCGGCTATAGCGCGAATCAGCAGGACAAATACGGCGGTCGGACCGATCGGTCGGCTGCGGCCAAAGGCTTCTTTTACGCGACGAATATCGACGGCCGCTGGTGGCTGGTCGACCCGGAGGGGCACTTGTTTATTCATAAAGGGGTCGTCAGCGTTGCCCCGGGCGCTTCCCCCGCGATCACCCGCGCCTTGCTGCAAACGTACGGTATCCAGGATAAGTGGGCGGAGGCGACGGTCAAGCTGCTTCGGGATCACGGGTTTAACGGAACGGGGGCATGGACGAATACCGGGCTGCTTCGGAAGACGACCGCTCCCGTCGTGTATACACAGATGTGGAATTTCATGAGTTCCTACGGCAAGGAGCGCGGCGGGACGTTCCAGCAGCCCGGCCATACGGGGTATCCGAACGACGCCATCTTCGTCTTTGATCCGCAATTTGCGGAGTTTGCCGACCGGTATGCGAAGCAGCTGGCCGTCTTGAAGGACGATCCGTACCTGCTCGGGCACTTCTCCGATAACGAGCTACCTTTTCCTAGCGACTTGCTTGACAAATATTTGAAGCTGAACCCGAATGACCCCGGATACAAGGCGGCGCTTGAATGGGCGGCGGCACGCAAGAAGGTGGATGCGGCGCAATTCAGCAAACAATCCGTGACCGATCAGGACCGGAAAGAGTTCATCGGCTACGTCGCCGACACGTATTATTCCATCGTGAGCCGTGCGATCAAAAAGTACGATCCGAACCATCTGTACCTGGGCTCCCGGATTCATACGGCGAAAGACAACCGCTATTTGTTCGCTGCGGCGGGGAAGCATCTGGACGCCGTCAGCATCAATTATTACGGCGTATGGACGCCAACCCTAAGCAGCTTGCATAACTGGGAGCAATGGTCGGGCAAGCCGGTTATGATCACGGAGTGGTATACGAAAGGGATGGATGCAGGGCTGCCGAACCAGTCCGGGGCAGGCTGGAACGTGAAGACGCAGGAGGACCGCGGCAAGTTTTATCAGCAATATGCCCTCGCGCTGCTGGAATCGAAGGCGGTCGTCGGCTGGCATTGGTTCAAATATATCGACAACGATCCGGAGGATAAGGAGGCGGACCCGTCCAACCGCGATTCGAATAAAGGCATCGTAACCATCAAGTACGAGCCTTATAAGCCGCTGCTGGATCGAATGAAGACGTTGAACGACAGCGTGTACGATCTTATCGACTATTTTGATGCGGGCAAATGATTCCGTCTTTCCTTGAGGCACTGCGGCGGTGAGCGACTGTAAACCTCGAGACAGCGATTCACATAGCTCGTGCAGCGCAAAGGCGCCGTTCATGGTTAAATTCGACGAATTAACGACAAGCCCTTTTATTGACAGAGAATGCTTCCCGCCCCTATAATCGATGTACGCTGGCATGGAAATGAGTTTCCAATCGGCTGTGGAGCCTGCATTGCAGGTTTCTGCAGTTTTTTTGTATAGACAATTTTGTATAGACAATGAGGTTTGGAAAAAGGGGGCTGCGTATGCTCAGAACAGTCGTGTTGTATGCTTTTGTCGTCATTGGCTTCTTGTTTTTCTGTTTGCCCGTTCATGCGGAGCAATATATTGTAAGCGATTCCAATGAGCTTGATAAGGCGGTGAAGGCGGCGCTGCCCGGGGATACGATTGTGATGAAGAACGGGACATGGAAAGATGCGCTCATCCGATTGAACGGAAACAGCGGCGAGCCCGGCAAGGAGATTACGCTGCGGGCGGAAACCGGGGGCAAGGTGCTTCTCACGGGAACGTCGCGCCTGCGCATCGGCAAAGATTATTGGGTGGTGGACGGGCTGCGCTTTCAGGACGGCGGCTTGCCGAATACGTCGTACGGCGGCATCGTCGAATTCCGGGACGGGTCGGGCAAGCATGCCAACCATTCGCGCTTGACGAATACCCAGATTATCGGCTACAACCCGCCGAGCAAGGATACCGATTACAAATGGGTTTCGCTGTTCGGCACGCACAACCGCGTCGATCATTCCCATTTCGAGGGGAAAAATCACGCCGGAGCGCTGCTTGTCGTCTGGAGGTACGGAGACACGGACAAGGACCGGGATTACCATCAAATCGATTACAATTACTTCGGGAAAATTCCCGTCTTCGGCAAAAACGGCGCGGAGGCGATCCGCATCGGCACGAGCGAATATTCCCGTGGGGCTTCCAATACGATAGTGGAATCGAATTTGTTCGAGGAAGCGAACGGGGAAGCCGAGATCATCTCGGTCAAGTCGTGGGAAAACATCATCCGCTATAATACGCTGCGCAATTCGCAGGGCGGCATCGTTCTTCGGCACGGGGACAACAGCGAGGTATACGGAAATTATATTTTGGGCGGCAATCTGTGCAATACGGTCGGCATTCGCATTATCGGCTACGGGCATAAAGTGTACAACAATTACATATCCGGCATCGGCTGCAGCTATAAGCCGCTCAGCGCCGCAATCATCCTGATGAACGGAGATCCGAAGTATAACGAGGATCCGAGCCGCGGCGAGCTGGTGCTCCATACCTACAAGCAGGCGAGGTATGCCGAGATTGTACATAATACGCTGGTCAACAATAAAAATAACGTGCATATCGGCGTCGGGTCCGAAGGCTATAACGTTCCGCCGGACAGCATTACGATCGCGAACAATGTCATTTACGGCACAACGGCTCCTTTAATTAACCTGTTGTCCAAACCGACGAACATGACGTATAAGGGCAATGTGATGTTCGGGGCGGGATTAGGCATCACCCCAGTGCCCGAAGGGATCGTGATGCAAGACCCGGCTGTCGCGATGAGCGGCGACGGACTGTTCCGTCCTTCGGCAGCAAGTCCCGTCAAGGATCAGGCGCAAGGGTCGTTTCCTTACGTCGACAAGGATATGGACGGACAGAGCCGGGACGGCGCGAAGGACGTCGGCGCGGATGAGCTGTCGGCGTCGAAGCCGGAGCGCGCGCCGCTCACGCGCGGGCAGGTCGGGCCGTCGTGGCTGGAGGCTCCGCCCGCGGCCGCGCCGGCCGCTTCGTCTGCATCGACTGCAGCGGTCCAGGCGTCGGCGAGCGCCGCATCCGCGAACAGCACCGCGCCGGCAGCAGGGCTGGCCGCGTCGGGTTCGCCCCAGGCGACGACGGAAGCGAGCGGGGGAAGCGGCGGCTATACGATGTACATGGCCTCGGCCGGCGTGGTTCTAGCGGGCGTTCTCGTCTGGGGGATCGGCAGAGGGCGAAGAAGAAAAGGCCGCGGAGCATGAGACGCGTGCGCGACGGAAGGGAATCGGTCTCCGAACAATCGTGATACGGGTAAATAAAGAGCTGTCCTGCAAGCGTTCGCGTAACGCGGGAACGATCTGATCTAACGATGAAAGGACCTCAAGCCCCACTGAACTGCAGTGGAGGCAGAGGTCCTTTTTGCTTGAAGAAGCTCGGCTTTAAGTGCCTTCGCATCGAATGCCGAGCGGCATACAGCCGGCAGCTCAGGATTACGGCTGTGCCGGTTTGGCCTCGGAGGTGATCATCCAATGAACACCGAATTTATCCTCGATTTGTCCGAATAGCGAGCCCCAAAACTCCTGCTTGAGCGGATGCTTCACGATGCCGCCTTCCGCCAGCCGTTCGAATGCCTGGCGGGCTTCGGCTTCCGTACCGAATTCAAGGTTCAAATTGATCACGTTCCCGTGAACGGGCGGATCGGCTGGACAGTCGCACATGAAAAATTGCAGCCCTGCGGCGATCATGTCGAGATGCATCACTTTGTCCTTAAGCGCTTCGCTTGCGTCGGGGAGTTGTCCGAAGGTCGATACATTCAAGATTTCCCCGCCGAGCGCCTTTACATAAAATTGCGCCTGAGCCTGGGCATCCTCCGAAAAAATATACGGTGTTAACTTCGCCATCTTCAACTTCCTTTCCATGGTTTCGTTGTTCATTATTTCATTATTTCTTTGCTTCTCGCTTTCATTGTAGCAAACGGGGCAAATCGAAATTTCTTACCGATTGCTATGTTGGCATCCCGATGCCGATTGTATGTAAAGCGAGCGGTGGGGACGGCCGGAATCTGCATAATGGCGCCCAAATTGACAAAGAATACCTTTGTTTCCAGACGAGGAGGTCATGAAAGCGATGAAGGATGGATTGCGGGGCAAGTGGATGATCGGCCTGTTCGTTTTACTGGCTGTAATCATCGCAACGGCAGGCTGCACGGCGGCGAACAAGACGCTGAAGGTAGGCATTGAAAGCAATTTCCGGCCGTTCACGTATACCGAAGGGGGAGAGAGCAAAGGCTTCGAGGTGGAATTGTGGCAGGCGATTTCCCAAGAAGCGAATTTGAAATACGAGCTGGTGCCGATGGAGCAAAGCGAGCTGAACAAAGCCGTGCAGGCGGGCAAGATCGACTTGGCGATCGCCGGGATGACGGTGAACAAGGCGCGCAAGGACAATTTCGTATTCTCTGACCCGTATTTTCAGACGGGCTTGGTCATCCTTACGCAGGCCGACAGTCCGATCAAGGGGAAAGACGATTTGGCGAATAAAGTCATCGCGACGAAAACCGGCTCGACCGCGTATACATTTGCCGGCGGCATAACGGGGATCAAGGAAGTGCGCGGGTATCCGGATATTTCCGAAGCGTATGACCAGTTGAAAAACAAATCGGTGGATGCGGTCATTTTCGACGAGCGCAACGTGCATGATTTTCAGCAAAACGGCGGAGAAGGCAAAGTAAAGATCGCCGGCGAAGTGCTGAATAAGGAGAGCTACGCGATCATCGCCAAAAAGCGCAGCAAATACATCGGCCGCATCAATCAGGCGATCGGTAAAGTCGTCAAGGACGGAACCTACGAGACGCTGTACGGCAAATGGTTCGGCGGGAAGCCGGCGAAGCTGCCCGGCAAATGAATGTCCGCGCGGGATTCGACCGACCGCTGCGCATATAACCGCTCCATGATTCGTCCGTCTGACAGCGCAGGCGGACTTTTTATTTTCAGTCTCCCTTTTCCGCACGGGAAGCGATATAATGAAACCGAATGCGTTTACATAGGCGCCGCGCAAGCGGCGTGACCGGATGACCGGCCATCGTCATAGGCCTGGCGTTTCATAATACGCGGAGGTGACAAGCTGTGAAATTATCGTTTACCACTTTGGGATGTCCCGACTGGGAGCTGGATCTGATTATTCGAAGGGCTGCGGAATACGGCTTTGACGCGGTCGATTTTCGCGGCGTGGCCGGAGAGATGAACATTTACAAGCTGCCGGCGTTCGCCGAATCGGCCCGGCAAACGCGCGACGAGATCAGGGCTGCCGGGCTGGAAGTATCGTGCTTTTCCAGTTCGGTGAAGGTATTCTCCCGCGATACGATAGAGAGTCAGCTGCTCGAGATCGAAGCGTACGCCAAGCTGTGCGCGCTCTTCGAAACGCCGTATATTCGCGTGTTCGGCGGCTCGATCAAAGGCACCGAACGCGAGGAAGCGGTGCAAATCATGGTGCGGCACTTCCACGAGCTGGGCGCCGTGGCCAAACAATATGGTGCGAAGCTGCTGCTGGAGACGCATGACGACTGGACTTCGTGCGGCGACGTGCTTGCGGTCATGGAACAGGTGGACCCGGAGGCCGTTGGCGTGCTGTGGGACTTGCACCATCCGTACCGGATGGCCGGGGAGCAGCCGGAGGATACATGGGCGACCTTGGGCCGCTGGATACAATACACGCATGTAAAGGACTCCATCGTGAAGCCGGATAGCGGACGCCCGTTTCAATATTGTCTGGCCGGCGAGGGCGATGTCCCGCTGGAGTCGATGTACAGGCTGCTGCACCGCAGCGGCTATGAAGGATATTACACGCTGGAATGGGAGAAGAAATGGCATCCGGATCTGCAGGAGGCGGACATTGCTTTCCCGCAATATGTCGACTATATGAGGAAGCTCGATTAACGGCGCAACCGGCCGTACAGGACGAACGCTGCGGACAGAGTCACATCCGCGCGTTCGTTTTTTGGTGTTTTTGCATGATGAGGCCGTCGGGCCTGGCGTGCCCGGTGCTGCCGTATATTGGCGGGCGCGGCAGGCAAAGCTAACCAACAGAGAAGCCGGCGGGGCCGGCCTAAATCTTCGTCGCTAAAAGGAACGTGACCTATGGAGCACACATGCGATTTCTCGCCGCTCAAGCTGGAGCTTAAGGAACGGCTCTTGGGCCTGGTCGGTAAGATGAAGGTCGCCATCACGGAGCTGGAGCAGGACAAGCAGTGCCTACTGAACGAATTTCAGCAGATCAGCGCGGAGCTGGCGACGACCGAGTCGATGGCGGCCGCTTTTTATTTGAAATGCTATTTGTCCGCCTATACCGATAAATATACGGATATTTCGATTTGCGTCCGCCGGCTGTCCGAGCGAAGACACGGCGCGCTTATCGTCGTGGAGCGCGGCGATTCGCTCGACGACTGGGTGACGGCGGGAATTCCGGTCGATGCCGAATTAAGCCCGGCTTTGCTGGAATCCGTATTCGTGCCGGGCGCTCCGCTGCATGACGGAGCGGTGCGGATCAGGCAGAACAAGCTCGTATCGGCGGCGAACGTGCTGCCGTTAAGCGCGCTTGCCTCCGAGAAAAAGCTCGGCACGCGCCACCGGGCGGCGATTGGAATTACCGAGCGGTGCGATGCGCTGGCGATCGTCGTCTCGGAAGAGACCGGGAGAGCTTCCTTTTGCTTGAACGGCAAATTGTACGCATTCGCCCTCGCCTGAACGCACGGAAAAGAAGCCATGCGGCCCGCATGGCTTCTTTCGGTATGCCCGGCAGGGGCATCCTCTCCAGGATGATCATCCAATTTGCTCGATCCATCCGGGCGGACCTGTACGACTAAATATACCCCGCCCACTCGATATGAGCATGCCCTTCTGACGTTTCTTGCTCTGGCTCGGCTTCCTCCACGATCGTTTCTTCCGCCGGTTCCCGTTCTTCAGGCTCCATGGAACAACCCTCCTTTCCGCTGAGCCGGTAATTCCAGGGACAGCGCCGGTCGTATTATTCGCCGAACCGGTTTGAATTAAACGCGGAGGCAAAGCTTGGAAAAAATCGTATTGAAAATCAAATCATATTGTTATAACATAAACACATTAATACAAATGATAATACAATTCATCTTTGTTATGACAAATAACGATGGGAGAGGGCGATGGCGAGTGGATCGAAAGCCAAACATTGTACTTATTTTAAATGATGACATGGGGTATTCCGACATTGGATGCTACGGAGGGGAAGTGGATACGCCGCATTTGAACCAGCTTGCGGCAAGCGGCTTGCGGTTCACGCAATTTTACAACACGGCCCGGTGCAGCCCCTCCCGCGCTTCGCTGCTGACGGGACTGCATCCGCATCAAACCGGGATTGGCGTCCTGACGTACGATATGGGGCCGGAAGGGTATCCGGGGAACTTGAACAAGGAATGCGTGACCATCGCCGAGGTGTTGAAAGAAAGCGGTTACGCAACCTATATGAGCGGCAAATGGCATATCGCCGGCAGCCTGCTCGAGCCGACCGATGCGTGGCCGATGCAGCGGGGATTCGATCAGTTTTACGGGACGATTATCGGGGCGGGAAGCTTTTACGATCCGAATACGTTGACGCGCGGCAACGATAACATCGAGCATGAAGCGGCCGAGGACGAGAACTTCTTCTACACCGATGCGATCAGCGATCAGGCGGTCCGCTATATTGAAGACCACACGGCCCGGCATCCGGACCAGCCGTTCTTCCAGTATGTCGCTTATACGGCGCCCCACTGGCCGCTGCACGCGCATGAGGAGGATATCGCCAAGTACAAGGGGCGCTTCGATTCAGGCTGGGACCGGCTCAGAGAGGAACGGCTGCAGCGAATGATCGACATGGGTCTCATTGATCCGTCCTGGCGATTGACCGGGCGCGATGCGAGCCAACCGGCTTGGGAAGACGCCGAGCATAAGGAATGGCTGCTCCGCTGCATGGAGGTATACGCGGCGCAAATCGACCGGATGGATCAAGGCATCGGCAAAATCATACGATCGCTGGAGCAGACGGGACAGCTCGAAAATACGGTCATAATCTTTTTATCCGACAACGGCGCGTGTGCGGAGGATATTCCAGTGAACGTGAGCGGCGAAGAGCTGGTGGACCAGTTGATGATCGCCAAGCTGAAAACCCGCCAAGGGGAGGACGTCGTTTTCGGCAACCATCCGCACATCATGCCGGGCCCTGAAAATACATACCAAAGCTACGGCAAAGCGTGGGCGAATCTGTCAAATACGCCGTTTAGACTGTATAAGCATTGGGCGCACGAAGGCGGCATTGCGACGCCGTTCATTGTGCATTGGCCGGCCGGCATCGCCGAGAAGGGGGCTTTGCGGCATACCCCTGCGCAACTGACCGACGTGATGGCCACCGTGCTGGAGCTTACCGGCTCGTCCTACCCGGCGGCGTACAAGGGGAACGCGATTTTGCCGCTGGAAGGACAAAGCTTAGTTCCGGTAATCGCTTCCGATACGTTCGAACGCAAGCCATTGTATATGGAGCATGAAGGCAATGCTTGCGTGCGGGCTGGCAAGTGGAAGCTGGTGCGTAATTATCCAAGCGATTGGGAATTGTTCGACATGGAGGCCGACCGGACGGAGATGAACGATTTGGCCGGCGTTTACCCGGAGCGGGTGAAGGAGATGAGCGAGCAATACGAGGCTTGGGCTGCACGCTGCAAGGTGGTGCCGCGGCATAAAATCGTGGACATTCTGAAGCGAAACGGGGTTCAAGCCTTCTGGGAGGAAGAACAGGCGCCGCATTGAGAGGCGGCAGCCGGACACACCGCAATTCGGCATCAGCGATTGCCGGCAGAAAGGAATGGCGTATAGATCGATGAATGAACAGACGAACGGCGGCGCCAATGGCGCAGCGCCCAAACGAACGATCGACCCCCAAAGCGGCATGCCGCTTCATCTGCAAATCCGCGATATTATTCGGCATGAAGCGCTGCACGACGGATTGGTCGACGAAACGGGGAAAATGCCCACCGAGCACGAGCTGGTCAAACGGTTCGGCGTCAGCAGGGTCACGGTGCGCAGCGCACTGCAAAGTTTGGTGGAGGAAGGGCTGCTCGTCCGCGAAAGGGGACGGGGAACGTTCCTCAAGACGAATCATGCGGAGCGCTGGGTCGGACAGCTTATGGGCTTCACCGAAACGATCGAGGAAGCGGGATTCGCGCCCGGTGCCCGCATCATCGGCCAAGGGATGACCAACAAGCTGCCGGAGCAGGTGAAGGCAAGCTTGAACCAGCGGGCGGCCTGGGCGCTGAAGCGGCTCCGGCTCGCCGACGGCAAGCCGATTGCAATCGAGCACGCGTACTTCCCGCCGGAAATCGGGCTCGAACTGGAAACGCGGGATTTAACCTCGATCGCGATGTATAAGGTGCTGGAGGAAGAGCTGGGCATTCCGCTGAACGAAGCCAAACAGATGATCAGCGCGGTCAATGCCAGCGAGGAAGAAGCGGAGCAGCTCGGCGTCGCTGTAAACGACGCGCTGCTCCATATCGAGCGGGTGACGTATTCGCATGAGATGCAGCCGGTCGAAGTGCTGTCCGCCGTATACCGGCCGGACTACTTTCAATATATGGTACAGCTATCCAGGAAAAGGCCGTACGGCGGAGGATAGGAACGGACCCGGCCTTATGCAGGCCGGCGAGCAATGGGACGATACAAGGAGGAGTTGCAGCGTGAATATGTCGGATCGGATTACATTTTTCGGAGGTCTGGAAACGACGGGCGGCGTTCAGTTATTGTACGGCAGAGGCCATACCGGCGTTCTTTTCGACTGCGGCATTGCGCACAAAGATTTGATCGACGTCTCGAGCGTATTTACGTTTAATCCGATGCGAGCGACCCCGGGCAGAGAAGTCAGGCAGTACGTGCTTGGACGGATGGCGCCGCCGCTGCCGCAGTTGTATGCGGAAGAGCAGGCGGCAGCGCTTCGCCCTGACGATCTGTCCAAGATATGGCATGGCCGCGAGTTTCCCGACTATGACCGGATCAGCATATTCGTCGGCCATATGCATCAGGATCATATGGCGCTGCTGCCATATTTGCGCGAAGGCATTCAGGTGTATATGCACCGCGATGCCTATGCGTTATACCGCGGTATGGTCGCATCGGGCGAATATGCGGATACGCTGGCGACGATCGTTCCGCTAGATGATTTGGCGGTCGTCGATTTCGGCGCGTTTCGCTTTCAGATCGTCGAGATGGACCATAATACGGTCGGCGCATCCGGCTATATTATCGAAAGCGACGAGCGCACGGTCGCCTTTACCGGCGATTGGCGGCGCCATGGCCGCCATCCCGAGCGGATCGACCGCTTTATCCGCTTGTGCCGGGAGAAGAAGGCCGAGCTGCTCATCACCGAGGCGACGAAGGCGCCGGCCGAGCCGGGCGCGAACCAGAAGCCGCCGCGTCCGGAAGCCGAGGTGCTGGCGCAGTTCGCCGGGGTACTCGCCGAGGCGCAAGGCATGGTGTACGCGCAGCTGCTGTCCAGAGATCTGGAACGGATCGCCGATTTCATTCAGCTTGCCGCAAGCGCCGGACGGCAGGCAGTCATGGATGCCCGGTTGGCCGCGCTGTGGCATGAAGCGCTTGCGCAGGGCGTATGCGCGCTTGCCGGCCATCCCGCAGCAGCTTCACCGGAAGCGGTGCAAGTGCTCGATATGACAAGCGCGGGCCGCGTGCTGCCGTATGCATCCGTTACGCTGGAGCAACTGATCGAGCGAAAGCAGGACTACGTCTATTTTATTGCTTATCCGAATATCGCCCATTTGATCGAGCTGGAGTCGCTGGGGGATACGGGAGTTCCCTCCCATTACGTCCATGCGGACCATCCGGTCAATCCGGGCAACAGTTCAATCGGCAAAATGATCTCGACTTACGGCATCGTGGCTCATACGATCGGCAACGGGGGCCATGCCTCGGCGGCCGACGTATCGGATCTGATCGAACAAATCGCTCCGTCCACAGTCATTCCGCTGCACAGCTGGCATCCGAAGCATCTCGATACGCGCGCGGTGCCCGCGTATTATCCGCAGCGCGGGGAAACGGCGGCAGTCGCAGACCTGATCGGAGCGGGCGTCCGCCGATGCGGGGAAGACGCATTGCCGTCGTCCGGAGCAAAGGCGTAGCAGCCGGGCTGCGGTCAGCATCCATATAGGGGAAAGGGGGCATCGCCGCGCATGCCGCTCATGCACGGGGGACGTGGCGATACCCTTTATGGCGCAAAGGGAACAGAAGAATGGAGAGAGAAAATGAAAGACGGACGACACCTAAACACCTTGTTATTTGATTTGGACGGCACGCTGCTGGATAGCAGAGACTTCCTCATTCAGGCGTCCTACGAGACGATGGAGGCCTATTTTCCGGGCGCGTGTCCTTATGACTACATTCGGGAAAATTTCGGAATCGGCTTCTCCCACTATTTGCCCCAAGAGCCGTCCGCTTTGCGGGAGGAGGCGCTGCAGCGCTTTTTTACGCTCAAAATGAACCATTATCACGAAAAATCGACGGTATTCCCCGGCGTCATCGAAGGCTTGAAGGCGCTGAAGGAAAGCGGCCGCCGTCTGGGCATTGTGACGAATCAGCAGAAGGCTGTCACGGAACAAGCGCTGGCGGCGTTCGGCATGGCCGATCTGTTCGACATCGTCGTTGCCATTGAAGACGTTGCGAAGGGGAAGCCGGACCCGGAAGGCATCCACCAGGCGATGCGCGCGATCGGCGCCGCACCGGAAACGACCGCGATGGCGGGAGATTCGGCATACGATCTGCTGGCGGCCCGCAATGCGGGAGTCGCCTCCGTCTATCTGACGTGGTACGAGCAGATGGAGACGCTGGAGCACTGCAGCCCCGACTGGACATGCGCCAGCTTCGAGCAGCTGCGTGCCATCGTAGGCAGCGAATCCTGATGTCCAAGGGAGCTTGAGGAGAGGCTGCGCCGCTTGCTGGGCCGCGGTTTTCATCGTCATGCGCCTGGGTACGAAGCTTATTCGTTTTCGCGCATTTTTGTTGAGATTATGCGTAGATTTATGCGGTTCCCTTCTCTATAATAAACGGGAGGAAATTTATGGAGAACATCGCCGGCTTGCGGCGGCTCCATGACCAATGAACGATGATGGGAGCTGGAACTCGATGAAACTTACTTTCTTGGGAACGGCGGCGGCCGAAGGCATTCCTTCCGCCTTTTGCGACTGTCCGACATGCGATCATGCGCGCCAACATTTGGGCAAGAACGTGCGCAAACGCCAGGCCGTGCTGGTGAACGACGACCTGCTGATCGATAACGGTCCCGACGTGTACGCCGCCTGCGGCATGTACGGCATCTCGCTGGTTCAGGTCAAATACAATCTGATCACGCACAGTCATAGTGACCACTTCCTCGGTTCGAATCTGGCGATGCGGACAAGATCGTTTCGCCGCCAATCGACAATCGTTCCGATGCAGCTGACAGCGCCTCCATCCGTGTTCAAACTGTTCGGCCAAGGCAATGACGAAGCGCTGGACTTGACGCGGATGACGATTGTTCCGAACCAGTCGTTCGAGCTGCCGCCGTACCGGATCCAATCGCTGACCGCTTCCCATCATGAAGCGTCCGGCGACGCGATGAATTTTATTATCGACGACGGCAGCAAGAAGCTGCTGTTCGCTTCCGACACCGGGATGTACAAGGAGCAAGTATGGGATGAGATGGCCGGCCATTCATTTGATTTGATCATTATTGAATCGACGACGACGGATACGGACCATCAGAAGGTTCACCTGAATTATTCGGGTGTACATACGATGCTGGAAAAAATGGAGCAGATCGGCGCCAAACGGCCGGATACGACCGTCTACGTCTCGCACTTCTCGCATCAGCATAACCCGTCGCATGACGAGCTTGTCGAGCTGTACGGGCGGACCGGCATTCATGTGGCCTATGACGGCATGACGCTGGAATTATAAGCCTCATCATTTCATTCAGACAAGGCAAAAAAGAGCTGCCCCGGCATGATCGCCGCAGGCAGCTTTTTGTGCGAGATTTTAATAATGGACTGAGAGCATTGACCCTTGTTTCATGTTGAATGTGGGCAGCGGCGTCCGGGGCAGGGATACTCGGAAACGCCGCTGCCCGCCTGATGGCTTACCGTCTAGCTGCTTACGATGGGAGCGCCTCGATCTCCAGGCACGCCATCACGAACGGGGCGAAGCCCTTCGGATCGTCGCGCCGGGTCGGCTCGCTGATGTAATAATCGTACGAGCCGTCGCGGTAAGGCTTGTTGCCGAGCCCGGCGACGCTGCATATGCCGTTCAGATGCAGGGAGCCGTCCGCATCGCGCTCGACGTACCGGTCCAGCAAGCCCTGATGCGCCTTACGGGCCGCTCGAAGCGCCGAGCCGCCGAGATAGCCTTTCCTCGCGCCTTTGGTCAAGGCACAGGCGAACATGGCCGAGCCGGAGGATTCCAAATAATTGCCCTCCCGGCCGCCTTGATCCAGCACCTGGTACCACAGTCCGCTTTCTTGATCCTGCATTTCCATAATCGCTTCGGCCAGCCGGTAAAAGATGCCGATCACTTGACCGCGCTTCGGATGGTCGACGGGAAGGAAGTCGAGCACGTCGACGACGGCCATGACGTACCAGCCGAGCGCACGCCCCCAGAAGTTCGGGGAACAGCCAGTCTGCTTGTCCGCCCAGCGCTGCTCCCGGCTCTCGTCCCAGCCGTGGTACAGCAGTCCGTTTCGCGGGTCGCGGGAGACGCGCTCCATGAGCAAAATTTCGTTTGCGACGTCGTCGTACCATTCGTGCTCGCCGAACGTTTGCGCGTACTGCGCCAGGAAAGGCGACGTCATGTACACGCCATCCAGCCACATTTGGAACGGGTAAATCTTTTTATGCCACAGTCCGCCTTCGCTCGTGCGCGGATGTCCTTTCAACTGCGTGACGAGCAGCTCGATCGCCTGCCGATACTTGTTCTCCCCGGTTTCCCGGTGAAGCAGAAACAGCGTTTTGCCCTGATTGATCATATCCACGTTATATTCATTCAACGAGTACGTATCGATAGAGCCGTCATTCTTGATAAACAAATCCATATTTTCCTTGATATAGCGAAAATAACGGTCGTCTCCGGTGCGCTCCCGCATCCGTTCGAATGCAGTTAATATGCAGCCGTTCTCATAGTTCCAGCAGCGGCGTTTTTGAAACGGCATATCCGATACAAGCGGGTATTGCTTCATGAAGGATTCGGACATTGCCACAGACCACGGTACGCTCACACAAGATTCCTCCTCGGGCCGATTTGTCCCCTATGTTAGCGCATCGAATACATCTGTACAACCCATCCGCGCAAAATGGGCAATATCGTATCATTCCGCGAAGTATAACGCAAAAAATGCAAAGCTTTTGGCGGCGCAGCGCAGCGCGGGTCGCCGTTCACGCCAGAAAACGCCCATGCCATCGGACAGGGCGCTTTCGTCATGCACGTTTGAGAAGCCTTAGCGTAACGACTAAAAAATGCGGTGCTTCCAGCCACTCAGTTTGGCGATTATCGTTATTATGATCATTGAAACGTTTAAATAAACAATTCGATTATACTTCTGAAGCGCTTTCGTGGGAAGCGAACGGTCCTCCAGGACAAGAAAGCAGGTGATTCATTGGCGAGCAGGCTCATAGGATAAAAGATAAACGCCCATACGGAGGGATAACCGATGGCCATCAAACCGCCGCTGCTGCGGCAAGGAGATACGATAGGCATCGTTACGCTGGGCAGCCCGCTCGCAGCGGACGTGATTGACGACAGGGTGGCGGCGCTGGAGGCGATGGGATTTAAGGTCGTATTAGGGGAATACGTGTATGCTTCCGACGGTTTTCTGGCCGGCACCGATCAGGAGCGGGCGTCGGATTTTATGAGCATGATCCATAATCCCGAGGTCAAGCTCATTCTCCCGGCCCGGGGCGGGGTCGGCGTTGCGGGAATATTGCCGTATCTCGATTTTCAGGCAATCGCGCGCAATCCGAAGCTTGTGACGGGATACAGCGATATTACGGTGCTGCTCAACGCGCTGTACCAGTTTGCCAATCTGATTACGCTGCACAGCTTGCTGTTGATCAGCTTTTCGCCGAAGGAGCCGGAATATAACTTCACGCAGTTTTTCGAAGCTGCGTCCGTCATGCGAAGCATCCGGCCGATTCTTAATCCTCCGGGCATGACGCTGGCCGGCAGAATTGGGGGAAGCGTCTACGGGCCGGTGGTCGGCGGCAACGTGACATCCTTCGTCGATTCGATCGGTACGCCGTTTGAGATCGATACCCGGGGAAAAATATTGCTGCTGGAAGAGACGGACGAGCCGATCAATCGTTTGTACCGCATGATCAAACATTTGCAGATGGCGGGCAAGTTCGATGATTGCGCCGGTATCGTGATGGGGCAGTGCACAAACTGCGCGGCCGCATACGGTCAAACGTACGAGGACTTGATCAACGAAACGATCGTCCCGCTCGGCAAGCCGCTTCTGACGAATATGGCGACCGGACACGGCGCGTACAAGGCGGCTATTCCGATCGGAGCGATGACCCATCTGGACGCCGACGCAGGGACGCTCACCGTCGTTCAGGGCACAGTAAGCCCGTAACGGGAAACGGAATCGTCCCGCTTCTTTTCCATGGGTATAAGCCCCATCGGGCCGGCGCATGCTATGGACAGCTTGACACGATCTGACAGAGCAAAGGAGCTGGTTTCATTATGCCGAGACGTCGAAAAAGCGTCGGAACAACCTTTCAAGGAACGTTTAACGATATAGGAACGAACCAGCAGGCGGGGACGGGAGCGGCCAGAGGGTATCAGGATGCCGAGGAGGCCACGCACAATGGCAACTTTGCCTGGAACGGCCAGCCGATTCCTGAATTTAAGCCGTACGGACAAGGCGCAACCGGATACGGCTCATCTTCGGTAACGCAAACGGGCGGCTGGCAGAGCAGCGCGGCCGGCACGGTGCAGTCGCCGTATAGCAACGGCCCGACGGCGGGAGCGTGGCAGGGCAACGCAGCCGGTGCGGCGCAGTCGCCGTATAGCAACGGCACGACGGCGGGAGCATGGCAGGGAAGCAGCGCGGCCGGTGTGGTGCAATCGCCGTATAGCAACGACACGACGGCGGGAGCATGGCAGGGAAGCAGCACAGCCGGCACGGCGCAGTCGCCGTACGGCCAGCCTCCGGTGCAGCCGCAGCCCGCTATGGCGCAAGCCCGCAACGTCGGCGGGCAGACGTTCCAGGGCGGCATGCCCATTCCCGGATCTTCCGGTGACCCGAATGCTGCGTACGGCAGCCGCAATACGGGAATCAACCACGCGGACGCGCGCAATGTCGGGTTTCAGGGCGGCTATACCGGCTACGGGCCGAACGGCCAGCCGGTGCAGTACGGCACATTCATGCGCGACGGGACGCAGTACGGCAAAGGCCCGCACACGATCGACCCGAACAAGGCGATCATTCAGGCGGTTCATTACGAAGGCGGCGGCATTGCCGCGGTGAAATTCCAGGACGGCTCGGTGGCGGACGTCGCGACGGCGATCGGCATGGCGGAAGCCGGTCTGATCGAAGACGTCAACACGGGGAAAAACCGCGAAGGGCAGAAGACGCTGCGCTCGTATCCCGACGGCGATCCGAGCAATAATTTGTCCAATCTGCCCCGGTTCTGATCCCAGCCGTTCGCTTGGACGCCATGAGCAGGCTGACGCTGGCCTGCTCAAATTTTTGTTATTTCCCCCCTTTGTCCATCATACAATGGGTTAGACAGGGGGTGCACGTCATTGCGCAACAAGCAGTCTTTCGTGCGAGGAACAGTCATCTTAACGATATCGGCGTTCATTACGAGAATGCTCGGATTCGTCAACAGCATAGTGATGGCGCGGTATCTCGGCCCCGAAGGCATCGGCCTGATGATGATCGCGCAGCCGCTCGTACCGATTATCGTCACGCTCACCAGTCTGGGACTGCCTGTGGCGATATCGAAGCTGGTGGCCGAAGCGGAAGTGCGGGACGATCAGGCCAAAGTGAAACGGATATTGACCGTCTCCCTCACGATCACGGGCTCGATCAGCATCGTGCTGACGCTGTTTTCCTTTTTTGGGGCCAAGCTGATGTCAGCATGGATTTTATCGGATCCGCGAGCGTATTACGCGATGCTCGCGATTATTCCGATCGCCCCGCTGGTGGCGGTGTCTTCCGTCATCAAAGGCTATTTTGGCGGGAAGCAGCAGATGAGCCCGCTCGCCGTCTCGGATGTTGTGGAGCAAGTGATCCGGATCGCCTTGATCGCCGCACTCGTCCAATATTTGCTGCCGTTTGGCATTGAGTATGCGGCTGCGGGCGCCATGATCAGCACGGTCATTGGCGAAGGCGCAGGCCTGTTGTATTTGATGCTGATGCTGCAGATTCACCGGAGGAAGCGGGAACGGCAAAGCTTCTCCCCGCGATGGCGCGAGGAGAAGAAGACGCTCGTCGAGCTGCTCGAAATCGGGCTGCCGACGACGGGACAGGGCTTCATTCATTCGATCTACCGGGCGCTGCAGCCGCTCATTATTACGAAGAGCATGGCCATCGCGGGCATCAGCGCGGTCGTGGCGACGAAGCAGTACGGGCTTCTCGCCGGCTATACGTTCCCGCTGCTCGTGTTCCCGAGCTTCATCATGCATTCGCTCTCCACGGCGCTCATCCCGGCGATTAGCGAGGCAAAGGCGCAAGGGAACGGGCAGTTGATTCATCAGCGGCTAGACCAGGCGATCCGCATCGCGCTGATCATCGGGGCGCCTTGTACGGCCGTGCTGTATGTGTGGGCGTTTCCGCTGACGACCGCAGTATATCATATGGAGCAGGCGGGAGAGTTTTTGAAGCTGCTGGCGCCGATTTTTTTGCTGCAATATTTCGAACCGCCGCTGCATGCGGTGCTGATCGGTCTCGGGCTGGTCAATACAGTGATGAAAAACTTTATCGCCACGACGATCGTCAAGGCGATCGCGATCTTTGCACTCGGCAGCATCATGGGCATTCACGGCATCATCTGGGGAATGAATATCGGCATTTGCCTGATTACGATGCTTAACTTTTTGTCGCTATCCAAGAGCATCGGCTTCACGCTGGACATTCGGACGTGGTTCAAGGTAGCGCTCAGCTTGGCTGCAATGGTGCTGATCGGTCATCATGCGTTCGTCTGGATGCAGGATGCGGGTTATACGCTGCTGCTGTCGGTGATCGGCTCAATCTCCGTCGCGCTGCTGGCCTATATTGTTTCGCTGCTTGCGACGAATACCGTCAAACGGAACGACGTTCAGCGCTTTCCCGTCATACGGAAAATGTTCACGTAAAGGGCCCCCAACTGGAATATTTTATAACATGACAGCCGTTGATCGCTGCATTACTATAATTGAGTTGTTATAAACATACGAAATGGGAGTTCATCATGAGCAGCAAACAGCACGAATCCGCTCCTAATACTCAATCAGGCACAGCGGAACGCTTTACCGCGACGGGATTTATATTGGCGGCCATCGGAAGCTCGGTCGGCCTAGGCAACATGTGGAAATTTCCGTACATTACGGGCAAGCATGGCGGCGCCGCTTTTTTTCTGTTGTTTATCATTTGCCTGATCGTTGTCGGCTTGCCCATATTGCTCGCCGAAATGACCGTTGGCCGCGGAGGGCGGGGAAGCGCAGGAACGGCATTCTATAATTTGACGAAGAACAAATATTGGAGCGCGTTCGGCGTGTTCTCCGTCGTCACCGCGTTTATCATTATGTCCTATTACGCTGTCGTCGCAGGCTGGACGCTTCATTACACGGTTGAATCGTTTACCGGACTGTTGTTTCAGAACGGCACCGACTACAAGCTGAAGTTCGTGTCGTTCGCTTCCGGTTATACCCCGATTTTGTGGCAGGCGGTCGTCATGGTGATTACCGGTCTCGTGCTGGCGAAAGGGGTATCCGGCGGCATCGAGAAGTTTAACAAAATATTGATTCCCGGCTTCCTGATCATATTGATCGTGCTTATGTTCCGCGCCTTGACCTTGCCCGGCGCTTCGACGGGCGTGGCCTTTTTCCTGAAGCCGGACTTTTCCAAGCTGGATGCGGAGTCAGCACTCATTGCGCTCGGACATGCGTTCTTCTCCTTGTCGCTCGGCATGGGCTGCATGCTGACGTACGGTTCTTACGTAGACAAGCGGCAGTCGCTTGGCACGGCGACGCTGGCCATCGGGATCGGCGATTTGATATATGCCTTAATCGCGGGACTGGTCATTTTCCCGACCGTCTTCTCCTTCGGACTGGAGCCGGGGGAAGGCGTCGGCTTGGCGTTCATGGCGCTCCCGGCCGCCTTCTCGCAAATGCCGTTCGGCTTTTTCTTCGGCGGACTGTTCTTTGCGCTGCTGGCGATCGCGGCGTTGACGTCAGCTGTCTCGATCCTGGAAGTGCCGGTCGCTTTCGCCATCGAAAAGTGGAAGTGGTCGCGCCATAAAGCAGCGATTTGCGTCTCAGCGGTCTGCTTCGTGATCGGCATCCCTTCGGCTCTGTCCGTCGGCGGTGTGCTCGGCGGTTTTACGCCGGGAGGCAAATCGATCTTCGATTGGGTCGATTTCCTCACTGCCTACGTGATGATGCCGCTTGGCGGATTGGCCGTTACGCTGTTCACCGGCTACGCCTGGAAGCGTGCGGGCGAAGAGGCCGGTCTGAAAGGGGCCGGATACCGGCTGTGGATGATTGCGCTGCGCTATGTCGCGCCGGTCTTGATTATTTTGATCTTCCTGTATTCGATCGGGTTGATCCGCGTGTAACGCCATAGATGAGTCCTTCGCTTTGCCGCCCCGCTCGGGCGGCAAAGCTTTTTTTTATGCCCATGCGGCCATGGCGTTACGGTGCAATCAGTGAGCCGTCAGCGGCATTGCATTGTATAAAACCGTCAACCTGCGATATAAATGATTACACAGCGTCATCATCATATCGTTATAAGGAAGAGGCGAAGAGAATGAAGCGCGTGTTATTGCTGACGGGTAAACCAAGTGCGGGCAAGTCGACTGCGATCCGCACCCTGATTGACATGATCGGCGCGGACAAGTGCGGCGGTTTCTACACTGAAGAAATTCGCGGCGCGTCCGACCGGCTCGGTTTTCGCTGCGTGACGGTTGCCGGCGAAAGCGCCGAGCTTGCGCACACGGACAGCGCCAGCCCGTTAAGAGTGGGCCGGTACGGCGTGATGCTGGAGCCGTTCGAGCAGTTGGCCGTACGGTCGGTACGGCAGTCGATGCGGCAGGCGCAAGTGACGGTGATCGACGAAATCGGAACGATGCAGCTGTTATCCGCGCCTTTTCGCGAGCTGGTCGAGCAGCTCATCGCCGATCCGCCGCATATCGTGCTCGGAACGATCGGGCTGGATGTTCCGGTCTTCGGCCGCATCCGCAACAATCCGGCTGTTGCGCTGTATACTCTTGATGAAAGCAACCGGGACGCGCTGCCCGCCTTGTTGGCTGCCGACCTTGCCGAACGGATGTAATCATCCGTATAAGAAAGGAGACGATCCGAATGATTCCGTCTAACGTTGAACCGGCCATTCGCATGTGGTGCCGCGCGCTCGAAGCCGCGCTGCCGGATCGGCTCGAATCCGTCTATTTATACGGTTCCATTGCTCTTGGCGCCTACGTGGAGGGGTCCAGCGACGTCGATTTTATCGCGTTCGTGAAGCGGCCGCTGTCCGTGGAGGACCTCGCAGCGATCGCGGGCATTCACGAGGCCGTAGATCAGGCATGGCCCGGGCTGCAGTTCATGGGCTCTTATATTCGCCGGGAGGATGCGTTTAAGGAAGGTGGCGCAATCGGGGCGGTTCCGTCCTATTTCAACGGGCGGCTTCATCCGAACGGGGAGCACGCCGATCTGAACCCGGTCACCTGGTGGATGATGAAGAAGCATGGCCTTTGCGTACACGGGATGGAAACGCCATTTGCCGATGAAGTCTCGGCGGAAACGCTCGTGCGTTATGTGATCGGCAATATGAATACATACTGGGCGCAGCAGATCGGCCGTCTGGAGCAGCGGTTGCGCGCGCTGCCGGACGGATCGGACGGAGAGCTGCCGTTCGAGCTGCTGGACGAAGCGGCCGAATGGTGCGTGCTCGGCCTGCTGCGGCAGCATTATACGATTGCGCGGCGGGACGTCACAAGCAAGCTGGGAGCCGGAGCCTACGGCCTGGCGCAAGTCCCGGAGCGTTGGCATGGGCTGATCCGCGAAGCGCTCGCGGTTAAGCGCCGGGAGCCATGGCGGTTGTACGGCTCGCAGCTTGCGAGGCTGCGGGATTTGACGGAGCTGCTGCGGTTTATTGAAACGGATGCCAACAGGCTGTATACTGAGCTATACCCGTCTTCATTTCAATAATTTACCACTTATACGAAGCAAAGGAGTGCAGGCGACATGAATACAAAACCGCAACTGGTTCTCGATATTGGAGGGGTGCTGCTGACCAATTTATCGCCGCGGTTGTGGCAGCAATTATCCGTGGAAGCGAATGTCCCCGATCACGTGATCGCGGCTCAATTCAAACAAGAGGTACGCGAGGCGCTGTGGTCCGGCAAGATGACCGAGGAAGATTTCTGGAGCTGGCTGTGCGTCACATTCCCGTCGATCGACGAGCATAAGGCCCGCGAGCTGCTTCACGCCAATCTCGTTCCGCTGCCTGCGCTGTCTTATTTGCCGGCCTGGAGCCGGGTCGCCGATATTCATTTGTTAAGCAACCACCGGAGCGAGTGGGGCGTTCCCGCACTCGCGGCGGTGAGCGAGCATATCGAGAGCATCACGATATCCAGCAGCATCGGCTGCTGCAAGCCGCATCCCGAAATGTTCGAGGCGCTGGCCTCCCGGATCGGCTCGTTCGACCGGATTCTGTTCGTCGACGATCAGGACAAAAATTTGAAGCCCGCCGCCCGCATCGGGTGGGATACGCTGCTTGCGGATGCAGGCGGGGCATGGATCGGCCAAGTGGCCGGCTATTTGTCGGGTACGCCGCTGAACGGCGAAAGCCGCAGCGCTGTATAGTAAGCAGCATTGCGGCGCTGCCGCAGGGAAGGTTACAAAAGCCCGGTTCCTCCATACAATAATGTAAATTATTTGGAGGAGTGGTTCATCATGGGAAGATTAAAAGCGGCCGTCGTCGGCGCGACCGGCATGGCGGGGCAGCAGTTCGTTCAGGCGCTGTCCGGGCATCCCGACTTTGAAGTGGTGACGATGGTGACGTCCCGCACGGTGAAGAGCTACCGCGAAGCGCTGCTTGAGGCTAACGGGTCATCCCGCTGGACGCAGAGCACCCCGGTGCCGGACGATATGCTGGAGGTGCCGGTGCTGTCGTCGCAGCAGTTCAGGCCGGAATCCGTCGATGTCATCTTCACGGCGATCGAGTCCGACCTGGCCAAAGAGCTGGAGCCATGGTTCGCGAAGACGACGCCGACCTTCTCAACGGCTTCCGCCTTTCGCTATGACGATGATACGCCGCTGCTGATTACCGGCGTGAACGACGACCACGCGCCGCTCATCCGCAAGCAGCAGCGGGAGCGGGGGTGGCAGGGATTCGTGCTGGCTGTCCCGAACTGCACGGTGACTGGGCTTGCCGTCACGCTGAAGCCGCTGCACGAGCGGTTCGGCGTCGATAACGTGCTGATGGTATCGATGCAGTCGGTCAGCGGCGCAGGGAGAAGTCCCGGCGTGCGGACGCTGGATATTCTCGACAACATCATTCCTTACATTCCGAACGAAGAGGGAAAGGTAAGGAAGGAGCTGTTGAAAATATTGGGGCAGTATGCGGGAGAACGCATCCTGCCAGCGGCGATCAACGTCAACTGCATCTGTACGCGGGCAAACGTGCTTGACGGGCATACGGAATCGGTTTTCGTCGGGCTCAAGCGGCAAGCGGAGCTGGCGGAGGTGAAAGCCGCGATCGAAGCCTATGATCCGTTCCGGGACGTTCGGCTGCATTCCGCGCCTGAGCGAATGATTCACTTGCATGAAGATCCGTACCGGCCGCAGCCCCGGCTGGACCGCGAGCTCGGCGGCGGAATGACGACGAGCATGGGGCGGCTGGAGGCGGAGCCAGTGCTTGGCGGGGTCAAGTACGTGCTCGTCTCGCACAACACGAAGATGGGGGCCGGCAAAGGTGCCGTACTGCTCGCCGAATCGATGCTGAAGCAAGGCATATTGCAGGTATAATCCGTTTATTGATCATCCGAAGCCGCCGTCAGGCGGCTTTTTTCTGCGGGGCGGGCGCCGTGAGCAAGGAGCGAACCCCAAGCGCGCGTTGCGTCGGCCTCACCGTGTCTCAGCCCCATAGGCGGCCCTGCTCTAGGCTGCTGTTGTTGTTATTGCAGCGTTATTTCCGGCTCGTATGGTACAGAACATGCGGGTATAAAGGGCTCGTTGGCTCCACCTTCGGATGGTTGAAAGGTTTCACGAATTGCATGCCGATCTTCTTCATTACGTTCTTCGAGGGCTCGTTCAGGTTGGCCGTGAAGCTGTATACATCGCTGAAGCCGAGCTGCTCCCATCCATAGCGCAGACACGCGGACGCGCCTTCGGTGGCATAGCCTTTGCCCCAGGCCGCCTTGTCCAGACGCCACCCGATTTCGATGCATGGGGTAAATTCGGCCTCAAACGCGGCCCTGTGAAACCCGATGAAGCCGATGAACCGCTCGCTTTCCTTCACTTCGACGGCAAACAGCCCGAACCCGCATTCGCTCAGCTCGGAGACGATCGTCCGCTGGAACGCAGCGGTTTCTTCGGCGGACATCGTTTTCGGAAAATACCTCATGACCTCCGCATCCGCGTTGAGCCGGCAAAAAGGCTCCAGGTCGTCTTCCTGCCAATCGCGCAGCCGCAATCTCGACGTTTCCAAATAGATCATGTTTACGCCTCCTGTATAAAATGAATCGGCTGTTGCTGCACAGCCGTCACCCATTTCCTGCCCTATCGTTATTCGACGTGTATTCCCGTATTCCTTGCCGTCCGATTGGCGCTCAGCCGAGCTTGTCGTTATAAAGCTCCGTTCCTGCGAATATCAATAATTACGCCGGAGCGTACGGTTCCGCGTTTGCAGAACGGGCAGGCGCATGGAACGGCAGGCGGGCTTCGGCTTACATCCATCGGAGAAAAGGGGGGCGCTAGCGTTCTTGTTAACGATTCAGAATGTTGAAGTTCGCTAAATAAACTACGGACCAGCGGCTGTCGATTTTACGTGTGAGGAGAGGGTTCCGGCATGGCAATGTCCACATTGAACAAAATTTCAATGCCGCTCGCGTTCGCGATGCTGGCGGCTGCGGCCGCCGCTTGCAGCGGTACAGGCCCGGCGAAGGAAGCAGGGGGGCAGGCCGATAAGCCGGCCGCAACCAAGGAGCCGGTCGACATTATCTTTTACTCGCCGCTTGCGCCCCGTACGGTGGAGCAGTTCATGAAGGAGCGCGGAGACGACATTCAGGCCAAGTTTCCGCAATACCGAATCCAGTTCATCCCATACGCCAAAGGGACGGAAACGGCCGATCTCATCGCCGCAGGGCAGACGGTCGATATCATTATGTCGACAACGACGACGATCAACGAGCTGGTCAAGTACGGCTTGCAGTACGACATGACGGAGCTGATCAAGAAGCACAAGTACGACTTGAACCGGCTGGAGCCGTCGCTCGTTCGATTTATGAAGGAATACTCCGAGGGCGGCATGTACGGCCTGCCCGTCAGCGTCAGCACGTTCAATCTCGTCTACAACAAGAGCGTATTCGATAAATTCGGCGTACCTTACCCGAAGGAAGGAATGACATGGGATGAAGTGTACGAGCTGGCCAAAAAGCTGACGCGCACCGAGGGCGGCTTGCAGTATTACGGCTTGACGATGTCCGTCCCGCACATGCTGAACATTAATCAGCTGTCGGCGCCGTATTACGATCTGAAGACGAACAAAGTGCTGCTCGAGGAAGACAAGTTCAAAGCGGTTGTCGGCAACTATGCGCGGTTTTACCAGCTGGCCGGCGATAAAGCGGGAGATATGATCACGCAGTGGCAAAACGTTTTCGTCAAAGACCAGACGGCGGCGATGATGGTGTATTACGCCTCGTTTACGCTGGAAACGAAATTCGACTTCGATTGGGACGTCATTTCAATGCCTTATTTCAAAGAAGCGATGGGCGTCGCTCCGCAATATACGCCTTCCTATATGGAAATTGCGGCGAACAGCAAGCATAAGGACGAAGCGTTCGAAGTGCTGACTTACTTGACTTCGGATGAATACCAGATGAAGCAGTCGAGGCAGGGGATCATGACATCATTGAAAAACCCCGACGTGAAAAAAGCGTTCGCCCAAGGCTCGGACATATTGAAAGGGAAAAACATTAAGGCGTACGCCCCCGATCAAGCGGCACTCATCACGCCGAAGGATCAGTTAAGCGGGATCGCGGGCAGCAAGGCGACCAGCTTCTTTAAAAATATCGTCACCGGCCAAAGCGATATCAACACCGCGCTGCGGGATGCGGCGGAAGCGGCAAGAAAAGAAATCGAGACGGCGCGCGTCAAATGATGATGACTCCCTTGGCTTGCGGCGCAAATACCGGGTGTGCGGTACATTTGCAATGTGATCCCCGAAGGATTAACATCGATAGGGAGAAGATTATGCGAAAGGGGATTACGCCATGCCGCTTCAGATTCAAGCCGCCAAGACGGCGCTCGTCGTCATCGATTTGCAGAAAGGAATTACCGCGCATAAGGGCGCTCCTCACGACTCCCGAACGGTTGTCGCGAACGCCTCCCGTCTCGCGGATGCGTTTCGCAGCAGAGGAGGGTACGTCGTTCTGGTGCGCGTCGCTTTTACCGACGGGAAGGACGCGCTTCGCCCGATAACGGATCAGCCTCCGGCGTCTGCTGCGGCACGGCCGTCGGATTGGGCCGACATCGTGGAGGAGATGCATCTGTCGCCATCGGATCATATCGTTACGAAGCGGCAGTGGGGCGCCTTCTTCGGTACGGACCTCGATTTGCAGCTGCGCCGGCGCGGCATCGAAACGATCGTGCTGTGCGGCATCTCTACGAATATCGGTGTCGAGATGACGGCGCGCGAAGCGTTTCAGCATCATTACCAGCAAATTTTCGCCGTTGACGCGATGACCGCGATGTCGGCCGAAGAGCATGAACATACGGCCAAATATATTTTCCCGCGGATCGGACGCGTCCGGACGACGGACGAAATTGTGAACGCGATGGATTGATCGAACGGCCGCAATCCACGAAGAAACGAGCGCTTCATGCCGCCTTACGGCGCGTGTAGCAGCTCGTTTTTTGTTGTTTGCCTCCGGTTGCGGAGTGATTCCGGCGCTTCTCTCAAATATGATATAATATGGAAATCTTTGAACCAAAGCATTTTTTCCCGGGGTGTATGTGATGAAACTGGAACGGCTGATCTCCATGATTTATATGCTGCTGAACAACGAAGTGCTGTCGGCTTCGGCATTGGCGGAAAAGTACAACGTATCCCAACGAACGATCTACCGCGATATCGATGCGATCTGCGCGGCCGGCATCCCTGTCGTATCGTATCAGGGCGTGAACGGCGGTTACGGCATCATGGAAGAATACAAGATGGATAAAAGTTTGCTTGGGTCCTACGACGTCGAGTCGTTAATTACCATTCTGCACAGCGTGTCGACGGTGTTCGAGGACGAGCGCGCGCTCGAAACGATTCATCGGCTGCAAACCGTAGGGCAGGAAAGCCAGACCCAGAGCTTGTCGATGGATATCGGCAGCTGGCGTGCGAATGCGGAGTCGCTGCGGCTGCTGCGAACGGCGATTACCGGGAAGCGCGTCATCCGGTTCGACTACATTAATGCCAAGAACGAGCGGACGAACCGCAAGGTCGAGCCGGTGCGTCTGATGTACAAGTACGGTTCATGGTATTTGTACTCTTTTTGCAGAACGCGCGAAGATTACCGCGAGTTTCGGGTGTCCCGCATGGCCGATGTGGTGGAGACGCCGGAGACGTTCCACCGCACGCATGTCGTGGAGCATCGGGAGCGCGCGTACGATATGAGCCGGAAGGCTGAGCAGGTGGAGGTCGTACTGCATTTTTCCGCGGACTCGCTCGCGATGGCGATGGACCATTTTTACGATGCGGATAAACGGTTCAACGACGATGGGACGCTGACGATGACGCTGAAAGTCATCAATCCTTCAGAAGCGAGATGGCTGTTATCGATTCTGCTCAGCTTCGGTGACAAGGTCGAGGTTATGGAACCGGCGGAATTGCGGCAAATCATGAGAACGAAGCTCGAAAATATGTTGTCCCGTTATGCGAAAGGCTGACAGACTGTTGTCATACTTTGCGGTATATACTGAGTTCATCGAATCGCAATAGCGAAAACAAGGGAGAAGATGAACGATGTCAAATGCCGTAACGATGTACCACTTTCATGTATGGGCGAACCAAACGATGATCAACCGGTTAAAGGAGCTGCCGCGCGATGTCTATACGCAGCAGGTTCAAAGCATCTTTCCTTGCGTGTCCAAAGTGCTTGCGCACATCTACTTCGTGGATCTCAGCTGGTTCCATATCGTGAGCGGAATCGGCATGAAGGAGGCGATGGGGCTGGCGCTGCAGCAGCAGGAGGAGACGGAATCCGGCAGCCTGGAGGAGCTGGAGGCGAAGTACGCTGACTTGTCCGTACGCTTCAAGGCGCTTCTTGAGAGCCAGGACGATCTGGAACGGGCGATCGTGCTCGATAACCCGTATGCGGGCGTGCGAAGCACGAAGCTATCGGAAATGGTGCTGCAAACCGTCAATCACGCCACGTATCATCGCGGCAACATCTCGGCGATGCTGCGTCAGATGGGGCATGCCTCCGTCATGACCGAGTACGCGTTATTCTGGTATCAGGACGAGTCCCAAGCGGCCGAAGCCGCATCGACGGCGGGATGAGCGGGGAGGCGCGCCAGAAGAAGAAAAGCATGGCTCTTCGAAGATGCGCGAACCATAGAAGGTTGCAAAAAAAGAAAAGAAAGCGGCTGGACAGTGCGATGTCCAGCCGCTTTTCTATGTGTATTGCGTCAGGAGAGGAACAAGGGCTGATTACCCACCGTACGTTTGATGCTGCCCGCGCTGCGGTTATTTTTTCGCGGCGGCTTCAATATCTTTGGCCGCTTGTTCGGTTGCTTTGCGGAAGGCGGTATTGGCGTCGCTGACGCCTTGCGCCAGGTCCTTGAATGCGTTCGAGGCTTGTTTTTCCGCCGCATCGTCAAAGATCGTCTTCGGGCTGATCGGCGCCGGCTTGGCCGGATAGAACGCCTTGATGTTTTTGCCTTTGAGCTGCGGAATGTTTTGGCCGAACGACTCGAGCAGCTTCGGATTTTTCACGATTGGCATTCCCAGTCCGTCCTTGGCGAACTTCTCCTGCATTTCGTCCGAAGTCAAATACGCCAGTACTTCGAAGGCGATGTCTTTATGCTTGCTCGTGCTGGAGATGCTGGCGAACGTCGGATACATCTGGGAGCCGACGCCTGGCGCTTCTTTGAACGAAGGGAGCGGGACCGCATCGATATTCATTTCGGGCGGGGCGCCGACCATCGTACTGTTGAAGTAAGCATACATGGCGAGGGTCCGGTCCTTCGTGAACAGATCGCCTTCCTTGCCGTACCTTTCCTTGGGCAGTTCGGCTCCGGGCATGGAGTAAAATCTCGCGAAGTTTTCGGTCATGCGCTTGAACGGATCCGAACCGAAGGCCGGCTGGTTCGTCTTCTCGTCGACAAACGGCAGCGACAGCTGGTTCACGCGAAGCATGTGCGAGATCGAGGTCAGGAAGCCGTAGTGCTGAACGCCTCCGTCGACGCGCGTCATCTTCTTGGACAAGTCGTACAGGTCATCCCAGGTCATCCCTTCTTTTGGATAGCCCACGCCGAATTTGTCAAATAAATCTTTGTTGTACATCAGCACCTCGGCGGTCGTAAAGAGGGGAAGGAAGTAGGTCTTTCCCTTGCCGAACTGCTTTGCAAAATCATAGGTGGTCGTCTCCAGCTTGCCCGCATCGTAATTGTACTTCTTCATGTATTCATCCAATTCCGTTTGCAGATTGAAATTTTGAAACTGAGGAACAAAGCCGATGGAAAGAATGACGATATCGAGGGGCAAACCGGCTGCGATCACTTCGTTCACGCTCGTTCCCGTTCCGAAAGGAATGAACTTCGGCGTGACGAACGGGAATTTCTCTTTGATTTTACTGCCCATCAAATCCATGAATTGTTCTTCCGTCGTTCCCGTATTCGGACGGTAGAACGTCAGCTCGACCGGCTCCCGGTTCGCGTCTTTGGCCTTTGGCGTGTTCACCGTCTGAGAGCCGCCTCCCCCGCTGCAAGCGGACATGCCGAGCAATGCAGCGATGGCGGTAAGAAGCAATGCGCGTGTTCTTGTGTTCATTTCCGTTTCGCCCCTTTTCGTGTATGAATCGGTTGACAAGCGCTTCGCGTGACCGCTATGACAGACGCGTCTGTTTTAACAATTAAAGCGCTTTCTTTTATTGTAAGGCAAAAGCAGGTGGCGGGTGATGCCCAATATACACTTGTTTTAGCCCAATCCTCACCAATTTGATTGATTTTTCTAAATATTCAACCAAGGACGAGGGGGGCATATCGGCCTATTTTTACGGGAGGCGGTTGAGTGCCATGGATATCATGTGTATACTGTTAATATAAATATACACAGTAAATACACTTTATTCGTTAGGCAGGTGCTGCGGCATGTGGAATAACGCCTTGTTCATTATGAAGCACGAGCTCAAGCGCTCCAACGCGGGCAAGCTCGTATCCGTCGGCTTGTATTTGTATTTCGGCGTGTTTTCCGGTCTCCTCATGCGAGGGATGTACAGCGGCACGGGGGTATTGGACCGGTCATTAGGCACGGCGGTCGATATTATGTTCCTGTGCGGCATAAGCTGCATCGGCTTTACGATGACCGGCGAATATTTGAATTATCACCAGACCGATTTCTTCTCGCGAAAAATGCAATATATGCGGCAGCTGCCGATCAGCATTTCGGAGACGGTGGCGGCCAAATATTTGCAGATGGGCGTGACGCTCCTTCCGCAGGCGCTGCTGTTATTCGTTCCGTTTTATTTCATCGGGCGGATCGGCGAAACGCTCACGGCCGGGCAAGCGCTCGCTTTCGTTCTGGCCTGGATTTATTTCGGGGCATGCATGAGCGTCGTGTTCGCCTACAAGGAGCTTGGCGGCAGCGGGAAGTCGTATATGCGGTTCAACCTGGTATTCACGGCGTTTCTCGTCGCTGCGACGGTAGGCGTCAATTTGCTCGGGATCAGCTTCCTGGAGCTGACGATGCAGGGCGCCGCTCGGGGCGGGGCGGGAATCGCCGTGCTCGGGGCGGTCATCACTGCCCTCTGGACCTTGTTCTGGTTCCGCTTGACGGTCAAACGAATTCACAGCCGTACGTTTATCCGATAACCGTTCCGCGCGGCAGGGGAGGGAGGAATCACATCATGCAGATGCCGATTCAATTATCTGCGGATTCGGCGGAGCCGATGTATCACCAGATCGAGGTGCAGCTGCGGTCGCTTATTTTGAGCGGGAAGCTGCCCAAGGGAACGCTGCTTCCTTCGATCCGTGAGTTTGCCCAGCAGCTCAGCTGCAGTATCATAACGATTCGCAGGGTATATCAGGATTTGGAGAATGAAGGTTTGCTGCTGACGAGGCAGGGCACCGGGACGTTCGTTGCCTCCGTGAGCGAGAGCGAGCGGGAACGATACCGGAGCGAAGCGGTCACGGAAGCGTTCCGCGCCGCGGTCGCGATGGCGCAGCGCGTGCAGCTGACGCGGGCGGAGACGGAGAAGCTGTTTCGCGAAAGTCTGGACTTGTTGATGCCGGAAAACGATGACGAAGGGGGAAACAAGGCATGAGCGCACAAGGAATCGAACTGCGCGGCGTGGAAAAGTCGTTCGAATCGTTCCGCTTCGGACCGCTTGATTTGACGATCGAACCCGGGGCTGTTACGGCTTTTGTAGGGCCGAACGGTTCGGGAAAAACGACGCTGTTCGAAATGCTGCTGAATATATGCCGCCCGGATCACGGGGCGATGACGCTGTTCGGACTGGATTACGAGCGTCATGATGTAGCGTTGAAACGAAGGATCGGTTACGTGCCGGACCGCTCGTTTGTCGAGGAAGCTTCGAGCCGAATCGATGATCTCGCCGCGTTCCACCGCCACTGGTACCCGAGCTGGAGCGAAGACAAGTGGAACGAGCTGTGCGAACGGTTCGAGCTGGAGCCGAAGGCCAAAGCGAATGCAATGTCCAAGGGAATGAAGCGCCGGCTCGCCTTTTGTCTCGCGATTGCCCAGCTGCCGGATTTGCTCATCCTCGACGAGCCGTCTGCGGGCTTCGATCCGTACGTGTGGCGGATCATGCTGGAAACGATACGCGAATATATGAACGGCGGTGACCGGACCGTGCTGATCGCGACCCATACGATGGAGGAAGTGCGCCGTCTTGCCGATTATGTTGCGTTGCTGTACAAAGGACAACTGCTGGAGTATAAGGAGAAAGATGCGCTCACCGACGATTGGAGAACAGTATGGATTGAAGCGTCCGATCCGGATACGCTCAACCTTCCGGGCATAGTCGAATACGAGCGGGGCGCGCTGACACGGATTGTTACGCGGCAGGCGGCTTTCACGGAGCAAGCGCTCCAGGCCGCAGGCATTCCGGTTATGAAGCGGCAGGCGGTCGAATTGGACGAAATGATTCATTATATGATTGCGGAGAAGAAGCATGGCGAACAAGGAAGCGGGAAAGGAGACACAGACGTATGATTCCATTAAAAATAGACCGTGTCACCAAACGTTACGGGAGCAAGGTTGCGGTGAACGAAATCGACATCGAAGTGCGCCCCGGCGAAATTTACGGGCTGCTCGGGGCGAATGGCGCCGGAAAAACGACAACGATGCGCATGGCGCTCGGACTCATTCTTCCTGACGAAGGCTCGATTTACTGGAAAGGGAAAGGCTACTCCGACGAGGTACGCCGCTGGATCGGCTACTTGCCGGAAGAGCGCGGGCTGTACCCGAAAGTGAAGGTGAGCGAGCAGGTGCTGTATTTCGCCGAGCTGCGCGGCATGAAGCGCTCCAAGGCGGAGCAAAGCTTGCGCAGCTGGCTGGAGAGGTTCGAGGTCGGGGAGTATTACAATATGAAGGTCGAGGAGCTGTCCAAAGGAAACCAGCAAAAGATCCAGTTCATTTCGGCGGTCATTCATGATCCGGATATCCTCATTCTCGACGAGGCGTTCAGCGGACTGGACCCGGTCAACGTCGAGCTGCTCAAGACGAATGTCACCGCGCTTCGCAAGGAAGGGAAGACGATCTTGTTCTCCAGCCACCGGATGGATCATGTCGAGGAACTGTGCGAGAACATTATTATGCTTCATCGCTCGAATACGGTGCTGAAGGGGAATTTGAAAGCGATCAAGCGGTCCTTCCCCCGGGAGCGGGTGCTGCTGGAAACGGACCGTGAGGTGCAGGGGCTGGAGACCATTCGCGGGGTCCGCTCGGTCAACCGGGGCGAGACGTGGACGGAAGTCATGTTCGATCGGCCTGAAGCGGCGCAGGAAGTGCTGCAGACGGCGGTTTCGCAAGGGGATGTATTCCGCTTTCAAATCATGGAGCCGACGCTGAATGAAATATTCATCAAGACGGTGGGGAGGCAGGGATCGCATGAATAGGATGATGACCGTCATTCGTTTTACGTTTCTTAGCCGGGTGCGGACGAAATCGTTTCTTGTCACAACGCTGATTTTCGCCGTGGCGCTGTCGGCCATGATCAACTTGCCGGCGATCATCGCCAAGTTTTCCTCATCGGACGAGCGGACGAACATCGGTTTCGTCGGGCCGGAGACGGAGGTTACCCGGTCGCTGTCAGCTTACTTGGAGAAACAAGAGACGGGGATTCGCCTCATCCCGCTCGGAGATGCCGGGTCGAAGGAAGCGAACGCGAAGCTGGGCAACGGAAAGCTGGAAGCGAAAGCGGTGAAAGGCTACCTCGAATGGAGCGACGATGCCGCAGCCGGATTCCCGCGAGCGACCTATTATGCGAAAAGCTCGATGGATGCTTCGTTGACGGCGAAGCTCAGAACCGGATTGCAGGCTGTGAAGGCGGAAATCGTCGTGAAGGATTTGGGTCTTACAGCGGAGCAGCGCGGTAAGCTGAACGCGCCGGTATCGCTGAAGTCGGTGCAGGTGCATGAGGGCACAGACGGCAAGACGGAATCGCAAATGAAAATGGCGTACGTGCTCGTGTACGCGCTGCTGTTCATGCTGTACATGACCGTCATCGGCTACGGGAACATGGTCGCGACGGAAATTACGGCTGAGAAGAGCTCCCGCGTCATGGAGGTGCTCATCACGACGGTTGCGCCGCTCAAACAAATGTTCGGCAAAATTATCGGCATTTGCCTGCTTGGCCTTGTGCAAATCGCCGTGTTCCTCGCCGTAGGCGCCGCCAATTTGCTCATTCCGCAAAATCTGGATAAGCTCCAAGGGCTGAATATCAATCTTAGCGAGGTGCCGCTTTCGCTGATCGGATTTTTCATCGTATTTTATTTGCTCGGCTACTTTATATACGCCACGATGTTCGCCGCCGTCGGATCGCTCGTCAGCCGCACCGAGGAAGTCGGGCAGGCGATTATGCCGGTCATGTTCCTCATTATCGGGGGCTTCATGATCGCGGTATTCGGCTTGCAAAACCCGACGGCTCCATGGATCGTCGCGATGTCCTACGTGCCGTTCTTTTCACCGCTCATCATGTTCTTGCGTATCGGCATGAGCGACCCGGCCTGGTGGGAGATCGGAATATCGATTGCGGTGACGACGGCGACGATGATCGCATTAAGCTGGCTGGCCGCCAAAATTTACAGGGTTGGCGTGCTGATGTACGGCAAGCGTCCATCGCTTCGGGAGCTGCGCAAGGCCATGAAGGCGTTCAAGGTCAATTAACCGAGATTATGCATATTTTGGGGGCTGATGCCGCATCATATCCAAGTGGAAATGAAGACATCAGGAGGAATAAGGAAATATGCCGGATACGACGACGCTATATCAAAAATTTGGCGGAGAAGGAACGATCGCCAAGGTGGTCGACTACTTTTACGATCTTGTGCTCGCTGACGAAACCGTCAATCACTTTTTTGAGAATACGGATATGGAGAAGCAGCGCAAGCACCAGACGAAATTCATCAGCTATGCGTTAGGCGGGCCGAACCAATACTCGGGGCAATCCATGGCCAAGGTCCATACGGGGATGAATTTGCAGCCGGTTCACTTTGACGCGATCGTCAAACATCTGCATGATGCGCTGGCCCATTTCGGCGTAGGCGAATCCGATATCGACACGGCATTAACGAAAGTGGGCTCGCTGCGCGACGACATATTGTATAAATAGACGGAACTTTTATGCCATGCCGACCCCGATGCCGCGGGTCGGCATTTGGCGTTTACCGGCAGTGTGGTCTGGCGCAGCCGATCCCGGGCGCGCGTTTCGGCGCTGCGCGGCGGTCGGTTGAACCGCTATGCCGCGGGTGTATGACTTAGCGCATGTCCGAGTCCTTCATGAGAAGCGAATAGAAGAGGAGCACGGGCGATGGAGAAGGAGGCCGTGGTGGCCGCCGTTACGAAAGCCGCCGGAAGAAAGTCGCTGTACCATTTTACGCGGGCGAGCAATTTGCCGGCGATCGCTCGTCTGGATGGCTTGTTGTCAAGCTTCGTCATCGATCCGGCTCATTCCGGCGAACGCCGGACGGAAGCGAGGCCGGTGACATACGGCGACCATGCGATGACGGTGAACGCCCACCTCAGCATCCCCGAGCATATGATGGAGGCGGGCTGCACGCTCCGCGAATTTCGGAGCGTACTCGACACTCACGTCTTTTTTTGGCCTACCGTCCGCGATTGTCAGAAGATGCTGGATACCTACTCGCGCAGAGAACCGGATGAAGCCTTCGCGATCCTGCAGCTTGACGCGTATGCCCTGCTGCTCGAGCACTTCGGAGCGGTGAAGTTATCCAAGTACGATTCGGGCAGCTCGCCGCGGTTCCCGCATCGGTGCTCCTATAAGAAGAGCTCGGCGATGTTCCTTCCGTTGGCGCAGTTTCGCACCGTCTCCAGCAGCTTGGTTCCGCGCAAGGCATCCGAGATTCGGGAAATTCTCGTAGAAGGCCGGGTGACGGGTTTATCCCGCTATATGCAGTGCATTTACGTGGAACAAGATGCCTGCTCCGCGGTTCCCGAGCGCTGGAGACAACAGGCTCGGCCGCTGGCCGGCGCATGGGAGGTAAATCGCGCGAGCAGGTGAACGAGCTACTAGCAGGCAGGAAGGCGATCATCAGTGTGCGGAGCCGTCACTGCGTTCCGGCCGCATGCAATTCGTCCGTCGTGAATAAGGCGGACAGCGCCAGTCCTGCGTCTTCCAGCGCCGCTCGCTGGCGCGGTGTCCGTTCGATCACGCACAATACCGGACCGAGACGCGCTCCGAGCGCCGCGAGTTGTTCCGCGCTCGCGATCAACTGTCCGCCGGTCGTGACGACATCTTCGATCAGGCATAGCCGTTTTCCGTTGATGCCGATCCCTTCGGCCAGCTTTTCCGTGGCGTATGGCTTTGCTTTTTTTCGCACGAACACGACGGGGATCCCGGTTTCGAGCGAGAGAGCGGTAGCCAATGGAACTCCCCCCAGCTCGATGCCGGCCAATATGTCCGTATCCGCCGGTATCATCGGCTTCAGTTGCTTCGCAATCGCGCTGAGCAGCCGCGGATCGGATTCGAATAAATATTTATCCAGATAATGATCGGACGTTTGTCCGGAGCGCAGCTTGAACGTTCCCGAGATCAAAGCTGTGTTGTATATTGCTTTTGCCAATTCATGACGGTTCATCGTATCCCTCCCGTTGGTTTCTTCCGATATCGTAACAGAAGGGAGCGATCGGCCGTATGTCCGGAAAGACAAAAACCGACCATGATTTTTGTGGAAATGGCCAATTGGGATGGATTAGTCGTACTCGCTGCGCTCGCTCAGCCGCAGCAGGCGAATTTTCAACCCGACATGCAGCAGCAGCCGCGCCTCGGCGTCGTTCACGCTGCAGCCGGTCAACTGCTCGATTT
The DNA here is from genome assembly GCF_910593845.1 of Paenibacillus solanacearum. Lineage (GTDB taxonomy): Bacteria > Bacillota > Bacilli > Paenibacillales > NBRC-103111 > Paenibacillus_G > Paenibacillus_G solanacearum. The sequence continues at coordinate 44,232 of NZ_CAJVAS010000014.1, read as the reverse complement.
TTTGCAGCCGATACTTGACGGTATTTACATGAACGAACAGCTTCTCGGCAGTTTCCGCCAACGAGCCGTTCTGTGCGAAGTAACGCGTCAGCGTCTCCACCAGATTGGCGCCGTGGGCCGCATCGTAATCGGCCAGCTTGCCGACCGATTCTGCATACAGGCTCTCCAGCTCGTTCGAACCGCGGCTCTCGCTCAATAGGCGGAAGAGACCCAGCTCATCGTAATGAATGACGCCGCTGCTTCGAAGCGGTTTGCCCAGCTCCAGCACCCGGCAGCATTCCAGGTAGCCCTTGTGAATGCCTTCGAGACCGGGATGCCATCGTCCGACGGCAATCGTGAACGACAGCTCCTCCCATTCGGAGGCGAGCTGTCTGTGGATCGCTTCGGCCTGCCGCACGGCGGTTGGCCTTGCTGGCGGGTAAGCCTGCGGATACAGGATAACCATGTCCTGCTTCAAGAACGTAATGACGACGCCGGCTTCGTCGAAGCGAAAGGCGGCGCGCGCTTGGTGCAGCAGCCTCCGCTTCCATTGCGGGCTGGCCGCCGTTTCGCGGATCCGGCGCTCGCTGCTGTCGGCCCGCCGGCTGACGGCGACGCAATAGACCGCATAATGCGACGTGAAGTCCCAGCCGAAGCGGCGCCCCTTCTCGATCGTCTCCGTGACATCCGGGACCCGCCCCTGGAGCACGTCGGCCATGAACTGGTCTTTGAATGTTTGTTCTACGTCGGCGGTCGTTATCGCTTTCAGAAATTCAAGCGCGATGAGGATCATCGTCCGTTCCACGACTCGAATATCGCGCTCGCGAAATTCCCGATTCGAAGCGCGATATGTGATATCACCGACCAGTTCTTCGCTCAGCATAATCGGCGCCACAAGGCAGGGCAGCGCTTGTCCGCCGAGTCTCCGTTCCATGCGAACCGGACGTTTGGCGGCGGTCAGTTGTTTTTTCTGGAGAACGGTCAAGGGCGCAGCCTCGGTTCCGTAACGAAGCTCCCGCGCGGGAAGCTCCGATCCGACGGACAGCTCGCCGCCCATCAATCGTTCCACCGCCTCGATCAGAGCGGCGACACCTTTCCCGCTCATGGCCAATTCCGTAAGCCACTGGTTATAGGAATCCGGCTGCTCCTCAAGCGGACGCGGTTCAGACAAGATGTATTCCATAAGCGGCGTCATAATATCCAGATAAGTCGTTTCCTTATCGATTTCAATGATCGGCAGCCCCAGCCGGTTCCCGGCAGCTACAATCGCATCGGGGATGTGGCGCACATACTGCCCGGTCTTGATCGCAAGTCCGGCGATTCCCGCCATATGCAGCCGGCCCACGAGGTTTTCGATCGCTTCCTCATCGTCCTTGACCGGGTACAAGCTGGTCAGCAGCAGGACGTTTCCTTTCAGCCAGCGAATGACATCGGGCACTTCCATGACCGTGACCGCTTCAATGGTCCGATCCAATCCGTCCGCGCCGGCCACGACCTTGCACCGGGCAAGTCCGCCGATATGCATTGCCTCTCGCACGGCAATTCCCATGATCCGTCCGCCTCCTTCTATGTACATGAACGGTATTTATTATAACAGAACCTTTTGGCGGCGCAGCCTGAATTGCGCCGGCTTGTGTCTCAGACGGTTCGCTCTCCAGAATATGCCATACATGCTGCGGTCGCAGATGCCGCACACTAAGGGACAATTCGATTTCCAGATATAACCCTGGTGGAGAATCACATTGGATAAAAAAATTCCCGCAATTTTATTGTATGCCGTCTTCATGACTTCCGTCGGCATATCCAATCACGTTCTGTTAATCCCGGTCTTGCTGCAAATCGGCAAGCGAGACTCGTGGATCAGCTCGACTGCGGCCGTTATACCTGTGCTTGTATGGGTTTTCGTTCTGTATGCCGTTGTGAAAAGGGGAGGCGGCGGCAACGTGACGGAACTGATCCGGCATACGTACGGAAAGGTCGTCTCCGTGTTCCTCATGATGCTGGTCATCGCCTACTGCATTGAAAACGCACTCGTTTCGATCAATGATTTCGTAACATGGACGAACATTTCGTACCTCCCCCAAACGCCAAGGATGGCGGTCATGATCAGCTTCGTCGCACTATGCTTTTTTGCCGCTTATTTCGGCATTCTCGCTATTGCGATTGCATCCGGCATACTGCTCCCGTTCGTGATTCTGCTGGGTCATTTGGTCATGGCCTCCAACATGCAGTTTAAAGATTATTCCTTATTGTTCCCGCTATTTACACATGGCTACAGGAATGCGCTGGACGATGTGCTGGTGACCTGCGGCGCATTGTTCGAGCTGGTGCTTGTCGTATTTCTGCAGCAGCACGTATCTTCCCGTTTGCGTCTTTCCTCGCTGCTGCTGCTTTCCGTCATGCTGGTCGGACTAACGGTCGGACCGCTCACCGGAGCGATCGCCATCTTCGGTCCGTTCGAGGCGGCGGCTCTGCGGTACCCCGCATTCGAACAGTGGAAGATGGTGCAAATGGGAAAATATATATCCCATCTCGATTTCTTGTCCATCTTCCAATGGGTGACCGGATCGTTTATCCGCGTTTCGCTGCTCATTTATTTGATGCTGGACGTGACCGGGCTGCGCAGAGGGCGATTGCGAACGGGACTGCTGACGGTCCTGGGCGTCATGTTCACGCTGGCCGAGTTCATCCCTTGGAACGACGCGCTGTTTTTCGATTATTTGCTTCATTGGCATTTTTACGGCAAGTTTGCTTTTAATCTATTCCTGACCGTGCTGCTGCTCGGGTTGTTGTTCTTTGCCCGCAGCCGGAGCAAGAAGGAGGTGGATTCGCCGTGAACGAAACGGAAGTATTGCAGATGAACGAAGCGTTTCTTCGCGATTGGTTCGCCCGCTCGGGCGATGTGAGCGTACAGAGCTTCCGGTACGGGACGCAGACGGATCATCAGCAGGTGCTGCTCATGTACTGCCAAGGCATGGCCAATACGGATATTATCGATAAGGTGGTGCTGCCGCAACTGCAATCGGTGCTTCATTCTGTCGAGAAGATCGACGCGACTTTGCTGAACCGTAGCACGACGCTGCAGCTCGAGCCGATCGACGATCCGGGCGCGGTCGAGAAGTTGACGCTTCGGGTATATTGCGGCGAGCTGGTGCTGTTCTTCGAGAATCCGAATCTGCTGTTCGCCTTGAATATCGCCATGCCGCCGAACCGCACGCCCGAGGAATCCAGCTCGGAGACGTCGATTAAAGGGCCGCAGGATGCGTTCACGGAAGAGCTGAGCACCAATATCGCTCTGATTCGGAAACGATTGAAGACGAGGTCCCTTTGCTGCGAGAAATTCACCATCGGCGCAAGAAGCCATACCTCGGTAGCGCTCATGTACATCGATGATGTCGTTCGGCCGGAATTCGTCGCGGAAGCGCGGGAGCGCCTGAACGCCATTAATGTCGATGGGCTGCTCAGCAGCGCGCAGCTCGAGGAAGGGCTGGTCGGCTCGGGGCATGCCCTGTTTCCGCTCATGGAATACAAGGACCGTCCCGACTTCGTAGCGGAAAGCTTGCTTCGGGGCCGGTTCACGATATTGGTGGAAGGCTCGCCCATGGCCGTACTCGCGCCCACGAACCTCATGCTGGCCTTGAAATCCTCCGAGGATATGCATTTTCCTTACTATTACGTTGCGCTGGAGCGGGCGCTGCGTTTCCTGGGGCTGCTTGCCTCGACGCTGCTGCCGGGATTTTGGATCGCCGTGTCGTCGAACAATATCGATCAAATTCCGCTGCCGCTTGTGGCCACGATCGCTTCCTCCCGTCTCGGGCTGCCGCTGTCCGGACCGCTCGATTTCTTGATCATGCTCGGGCTGTTCGAATTGTTCCGGGAAGCGGGGATGCGGCTGCCTCGCGCCGTCGGACAGACCGTCTCGGTCGTCGGCGGATTGATTGTCGGGGATGCGGCGATCCGGGCGGGAATTACAAGCCCCACGACGCTCGTCATCACTTCCATTGCGACCATCTCGATGTTTACGATTGCGAATCAGTCGCTTGCCGGGACGGTGACGGTTCTGCGGCTGGTTGTACTGCTCGCCTCGACCGCGCTTGGCGTATACGGCTTTATGATATCGGTCATGGGGCTTGTGCTGTATTTGGCGACGCTGGAATCGTTCGGGGTTCCGTATTTGGCTCCCTTGTCGCCGCCCAATTTCAAGGAAATAGGAACTGCTGTGCTGGCGAAGCCGTGGAGAATGCTCAAGCGCCGCCCTGCGCTTCTCCAGGGGAAGGACCCGACGCGCCGGGGAGGGGACGCTTCATGATCGCACGGAAGCTGGCGCTGCTGTTTATGCTGCCGCTGCTGCTCACGCAGGCCGGCTGCTGGGATCTGAAGTCGATTCAGGATATGAACTATTTGACCGCGCTCGGGGTCGATTATAAGGATGGCCGGTTCATTGTCTATGCGCAAATGCTCGATTTTGCCAACGTCGCCAAACAGGAAGGCCCGAAGGTCAGCATGCCTGCATCCGTATGGTCCGGACATGTGGAGGGGGAGACGGTGGGGGCAGCATTCGATGAGCTGTACAGAACATCGCAGCAGCGTGTCTTCTGGGGGCATGTCACCTCCGTCGTCTTTTCGGAATCGGCGCTCAAACGGGGGATCAACGCCGGCCTGGACGGCATGCTGCGGTATAACGAGACCCGCTACACCCAATGGGTTTACGGCACGCGCATGCCGATCGATGAAATCTTCGGCACGACGCCATTCTTCGGCATGTCGCCGCTCGCTTCGATATTGTCGCAGCCGGTCGAAAATTACAGACAGCGCTCGTATATTAGGCCGATGCGGCTGTACAAACTTTTCGTGGAATTGCGAGAGCCGGGCTTCACCCTGCTGCTTCCTTCGCTGACAATCGATAAGGGCGCATGGAAAAAAGATACGCAAGCCGATCCGAAGCTCTCGGTGAACGGTGTGTTTGCGTTATATGAGGGGAAACTGGCCGACGTGCTCGATTACGGGGAACTGGACGGGCTGCGCTGGCTGGAGGACAGCACGGTCCGCTCCCCGGTCATGCTGCATGTGAACGGCAAGCCGGCGGGGAAGGTCTCGATTGTGAGACCGAAATCGCGCGTCATTCCGCAGGCGCAGGACAACGAAGTGCGCGTATCCATCCGGGTCGAATGCAAGGCCATCGTCGCCGAGATATTGCAAAAGTTCGACGAGGCGGCGCTGAAAAAGGAGATCGCCAAGATCGTCGGCTCCCAGGTCGAGCATACGTTTGCGGAAGGCAAAAAAAAGGGCGTGGACGTATACCGGATCGAGCATGCGCTGTACCGCGATCAGTTCAAAGCATGGAGCCGGCTGACGATGAACGGCGCCAAGCAGCTGCGGGACTATACGCTCGATTCCGTGAAGGTGGATATCGATCTTACGCATAGCGGGATGTACAAGCTGAAGGAGACGATCCGGGACTATTAATGCAAGGGGAACGACAGGAGAAGAATGGGGGTTGAGGAGCGATGCCCGATGGCCGGGGACGGTCAGTCTCACGGTCATCGGGCATGCCGGTTAAGCGAGGAGCGCTTCCAGATAGCGGACCACCTCGGCCGCATCGTCTCCTCCGGCCTGGGCATGGGCGAGCAGCGATATCGTATGCGGCCCCGGCGCATGCAAAGTTTGCGGCCCAGCGGCAAGCACGGCTTGGACGATGTCCAGCCGGCCGAGCATGGCGGCGGCGAATACATCGATTCTTGCACCCTGCTCGAGCAAATACAGCGCAATGTCGCGTCTGCCCATATGCGCGGCCGCGCCGAGCGCCGTCTCCCAATCGCCGCCACCCCAGTCCCACGCGGCGTTCAATAGCCCCGGCTCCGCCTCCAGCATTTCGGTGACGCGCTCCAGGCTGCTGTGGGCATGATACACAAATGGTTTGACCAGATCGGCTTGCAATGTTCCGGACATGGAACTTCCCCTTTCCAGCTTATGAATTTTTCGCTCCGGGCGGCTGCGTTTCCGCTGATTGTCCGGAGCGGGCGAGGCTTGACAAACGTTCCGCGAATTCCGTATGCCCTTTGGCCAGCGCATACTCTGCGGCCGTTAACGCATCGTCGTTGCGGAGGAGCGGATCGGCGCCATGCGCCAGCAGCGGATCGGCCGCTTCCAGCCGGTTGAAATGCGCAGCGACATGCAGCGGGGTGAAGCCTCGGCGCACTTCGCCTTCGCATCGTGCGTTCGGATCGGCGCCGTTCGCCAGCAGCAGCCTCGTGAGCGCGGGATGGTTGCCCGCAATGGAGGCGTGCAGCGGCATGTTGTTCAGCTTGCCGTCCCGGCTGCGGAGGTCGGTATCCGCCCCCGCGTCAATCAGGTAAGCCGCCGTTTCCTCATGCCCGAAATGCGCGGCAAGCCCCAGCGGCGTGTAGCCGTCGAAGCTGTGGCTGTTCACGAGCCCGGCATCGGCTTCCGACAGCTCTCGCACGCGGGCCGTTTGGCCGACGGCCGCCGCTTCGAATAGGTTCAGCTCGGCTCCGCTGTGCAGCAGCAGCTCCTGAATGTCGCTTGCCCGGGAATAGGCGGCGGTCAAGATGGCCGTCTGGCCGTTCTCCGCAGCCGCGTTTTTGAGCGTAGCGTCCATCGCCAGCAGCTGCTTCACCTTATCGAGGCTTTTGCTTTTGACCGCATCGAGCATTTCGTGCCTTAGCCGGCGCACGTTTTCTTCCAGCGCTTTCGCTTTGAGCAGCAGCGCCTCTGAATGCTGCACGCCGATCGTAATAAGCTGAGAAGCGGCTTCGGACCGGCTTTGGGCGATGCCGGCGTGAACCAGCAGATCGACGGCGGCAAGCGTGGTTTCATCCAGTCGTACGGACAGGACGGTGGTTTTTTTCGTTTTTTTGCTCATCAACAGCCATCCTAAACTATAACATTGTAATTGTGATTACAATGTTACTTTATCACGCATCGGATTCTAATGTCAATTATTGGGTGGGACATTGCAGGTGGTGCGGCGGTAATCGTGCGCGAGGATGCGTTGTTTCCCGGCAAGCCGTGCGGCAGGCTGCTGTATTTGCTTTCGGGTACGGCCCCATATTATAGTAAAGAGTAGTTTGGGAAGAGGTGAGCCGTTGACTCCGTTGTTATCTCGTTTGTCTTGGGAAAATATCGAAAGATGGCTGCAGCAGTATGAATCGCTCGGCCCGCTTCCTGGCATTGCCGCGGCCATGGTGGAATCGTTTATTCCGGTGCTTCCGCTCGTTGCCATTATCGTCGCCAACGTGAATGCATACGGACCGATCGTCGGCGCGCTGTTATCGTGGCTCGGCATCGTGCTCGGCTCCGTCAGCGTTTTTTTGCTTGCCCGCAAATTCGGCGGCCGGCTGCGCGGCTGGATCGAGCGCAAATATTCCGGCTCCAGAAGATTGATCCACTGGGTCGAAACGCACGGGTTCACCCCGATCTTCGTGCTCAGCTGTTTCCCGTTCACTCCGTCATCGCTCGTCAATATCGTATCGGGCATGTCCAGACTGCCGCTCCATACGTTTGTTACAGCGACTATGCTCGGCAAGGCGGTTATGGTTGGCATCGTTTCCGTCGCCGGTTACGATCTGGAAGGACTGATCCGCAAGCCGTGGAAGGCGGCGCTCGTCGCGATCGTGCTTGTCGTCATCTGGCTGGTCGGGCGGAAGCTGGAATCCCGCTACATGAAGCATTAACAGGCGACAGCCGTGCGCCGTCCTTGTCATGAACCACCTATACGGAGTATTGTACCGTGCGCCGCAGGCCGCGGTTTTTTTGCCGTGGGGCGTGCCTGGGCCCATTCGATGTAATGCTGCGTGCGAGGAGCCGCCATTGTTTCACGAACAACAACATTAGTACCGGAGATTCAGCAAATTACAACAGGTTTTGGCTAAAATCACGGACATTCAGACTTTTTCCGACGAAATCATTTCACCAGGTGAAAAGATTGTGAAGATTATGTTAAAATGGGTGGGATGCTTGATATTATAGAAATGAGGTCATACTTGTCGATGAACTACGAATGGTTCCAAGCGATTAACGATTTGGCGGGCCAAAGTCCGCTGATGGATGCAATCCTAATTTTTATTACGAAAAAAGCGCTGTACATGTACGCCCTTATGCTGCTGCTCATGTGGTTTCTGGGCAGCGAGCGTTCCAAACGCACGGTGGTATTCGCCGCGATTACCGGCGCGCTCGGACTGCTGATTAACTTCATCATCGGTCAAATTTATTTCGAGCCGCGGCCGTTTGTCGCGCACACGGTCAAACTGTTGGTCGACCATGCCGCGGACGCTTCATTCCCGAGCGACCATACGACCGGCGCGTTCTCGCTATCGCTCGCCGTATTGCTGCTGAACCGCCGAATCGGTTCGGTGATGCTGGCGCTTGCGGTATTGACCGGCTTCTCGCGCATTTATGTCGGCAACCATTACCCGTTCGACGTGCTGGGCAGCATTGTGGTGTCGCTGGTCGTCAGCCTGGCGGTGTACAAGCTGAGCCCTGTATTCGAACCGATTGCCCGGCTGATCATTTTGATTTATAACCGAATTCCGTTCGTCCCGAAAAACAGAAAGGGCGTATCGGCCGGTCAATAAAAAATGATTTGAAATATTGGAATCCTATGTTAAATTAAAAATCACAATTAAATATCTCTTATCCAGAGTTCGGTGGAGGGACTGGCCCGATGAAACCGCGGCAACCGGCTTGCTTGTCAAGCACGGTGCAAATTCCTGCAAGGCACGCATGCCTTGGAAGATGAGAGGGAGAATACGGTGATGCCGCACTGCTGCCCCCTGTCGTCTTTGGATGACACGGGGTTTTTCTGTGTGTACGCCAAGCGCATAAAGGAGAGAGGGAACATGTCCATAAGAACAAGGGTCGCCTGCATCGCGGTGCGGGACGGTCAGGTCGTGCTGATGAGGAAGCTTATCCCTACCTATTTTAACTACAAGCAATTAACGCCTCCGGGCGGAGGCGTGGAGCTGAACGAGACATTGGAGGAGGCATGCGTCCGGGAGATGCATGAAGAAACCGGCTTGATCGTCGAGCAGCCGGTCCTGAAGGGCGTGATTTCGTATATGAACTACGCCGACCGTACGTGCGCGGTGACGATGCTGTTTTATGCGGATCGGATTTACGGGGATCTCGTCACGAACGAGCCGGAGAAGCATATACCGGAATGGGTCGATCTTGGCACCGTGGCGTCCAATAAGCTGGTACCGGAGTATTACAGTGAGATGATTGGAAGGCTGATCGCGGGCCAGCCGCTGATCAACGCCAGATTGGAATGGAACAAACCGGGGGCCGTCGCGCCTTTCGTCTGGACGATCATGTCATAACGTTAACGATGCGTCGCGAAGCCGCCGCACGAATGCGGCGGTTCGGCGGATGCGGGACTTGCGGCACGCGGCATTAGGAGCCTGTGCTTTGGTACCGGTTGACGCCTTTATGCCATATGTACAGCGACAGCAGCAGCAGCGCGACGCCGATTATCGGGGTGCCGAACCGGAACGACGAATGGAACAACCCTTCGCCTTCTTTGCCCAAAAAGTATTGCGACGGATAAAAGTTGACGAAGCCGTACGGCACGACAAAGGTCAAAAAGATTTGAATCGCTTTGCTGTAAATCGAGATCGGATAATCCATGAAGCCGCGAAAGCCGTAAATCATCGTATCGGTAAACGAGTTTGACTTGACGAACCAGAAGCTCATCGCTCCGGAGATGATCAGCAGCGCCGCCTGGATGAACGTTGCGCCGGCAATCGTCAAGATGAAATAACAAACGTTCGCTGCGGTCCAGTCGATATGCAAATGCCGGAAGCAGATGGAGAACACGATCGCGGACAAGATGATATGCCCGAGAAAATGCTGGTTGAATTGCCGGAAGATCAAGTGGACCAGCGGATTCATCGGCTTCACAAGTACACCGTCGAACTCGCCGCGCTGCACCATCCATTCGAGCGCCCGCATCGGCGACCAGACGAACAGGCTGCATATGCCGTACGACATCAAATTCAGCGTGTACAAGAACAGCACCTCGTAAAAGCTCCAGCCGCCGATGCTGCCGAATTTGGAAAGCACGATCCAGATCCCCATATAGGTCGAACCGTAGGTTGTAAATTGAATGAAGATGTCCATGAAGAACGAGAAGCGGTACTCCATTCTGGACTTTAAGTAAATGGCTAAAAATTGCGAGTACAGTTTCAGCACATGCATGCGCTACCCTCCCTGGATGACCAGTTTGCTGATGCCTTTTCTCCACACGAGCTCCGCGACGAGGAGCAGAATGCCGATCCACATGAATTGCTGGGCAATGAGCAGCAGCGTGTCGGTCCATTCCGTTTTCCCCATATAAATGGAGATCGGTGAAAAATAAATGAGGCGAAACGGCAGGAACGCCGATACGTCGGTCAAAATTTGCGGGAAAAACCACAGCGGAATCCAGACGCCGGAGAACACCTTGATGACATCCGACAGCAGCCGGCTTAAATGGTAAATGTTAATGTACCAAAAGCCGACCATGCCAAGAATATAGGCCAGCAAAAAGTTCAAGACGAAACCGTTAAGCAGCGCAACGGCAAACGGCAGCAGCAGGTGAACCGGCGGCACGGTCAGCGGGTAAAAGATCGCCGCAACGACGATCAGCGGCGCCAATTCGAAAAAAATCCGCGACGCGCTGGTACCCATCGATTGAAACAGCATGCAGGTTTGCAGGCTGATCGGCTTCATGAGCTGCAGGCCGATGTCGCCGGAGCGGATTTTATCGCCGATGCTAAAGATCGTATTGTTGCTCACAAATACCGAGATGCATGTGCTGATGACGACGTAGTTGATCATATCGTTCAAGCTGATCTGCCCCATGCCGGTCGCCGCCGTCCCGGAGGTCGTGCCGTAGAGTGCCGTCCACAATGCGATTTGCACGAACAGCCCCATGACCCGCCCGAACATTTTCAGCAGCACATCCGTTTTATAAGCCAAATTCGATTGAAATTCATTCGTCAAAAACGCAAGGTAAAGTTTCACGGGCAGCTCCTCCTACGAACCGGCAGCGACGGCGGCGGATAAAGGATTTTCGTACATTTTTCGAATGATTTGTTCGATTTCGCACGGATGCACCACAAAATCGGTGATCGTGATTTTCGACATCAGCACCCTCAGGATGGCGGTGGAGTTCACGACCGTTTTATCGTATTTGATCGTGATGCTCTTGCCGTCGTAATCGAAGTCGTCGATGCCCAGATGCGCCAGCTCGTCCCAGGGCTGCACAGGGTCGGCCGTTTCCACGATCATCGTCTCGCCGGAGCCGTATATCGTTTTGAGCTGGTTCAGCACGCCGTCGTACATCAATTTTCCGCGGTCGATGACGATCACCCTCGAGCACAGCTTCTCGATATCGGACATGTCGTGCGTCGTCAAAATGACCGTCGTCTTGCGCTCGAGATTGACCTGCTTGATGAATTCGCGGATGTTCTCCTTCACGACGACATCGAGACCGATCGTCGGTTCATCCAAATACAAAATATCCGGATTATGCAGCAGGGCGGCGCATAAATCCGCGCGCATCCGCTGGCCGAGGCTCAACTGCCTCACAGGGGCGTTCATGAATTCGTCGATGTCCAAAATATCCGAAAACAGCTCGATGCTGCGCTTGTAGTCTTGGTCGGAAATTTTGTACATATATTTCATGAGCCGGAACGACTCGGACACCGGAATGTCCCACCAGAGCTGGGTCCGCTGGCCGAATACGACGCCGATGCGGCGAGAATATTCCTTGCGGCTCCGGTAAGGCACGAGGCCGCCGACTTCCACGATGCCGGAGGTCGGTACGAGGATGCCCGACAGCATCTTGATCGTCGTCGATTTGCCTGCGCCGTTCGGTCCGATATATCCGACAATCTCACCGCGCCCGATCTCAAAGGAGATGCTGTCGACGGCGACCTTGTCCGTATACTGGCGGTAAAACAAATCTTTCATCGTGCCGGCGAATCCCGGGGTTTTCTGCTGCCTTTGAAATACTTTGGTCAATTCATCCACTTTGATTAGCGTCATGCCAATAACCCCTTCCAAAAACATCCAATAATAAAGTGAGTCTAATCTTACGTTGAAACATACGTTCATGCAACCCTTTTTTTTATCAAATAACTAAAAAATGACAGCTATCCAACAATAATCGACACGCGGGTGCAGCCTCAATGGAAAAAATCAGTATAGTCATTTTATCTCGGCATATGCCTGCCTTTTTCTTTGTTCAACCCATCTTGAATCGTTATTCATTTAAGTCCAAATGATATCGAAATGAGAATGTTCTGATCGAAATTCGGTTTTGGAAATGTTTGTAAAGGGGGAATACAATGAATGCGATACCGAGTCAAAGGAGCGAATGGCAATGGCGCATGATCTTTCATGGAAAATAGGCGGGCAGCAGGGAGAGAAGCTGGAGAGCACGGAACTGATCTTTGCGGACGGCTTGTGCCGGCTGGGCTATTATCTTTACGGGTATCGCGAATTTTCGTCGCGAATTATGGGCGGGCATACGAGCAACAAGATCCGCATCTGCACGCAGCCCGTCCGCGCGATCGCAGACGATGTGGACATTCTGGTGGCCTTTGACCAGGAAACGTTGGAGCGGAATGCGCGCGAGCTGCGCTCCGGGGGCATCGTGATCGCAGATGCCAAGCTGCGGCCTGCCTTGCCTGACGGGATGACCTGCCGGCTCATTGCCGTTCCGTTCACCTCGATCGCAGACGAGCTAGGGAGCGCATATATGAAAAATATGGTCGCCGTCGGTGCGTCGGCGGCGCTGCTGGGGCTGCCGCTGAAGCCGTTCCACGATGCGGCGGAAAAAGAATGGCTGCGCAAAGGCGCCGAGATCGTCGAATTGAACAAACAAGCGCTATCCTGCGGAGCGCAGTATGTTTACGACCGGATCGGCACGCCGGACGAACGGCTTCGGCTGGATGCGGCCGACGGCCGGCCCAAATGGTTCATGATCGGCAACGAGGCGATCGGTCTCGGAGCGATTGCTGCCGGCTGCCGGTTCATGGCTGCTTATCCGATTACGCCGGCAACGGAAATTATGGAGTATTTGATCCCGCGATTGCCCGCGCTCGGCGGCACGGTTATCCAGGCCGAGGATGAAATAGCGGCGCTGATGATGGCGATCGGGGCCAACTACGGCGGCGTGCGGGCGTTCACCGCTACCTCGGGTCCGGGCTTGTCGCTCATGATGGAGGGCATTGGACTGGCGGGGATGACCGAAACGCCGGTGGTCATCGTTGACGCGCAGCGGGGAGGTCCGAGCACGGGACTTCCGACCAAGCACGAGCAGGGCGACTTGAACGCTGTCCTGTACGGGACGCACGGGGAGACGCAGAAGATCGTGCTTTGTCCGAGCACGGTGGAGGAATGCTTTTACGATACCGTGCTCGCGTTCAATTTGGCAGAACGGTTCCAATGCCCTGTCATCGTGCTGACCGACCTGCAGCTGTCGCTCGGGAAGCAGTCGGCTGAGCCGCTTCAGTACGGCGATATCGTCCTCGAACGCGGAGCGCTGCAATCCGGCGAATCGCCGCTTACGCTGAAGGACGGGCCGTTCAAGCGTTACGCCATGACGGAGAGCGGCGTGTCTCCAAGAGTGCTGCCCGGCACGAAGCACGGCATGCACTCCGTCACCGGCGTAGAGCATAATGAAGCGGGGCGTGCGTCGGAAGACCCGCACAATCGGCAAGCGATGATGGACAAACGGTTAAGAAAGCTGGGCGGTCTGCAGATCGATGCACCGTTTCATGCCGCTGCCGCTCACCCGGAGGCGGATCTCATTCTTGTCGGGATCGGCTCGACGGGAGGTGCGATCGCGGAGGCTCGGGCGCTGCTGGCGCAGGAAGGCATCGCCGCGAATCAGATCACGATTCGTTTGCTCTGTCCGCTGCCGGTGGAGGAGCTGGCCCCCTGTTTGGACGGTGAGGGCCCGATTGTCGTCTTCGAGCATAATGCAACGGGGCAGCTCGCATCGCTGCTGCGGCTGCATTACGGAACAACCGGGCGCCTATGCAGCGAGCTGAAATATGACGGAAGCCTGTTCCGGCCGTCGGAGATCTATGAGCGATGCAAGGCGCTGCTGTACCGCTGCAGCCCTGCATAATGAGCGGTTGTCATCTCTTTTCAGCCATTGTTCCTAGTATGTATGCCGTTCCTGATCATAGACTGCAATCATATGCTATAGGACAACGTAAGAGACGGTGTCTATAGGCGGATACAGGAGTGGAATACGGAAGCGCGATGGCGGAAAGGAGCGGGGACATGCGGATTGCTTTTATTTGCACGGAAATGATGACCGTCCCTCCCTTGAGAGGAGGAGCGATTCAAATTTTGATCGACGGGGTTGCGCCGCATATCGGCCGCAAGCATCGTCTGACTGTTTTCTGTATTACGGACCCTTCGCTTCCCGATCGGGAGAGGGTGAAGGGAGTGGAATATATCCGGGTTCCCCGCGAAGGCTACGTGCGCGGTGTAGCCCAGGAATTGGCTCGGCTTCAATCCGCAGCGTCCGAACGTGATCCGAAAAAAAAGCGGTATTTTGATATCATCCATGTATTTAACCGCCCGAAGGACGTGCTGATTTACAAAAAAGCGATGCCTAAGAGCCGGTTTGTCGTCAGCGTTCACAACGAAATGTTCCGGGGATCCAAAGTGAAAAAGGAGCTTGGCGAAGTCATCATTCAGTCGGTCGATCGGATTATGTGCATCAGCGACTATATCGGCAGAACGATTGTTGAGCGGTTCCCATCCGCCAAAGGGAAGCTGCATACCGTATATTCGGGTATTCATCTGAAAAAGTATATGCCCATTGGGTCGGCCGAGGCTCAGCCGGTCCGGCAGCAGCTTCGTGAAAAGTACGGCGTCGTCGACAAAAAAGTCGTATTGTTCGTCGGGCGCTTAAGCCGGGTCAAAGGGCCGGATGTGCTGATCGAGGCGATGAAGCAGGTCGTGATGCAGCATGACAACGCGGTGCTGGCGGTTATCGGGAGCAAATGGTTTTACGACGAACGGGTCGACGAATACGGACAGTATCTTCGGCGGATCGCCGAGCCGCTGGGCGGACGCGTTCTCTTTACTGGCTTTGTTCCGCCGAGCGAGATTCCTTCCTATTACTTGTTGGGAGATTTGTTCGTATGCAGCTCCCAATGGGAGGAGCCGCTGGCCAGAGTTCATTATGAGGCGATGGGGGCGGGCTTGCCGATCATAACGACAAATCGGGGCGGCAACGCGGAAATTATGAAGCGGGACGTGAGCGGCATCGTGATCGACGACTACGACAATCCGAAGGCGATCGCGGATGCGATTTCGCTTCTGCTGTCGCGGCCGGACAAGGCGATGAGCTTGGCCAAGGCGGGCAGAGCGATGGCGGAAGCGAACTTCGGGTTCCAGCATGTAGCCAAACGGCTGCTGCGGATGTATGACGAGATGAAGCGGAGAAGCAAACAAAAATAAGCAGGAGGGGGAAAGATGGCTGCGGCTAGCGCAAAGCTTGTGAAGGAAATCATGTCCCGTTACCCGACGAAAGCCCGTCGTGTCCGGCTGCTCGCGGATAAAGGCAAAAAAGCCGTATGGTCGATTCAAACCGAGCAGGGCGAATTCATCCTGAAAAAGGTCCCGCTTGACGCAAGCCGTATCGCATTCATGGTCCATGCCGTCGGTTATTTGAAGCGAAACGGCGTCTGTACGCCGGCGATTGTCTCAACAACGTCGGGCGAGGGCTATACTGCCGTGGGGGGCGAATATTATGTCTTATTCGAAGCCGTCCGCGGACGGTCGCCGGATTACGGCGCCGAGAATGAGCTGAGGATGATCATGAGGAGCATGGCCACATTCCATCGCGCTTCCGCAGGGATCGAGCCGCCGGCGGGAGCGTCTCCGTCCATGCTGCTGTTCGAGTGGAAGCGGCATGGAGAGACGCGGATGGAGCGGCTGAACCAGTGGAGAACGCAGCGATCGTCTGCGTCCGATACGAATGCAATGGACCGGCTGTTTTTAAAGCATGTCGACCGCTTTGTGGAGCAGTGCCGGTCGTCGCTCGCCCGGCTGGAGGAGCCGTATTACAACCGTTGGGTCGAAGAAACGAGCGTTCGAAAAACGCTGTGCCATCAAGATTTTGCAGCGGCGAACCTGGCGATCGGAAGCGACGGCGCGCTGTATGTGTACGACATGGATTCGTTGACCGTTGACCTGCCCGTACGCGATATTAGGAAAATATTGAACAAAGTGATGAAGAAAGGGACGGATTGGGATTTGCCCAAGATGCTCCTGATGCTGAAAGCGTATCAGGAGGTCTACCCGCTGACGAAGGAACAATATAAGATCCTCGCGGCAGACGTTCAATTCCCGCATTTGTTTTACGGTCAAGTTTCCAAGTATTACGAAAGAAGAGAGACTGCATGGACGCTGGATAAGCATGTCCGCCGCTTGGAAGAGATGATCGCGACGGAAACAAGCAAAAGCGCCGTTCTGCAATCGTTCCTCGACCGGCTTGACGAGCTGGTAAAGCCATGATGCGCCAGGATAAGGCGGATGAGCTTGAGCTTGGAGCGCGGCTGATGGCCGAGCATTATCCGCATCTGACCGTCACCGATCTTGAGGTGATCCAAGGCGGTGGCATTAAGACGGTATGGAAAATCGATGCTTCGCGCGGGCTGTACTGCCTGAAACGGCTCGGCAAGCCGCTTCCGTACGTCGAGGCGGTGACGGCGGCGCAGCTGCATCTTCGCCGCAACGGGGCGTGCGTGGCGGATATCGTGCGAACGAAGGAGGATGGCCTTTATTCGATTCACGGCGGTTATGCTTTCGTTCTGTATTCGTGGATTGATGGAAGCGACTTGTATATGGATGAGATTCCCGATTTATATACAGGGCTGCGGGGGCTGGCACGATTTCATCAGGCGTCATCCGGCTTCGATCCTCCGGATGGAAGCCGGATGGTGGACCGCATGGGGGAGTGGCCTCGGCACTACCGCAAGCTGCGAAGCGAGCTTGCCTTATGGCGCGGCGAAGCCAAGCGGGAGACGAGCGCATTTCACCAGTCGTACCTGGAGACGGCCGGCGGCATGATCACGATGGCCGATCAGGCGATTCTCGCGCTGGAGCGGTCCTGCTATTCCGAATGGGTCCGCGCCGCCGGCCCGTACGGCCCGTTATGCCATCAGGACTACGGCAAAGGAAACGCGCTGCTGACAGAGCGGGGCGTATATGTTCTCGATCTGGACAATGTGGCTTACGACCTGCCGGTACGCGATACGCGCAAGGTCATTGCCAAACGGATGGAGCGATTGGGGCGATGGGACAGCAAAGAGCTTGAGCGATGCGTCGCCTGCTACGAATCGGTTTATCCGCTCACCCCCGCGCAACGGCAAGTGTTGTTGATCGATTTGTTATTCCCGCATTCGTATTACGGATATGCGAAACGTTGTTTCAAGAAGGAGCAAAGCTGCGAGGGCGAGCGGCTGCGCACCATCGTTGGGATGGAGACCGCGAAGCAGCTACTGCTTCAGCCGCTCTTGACGAGCCGTTAATGGCGGCATGCGGACCACTTGGTGCGCATGCGACGCAGAAGACGGCTTTTTTTTGTATTGAAAGGGAAGCGCGGGGCGGGTTTACAATATTTATATTTGTGATTGGAACAAAGTGGATTGACGACTAAAAAATGATCAATTAAGATATAAATAAGCATAAAATGAAAGTCATAATCAGTTTTCTGATCGAAAAAATCATATTAATTCGGAATAGAAGGTGATACCTTATCGCAAACCGGTAACCAAACGATCGCGCGAGTGCCGACAAATCAGTCTCGATGAATGTTTCGATAGCTCTTTTTTGGCGAGTGAAGCAAGCGGGCAGTAAGCCGGCATGAGAACCGCATCGGATTGATACGCGTGAGCACGCTACCGGAGAGATGAGGGTTCGCAAGCGTCCGGCAATTCACATGCATGCAGCCGTATATGCGGCGTATAATTTCAGCTGATAACATGGAGGGTCACGATGAGAACAATTGGGCTAATCTCTGTAAGCTGTATGCTTTTGCCGGCGCTCTTGGCGGGATGCGGAAACAATCCGGATCCCGGCGATAACGTGAAAGTCCAACAAAAACCGCTGGAGCCGGTCACTTTGAAGTTTTACCAGAGCGGCAACTATTTGAGCGAGCAGGACTTTAAAGATTTGCTCGCAGATCCGGTGAAGAAGAAGTACCCGCATATCACCGTGGAGAACGTGATTACGAAGAACGATCTTCCGCAGATTGTCGCTGCGGGGGAGCCGGCCGATTTCTTTATCACATGGAACGGGGGCCTGTCCTTTTATAAGGAGTTGAATGCTTTCGTCGATGTGACGCCGCTTGCGAAGCAGCATAATCTCGATTTAAACCGCTTCGACGAGGGGGCGCTGAACGCCATCAAGGCCGTCTCGGACAAAGGCGAGCTTTACGCCCTGCCCTACGCGATCAATTTGAATGCGCTTTATTACAACAAAGACATTTTCGATAAATTCGGCGTTCCTTATCCGAAGGACGGGATGACTTGGGAGCAGGCGATCGACCTGGCCAAGCTCGTATCGCGCTCGGACGGCGGCACGAAGTACCGGGGGCTTGAAATCGACAGCTGGTCGCGCATTACCTTTCCGTTATCGCTCGTTCCCGTCGACGCCAAGACGAACAAGGCGACGGTCAACAATGATCAGTTCAAACGTGCGTTCGAAACGGCCAAGCAAATCTTTTCCGTGCCGGGCAACGAATACGTGAATAGCGGGACAGCAGCATGGAACCGGTTTGTGAAGGATAAGAACGTCGCGATGGCGCCGACCGTCAATTTGTTTTTGCGGTTCAAGGAGTCGCCCGATTTGAATTGGGACGTCGCCCAGTTCCCCAGCTTCAGCGACAAGCCGAATGTCTACGGCATGTACGACCTGCACGTGATGATTCCACTCAAATCGAGCAAGTCGCGGGATGATCAGATGCGGGTAATGGAGGTGCTGTTCTCCGACGAGGTTCAAACCGCGCTGGCGCGGAAAACGGCCAGAGTGTCGGCGATGAAGGATCCGAAATACGCCAAAGACTTCGGTGCGGATGTCCCGGAGCTGAAGGGGAAAAATCTCGCAGGCATTTTCAAGAGCAAGCCGGCCCCGGCGCCCGAATTCTCTATTCATTACTCGAAGGCGGTCGGACTCGTTACGCCGGAATACGAGAAATATATTAAGAACGGCCAAGATATTAATACCGCATTGAGGAATGCGGAAGAAAAGATCAACCAGTACATCGCGTCACAGAAATAAGCGGCGGCCTGCCGTAAGCCAAGCCTGAGCAATCAGGCTTTTTTGTATCCCTTGGTTTCGAGAGCTTGCGCCACGGACACGCGAATTTCTCAGTATTCGTTAAGCTTATTTTTATCGTTCGTTAAGTTAGTTTTCATATGGTTTTCATGATGACAGCCTATGATGGGAGATGCGGCCGGGATAAGCTTTACGGCGGCTGCAGCATTCTCGTCATCTTAACATAGAAGGGTTGATCATCCGATGTCTTATGGAAAATGGCTGGGCGTATGCGCGCTGACGGCGGTCCTGTTAAGCGGCTGCGCTGCGGGCTCGCAAGGGCAGACAGGGACGGCCAGCGCGAATGCCGCTCCTCCCGCGGCGGCAAGCACGCAGCAAGGGCATGAGGCAAAGCAAGCGCCAGAAGGGAAAGCCCCGATGCAAATGAATGAACAGGAGCGTCAAATGGTGATGACGTTCCAGACGCTGCTTCGCATGGACAAAGCGGACGGGCTGGCCCTCACGAAGGAGCAGGCGCAGACGATGCTGCCCGTCGTTCAGGACAGCATCACGAAGAAAGAGCTGTCGGCGGACGCGAAGGCCAAGCTGCTCGAGAAGCTGACGGCTAACCAGAAGAAGTATATCGACGACGCCGCGGCGAACATGCAGAACCGGCCCGAGCGCGGGCAAATGACAGACGAGCAGAGGAAGAAGATGAGCGAGGCGGGCCAAAACGCTCCATCGGGCCAAGGCAGCAAGGGGAACGCGGCGGAGCAGGGCAATGCGGCGGACCGGGCGCCGCGGCAAGGAAACAAGGGCAATGCCGCAGACCAGAGCAATAAGAACGAAGCGAACAAACAAGGGGGGAATTCGGATCGTCCTGGACGGGGCGGCGGCTTTGCGAATGCCGGAGAGCAGCTGGTCGAGCTGCTGCAGTCCAAGACCAAGTAAGGCATCTGGGTGCCGGGCTACATAATCGCTTTTGCAATGGCTCATCCGTTGTAACGACACGGGTGGGCTTTTTCTTTTTATCCGGAGCCGTTCCCAGCGGTTGACAATCATTTCAAAATCCAATACAGTGTATAATTATTCATATAATATTATAATTATACAGAAAAAGGTGATGTCCGATGCATTTTCTTCAAATGCAGGAGCTTTCCGGCGACCAACTGCATGCATTGCTGTTAAAAGGGATTGAACTTAAACGGAATCCGAGAATGTACCATCATGCTTGCGAGCGAAAAGGACTGCTCCTGCTGTTCCAAAAAACATCGACCCGCACGAATCTTTCGTTTCAGTCGGGCATGATGCAAATGGGCGGATATACCGTCGTCATGGACTGGGAAGCAAGCAACTTCGGCTTGTCTCCGATCCGGTACGAGGCGCGTTATGTATCGACCAGCTGCGACCTGATCATGGCCAGGCTGAAGAAGCATGAGGATGTGCTGAAGCTGGCGCAGCATTCGTCCGTACCGGTCATCAACGGCTGCTGCGACAAGTATCATCCATGCCAGGCGCTGGCCGATCTGATGACCGTATACGAAGGCTCGGGGACGTTCGACGGCATCACGCTGGCTTACATCGGCATCCATAATAACGTAGCGAATTCGCTGGTCGAGGCGTGCATGAAGCTGGGCGTTAAGCTGCTGCTCGTCACGCCGATCATCAACCCAGCGTCTTGGGACGAGGAGCTGATGCGCGCTGCCGTAGCGGGCGGAATGATCGAGAGGCTGAACAGCGCCGCGGCAGCCATTGCCCGAGCGGAGTACGTCTACACCGATACGTGGATAGACATGGAATTTTACAACGATCCCGGCTACGCGGAGGAGAAGCGGCACCGAATTGAAACGATGATGCCTTTCCAATTGAATCAGGCGACGCTGAACGGCGCTTCGCCGTACATCATGCACGACATGCCGATTCATCCGGGCTTCGAGATTGCGGAAGAGCTAATCGAATCCGAACGTTCCGTCATCTACAGGCAGGCGGAGAACCGGATGCACGCCCAGAAAGCGTTAATCCTGCATTTGCTCGGAGCGGAGGCGGCCCTATGATTCGAATCGAAACAGCGGCCGTGTCCGACGCCCCCGAGATTACGCGATTGTTCGAGGCGCTGATTACTGAAATTACGGACAGGACGGAATCGCAGCAGCCGCTATTTTCGCTGTCCGGTACGGAAGAGAAGTGCGCATCGTTCATAGAGTCCGGCATTTATGCCGTGCTGCTTGCAAGGGACGAAGCGAGCGGTGAGACCATCGGCTTCTTGTCGTTATGCGAGAGTCATTCATTGTACGCAAGCGGCGCGTTTGGCATCATTCAGGAATGTTACGTGCAGTCGGATTACCGGTCGCGAGGCGTCGGCGCCAGGCTGTTGTCCGCGGCGCAGCATTACGGCCAAACGCTGGGATGGAAGCGGCTGGAGGTGGCGACGCCGCCGCTGCCGGTTTTTCACCGATCGGTTTCGTTCTATGAACAGCATGGATTTGAAAGGACGGGAGGCTCCAAGCTAAAGTCTATTATCCCCTAATTGCCCGCATCGTTCATTGTGGTTTTACAGTCCACAAAAGGCCAACCATAGACCAACCATAGGCTCATCCGTGAATAGAGACGGATGGGCTTTTTTTACCTTCCTTTTATCCGAGGTTAAGGCTCATTTAAGGAACGGAGTCCACAATATAGACATGAACACAAGATGTTCTTATCTATCAATCTTACGAAATGATTCCAGACAAACGGAGGATGACGATGATGACTACTGATAATAGAGATCAATGGATGGAACAACGGGAACCATCGGGTTCTTCCGACATTGTAGAGATGGAGCCGGTCTCCGGGAAGAAGAAAACCAAACCGGCGCAAGCGTCCCGATTCAAAAGCGTATTTGCCGCCTTTCTCGCCGGAACGATGGTGACCGGGGGATTGATGTTCGCTTCCGATAAATATAATTTGTTTACGGGATATCAGAGCATTGCGGCCGGCGGATCGGCAAGCGCTCCGTATACGGCAGGCACGACGCTCGGCGACGTCAAGACGGCGTCGGTCAATCTGGGCGCCTCGGGCAGCATTTCGCAAATCGTAGAGCAGGCGAGCCCGGCCGTCGTGAAGATCGAAACGAAGGTCAAAGCGAATTCCGGCAGCCGCGCTCAGACGATGGACCCGTTTTTCCGCCAATTTTTCGGAGATAGCGGCAGCGGCGGGAACTCCGACCGGCTGCAGGAAGGCGGCATGGGGACGGGCTTTCTGTTCGAGAAATCCGGTTATATTTTGACCAATGAGCATGTCATCGACGGCGCCGAAGAAATATGGGTTACGGTAGAGGGCTACGACAAGCCGTTCAAAGCGACGCTGCTCGGCAACAGCTATGACCTCGACTTGGCCGTCTTGAAAATCGAAGGGGACAAAGCGTTCCCGTACTTGCCGCTTGGCAACCCGGATACGGTGAAGCAAGGGGACTGGGTCGTCGCGATCGGCAACCCGTACGACTTCGATCAGACGGTAACGGTCGGCGTCCTGAGCGCGAAGGAGCGCCCGATCTCCATTCCCGATGCGCAAGGAACGAGAGAATACAAGCATTTGCTGCAAACGGACGCTTCCATTAATCCCGGCAATTCCGGCGGGCCGCTGCTGAATCTGAACGGCGAAGTGATCGGGATCAATACGGCGGTAAACGCCGACGCGCAAGGGATCGGTTTTGCGATCCCGACGACAACCATTTCGTCCGTGCTGGAAAATTTGAAAAATAACGTCGCCATTCCGAAGGAGCCGCTGCCTTATATCGGCGTCGGTCTGGAGGATATCGACGATGGCTGGCGCAGCGACCTGAAGCTGGGCAATGCCGCCGGCGCCGTCGTATCGCAGATCGAACCGGGCAGCCCTGCCTTTGCAGCCGGCATCCGTACGTATGATGTCATCTCTGCGGTGAACGGGGAGCAGGTCAGCGGCGCGGAAGAGCTGACGGCGAAAGTCAAGGCGCTCAAACCCGGCGATAAAGCCGTGATGACTATCATCCGCAGCGGCCAGAAGAGCGATGTAACGGTCACGGTCGGAGATAAAAACGCCAAGCAGCAAAAATAAACAAGGATAAGTAAACAAGGATTGTGCGCAGCCGACATTTTGTAACGCGGCAATGTATAGGACGGCTTTCCGGGGCATACGGTCCCGGGGAGCTGTTTTTGCATTATAGCGGGTGTAGAGCCGAATGACGCGCAGGATGCACGCAAAGCCATCGGCTGTCATATTTTGCATTCAGGAAACTTTCAGCTGTTCGTAATGTTCATTTCAGGTTTGACTGTCATACTGAATAGACAAACAAACAACAAGGGAGGGTTTACTTTGTTGAAATTAACTTTATTTTCTTGGCCGTTTTTTTCACTGGCCCTTACAACGTTGCTCATTGTTACGTACAATCAGATCGTATAAGACGCTGCTAATTCAAATTCCGGCCATGGCCATAAAGCCTCATGCAAGACGTGAGCGCAGCCATCGGATGCGGAACTTAGATGAACCTCATGAGCGCACCTCTGAACGCAAATAGCCGACCAGCACACCATGTTGGCCGGGTTTGCCTCAGGCAGGTGTTTTTTTATTGGGTCGGGAGGGAGACCGGCTTGAATCGCGAATCTGTTAGGCAAGGGATGATGAAATCAATAGCAGAGAAGAAGAGGTGTGTTCATGGGAGAAGAACAAAAGGTTCGTCCAGTCGTGACGGCCCGGGAAATACGCGACGAGGAGCTTGAGCAAGGGCTTTCCATTCGCAATGCAATTTTCCCGCCGATTACAAGGGAAGACTGGGAGCGGGGAGCGCCGTGCACCGGCTCGATTGCGTTTATCGACAATGATCCGGCCGGATTTATTCCGCTGTTTTTACGCCGCATCCGCATCGCTCCGGGGATCGTCGTAACCGCCGCCTTCGAGAACTCGGTAGGGACGCGAGGCGACGTGCGGGGACTGGGCATCGGCTCGGCCATGATGGAAGCCGCCCATGACTTTCTCAAGGGCCGGGCAGACGCGCTGATGGTATACCGGGGCCATGAGCGAAGCCAAGGCTATCGGTTTTATGAGAAAACCGGCCATATCGACTTGTGCTATATGCGTGAATACACGGGGGCGCTGGCCCAAGCGGCGATGCACCCCGATGTCGCCGTCTTGGAAGGAAAGGAAAGTGTTATCGCCGAGAGTGACCGTCTGCTGGAGCTGTTCGAGGAGACATACGGCGCATTTGGCGGGTTTCCGGACCGCCATCAGGGCTATTGGACGCAAGCGTTTAGATCGCCTTACTATGCTGCGCGGCCGCAGCGGTTTTTCTTGTTCCGGCTGCTTGAGCACGGGAGGCTGGCCGGGTATTTGATTGCGGGCAAGGAAGTAAGCGCGGACGGGAGAGAGACGCCGCTGCGTATCCTCGAAACGGCCGCGGCAGGCGCGTCCGCGAAGCGAGTCGCAGCGCTGCTGGAGTCCGCCATGGCTTATTCCATACGGGAACGCCTCGGTCCGTTCAGCTATACGATCAGCGATGACGACCCGCATCGGGAGCTGTTGGACCGCATGGGGCTTCGCTCCGGACTCCGAAGCTTGCATACGATGGGCTTGGCAATCGAGGCGCAGGCGCTCGTCACTTCGATCTGGCAAGAGAGGCTCGGCCGATTAACGTTTCCCTTCCGCGTACGGACGCCTTCGCAGGATATCCAGTGGGATCCCGAGGGAAGCGCGGGAGAGCGGACGGTAACGCTGGAGATGAAAGACGAAACGCTCACGCGCTGGCTCCTCGGAAGGCTCGATTTCCGCGCCCGTGTCAACGAAGGGACTGTTACGGTTCATAACGGGAACAGGGCGATGGTCGAAGAGCTTCATCGCGCCGTCCCGTTCGTCCCGTGGGTGTACCATCCGATCGATTACTGCTGAAATGGGAATGCTCCCGTCCGGTAAGCGTACCAAGGCATTATTGTAGCTGGTTTTGCTGCTGTCCCTGATCCATGTCCTGGGATTGGCCTTGGTTATGATTCGGGCCTCTTCCTTGTCCGCGGCCTTGCCCTTGACCCTGGCTTTGACCCTGGCTTTGTCCTTGTCCTTGGCTTTGCCCTTGGCTGGAGACATATTCTACGGTCCAGTCGATCATCCCGTTCATCATATGTAGTACAAGATTGATGACGTCTTCCTGGGTCAAGGATTTTCCGCCGGACTGTCCCGATTGCTGCGAGACGTAGTCCTTCATCTTCGATTCAATGCTCGAACTCATATCCTTCAGAAGCAGAAAGTCGTTAGCGATATTGGAAATGTCCGCGCCGGAACCTGAGCCCGAGCCCGAGCCCGAACCGGTATTTCCGCCGCGACTGCCGTTCTGGCCGGCTCCTTGCTGGCCCGAGTCGTTCTGGCCGCCGCGCTGCTGCTGATCGTTTTGATTGTTGTGCTGCTGGCTTTGCTGTTGAAGCAAATCTTTGATTTGCTGAAGTTCTTGGGTCAACGATTGATTTTGTTCGTTTAACTGCTCGATTTCGTCTTTCAGTTCGCGGTTGCTGATCATGCGCGTCTTGCTCCTTCATCGGATAATGGGTACAGTATATGTTTTCCTCATTAGTGAATATTTATTGCACTGGCGATGAAGAGGAATTTATACACGGGATGGGGGCGGTGCCCGCAGGAAGATGCGCGTCGCCCCTTCCATGTACACGCTTAATCGAGGATGGTTCGAAACGATGGCTCCAAGCAGCCGGGCCTATACACCGAATCGGCGTGGTCGCGCGGTACGGCTTGGGCGCTGTACGGAATGAGCTTAAGCTATCATCATACAGGGAACGAAGCGTATTTGCATGCGGCCAAACGCGTGGCGCATTTCTTTATGGCGAACCTTCCGGACGATCATGTGCCGCATTGGGATTTCCGCTTGCCGGAGGATGTGCCCGTTTACCGGGATTCCTCGGCAGGAGCCTGCGCGGCATGCGGTTTGTTATTGTTAGCGGACCAGGTTTCCGGTCCGGAGAAGAGCCTTTACCGGAAAACGGCCGAAAATATATTACACTCGCTGTATGTCAACTATGGTTCATGGGAGGGCACCGCGGAAGAGGGGCTTATTCTGCACGGTACGAGCCATGTTCCAGAACAAAAAAATATCGATGTTCCGCTGATTTATGGCGATTACTATTTTGTTGAAGGCCTCTCTCGGCTGCTTGGCCACGGGGAATTATTCTGGTAGCTTTCTTTCGCGAAAGAAAGCTTGTCCATGCGGGCAAGCGGCTCGGTCCGATCCAAGGATAAAGAAAGTGAAAAAGCTGCCGAAGGGCAGCTTTTTCACGGGTTGTCCGGCTGATTCGAACAGGTGAGCGGCGCCGTCTTACTGTTCTTCATGCTCCATGGCATAATAATTCAACATGACGGCGGTGATGGCCAGCAGCATGTAAGCTGCGGTCAAGATGAAGTCCATCGAGTAGACGATCGGGAACAAGATGAACCAGACGCTGCTAATCAGGGCGATCCAGTGAAAAATGGAGTCCCAGCCCGACTTGCCGAACGAGAGGGCGGACGACAACACCAGGATCACGCCGGCGACCAGACTGCTTCGCACCGCTGATGGTTCGGGCATCTGGATCCAGAAGGAAGAGAGCAGGAATAAAATACCGATCAGGGCGCTGAGAATTGGAAACGATGTCAGTTTTGACATGTGCACACCTCCAACGCTTTTTATACAGTATATGCAAGCGCTTTCGATTTGCGCACGGCGAATGTGGCTTATCCTGTGCTTAAGGCCAGGTTCCGCCTTTGCCGAGCCTGTTCGGGCAGGCAGATGGGGAACGAAGGCCCGTCCGCATGAAAATTAGGGCATGGCGGCGATTTTGTATATAATAGGGGGAGGTTTGGAAAGGGAGGATTCGATTGTTTGCGATTACGGAGTACAGTGTGGAAGTGATTAAAGACCCGTTCGGGATTTTGACGGGAACGCGTTACGAGTTTATGCTTGACCTGGATGTGCCGGAAGAGGACGAGCTGCATACCGAAAGCGGCGTATATTTGCGGGTCGTATACAGCGTGGAGGAAGGCCGGGAGCGCATCGTGAAGTATGAGTTTTTCGAGAGGCAGTCGAATCAATATCTCGATTTCGAGATGGATGAGGAAGAAGAGAAACAAATCGACGCTTTTTGCAAAGAACGCGTGCTGGAAGCGGTGTAGCCAAGGATGGAGCCGGCTGCCAAGCTTCGCGTCAACGGCCCGTTCAACCGGGGGGCTGCTACGGCAGCATTCGATTCGATAACACGGGGCTGCCCCTGAGCGGTTCTCGCCGCAGTTTGGCAGCCGTCGTATTTCTCGTGTGATGATGCCTGATATCAAGCCGGAACGTTACCGTTTCCCGGCTTTTTTCGTCTGCGGTTTCGGTCTGCGCCAGCTTGGCTTATTGTTCGTCTCTGGCGCGGTTTGCGCGGCGACGAACACCCGCGTGGCTTCGGGGGCAGTCGCGGCGGCCTCGCGGAGCTTCTCCGCGTCAACCGCTTCCGCTTCGACCGGCGCAGCAACGACGTTCTTCTGCTTTGTTCCCGCTTTCCCTGCGATTGCCGCTTCCAAGATGTCCGGCATCGTTTCCAGCAGCCGCTGGATATGCAGCACCCGCTCGTGTACATCCTGAATGGCGCGGGCAAGATCGGGAGCGGCGACCCCTGGGACGGAGGGAGCCTGCGCCGTACGCGGGGCCGTCAGCAGCTGCTGGCGGATCGTCTCGACACTGGAGCCGTCGCTGAACAGCTTCTTGATGTTGTGCAGCAGCTCGATATCGTCTTCAGTATAGAAACGGACATTGTTCGAGGTTCTTGGAATGTTAAGCTCAAAATCCTGTTCCCATTGTCTTAGCGTACCGGTCGGAACTTCCAACTGCTTGGATACGCTCCCGATGCTAAAAAACCGGCTGCTCTTTTGATTTTCCGGCATAGTTACACCCACTTCCATCTGTGGTTTAACATAAATTTGTTTGCGATTCAGAATGGTTAAGTTCGCTAACGCATAAAGCGAACTGCGACATTCTAAATCAAGAAAAGCTTCATAATAAGTCACGAATGTATTTTCATCGAATGGCTTCGGTCAGAAGCTTTTGTTATATTTTGCAATATATGACGATTTAGGCGAAGTGCCACTTCGGGAATGATACTTTACAAAAAAAATAAATACGGTGCACCGGAAATTTTTGTTACGAAAATATCGCATATGATAACGATATCAGCGATTCGAGACTCGTACAAAGACAAAGCAAACTTAATATAGTTATATTTAACGAATATGTTATGATTGAAACCCCGAAAAAAAGTACCTTATACTTTAGATGTAACAGAGCGTTATTTGTCACATTATTAAAAAAAGTAAGGGGTTGTCCTATGAGAAAACTGAAGACAGGTATTGCCGTCGTCTTGTTAGGTTCGCTTGTGGCAGGCTGCGGGCAGAATGGCCCTGCCGCCGGTACGCCCGAGGCGAAACCGCAAGAGAAGTTCGAACCCGTTACGCTCAAGATGTACCAGACGCAAGGCTATTGGACCGAAGAGGATTTCAAGAAGCTGGTGCAGGAACCGGTGCAAGCCAAATACCCGCACATCACGCTCGAGTTTTTACCGAAAGTATCGCTAGGTCAAGCGATTGCCGCAGGCGAACAGATCGACCTCGTCTCGGTGTGGAACGGCCTTATGCCGGAGACGGCGGACCTTGATCTGTTCGAGGACATCACCCCCTTGCTGCAGAAGCAGAAAATCGACCTGTCGCGGTTCGACCCGGGCGCGATCGACAGTGTCAAGCAATCGACGAAGACCGGTCTTTTGTACGGTTTGCCCAACTGGATTCAGCTGTACGCGATGTACTACAACAAAGACATTTTCGACCGATTCGGGGTTCCCTATCCGAAGGACGGCATGACATGGGACGAAACGATTGAATTGGCGAAGAAAGTTACACGACTGGACAGCGGCACGCAGTACATCGGATTGGACCCCGATTATTTGACCCGAATGTTGACACCGCTTTCACTCGGTATCGTCGACGGGCGCAACGATAAAACGGACGTCAACAGCGAGCCCTACAAAATGGTGTTCGAGACGGCCAAAAAGATTTACGATATTCCGGGCAATACGCCGAAGGAAGGCATCATGTCCGGGAGCGTGACGGACCGGTTCGTCAAGAACAAGAACGTCGCTATGCTGGCGACGATCAACCTGTTCGACAAGCTGATCGTCGACCCGAATCTGAACTGGGACGTTGTCCAGTTCCCAAGCTATCCGAGCAAGAAGAACTTGTACGGCGCTTATGATATCGTCATTACGAACATTGCCAAAACGAGCAAGCACAAAGAAGACGCCGCACGGGTGCTGGAAGTCATGTTCTCCGATGAAGTGCAGCTGAACGCGGCGCGGGCCGGCAAGATGTCGCTCTTGAAGGACCAGAAGTTCCAGAACGAGTTCCTGAAAGGCAACGACGCGTTCAAGGACAAAAAGATTGCGAGCATCTTCAAGAGCAAGCCGGCGCCGGCGGCTCCTCCTTATTCGGCTTACTACGCCAAATCGAGGGGAACGCTCGTAGCCAAGTTCAAGGAGTACGCGCAAGGCAAGAAAGACGTCAATACGGCTCTTCGGGAAGCAGAGGAAGAGATCAACAAGTATATCAAGAGCGAAAAACCTTAACGCTCAACGCCTTGTCTGAAAAAAAATACCCGGAGGCTCTCGCGATCATGAGAGCCTCCGGGTTTTATATTGTCCGCTAACGCGCGGTCGCTACTGCGGGCTTCGCTTCGCCAGCTCCGCCGGCGACAGCTCCTCCGCGCTGAACGGACGGAGCCGGATGCCGTAACGGAACGGCTCCGTCTTGAGCAGGTAGTGCGGGAGCACACCCGGTCCGCAGCTGGCGCTGCCGATGCCGTTCATCGCGAAATCGAGATGAACAGTGACGCTGTCACGTTCCTGCAGGTCGCACGTATGCTTCGCCTGTTCCAGGTCTTCGGGAAGAAAACGTAGCGCCTTGAAATGGATCTCCGTCTCGCTTGCGGCGAGCAGTCCCGTTCCACGCGCATCGGTAAATGCGACCCACCGGATGTCGGAACGGCTGCCGTTTTCCTGCGGGAACACGTAGTTCGTGAACAGCTCACGCACCGCTGCGCGATAAACGCCGTAACGCCCGGCCAGCTTCGTATCCGGGTACGACTCTCCAGGACCGCGCCCGTACCACTGTACCCGTTCGTAACGGTCCGGCATGTCGAACTGCAGTCCGATGCGAGGCAGCGTGACGGGATACTTTCCTTGCGGAATGCCTTCGATGTCGACGACCACATCCCCGCTCGCGTGAACTGTGTACGTATACGTTGCGTCCAGTCCCCAGCTTAACAGCGGAGGCGCCAGGCGAACTTCGCATACGACCGTCGCGCTCAGGCCGTCTGCCGCCGCTTCCCAGGACAGCCGCTTCAGCCGGTGCTGCATCCAGTGCAGGCCGGATTGCTTCCATAGGACGGTTGCGCGATTCTCCGGATGAATGGAATGACGCCAGTCTCCGAGCGCGCGATTGTCATTGTCGGTAGGCGCGCGCCACAAATCAAGCCTTGGTCCCCGGCCTTCCTCGATCAGCGACTGCCCGCCGAATGTCCATGACGCAATGCGGCCGTAAGCACGATCGAAGACGACTTCGAAGTTCGCACCGGCGATCTGCAGCGTCAATGCGTTTTCCGTGATCGCAAGCGGCGTACCGGACCGATCGCCGGACGAAGCGGCGACGGCGATCTTCCACGGAAGCAGGAACTGTGACCAGGCGATCTCATGCCCGGCGGTGGCCCAATCCGTATCTTCGGCCAGCAGGCAGCCGACGTTCAGCCAGTAGTCCGTATTCGGCAGCAGCTTCACGGGCTGCTCCAGTGGAATCTGCAGCGTGCCGCTGTCTCCTGCGGCAATGGCCGGTGCCGGCACGGTTCCGGATTGGACCACGCGTCCGTCGGCCGTGACGCTCCATACGAACCGGAGATGCGACAGGCCGGAGAAGTCGTACCGGTTCGTGACCCGCAGCGTTCCTGCTGCAAGATCGTCCGCCTCGGCAATGACCGGCTCGATAACTTTCTTCAATTCGATGAGGCCCGGGCTTGGCGTACGATCGGGGAAGATGAGCCCGTCGATGACGAAGTTGCTGTCGTTCGGATGGTCGCCGAAATCGCCGCCGTAGGCGAAATATTCCCGTCCGTCTTCCGTTTGCGTCCGCAGTCCGTGGTCGATCCACTCCCAGACGAAGCCGCCCTGCAGCCGCTTGTAGCGGTAGAACGTATCCCAATATTCTTTCAGCCCGCCGGGACCGTTGCCCATCGCATGGGCGTATTCGCATAAAATATGCGGCTTGCCGAGGTCGTCCCGCTGGCCGAGCTCCTCCATTTTTTGCACGGAAGAATACATCGTGCTGAAGACGTCAGCCGAAGCGGCTTCTCGGTCGCTCTCATAATGCACAAGCCGCGTCGGATCGAACGCTTTGGTCCATTCGTACATCGCCGCATGACTGGAACCGTAGAACGATTCATTGCCGAGCGACCACAGAATGACCGAAGGATGGTTCTTATCCCGCTGCACCATCCGTTCCATCCGGTCGAGGTACGCGCTGCGCCACTGCGGATGGTCGCTGATCCAGTTGACATTGTCCGTATGCTTGAAGCCGTGGCACTCGAGGTCGGCTTCGTCGATCACGTACAGTCCGTACTGGTCGCACAGATCGTAAAATCGCGGATCGTTCGGATAGTGCGAGGTCCGGACGGCATTAATATTGTGCCGCTTCATCAGAATAATGTCTTCCACCATCGTCGACAGCGGGACGGCCCGTCCGAAATCGGGGTGGTGATCGTGACGGTTGACCCCCTTGAACATGATAGGGACGCCGTTCACAAGCAGGTTGCCGCCAGCCAGCTCGACCTGGCGAAATCCGACGCGCTGCGCCTGCACTTGCAGCAGGCTGCCTTGCTCGTCATACAGGCGAATGACCAGATGATACAAGTTCGGGCTTTCCGCCGTCCATTTGTCGGGGCTCGACACCGGAAGCTCCCATTCGAACGGCTCTCTGCTTCCCGCCGTAACGGCGATGGCGCCGGATAATTCCGCATGACCGGCCTTGCGTCCGAAGCAGTCCGTCAGCTCCAGCTCGATCCGGCCTTTTGCCGCTTCCGGGCGCGCGTTCCAGAGCACGGTGCGCACTTTCAGCACCGCATCGCGGTACTGCGCGTCGAGCTCGGTCCGTACGAAGTAGTCGTATACGCTCAGCTCAGGCATCGAGGTGAGGTACACGTCCCGGAATATGCCGCTCAAATACCACATGTCCTGATCTTCCATGTAGGAGCCGTCGGACCACTGGTATACGCGCACTGCCAGCACATTGTCGCCCGGCTGTACGAAATCGGTTACATCGAATTGGGAAGGATTGCGGCTTCCCTTGCTGTAGCCGAGCTCCTTACCGTTGACCCAGACGTGAAACGCGCTGTCGACGCCTTCAAAATGCAGGATGATCCGCGTGCCGCTCCATGCTTCGGGCACTTGAAACGTCCGCCGGTAGCAGCCGGTCGGATTTTCCGTCGGCACAAGCGGCGGGTCGATCGGAAACGGATAGACCACGTTGGCATAGTGCGGCTTCCCGTAGCCGTTCAGCTGCCAATGCGACGGCACGGCAAGCTCGTCCCAGCCGCTCGCGTCGTAATCCGGCGCGTAGAAGCGCTCCGGCGCATGCAGAGGCGAGGCGGCGTAATGAAACTGCCACTGGCCGTTCAACAGCCGGAAGGCAGGGGAGGTTCCCCTCTCGTATGTCAAAGCGGATGCTTCGGTGTGGTGCGGGATCGAATAAGCGCGGGACGGCAGCCGGTTGCGGTGCAGCAGCTCAGGCTGTTCCCAGTCGTTCTGGATCGTGGTCATGGTGTCCTCCAATTCGCATAGGTCTCTTTTTTTTGCGCGATTATATCATTTTGCCGGGAAGCGGGATCATTATGCGGCGCCGCTCTCGGAAAGTGGCCAGCTCGCGAACGCCGACGCTGCGCAGCGTCTCGACGACGGCATCCCAATCGTGAAGCAGCTGTCCGGGGGAGTGGGCATCCGACCCGAACGTGAACGTTACGCCGCGACCGGCCAGCCGTTCGATCAGATCGATCGAGGGAAACCACGCCTTGCACGGCTTGAACAGGCCGGAGGTGTTGATTTCGACGGTGACGTCCGCCCCGGCGATCCGATCGGCCGTCTCATCCCACAAGTCTGTGAGTGAGACGGTCGGCGGCACGTCCAGTCCCTTCATGGCGTCGATATGACCCAAAATATCGAAGACGCCGCATACCGCCGCTTCCTGAACATGGCGAATATACTGGACGTACGTTTCGTCGACATCAATATTCTCTTGCTTCCAGCGGTTGCGGCTGTAAACATGGAAGCCGTCCGTATAGTGAACCGAACCGATAACGTAATCGAACGGATACGCCGCATAAATCTCCTTATAGGCATCCGGCCAGCCGCGGATATAATCGGATTCCACGCCGAGCCTTACGTCGATTCTTCCTTTGTATTCCTCGCGCAGCGCGATCATCTCGGCGACATAATTCGGAAATTCCGACTTCGCCATCGTCATGCCGGGCGTCGGATGATCCTCTTCCTTGAAGAAGAGCGGACTATGGTCCGATAAGCCGATCTGACTCATGCCCGCTGCGATAGCGGCTTCGATCATGTCTCTCAGCGTGCCTTGCGCATGCCCGCACCGGTTGTGATGCGTATGGTAATCGATTCGCATAGCCTTCTCCTTTGCGCATATTTTCGCATGGCTTGGAAATGCAGTCATCCTAAAAGTATATAGGCGGGTGCAAGTCAAATCAATCAAACCATTTTCGGCGCGATATAACTATATTAAGATTCGAGAGAACCCGCTGCTCCGGATTTTCCGAAAAAAATGCAAATCGGTTGCTCAGGCTGCCGGCCGGCTACAGATCGAACAGCTGCTTTTTGAACTGGGTCGGCGTTTGACCGGTTTCCGCCTTGAAATGGCGGCAAAAATAATGCAGGCTCGAATATCCGGCTTTGCGCGCCGCCTTCTCGATGGTATCCTCCTCGAGCAGCAGCTTTTTGGCCCGCCGCATCCGGTTGGCGATAATGTACGATTTGGGCGAGGTGCCCGTCGCCGCCTTGAATACACCTGTAAAATAGTTTGCGTTATAGCCGCACATCTCGGCCAGCGCCGCCGTCGACCAGTCCGTTTCGGGATGCTTCTCGATCGCTTTGAGCGCCGGAGCGATTTTTTTGGCCAGTTCGCCGTGCGACGTGTTGCCGAGCTGCAGCCGGACCAGGGCGGCGAGCAGCCGGCCGAGCAATCCGCGCAGCACGAAATCGTAGCCGGGCTCCTTCGCATCGTATTCCCGTAGCAGCTGCAGCAGCAGCGGTTCGGCCCCGGGGAAGGGGAAGAAGTGGGGGATGTTCACCGAGCCGTAGCCGGGAACGCGGACGCTGTAGCTCGTCGCAGGACCGTACAGTTGGCTCGCTGAAGTATAGCGGATACCCGACAGCAGCTGAGGAAGCGACATCGGCGTCGGTGACGGCGTATTCCATTCGAAATGAAGACTGTAGTAAGTAACCGGCTCTTCCTCCGTAGACAAGATTTGCGTGACGCTGTCGACGCCGTAAAAAGCGCAGTGCCCCGGCGGCACAATCCGTTCCTCTTCGCCGATGCTCAGCTTGGCGAGCCCGGAGACGACATAGACGAGATGGCAGTCCGGAATGGCGCGCGGACCCCATACCCGGTTCGGCCGGCCGCGGGTTAGACAGATGTAATGAACCGTGGGCTGAAGCAAAGACAATTCTCCAAGATCCAAGTGCCTGCCGTTCATAAGGAAACACCTCGTTTTGATGTTAAGGGAATATGAAGAATATATGAGAAAAGTACAAATTCCAGTGAGATCCATGTAACGACAACTCTTGTCTAAGCGACTTATACTATATTTAAAATGTAAGTTAAAGTGCAATGTTTTTGCAAATGCAAATTTTATGGCAAGGGGGATTGGTTCTTTCCAGGGGTCCGGAAACCGATTCTTGGAAAACGATTACATTATTGTAGCAAACGCTTACACCTTGGTTCGCATCTGTGTGAAAGATCTCGAAGGGGGCCGTGCTTTCTTTTAATGAATCGGTATAAAGAGAATTAAACGATATTTCGGTATTCATGCCGTCTGAATGAAGGGGAACGGACTGTTTTTTTTGGAAGGAATCGAAACGATCAGGGAGGAATACAAATGAAAAGAATTTCGATATCGATCCTGGCGACTGTGCTTCTTGGTTCTTTTATTGCCGGATGCAGCCAAAAAGCTGCTACGAAGGAGGGAGGCGCTGCCCCTGCAGGAGAAGCGCTGGCGCCGATTCCGCTGACGACCGAGCCGATTACGCTGAGGGTGCTTTGGTCCGGCCGGCAAGACGAATTCAACGACCGGGTTAACAACGAAGTCGTCCGCCAAAAGCTGCCTAACGTAAACTTTGAATTCCACAGTCTCAGCGAGAATATGGAGAAGCTGATCGTCTCCGGCATTAAGCTCGATGTCCTGAATATTACGACGAAAGTGTATTATGATGCGCTCAGGCTGAACCTGAACTACGATATGACCGAGCTATTGGCCAGACAAAAGTTCGACATGTCGCGTTTCGTTCCGGAGCATGTGGAAGCGATCAAGAAGCTGAGCAAAGACGGCAAAATGTATGCGGTTCCAGATAAAGCCAACTTCCCGTATGCTTTGCACGCGCTTGTGTACAACAAAGATATATTCGACCGGCTCGCCGTGCCGTATCCAAAAGACAACATGACTTGGGATGAGGTACTGGAGCTGGCCAAGCGGGTAAACCGCTCGGACAACGGAACGCAGTACTATGGGTTGAATCTGGGCACGACGCAGTACTTGTACGAAGCCAATGAACTAGCCTACACGGATGCGAAGGGCACCGTCGATTTGTCCAACCCGCTCTTTGAAAAAATATTGCGCGTTTATCAGGAGTCGTTTAAAATTTCCGGCAAGGAGCTCGGCAACGTCGATCCGTTTATGAAGGACAAGAATATCGCGATGTTCGCCGGCAACGTCGACAAGCTGATTACCGAAGCGGAGCGGCAAAAGGATACGCTGCCGAACTGGGACATCGTTACATTCCCGCGCTTTAGCGACAAGCCTGTGAAAGTGCCTCCGGTTAACGGCGTGTATATGCTCGCCTCGACAAGCGAACATAAGGCGGAAGCGCTCGCGTTGATCGACGCGCTGCTAAGCCCGGAAAACTCCAAAAAGCAGGAAGCGCAATACATCAATCCGGAGTTCGCCAAAAAGAACGTGAACGGGGTCAAACTGCCGAAGCAATCGCTTTACGTACCGGGTGAATTCGACGCCACAGGCAACGCGGTATTCAACAACATCGTTCGGGCCATGAACAAGAACAACGCGGATATCAATACTTCGCTGAGGGATTTTAAAGAGCAGCTTCAGAAGCAAGTCGACGAGAAGAAGCAGTAAGCGGCACAGGGATGCGGTTGGTACCGGATGAACCCGGCATGCCAACCGCGTCCTTTCCGTTCTTAATTCGGGATTGAATGATCAGAAGGAGGAAGCGAAAATGACGGTTACAGGCTCCAGCACTCGCTCGTATACGGTAGCTGAAGGGTGGGGACAAATCCCCTCCGACGTTACGCTCGGCCATACGCACGGCGTTGTCGTGGATCGGCAGGACCAGGTGTATGTGTTCCATACGGGAACGCCATCCATGCTCGTCTTTGATGAAAACGGGCAGTTTTTGCGTTCATGGGGAGAGATGTTTCAGGGAGGCGCGCATGGCTGTTATTTGCATCGCGAAGGCGACCAGGAGTATTTGTATTTGACCGATACGAAGCGAGGCATTACCGTGAAGACCGATTTGCAGGGGGAGGTGCTGCTGACGATTGGCGTCCCCGATTTGCCGCAAATTTACGGTTCGGATCAAAAGTTCAGTCCGACCGATGTCGCTGTCGCCCCGAACGGTGATATTTATGTAGCCGACGGCTACGGACAGTCGTGGATTCATCAATACGACCAAGCTGGCAAGTACATTCGTTCCTGGGGAGGCCGCGGGAGCGAGCCCGGTCAATTGAACTGCCCTCACGGCATTTCCGTGAATTTTCGAAGCGGGGAGCCGGAGCTGTATGTGGCGGACCGCGGAAACTTCCGCATCCAGGTGTTTACGATGGACGGACAGCACAAGCGGTTCATCGACCATGACATGGATAGGCCATGCAGCTTTTATTTTGCCGGCGACGAGATGGTGTTCCCCGATCTGCACAGCCGCGTCACGATTTTCGACGGCAGCGATCGGCTGATCGCTCACCTCGGCGAAGATCAGCAGGCTTACAAGCAAAAAGGGTGGCCGAATTTGCCGCAAACTTATTTCCGTACGGGACGTTTCAGCTCACCCCACGGCGTTTGCGTCGACTCGAAGGGCAGCATCTATGTCGGCGAATGGATCGCCGTCGGGAGAATAACGAAGCTGCTGCGGAACGAAGCGTAGCAGCGGGTGGCAGGGCATTCGTTTCGTGTTTCGGATAACTAACTAAATAAATATATAACGGATAGGAGTACATGTTGAAATGAACGCAGCGATAGAGATCGATTGGACAGCATACTGGATTTGGGCGGAAGGAGAACCGAGCCCGCGCAACGCGTGGCGCTGCTTCCGCCAAACGTTTGATGTGCCGGAGGAAGGATGGGAGGAAGCGAATCTATCGATTACCGCGGACTCGCGCTACGTGTTGTATGTCAATGGCGAGCGGGTCGGGCGGGGGCCGGTACGCTGCTGGCCGCACGAGCAGGCCTTCGACACGTACGACGTACGCCACCTGTTGCGGCCGGGCAGACGGAATGCGATCGCCGTGCTCGTCATGCATTTCGGCGTCAACAATTTCTATTATATTCGCGGAAGAGGCGGACTGCTGGCCCAGCTCGACTGGTCGAGCGGCAGCGGAGCAGACCGGACGGCCGGGCGCATTGCGACCGATTCGACCTGGCTGACGTCGCCTCATCTCGGGTATAACTCGCTTTCTCCGCGGATGACGTTTCAGCAAACGTTCTCGGAATGGGTCGACGCCCGGAAGTGGGACGAGCGCTGGACGCTGCCGGAATACGATGCGAAGGGATGGGAAACGGCGGCTGTTATCGGCAGCGTCGGCATGGAGCCGTGGGTCCGGTTGAAGCCGCGTGACATCCCCTTGCTTACGGAAGAGCGGGCATATCCGTCCCGGATCGAATCGCTGTCCCGCGTGAAGCCGATCGCCTGGACCGCCCATCTCGACGCCAAGACGATGATGGTGCCGGCCAGCTCGAACCACGGTAATGCCGACGTGTATGCCGGTTATATCGGGACCGTGATTCGCACGGAAGCCGCTGCGTCTGCCGTGCTGGGGATCGCTTACGCTTCCGCGTATTGGCAGGCCGTCATTCTGAACGGCGTCCGTTATCCGAAGTCGGCATGGCGAGGCGTCGAGCAAGACCGTTATCTGGACATCGAGCTGAATGCGGGGGACAATGTGCTGCTGTTCGAGCTGGCCGGGAATGATCACGGCCGAGGGTTGTTTATCGGGATCGATTGCGAGACGCCGTTCAAGGTCGTATCCCCTATCGATACGGCTGGCTACAAGGGCGCGGCGAGGGCGGAAACGGCGGCCGCCTCGGCAGTCGCTTCCGTTTCGGCTGCGGAGGGCGGTACGATTGCTGCCTCGGAAGAGCGAGCGGCGTTGCGGCTCAGTTCGACCGCGACAGACGGCGTCGGCGCTTTCGCTGCTTCCGGTTCGTCCGATACGGAGCGCAGCCCTTTCATCGTGATCGGGCCGTTTATTCATCACGAGTACATCGATCACCAGGTTACGGAAGAGCAGCGAGCCAATGACCGGATCATTGCCGCCTGCGCTACCGGCAAGCCGGAGGCGATCGAGCGCTTGACGCCGGAAGGGCTGCAGGTGTACGAAGCGTACTGCCGCGTGCGGGAAGCGGCCACAATCGGGCAGCTTGCCGCGCTTGAAGTATCGGTGCGAGAGGCTGATCCGCGGCTCGTATGCCCCGAGTCGGTCTACGTGCAGACGCTCTGGAAGAAAAGCGCTTCGGCTAGGCCCGTGCCAGCCGACCTGCACAAGGCGATCATCCCGCATGCCTTGCCGGGGATCATTCCGCTGTACGAAGAAGGGGATACGGAGCTTGTCATCGATTTCGGCAACGAATGGTCGGGCTTCCTGTCCTTCGAGGTCGATGCGGCGGAAGGGACGCAGCTCGACTTCTTCGGCGTCGAATACATGCTGGACGGCAAAATCCATTACACGCATTATTTGGACAATTCGCTGCGTTACGTTTGCCGCGAAGGCCGTCAAAGCTATACGTCGAACGTGCGGCGCGGGTTCCGTTATGCGATCTTGACGGTCCGCAAGGCGCAGCGCCCGGTCAAGCTATACGGCGTATCCGTCCTGCAAAGCAACTATCCGGTAGCCGAAGTCGGCCGCTTCCATTCGTCGGATGCGCTGCTGAACGATATTTGGGAGATGAGCCGGCATACGACGAAGCTGTGTATGGAGGATACGTATGTCGATTGCCCGTCGTATGAGCAGACGTTCTGGGTCGGCGACAGCCGCAACGAAGCGCTCATCAGCTATTACGTCTACGGCGCGGAACCGCTGGTCAAGCGTTGTCTCGATCTGGTGCCGGGCTCCGCGCATCAAACGCCGCTGTACGTCGATCAGGTGCCGAGCGGCTGGAACAGCGTCATTCCGAACTGGACGTTCTTCTGGGCCATCGCCTGCAACGAATACGTCCAGCGTATGGGCGATCGCGAGTATGCCAGATCGATGTGGCCGCACGTTCAATTTACGCTGGAGCATTACCTGCAGCTGGTCAACCAAGACGGACTGCTTGAAATGGATGCGTGGAACTTCCTCGACTGGGCGCCGATCGACCAGCCGCGGCACGGCGTCGTCACGCACCAGAACATGTTCCTGGTGAAGGCGCTGCGCCACGCCGCGGAGCTTTCGGCCGCAGCGGGCATCGCCGAAGAAGGCCGGGTATTCGCGGAGCGAGCCGATGCGCTCAAGCGCGCGATTGAAACGCATTTATGGTCGGAGGAGCGTGAAGCCTACCTCGATTGCATTCATACAGGCGGACGCAAGTCGACGATTTTCAGTATGCAAACGCAGGTCGTAGCTTACTTATGCGATATCGCCGAGGGCGAGCGCAAGGTGAAGCTGGAGCAGTATTTGGACGAGCCGCCGAAGGCGTTCGTGCAAATCGGCAGCCCGTTCATGTCGTTCTTCTACTACGAAGCGCTGGTGAAGATGGGCCACACGCAGCGGCTGATCGAAGACATCCGCAAGCAGTATGGAGAGATGCTCCGTTACGGCGCGACGACGTGCTGGGAGATGTATCCGAAGCCGCAGGCCGACCCTGTCCGCCCGCATCCCGGCCATTTGACGCGCAGCCATTGCCATGCATGGTCGGCCGCACCGGGCTACTTCCTCGGCACGAGCGTCCTCGGTGTCAATCCGGCTGCGCCGGGCTGGAGCGAAGTTGTGATCGCCCCGCAGCCGTGCGGTCTCGCATGGGCGCGCGGCAGCGTGCCGCTGCCGGCGGAAGGGCGCATCGACGTGTCGTGGCGCGTTCGCGAAGACGGCACCATCCACATCCAGGCCTGGGTACCTTCCGGCGTCAAGGCGGAGATCCGCATTCCGGACGGCTTCCAGGGTGAGGTGGATCTGGTGACGGTAGGCGAATAGCGTTTACGGCGACCGAAGGCGAGTCTGGTGAGTGGTAAGCGAATAGCGTTTACTGCGCCAGCGCAGCGCCTGAAACGGGCACGAGTCTCGGACACGCGAAGGGGAGCGGCGGCAGATGGTGGAGTGGGACATGAGCGAGCGACTCTCGAACGCGAGCCGGGTTGCTGCGTAAAATACGAAGTAGTAACAAGAGCAGGTGCCCCACGGCGGCCTGCTCTTGAACGTTGGTTCAAGCAATCGTAAGGGAACCATATGGGGAGAAGTTGCAATAATTAACAAATGAACAGAGTATGATGAGACAACTGAGCGAGCGTAGGACCAGACAAATGAGCAGAGCACGTTGAGACAAACGAGCGAGTGTACAGTCAGACAAATAAATAGTGTACGATGAGACAACCGAGCAAGCGCGCGTTCAGACAAATCGGCAGAGTATGGTGAGACAACTGAGCAAGCGGATGGCCAGTT
This sequence comes from Paenibacillus solanacearum, assembly GCF_910593845.1. Classification (GTDB taxonomy): domain Bacteria; phylum Bacillota; class Bacilli; order Paenibacillales; family NBRC-103111; genus Paenibacillus_G; species Paenibacillus_G solanacearum. The sequence continues at coordinate 2,757 of NZ_CAJVAS010000014.1, read as the reverse complement.
AAATAAGCAGCGGACGATGAGACAAACGAGCAATAGTCCGGAAAACTGAATAAATCGTTGGGAAAATCGAATAAACATATACGATTTTAAGCGAAACATGGCCAATAGTTGCCAAAATCGAACTGTTCAGAGGGCTAGGCCTCTGAATAATGGGCATTCGCAATTATACGGAGATTTTCTCATTATTCACGCTAAAATAGTTAAGTTTAGGCAAGAAATAACAGGGATAGCCGAATTATGCATATACTCTGGCGGCTGGATCACAAGCAAGCTAAACACGCTGCATGCATCGACTGACGGTAAGGTATCACACGAGTGGATTTGACTTTACTCATATGTATCCCACAATCGGAATCATAAGTTTGTCCAACTAAAAAATGGCTTGATTTCACCGGGTTGATAGCCCGTCTCACCTTTTGAAAAGGAGAGGGTCCAGGTGATCAAGCCGTTTTCTTTGTTCCATTGGCTTTTTTAAAATCAAATATTTCCGTCTTTGGCAAATTAATAGGTAAACCAGAGTTGTTAAATACGATAGTCGGACCAAAAGCCGGAGTGGCAAGAAGCGGTATATTGATTAAGTAAAATGGCAGGATATTTTAGGAAGGCATCCGATTTCTCAATAACTACATAGCAATCGAGAAGAAATCACATCAACTAAGCCATGGTATAGTCAAAAGAAGATTTGAAAATGATGATTCATAGGGGAGTGAGCACTATGGCAAATATCGAGCACTTGCAGACTGTGAATGTTCCAGCTTCAACGGTATATGAGGCTTTAACCACTGCAAAAGGACTTTCAGAAATATGGACAAATGAACTAATAGTTAATGATCAGATCGGTTGTATCAATGAGTTCCAATTCGGCGGCAAAGGCTTAACAAAGATGCGAGTTGATGAGCTTGTTCCCAATAAAAAGATTTTGTGGAAGTGTGTAGATTCCGATCCAGAATGGATAGGTACGACTATTTCTTTTGATATTGAGGAAAAAAACGGGAGAACTTCAATCATTTTTCGTCAGATGAATTGGGAGGAAGTGACCCCATTTTTTCGTTCATGCAATTATAACTGGGCTATTTTTTTGTACAGTCTTAAACTGTATTGCGAAGAAGGCGAGGGTCTTCCGTATCATAAAAGAAAGTTTTAGAACTCCATTGAAAACACGGATGGGTCAGCTCAACACATGATCCTGACAACTAATTTCGGAAGTGTTGAGTAAGTATGAAGAAATAGTCAGCCCCAATCTTTTCAAACTTTCGTTCAGTTAACGGAGAACGATACGTAAATAGGGATCGCCAGCTGCTAAGCAGTCGGACGATCCCTATTTTGCTGAAATAACGGGCCGGAATGGATAAGGTCAAGCCTGAAGTTGAAGAGAAGGTTCAGGATTTTGTTAAGGTGGAAAGCGTGGAAGTGTAATGGTCCTTCAATAACGATTACAACGCAGTTGCCTGATACAACACCGCCGGAAACGAAGTATAAGTTTACTCCCGTAAGGTCTGCAAATGAAAAGTACATCATGGGGCTATCTACCACGCTCATTGCCACAGATGCCGGCTCCGGAGTGCTTAAAACTGAATATCGAGTCAATAAGAGCGGGCCTTGGGTTTCTTACACCATACCGTTTACAATCCAAGCGGCAACTACACAGTATCTGGAATGGCGGAGTGTAGATAATGCAGGTAACCAAGAAAAAACATGGTTGATGGATTTTAATAAGGGGACACTAAAGCAATCGTAAAGTGCTGATCATGAGCTTGAATTTCGCCCTCTGATCAAGTCAGACACAACCATGATAGAGAGGTAATTAATTGAAAATGAGAAGGCTATAGGATTAAAAGAATACGCGGCGGAGTAGCCGCGTTTTTTTTACCCCAAATAGTGACCTTATTTATGATTTATCACACATCGCTTCTGACGGTGTCCCATATCTCGTTATCTACATTTTTAGAGTAACGTCACACATCAGCCATTAAAACCGAGCACATGAGGAAACTAATTATTTCAAAATTACAGATTAGGAATATTATTCATGGAGAATAGTAATTTATGGTATTTACTATCATACGTTAAGGGGGTGAAGATACCTATGGAGACAAGTATGGGGGTACTGGAAGTAGTTGAACAAATTAGGCAACTGAAACAAAGCGATAACCCGCTAAATAAAAAGAAACTAAAGCAATCCCACCCCGAGTTAGTGCAGAACGCTTTGTTTTACTTTCCAACCTGGGAACACGCTTTGCAAAATTCTGGAAATTAATCTAAGAATTTCTGTAAAGGGCTATCAAGTAGATGCCCTTCTTTTTTATATAGTGTAAAAATCTTGCTAGCTGGTCCTTACTCACTTTATTTCTTCTCGATCTTTTGGAGTGATATAAATGCTTCATCTGCTTCTTCCCCAATTGAGGGCCGGAAGAATCATTAACTGATTTGAATTGGTCAATATCCAAAATTTTAAGAAAATGGATCCGTCGGGACTTTGCAAGTCATCGTTACGATGACATAATTATCGTGTCTTCCCCGGAAGTTATGAGATATGTAGCTGAACGTCATTGTTATGAGTTCCAACTCATAAATTGTTAATGGTAAGAAGATGGGATCCCGGGTAACTTTTCTGCCTTCAAAAATATGTTATAATTACTCAACTTTCGCAGAGCCAAAATCGGCATGAATCCTTGTACAGAGAGGTTTTCCAAGCAATTAGGTAGTTGACTTGAAAAATAGAAAAACACCGCTTCGTTTGGTAAAGTGAAAGTGCGA
>NZ_CAJVAS010000013.1 GCF_910593845.1 Paenibacillus solanacearum | reverse complement strand
CCGTCCGCCGCTAACCCCGAAGGGTCCGCTCGACTTGCATGTATTAGGCACGCCGCCAGCGTTCGTCCTGAGCCAGGATCAAACTCTCCATTAAGGTATCTTTTTCGGACCGAAGACCGAATTGGATACAAATTGCTCGCATAATCCGAAGATTATGTTCGCTATAATGTAAGCTGATTGAGCTCAAAATTTACTGCTAGCGAGAATTTGCATTCTCTATTTCACTCACTCGTTGTTCAGTTTTCAAAGGGCAATTCGTGATCGTTTGCATCAGCCGCTGTTAGCAGCGACAAGATCGAAATTTACCACACTCGCTTTTAAAAAGCAAGCATTTTTTTCGTTCTTTTGTTTCGCAAGTTTCGGCATCATCTTCTCGACCAGCCGGATCACAACATATCACATTTGTTTCTCTCACGCAAGTACAATCTGTCTTCCATTCTTGAAGTTAAACTAGCAAGATCAGAGCTTACACATCGTCTTCGTTCAAGTCCTCGCTTATCCTTCCGGACAGCCGAGTCACAACATAACACATTTGTTTCTCTCACGCAAGCGCAACCTGTCTTCCATTCTTGAAGTTAACCTAACAAGATCAGAGTCCTTCCGGACAGCCGAGTCACAACATAACACATTTGTTACTTTCGCGCAAGCACAACCTGTCTTCCATTCTTGAAGTCAACCTAGCAAGATCAGAACTTACAAATCGTCATTGTTCAAAAGCTTTCCGCCAATCCTTCCAGATCGCCGAAACACAACATAACACATGAGTCACTTTTCCGCAAGCGCAACCTGTCTTCCATTCTTGAAGTCAACCTAGCAAGATCAGAGCTTACACATCGTCTTCGTACAAGTGTCCCGGCATGTCCTAGTGAACGACCGGACTAACAATGTATCACATTTGAATGATGCAAAGCAAGTATAATGTTTTCCATATAATGTTTTCCATTAAAAGAACGCCGCGCGCTCGCGGTTACTCGCTCCATTGAATCGCCGTAAGCAGCCGGTGCTTAAATAAGCATAAGACGAACTCGACATAGTAATCATGCCGAACGATCCACTGATATTCTTCGCCATGATGCGTGTAAAACAATACGTCCGTTATCACGTCGTTGTCATTAAAGTGATCCCTGATCTTCTTGACCGCCTTCTCCACTTCAGCATCCGGACGCTTTACCCGCAGGCAAAACTCCATATCCTGCCCGTCCAGCTTTTCTTCAAGCGACAGGAGCTCTTGATCGTATTCATAGTGCAGCAAGAGTACTCCTCCTTCATTAAATGACTATCCTACATCCAATATCTCACATATCCATATCCTTTTGCAATCGAGACGGATACGCGCATATGCGGAAAAGTCGATTTAAACAGATCTGAATCCTTCTCCTCTCCGCATTATGTCGGACGGCGATGCACATAGTACGTGAACACATGCTGCAGTATCACCTTCATGACGGCAAAGAACGGCACTGCCAGTATCAACCCGACAATGCCCGCCAGCTCCCCGCCAACCAGCAATGCGAAAATGATGATGAGCGGGTGCATTTTCAGCGAACGCCCGACCACTTGCGGCGAAATGACATTCCCCTCTAAAATCTGGCATGCCGTATTTACGATGATGACGAACAGCACCATTTTGAAAGACAGCGTCGACGCTACGACCAAAGCCGGCGCCGCTCCGAGAAAGGGTCCGAGATACGGAATGATGTTGAACACGGCTACGATGCAGGCAAGCAGCAGCGCATACGGCATGCCGATCAGCCAATAGCCGATATAAGCCAGTCCGCCGACAATGCAGCATACGAGAAACTGCCCCCGGATATAGTTGCCGAGCGCCGTGTCGATATCGACGAGCATCGTGACGATTTGCTTGCGCCGCGTCTTGGGCACGATGGCAAGCGCCGTATTCTCGAGCAGTTGAAAATCTTTGAGCATATAGAACGCCACGAAAGGAATGATGAAGATCAAGAACAGCGTATCGACCGTGTTGCCGATGTCGCGTATGTATTCCGCTACAGCCAGCGAAATTCCGTTCTCCAGCTTAGCCAGCGACTGATTGATTCCATTGCGGATGCTATCAGGCAAAAATTCGACCCGGTTCAAGTCGTCGACAACGCTCTGCGCCTTGAACGCCAGATCGGGCATATGCTCGTTCAGCTCGCTGAGCTGTCTTACGAGCATCGGAATCACATTCATCAGCACGACGGTCGATGAAGTAATAAACACGGCGTAGATCAGCAGCACCGCGGCCGTACGCGGCACTTTACGCACCCCGAGCAGCGTGACGACCGGATTCAGCACATACGAGATGATCAAAGCGACGATAAACGGCGTGAGGATTTCGCACAAAAAGTTATACACCCAGGAGATCATCGGCCTGATTTGGATCAGCAAAAACAAGATGATCAAACCGAGCAGCGTATAAACCATGCCGATGAACAAATGGTTTTTCGTAAACCGATCCACAGCATGCCCTCCCCCTTGAAAATGCGCTTTTTACAGTATATGTACAAGTTGATTTTTCTAATCCAGCTCCGCGCGGACATAGCCCGGCCCGACAGCGAATATATATAATAGAAAAAACAAGCATTCGAAAACGCAAAAAAACACCGCCCCCGCCATTCCGATCATCGAAAAGGCAGACACGGTGTAGGAACCGTCCGGTTAGTTCGCGTGCACTTGCGGTATTTCTTCTTCAAAAAACAAATCGTCCAGCGAGCTCAGCGTGCCGTCTTCTTCTACTTGATAAACGGACATTTTCTCGCCATTCACGGTCAGTTCGATGAAGCAGCCCCAGCAGTAAAACTGATGAGAGCCGATCTTGCCGATATCTTTGGAATTGCAATTTGGACAACGTAACATAGTGATCACCCTATTCTTCTAAAGGTTCGAAGATTTCCTGCAGCGCTTCGGAAGCGCCGACGGGAACAATAACGGCGTCCTCGCCGATTTTTACCGAATCCGGGAGCGGAAGCCACTTGCGCCCTTCCTTCAAATCCGAAATGAATCCCTCGGTCAATTCATAGCCTATTACCTGTTTACCCCATTTGGGCTCCAAATAAACATCCTCGATGACGCCAAGCTGCTGGCCGTTCACCGTGATGATCGGCATTCCCTTCACTTTGTTGTCCCCGCTGAGCAAAGCGGTCCATTCCAACTGCTCGACAAACGGTTTCACTACGTCCAGATTCGGAATCGTGATGGCATCCTCGCCGATCGCGATGACATCTGAAAGCGAAATGAATTTCGCATCGGAATACCAATGCTTGATTTCGAGCAATATTGCCTCTACCTGCCATTCGGCGTTCAGCAGGAGATCCTTCGCGATGCCCGCATGCTTGCCGGTTTCTACGCAAAGGATCGGCAGCCCGATCACATACCGCGCTCTTTTCAAAAGAGATTCTCTCCTGACTCAAAGATGAATTTCCAATGGGTGTGCTGCGTACGCGGGTGTAAATCAACATTTGTTTACCTTATTTACGCAAACGGTTCATGATCGTTTCAACGATTTGCACGACGGCGGTTACTTGCTCCAAGGTGTTGTTCGTGCCGAAGCTGAATCGTACGGCAGAATTCGTTATTGCCTCAGGCAGCCGCATGGCTTGAAGGACGTGGGACACTTCGAGGGAACCGGAGGTGCAGGCGGAACCGCTGGCTGCAGCGATCCCTGCCAGATCGAGGTTCATCAGCATCGTTTCCGTGGATATTCCGGGAAAGCTCACGTTCAATATGTGCGGAAGCCGCTCGGTGGGATGACCGTTCATGACAAACGCGTGCTCTCCCAAACGTATTCGCAGCTCATTCACCATTTCCTGACGTAGTTTTTCCATCTTTTGTTGCGATTCATACCTGTTGCTCTCAAAAATTTGCACGGCCTTGGCAAAACCGGCAATACCTGCCGTATTCTCCGTGCCGGGACGCCGTTTGCGTTCCTGGGAGCCGCCGAACATGAGCGGCGATAAACGAACGTGCTTCGCTATATATAAAGCGCCGACCCCTTTGGGTCCATTCAACTTATGCGCGGAAAAACTCATCAGATCGACCGGCAGCGTGCTCAGATCGATCGGAACATGCGCCAGCGCTTGCACCGCATCGACGTGAAACAAGATGCCTTTGCTTCGCGCCAGCTTGCCGATCTCCCCGATCGGTTGAAGCGTGCCGACCTCATTGTTGCCGTACATGACGCTGATCAGGCTCGTATCGGGCCGGATGGCCGCTTCTACATCGGCTGCGGCGACCTGCCCGCAGCGATCCACCGGCAAATACGTAACCTCATAGCCGAGCTGTTCGAGCCGCTCGCAAGCATGCAGCACCGCATGGTGCTCAATCTGCGTCGTCACAATATGTTTGCCTCGCGACCGGCCCGCTTCCGCAGCGCCGAGCAGCGCCATATTGTCGCTCTCCGTGCCGCTTCCCGTAAATACGAGCTCTGCGGGACGGCAGCCGACAAAAGCGGCGATGCGATCGCGCGCTTCGTTCAGCGCGTGCCGGGCAGCCCGCCCGGCTTGGTGCGTGCTGGACGCGTTTCCGTATATACCCGTCAAGTAGGGCAGCATCGCTTCGACGACGTCCGGATGAACCGGCGTCGTAGCGGCATGATCCAAATAAATAAAATCCAATGCATTCACCACAATCGGTTTCGTTAAATGTAGAACATATAGCTGTCTTTGCTGCCTTCGTCTTTATAGCTGATCAAGTCGGACAACGTGGTGGAGTCCAGTACATTCGCAATGCTGTCGCGAATGCGCACCCACAAATCCCGCTTCGCCGGGTCGTCCTCTTCCGTGAAATCGACGGGGCTGATCGGCCCTTCCAGAACGCGGATGACATCGCCCGCGGTAAGCTCCTCAGGCGCTTTGGATAAAATATATCCGCCATAGGCGCCGCGAATGCTTTTGACCAGTCCGGCATTGCGCAGCGGAGCAACCAGCTGTTCCAGGTAATGCTCGGACAGTCCGTGCTTTTCCGCAATGCTTTTCAATGAAGTCGGGCCATCGCCGAATCTGGTGGCCAGCTCCATCATGATGGTCAGGCCGTAGCGACCTTTGGTAGAAATTTTCAATGCAAGCACCTCGTTTACATTTCATACATTTTTGTATCATTACTATGTTATCATAAATCCGTGTATTGTGGGAGAAAAACCTTGACATAATGATGAAATATTTTATTATTGCAGCAAACCGATGTATAATACAAAACAAGCTAGCCAGCTTATGCATGCAAAGTGAGGTTGAACCTAATGACGAACAAACCGCGCGTCGTCCTCGGCATGTCCGGAGGCGTCGATTCTTCCGTTTCGGCGCTGCTGCTCAAAGAGCAAGGATACGAGGTCATCGGCGTTTTTATGAAAAACTGGGACGATACGGACGAGCTCGGCCACTGCACGGCGGAGGAAGATGCCGAGGACGTGCGCCGGGTATGCGATCAGATCGGCATTCCCTATTATACGGTAAATTTTGAGAAACAATACATGGACAAGGTGTTCTCCTACTTCCTGGACGAATACCGCAAAGGACGCACGCCGAATCCGGACGTGATGTGCAACCGGGAAATCAAGTTCGGTGAATTTTTGCAAAAAGCGCTGGAGCTCGGCGCCGACTATATCGCCACCGGCCACTATGCCCGCGTCGATCAAGTCGACGGGAAATACCGCCTGCTTCGCGGGCAGGACGCGAACAAGGACCAAACGTATTTCCTTCATGCGCTGAACCAGTATCAGCTGTCGAAGGCGATGTTCCCGATCGGTCATATTCCGAAACCCGAGGTGCGGGCCATTGCCGAGAAGGGCGGACTGGCCACCGCGAAGAAGAAGGACAGCACCGGCGTATGCTTCATCGGCGAGCGCAACTTCAAGGAGTTTTTGGGCGGCTATTTGCCGGCTCAGCCCGGTGATATGCGTACGCTCGAAGGCGAAGTAAAAGGCCGCCATGACGGTTTGATGTACTACACGCTCGGGCAGCGTCAAGGGCTCGGCATCGGCGGTTCGGGCACCGGGGAGCCTTGGTTCGTCGCCAGCAAGGACCTGGAGAACAACATTCTCTACGTGGTGCAGGGCGAGAAGCATCCGGCGCTGTATTCGAAGGGCCTCCTTGCGACCGACCTGAACTGGATTGCCGGAGAGCCACCGAAGGTAGTGCGCTGCACTGCGAAGTTCCGCTACCGCCAGCCGGATCAGGGCGTCTCCGTGCAGTTCGGCCCGGACGGCCGCTGCGAGGCCGCTTTCGACACGCCGCAAAAGGCGATTACGCCGGGACAATCCGTCGTGTTCTACGACGGCGAAGTATGCCTTGGCGGCGCAGTTATCGATAAGCTGCTCATGTAACGACTCCAGCTTACCGGGGCCATTCGCTGCTCCGGTTAGCCTCATAGCAAGAGCAAACGATGCCAAAAAGACGCTTCGATCCGCTATGCAAGCGGAATGAAGCGTCTTTTGCGCGTGAACCTGGAACCGGGACGAAGCCAATCCGTCTTCCTGGACGGATCGGCTACTGGTTGCGGATGCGCATGCACGCTCCCGGTCAGCTTCCGTGCGGCTGTCAAGCCCCGGATACGGCATCCTCCGCCGGCTGCTGCGTCCGGATCGGGCTCAGCCTTTCCTTGCTCATCCACAGCACGCACACGATGGTCAGCGCCGCCGGAACAAGCGCCCACAAAAACGTATGGGCGATGGAGCCGGACAGCGCGTCGGTAACGGCATCCAGCGTTGAGGCTGGAATCCCGCTCCGGGTCTCCGGCGACAGCAGCTGCCGCGGGTCGCTCATGCGCATCCCCGCCCCGCCCGCCTCCCCAATAGCGACTTCCAGATCGCCGGCAAACAAATGGCGCTGGACGATGCCGAACACGGTAATGCCAAGCGTCATGCCCAGCGAGCGTACAAAAGCCAAGGTCGCGTTGGCCGAGCCGCGCTGCCGCATATCGAAGTGATGTATGCCCGCCATCCCGAGCACGGAGAACGAAGCGCCGGTGCCGAGCCCTACAATAATCATGAACAGTGTGATCAAATAACGCGGCGTATCGACCGTCAAGGTACCAAGCAGCAAAATGCCAATGGTGAAAATGAGGGAGCACAAAATCATGACGCCGCGGTAGCTGAGCTTGCCGGAGCCCGCCAGGAAACCGCCCAGCTGTGAAGAAACGACGGTGCCGAGCATCATCGGCAGCAGCACAAGCCCCGAATGGGTCGCCGTCCCGCCAAGCACGCCCTGCACGTATATCGGAATGTAGACCGTAGCCACGATAAAGGCAGCGCCGTATAGCAAGGCGATCACGTTCGTTGCGGCGAACAAGCGAATGCGGAACATGGTGTACGAGAGGATCGGTTCCTCGGCAGCCTTCTCGGCAATCAAAAACAAGCCGAACAACAGCGCAAAGCCTGCGAATAAACCGAGGATCGGTATGGAGTCCCACGCAAACTCACCGCCGCCGAGCTCAAGGCCGAACATCAAGCACAATATCGCGCCAACCAGCGTCATGGCGCCAAGCCAATCGATCTTCTGCTTGGCATGGACCGGAGTTTCTTTGTAACACAGCGTAACGAAAGCCAGCGACAGCAAACCTAAAGGCAAATTGATGTAAAACACCCATCGCCAATCGGTATAGTCGGTTATATAGGCGCCAAGCAGCGGCCCGAATATGCTCGACAAGCCGAATACCGCACCGAACATGCCGGCCATCTTCCCTCTTTTCTCCGGAGGGAACAGGTCAAATACGATGGTGAAAGCAATCGGCATCAGCGCCCCGCCGCCGATCCCTTGAATGGCGCGATAGATGCTGAGCTGCACGATGCTCTGCGCGGTTCCGCACAGCACCGAGCCGAGCAAAAACACGATCAGTCCGAATACGAAGAAGCGCTTGCGCCCGTACATGTCGGACAGTTTGCCGAAGATCGGCATGCCCGCCATCTCGGCCGCCATATAGGCGGACGTAACCCATACGAACTGGTCGAGTCCGCCGAGATCGGCGACGATCGTGCCCATCGCGGTCGCTACAATCGTATTGTCCATTGCGGCGACCAGTATCCCGATCAATAAGCCTGCAATGACAAAGCCGAGGCGGCTGCCTTCAGATTTGCTTGGACTCATTGATCTTCGCCCCTTGATGCGGCTCGAATTGCTCCTTGTACTCCACGAGCTCGATTTCGCAGCCTTGCCCGATCGTCACGCGCTTGCCCCGCACGACCTTGGCCTTCGTATTCACCAGGTAAATGTCATCGCCTTCAATGACATCGGCGGTCAGCTTGAGCGCCAGCACCGGCAAGAACGGATACAGCAGCGAGCGCAATCCGTTTCGCTTGCCAACCTTGATCATTTCGCCGCCGATTTCCTTCGCACGGCACGAGCCGTACAGCGTAATATCGACAACCCCTGCATTCAGCAGCCCTTCGATCTCGAACGCGCCTTTGGCGCAAAACACCTCTGCTTCGCAATCGCCGTCCACCGTCATCTCGCCTTCAAGATCGAGGTTTTCCCCCGTCAAATCACCGTTAATCCGGGCGATGCCCCGGCACTTGAAATCGCCGTATTTGCCGCTCCCTTCCAGCTTCATGTCGCCGAAGACGCGCACCTCCTCCGCTTTCAGATCGCCGGTGATCACCGATAAGCCGTTAATTTGTGCGATCCTTGCCAAGACGCTGCCGTTTACTTCGCTTTTTCCGTTCGTCTTGAACTGGTTGCACTCCACATTGCCATACACTTTGCCTTCCCCGCTAATTTTCACATCGCGATATTGACCTCCACCCGAAGTTCCACTGCCGGATATGACCAAATCGCGGCGATTGTCCTGTTCCACCATAAAGCACCTCCGTACGCTAAGTTAATTTCAGTTTTAATTCTTCGATACAGCCGGCAACCGGAATCCGGTTCACCACGCGAATTCTCGGTTCCATGTACAGCTCGCCGGTCGCGCTCTTGAGCGCGAAGCCGGAAAGACCCATTTTACGGAAAAAAATAATGTCAAATGGCTTCCCTTCGAACTTCGCATAATGCTCCGTCAGCGTCTGCAGCAGCGACTTCCCCTCCTCCAGTGTCATCTCGCCCGTTTGCAGCAGCTTATCGACGACATAGAGAAACAAAATTTTGTCAAACGAGTAGATCGGCGGCTCGCCATACAGCTCGATGAAACAACGCAATGTTTCTGTCGAAACAATGTTACGATGATCCAGTTCCGTCCGCGTTAACGCCGTCTCCGTCAAATTCGGCGAAAAGACGTCCGCCAGCTCGTCGAGCGATAAGCCCTCCTTCATATTCACGATCTTATCGATTCTCGCCAATATGCTCTGCTTCGGAAAAAACGTTTCCTGCCCGGTAAAAGTCGATTTTCGGATAAACCAGTCTTCCGGGATGAGGTTTTTCCGCTTCCACCGGTACAGCTGCCCGTAGGATATCCCCGCAAGCTCCAGCAGATCTTTCTTCGAAATGAGTTCCTGTTCGGTCACCGCGAATCCCTCCTTACACATTTAATGTAACATAACACTGTTACGTTGTAAACATAAAAATAAAACGACCTGCCGCAAAACCATACGCAGCAAGCCGTTCTTCATATCACACTGTTACGGTAACCATTTTTCCTTGTACACGCTGTTACGTTGTTACGCTGTTATGTTCCTTCCGCCGCAGCGGAATCGGAATCCGAATCGGGCCCCGTGTGCGGATCTTCACTCTGTGGAAGCCGCTTTTTGACAAGAATGCGCGCTATGCGCAGATGGTCGGTCTCCTCGATGATAAACTCGATGGAATCTCCACCAAGGATGCGCTGGTCTTTCTTCGGCGGCATTTCCACTTGGGAATAAATCCATCCGCCGATCGTATCATAATCGTCCGACTCGATCCGCAGACTGAAGTAGCTGTTCACTTCCTCAATCAACATCCGGCCGTCGATCGAATAGGCCGCATCGTCTCTCTTTTCAATTTGGGGGCGCTCTTCGTCGAATTCGTCCTGTATTTCCCCGACGATCTCTTCGATAATATCCTCGAAGGTCACAAGTCCCGAAGTGCCTCCATATTCGTCAATCAACAGCGCCATCTGCGTTTTCTTTTTTTGCATCAGCTTGAGCAGCGCGCTAATGTGCATCGATTCGGGCACTTTCGTAATCGGGCGGATCATATCCTGCAAACTGTTCGTATCCGCCTCGGTCGTAAGCAGATCTTTGATATGAATGAAGCCGACAATGCTGTCTTTATCCGGGTCGCAAACCGGGTAGCGCGTATGCATCTCGTTAATCGCGATGGCTTTGTTTTCATCATACGTATTGCCTGCGTACAAGCAAACCATCTCCGTCCGGGGGATCATGATCTCCCGCGCATGCGTTTCCGTGAATTCAAAGATGTTGTCCACGAGGGCCAGCTCGGTGCTGTCGATCAAGCCGCTTTGGTTGCTTTCTTTCATCAAGCCGCGAATTTCCTCTTCCGTATGGGCAAGCCGCGTCTCCTCCGTCGGCTCAATGCCGGCAAACCGCAGCAGCATATTGGAAGCTCCGTTCAAAAACCAGATAAACGGGTACATCAATCGGTAAAATCCGATCAAGGGTACGGAGGATAGCAAGGTCACCTGCTCCGATTTGCGGATCGCGTACGTTTTCGGAAATTGCTCGCCGAGCGTAATATGCAGCACGGTAATGAGGGAGAAAGCGGCAATGAATGAAATGGTATGAATGACGGAGTCGGGCAGCCCAAGCGGATAAAGCAGAGGCTCCAGCACGCGAGCGACCACCGGTTCGCCGATCCAGCCGAGACCGAGCGAAGTCAGCGTAATGCCGAGCTGGCAAGCGGATAAATAAGCATCGAGGTTGCCGACAATCGATTTGGCGAAGCCGGCGCTTCGGTTTCCTTCCTGAATCAGCGTATCGATTCGGCTGGATCTCACCTTCACCATGGCAAACTCGGCTGCGACGAAGAAGCCGTTCAAAAACACCAACAACAGCACAAACAGGATGTTCAAAACTAACGGTACAGAGCCATCGCTCAAATGTTTTACCTACCCGCCCGTTTGAGGCGAACAGGTACACCTCCTTTGGGATACCAAATTGTAAGCGTTCGGCCGAGTCAACAGGAATTGTAAATAGACTGTTAATCCATGTATAAGCGCATAACCTGTTCAAATATGCGTTCTTTGCATGAATCAGCGGGAACTTTTCAGAGCATTCAGCATTTTGGAGGGGAGACATGCACGTTGGAAACGATGGGCTTGACCGGACACAGCTGGATGGACGAGACGATAGCGAAGGATGAGAGGATGAGCCAGGCTTCCGGTTTGTTCGCGGGAAAATCGTGGTTGAACATAAAGGAATAGACCGCACCTCAACAAAGGTAAGCGGTCTATTTCGGTCGCAGCCCCCTTTAAATCGGGTGCCCTTACAAGCGCTAACACTCGTCCTTCTGCAAGCTTATTGCGATCTTAATTACGCCCCGAAGTGCGGCGCCTTTGCTGGTTCTGGCCGATCTTCTCTTCCATCCCTTGGCGGGTCGCCTCGTAAAAATGCTCATGCTTGATCGGATCGGGCAAATACTGCTGATCTACATAGTGGCCGGGATAGTTATGCGGATACTGATAGCCTTTATGCCCGAGCTGCTCCGCCCCTTTGTAATGCGCGTCTCTCAAATGCAGCGGCACTTCCGCGGCGCGCAGCCGCTCCATTGCCTCCATCGCCTTGCCGATCGCCATCGGGATGGCGTTCGATTTGGGGCTCTCCACCGCGAACAGTATGGCCTGGGCAATGACATATTTCGACTCCGGCCAGCCGATTTTGTGATAAGCATCCATCGCCGTGACCGCCTGCACCATCGCCTGCGGGTTGGCCAGGCCGATGTCCTCGCTGCACATGACGATCAGCCGCCGCAGGAACGTCATCGGGTCCATGCCCAGCTTCTCGACGGCGTGCAGAAACCAGAACAGCGCCGCGTCGCTGGAGCCGCGCAAGCTTTTGTGGAACGCGGACAGCACGTCGTACTGCGTCGATTCGTCCGCCTTGACCGTCGGGCGCCGAATCGACTCCTCGGCGACCTCCAGCGTAATGCGCACCGTACCGCTCGCTTCAGGCGGCGTCGTCATCGCCGCAAGCTCCAGCGCATTGAGCGCCCGGCGAATATCGCCGCCGGCCATGCGCGACAGGTGCTCGAGCGCGCCGTCCTCGGCCTCGATCGTCATGAAGCCGAGTCCGCGGTCGCGGTCGGCCAGCGCGCGCCGCATGGCGATCAGCGAATGCTCGTGCGTCAAGTGCTGCAGCTGAAACAGCGTCGAACGCGAGAGCAGCGCGCCGTTGACGTGATGGAACGGATTTTCCGTCGTCGCGCCGATGAAAATGATAATTCCCTGCTCGACCGCAGGCAGCAGCGCGTCTTGGCGGGACGTATTAAACCGATGCACCTCGTCGAGGAACAATATCGTCTTTTTGCCGTATAACGCCCGGTTTTGCTTCGCTTGGTCGATCACCTCGCGCACGTCCTTGACGCTGGCGTCGACCGCGTTCAGCTTCACGAAGATGCCCGACGTGCGGTGCGAAATAATGTTCGCCAGTGTCGTCTTGCCGGTTCCCGGAGGGCCGTACAGCAAGATCGAGGTCACCTGATCCGCCTCGATCGCGCGCCGGAGCAGCTTGCCCGGTCCGACGATATGCTCCTGGCCGATATATTCATCCAGCGTGACCGGACGCATCCGGTCCGCCAGCAGTTTGCCGCTTGGACTTTGCTCCGCCGCCAGTGTAAATAAATCCATCGCTCACACAACCTTTATTCGAATGAGATCATGACCGTTCGACTTGACTGCTTCTGCCTCCAAAAAAAGAAGAAACATAGCGCCTCAGCATGTCCATGCCGGCTCTATGTTTCTATTATAATGGACGGCCGCGCTTTTCGAAACCTCGCGGCGTCCTTCCGTCTCTATTCCCTCGTTTCCGAGAGTCACAACCGTTCGGTTACTGAATACCGTTCTTCGTCAGCAAATCTCTAACCGCGACGCTGACCATAATGAGTCCGGCGACCGGCGGTACGAAGGCATTGCTGGCCGGCGGCTGCTGCGCTTTGCGGATTTCCGGCGCGTTCTCCGGCACGATCCGCTGGGTTACGTCGCCTCGCGGCTTCATCGGCTCCTCGGTGGAGAAGACGACCTTCACGCCCTTCTTGATCCCTTCCTTGCGCAGCTTGTGGCGAATAACCCGGGCCATCGGATCGACCGTCGTCTTCGAGATGTCCGCCACCTGGAACCGGGTCGGGTCCATCTTGTTCGCCGCGCCCATGCACGAAATGATCGGGATTTTGCGCGCGAGACACTGCTTGATCAAATGAATTTTATAGCTGATCGTGTCCGATGCATCAAGCACGTAATCGACCGGGTACTCGAACAACTGCTCATACGTTTCTTCGGTATAAAACATTTTCAGAGCAATCGCGTCGCACTCGGGATTGATTTGCAGGATGCGGTCGCGCATCAGCTCAGCCTTCGGCTGGCCTACCGTCGTGGTGAGCGCGTGAATTTGCCGGTTCACGTTCGTAATGTCGACGACGTCCTTATCGATCATGACGACGCGGCCGACGCCGGTGCGGGCGAGCGCCTCGGCGGCAATTGAGCCGACGCCGCCGATGCCGAGCACCGCCACCGTACTGTTCTTCATGACTTCAAGACCTTCGGGTCCGATCGCAAGCTCCGTTCGCGAAAATTGATGCAGCATCGGCTTTTGCCCACACTCCTTGTTCGATTCTTATTTGGAAGAAGGCTGCTTCAGCGCGAGACGAATCGAGAGCTGCTCCAGCTGCTTGTCGTCCACCGCTCCCGGCGCATCCGTCAGCAGATCGGTCGCGCTTGCGGTTTTCGGGAACGCGATCGTTTCGCGCAGGTTGGTGCGGCCTGTAATCAGCATGACCAGACGGTCGAAGCCGAACGCGATGCCGCCGTGCGGCGGTGTGCCGTACTCGAACGCCTCAAGCAGGAAGCCGAATTTCTCCTGTGCTTCCTCTTTGGAGAAACCAAGCGCGCTGAACATTTTCTCCTGTACCTCGCGCTTGTAAATCCGCATGGAGCCGCCGCCTACTTCGTAACCGTTGAGTACAAGGTCATACGCTTGCGCGCGGATTTGTCCCGGATCGGTATCGAAGAAATGGACGTCCTCTTCTTTTGGACGGGTGAACGGATGGTGCTCCGCCACGTAGCGCTTTTCTTCTTCGTCGTAGCTGAGCAGCGGGAAGTCCACCACCCAGGCGAATTTGAACTGGCTCTCGTCGATCAGGCCAAGCTGACGACCGATCTTCAGGCGCAGGTTGCCGAGTACGTCCGCAACGACCTTCTTCTTGTCGGCGGAGAACAGCAGCAGGTCGCCTTCCTCGGCTTCCAGACGCTCCTTGAGCAGCTCCAGCTCCTGCGCGTTGAAGAACTTCACGATCGGCCCTTTCAGCTCGCCTTCCTTATACGTAATCCAGGCAAGGCCTTTGGCGCCGTAACGGGCGGCGAATACGCCAAGGTCGTCGATCTCCTTGCGGCTCCAGCTCGCGCAGCCTTTGGCGTTCAGCGCCTTCACCTGGCCGCCGTTCTTGATGACGCTGGCGAACACTTGAACACCGGATTCGGACACAATATCCGATACGTCTTTCAGTTCCAGTCCGAAGCGAAGGTCCGGCTTGTCGGAGCCGTACTTGCCCATCGCGTCGGCATAGCTGATCCGCTGGAACGGCGTCGGGATGTCGGCGTTTGCCGTTTCTTTGAACAAACGGACGACAAGCTTCTCCATCAAGTCAAGCAGCTGATCCTGGGACAGGAACGATGTCTCGATGTCGACTTGCGTAAATTCCGGCTGACGGTCGGCGCGCAGGTCTTCGTCGCGGAAGCAGCGGGCGATCTGGTAGTAGCGCTCCATGCCGCCTACCATCAGCAGCTGTTTGAAAATTTGCGGCGATTGCGGCAGCGCGAAAAATTCGCCCGGATGCACCCGGCTCGGTACCAAATAATCGCGTGCGCCTTCCGGCGTGCTCTTGGTCAAGATCGGCGTCTCGATCTCGACGAAGCTGTTCTCGTCCAGATAATCGCGGAATACTTTGGCCGCTTTGGAACGAAGCATCAGCGTGCGCTGCATTTCCGGACGGCGCAAATCCAGGTAACGGTATTTCAAGCGAAGCGATTCGTCGATTTCAATGCCGTCTTCGATAAAGAACGGCGGGTTTTTGGCAGCGTTCATAATTTCGATTTCCGTTACGCGAATTTCGATCTCGCCGGTCGGAATGTTCGGGTTCACCGTTTCCTTATCGCGCTCGACGACTTGGCCGCGCACGGCAAGCACATATTCGTTACGGGCGCGGTCGGCAATGGCAAGCGCGTCCCCGGAGAATGCAGGGTTGAATACGATTTGCATCAGACCGCTGCGATCGCGCAGATCGATGAACAGAACGCCGCCCAGGTCGCGCCGGCGCTGTACCCAGCCGTTCAGTACGACGGTTTCCCCGACGTTTGCTTTCGTTAAAGCTCCGCAATGATGTGTTTTCAGCAACATTTGATATCTACCTCCAAGTGTGGTTAAGAATGGTCTCCCTTATACATGCCGGCTTCGGCTTTGCATCGTTTGTACGAATGCGTCGAGCGCGACCGTTTCCTGTTCGCCGGTTGCCATCGCCTTGACGGTAATCTCGCCGCGGGCGAGCTCGTCGTCGCCGAGAATCGCTACATAGGCCGCCTTATAACGGTCGGCCGATTTCATCTGCGCCTTGATTTTGCGGCCGAGATAGTCTTTCTCGGCCTTCAGCCCCGCGAGACGCAGGTCGTGGAGCAGCTTGACGCACGCTTGCTCGGCGGCTTCGCCGAGCGCGACCAGATACACGTCAAGCGGTTTGGGGACCGGAATGTCAACGCCTTGCGCCTGCAGCACAAGCAAGATGCGTTCCATCCCGAGGCCGAGCCCGACGCCGGGCTGATCCTGTCCGCCGATTTGGCCGACGAGGCCATTGTAGCGGCCGCCGCCGCCGATCGTATCGATGGCTCCGATGCCGCCGGCTTTGTACTCGAACGCCGTATGCGTGTAGTAATCCAGACCGCGGACGAGGCGCGGATTCAAGCGGAACGGAATGTCCATCGCCGTCAAGTAGTTTTGCACCGCCTGGAAGTGCGTGGAGCATTCCTCATCGAGATGCTCGACGATCGTCGGCGCGCCTTCGCCATACTTCTGGTCGATCTTGCAATCGAGAATGCGCATCGGGTTGCGGTCGAAGCGCGATTGGCAGTCCTTGCAAAGCTTATCCTTCACCGGAGCGAAGAATCGCTGAATATGTTCCCGGTACGCCGCGCGCACCGCCGGATTGCCGACGGAATTGATCTCCACCGTTACCTCTTTCAGCCCAAGCTCCTTGTAGAACGTGTAGCCAAGCGCGATCACCTCCGCATCGATGGCCGGATCCTGCGAGCCGAACGCCTCGATCCCGAATTGATGGAATTGGCGGTAGCGGCCGGCCTGCGGCTGCTCGTAACGGAACATCGGGCCGATATAATACAGCTTGTTTACATCCGGTTCGCCGTACAGCTTGTTTTCCACATAAGCGCGCACTACGCCGGCTGTCCCTTCCGGGCGGAGCGAGATGCTGCGGTCTCCTTTATCCAGGAAAGTGTACATTTCCTTTTCTACGATATCCGTCGTTTCTCCGACGCCGCGCTGGAACAGCTCGGTATGCTCGAAAACAGGCGTGCGAATTTCTTTGTAGTTGAACCTCGCGCACAGCTCTCTCGCTTTGGCTTCGACATACTGCCATTTCTCGATTTCGCCGGGCAGCAGATCCTGGGTTCCTTTCGGCTTTTGAATACTCATCGATTCCAGCTCCTTTCTTCCGGTTCATGCGGGTTCAGATTAAATATAATAAAAAAACTCTCGTCCCTGAAGGCTGCATTGCAGTCAGGGACGAGAGTTGATGTCGATCAAGCTCCCGCGGTACCACCCACGATTCGAATGAACGGGCTATGCCGTTTCATTCACACTTTAAGGATGCGGGTAACGCCCGCTTGCGCCGAACGGCTACTGCCCAAGGGTTCGCCGCCGGTCCTCCGGGAGGTCTGTTCGTCCGAGTCGCATAAGGAAGCTTTCAGCCGCGGGGCTTCCCTCTCTGGCTATGCAAGGTTCGAAGTACTTTGTCCCATCAATGGATCAGCACATATCAATGTAAGAATTAAGCATAATTCTAAACGCGAAGTTTGTCAAAGTCAAGCAAAAATCGACAGCAGGACCAAGTCCCGAGGGTGCTCGGCACGATTGCGTCTGCGCCTCAACATCCGGCCGTCCCGCGACGCAGAATGATCGGCGCGACGCCGTCATCCGCAGCCGCCATTACTTATTTTGCCGCTTTCAGCGCGTTATAAACATCCTTGATCAGCATATACGAATCGCCGTTGGTCAGCTCCTGCTTGTTCGCGATCGTATCGACCGATTCCTTCGTCAGGAAGCTTTTGCTTTGGAGCGCCGCAACCGCTGTAGCCGGCGTCGCATCCACTTTGAGCAGCAGCGCGATCATGTAAGCGGCCTGGTCGAGCGATACCGGCAGCGTCTTCGGATCGGTGCCCTTGGCGATCGCCCCGGACGGGCTGCCGACGAGCTTGTCCGGCTTGAACTTGCGCATTCCTTCGAGCTGATTGATCATGCGCTGCTGGTTCGATTTCGCATCGAGCGAAAAGTCGTTGTTGTACCCGCCGGTCGCAATGGCAAGCGACATGGCGACTTCCAGTCCCTTGTACGATTTATGCCCCATGAATGTCTTCCAGCCTTTGTAGGCGGCGTAACTGTCGGACAAACCCATCGCCTTGATGTCGAACGGCTTCAGCACCATGCCCTGCTTGTTTAACTGGTCCTGCAGCTTCGCGATCGATTCCTTGGAAGCTGACAACTGCCGGAATGTCATCTTCTGATCGATGGCCAGCTTCGCCGAAGCGCCGGCCGCTTCGCCCGTCGCCATCCCGACGGGAATAACGCGCGCCGAGCCGTGCGGCAGCGTATCGAAGCTGGCGGCCCGTCCGACGACGAGCAGCCCGTCCACCCTGAGCGGAACGATGCTGCGGTAAGGCACTGCGTACTGCAGCGGCTGACCGACGACCGCGCCCGTATCCGCAGGCGACAGCCGCTGGATATCGATCGGATAGGAACCGAAGGCGATACGATCCCATTGATCGCGGTTTTCCATCACGTCAAGAATGTTCAACCGGTATTCGCCTTGAATGTGGCGGGTTTCCCGCACATACAGCTCCGACGCCGTTGCGTCGAGCTCGATGCCTGCGAACTCCGGGTATTTTTCTTTCATGTAATCCACGATGCGGGGCAGCTCTTTCTTTCCGAGCTCGAACGCTTCTTCGCGGGCTTTCGGGTCCGTCCCGTCAATCCCGAAAATTTGCAGCGCGTTGATCAGCATCGTGTTGTTGTTTTGCCGGCCAATGTTCAGTCCGCGCATGGCGACGCGATCTTTGTTGAGCGGCGGGTAGTCTTTCATTTCCTTATAGCCCCAGACGCTCATCTCATTGGCGCCGGTGCCCTCGTCGTTATCGTTTTCCATCCGCTTCTGCATCTGCTTCCAGACGTCAGGCGTAATGTTTTTCAGACGAAACACGAGGGTAACTGCCATTTTCGATTTTTTGTCGCCCAGATCCTCGCGCCCGAATGTGTAAGGCACGCCGGAAGCTGCGGCAATGTCGGCATCCTGGGTGGCGTCGATGACGGCCTTCGCCTGAACGGTTTTCACTTTGCCGTCGGCTTGTGTAATTTTCAATCCGGTAATCGTTGACGTTTCGCCTGTTTTGGCAAGCACCGGCTCCATCGCCTTCGTCTTCAGCAGCACATCGATATTTTTTTGCTGCGCCACCAATTCCTTGAACACGTTGGCCGCCGTCACGACGTCGAACGAGTCGCCTTCGACTTTGTTGTACCACTCCGTGAAAATCCCTTTATTCAAAATTTCACGCTTGTACAGCGGCCCCTTGTCCGGCTCGTAGTTGTTATCGAGGCTGTTCAGCCAGCCCAGCGTCATCAAGCCGCCGAGAATGTCACGGTCTCTGCCGTCCACCAGCAGCGTGCTGAGTCCGTTTCTCGCTGCCGATACGGCGGCTGCTACGCCTTCCGGATCGGTGCCAACGACGATGACGTCGTAGCTGTCCTTCGGCGATTTGACCGTGCTCACTTCGGCAAGCTGCTTCGGCGTGCCCAGCTTCCCCTTGCCGCTCGTTTTCCAAACGTACCAGCTGGCGCCGGCGGCGGCCAATACGACGAGTACGACAATCGCGATAATCAAATAGCTTCTTTTGCGGTTACTTCGGGTCATGCTCGTTTTCGAAGACATACAACACCTCTGAATAAAGAAATAAGATCAACCGTCCTGCTTATCCTGATGCTATACGGCAAAATCGGCAAAAGGATGCAATTTTTCGGCAATTTTCATCATCATGTCACAACTGGCGGCTATTGCATCCTGCTCGCGCCTCTTCGATTAAGATTGTCCCGTGGCGACGCGGCCGTACGCTTCGTCCAGCAGGCGAATTTTTTTCTCGATATATTCCTTGTACGCCTTATTGTATACCGCAGGCTCCTTCGGATTCGGAAATCGTTCGATCCGCTGCTCGTAGCCGTCCTCATGCTCGACCTTCGGGAACAGCACTTTGCTGACCGCGCCGCAGCCGAGACCGATGATCGTCTGCCGCTCTTCCATCATCAGAATGTTGTACAAGCTCTCGTAGCCTTCCAGAGAATAGCCGACATTTTCCTGATTGCCGAGAATGTTCTTTTGCCGGTACATGTAGTACGGCACGTAACCGTGACGCTCGGTCCATTCGGACGTCGTGCGGATCATCTCGGTAATTTCGTCCCGCTCCGCCACTTCGTAATCGTCCTTGTTCTTCGTCATCCGGGAAGCCCGCTTGAACGACAGCGTATGCACCGTGAGCGACTCCGGCAGCAGCGCGGCCGTCTGGTCCAGCGTCCGCTGCAGCTCCGTCATCCCTTCGTTCGGCAGGCCGATAATGAGGTCCATGTTGATGTTGTTCATCCCCATCTCGCGAGCCAGCTTGAACTTGTCCAGCGTCTCCGTAACTGTATGATGCCGTCCGATCGTGTCGAGCGTCGCCTGCGTGAAGCTTTGCGGGTTAATGCTGATCCGGTCGACGTTCCACTTCTTCATCACATGGATCTTGTCTTCCGTAATCGTATCCGGCCGACCCGCCTCTACGGTCAACTCGCGTACCCGGTCCATCGCCGGGAACGATTCCTGCATCGTCGCGAACAGCGCGTCCATCTGCTCCGCGGTAATGCTGGTCGGCGTACCGCCCCCCCAATAAATCGTCGTGACCGCCACGTCTGCTTCGCGCATCCATTTCCCCATCTCGCGAATCTCATAATGCAGCCCTTCGAGAAACGCTTCCACCGAACCGTTGTTTCCCCGAATATCGTAGGCAGGGAAGGTGCAATACGCGCATTTGGTCGGACAAAAAGGAATGCCGATATAAATGCTGACCTCCCGTTCCAACCGGAATAGGTCAGGAATGACCTTAAGCTGCCGCTCGGCGATGCCGCTGAGCAGCTCCACCTTCGGCTCCGTCACCAAGTTCTCGTCTCGCAGCACCTGCTTGCAGTGCTCGATGCCGTGCTTCATCATCAGGTTATGCATCAGCTTCGTCGGGCGCACGCCGGTCAGCGTACCCCACGCCTGCTCGATGCCGGTATATTCCTGCAGCACTTGCAGCAAGCAGTACCCGACTGTCCGTTTCACGGCTCGCCTGTACCCTTCATCCCGCGCCTCGATTGCGCGTGCGTGACGGCTTCCATGAACGGCTCCCGTCTCGCGGTCGGTCATCGACACCTCCGCCGCGATCGTTCGTGCGCTCTCATCCGCCGTCACCGTAACCCGGATCAGCAGACGCGCGTCGTCCGACGGTTCGTATACCGACTCCACCTCTTCAAAAAACAGCTTGCATATATGGAACATCTCCGTCGCTTGTTCGCTGAAGCCAACGCGCTCGAACTCAATTTTCATTTCGTTTCCCTCCTTGCTTTCCGGGACATCTCATAGCAAAACTAGCAATAGTGTAGCATATTCGCCGGGCCTTGAAAACAAAACAGGCCGCTTTCGCCCTTGCCGGGGAAAACGGCCTGCCCTTTAGCGGTAAGCCTTGCGCTGCGTTTGCTTCATCTGCTCCTGACCGGAGCTATGGGCGGCGCTCAGTTCCGTATCCGCCATATCCGAGGCGAGCAGCGCCTGCGTATCCTGTAGCCCGCCGGCCAGCAGCTGCTGCTCCGGCATCGAGGCGATGCGTTCCTTGGGGGAACGGTACATGTCTTGTCCACTCCTTACGGTCCATAAAATAGGCGAACGGCTCACACCTATTTTTGCCATAAGAAAGCGGATCTATCCTCTGCAAGGAAATCGATGAAGCTTGGGTCGATGTCCATTCGGTCGCCGGTTCCTACTGCCTGCTCTCCACGATCAATGTCACCGGCCCGTCGTTGACCAGGGAAACGTCCATCATCGCACCGAAGCGCCCGGTCTCGACCTGCAGCCCAAGCTCCCGCAGCATCCCGTTAAACCGGTTGTACAGCGGCTCGGCCTGCTCCGGTCGGGCGGCGGCCATGAAGTTCGGCCTCTTTCCCTTGCGGCAATCGCCATATAGCGTAAACTGCGAGACAGAAAGCACCTGACCGCCCGTTTCCAGCACCGAACGGTTCATCTTCCCGTCCTCGTCTTCAAAAATACGCAATCCCGCCACCTTTTCCGCGACATACTTGGCATCCTGCTCCGTATCTTCATGGGTAATGCCAACCAGCAGGACGAGTCCGTGGTCGATCCGGCCGACCGTTTCCCCATCCACCGTAACCTGTGCAGCTTTGCTGCGCTGAATGACTGCTTTCATCTTCGACCTTTGCTCCTTAGCGGCATCGCATGGATGCGCGTTTCACGTCTGCATAATCCGCTGTACGGAATACACGTCCTTCACCCGCTTGATCTTCTCGACAACGGAATGCAGATGATCGATGTTGCGGATCAATATCGTCATATGAATGACGACCATCTTGTTTTTATCCGATCGCCCGGATACGGCCGATATGGTCGTCTTGCTCTCCGAGACGGCCTTCAGCACCTCATTGAGCATACCGAGCCGGTCATGTCCGGTAATTTCGATTTCCACGCTGTAGTTCGCTTCGACGTCTTCCACCCATTCGACTTCAATCACGCGATTCCCCTCGTCCTCGCATTCCGCCGAAGGGATGTTCGTACAGTCCGAACGGTGAACGGATACGCCGCGGCCGCGGGTAATATAGCCGATGATATCGTCGCCCGGCACCGGATTGCAGCAGCGGGCAAACCGAACAAGCAGGTTGTCGACGCCCTTGACGCGGACGCCGTTCGTCGGCCGGCTCTTCCGCTCCTTATCCGCCGCCTTCACCTCGCGCACCTCAGAGGTGAGCTGCATCGCTTGCTGCTGCGCTTCCTCCGCTTCCTTGCGCACCTTCTCGGTGAGCCGGGTGACGATTTGCGCTGCCGTAATGCCGCCGAAGCCAACAGCCGAGAACATATCCTCGACTTCATGGAAGTTAAACTTGCCGGCAACCTCGAGCAGCTCTTCTTCCTTCATGAGTGCGGACGTCTCGTAGCCGAGACGCTTCAGCTCGCGTTCGATGGCCTCGCGGCCCTTCACGACGTTCTCCTCGCGCCGTTCCTTCTTGAACCATTGGCGAATTTTCGTCCGCGCATGGGACGACTGGGCGATCTTGACCCAATCCTGACTCGGTCCGTACGAATGCTTCGACGTCAAGATCTCCACAATATCGCCGGTCTTCAGCTTATGGTCGAGCGGCACGATGCGCCCGTTCACCTTCGCTCCGATCGTCCGATTGCCTACCTCCGTATGAATCCGGTACGCGAAATCAAGCGGTACCGAACCGGCCGGCAGCTCGATGACCTCGCCCTTCGGCGTAAAAACGAACACGAGATCGGCGAAAAAATCCATTTTGAGCGACTCCACGAACTCTGAGGCGTCCTGCGCTTCGTTTTGCAGCTCCAATATTTCGCGGATGAACTGCATCTTGTCCTCGTAGCCGCCGGACGGCATCGAAGTGCCTTCCTTGTAAGCCCAATGCGCGGCTACCCCGAACTCCGACGTGCGATGCATGTCGAACGTACGGATCTGCACCTCGAGCGGCTCCCCCTTGGGACCGATCACGGTCGTATGCAGCGACTGGTACATGTTCGGCTTGGGCATCGCGATATAGTCCTTGAACCGGCCCGGCATCGGCTTCCACAGCGTATGAATAATGCCGAGCGTCGCATAGCAATCTTTAATGTTGTCGACGATAATGCGCAGCGCGAGCAGGTCGTAAATTTCGTTAAACTGCTTGGCGCGCGCGGTCATCTTTTTGTAAATGCTGTATATGTGTTTCGGCCGTCCCGAAATATCGCCGTCGATGCCCATCTCGTGGAGCTTTTCCTGCACGGTATGGATGACGTCGTTAATGTACTGCTCGCGTTCGGCGCGTTTCTTCTGCATCAAGTTGACGATCCGGTAGTACTGCTGCGGATTCAGGTAACGAAGGGCAATATCCTCCATCTCCCACTTGATCGCCGAAATGCCGAGCCGGTGCGCGATCGGGCAAAAAATTTCCAGCGTTTCGTCCGCAATCCGGCGCTGCGCTTCCTCCGACTGGTGCTTCAGCGTACGCATATTATGGAGCCGGTCCGCCAGCTTGATCAAAATAACGCGAATGTCCTGGGCCATCGCCACGAACATTTTGCGATAGTTCTCGTTTTGCTGCTCCACCTTGCTCTTGAATTTGATCTTCTCCAGCTTGGTGAGGCCGTCGACGATCATCGCGCACGTCGGTCCGAATTTCTCATGGACAGTTTCGAGCGACACCGTCGTATCCTCCACCACGTCATGAAGCAGCGCCGCAATGATGGACGTCGTATCCATCTGCATGCCGACAAGAATTTCCGCAACCGCAAGCGGGTGCAATATATAGGGCTCCCCGGACTTGCGGACCTGACCGTAGTGGGCCTGATCTGCAAATTCGTACGCTTCCCGGATTTTCGTCAGATCGCTTTCTTTCAAATAGCCGGATGCCTTCTCAAGAAGCTGCTCAATCCCCATCCGCTCATCCATTCCCTTAGATCGATTTTAATCCATTATGCCCCGAGATAGGCATGCCGTCAAGAATTTACGGGACAATCCGACATGTTCCGCATGGAAGGGGGCAGCCGCATGCCTTTTCCGTCCGGCACCGCCCGCAAAAGCTACAACGTACGGATCGCTTCGGAGATATGCTCGCGACGTTCCTCCACATACCGGCGTATGAATTGCGGTTCCCCGTCGAACACGCTGAAGGACCATTTGCGCGATGGATCGCGATAAACATAAGGGCGAATACTGCGATGCAATGCTTCGGCTGCCGGAACGATCGTTTGAACGGTGAAATGCTTCTTCAACAGGCGGGCAAGGATGTTCTTATACCGCTTGCGGAAGGACGGATACTGCAGCAGCCGGCGCGTAAGCCGATTGTAGCCCGTTACATCGACAAGATTGCTTCCGCACGGCTTCCCGTAACAGTTACGGCCCCACGTGCCTTCATAATCCCATGGAATGATTCTGTATTTGCGCGTAGGCTCGTGCACGTACAGCGCATAGTTCTGGTCGAACCCGTCATAATTGCCCGTCAGCACGGCGCCGGCCAGCCAGTGAAGATAACGGTCAATATCGAGCCGGCTCTGCAAGAAGCGCCGCAGCGACGCCGACCGGTCCGGACCGGTGTTGATCCGCCTAACAAAGCCGGTCAGCGCATGGCGGTCCGGCTCGCCGCCCACCATCTGCTGGTATCCGGAAAATAATGATGCTTTTCTTCGCTTCGTGCCTCCCGACCGAAGCCCAAAGTTCGCATTGTCGTTGGCTGCGTAAAATAACGCGGTGGCACCGATCCCTCTTTTGCGGAAAAATCTTCGATCTACGCTCTCGATTTCGAGATAAACCCCAAGGCTGCGGCCGTTCAAATAAAGCAAGCAGTGTCTCGTATCCGGAGCATCCACGCCGATCCGCTGGAAAAACCGGAAGGATAGCGCATTGCGGATCAAGGACGGATCGTCGTATTCCGCGTTGTAATGGTAAGTCTTTCCTGAAATTGCGATTTCATACGAACGCTTCGGATACTCTCGCGTATGTCCTCCGCGATAACGAATCTGGATCGGGACGGTTCGCCCGTGCTTCGTCATCGCCGCTGGAACGAAACGTTCGCTCCACACGTTTCGCTCCAGCCGTCTCCACTGCTCCTCTGGAATCCATAAGTGATATACGGGAATATGCGCCGGCATGGCAAGCTCCGCCTTTCGTTCGGAAAGCAAAAAGCCTATCGATAAGGATAGGCTTTTTGTGTTATTACACCGTATGCGGTTGTGCAGGCCGAAGCCACGGCATCTGTCCTACAGCCAAAAGCCGTGGGGCGCCCCGAGCGGAGAAACCGACGGATGATTTTCCGCACCTTTGGCCGCGTTGCCGCGCGTCCGATGGCCATGCGTCAAATGGCCGCGGGTTGCATTCTCTTTATCTGCCACGCCTTGGGTCAAATTGCCGCGCGTCGCATTTTCCATTACGCCCTGCGTGACGTTTTCCAGGTTCGAGTTTTCTTTTTTCGTCTTTCTCCGGACGACATTGCCGCGTCCCGCCGTTCTGCGTTTTTTCACACAGCGGCACTTGCGTATCGGATGTCCCTTGCCTTTCGAAGACTTAGACTGTGCTCCCATTTCCTTCACTACCTCCTTTTAGGGGATAGTCCAATATATGGCTGCTCCCGCCTCGAAGACACGGCCATAGCGGTGATCGAAGAAAATGGGTTTCCGCAGCGGAACGAGCACCCGAACGCGCGCCGCATTACGCGGCCAGCCGCTGCCGCACGGGCGATCGCCCTTACACCAAAAAAAAGACGCCCTTCTATCAGGCGCCTTCATCATGCCGCATTCGGCGATGGATCAATACTGTACCAGCGATTCGATCTCGATGTCACCGAGCTTCTCCCGGCCGTTCAGCTCCAGCAGTTCAATGAGGAACGCTGCGCCGATCACATCGCCGCCCAACTGCTTGACCAGGTTGATCGATGTGGCGATCGTGCCTCCGGTCGCCAGCAGGTCGTCGGCGATCAGCACTTTTTGTCCGGGCTGGATCGCGTCCTTGTGCATGGCCAGCTTGTCTTTGCCGTATTCCAGCGCATAATCGGCCTCAATCGTTTCGCCTGGCAGCTTGCCGCTCTTGCGAATCGGCACGAAGCCCACGCCCAGCGCCACGGCGAGCGGAGCGCCGATCACAAAGCCCCTCGCCTCCGGCCCGGCGATCAAATCGATCTGCTTGCCTTCCATACGGCGGGCCAGCTCGGCAATCACTTCCCGGTATACCTTTCCGTCATTGAGCAGCGTCGTAATGTCTTTGAAGCTAATGCCGGGCTGCGGAAAGTCATCAATGACCCGAATATAAGGTTTGAAATCCATTAAGCAATTCCCTCCAAAAGGATATAGTTAGCTTTATATTGACGTGGCTTATCGTGCTCTAGGCTCCGCTGCTTTTCAGCCACGCTTGCGGCTGCGCAGCCGAGAGCGGCTGGAGCAGCCGCGAAAGCAGCTCCTTCGCCGACGTGTAGAGCAGCTCCTGCTCCACTTCAGGCCGATGCTGACGGCTCTGGTACCGCAGGGAGGAAGTAAGATCCCGCTTCTCCGGCGACGGAACGAGCCGGCACGTCTTGCCGTCCGCTTCCATCAGCCCCAGTTCGGCAAACACGTCGATAATAAACCGTACCGTGCCTGCCTGCATTTGGCAGCGCCTCGCAATCGCTTGAATGTAGTCCGGCGGTCCGGCAGACCGCAGGGCGCCGACCGCGCCGTAGACGGTCTTGAACATCTCGCGGTTCGGCATGACGGACGCCTGCTTCTCCTCCTCCGTGCCTCCGAAGGCGGCGTAGTATCGCTCGGCTGCCGCTGCCTGCTCGACCGCTGCGTCAAGCTGCGCCAGCCGGTCAGGCAGCGCATAGAAGAAAATATCCCGCGCGTCCTCGTAGCGGGACTGTATCGCTTGCTCGTTCAGCGGCGCGAGCCGTCCCAGTCCATCGGCATGCCACAGCGCAAACTTGGCAGGCAGCTGCTTCAGCGCGGACGGAACCGCGGGCTCGAACAGCACCACCGCCGGATAAGCAGCCTCCCCTAGTCCGGCGCCGCCCTGCTCCAGCTTGCGGCACAGCTCGTCGAGCTTTTTATCCGGCTTTGGCGCCCCCCGCCAATCAAACAGCTGCGCATGCGGGATGCGCAAGTCCTGGATCATGATTTGCGGACGGCGGACGCCGTTCCATTCGTTAATGTTCAGCTCGCCCAAGACGTCGATGCGCGCCGACGGGGTAATCCACTCCGCCAGCCGCCCCTTACTGAACCCTACAGCGTCAAGCCCGGCCGCCGCTTCATCCGTCGCACTGCGCAGCGACAGCTTCAAATGCTGCTGCTCCTTGCCCATCGTGCGCAGCTCGCCCAGCCGCAAGCCACTGAACACGAACTTCGGTGACGGGTTCCCCATCCCGAACGGCCCGAGCAGCCCCAGCTGCTCGATATTTTCGATCCCTGCTTCATCGAAGCCGCAGGCCATATCGGCCTGCATCACCGGAATCCAATCATCCGGCGCAAGCCATTCCTCCGTGAGCCGCGCAAGCCGGCGCTCCAGCTCGGGCAAATGCTCTCTCGACAGCGTCATCCCGGCCGCCATCGGATGCCCGCCGAAATGATCCATCAAATCATGGCAGTGCGTTAAAGCCCGGTACATGTCAAAACCAGCGATCGAACGGGCGGAGCCTTTGGCCATGCCCGTCTCCTTATCGATTCCGAGGATGATCGCAGGCTTGTAAAACCGGTCAACCAGCTTGGACGCAACGATCCCGATTACGCCTACGTTCCAGTCCTCGTGAGCGAGGACGAACGCTTGGGGCGTCTCGCCCGTTAGGCGCGTGCGCTCCTCGACCATCGTCACCGCCTGCTTCGTCATTTCGTCGACGATCTTCTGCCGTTCCCGGTTGAGCTGGTCCAGCTCGTCCGCCAATCTTCTTGCTTCCTGCTCGTCCTCCGTCGTCAGCAGACGGACGGCGGTATCGGCGCTCAGCAGCCTCCCGCTTGCGTTGATGCGTGGAGCCAAGGAATATCCGATATGCGTTTCGTTCGTCTCCCGCACCGCGATCCCCGCAACCTCGAGGAGCGCTTTAATGCCGGGACAGCTCGTCTCCCGCATTTTTTGCAGACCTTGCTTGACGATGATCCGGTTTTCCCCCGTTAACGGCATCAAATCGGCCACCGTGCCGATGACCGCAATTTCCAGCAGCTCCTCCGGCCACCGGCCGAGCAGCGCCTGCGCCAGCTTCAACGCGACGCCAACGCCTGCGAGCTGCTTGAACGGGTACGGACAGCCCGGCTTCTTCGGATTAATCAACGCGTACGCTTCCGGCAATTGCTCCGGCGGCTCATGGTGGTCGGTCACGATCACGTCGATGCCGAGCGAGCTCGCATGCGCGATCTCGTTTACAGCGCTGATCCCGGTGTCCACCGTAATGATCAGCGTCACGCCCTGCGCATGCGCCGCGTCGATCGCCGCGCAGTGAAGGCCGTATCCCTCCTGCACCCGGTGCGGGATGTAGAAATCGTATGTAGCGTGAAGCTGGCTCAGCAGCCGCACCATCAGCGTCGTGCTGCTAACGCCGTCGGCGTCATAGTCGCCGTAGATCCGGATGCGCTCGCCGCGCTCGAGCGCGAGTCGAATTCGCTCGACCGCCTCCTTCATGCCATCCAGCAAATACGGATCATGCGTCTGTTCGGTCCCCCCGTACAGAAAACCGGCGGCATGCTCGATGTCTGTTATTCCGCGGATCACAAGCATATTGGCAAGCAGCGGCGAGATGTCGAGCGCCTTTGATAAAGCGGCCGCCTTGTCCGCATCCCCCTGGCCTATGTTCCACCTGGCTTTTGCTTGAAGCATGCCGGCAGCGCCTCCTTAGTGTAGCAATGTCGGATAATCATCCGCTTCCATTTCCGCATTTTTGTACGGATATCCCGCATCGTACGGGTGGACGTGCACGAGCACGTCGGATACGTGAGTAAACCGTTTCATCAACGTATGCTTTACGATCTTGGCAATATCATGGCCTTCCTGAACGGTAATTTTCGGATTGACGCTAATCTTCATGTCGACAATCACGTAATGACCGTGCTCCCGGGGACGCAGCTCGTCGACGGAAATGACGCCTTTGACGCGCTGGACGGTTTCCAGCAGATCGGCGGTATCTTCCTGGTGCAAGATTCGCCCTAATGTATGATGTATGGATTGCTGAATCAGCCGGTATCCTTTGCGCAGCACGAGCAGCGAGATGAACAAACCTGCAGCCGGATCCAAATAATAAAACAAATCATTGCCCAGCGATGTTCCAAGCAGCGCGCCGCCAACCCCGATAAATGCCGCAATGGACGAGTATACGTCAGAGCGGTGCTCCCAGGCATTCATCATCAGCGTTTGGCTGGACAGCTGCTTCCCCAGCCGGTATTTATAACGAAACATAACTTCTTTGGCGATAATGGAAAGAATGACGACAATGAATGCGAGCAAGTTCGGCGGTTCGGTCACTCCATAGTAGATCGCTTGCCCGGATGTGATGCCTATCTCAATCGCGATGACCAGTAAAACGACTGCGACCGTCATGGCGGCAACGGATTCCGTCTTGCCCCTTGCATAGCGGTGGTCTTCAAGCGAAGACCGCTTGCCCGACCGGCCCCCGATCCAGACGGCGATCGCTCCCGCGGCCGCCGAGGCCGAATGCAGCGCGTCTGCAAGCAGCGCTTTGCTGTGGGTAACGTAACCGACCAGTCCTTGGAGCAAGATTAAGGCAATATTGCCCGCAATGCCGATCCATACAACAAATTCCGTTTTCTTGTAACGTTCCTCCGTCATGGGGTCACCCCTCCATGAGATGATATAAGCTCAAAATGATTAGAAAGGCCGCCGAAACTCGCGGTTTCGCGCGGCCGGTACTTTTATTTCTTACGCTGCGGCTTTCTTTTTAGAACCGAGCGATTTGTTCTTGAAATAGTACCAGAGCGGACCGGCAATGCAAATGGACGAATATGCGCCGCTGGTCAACCCGATAATCTTTGCAAGAGCAAACAGTTTGATGGCCGGGCTGCCGAAAATGAACAAGCAAACCGCAGCAATCAATACGGTAAGAACCGTGTTAATGTTTCGCGACATCGTCTGCCAAATACTGTCGTTGAGCAGCTTCGCTACGTCTTCGGACGACTTGAGCTTGGCGAACCGCAGATTTTCCCGCACGCGGTCGAAAATAACGATTTTATCGTTAATCGAATAACCGATGGTCGTCAGCACCGCCGCCATAAACGGCAGGTTGACCTCAAAGCGGAAAATCGAGAAAAACGCAATAACCATAAAAGCATCGTGAAGAATGGCGATAATGGAGGCGATCGCGAATCTCCATTCGAACCGGATCGTCACGTACAGACAGATCGCCAAGCTCGCGATGCCGATGGCGATAATCGCCTTGTTTCTTTGTTCAATCGCCATATCCGGCGTGACGGTATTCACTTCTTGGGACACTTTGTCCCCGTAAACGGAGACGAATTCGTCCTTAATTTTTTTTACGGTCTCTTCCGATAAAATATCGTCGAACCGGACGGACAGCCGGTCGCCGCTCTCGCCGCCGATCGTGCTGACCGCCGGCTCTACGCCGGCATTTTTAAAGATTTGCTCCGCTTTCGCCGAATCCACGGCTTGTCCGACCGTAATGTCCAGCGAAGTTCCCGCCTTGAAGTCGACGCCGTAATTCATGCCGCTTACGAGCAGGAAGATCAGGCCGATCACGATGATCGCGAGCGAGGAGAAATAAAACTTTTTACGATGCTTTACAAAATCGATATGATGCTTAAAGGTCACGAATTTCCGCCTCCTTCACTCCGAAATACCCCGGCTTTTTGAACAAATTGCCGCGGATTAACAAGTGAATGAGCAGCCGCGCCAAAAAGATATTCGTAAGGATACTGATAACGACGCTCACGATGCTCGTGAAGGCAAAGCCTCGGATCGCGCCATTACCGATGTAGAACAGGACCGCGCTCGCAATAATATTCGTAATGTTCGCGTCCATAATCGTACGGAACGAATGTTTGGAGCCCGATTTCAGCGAGGAGAGAATGCTCTTGCCGCTGCGAATTTCCTCCCGAATCCGTTCGTACGTAATGATGTTGGCGTCCACCGCCATCCCGATCCCGAGAATAAAGGCCGCAATCCCCGGCAGCGTCAGCGTCGCATTCGCCAGTTCGAAGACGATGAGCAGCAGCCAGGTGTACGTAATGATCGTAATCGAAGCCACGACGCCCGGAATGCGGTAAAACACGAGCATGAACAGCAGGATCAGGACGGATCCGATCAAGCCGGCTTTCACCGTCTCCTGCAGCGACAGCAGCCCGAGGGAAGCCCCCACGCTCTGCGTGTACTTCTCCGTCAGCTTCAGCGGCAGCGCTCCCAAGTTGATCGTATCCGCCAGCTTCTTCGCTTCGTCAAACGTATAGTTACCGGTAATGCTTGCCGAGCCGTCTGTCAGAACCTGCTGCACGATCGGCGCGGAAAGCTCCGTTTCATCCAAATAAATCGCCAGCGGCTTGCCCAGAAGCTTCTCGGTCACCGCTTTGAATTTGTCCTTATCTTTCACCTGGATCGAGATCATCGGCCGGTTGCTCTGGTCGTACCCGAGTTTAGCCCCGCCTTCGACAAAGTCGCTGCCGACCATCTCTTTTGTTCCGTCGGGACCGCGGAACGAGAGCTCCGCCGGCTTCTTAATGATTTTCCTTACTTCTTCTTCGTTGACGACCCCGGCCAACCGGACGCGAATCCGATTCGTGCCTTCCGTCGTAATTTCCGGCTCGGCCACGCCGAGCTCGCTTGCTCTTTTTTCCAAGCTAACCGCCGTTTGCCGGAGCGATTCCGGTGTCACCGGCTTTCCCGCCTCGATCGGCTCCGCCACGTACAGGATTTCAAACCCGCCCTTGAGATCCAGCCCGAGCTTGATGTTCTTCACCAGCG
Source organism: Paenibacillus solanacearum (assembly GCF_910593845.1). GTDB lineage: Bacteria > Bacillota > Bacilli > Paenibacillales > NBRC-103111 > Paenibacillus_G > Paenibacillus_G solanacearum. The sequence goes on along the minus strand of NZ_CAJVAS010000013.1, from coordinate 125,052 downwards.
TAGGACTCGTGTACGCAATGGACGCGAATAAAATCGCGACGATAGCGAAAAAAGAGACAATTCTTTTGATGTCCATAACGATCTCCTTCCATAATCAATATTCCTATTATACCTACCTCCGAAAAACGAGTCAATTTGCTGGAAATCGGCGATTTTTCATTGGCGCGAGCGAAAAAAAGACGCCCCCCTTTTCAACGGAAATGGGCATCTTTATATATGCTCATCGTCATCCAGTTCATGAACTGCGTTACTTTCAGCGATAAAATATCGTTCACGATCCGGTGAATCGGCGGAATGCCGATTTTCCCATACTTATCGCTGACGCATTCCCATATTTCTTTGCCGGTCACCTGCTCGTAGCCGAGCATGCGGAATTCCGCGGCCTTGCTGCGGCATATTTCCTCAATGACCTGGTTCAGCTCGTCCGCTGCCATCGCCGGCTCTTCCTCTAGCTCCGGCTCTTCTTCCAATGCGGACTGCTCCTCCGGCTCCCCGGTCATGTCTTCATCCCCCGCAGGCGCTTGATCCAAGACGGCTTCCGCGTCTACCGCTTCGACGATGCCCGCCGCCGTCTCGTCTATCGCCGTGGGGGGCAGTTCCTGCAGCGGCGTCAGCTCGCCGGCTTCCGATCCGAAAAACTGCTCCATATAAGGCACGGCGCTTTCCTGCCCTTCGGCTCCCGGTGTCGATTCAATCGAAGCAGGCAGCTCGCGCTCCCCGGCCTGTTCCTGCTTGCCGGAGCTTTCCCGGCGCTGCTTCCCATCGTCATGCTCCATATAGGCTCGACCTCCCGCGCAATCGCTTGTCGAATAATGTATTCGCTGCGAGCATCCGTTTTCCTGCCGCCGATTGCGTTTTCGCCTTTATAAAAATTATTGCATGCAAGCGGACAGGTTATGCATATCCATTACTAATCAGGTGGCAGAAAAGAGGTTTATTCCCGTGACCAAACAATCGTTCATCAAGGGCACGCTCATCCTGCTTGCAGCCGGCATCGTCAACCGCATCCTCGGGTTCATTCCGCGGATCACGCTTCCGCGGGTGATCGGCGCCGAGGGCATCGGTCTTTATCAGATGGGATACCCGTTTCTTATCGTCATCTTGACGATCGTCACCGGAGGCATTCCGATTGCCGTGGCCAAGCTGGTCGCCGCCGCCGAAGCCGAAGGAGACGAAGCGAAGGTCCGCAGCATTTTCCGGATGACGATGGCGCTCTCGATCGTCCTCAGTTCCGTGTTTACCGTCGGCACTTATTTCGGCGCCCGCCGGATCACGGAATATTTGTTTACCGACGATCGGGTGTATTTGACCTTTCTCTGTATGACACCGATCATCTTCGTCGTCGGCATATCGGCCGTCTTCCGGGGCTACTTCCAAGGACGCCACAACATGATTCCGACAGCGCTCTCCCAGGTCGTCGAAACGATCGTGCGGATTGTCACCGTGCTTGCGTTCGCTTATTTGATGCTGCCCTACGGGATCGAGTATGCGGCGGCGGGAGCGATGGTCGGCGTACTCGCCGGAGAAATATGCGCCTTTCTCGTCCTTATGCTGTTGTACAGGCAGGCGCGCAAGCGGGAGCAGCCGGCTGGACCCGTCAAGAAGAGCAAGATGGGCGCCTTCTCGCGCATCAGCAACTTGAAACAAATCATAACGCTCGCGCTACCGGTCACGGGCAGCAAGCTGGTCGGCTCCTGCTCCTATTTGCTCGAATCGATATTGATCGTGCACTGCCTGGCGGCTGCGGGAGTCGCCACTAACATGGCGACGGCCCAATACGGCGCGCTGCAAGGGATGGTTATGCCGGTGCTGCTGCTCCCGAGCGCCCTGACATATTCGCTTGCTGTCTCGTTAATTCCTTCGTTATCCGAGGCTTCGGCACTCGGCGATATGAAGACCATCCACAAACGGCTGCATCAATCGCTAAAACTCGCTCTGGTCACCGGCGCTCCGTTCGCCGTCATCATGTATGTGCTAGCCGAGCCGATATGTCTTTATATGTATGGACAGGCCGGGGTTGGCCCTATGCTCAAGATGATGGCCCCTGCTGCGCTGTTCATTTACTTCCAAGCTCCGTTGCAGGCGGCCCTTCAGGCGCTTGAGCGTCCCGGCAGCGCGCTGGTGAATACACTCGCCGGATCGACCGTGAAGCTGCTGCTCATTTATATGCTGGCCAGCAATCCGGAATTCGGCATTCTCGGTGCAGTCGTTGCCATAACAATCAATATTATGCTCGTTACCGTCCTGCACTGGAACAGCATTGCCCGTCTGCTGAAATTTTCGATGAACGCAGGCGACTTTCTCAAAGTCGGGTTAAGCATGGCCGCCGCCGGAATGACCTGCCAGCTCGTGATGTTTACGTTATGGACCGGCAGCGGAATGATCCGATTCCTGGCTGCGTGCTGCGCCGGAATGGTTGTGTACTTGCTCGTTGCGATGCTGCTGAAGCTGTTCGACCGCTCCGATGTGTTCCGTCTCTTCTGGCTCGGCAAGCGGTTTGTCAAATAGCCGCTCAACGCTTTTTATCGATAAACCATTTGCCCCGATGATCGATAGAGCAAAAAAACACTTCTTTAAAGTCTTTGATTCCTTTCGTTTCCAGCTCCCGTTTCAGCCAAAATCGGGTTTTGCCCAGCTTGGTCAAGCTGTCATCCTGCACTTTGCCGTCCATGATGAGCGGAAGCGGCAGCCCTTCATAGCGGAATAAAGGTTTGTCCTTCCCGCCGCCGGATGACTGAACCGGCGTTTTTTCTTTGACCGTCAGCTTGCCGGAAGGCTCCAATATCGCAAATTCGACATCCGCGACGTTCAACACTTTATTCTCCCGCAGCTGCAGCAGCAAGTCGTCCAGGTTGTACCGTTCCCGCTTCATCTCGTCGCGATTCAGCTTCCCGTTGACGATGAGCTCAGACGGCTTTCCTTCGAACCAGCGCCGCAGCTTTTCATGCTTGAGCGACACAAAGGCAATTCCCATCTGGATCGCAACGAGCGTAACCATCGGCAGGATGCCTTCGATTAATGGTTTGTTCATGTCCTCGAGCACAAATACCGCGATTTCCGCAATCATAATCGAAATGACCAAGTCGAAGACAGACAGCTTCCCGATTTCTCTTTTGCCCATAATACGCATCGTAAAAAATACGATCACATAAATCAGTATGGTGCGAAAAAGCAGCAATGTTATCTGCATGGAACGATCCGTCCTCCTTGGTAAGGGTGCATGGGTATTTTGACCTTGGGTGCAGACGAACATGCGGGTGAAATGTTGGTAAGCGAAAAACGAATTCGGGGGAACCTGTACTAATTCCGTGTACATGCCCATACAATGGGAATATAGAATGGTTCGTGATGGAGGTTGATGAACGTGAAAAGTTCTCCTTTGTTTTCCGGTTTGATGTACGCGGGACTGTTTATGCTGATGGGCACGCTGCTGGCTTCCCTGATCATGCTCGGAACGAATGTGCCGGAAAGCTCGTGGCTGGGCTCGGCTCTGTTCATCCATGGCGTTGCCATGTTCATCGGCGGCATCTCGTCGGGCAGGCGCGGCGGCAGCAAAGGCTGGTATCACGGCGGCCTGCTGGGCATCATCTATTCGGTCATCGTCTGGATCATCGGCTTTTTGGCGTATGATGCCGGACTAACGAAAGAGCTGATGATTTTGACCGGCGTTGCCTTTGCCGCAGGTGCGCTCGGAGGCATGATCGGCGTCAACATGAAAAAATAGCATCATGCCACATGAAAAAAGCGAGTGCCACGGACGAATCCGGGCCTCGCTTTTTTTGGCATGCGCGACTGCTTATGCCTTATTTCTTCTCGTCTTTCTTGTCTTCCTTCTTCTCTTCCGCTTGCGAAACGCTGGTCACGGAATTGATGGCGGAGCGATCGAACGTCAGCTTCGTTACATCGTTTACGCGAAGAACGACGCTATCGTCTGTCAGCTCGAGAATCGTCCCGTGCATCCCGCCGATCGTCACGACCTTGTCCCCTTTTTTCAAATTGGAGAGCATCATGCCGCGCGTCTTTTGACGCTTCTGTTGAGGACGAATCAGTAGGAAATACAGAACAACGAACATCAGTACAAGCGGACCGTAAGTGACAAGCATCGATTCCACGCCGGACGGCTGTGCCGCCGGGTCAGCTGCTAACCACATGCAATCTACCCCCTTCTCCATTTACTAAAATCGTTATGTATGCAGCCGAGCGGCTCCGACAGGAGCGCTCCGCCGCGGTTAAAACCCTTTGCTGTTCTCGTCAATGCCGTATTGTTCAAAGAAGGATGCCCGGAAATCGAGCAAGCGGTCTTCGCGGATCGCTTGGCGAACGTTCCGCATCAATTCCAGCAAAAAGTGCAAGTTATGATATGTGGTCAGTCGAATGCCGAACGTCTCGTCCGCTTTAATCAAGTGACGAATATAGGCGCGCGAATAGTTCGTGCAGGTGTAGCAGGAGCATTTCGGATCCAACGGTCCGAAATCTTCCGCATATTTGGCATTGCGCACCACGAGCCGGCCCGAGCTGGTCATAATCGTACCGTTGCGGGCAATCCGCGTCGGGAGCACGCAATCGAACATATCGACGCCGCGAATAGACCCGTCGACAAGCGCATCGGGCGAGCCGACCCCCATCAGGTAGCGCGGTTTATTTTCCGGTAACAGCGGAACGGTATAATCCAGCACCTCATACATGAGATGCTTCGGCTCACCGACGCTCAATCCCCCAATAGCATACCCCGGGAAATCCATGGAAGTCAACTCAGCGGCGCTCTGCTTGCGCAGATCTTCATACATGCCGCCCTGTACGATAGCGAACAGCCCCTGCTCATTCGGACGGCTGTGCGCCTTGAGGCATCTTTCCGCCCAGCGGGTCGTCCGCTCCAGCGAGTGCTTCGCATAGCTGTGCTCCGCCGGATATGGCGGACACTCGTCGAACGCCATGATGATATCCGCGCCAAGCGCGTTCTGAATTTCAATCGACTTCTCCGGGGAGATGAACAGCTTGTCTCCGTTCAAGTGGGATCGGAATTCGACCCCTTGTTCGCTGATCTTGCGCATTTCGCTGAGTGAAAACACTTGGAACCCGCCACTGTCCGTCAGTATCGGCCGATCCCAGTTCATGAAGCGGTGCAGCCCGCCGGCTGCTTTCACCAGCTCATGTCCCGGCCGCAAAAACAGATGATACGTGTTGCTCAAAATAATGTGCGCGTCCATCGCCTTGAGTTCTTCCGGGCTCATCGTTTTTACCGTCGCCTGTGTGCCGACCGGCATAAATGCCGGCGTCTCGATCACGCCGTGCGGAGTGTGCACCCGTCCGAGTCTCGCGCCGGACTGCTTGCACGTCTTAATATGTTCATATCGAATCGTCATAATTTAATCCTTCTCCCTATCCGTTCACAGCCGCTTCAATGAATAAACATCGCATCGCCAAAGCTGAAGAAGCGGTATTCGCGGCGCACCGCTTCGTTATAAGCCGCAAGCACATGCTCGCGTCCGGCCAGCGCGCTGATCAGCATCAGCAGCGTCGATTGCGGCAGATGGAAATTGGTCAGCAGCGCCTCGACGATGCGGAATCGGTAGCCCGGGTAAATAAAGATGCCCGTCCATCCGCGGCCCGCACGCAGCATGCCGTTCTCGTCGGCCGCCGTCTCCAGCGTACGCGCCGATGTCGTTCCGACCGCAATCACACGGCCGCCCTGTTGTTTGATACGATTGACGAGCGCTGCGGTTTCATCCGTAACCTCATAAAATTCTTCATGCATCTCATGCGCTTCCACAGTTTCCGCCGATACCGGCCGGAACGTGCCCAGACCGACATGCAGGGTAACATAAGCTAATTGTACACCTTTTTGTTCCAGCTTATGCAAATATTCCTTCGTGAAGTGAAGGCCTGCCGTCGGCGCCGCGGCCGATCCTTCATGCCGGGCATATACGGTTTGATACCGCTCCCGATCTTCAAGCTGTTCTTTAATATAAGGAGGCAGCGGCATCGTACCGAGCCGGTCCAGCACTTCATTGAAAATGCCTTTATAATGGAAGCGAAGCACACGCCCGCCCATCTCGCCTTCCTCTTCTACCGTCGCCGTCAGCAGCGGTTGTCCGGAAGGAGCGGAGCCATCCGATTGTTCCGCTTCGGCGCCAAAATGGAGCACGGCTCCCGTCTTAAGCCGCTTCGCCGGACGCACGAGCACTTCCCAGCGGTCTCCTTCCAGCTGCTTGAGCAGCAGCACCTCGGCCTTGGCTCCGGTATCCGCCTTCACGCCAAAAAGCCGGGCTGGAATGACCCGTGTATCGTTCAACACGAGCACATCCCCGGCTTGAATATATTGTTCCAGTTGTTCAAACGTATGATGACCGATTTGACCCGTTCGTTTGTCCAGCGTCATGAGCCGCGAAGCGGTGCGCTCCGCTAGCGGTGTCTGGGCAATGAGCGATTCGGGCAAATGGTAATCGAACAAGTCGACTTGCATAATGTTGGCTTCATCCCTTAACGACCGAGACCCCTACATAGTAGGTCTGCAGTATTTTTTGATAATCGTAACCGAGCTCCGCGTACCCTCGAGCCCCCCACTGGGACATGCCGAGACCGTGGCCAAGACCGGTGCCTCTAAATATATATTGCTGGTTCTTCGTAACCAATCGTACGCTGCCGCCGGCGTCCATCACAAACAGCTGAGGCTCCTTCTGCTGCACCGCCGGGCCGGAGCCCGAAGCTACGTACAACGGCGTGGACGAGGCCGACTGATTGCGGGTGATCCCGTCCGTACCCAATATAGTATACCGTCCCGTATCTTCAATTTCAAACAGGTTGCTCGGCAGTCCGCCCAGCAAGGTGCGAAGCGCATCCGGATAAGCGGCCTTCAGCGGCTGCCCGTTCGCGGTGACTTCGAGCACCCGGCCGGAAGGGCCGCGCTTCGATATTTCCAGCTTGTCGATCGAGGCTGCGCCAGCGCCTGCCGGCAGCGCGCCGGCCAGCTTGTCCCTCAGCTTCGCCGGGTCATACGGTCCGCGCACCCATGCGTAGGCGTTCGATTCTTTGACTTCGTCGATAACAACGAAGCGATCCCCGATGTTGACCTTGAAGAGCGCCGGGTTCGCCGCATTATCTACGTAAGGCGCGGGCCGCACGCTGACGTCGGTGCCGGTCGACACATAGAACGGCAAGCCGGCCGGATTCGATTGCCCGGTCGCTCGCGCATAATCGGAGTGAATATAACCGGTAGCGCCGTTCGGCAAAACGATGCGATACCATGGCTTCTTGCCAGTATCGGCGCCTTCGTCGGGGGAAGGGACGCTCTTCAAATATTCGACCTTGTTCCCCCACACTTCCGTCGACTCGGCGGTTTTCCCGCCTGCGTTGGAATAAAAGAGCGGATCGATCAGCGCATTTTTATACAGCAGCACTTCGCCTTGCGTCGCCTGCACCGCTTGGAGCGCGGCGGGAAATTCCGCCGTGAGCCCCTTGTACACTTGGTCGATCGTCGAGTCGGCCACGTGCGCGATCTGGTATTTGGCGCCCTGCTTGAGCGCATAGGTGCGGGCGGCGACCGCCTGCGCCTTCAACGCCTCCAAGGGCCAGTCTTTGGTCAATTCGGAGCCGACGACCGAATATAAGTAATCTTCCAGCGGAAGCTCGTTGATGACGGCGAGCTTCCCGTTCAGCTGCGTTAGCTCGATGCCGCCGCGATACGTCCGGCCGTCCCGCTCGCGGACGGCGATGCCGCCTGCAGCGGAGCCATCGGCAGCCGCCGGGACGGCCCACAGCTTGATCGGGCCGCCGAATACGAAGGCACGGGCCGCATCCGCGGCGCTGCCGCTGACCGCTAGCTCGCTGCGCTGCAGCACGTAGCCCTGCTGCGCGGCGTCCACCGGCGTCAGCGCTACGCCGGGCAGCGCGGCGGCCAACTGCGCGCGCTGCCCTTGCAACGCGGCTGCGTCCGCGCCGCCGCCAACCAGCACGGCGTACGCGGGTGCCCCCGCGCTGCCGGCGGTCAGCTGCGCCACGTCGGCGTCGAAGCCGGCCTGCGCGATCGCAGCCGCCTGCGTCTGCGCCTCCGCGGCGCTCGCATACGAGCCCGCGCTCAGCCGCAGCGGGCCGGTTAGCACCGCTCCGGCTTGCGAAGCCGCCGCGGCGGACGCCGCTTCCTTGGTCGGATACGGACCAAGGTAGACTTGATAGGCCGGCTGGCCCCGCTTCGTGCGCTGCACGACGCCGGCATCCTTGCCGGCCGCGGCCAGCTTCTGCGCCTGCGCCTTCGCCTGGGCGGCATCCGCCGTATCCGGTAGCTGCGCGTAGTAGCCGTCCGCGTATACACGGACCGGCTCCTTCGCCGCGGCCGTATGCACGGCGCCGCCCGAGCCCCGCAGGCTGAGCGTCAGCCCGGCGCCCGAGGACAGCGTAACCGCGGACGCCGTGTCCTTGTACTTGCCCGCGTCGATGAACAGAGCGACGCGGATCTGCTCCAGCTTCGGCATAGCCGCCTGCGCCGTGCCGTACGATCCGCCGGATAGCAGCAGACCGGCGAGCAGTACAGCCTTCACGCCGATTCCGGCGGCATAAGTCAACGTGCGGACGGCGCCTCGTCCCGTAAAGCGCCGTCCTATTCCTTTCATCACTTGCGGATTCCCCTCTCCTTGAAGACTGTTGCGGCCTTTGCCTCCCGCCTAGCTGCCCTTACGAACGGCTCGGCATCGGCAGACCAAGATGCTTGCAGGCCGCGGCTGTAATCATGCGTCCGCGCGGCGTGCGCTGCAAAAATCCGATTTGCAGCAAGTATGGCTCATATACATCCTCAATCGTTTGGCTTTCTTCCCCGATCGACGCGGCAATCGTATCCAGCCCGACCGGCCCGCCCTGAAAACTGAGAATAATGGCGCGCAGCATCTTGTGATCGATCTCGTCGAGTCCGAGCGGATCGACCTGAATGCTGATCAGTGCGGCGCGGGCGATGTCTACCGTAATGATGCCGTCGCCCTTCACCTGCGCGAAATCGCGCACCCGCTTCAGCAGCCGGTTGGCAATCCGCGGCGTCCCGCGCGAACGCATCCCGATCTCGCGGGATGCTTCCCCGACGATCTGCACCTGCAATAAATCGGCCGTCCGGCTGACGATATACGCAAGCTCGTCGACCGTGTAATACTCCAGACGGCTGACGACGCCGAAACGGTCGCGCAGCGGCGCCGACAGCAGCCCCGCCCGCGTCGTCGCTCCGATCAGCGTAAACGGCGGCAGATCGAGCCGTACCGAGCGCGCGCTCGGCCCTTTGCCGATAATAATGTCCAGCGCATAATCTTCCATCGCCGGATACAGCACTTCTTCCACCGTCCGGTGCAGCCGGTGAATTTCGTCGATGAACAGCACGTCGTTTTCCTGCAAGTTCGTCAAAATCGCCGCCAAATCGCCCGGCCGCTCGATGGCCGGCCCCGACGTCGTGCGCAAATTGACGCCAAGCTCATTGGCGATAATGTTCGAGAGCGTCGTCTTGCCCAGTCCCGGGGGCCCGTACAGCAGCACATGATCAAGCGCCTCGTTGCGCATTTTGGCCGCCTCGATGTAAATTTTCAAATTATCCTTCGCCTGCTTCTGCCCGATGTACTCGGCCAAATAACGGGGGCGCAGGCTGAACTCCATCTGCTGATCCTCCATCATCAGATGAGCCGAAATAATACGGTCTTCCATGCTGTGCCGCAGCTCCTTCCTCTATCCCGCCAAATCCGTTGCTCTTGACAACCGTCGAAGCGTTATTTCATTTGCGACTCTTGGAACAACGCCTTGAGCGCAAGCTTCGTCACGGCATCCGTCGTTTCGTCGCCCTTGAGCTTCGGCTTGACCGATTGGCCGGCCCTGTCGGCCTCCGCTTCCGTATAGCCGAGCGCCATGAGCGCCGCCTTCGCCTCCGCCCATGCCGTTCCGCCATTCGATGCGGCAGCGACCTCCACGCCTACTGCGAACAGGCCGACCGCATCATCCGCAGCAGAAAGCGCTCCGAGCTTATCCTTCAGATCGAGCACCATCCGCTGCGCCGTCTTTTTGCCGATACCCGGCAGCTTCGTCAAAAAGGATAAGTTCTCCTGCCGGATTGCCGAGGCAATCACCTCCGGCTTTCCGCCGGCCAGTACGCCGATCGCCACTTTCGGGCCGATGCCGTTTACGTCCAGCAGCATGCGGAATAACGACTGCTCCTCCCGCGTTGTGAAGCCGAACAGCAGATGAGCGTCCTCCCGGACATGATAATGAATATATAATGTCACTTCGCCGTCTTTCCCGTCCTTCGGGAGCACTGCGAACGGGTTGGCGCAAAAGACGCGGTAGCCTACGCCCCTCACGTCCAGCACGACGTACTCCGTCTCCCGATGCGCGACGGTTCCTCTCAAAAAATCGATCATCGCTTGTTTACCTCGTTTATTTTTTGTTGAAGTGCGGACGAATGCGCATGACATATGGCAATCGCCAGCGCGTCGGCCACGTCGTCCGGCTTCGGCACGGCGGATAAGTGCAGGAACATCCGCACCATCTCCTGCACCTGTTTTTTCTCGGCTTTCCCGTAGCCTACGATCGCCTGCTTGACCTGAAGCGGCGTATATTCGGCGATCGGCAGCCCTTTTTGCTCGGCGGCCAGCATCAATACGCCTCTGGCTTGGCCTACCGTCAGCGCCGTCGTCACGTTTCGATTAAAAAACAGCTTCTCGATCGCCACCGCGTCCGGCTTGTATTTGTCAAGCAATTGGACCATGGCTTCGTATACTTGCTTCAGCCGCAAAGCTTCCGCCGTATGCGCCTCGGTTTGAATGGAACCGTACTGCACCGGCACGAGCTTATGCCCCTGCTTATCGATAAAACCGAACCCGACGATCGCAATCCCCGGGTCGATGCCCAATATCCGCATACCTGCACGCCTTTCGTTATTTGCTTCCTTCGTCTGTACCGGTTCCCTGCAAAAAACCGAACATATGTATTCCTTGTCATTATACCAGATATTCGCTCCTGTGACACGGCCTAGTTTCCCTAGGCTGTCCGGCCTGAGCGGCCTCATAAGGGGATAGGCTCGCGATTTATTGCCGCAAATAAAAAAACAGCCACCTCCTGAAGTTCCCCGATACGCATCCGGGGCGATCCTTCTTGAGGTTGACTGTTTTTCAGCTTTTCTTTATGGCTGCTGCGTCGTCTGCATGACCTTTTCCGTTTCTTCTACGGCAAAATCGCTCAGCGTCGACAGCACGCTGTTGTAATCGGCCAGATCGGTTACCCGGATGCCGCGGTACAACTGTTTCACCGTCTCGCGAGGCAAGCTGCTCTCCAGGTACTCGATATTGAGCTGGAAGAACGTTCGGATGACGCTGGTACCGCTGGCTCCCGGTATGCCTTCGAATAAAGACAAATTGCCCCCGGCGTCCAGACCGAAATACGCATTTTCCTTGCATCGAGGCGACAGGTCGTCCACTTTTTCCGTAAAATACACTTTGCTGCCGTCTACCAAACTGACCGATACTGCCGGATGCTCCTTGTAATAAGCCAAAATATCTCCGGCGCCCATGTAACCGATCAACTGCAGCTCTTCACCGCACACATAAGACTTTTTGGCAAACACTTCGCGCTGTCCGTCGATGGCGTTAATCATCGTCATCACATCTTTCTCCAGCTGCTCCGGTGGCTTAGCCATACTGCGGCCAAAAACGCTTTGCTCCTGCAAATTCCATGCGTTCGGCCCCGTTTCCTTGTCTCTAGCCAGCCAAATCCAAGTCGCGGCCACACCCGCCAAAAGCAGTACGGCGGCCAAATTTAGCCAGCGGCGTTTCCATCGCAGCTTTTTTTTCAATTGTTTCTTCATTTGATTCCAGAAGCTGAGCAGCATATGGCGATCCCCTCTTTAAGTTACTGCCTGATTGTCTTCCCTTCGGCCGGCTTCGGCCTTGCGGTATTCACCGTTCCACACCCGAAGCGCTTGTCGCGTCTGTTGTCGGATACGGAAACGATACCATTTTTCTTACTATTTTTCCCATTGGGATCGACGTTTATACCGATTGCATGTATACTAGACTGATTACGACCGTCTCATTTTCCCGGAAAGGAAGGATCCTTGTGCAATCTATCGTAAAAGAGATCTGGGCATGGGTTAGCTCGATCGCCATTGCCTTCGTTCTGACGCTTCTCATCGGTCTGTTCGTCTTTCAACCGACTAAGGTGCTCGGCCATTCAATGGATCCGTCCCTGCATAACGAACAGCGCATCTATGTATCCAAGCTATCGCATACGTTCGGGTATGAACCGAAGTACGGGGATATCGTCATCATTGACAGCCGTGTGGAACGTCCGCGCTCGTTCAAGGATGATGTGCTCGAGCATCCGCTACTGGAATTGATGCGCGGCGTACAGGATGAGAACATGTACGTCAAACGGGTCATTGGCAAGCCCGGCGATGTCATCGAGCTGAAAGAGCAAAAGGTGTATCGCAACGGACAGCCGCTGGATGAGCCGTATATCAATGAAACGATGCAGCCTGCCGCTGAGCGCAAATGGACGGTGCCCGAAGATTCCTTGTTCGTTATGGGAGACAACCGTAACCACAGCAAAGACAGCCGGGATATCGGCTTCGTCCCGCTCGATCACGTGCTGGGGATCAAGCTGTAACCGTACGGCAAGCGATCATTGTTCGCTTCGTGAAGCCATTCAGCGCATCGCCGCTGCTCGAATCGATTGATTCTCTACGATGAAACACATCCTTTCGGTCGCATGCCGAAATTCCACTACGGTCTCTTCATACAAAATGAGCGCTTCTTTCCACGACGGGTCGTGGCGAAGCGCTCATTTTTGTTACAGCCTGTTGCTGCGGCGATGCGATGATTCCTGCTGCTGCCGCGGCGTCCGATTACTGGTTCAACCAGGGCGAAGCTTTGCTCGAACGGGTAGAAGCCTGCGCGGCTCTTCGATTGCTGCGCGCGATCAAGCTGCTGATGGCTGCGCGCGCCGAGCTTTGCTTGTTTTTCCGTGCGGGCGCCTTTTTCTTCGAAGAAGCCGGCTCCTTCACTTGCGTAATTTCAGCTTTCTCTCCGCGCGATTTGCTGGCGGCTGCGACCTTCTCTTTACCCCCGATGTTTTCGTTCTCGCTCCCGCTCCACGGCATGTGCATTCCGAATGGGGAAGAGACATGCCCGGGATAAAACGGCTCATGCGGAAAACCGCTAACACCGGCTGCCGGATAAGCGCCCGGGAATGCCGCCTGCTCAGCAACATAAGGCATCATCGGCATATGGTGAGGAAAATACGATTGCGGTGCAAGGAACGGTTCGTTCGGCTGCACCATCGCCGGGAGTACGGCAGGATGCTCCCCAAAAGAAGGCGCATGGCCGCCGCAACCGCAGCCGGGGCCGTGGGCTATCGGTTCGACCATATTCGGCATCATCGGCATCGCATGCGGAGAAAACGAATGCGGCATCGCATAAAACGGTTCGTTCGGCTGCATCATAGCGGGCATCACCGACGGCTGTTCCGCATACGGAAACGCCGGACCTCCTCCACAGCCGCAGTCTCCTCCTGCCGACGGATGGCCAAACATGGGGAATCCGCTTTGCTGCTGTCCAAAATGGGGCATTTCCGCTGCATTCGTCATAGGCATTGCCGACATGTTTGGCATGTTCTGCATCATTGGCATGCTCTGCATCATGGGCATGCTTTCCGCTGTCGGCATCCCCGGAAGCTCCGGCTGTGCCCAAGCGTTCTCCTTGCTTTTGCCGAATGGCTGTTCATGTGTCATCGCTTCGACCGCAGGCATCTGGAATTGCTGGAACGGGTGCTGGGCCGGCTGCTCGTGGATCGCCCAATTCGGAAACGGATGATTCATATTCTCATTCGGTTCTGCATGATGAACGCCCTCAAGTCCAGGCATCGGCGAGGTGGCCGGGAACTCGATGTTCGGAAAAGGATGGATGTTCGGCATATTCGGCAAGTTCGGGACGTTCGGGGCCTCCATCACCGGCGCCACATCGGTCGGGGCCTGCGCCGGTGTTTCCGGCAGCTCCGAGATCGGCGCCGCTTCGATCGGCAATACTTGCGACGTGTCTGCCTTCGGGCTGGCAGCCGGACCGGTTGCCGGGTTCCCGTGCGGGCTTGGATTCGTTGCCGGTTTCAGCTTAGGAATATATACGATATCGCCGGTCATCAGCACATTCGGATTTTTCAGCTGCGGGTTGGCGGCCACCATATCTGCAAGCGGAACGCCCCAGGCTTTGCCGAGCTTCCAGAGCGAGTCGCCTTGGACGACCGTATGTTTATACAGGTAGTCGGTCGGCGGCGTCACCGGTTTGGCCTCGTTAGGTATTTTCACCTTCATCCCAACGTCGATCACATTCGGATCGGCGATTTGCGGGTTGGCAGCAATCAGCTTATCGAGCTCGATGTGATACTTTTGCGCGATCTCGTATAAGGATTCGCCCTTCTTTACAATATGAATCTTCACTGCAAAACCTCCTTCAAGTTTACGATCTAACGGCCTCCATCGGCCAGCCGGGTCATACGTAAGCAAACGAACTTGAAATGAGGACCTACCGCTTACGCGCCAGAGCAAAATGACATTACAGTTTATGCAGTAAGTTGGGCATTTGACCATCCGTTCTTGAAAAAAGTTCCTTTCCGTCACGACGACGAGGCGGGATCGATGCGTTTCGCTAAGCAATAATAACGATGTAACGCTGCTAAAGTTCAGGAAAAAGTGCCGTAACTCCATTTATATGCAAAAAAAGAACCTCAACTTCCGGATGAACCGCCCCCTACTGTTAGGTATGACTAACAATAAGAGCGCTGTTCAACTTGGAGTCTGAGGTTCTACTATGTTCTCGAATATGTTCCCGATGCACGTTATTCGAACACCTTCAAGCCGTCGATTCGACGAGCTTGCCGAATTTCGCATCTACTTTGCTAATGTACTGACCGTTTATGTAGATGATTTACGGCATGCCCACTACTCTTCCGCAATGTCGGCTACGTAATCGTAAGTCGGGTAGCAGCCCAATATGCGAACCAGGCAGCCGATCGCTTCGATTTCTTGAAGGGCCGCCGGGAGCAGGACGGAATCCATCGAAGCTTCAACATCGATGTAAAAGAAATAGGTGCCGAGCTTCTTCTTAGTCGGACGGGACTCAATCTTGGACAGGTTGATCCGTCTCCAGGAAAACGCCGACAACACTTGATGCAGCGCACCCGGATAATCGGACGGCAGCGTAACCAATATCGTCGTTTTCGTCCGGTTCGCCGGCTTCTCACCTTCGAATTTGTCGCGGCCGATCAGAATGAAACGGGTAAAATTATCCTCGTGATCATGGATGCCCTTCGCAAGCGTCTCCAATCCGTACATCGTGCCAGCGGCAAGCGGCGCAAGCGCCGCGATCTCGGGCTGTGCGAGCTCCTTCACCAGTCGCGCCGCCTCCCCGTTGCTGCCTACGGCCTCCAGCTCCACATGCGGCAAATACCGCCGCAGAAACTGCTGGCACTGCGCCAGCGTCACGCCGTGCGAGTACACCTTGCGGATTCGCTTGCAGCTGTCTTCCATCGTCTCAGATGCCCCGCCTTCCTGCGGAAGACGAAGGAGATTGATCGAAATCGGGTATACCCATTCCGCCTGGATCGGCAAATCGACTTCATGCACGAGGGTGTCCACATGCAAATTCACCGAGCCCTCGAACGTATTCTCGATCGGGATGACGCTGTAGTCCGTCGTTCCGCCTACCGTTGACTGGAATACGTCGGGGATGAGCTTGTAGTTCATGTATTCATAAGACGACCGGCCGAGAAAATAATGCGCCGATTCCTCGGTAAACGTACCCGGCCCGAGCAGAGCGATTTTCTTCACGCGCGGACATCTCCTTTGATTATTTCCATCAGTTCCGATTGCGGCTCCTCGCCTGCCGCCCATGCCTCCACCTGCACGCCTTGGCGATCGGGGTTCAGCCACATCATCGTGGCTTCGATGCCTTCCTTGCGCAGCGTGCCGATCATGAAGCTTTCCAGCTCCGCCTTGCGGGAGCTGGCTCTATCAACGAGCGCGAGCATCGTCGGTCCCGCGCCGCTGAGCGCTACGCCGAGGGCGCCGTGCTCCGTCGCCTCGGCGAGAATACGGCCGAGGCCGGGCACGAGCGGCGCCCGGTAAGGCTGATGCAGCGCGTCCTTCATCGCGCGCGGGATCATATCCAGCCGCCCGGTACAGAAGGCGGCGACCAGCAGCGAGGAATGCCCGACGTTGAAGACGGCATTCTCGAGGCTTTGCTGGCGCGGCAGGACGCCGCGCGCCTTCTCCGTCGACAGCTGGAAGTGCGGGATGGCTACCAGCACTTCCAGCTGCGGGTCCGGCTCCACGCGGATATGCTCCGCCCGCGTGCCGTCCCAGAAGGCGACGACGAGGCCGCCGAACAGCGACGCACCGACATTGTCGGGGTGGTGCTCGAGCTCCGTCGCCATCTGAAACAGCGTGTCATCGGACAGCGGACTGCCAATGAGCGCATTGGCTGCTGCGAGGCCGCCTACGATCGCCGACGCGCTGCTGCCGAGTCCCCTTGTCAGCGGGATATCACTGTACATCGCGATGTCCAGCTCGGGGACGCTGACGCCCGCTCGCTTGAATACCATTTGCGCCACCTCGTAGATGAGGTTGCTTTTATCTGTCGGCACTCCGTTCATTTGATCGCCGTACAGTGTAATCCGCGTTTCGTCGGCAATCCCCATTTCAATCCAAGCATACAAATCCAGCGCCATCCCCAGCGTATCAAAGCCAGGCCCGAGGTTGGCCGTGCTTGCCGGCACCTTGACGCGAACTTTACTGATGCGGTAATGGTTCTCCCCCATCCTGCAATCTCCCCTATCCTTCGAGCTTGCGGATCGCTTCCATGACCGCCGCTTCCGAGTCCTGCACGACGAGTGGTTCCGCGCTCACTCTTTTAATCGTAATATCTAGGTGGTGTTTCATGCCGTGGCCCGCCAAAATGCAGACCGCGGACTGGCCTTTCTCAAAACCGTCTCCCTGCTTCGGCTTCATTACGCCGGTCAGGTTTAACGCTTCATATTTGAAACAAAGATCCAGATAGAGCTCATTCGATAAATGTTGTGCACACACCAGCGGGGTGCGGCCTTCCTGCAGCGTCACAGCGGCGTGTTGTCGTGAATCGGCAAGTATGCTTTGTACGTTTGCAGCAGCCCCATGTCGCTCATGCAGCTTAGCCTTCCACCCGGTAAACGCTCTTGATCGAATGGACCACGCTCATCGACTCGAATCGGTTCAATACTTTGTTCATCGCCGCTTTATTGGCGTCATGGGTAATGATAATAATTTCGGCCAGCGGATTCGTCGCATTCGGATGCTGCAGCACCGACTCGAGGCTTACCTCGTATTCGGCGAACACTTGCGTAATTTGCGCGAGCACGCCCGCTTTGTCTTCCACATGCAGAAGTATGAAGTTTTTTGAAGAAATCTGCTCATCGGTCTTCAGCTTCTTCTCCTTGTAAGGTACGAATCCGCGGCGGCCGTTTACACCCAGATTCAAATTGCGCACGACAGCGACAAGGTCAGCGACGATCGAGGTAGCCGTCGGCATCTCGCCGGCGCCTGGCCCGTAGAACATCGTCTCACCCACCGCTTCGCCATACACGTACACAGCGTTGAACACCCCGTTGACCGAAGCGAGCGGATGCGACGTTCTGACCATCGTCGGCTGCACGCTGATGCTGATATGATCGTCCTGGCGCTCGGCAATGCCCAGCAGCTTTACTTCATAGCCGAGGCGTTTGCCATAGGCGATGTCTTCTTTGGTAACTTTCGAAATGCCCTTGACGGCCACATCGCTCAGCGACACATTGGCATGGAAACCGAGCGTGCCGAGGATGGTCATTTTGCGGGCGGCGTCGAAGCCTTCCACGTCGGAGGTCGGATCGCTCTCTGCATAACCGAGCTGCTGTGCTTCCTTCAGCACATCTGCATAAGCGGCGCCTTCTTGGCTCATTTTCGTAAGAATATAGTTGGTCGTACCGTTGACGATCCCCATAATTTTCGTGATCCGATCGGAGGAAAAGCCTTCGATCAGCGTACGGATGATCGGAATGCCGCCCGCTACGCTGGCCTCATAAAACACATCGCAGCCTTTATCGGCCGCTTTCTTCAAAATGTCCGGCCCGTGCAGCGCCATTAAGTCTTTGTTCGCCGTCACGATATGCTTTCCCTGCTCCAGAGCTGCAAGAATCAATTCTTTGGCTAGCTCGATACCGCCCATCACTTCCACGACGACGTCGATGTCCGGATTTTGCACCACGTCCCACGGGTTGTCGGTCAGTACATCGGACGAAACGCTGATATTGCGGTGTTTATTTTTATCCTGCACCAAAATTTTCGAAATTTCAATGGGAGAGCCCGACTGGCTGAACAAATCGGCTTGATGGCCCTCCACAATGCGGACGACTCCGGTTCCTACCGTACCCAGTCCCAATAAACCTACTTTGATCGGTTTCATGCGCATAACCTCCTAGTGTATTTTACCCCTGCCCGACCAACGTAGCACGGGTGACGCCGTCTTGCCGGCGCAGTTTGTCCAACAGCACAGCGACGCTTTCCTCCATCAATGACGTTTCTACGGAAATAACGACGTTCGCCACGCCTTGCAGCGGGATCGTCTGATGAATCGTCAGCACATTGCCTTCCAGCCCCGCGATCATCGCAAGCACTCTCGATAAAATGCCCGAGCGATGCTCCAGATCCATCGAGATGGTCACGATGCGTTCGCGATCCAGCTTGCTGAGTGGAAAGATGCCGTCCTTGTATTTATAAAAAGCGCTGCGGCTCAGCTCTACCTGCTCGACCGCTTCGTGGATCGTTTTGACCTCGCCCCGGGCAAGCAGTTCCTTGGCCTGGATCGTCTTGATCAGCGCTTCCGGCAAAATGTCCTCACGCACCAAGTAGTAACGCTCCGACCCTACCGGTATTCCCTGCGTTGCATCTTTGTCCGGCACTTTAACAGTCCTCTCTAAAAAGACGATTGTTTTTACCTAGTGGACATTATATCGCAAACCGGATCGATCCCGCAATAGGCTTTGTTATATAAAATGTGATAAAGTAGTTTCAAGTACGCATCATGCCGCCAAAAAAGGAGAGAACCCCTGTGATCAGAGCTCGCATTATGGCTGCTGCCATGCTGTTTAACGGCAACGATATGCTGATGATGAAGCGCTCGCCGCACCGTACGCTAAACCCCGGCATGTGGGCTGCTGTCGGAGGCCATCTGGAGCCGGAAGAGATCGGCGATCCGGAGAAAGCCGTGCTTCGCGAGATCCACGAAGAGACGGGACTGCTGCCGGAGGAAATTGCCGATCTGCATCTCCAGTACATTCTTCTGCGGCTCAATCAGCAGGAAGTCCGGCAGCAATTTATTTATACAGCTTACACGCCCCGGCGCAATGTATCCTTAACGGATGAAGGCGAGCTTCACTGGATCGCCCGGGACCAGGTGCTGCATCGCAACATCCCGTTTATTTTTCATACGCTGCTCGCCCATTATTTCGAACATGGTCCTTCCGAGCATATATGGGTAGGCACCGCAGGCTACGCGGGGGATGGCAGACCGGCCGTACACTGGACCGAGCTGATCGATCCGCGCCAACTTTAATTTGTATGCTTGTCGTTGTGCAGCGCAAGCTGCAGCATAATGCCTCGCCGATCCAAGAGGACGGAGCGGGGCATTTTATATTTTTATCGAAAAATAATAGTTTAATTTTAAAAAAAGAAGCCCTACCGGGGCAAAATCTGATATAGTAGTACATACAAATTATATCGAAAGGTATGATCAACATGTCATCAGACGAATTTGGGAAACGGCTGGTTATCGACATTCAATCGGCGACATATCGCAGAGAAAACAAAACACTGCTGAACGACGTATCGTGGCAAGTTCGCAAACAGGAGCATTGGGCGATCCTCGGGCTGAACGGCTCCGGCAAAACGACGCTGCTCAATATAATCAACGGCTATATTTGGCCGACCACCGGGACGGTCAGCGTGCTTACCGAAGCGTTCGGAACGATCGATCTTCGCGAGCTTCGCAAGTCGATCGGCTGGGTCAGCTCCTCGCTGCAGGAAAAGCTGTACGGCAGAGACCTTACCCAGGACGTCGTGCTCAGTGGCAAATACGCGACCATCGGACTGTACGACCGCCCGGAAGCAGGCGACTATGATCATGCGGCTGCGCTGATGGAACAGCTCGGCTGCAAAAAGCTGTGGGATCGCCCTTACATCACCTGCTCCCAAGGCGAAAAGCAGAAGGTACTGATCGCACGCGCGCTCATGGCTTCTCCGCGGCTGCTCATACTGGACGAGCCCTGCAACGGGCTCGACCTGTTCTCCCGCGAAACGCTGCTGTCGGGAGTCGATCAGCTCGCCGCCGGCGCCGATGCGCCTACAATATTGTTTGTGACCCACCATACGGAAGAGATTCTACCGATCTTCCGTCACACGCTTCTTCTGCGAAGAGGCGAAGTGTACGGGGCCGGAGAAACATCGAAGCTGCTTACGCCCGATCTTTTGAGCGGATTTTTCGAGACACCGGTCGATGTGCATTGGCGCAGCAACCGTGCATGGGTGACGGTTTGATGATTGGTGGTTCGATGGTGACGGTTGATAGATGATGGTGCGGGTGTCTGTTCAGCGATATTGACGGATCCCGTGACGATGGTAATGGTGACTCAACGGCGTGATGCTGGCCGGCGTGACGAATGGTGATTCAACGATACGGTGGTGGGCCGTGTTGATCACATTGACGACTCGACGTTATGGTCGTGACGAGATAATAGCCGCTCAACGATGTGATGCTGAACATCGTGACGATGACATAGCCCACTCAACGATCTGATATGGCTGACGGACAGTTTCTCCATAAACAGTAATTGCTTCTTCTGCGCTAGGCAACTAAACATTCGTGTATTTGTGATGATCATAACAAATTTCCCCACTTCGAAGTAAAGTTGGTCAGGATGCGTCATTCGTAGCAGCAGTAGCCCGAATACAATTGTTTGTTGGAATAACCGGACTATTTTTTGTTAATAACCTCAAAAATTAGCCGTATAATTGCCAAAACCTACTATTCAGAGGGTAAGCCCTTCGAATAGTAGGTTTTGGTTCATTAAATGGATAAAATGCTGTTTCATTGACGAATTGAGTTGGATTGGGGCTATAAATAGCAGCTTTTGCCCTGTTCTTTTTCCAAGCTGCTCCACTAGCATCAGCTCGGTCATCCAGAGCTACCATATGATCGTCGGCCAACTTCTCCACCGTTTTTTCTGACGCCCACCATCACCCCAGCGCACCCTTCATCGCCTGCGTCACCGGCTTTCGCCTGCTTATACGACTTCGTTTCTCCGTGCCCGTGCATCGGTCTGACGCGCCATTCATCGCTTACGCCACCGCCCCTTCGCCAGCACGCCGCTTTGCTTCTCCTTCGCCCTTGCGCGCACTTCTGCCGTTCACTTCCGGCCCTCGCTATAAAAAAAAACAGCAACGACCTACGCTTCAGGCCGCTGCTGTTTTTTTATTTTAGGCGAAACGCGAGATGCTGTCCGCCAAAACTACTCCTGCTCCACAAACTCGAATTCGAAGTCGCCGATGCGGATCGTTTGACCGTCCTTGGCGCCGCGGTCGCGCAGCGCTTTGTCGATCCCTTTCTTGCGCAAGATGCGGGCAAACCGCATCACCGACTCATGCGTGCTAAAGTTGGTGCGCTTGACCAGCTTTTCAATGCCCGGGCTTTCGATAATAAACACATCGTTGTCCCGGCGAACCGTAAATTCGTCCTCTTCGGTTTCGAGCCGGTATACTTTGCGCTCCTCCAGCTCCGTCACTTCTTCCACTACCGGCGCTTCCGGAATCGCTTCGAGCAGGTCCATCGCCTTGTACATCAGTTCCTGTACACCAGCGCGGGACACCGCGGAAATCGGATACACCGGAATGTCCAAGCCGATCTCTGTCAGCCGCTCCTTGAACTGCTCAAGCAGCTTCTGCGCTTCGGGAATGTCCATTTTATTCGCCGCGATGATTTGCGGACGTTCCTCCAGCTTCGCGTTATACAGCTTCAGCTCTTCGTTGATTTTGACCCAGTCGTCGAACGGATCGCGCCCTTCCGTCGCCCCCATATCGACCACATGAATGATCAGCCGGGTACGCTCCACATGTCGTAAGAACTCATGACCGAGCCCCACGCCTTCATGGGCGCCTTCGATCAGGCCCGGAAGGTCGGCCATGACGAAGCTGCGGCCGTCGCCGACATCGACGACGCCCAAATTCGGCGTCAGCGTCGTGAAGTGATATGCGCCGATTTTCGGCTGCGCACCGGAGACGACGGACAGCAGCGTCGATTTGCCGACGCTTGGAAAGCCCACGAGCCCGACGTCCGCCATGACCTTGAGCTCAAGAATGACCCACCGCTCCTGCCCTTCCTCACCGTTCTCCGCAATGGACGGCGCCGTGTTGTTTGCCGTGGCGAAGCGGGTATTTCCCCGCCCGCCGCGGCCTCCTTTGGCAATGACGACCTCCTGGCCGTGACGCGTCAAATCCGCAATCACTTCCTGCGTATCGTCATCCACGACAATCGTTCCCGGCGGCACGCGGACGATCATGTCGTCCGCATTGGCGCCGTGCCGGCTTTTGTTCCGCCCTTTTTCCCCGCGCTGCGCTTTAAAGTGCTTCTGATAGCGGAAGTCGACCAGCGTTCGCAAGCCCTCGTCGACGCGGAAAATCACGTCTCCGCCATGGCCGCCGTCGCCTCCTGCCGGACCGCCTTCCGGCACGTATTTCTCCCTGCGGAACGCAACCAGGCCATCGCCGCCGTCACCGCCTTTTACATAAATCTTCGCTTTATCAATAAACATCATGTCACCCCGTTATGTATCAATGCCGCTATGTCAAATGGATGGTCCAAATCACCCGGCTTTCGCCGTAGCTCGCTTCCGATCCGACACCGCAGCGCTCCGGCAAACCGCTTCGCAGTTTCTTCACGGACGCTTGCATCCGTTCCGGCTCATAAGCTCCCTCGTACTCCGCTATCAGTCGCAAGCCATCCGCTTCTTTGGCCAATCGCAAAATCACCGAATTTTGCATCTCCGTCGAATCTTCTGCTTCCCGCTTGAAGCTGTCGAGCACCGATATAATCCATTGCTCGGCGACCGCTGCGTGCCGGTATTTATGAAGATGAATCTCCTCCTCAAGCCGGATCAGAAGCTGAAGCTCCTTCACCTCCGCCTGGAAGGACAACAAGTACACGATCAACGAAGGAATGCCCAGCTTGGATACGCAGCTTTCCACGCGGACCTTCTCTTTTATTTTTTCCATTAAATCCGATAATTTATCAACTTTTTTCAATTGGATATAGCCCATGACCATCTGAAGGTCATTCATCCAATCATGTCTGTAATGGTTAAACAAGCGCAGCAAACGAAGGTCCGCATCGGACGGTTCCGGCAGTTCTCCCCCGGCCAACGTTTGTTCGTTCTGGATCCGAGATTTCCCTTCGGTCATACGACCATCGTTATTCGTCGTCATTCCCTTACCTCTCTCATCCCAGCTTTGCCATTGCATCTATAACAGTATAGCACGCGCAATGGAGAAGTACACATATTTTCCAGAAACAAGCCTATGCCGATAACGGCTTTGCTGCCTAGGTCCGGGACAGCATTGGTACGTCGAGTTCATGCAAAAACATGGCGATCTGCTCGTTTGACGCAAAAAAACCCCAGCGATGTTATCTCGCCAGGGTTCTCGGTGACGTGTATTACAATTCTACCGCGGCAGCTACCGGCGCAGCGGCAGCAGGGTAGACGCTCACTTTTTTGCGGTCACGGCCCAAACGCTCGAACTTCACAACGCCTTCGACCTTGGCAAAAAGTGTATCGTCGGATCCAATGCCCACGTTATTGCCCGGATGGATTTTCGTACCGCGCTGACGAACCAGGATGCTGCCCGCCGTTACGGTTTGGCCGTCGGCGCGCTTCACGCCCAGGCGCTTCGCGATACTGTCACGACCGTTCTTCGTGGAGCCTACACCCTTCTTGGATGCGAACAATTGAAGATTCAATTGCAACATGTCTGTCTACCTCCTTACTTCTTGTTTGGATCTTGCAGTTTTATATATGCACCATACGATTGTTCAATCGATTGCAGCATGACTGTCATCGCTTCGAGCAGCAGCTGTACTTTCTCTTCCGTCTTCGCATCGGACACAGCCGGAACCTCCACTTGAAGCAGTCCATGCTTCATGCGGGTCTTCAGCTCCAGGCCGGTCAAAGCCTCGACGGCATTCACGGTGCCCACGGTCACGGCCGAGACGCCGGCGCAAACGATATCTTTGCCCGATTCGTCGAATAACGCATGACCTTCAACGCCAAAGCGCTCTATCCGTCCATCGTCCCTACGTTTGATCGTAGCGCGAATCATGGATTAGCCTTGGATCTTCTCGATCACAACTTTGGTGTAAGGCTGACGATGACCTTGCTTGCGACGATAGTTTTTCTTCGCTTTGTATTTGAAAACGATGATTTTCTCGCCTTTGCCGTGCTTTTCCACTTTACCGGACACGGAAGCGCCGGAAACGGTCGGAGCGCCTACCACGAGACCGCCTTCTTTGGAAACGGCCAACACGCGGTCAAACGTTACGGACTCACCTTCGCCAGCAGTCAGTTTCTCGATGTAAACGACATCGCCTTCCTGAACTTTGTATTGCTTTCCACCTGTTTCAATAATTGCGTACATTGCTGCACCTCCTCATATCTCAGACTCGCCTAAAGCCAGGTGGCTTGACCGAAAGGACAAGCACTTCAGATTGACAACGCACATAGGTTTCCTTAGGTAGCAGTTGCAACGTTGTTGACAACTGACATTTGGTTCCCTTATGTATCCATTGCAACGTTACCCGCTTCGTGCGGTTACAGCATGTGCTTAGCAACACGCGCTAAAACAGTTTACCACAGGTAGCCTATGAAAATCAACTCATTTATTGACCATTCATCCACTCGAACCGCAGCATATGGATGCTCGTCGCCGCGTTAGCGGATCACGAGCCCGCTGCCGCCGCATGTCGCACACGGCTCCGGCACCGTCGACTCAATGCTGTCCCTTACTTTTTTGCGGGTCAGCTCGACCAGCCCAAGCTTCGTCCAGCCGACGACGACCGTTTTGGTCCGGTCTTTTCGCGACTCGCGCACAAGCTCATCCAATACTTGCTGACGCCTGTCCTCGGATTCCATATCGATGAAATCGATAATGATCAGCCCGCCGATATCCCGAAGCCGGAGAAGCCTTGCGATTTCCCGTGCCGCTTCCAAATTCGTATCGAATACGGTTTGCTCGAGGTCGACCGATCCCGTATATTTGCCTGTATTCACATCGAACACCGTGAGCGCCTCCGTCCGGTCCACGATCAGGTACGAGCCGTTATCGAGCCATACTTTCCGTTTGAGCCCGATCTCGAGCTGCCGGATGACGTCATACGTTTGCATCAAGTCCGCTCCGGTTTCCAGCTTAAGCCGGCCGGTCCTCGGCTGGGCGCCGGGAACGGCGATATACGATTGGATCTCGCTAAGCACTTCACTGGAATCAACGATCAGCTCCTGCACGTCGTCACGGAACAAGTCCCGAACAAGCCTCGGCAGCATTTGCAAGTCGGAATGAATTTTGCGGGGAACGTCCCCCGCCGCTTCTGCGGCCAGCTCCAACTGCCGCCATCTCGCCCGCAGTTCCTCCAGATCGGCCGCCAGCGCTTCTTCCGTCTCGCCCAGCGCCGCGGTTCGGACGATAAACCCTTCCTGCTGCCGCAAGTGTCGTTCCGCAGACCGCTTCAGCCGTTCACGGTCCGCCGCGCTTTCGATTTTGCGGGAAACGCCGACGTAATCGGCATAAGGCATATACACACCGAAACGGCCGGGGATGGAATAGTGGGTCGTAAGCCGGGCTCCCTTGGTTCCGACAGGCTCCTTAACGACCTGAACCATCAGCTCCTGGCCGACTTTTACCAGATCATGAATCGGCGGTTTCGTCTTCGGCTGCTTGTCGAGATGCGCCGGGAGCAAATCGTCAATGTACAAAAATCCATTTTTCTCCAAGCCAACGTCTACGAAGGCGGACTGCATACCTTGCAGCACCCGCACCACCCGGCCGATATAAATATTGCCGGCCAATTGCCCTTGATCGCGCCAGCCTTTGTAGTATTCAACGAGCTTTCCGTTCTCCTGAACGGCAACCTCCGTATGCGCTTCATCGCTCTTTACAACAATACGCTTCATGATAGCAACACCTCGGGCTATATTGTACCACATTCCGGCGGCGAAAATCTCCGCGATTAACCGGCGAACAGATCGGATAACGGAAGGCTCCGCTTCGTCTCGTTGAAATACAGCTGCAGCAGCGCCCGTTCGGGTACGACATGCCTGATGCTGCCGCGGTCGTCAAGCACATACACCAAATGGTAGCGGTCGCGCATAAACAGCCTGACAATATCCGCCACTTGTCTGCGGCCGCCCACCACAATCGGCCGGGCCAGCGTCCCTTCGGTCCACGACCGTTTCAAGCCGGCTTCCCGGTTGAGCAAAAAGCGCATGAAATGGTAGGGCAGCCCGCGGAACTCATACCAGTTGGAGAATAGCAGGAATATACCGATCATGAGCCAGTTCAACTGAATGCCGCCTTTGGCCGTCATGACGTGAAGCGCGCTCATGACGATAAACGCGGCGCTCAAAATCAAGCTGGTAAGGGCGGCGAGATGGATCGTTCTCTGGTATGGAAGCCACAAGGAGAGAAGCGCGCGCATCACCTTGCCGCCGTCCAGCGGCAGCACCGGCATCAGGTTGAACAGAGCGATCAGCAGATTGGCTTGGATGAAGTAGTGACCCCATTCCGCGGGCAGGATACCGGTCGCCGTCAACACCCACCCAACCAGCATCATCCAGACGTTCTGCAGCGGTCCGGCCAAGGCTACGGCAATATCCTCCCATACGGAGACGCCGCCCATTTCCTCCACAACCGCCACCCCGCCGAAGGGCAGAAGCTGCACCTCGGTGACCCGCCAGCCGAAGGCTTTGGCGGCGGCCACATGCCCCAGCTCATGAATGAGGACAATGCCGAACAGCGTAACGATTTCGATAAAATAGCCGGTCAGCACGGATAACAGAAGCACGATGGAGAACAGCGGATGGATTCGGTACCGGACGCCAAACCAGACGTTCCAAGCGGTTGTACGCCGTTTAATCAAAGGAAATCACGTCCGTCGGGTTGACGGGCTTGCCGTCTTTCGCCATCGCGAAAAATAAGGTGCCGGATGCTTGTCCCTGCGGTTTGGCTACCGTTCCGAGCGTCTCCCCTCCTTTAATCCAATCGTTCAGCTGCACCTTTCCTTGATCCAAGTGCCCGTACACCGTTTCGATCCCATCCGTATGCCGTACAACGACGGTGAATCCGGTATCCTCTTTATTCCCCGCGAAAGAAACCAGTCCCGTATCAACCGCAGAAACCGGCGCGCCCGGTTTCGCTTCGATCAAGACGCCGTTCTGGCCTGGCGTGAACGCAGCGATTAGCTTGCCCTGCACCGGTATGAAATAATGCTTCGTGAGCGCGCTCACTTTCGTGGCGTCCTGATGCTTGCCCGGATTGATGGCCGGCAGGAACGACGGCGCTCCTCCGAACTTTCGTTCATACCAGCCTGCCAGCTTGACCACGTCAATCGATTCGGTCAGCGACGCGGTTACCCACTTCCTCCCTTTATCGGCCAGCGGGTCTTCCCACTGGTACATGAGCCATACCGCCGCGAATAAAAAACCGCTGATCAAAATGCGCGCCCCCATACGCCCTCTCCAGGAGCCCCGCTCGGGAGGCGGTCCCTCATCATCTCTGCCGTAAACCGTAAAATCGCGCTGCCATTTGCGGTTCCACTCCACTTCGGGATCCGTGCGAAGATAATTGGGCGCTTCTTCCTTTTCCATCGCATCCCGTTTCTCAGGATAACGTTCCCGCCCCACAGCTTCCCTGGGGAGCATCGTATGTGAGCCGTGTGTTCCGGCATTAATGGTTCCCGCTGTGCCTTCTTTCAGTCGGCGTATTTTTTCCATGCGCCTGTCGCGAACGTTTTTCTTCGTTTCCATCCCATATCCTCCTTGCCCGCGGGCTTGTATACTCCATCCTATGAGCTCGTACCGGCAAATATACGGGATGTCCGGGACAAGGAGGCAACAAAACCGCGATCCGCCGCCAAACGCAAAAAACACCCCTCATTCGCTATTAGCGAACAAGAGGTGCACAGCTCTATCTTACGGTAACGGCAAAGCAGTGCCGCTCCCGGTCGTGCGCTGCGGCACAGCGCGGCATCATTCTTCATCGAGCAGCTTGTCGTCATGCAGCCGAACGCTCATAACGAGCCCCATCGCAATCATGTTGATCATGAGCGACGTGCCCCCGTAGCTAATAAACGGCAGCGTAATCCCGGTAAGCGGCATGATCCCAATCATCATTCCGATATTTTGGAAAATTTGGAACACAAGCATCGAAACGACCCCGATAATAATAAACGAGCCGGCATAATTGTTGCAATAAATCGAGATGAGGATCATCCGGTAAATGAGCACGAAATAGAGCAGCAGCAGGCAGGAAGCGCCGACAAAACCGAATTCCTCGCCCACTACGACGAAGATCGCGTCAGTGTAGGCTACCGGTATAAAATGGCTGTGGATCGACGTTCCCTTTAAATAGCCTTCGCCCCTGAGCATACCGGAGCCGATGGCGCGGATCGAGTTCACGACCTGGTACTTCTGGTCGTTCGTCGCCGTATCGGGATTGATGAACGTATTGACGCGCGCAATCCAGTGCGTCGGCAAATCTTTGGAATCCAAATATTTTTCCAGCGGCACATGATACAGCTGAAAAAAATAAAGGAACGCGTAAACGGTCCCCGCGATCAGCAGCACCCCGCCGACGACATAGACGGCGCGAATGTTGCCGATCCAGTACATACCGATCAGGATCACGCCCAGTATGATCGCATTGCCCAAGTCCGGCTGAATGATAACGAGCACGATCGGAATGATCGCGAACAGCGCAATCGGCACGACATCGCGGAAAAACTGCAATGACTCGCCCTTGCGGCGCGCCATGTAGGCGGCGATCGTAATGATCAGCAATATTTTCACCAGCTCGACCGGCTGAAAATTGAGTCCGAACGGCAGCTCGAACCAGCCTCTCGCGCCATTAATTTTGGCCCCGAATAAATACACGCCGACCAGCAGCAATATGCCGACGCCGTATAAATAGTATGCGAGCTTCACGAGAAACCGGTAATCAAGGGCCGCGGTAATAATAAATACAAAAAAGGAAATTGAATAGATGACGGCCAATTTTTTCGGGTCAAACTTGAGCAGGTTCGAATCCAAGGTAGCGCTGTACAACAAAACCGTGCTAATCGCAAGCAGTGCAATCAGGATCGCAACGATCAGCACGTCCACTTTTTTAAATTTGTGCAGCACGACGCGTCAGCCGCCCATTCCGAGAAACTTTTTCATTTTGATCAGCATGCCGGTCTTCTCTTCCATTTGCATGAGCGGCACGGAATCGCCCAGCATGCGGCGGGCGATGTTGCGGTAGGCAATGGCCGCCCGGGAATTCGGATTCATGACGGTCGGCTCGCCGGAATTGGCCGCTTTAATGACCTGCTCGTCGTCGGGCACGATGCCGAGCAAATCGATCGCCAGCACGGAGCAAATCTCGTCGATGTCCAGCATCTCGCCTTTTTTCACCATGCTGGGGCGAATCCGGTTAATGACAAGCTTCGGCGAATCGATCTGCGGCTCCTTCTCCAGCAGGCCGATAATCCGGTCGGCATCGCGCACGGCCGCATTCTCCGGGGTAGTGACGACGATCGCTTTATCCGCTCCGGCGACGGCGTTCTTGAACCCCTGCTCGATGCCCGCCGGACAGTCGATAATGACGAACTCAAAATCGCGCTTCAGCTCAAGCACGATTTGCCGAACCGCATCCGGCTGAATCGCATGCTTGTCCTTCGTCTGCGCCGCTGGGAGCATGTACAGCTCATCAAAGCGCTTGTCTTTGACAAGCGCCTGCGCAAGACGGCAGCGGCCTTCGGCCACATCGATCAAATCGTAGATGATGCGGTTTTCGAGCCCCATGACGACATCGAGATTGCGCAGACCGATATCCGTGTCGACCATGACGACCTTCTTCCCTTGAAGCGCCAGTGCCGTTCCGATGTTGGCGGACGTCGTCGTTTTGCCGACGCCTCCTTTTCCCGATGTAATGACGATTGCCTCTCCCAATAGGTTTCACTCCTTCTCCTTCAAGAGATCAGGTTCCAATCGAACTTGTGCAAATGATGCACTTTATCGATTTCCATCACGCCGTCCTTCACGTAAGCGAATTCCATATAAGCTTCATACGCTTCGCTCGTTCCCCACTCGTCGGGAGGACGGCTGATGATACCTGCAATTCTTAGCTGCGTGGGCCGCAAATGCGAGGCGGCGATAATCGCCCGGTCGTCTCCGTCGATCCCGGCATGCGCCATCCCCCTGAGCGAGCCCATAATATATATGCTTCCCGTACTCACGATCGAGCCGCCGGGGTTAACGTCGCCTAAAAACAAAATATTGCTGTCATGCGTTGAGGTTTGCCCGGAACGGACGATGCCGCGGACAATCGCAACGTTCGATAAGGCATGCTCCGGCTTCTTGCGCTCCGGATCCTGCGTCTCGACGGATTGGACGAGCAGATTGCCCTTCTGGCTAATAATCGAGCGAACTTCGTCCTTCTCCTCATCCGTTACGGCTCTGCTGCCGAGCTTCACATGAACGTGAATGATCGGGCCGGTCAATATTTGCTGATGAGTTTTTTCCAGCTTATGCTTGAGTTCCGCCAGCACTTCCGCAAATTCGCAAGTGTCGTCGAGGAGAAACACAAGGCCGTCTTTAACCCCTTTAATCGTGACAAGATGCTTGGCTGTTGCCGTCATAAACGCTTCTACCTCCTAAGCGTAAACAATTCGGCTTGAGACGGCCTATCTCCTGCATGCAAGCGTGAAAAAGTTATTCGTCCTTCTCCATCTGAGGCTGCGGCAAGCTCTCGAACATTTTTCGAAGCGGCACGTAGATCGCCAGCGCAAAGAGCAAATTGACGAGCATGCCGGGCAGCATTTGATGGAAAAAAAACCATTCTATATCCGAATGCGTGACTTGAAAAAGCCGGTACAATCCGAAAATGATCAGTTCGTAAAATAAATTGCCGAGCGCAATGACCAGCATGCTGATCACGATGCTCGTATAGACCCGTCCGTACATCAACCCCGCCAAGTAACCGGTGAGCCCCATTGCAAAGGAAACCGGCCCAAGCATCGGCGAATAATGAATGAAATCGTAAAGCATGCCGAAGATTAATCCGAACATAAGCGCCGTATGACGGTTCATGTACAGCCCGATGAACAGTACGATGACGAGGATGAAATGCGGATCAACGATAATTTTGGTTTGCCAGGCTACGGGGATGAGCCATGGCACGATCGTGCTTTCAAGCAAAAACAAAGCGATAAGAATGAGCCAAATTTTTATGTGATTCATCCATTATCACCTGCTCCTAGCTCCGGTACTTGGACGACGAATACTTCGCGAAGGTGATTAAAGGAAGCGAACGGCTGAACCGTAGCAATATAAGTGATGCCGAAATCGCCCTGCCTTTTCTCAACAACCTTACCTACCTCAATCCCTTTAGGGAACACAAGCCCCTTGCCGGAAGTAATGATCGTGTCGCCGGGCTGGATCGGGTCCTTCGCTTCGATCTTGGTCATGACGAGCTGCTGCGTCTCCTGATTGAACGATTCGATGAAGCCGTACGATTCGCTCTCATGGCCTTTGACGGTGACCGCGATCGCTTTGGATTCCATCGCCAGCTTGTCGGCCGAATCGACGACGGTCTGTAACCCGGTAAGCAGCTGCACGTCAGCATAGAAGGACGAGACGCGCACAACGCGGCCAACCAGCCCATCCACGGACATAACGGCCATATTGGCGCGTATCCCGTCTTTCTCGCCCAAGTTAATGGTAATCATTTTATTTTGCTGATTGAACTCCGTCACTTCGGCGATCCGGAACGTATAATTGTTCATTTGCTTTTGGCGATCCGTAAAGCCCAGCGCATCCTGCAAACGTTTGTTCTGCTGTTCCAGATCGTTCAGCCTTGCCGTATCCCGCGCATAGCGGGTCAGCGTCTGCCGGAGCACCTTGTTCTCTTCATGCATCGTACGCATCTTTCTGATATCTTCAATCAAGCCCACGACAAAACCCGCGGGCTTATAGAGCAAACCTTGCGTGAAAGAAACCGTATCCTTCAAAAACTTTTCCGGCCACGTCATGGAGAACCGCCCGAAGGTGAGCCCCATGAGCGCAATGAACAAAATGAGGCCGAACATTAATATAAGCAGCCTTTTGTTACCGAGTAATTTCAATGCTTACACCTTCCAAACTGAGAAGCTAAACGAGTCAGCGTCTGGATCTGCTTGTCGGACCGGATTTGGTTTTGAACAGGTGGATGTTTTCGAGCGCGCGGCCCGTGCCGATCGCTACGCAATCGAGCGGATTTTCGGCGACGAGCACCGGCATGCCCGTTTCTCTCGCGAGCAGCTTATCCAAATTGCGCAGGAGGCCGCCGCCGCCGGTCAGCACAATGCCGCGATCCATAATGTCGGCCGCCAGCTCCGGAGGGCATTTCTCCAGCGTCACTTTCACCGCTTCGACGATGCTGTTGACCGTATCGTATAGCGCATCCGTAATTTCGTCGGAAGTAACAGCCATCGTCTTCGGCAGTCCGGACACGAGATCGCGGCCGCGAATTTCGAGCCGGGCCGGCGGGTCCATCGGCAGTGCGGAGCCGATCTCCATCTTGATCTGCTCGGCGGTCCGTTCGCCGATCATCAGGTTGTAGGTGCGCTTGATGTACTGGATGATCGCTTCATCCATCTCATCGCCTGCCACGCGGATCGAACGGCTCGTCACGATGCCGCCCAGCGAAATGACCGCGACTTCCGTCGTGCCCCCGCCGATGTCGACAACCATGCTGCCCGTCGGCTCCCATACCGGCAAATCGGCGCCGATCGCCGCCGCGAACGGCTCTTCGATCGTATACGCATCGCGGGCGCCTGCCTGACGTGTGGCATCCTCGACCGCGCGCTTCTCCACGGCCGTAATACCGGAAGGCACGCACACCATGACGCTCGGGTGGCGCTGGAACAGCAGCCGCTGCTTCTGCGCCTGACGGATGAAATACTTGATCATCGTCGACGTCGTTTCAAAATCGGCGATGACGCCGTCCTTCATCGGACGGATGGCGCGAATGTTGCCCGGCGTGCGTCCGATCATTTTTTTGGCGTCGTTGCCGACGGCTTCAATCGACTTCGTATCCGTGCGAATCGCGACGACCGACGGCTCGCGTACGACAATGCCCTTTCCTTTGACGTAAACGAGCGTGTTGGCTGTGCCCAAGTCGATTCCCAAATCTTTTGTAAATCCTCCGAACATGATGGGTGCTCCCTTCCCTATTTAAGGCGTGCGTTACACACGCGAATGGTTGATCATAACATTCGTAATTGGCGCATGATGCGCTGATTGTTCCGCATCCGGGCCGCATGGCGCTGCCGGACCGGAGTCTCAAGAAACAAGAAATTTTCAGACGCTTATTTGCGGATGATTGCATGAAAGTCCGTGTCCAAATAAGGGCCTGAAAATCCGTTATTTCCTTGATCCCACCGTCTCATCCAGATTATTCCGGACAACCGGGCATTCTTTTAAAGCGCGAAAGCGCCCAAGCCCGCGGTGGCATCGTGGAGAAAAGCAGCCTTCAATCGGCAGCTATTTCTCATTATATTACATCAGTCCAAGTTCCTTCAAACTGACGAATTTTTGATCTCCGATAACCACATGATCCAGCACCTCGATGCCGATAATGTCTCCCGCCTGGACAAGCCGTTTGGTCATTTGTATGTCTTCCGGGCTCGGCGTCGGGTCTCCGCTCGGATGGTTGTGCGCGCATACGATTGATGCGCTGCTCCGTTTGATGGCCGCGCGGAATATTTCTCTGGGGTGTACGATCGAAGCGTTCAGGCTGCCCATCGACAGCGTTTCCTGACCGACTACATGGTTTTTCGTATTAAGGAACAAACAGACGAAATGTTCCTTCTGCAGGTACCTGAGGTCCTCGGTCAGCAGCGCCGCCACGTCCTGCGGCGACCGGATCGTTACCGTGTCGCTGAGCGCGCTGCGCGCCATTCGGCGGCCAAGCTCAATACCCGCTTGAATTTGCAGCGCCTTGGCTTCTCCGATCCCCTTGATCTCCGTAAGCTGTTCCAAGCTCATATCCGCCAATCCTCGCAGACTGCCCGATGAAGCAAGAAGCCGCTGAGCCAACAAAACGGCCGATTCCTGATATGTACCTGTCCGCAGCAAAATAGCTAGCAATTCTGCGTTGCTTAGTGCTCCCGCCCCATACTGTATCATGCGTTCTCTAGGTCGTTCTTCGTTTGGGACATCGCGCAATGTGTAATTGGGCGATTCCATGCATTCCCCTCTTTCTGGTCACGTATCCAAAATATCATTATAGCATGACGTTTCATCAAAAGACAGCGACGTCAAAACGCGCAAGCAGATCGCTCAAGAGCGACATCGGAAGCCCGACGACGCTGAAATAATCGCCTACGATTTCTTCGACGATCGTTGCGCCGAGCCCTTGGATGCCGTATGACCCGGCTTTGTCCATCGGCTCGCCTGTGGCGATGTAGCGCCTGATTTTCTCATCATCAAGCGGTTTCATTCTAACGTTCGTTCTCCGATGTGAAACGTGCCGCTCGCCGGTCTGCATATCGATGACCGCGACGCCGCTGAACACCTCATGCTCCCGTCCTTGCAGCGCGCGCAGCATACGCAGCGCATCCTCGCCGTCCTTTGGTTTGCCCAGCACTTCGCCGTCCAGTACGACGATCGTATCGGAGCCTACCACGACACCGCCGTTCCCATAACGCGCTTCTGCCTTACAACGTTCGTAAACCGCCTGCGCTTTGCGACCGGAAAGTTGTTCCACAATGTCCGCCGGGGACAGTCCCGGCTCGGTCGATTCGTCTACACTACTGACGATGATTTCATAAGGCAGGTTCAATGATCGGATCAGCTCCTGCCGTCTCGGCGACGAAGAAGCGAGTATGATTGGTTTTTCGCTAGCAATCGACATAAATCGATCCCTCGTTTCGAATATTGTTCATCAGGGCTCGTCTGCTTTTCCAAAGCTAAAAAGCTACAGCTTACGGTAAATCCAGAATCCTGCCGCCAGCCCGAGCAAGCTGATCAAGTTCAGCCGGATATATAAATTCAAGTCATAGCGGATCACAAGCAAATCCGCTTTCGGCTGCCACGTGAGCTCCACCGCTCTGGTCAAAAACGATAAGCCCGGCACCGGCGAGAGCAGCTGCCCTACGAGCGTTCCCGCAACCAGGCCGATCAGCAGCATAAGGATAAGGACGAATGTATTCTTTCTCAAAATGTAGCATACCTCTTTCGTTCGAAATGCAACCAAAAAATATGTAGAAATGCCAATCGTTATTATATCATATTTGCTTTGGCGCCATAGTCCATTTGTTCCGTTAGTTGGAGAAACTTGCTTGCTTACAGCGAAGAGCACAGCTTGTACAATGAACATGCGAGAGGAGTGAACCGGATGCGGAAGCGTTGGATGCAGACCGCGCTCATGGCGTTAAGTTTACTGATCATGCCTGGACCGGCGTCTGCCGCGAAAATTGTCGTCGACGCCGGCCACGGCGGCTCCGATCCCGGAGCGATCGGCGTGAACGGACTGCAGGAAAAGCAAGTAAATCTCGATATCGCCAGACGCTTGCGCGATCTGCTGGTCAAGGAAGGCTACGAAGTATCGATGTCGCGGGACAGCGACATCTACTTGTCGCTGCAGCAGCGGGTTGATTTTATGAACGCTCAAAAGGCGGATTTGTTCGTCTCGATTCATGCCAATTCCTACAGCAGTCCGTCGGCCCGGGGCGCGATGGTGCTGTATTACGACGATAATTACCCGCAAGCGAGCTACCCGGCCAGCGAAGAAATGAAAGCTTTGACGCCGCAAAGCAGGGAGCTTGCACAGAAAGTTCTTGACAATCTGGTCGATGCCGCCGGCCTCGAAAACCTCGGGCTTGTTCCGAGCGCCGTTTATGTGGTGCGGAACGGCACGATTCCGAGCATCCTCGTGGAAACGGCATTTTTGTCGAGCCCGTCCGACGCGGCGCTGCTCGGGGACGGCACGGTGCGCCAAAGCATGGCGCGCGGCATTGCCGACGGCATCGAAACGTACTTGCCGCCGAACGTCATGTTCCCGGATACGCTCGGCCATTGGGCCCGCGAATCGATCCTTCGCCTGCAGGCGAAGAAGATCGTCGACGGCATCGGCAACCGGTACGAGCCGAACCGGTTGCTGACGCGGGCGGAATGGATGACGCTGCTCGACCGCGTATTCGATCTGTCCGCGGCGAAATCGGTCGCGGCTGCTTGCCCGGCCGGCGACAACGCAGCTGGCAAAGACGCCGCCGCGCGTGCGGTCACTGCCGCGGTATACGGCGGCAGCGGCGCTGAAGGCGGAGACGGATGCCAACCCGCCGCCGGTGGCGGAGCGAGCGGCTCGGCCGCGGGCGATGCCGCGGCCCGTGGGGCCGGCGCGTTCAAGGACATGAACGCGAAGCATTGGGCTTTCACCGCCCTCGACAAAGCGGTGAAAGTCGGCGTGCTGGAGGGCTACCCCGACGGCACGCTGCGGCCCGACCGCCCGGTCACCCGGGCGGAGGTGGCCGCGATGTTCCAGCGGCTGGCCGGGACGCCGTCGTTATCGGAGGCGAAGCAGCCGTTTAACGACGTAGCGCCCGGTTATTGGGCGCTCGGCGCAATCGCTGCCTTGAAGCAGGCGGGATGGGTCGACGGCGTGACGAGCGGGCAGTTCGCTCCCGAACGGTCGATGACACGGGCCGAAGCGGCGGCGCTGCTTGACCGGTATGTATCCGCGAAAGCATCCGCAACGAAACAATAGGCTCCCGTATAAAATAAAACAAATCTCAGAGGTTTGACCAGCGCCGACGCCATTGCGACACCGGAATGCGGCTCTCTTGATTCGTTTGCATCAGAGAATGCTGCGAAACAATGGTTGTGGTCAAAATTCAAAGCATAAGGACCTCGTCCGCCACTAATCGTGGCGGACGAGGTCCTTTCTTTTGACTAAGCTTCAAGTGGCGGGACGCCGGCTCGGCATCGGAATGCCGTCTCCCGCTCCAACGCCACTGAGGTCCTGAACCGGGTGGCAGCATGTTACTGCACCGCTACCGCCTTCAGCAGCTCTTTCTCGGCGACAATATACTGCATGAGTGAGCTTTGGGCCTGCCACATGTAGGCGGCGGAAGGATTTTTCTTGTATTCGTCGAGCGAAACGACAGCCTGATTCAAGGAGCTGTTCATTTTCGGCAAAACGGATTTCCCCGCATCGCCTAAACCGTCGCTGACCGCGGAAGCGGAAGCCGACCAGCTCTGGTGCGTCGTCTTGATTGTCTGCAGCGCTTTTTCGTCGATCGCTCCCGGTTTGGCGCTGCCCAGGCTCGTCACGGACATCGACGCAATGAGCGATACGAGTTTATCGCCTTGACTCATATAATTTTGCAGCACATCCGTCTGCTTGCCATTCCACTTCACTTTCGTCACGGCGGGAATATCATACGCCTTCAACAGCACCTCGATTTTCTTTTGCTGGAACTGGGCGCTTAAGCCGAGCGCTTCGTCACGGTTGGTCGCCATGCCGACATAGACCGGATACTTGTCTCCGGTATCGTAAACACCCGCCATTCCTTTCTTTTTGAAGTTGGCCGATTCCGTCTCCGCGCCTTGCGCCGAGCTGAAGACGCCCCCTTGCAAAAACGTGTACGATTTGGAGGGCAAATTCACGGCGACGCCTCCCATCGCCGCTCCCGCGTTCGAAATGGCGCCCGATACCGCTGCGGCATCCGCCGAAGCCTGGGTTCCTGCGCCGGCGGCCGGTTGATTACCGGCATCCCCTTGCTTGACCGCGCCCTGGACTTGGCGGACGGCGGCATCGGCGCTGCCCGGCTTGATTTTACCCGCTTCGTCCTCGCCCGAGAACATGGACAGCACCAGAAATCCGAAGGCGATCCCGGTCACAACCGCTCCGGTGACCGAAGTCGTTATTTTGAGCCATGAACCGCCATCCGAGCTTTGTTTGATGTACGAGGATTCCTGCGGCGGCGCATACCACCGGTGATCCCTCAGTCCATCCGGTCCCACGGCGTCTTCCCCCAATCGTGCGTCCTGACTGCCTCTGCGATCCGGATATGGCTGCCGTTCGGGCGAATCAAGACGATCGGGATGCTCCTGCTGCCTTCCCCCGCTCCGGTGGCTGGTATAGCCCGGCTGTTCCTCCCGTTCGATATAACCGCTCTCCGGATCAACCGCGCTGCCGCCGGTGGAACGAATGATGTGCTCCACGCGCTGCGTTTCCGTATCGAATGAGGTTTGCCAGCCTCCGTAATCCGTCGTGCAGCTGTTTAAGGTTTGTGCATCGATCAGCACCGGCTCAACCGGCTTCACGAACGCAGAGCGGCTGTCGCCCAGCGTGAATGTATCTCGGTTTTGCTCCGCATGCTCCAGGCTTTCGCCGACGACCTGATATTCCGCGGTGTCGAGCGGAATCACCTGCGGCTCCGGTTTGCTCTCCCGCTTGCCGTACGGCCGGCCGCTATCAAAACGAAACGTCATTTTGGCTTTGTTCATTGCTCCAACTCTCCCTTGTCCCTTTTTCGTATTACTAGACTATGAGACTAGCAATTGAAATAGAACAAGATCGGGAAGTTTGAAGGGTGCGGATGTCCGTCAACGCCAAAAAGCCCCCGGGAGCGCGGGAACGCACAGGCGGGCATCGACAATCACTTCGATGCTAATCTTACCTGATGTGCGTTCTGCGCCTCAGAGGCTTTGTTCATGTGCATTGCACGGAGCAGGGCCGACTCACGCCCGCTTGCCCGTCCGAACCGTCTATGCGTTTTCCAGCGCTCTAGCCAAG
The DNA here is from genome assembly GCF_910593845.1 of Paenibacillus solanacearum. GTDB lineage: Bacteria > Bacillota > Bacilli > Paenibacillales > NBRC-103111 > Paenibacillus_G > Paenibacillus_G solanacearum. The sequence continues at coordinate 85,907 of NZ_CAJVAS010000013.1, read as the reverse complement.
CCTTCCGCCGCTTTCCATATGTCGCCGGCACCCATCGTCAGCACCAGATCGCCAGGTCGAACGGTATCCAGCAAATAGCTTTGCACCTGTTCTTTTGCAGGGATGTACTGCACGTTCGAATTGCTGTTTTGCCGAATGAGCTCCACCAGCTTCGCGGAATTGATGCCTTCGATCTGTTTCTCCCCGACAGGCGAATAGATGTCGGTAATGATCACTTCGTCCGCATCCGGAAATGCGCGGCTGAACTGCTCGAACAGGAAATACGTCCGCGTGTAACGCTGCGGCTGGAATACGGCAACGATCCGCTTGCCGGTTGCCTTCGCCGCCTGAATCGTCGCTTCGATTTCCGTAGGGTGATGCGCGTAATCGTCGATCACAAGAATATCGTTCACTTCCCCGAGCACTTGAAACCGCCGTTTGGCGCCCCGGAACTCGGTGATCGCGCCCGCGATCTGCTCGAACGTCAGTCCCGCTTCCATACATGTAATCAGCGTGGCCAGCGCATTGTATACGTTATGCCGGCCCGGTACGGACAACCTGATGCTGCCCAGCACGGTGCCGCCTCGCACCACTTCAAACGATACTTTGCGGTCGCCAAGCTCGATGCTGCGCGCCATGAAATCGGATTCGTTATCAATCCCGTACGTGATCACTTCGCTCTTGATGTTCGGAATCATGTCCCGCAGATGAGCGTCGTCATTGCATACGACCGCCTTGCCGTCCTCTTTCACCTGGCTTAAAAATTGCCCGTACGCTTTTTTCAAATTTTCAAAGCTGCTGTCGTAATATTCCAGATGGTCCGCTTCGATATTGTTGACAAGCGCGATGGCAGGCTGGTATTGCAGGAACGAACCGTCGCTCTCATCCGCCTCGGCCACGACCCATTCGCCTTTTCCCGCTTTGGCGTTGCTGCCCACATTCATAATTTCGCCGCCGATCAGATAGGTCGGATCAAGCCCGCAACGTTCCTGAACAAGCGCAATCATGGAAGAGGTCGTCGTTTTACCGTGCGCCCCGGCCACCGCGATCCCCTTCTTGGCATTCATTAATCGGGCCAGCATTTGAGACCGATGCAAAATCGGAATGTTCAGCTCTTCCGCCGCTACCATTTCTACGTTATCTTTCGACAACGCGGTAGAATAGACGACGACGTCCGCCCCTTTCACGTTTTTCGCTTCATGTCCGATATAAACCTGCGCGCCTTTGGCGGCCAGCTTCTCCGTCAGTTCCTGCTGCGCCAGATCGGACCCCGAAACCTGGTACCCCATTTCCAGCATGACCTTGGCGATCGCGCTCATGCCGTACCCGCCGATGCCGATAAAATGGATGTGCTCCGATGTATTCACGCTCGTTTCACCAGCCTTTTTCAGAATCGGATTGATGATTGATCCGGGAACGAACATCCCCTATCAAATATAACGTGCCGGTGACCACTGCCAAGTCTTCCTGTTCCGTCATGCCCTTGAGCAGCTCCAATGCCGCTTTCCAGTCCGGCTCCACGATGACGTTTACATCTTCGCGGCCCATTTCCTCCAGCAGCTTGCCGGCCAGCTCGGCGAGCTCTGCGGCGGACGCTTTTTTCAGCCAATCCGGTTCGGTAAGGATCAGTGTATCCACTACCTGCAGTATATGCCTGAAATACTCCGTATGATTCTTATTCGCGAGCATTCCCATCATCAAATGAAGCCTTTTATACGAATACGTATCTTTGAGCGCAGCCGTGAGCACTTGCGCCCCTTCCGGATTGTGCGCTCCGTCGATAAGAAGCCGCGGCTGCTGCTGGATCATTTCCATTCGTCCCGGCCATTGGGCCGCTTTCATCGCCCGAAGCAAATCCTCGTCTTCCACGATAAAAGCGTAATACTGACGCAGCACTTCGATGGTCATCAGCGCCACCGCAGCGTTTTTCGGCTGATGCGGTCCGTTCATCGAGATGGTCATTTCGGGCATAGGCCGAAATACGCCTTCGAAATCGAAAACTTGTTCGTTTTCTTTGGAGGACTTCATCGTATAGCGGAACTCGCGCCCCATCAAATACAGCGTGCTGTTTTTCGCTTTGGCCGTCTGCTCGATCACCTCGATGACTCCCGGCTGCTCCGCCGCACTGACGACCGGCACGCCCGCTTTAATGATCGCCGCTTTTTCCGCAGCGACCTTTTCCAGCGTATCGCCGAGTATATCCATATGGTCGTGGCCGATATTCGTAATAACCGAGACGAGCGGCGTCACGACGTTGGTCGAATCCAGCCGGCCTCCCATGCCCGTCTCCCATACGACAAAGTCGGGATAAGCGGTTCGCGCAAAATATTCGATGGCAACGACCGTGGAAATTTCGAACATCGACGGCTGGCCGTGCTCCGCAGCCACTTCGTCGACGATCGGCTTCACCTTGTTAATGATTCGCAGCAAGTCGTCGTCGGAGATGTTTTCCCCGTTCAGACGAATACGCTCGTTGTACTTTTCGATATAAGGGGACGTGAACGTCCCCACATCATAGCCGCACTGCCGAATGACTTCGGTCAAATAGGCGCACACGGAGCCTTTACCGTTCGTGCCGGCGATATGAATGAATTTCAACCGCCGGTGCGGATTGCCGAGCCGCTCCATCAGCTGCTCCATCCGCTCCAGACCCGGCTTGATGCCGACGAGCGGGATGAACCGGACAACCCAGTCCACCGCCTCCCGCGCGGTTTTGAACGGTTCAGCGATCGTCTGCTGTTCTTCGCTCATGTGTGCTCACCCTTTCAGCTCGGTCAAACGGGCATTCACTTTATCCCGCTTTTCCGCATAGTCGGCGAGTTTTACTTTCTCTTCCTCGATGACTTTAGCCGGCGCCTTGGAGACGAAGCCTTCATTCGACAGCTTTTTCTCAATCCGGTCAACTTCCGCGTGCAATGTCTTCAGTTCTTTCTCAAGCCGCGTTATTTCCTGGGCAATGTCGATTAATCCCGACAGCGGCAAATACAGTTCCGCGCCGGTGACGATTCCTGTCATCGCCTTATCCGGCGGCGCCAAATCGAAGCTCGGCGCAATATCCGTCGAATTACAGAAGCGCACGACGTACTGGGCGTTATTCGAAATGATCGAAAGCGCTTCTTTGGACGTGACCTTGATTTGCAGCTCGACTTTTTTGCTCATCGGCACGTTCACTTCCGCACGGATGTTGCGCACCGTACGAATGATCTCCATCAGCAGCTCCATTTCCTTGACTGCATCCGGCGATTCGAAGCGCGCTTCGTGCGTCGGCCAGGCCGCCAGTGTGATCGTCTCGCCTTCATGCGGCAGATGCTGCCAAATTTCTTCGCTGATGAACGGCATGAACGGATGGATCAGGCGCTGCGTACGGTCAAGCACGTAGGCCAGCACCGACTTCGTCGTATGCTTCGCTTTGTCGTCGGAGCCGTACAGCGACAGCTTGCTGAACTCGATATACCAGTCGCACAGATCATCCCAGATGAAGTTGTACAGCAAACGGCCGGTTTCCCCGAACTCGTACGTGTCGATCAGTCGGGTAACGTCGCGAACCGTCTCGTTCAACCGGTGCAAGATCCAGCGGTCCGCCGTGCCGAGATCACCGCTCAAATCGATATCCGACGCCTTGAAATCGCCGAGATTCATCAAGACGAAACGCGAAGCGTTCCAAATTTTATTGGCAAAGTTGCGCGCCTGCTCCACTCTCTCCCAGCGGAAGCGCAGGTCTTGCCCTGGCGTCGAGCTGGTGGAGATCATGAAGCGCATCGCGTCCGCTCCGTATTTCTCGATCACTTCGAGCGGGTCGACGCCGTTGCCGAGCGACTTCGACATTTTCTGCCCTTCGGCATCCCGTACGAGACCATGCATCAGCACATCCTTGAACGGAATCCGGTCCGTAAATTCCAAGCCGCTGAAAATCATCCGCGCTACCCAGAAATAGATGATGTCATAGCCCGTTACGAGCAAATCGGTCGGGTAATAGCGTTTCAAATCTTCCGTCTGATCCGGCCAGCCGAGCGTGGAGAACGGCCACAACGCAGAGCTGAACCATGTGTCGAGGACATCCTCGTCCTGCTTCAGGTGCGCTCCGCCGCAAGCCGGACATACATTCGCGTCCTCGCGGGATACGATGATTTCGCTGCAATCTCCGCAGTACCATGCCGGAACCCGATGTCCCCACCACAGCTGCCGGGAAATGCACCAGTCGCGCACATTTTCAATCCAGTTCAAATACGTTTTTTCGAACCGATCCGGTACGAAATGGACGCCTTGACCGGACTTTTGCGCGGCAATCGCGCGTTCCGCGAGCGGCTGCATTTTGACGAACCACTGCGTGGACAAGTAAGGCTCGACGACTGCGCCGCTGCGCTCGCTATGGCCGACTTGATGAACATGCTCCTCGATCTTGAGCAGCACTCCTTGCTCCTTCATGTCCGCCACAATTTGCTTGCGGCATTCAAAACGGTCCAGACCTTGATACTTGCCTGCATTGTCATTCATTTTGCCCGATTCGTCCATTACGAGCACTTGCGGCAGGTCGTGGCGTTTGCCTACCTCGAAGTCGTTCGGGTCATGTGCCGGCGTAATTTTCACCGCGCCGGTTCCGAATTCCTTCTCGACATATTCGTCGCCGACAATCGGAATTTCCCGGCCGATGATCGGCAGCATCAGCGTTTTGCCGACCAGATGCTTGTAGCGCTCATCCTCCGGATGAACCGCTACCGCCGTATCGCCGAGCATCGTCTCCGGACGGGTTGTCGCAACGACGATGTACTCTTCGCTGTCTTTTACCTGATATTTCAAATGATAGAGTGCGCCCTGCACTTCTTTGTACTCAACCTCGATGTCGGACAACGCCGTACGAGCGGCCGGGTCCCAGTTAATAATATACTTGCCGCGGTAGATGAGCCCTTTTTCGTACAGGCGGACGAACACTTCGCGAACCGCCTTGGACAATCCTTCATCCAGCGTGAACCGCTCGCGGGAATAGTCGAGCGAGAAGCCCATTTTCCCCCATTGCTCGTGAATCGTGCCGGCGTAGTGCTCCTTCCATTCCCATACTTTCTCGAGAAATTTCTCGCGGCCCAAATCGTAACGCGACTGTCCTTCCTCGCGCAGCTTCTGCTCCACCTTCGACTGCGTCGCGATCCCCGCATGGTCGGTGCCCGGCAGCCACAGTGCGTCGTAGCCCTGCATCCGCTTCGTGCGGATCATAATATCCTGCAGCGTAAAATCGAGCGCATGCCCGATGTGCAGCATCCCCGTCACGTTCGGCGGCGGGATCACGATCGTGTAAGGCTTCGCATCCTTGTTCTGCCCTGCTTTAAAATATTGGCCCTTCAGCCAGTAATCGTACCATTTCTTCTCGGCTTCCTTCGGATCGTACGTCGTCGGCATCGCCGTCTCCGGTGCCGCCTGCAATTTCGTTTCTTCCGTCATTGCTCCAACCTCCAATGTGCATTGTGCAAGTAATAAACAAAAAAAGCCTTCGCCGCAAAGGACGAAAGGCTCTCGCTTCCGTGGTACCACCTTTATTCCGTATCGCTGCTTTGGCGGAAAAGCTTAAAGCAGGCCCATACGGCACTTAAGCAGATAACGGCTGCAGCCGGCCATCTCTCCGCTCCTTGCGGGCATCGATACGGCAACTCCGGGGCGACTTCGACAGGTACATCCTGCGGGACCTTCCAGCGTCTAGCCGGTTCCGCTCTCTGTAGGGTTCGCTGCCTACTACTCCCTTTCCACGTTTTTCATCAACATCTATGCATCATATCATAAACAACATTGCATGCTGAGTCAATATACACCTTATGTTTCATTATGCCCAAAAAAAGATCCGGACAAGCCTGTTACGGCAAGATCCGGATCTTTTTTTTAAGCTGTCTTCACTTGGGGATATACACGACTTGCCCTTCGCTGACTTCACCGTCCCCAAGACGGTTGTGCAGCGCAATTTCGCGCGGATGAATCTCGTAACGCTTGGCAATCGTTTCGAGCGTTTCCTCCTTTTGCACGATACACATGCGCAGCCGTTTAAATTCATACTTCTCATCGCGCGAGCTGAGCAAAATCTGCTTCCATTCGACCCGCTCGGCCTGCGCCGCGGCCGCAGCCTCAGGCTCTGCCTCTTCCGGCTTACGCACGTCGGGCTTGTTACCGGACCCTTGCTTAAGCAGCGAAGCAAGCCCGTACGATTTGACGACCGGCGCAGCGGCTTCCTCCGCCGGCTTCTTGCTGCCGAAGGCGATTTTCATTTCCTGAGGCTCAGCCGAGGCAACTTCCTGTGCCTGTACGGTCGCTTCTTTGTCCGGTTCCGCGGGTTCCTTGGCTTCCGCCTCCGCGGCTTCCTTCGGCTCTTCCTTCGGCTCTTCTTTCTTCTCTTGCGCCGGTTCTACGTTAGAAGGTTCGACGGCTATGGGCTCCACACGGGCTGCCGTTTCTCCAGAGATAGAGGCTTGTTCCGCTGCAGAAGCGGCGGGCGAGACCGGTAACGGCTCCGGGAAGGAGGAAGGATTGCGGCTTGCTTCATGCACGAATACGACTTCTTCCTCCACTTCCTTCCATGACTCCGTTTCCGCCGTCTGCACCGTCTCCAGCCCATTCAAGGACAAGACGCCGGTGACATTCAAGCTGCGGGCGGACAACAGATCCACGTCGAAGTTCTCGATCTCGACAGCGATGTCCTCCACTCGGCTTACCCGGTTCATCGGCAGCGTGATTTCCACCGGGATCAGATGCTCGAGCGTCTGCCCCTGCCGGTTCTGCTCGTCGATGTAAGTTCCGGTTAGCAGCAAATTGCCCCGCAATACCGCTTGCTCTCCATACGGCAGCACCTGTATATGAGGAGCAAGCTCCACCTCCTCGAGCTGTTTAATGCCAAGCAGCCCTTCCAATAAATGAACGCGTTCATAAATATCGAATCGCAATCCGCTTTGTTGTGCAGTCAATTCAAAATCCTCCCTTCGTATTTCTACCTTTTCTACTCCATTGAAGCCGAAAAGAAAGATGGTCAGCGCGGTTCTCTTTACCATTTATACGCTGCCCGGGAGAGGAGCATGACTACTATTTTTTCAATCGTTCGCGAAGACCTGTGAGATCGGCAGGCCACGGCGCTGCAACGTCCATCGTCTCCTCCGTCAAAGGATGCGGGAACAGCAGCCGCTCGCCGTGCAGCGCTTGCCTGCTCAGCCCTCGAGAGTCTCCGCCATATAACGTATCGCCGATAAGCGAATGCCCCAAATAGCTCATATGTACGCGGATTTGATGCGTTCGCCCCGTCTCCAGTATGATCTCGAGCAGCGCGGCGGACCTGTACCGCTCGATCACCCGGTAGCGCGTAACAGCCGGCTCCCCCGTTCGGGATACCCGCCGGCGCGTCGCATGATGCCGATCGCGGCCGATCGGAGCGTCGACTATCCCTTCCGTTTGGGCCGGACGCCCCTGCACGATCGCTACATAATGCCGTCCGATCCGCTTGTCTCGCATAAACGCATCCAGACGCGATTGCGACCAGTCATGTTTGGCGAACAGCACCGGGCCGGTCGTATCTTCGTCCAGCCGGTGAATATGCCTCGCCCGGCACTTCTGCCCTTCCGCCTCCAGATGCCACTGCACCGCCTGCAGCAGCGTCCCCTGCTCGCCCTCCTGCGTCGGGTGCACCTTCATCCCCGGCGGCTTGTTCGCGACAAGGCAGAAGTCGTCCTCGAACAGCACTTCTACTTCCGCCCACTCAGACATATATTGTAGCGGCTCCTCGGGAAACAGCCGCAGCCGAATGCGGTTGCCCTTCCACTCGATGCCGCCGGAGCCGCGCCATTTGGCGATCCATTTGCCGTGAAAACATTCGGGAAGCAGCGCTTCCGCATCTTTCTTGTCCACAGGCTCGCGAGCTGCAGTCAGCTCAAGCCACTCTCCCTTGCGCCGCCACTCGATCATTTCGAACGCCCTTTCCCGCTGCCGGCCGCGGAAGAGCGTTTCGCCGCGCGGAGCGCTCCCAAGCTTGCGGCAATGAATATAACGACAAGCACGGCAAAAAAAACGCCCATCACTGCGATCATCTCCAAGGTCACTCCAAAAAAACTATAATGCTTCAACATGCGCTTGTCCTCCAAGAATGCTTCAAGTATTGTCATTTTACCAAAACGGACCGCAATCCTCAAAGCGGTTACAATGCCAATTTCACCTTCAACTTACAGCCTCCGCCCATCTGTTAAAAAAAGTCGGATTATGCTAGAATGAAGTGGATATTTGCTAGATTCGGGATATCTTGCAATCTATTTTTGTGTAACGGGAGAGGACTACTATTGAACAGTGCAATCCAGTCGCTTCGGCAATGGAGTTGGCTTAAACGATCGCTGTTTTGGATCGCTTTGATTACGTTTATTACTTCCAGCTTCCTCTTTTTGACGCCTCCGGGCGGTAAAATCCGAGACTGGCTGGCGCAAACGGTCATCACGACGCAGCACCGAAGCTGGGCGTGGATTTTCGTCGGCGCCGAACGGCGCGACCTCATGGTCCGGCAAATGCAGCAGGCCATCGAGGATGCAGCCGTAGAAGAGCAGGATATGGACATGATTCAAATTCGTCAGGAGAATGTGCGCAAGAAGCGTTCGATCGACGAATTGATCAAAGTTGAAGATATTTCGGGAAAGTTCTGGAAGGGCAAGAAACTTACCGTCTACGACCCGAAGACGATTCGCGTCATGACTCCGCATAAAACGGGTGAAGGCGAACGCATCTCTTCCATGGTTACGCGGACGGGAGCGGTCGCCGGCGTCAACGGCGGCGGGTTCACCGATCCCGAGGGGCTTGGCAACGGGTTCGCCGCGATCGGAGCAATCTTCTCCGGCGGCGAAATCATATTCAATGACCAGGACGGGAGCATTCCGCAGCATATCGTCGGGTTTACAAAGGACGGTACGCTTGTCGTCGGGAAGTACGACTTTTTCCAGCTCCGTGATATGGGTATCTCCGACGCCGTATCGTTTTATCCGCGGCTGATCGCAAACGGCAAACCGCTGATTACAAGCGGCGACGGCGGATGGGGTCGCGGGCCGCGTACGGCGGTCGGCCAAAAGGCGGACGGAACCGTCATTTTCCTCATCATCGACGGCCGTCAAGCGCACAGCGTCGGCGCGACGCTCAAGGAGCTACAGGATCTATTGCTTGAAGATGGCGTTGTCAATGCCGGCAACCTCGACGGAGGCGCTTCTTCCGAGCTTGTCGTCGACGGCGAATTGCTGACGAAGCCGTCCAGCCGCTACGGCGAGCGCAGGCTGCCTTCGGCCTTCCTGGTATATGACGATCCGTCCACTGTCGTCGCGGACAAAGTGTGGGAGAATATCGACAAGATCGATCCCGGCGGTTCGTATGACCATCCGGATTACTTGCGTGAGCAAGCGGAGCTGAAAGCCAAAGGGCTGCTCAAGCCGGCCACGCCGACACCTCCTCCGGCGAAAACCGAACCAAAGACGGAACCGAAGACGGAGCAGCCGAAGACCGAAACGAAAACAGAGCCGAAGCAGGACGCCAAAAACGACGCCAAAGCCGATTCGAAATCCGACGCCAAGGCAGATCCCGGAAAAACCGGTACAGGCGCGAATCAACCGGCGGACGACGCGAAGACGCCTCCGGCGGTTACACCGCCGAAGGAGCAGACTCCCGCCGGGGCAGGAAACGGAACGGACGCGAAGCCTGGCGCCAGCGGCACGCCGACCGACTCCGGGAATGGCCAGGGGCAGAACGGAGCCGGCACAGGAGCAGCATCCGGAGGTACGGGCTCAAACGGAGCCGGTTCAACCAGCGGAGCGGGCAGTACCGCTCCCGGCAACGCCGGCACGGGTTCGGGCACAAGCGGATCGACAACAGAAGGCTCCGGTAACCCGCCGGCGCAAACGCAGTCCCCTGCAGGAACGAACGGTACGACAACGGGCACGAATACGTCAGGGTCGGGGAACTCCCCGACGCCCGCGTCGCCGGCACCGACACCGACACCGGATCCCGTTCAAGTGACGCCGCCGCCCGCTGCGGTGACGCCTAGCGGCAACAACAGCAGCAGTAGCAACGGTAATGGAACACCGATCGGCTCGAACCCGCTTACGCTGCCGACGCCTTCGGAGACGACATCCAATTCATCCAATGTGCCGCAAATTCATTTGAATCCATAAGCAATCCACTGCTACATAGACGAAGAGGACCCGGCTGACCGGGTCCTCTTCCATTATATTCGCAGCCCTCTTCTTCGAATCCGCAGTCTCCGGGAGCCTGTGCCTTCGGTTTAAAGCTGTTTCAATGCCTCATAGTGTGCTTCGATCGTAGCGTCGATATCCGCATCCGTATGCGCTGTGGATACGAACATGCCCTCGAACTGCGAAGGCGCGATGCTTACGCCGTAATCGAGCAGCAGCCCAAAATATCGATTGAATTTCTGAAGATCGGACAGCTTGGCTGTTTCGTAGTTCACAACCTGTTCGTCTGTGAAGAACGGACAAACCATCGAGCCGACACGGTTGATCGTCGAAGGGATGCCGAACTGCTTCGCATTCCGGGTAAAGCCTTCTTCCAATCTGGCTGACTTCCGTTCCAGCTCCTCGTAAACGCCCGGCTCGCCCAGCAGCTTAAGCGTCGTATAGCCCGCTGCCATCGCGAGCGGATTGCCCGATAGCGTACCTGCTTGGTAGATCGGCCCTGCCGGCGCGATCTGTTCCATGATTTCCCGTTTGCCGCCGTACGCGCCTACCGGCAAACCGCCGCCGATAACTTTGCCGAGACAGGTCAGGTCCGGCGTAATGCCGTACCGTCCTTGCGCCGAGTTCAAGCCGACGCGGAAACCCGTCATGACTTCATCGAATATCAGCAAGCTGCCGTACTTCTGCGTTACTTCCCGCAGTCCTTCAAGGAAGCCGGGGAGCGGCGGCACGACGCCCATATTCCCCGCTATCGGCTCCACGATCACGGCGGCAATCTGCTCGCCAAACTTCTCGAATACGATGCCGATCGACTCCAGATCGTTGTATGGCACAGTAATCGTATTGACCGCCACGCTCTCCGGTACGCCTGGGCTGTCCGGCAAGCCCAGCGTCGCCACGCCCGATCCGGCTTTGATCAGCAGCGAATCTGCGTGACCGTGATAGCAGCCTTCGAATTTGACGATCTTGCTGCGCCCGGTATAGCCTCGGGCCAGCCGCAGTGCGCTCATCGTCGCTTCCGTGCCTGAATTCACCATCCGCACCAATTCGATCGACGGCATACGCTCTGTCACCAGCTTGGCCATGCGCGTTTCCAGCTCCGTAGGCGCGCCGAAGCTCGTCCCGAGCGCTGCCGTCTTCGTAACGGCCTCGATCACTTCGGGATGGGTATGACCTACAATCATCGGGCCCCAGGAGCCGATGTAATCAATAAATTCGTTACCGTCGATGTCATATACCCGGGAACCGCTCGCCCGTTCCACGAATAACGGCGTCAGCCCGACGGATTTAAAAGCGCGAACCGGGCTGTTCACCCCTCCGGGAATATAAGCTTTCGCTTCGGCAAAAGCTTGGGCAGACCGCGCGTCCGACCGCTTACGATGATTGCTCATTTCATTCACACCTTTATCTTATTATCGCTTCATCCTGCCATCCCGTCTGCATGCCTCGCCTGCAGCGAAGCCCGGGAGATCCGGGCTTCTACGGGCGTATTTAAGCGTGTTCGCTCTTCTCCAGCTCGGCAAATACCACATCGCTGAGCGTTTCAATATACAGCGGATCTGTATTCAGCGATCGGGTGCGGGCAAGCTGCAGTCCGAGCGCCTTGGCCGTCTTCTGCGCTTCAATGTCCAAATCGTACAATATTTCCAAGTGATCCGAAACAAAACCGATCGGGCAGATCAGCACATGCTCGGCTTGCTTTTCGCTGGATATCGTTTGCAGCACGTCGAGAATATCCGGTCCGAGCCATGGAACGCCGGTTTGCCCTGCACTCTGCCAGCCGAACTGCCAGTTCGAGATGCCCACCTCTGCGGCAATCGCCTTGGACGTATCGAGCAGCTGCTCTGGATACGGATCGTTCATCTCCAATATTTTTTCCGGCAGGCTGTGCGCCGTGAAGATGACTCTCACACGGTCTTTGTCGACGCCTTCAAACTTGCCCAGCCCTTCCGCCACGCGCTCGGACAAAGCCTTGACCAGTTGCGGATGCAGATGGTAGCTGCGCACGAAGCTCATCCGCACGCCAAGCTCATCCGCCTTGTCTTTCGCGCGTTTGATATAACCGCCCACGCTCATCACCGAATAATGCGGCGCAAGTACGACGCCTACGGCCTGCTCGATCCCTTCGCGCGCCATGCTCTCCACGCCGTCCTCGATATAAGGCGAAGCATGCTTCAACCCTTGGTAGCATACGAACGTCGTGCCGGGATGCTGCTCATTGAGCATCGCCTCAAGGGCCTTCACCTGCTTGTCGGTGTTTTCGCGCAGCGGAAATACGCCGCCGACGATGGCCTCGTAGCGGCTCGTCAAATCATGCAGCTGCTCCGCCGTAGGCGGGTGGCCCCGGCGAATATGCGTATAATACGCTTCAATGCCTTCAATGCTCTCCGGCGTCCCGTAGGACATGACCAGAACTCCGATTCGCTTCTGCTGCGTCATGCTCTAACACCACTTTCCTGGGTCAATGCTCCGCGGGCTTTCAAAGCCTGGCGGGAGTAGTCATGTACAAACGCCGTGAGCTCCTTCATCTTATCGATCGACGCCTCCGGGAATACCCCGTGGCCGAAGTTGAACACGTAGCCCGGCTGTTGAATGCCTTCGTCGATAATCGCCTTCGCCTGCGCTTGAATCAGAGCCATCGGTCCCGTCAGTACGAACGGGTCCAAGTTCCCTTGGATCGCATACTGCGAGCCTAACCGTTTGCGTCCTTCGGCAATCGATACTTTCCAGTCCAACCCGATCACATCGGCATGAATGCCGCGGACATGCGGAAGCAGTTCGCCGGAGCTGACGCCAGGGTAATAAATTTTCGGCTGTTCCAGATGGCTCAGTTCGGCGAAAATGCGCTGGATCGTCGGCAGCACGTATTTCTGGAAATCGGCCGGAGATAGCGCGCCGACCCAACTGTCGAACACTTGCACCGCTTTGGCCCCCGCAGCGATATGCGACTTCAAATACGTGATGATCATATCCCCGAGCTTATCCATCAGCATGAACCAGACATCGGGCTCGCTGTACATCATCGTTTTCGTGCGGATATAGTCTTGCTTCTTCGACGGCTTGCCTTCGATCAAGTAGCTGGCGATCGTAAAAGGAGCGCCGGCAAACGTAATGAGCGGCACGTTCAGCTCTTGAACAAGCAGCTCGATCGTCTTAATAATATGAGGCAGATCCTGCTCGACATCGATCGGTTTCAGCTTCTTCACGTCATCCGTGGTACGAATCGGATTATGAATGACCGGACCGACATCCTTCACAATGTCGAAATCGATACCGATGGACGCAACCGGATTCATAATATCGGAATACAAAATAGCCGCGTCGACCCCCAGCTTCTTCACCGGCATCATGGTCACTTCGGCCGCGAGCTCCGGCTGCTTGCTGATTTCGAGCAGGCTGTATTTTTCTTTAATTTTACGGTAATCCGGATCGGTGCGTCCGGCCTGGCGCATAAACCATACCGGCACTGTGTCGACCTCCTGCTTCATACAGGCCCTTAAAAACAAATCGTTATAACTCATGGCTCGATTCCTCTTTTCCGCATACTCCCATAATCTACTTCTCATTATGCCCTATTTGGAAGCGTGTAACAACCGATCGGGCCGTCAGTTTCCGACAAATGTTTGACAGTCGCCTTTGCGGCCGGTTTCGTCTGTGCACATTCTAAAAAAACTCCAATCCCGCAGGACTGGAGCTTTTTCCTTCAACATGATGCGGGGATCCGTCTGCTTCCGCAGAGGGCCCCATGCCCCAAAGCCGGAGCAAGCCTCAGCCCTTCAGCCATGCGGCGATGTCTTTGGCAAAGTACGTAATGATCATATCCGCTCCGGCGCGCTTGAAGCCGACCATCGTTTCCATGACAATCGCCTTCTCGTCGATCCAGCCCTGAAGCCCCGCCGCCTTGACCATCGAATATTCCGCACTCACGTTGTAAGCGACGATCGGCAAATCGTACCGGTCTCGAAGCATCCGCATAATGTCCATGTAGGCCATAGCAGGCTTAACCATCAGCATGTCGGCGCCTTCCGCGACGTCGGCGTCCGCTTCGCGGACCGCCTCGCGCGCGTTGGCCGGGTCCATCTGATACGTCTTCCGGTCGCCAAACTGCGGAGCCGAGTGAGCAGCTTCCCGGAAAGGCCCGTAAAAGGCGGACGCATATTTCACCGAATACGACATGATCGGCACATGCTCAAAGCCTGCTTCGTCCAGCCCTTGACGAATCGCGTACACGAAGCCGTCCATCATGTTGGACGGAGCGATCACATCCGCTCCCGCTTCGGCCTGAGACACCGCCGTCTTGACGAGCAATTCAAGCGACGCATCGTTCAGTACGTCCGCACGCTTCTTCGCTTCGTTGAAATGTACGACGCCGCAATGTCCGTGATCCGTGAATTGGCACAGGCATGTATCTGCGACGACCAATAAGTCCGGCGCCCATTGCTTGATGCGGCGTGTCGCTTCCTGCACGATGCCGTTCGGGTCGTAGGCAGAGCTGCCTTCGCTATCCTTCGTCTCCGGTACACCGAACAGCAAAATCGCCTGAATGCCGAGCGCGGTCACTTCACGAATTTCCGCCTCCAGCTGATCGATGGAGAAGTGATACACGCCGGGCATCGAAGCGATCTCCTCTTTCACGCCCGTGCCGTGCGTCACAAATATCGGATAAATCAAATCATACAACGTCACTGCGTGTTCTCTGACCAGATTCCGCATCGCTTGGGACGTGCGGAGTCGGCGGTTTCGTATAAGCGGAAAACTCATTGATGATATCCCCCTGTTGGTTTATGTAGCTTCAGATCCACATCCCGCGAATCATCCCTTGATAAGACGTTCTCCGGGCCGTCCGCACATGCTCGCGACCAATGAGGCAATCGTCGATTCTTCGGCCAAATAATCGACCGAAAGGCCGGAATCCTCCGCTGTTTTTGCCGTAATCGGCCCAATACAGGCAATTCTGCAGCCGGACAGCAGCGCCAATGGATCTTCTCCCTGATCCGTCAATGCGGTGAACAGGTTCGTCACCGTCGAAGAGCTCGTAAACGTCACATCGTGAATCATGCCCTGCTTCAGCAGTTCAACCATCTCTGGTGCATCTTCCGCGTCCAGCACATTTTCATATACATCGATTTCGGTAACTTCCAGTCCGAACGCCTTCAATTTGTGAGGAAGCTCCTTGCCGGCGATGTCCGCGGTGGCTAACAGCACCGTTTGTCCCGGGCGCAGCTCCTCGGCCAGCGTGTCAAACAGCGAATCGGCCTGAAACTTGGGCGGCAGCGTCTCGACAATCAGCCCGCGCTGCTCCAGCGCTTCGGCCGTTTTGGGCCCGACGGCGGCGATTCTCGCTTGCGCCATCGACCGGATGTCGACGCGCAGCTCGCGCAGTCGCGTAAAGAATGACTCCACCCCGTTTACGCTTGTGAACACCACCCAGTCGAACGACGGCAGACGCTGCATGGCCGCATCGCGAGCAGCCTGCGCTTCCGCGCCGCTTGGCGGCTGGATACGGATGACCGGAAACTCGATCGCCTCGCCCCCGAGCTCATCGATTTGGGCAACCAAATCGCTGGCTTGGCTGCGCGCGCGCGTCACGAGAATGCGCCGTCCGAACAGCGGCTTGTTCTCAAACCAGGCGAGCTTCTCCCGAAGCTTGACGACCTCGCCGACAATCGTAACGGCAGGCGATTGAAATTGAGCCGCCTTCACCTTGTCCACGATATCCGCCAATGTCCCCGTCAACGTTTCCTGCTCCATCCAGGTGCCCCAGCGGATTAAAGCGACGGGGGTATCCTGCGATTTGCCGCCCTGTCTTAGCTGCGAGCAAATATGCTCCAGGTTGGCTACACCCATTAAAAAGATAAGCGTTCCCGAAGCTTGGGCAAGGTTTTCCCAGTTGACGCTGGAATATGTTTTATTCTTATATTCGTGACCGGTTACGATAGAGAAGGACGACGTAAAATCGCGATGCGTTACAGGAATGCCTGCATAAGCCGGTACGGCGATCGCCGAAGTAATGCCCGGCACGATCTCAAATGTAACGCCATGCTCGGCCAGCAGCTCCGCTTCCTCGCCGACACGCCCGAATACGCTCGGGTCTCCGCCCTTCAGGCGGGTGACGGTCTTGCCTTGAAGCGCAAGATCCACCAGTAGGCGGTTGATTTCTTCCTGCTTCATCATGTGCTTGTCCGGCAGCTTCCCGACAAAAATTTTGTCCGCTCCGAGCTTCATATGCTTCAGCAGGCGCGGGCTGGCAAGGCGGTCATAGACGACCACATCGGCCCGCTGGATCGCTTCCAGCCCTCTTACCGTAATCAGCTTCGGGTCTCCCGGCCCGGCACCGACTAGATATACGACACCCTTCTTCATAAAGCGGCTCTCCCCTATTCGACTATTCGGTTGCTAATGCCAATATTTCTGATGCCCCTTTGGCAATCAAAGCATCTGCGAGCTCAAGGCCCAGCCGTTCCGGATCGGTTCCGGTCTTCGTTTCTTTTAACATCTGCTTGCCGTCCGGTGATCCCACCATGCCGGTCAACGTAATGCGACCGTCTTCCGCCAATTCAGCATAAGCTCCGATCGGCACTTGGCAGCCACCGTTCAACCGGCCCAAAAAGCTTCGTTCCGCCGTCACGGTGACGGTCGTTGCCTCGTGGCGGAATTTGGCCAGCAAATCGAGCACGAACGCATTGTCGTCCCGGCACTCGATGCACAGCGCCCCTTGCCCGACGGCAGGCAGGCAAAGCTCCGTCGGCAAATATGCGTCGATGCGGTCTTTCCAGCCCATCCGGTGCAGTCCCGCAGCCGCGAGCATGATTGCGTCCAATCCCTCGGTTTCCAGCTTACGAATGCGCGAATCGATATTGCCGCGCACCGAGACGATGTTCAGATCGGGACGCCGCTGCTGCAGCTGGCATGCCCGGCGCAAGCTGCTCGTTCCGAGCTTCGCGCCGTGGGGCAGCTCCTCGAAGCCGCCGCCGTTCTTCGTAATCAAACAATCGCGCGGGTCTTCCCTCTCCGGGATCGCGCCCACCACCAGTCCTTCCGGCAGTTGGAAGGGCATATCCTTCATGCTATGTACGGCCAAATCGATTTCCCCGTCGAACAACGCCTGCTCGATCTCTTTTACGAACAGCCCTTTGCCGCCGACCTTGGACAGCGTCACATCGAGAATGCGGTCGCCTTTGGTGACGATTTTCTTCAATTCGAAGCTGGCTTCGATGCCGTGCCGCTCGCACAACGCTTTCAGTTGATCAACGACTTGTCCGGTTTGCGTCAGCGCAAGCGCGCTCTGTCTTGTTCCTACTACGATTGTACGCATCTGGTCCACCCCTTGTCCATATCCTGAAATCCTCAATTATCCATTATAACCCGGTCTCTGCCCCTTTTAACCTCAGCCATTCGCCCGCGGCCCGAATGCCTTCCGCCGTCGGGTCCGCCTTGACGCGCCGCAGCAGCTCGTTCTGCAGCTCGTTCTGCAGCTCGTCCCGCGCGGTCTGCTCCGCGACGCGCAGCAGCGGCAGCAGGTCCCAGCCGAGCATCGCGCGGAACAGCTCCTGCCGGACGCCGCTGTCCGGCACCGCCCCTTGCACAGCGAGCCTCAGCTCGTGCAGCAGCTCCAAATACGGCCCGTATTCGGGGCCGAATGTCTCTTCCAGCTGCCGCCGCACCATGGCGGCGACGGCTGGGCTTGCGCCCGCGGTCGACACCGCGAGCGTCAATCTGCCGCGGCGCACAGCCGCCGGCACGATGAATCCGCTGGCCGCCGCGTCGTCGGCCGCGTTCACGAGCTTGCCGAGCGCCTCGGCCTCAGCGCGCACAGCCGCGTTCACCGACGCATCGTCGGTGGCCGCGAAGACGAGCCGCGCCTCCGACAGCGCGGGCAGGCCGGGCGCATAGCGGCTGGGAAGCGCCGCGATCACGCCTTGCGCCGCCCACGCTTCCAGCTGCGGCGTAAACTGCGGGCTCACGACGGTGACGTGAGCCCCTGCTTCCAGGAGCGCGCCGACCTTGCGCTCCGCCACCTGCCCGCCGCCGACCACGAGGCACGGCTTTTCCTGCAAAGCAAGCATAATCGGATAATACGTCTTCGGTTTGCCGGCCACCCCGATCCCCCCTTGCCTTAAGCCCATGGGTGAAACGTCGAATATACGCCGCCCAGCACGAAATTGAGCAGCGTGATAACAAATGCGGCCAAATTCCACAGCGCCAATCGGTTGCCGGGCGCTTTAAGCACCATCCGCTGAAAAATATAAAAGAAATAAGCCAACAGCACGAACCAGGAGTTCAACACTTTCACATCAAAAAACAACGCGTAATTGCCCTCCAGCGCGATCCATACAATACCGAGCGACAAGGACAGCAGCAGCAGCGGCACGCCGACGACAGCGGCAAAAAATCCGTACTTGTCGGTCGTATCCAAACTCGGCAGCCGCTGCATTTGCTGCGACCAGCGCTTTTCCTTCAGCATCCGGTGCAGGAACAAATACATGCCGGAGAAAATCGCCGAGACGACAAACGCCACATAGCTGGCTACCGCCAGCGAAATATGAATAAACAGCAGCTCGTCGTTGATGTTCCAATAGGCCAGCGTCGGCGACATCTGCGGGTTGCTGAAAATGTTCAGCGCCAATATGGCGAAACCGAACACATTGATCAGAAACACGAACAGCTCGATCCGAAAAAATCGATTAATAACCAGCGACACGGCCACCAGCAGCCAGGATAAAATAAACAGCGTTTCGAACCGGGAAAAGGCTATCAATCTCGTATGCGAATACAAGCTAAAAAACAAATAGGCCGTTTGCAATATCCATACAAACGAAAGCAACCCTGTCCCCATCCGTTTTGCGCTTCGATTCGGACCGACAAAGTCCGAGAAGTAAAACAGGAGGCTCAGGGTGTAAATATACAAGATGGCGTCATATAACCAGGTTTGCGTGACCATGGTCTCCGTCCCCGCTTATGCTTTGGCCAAAGCGTCAGCTGGCGCGGCGCCGGCTCTCACTTTGGCAAGCAGTTCTTCCTTGATCCGCTCTTGGGCGGCTTCGGCTTCGAGCTGCTTCCTCGCGAGCTCCGCGCGCTCTTGCTGCGCAAGCTGCTCTTCCAAAGCGAATATTTTTGCAAACAAGTCCAGCGCTTCGTCTCCATGGCGTTCAGCCGCCATTTCCTTAATGCGAACAATCGGGTCGCGAAGCATTTGGTTGACGATGCTTTTGGTCAGCTTGTGAATGACTTTCAGCTCGCGCTCATCTAAATCGGGCAGCTTTTTCATCAAGCTGTCCATCGTTTCTTCATGAATGGTGGACGCTTTGTCTTGCAGCGCCTGGATGACCGGCCTGACGCCGAGCGTCTTGGTCCACTGTTCAAAAGCTGCCATTTCGGATGTGATCATTTCCTCGATTTTCACCGCCGCCTTATGCCGCTCTTCGAGATGACTGTTGACGAGCGATTGAAGATTGTCGATGTCGTACAGGAATACATTCGGCATATCGCCAAGTCGCGGGTCCAGATCCCGCGGAACGGCGATATCGATCATGAACAGCGGGCGCGAACGGCGTTTTTGCAGCACGCCGGACACTTGCTCCGCGGTCAGCACGAGACCGGCTGCGCCTGTCGAGCTGATGACGATATCCGCTTCCTCCAGATGCGTCAGCAACTTGTCCATCGTGCTCGGAACGCCGTTGAACTTCTCCGCCAGCTCTTGGGCGCGTCCCAGCGTACGGTTCACGACGATCACCTTGTCGGCGCCGTTCGCGTACAAGTGCTTCACGGTAAGCTCGCTCATCTTGCCCGCGCCGATAATGAGCACCTTCTTGTGCTCATACGTGCCGAAAATGCGCTTGCCGAGCTCGACGGCGGCGTAACTGACCGAAACCGGATTTTCCCCGATGCCCGTCTCGAAATGAGCGCGCTTCGCCATCGTAATCGCTTGCTTGAACAGCGTGTTGAAAATGATTCCCGTCGTTTTTTCACTTTGCGACAGCAAAAAAGCGTCCCGTACTTGACCGAGAATTTGCGTTTCGCCGATGACCATCGAGTCGAGGCCGCTTGTTACCCGGAACAAATGCTTAATTGCGTCGTCGTTTTCGTAGACATAAAGATGCTTGTTGAACTGCTCTCTCGGTATGTTGAACCATTTCTCGAAAAATCCGCGCAAGTAATGCCCGCACAACTGCTGGCGGTCCACTACGGCATACAGTTCCGTCCGGTTACAGGTGCCCACGATGACGCACTCCATCACGCTCGTCGTTTCCTTGAGCTCTTTGAGCGCCAGCGCCAAATTCCCCTCGGCAAACGTAAATTTTTCTCTGATCGCTACGGGTGCTGTACGGTAATTTAAGCCGGCCACGACGATTTGCATCTGGTTCACCTGCCTCCCCCTCTTTAAATTCATTTTATTATAGCATGAAAAACGAGCATTCTCGACATAATTTATGAAAGTTTTATTACAGGAGAAGCAACTCTCCCCCTAAATCCCCCAAGGGGGGACCCCCATGGGGCTCACCGCCCCCTGGACCCCGGCCCGTGCTGTGAGTTACTGTGGCGTTATGAGAGCGCGTCTGTCGTTTGCAGCGTTGTTGGCAGACGGCTCCCCTTCGCAATGCTCGGGAAGCGTCAGCCGGGTTGCTGCAAACGAAACGCTTTACGGCGAGTATGGAGTTACATCAATAACGAAATTTGAAACAGAGTCGTTTTGTTGCCATACTACGTGCTTGGAACGCGCTTTGTTCAGGTGCGGAAGCGGCTTCCTGTCGAAAGCGCTTCTGGCCCATGAACAACGCTGAACATTTGGTGCGGAGCAAGGCGTGCTTTCGGATCTTGCTCATCAATTTGCTGTCTTTTAGCCTGTTCTCCGGCCAACTTCATCTTCACGATCATTACCTTACCACACGCATGCGATGCGTGGTGTGACCAAGATCACGTATGTAATGAAAGGCGACAGTCAGTCTCTTCCATTTTCCATAGTGTCCGCCGAAAGCTTAGAAGATATACCTTACTGCAGCAGCTTCTTCTTCAGCAGATCGGAGATCGTTTTATCGGCTTTTACGAGCCGATCGTTCTGGGAGCCGATGACGCTGCCGCGAGAAGTCATCAGTTTGCTGTAAGCGTCGTATATTTCGGCAAATTGCGCATTGATGTCCAAGAACAGCTGCTGTTCGTCCGGTTTGAGCGGACGGCTCGCGCCGACTTGGAGGCGCATCAAATATTGCAGCAGTTGCGACAGCGACTCCAGCTGCGACAACTCACTTGCGCCGTAAGCCATGGTGAGGTGCTCGTGCACATATTGCGCGGAGTAGACAGCCTGCCGCAGGGCGTTCAGCGCGCCGGTGTTCGTCGCTTTTGCACTTTCCGTCAAATAGCTGCCGAGCAGCTCCATTTGAAAAAAAGAGACTTGATACAGCAGCTTTTCGGCTTTTTCCCGCGGCTTGTCGCTGGTCAGCATGCCGATCATCTGAATCACGGGCCATCCGATCAATAAGATCAGGATGGCGTAGAGCCACAGTTTCTTTTTGAGCCTTCTCATGCGCCAGCCTCCTTCTCCGATACAAGCCCTTACCTTGAGATTGTATGGGAGGCGGACAAAAGAAATAACCACGGATTTCTCCGTGGCTACCATATATGAGCTTATATTATTTGACTAATTGAGCTTGCTTCATAACCGGTGTTTCCACTTGCAACTCACCCATACCGCGAACCAGTTTCTTCGCATGCGTAACCTCCGGCTTCAGCACGGACAGCATATGTTCGATTGCCAACTGAGGGTCAACCGTCTCGCCGCAGGTGTAGCAGTCGAGCGCCGCAAAGCCTTTCTCAGGATACGTATGAATGGAGAGATGACTTTCTGAAAGCAACACCAATACTGTTGCCCCCTGTGGTTCGAATTGCTTGGACTGTACAGACAATACCGTTGCTCCACAAACCTCAGCAGCTTCTACCATTTGCGCTTGTAACCATTCTGCATTGTTGAGAAGATCAAAGTCGACTCCCCAAGTGTCTACAGCTACGTGTCTTCCGAAAGTTGAGTATTCCATCTTTCGGTTCCCCCTTCCTAGGAATAAAATGTTTTGAAAATTTCATCCGCTAGGACCTACGTCATTCACTTCTCGAGGGAATAATCTCTCGCAACATACAATGTCCTGAGTGAATCCTGGTTCCTATTTTGTTTTCAACGAGATTAAAAATAACATCTATTGAACAGAAATGCAACAGTTTTTTTTGGGCAGGCAATCGTTTCTTCCCCGGGGCGGAAGCACAACATCAAAATATGTATTACGCCCGTCTTTGGTGTATGGCCGGCCCTATAAAAATCGCTGGTTTTGTCCGCTCCCTCCGTGCATGATCGCGCATAATAATTCATAAAAAAAGAGCTTGCCGCCGCTTCTGCATTAGAAGTGGGGGGCAAGCTCTTTACGCCAATGTCATCCTATATATTAAGCTTCGAGTACAAACAACCGATGCGTCAGCTTCTGCAGCCGTTCATCGATTTGTTCGCTTATGGCGGGTTCTTGCATCACGTTTCTCAAATCGAGCAAGGAGTTGATTTGCGCCTTGATGCGCCCGATTTCCTGCTCTACTTCGTTCTTGTGGAACATTTGCTCCAGCTGGCCGAGCGTGTTTTTGTATTCGAACACGATCTTGTCGCCCGCTTCGGAACGCTCCACGATTTTGACCACTGCGCCTTGCTTGTACGTATACACCATCGTATAGCCCGTGTAGATGCGATGCACGATAGCATCCCCCTTGAATAAGGAGACAGCTTTGCGCATTAGGTTGACAAGCTTGTTGTCCGTCAAGCGGCATGTTCCCTGGCATACGTACAGATTGGCTTGCTTCTCGAACGAAAGGGTAATTTCCTGGCCCGATTCGTTCCGAAAACCGATTTCCTGATTCCCGTTTTCATACACTTTCACTTGCAGAGAGGCCTCATGGTCGACGAACATTTGCGTAAACACGGCCATCTCGGCCTCCGTTAGTTGCAGGCAGGTTTTGACATATTCAGTCGCTAACCTCATTGCCATAAAAATCCCTCGATTCATTTTTTTCGAACCTTGAAGCTTCAGCCTTATTCTCTTGTTCTATATACATTATACTACATAAATATTTAATATTCCTGCCGCGCAGACCTTGAATTTCGCCGGGAATTCAGAAAATTTCGCGTTTTCCCCTCAGAAGGCGGCATGAACGATAAAAAAACTCGGTTTCCCTTACTATGTTCCGCGCATCCTTCAGGAATTCGGAAAAGCGCCCGAAAATGGTTTTTTCCCAAGTTTGGAGCATTTCCGCAGCTTTTATGCATGCATTATGCAAAAAAGAACCCGCAGGATGCCGCCATCCGCAGGTTCTTTTTACGCTTCGTTGCTATCTGTTCCCGCAGCCGAATCGGCATACCCGATTCGCTGTTCAATGATTTGCCACAATTCTTCCTTGCCGATGCCAAGCTCGGAAGAAAACAATACAAGCGGATCTGCCTTATCCATCTCCAGCGTCTCCCGCACAATTTTGATATGCTTCTGCCATTTTCCTTTCGGAATTTTATCGGCCTTGGTCACAACGACACAGCGGGGTACCCCGTTATGGCGCAACCAGTCGTGCATCGCCTGGTCGTCCTTGCTCGGCGGGTGGCGCAGATCAATCACATGCAGCACCAGCTTCAAGTGCTCGCGTTCCAGTAAATACTGCTCTATGAATTTTCCCCACTTTTGGCGCTCCGTTTTCGATACTTGCGCATACCCGTAGCCAGGCAAATCGACGAAAAATAAGTCCGTATTAATCCGATAATAGTTCAACTGCTGCGTTTTTCCCGGCTTGGAGCTCGTCCGCGCCAAATTTTTGCGGCTGATCATCCGATTAATCAGCGAAGACTTCCCGACATTCGAACGCCCTGCCAGAGCAATTTCCGGCAAGGCGCCTTCGGGATACTGATTCGGACCAACCGCGCTGATGACAAATTCAGCCTGATTGACCTTCATGCTTTCACTCTTTTCTAAGCTCCGATTTATCTTTTTTACGTTCCGTTGTGCTTCGCACAAAGGTCACTTTAAAAAAGATAAATCTTCGCTGAAATCTTATGCGTTTATACCCCTACCGGCTTGATCAGTGCGTGTTCCAGCACTTCGTCCATATGGGCCACCGGGATAAACGTAAGTTCGCGGCGTATGCTTTCGGGAACTTCTTCGATATCCTTCTCGTTGTCTTTCGGCAGGATGACCGTGCGGATGCCCGCGCGGTGCGCAGCCATGCTCTTTTCCTTCAAGCCGCCGATCGGCAGTACCCGGCCGCGCAGCGTGATCTCGCCCGTCATGGCCACATGCCGCGATACCGGAATGTTCGTGAGCGCCGAGATCAGCGCGGTTCCCATCGTGATCCCCGCAGAAGGGCCGTCCTTCGGAATCGCGCCTTCCGGGATATGAATATGAATATCGACTTTCTCATGGAAGTCAGGCTGGATGTGGAATTGCTGCACGCGCGAACGGATGTAGCTGAATGCCGCTTGCGCGGACTCCTTCATCACGTCGCCGAGCTTGCCGGTAAGCGTCAGCTTCCCATTCCCCGGCATTACCGTCACTTCTATGACGAGCGTATCGCCGCCGACTTCGGTCCATGCAAGGCCGGTGACGGCACCAATCTGATCGCGTTCCTCCGCCATGCCGAAACGGAACTTGGGCGCGCCGAGAAATTCTTTCAAATTATCCGCCGATACGGTGACAACCGGAGCCCCTCCGACAATTTGCTTGGCCGCTTTGCGGCAAATGGAAGAGAGCTGCTGCTCCAGGTTCCGCACGCCGGCCTCGCGCGTATACTCCCTGACCGTGCTCATCAGCGCTTGCTCTTCTACGACAAGCTGCTCTTCGCTCAAGCCGTGGTCGCGCTTTTGCTTCGGCAGCAAATAGTTGCGCGCGATGTGCAGCTTCTCGATCTCGGTGTAACCCGGGATGTATAGCACTTCCATCCGGTCCAGCAGAGGACGCGGAATGTTGTGAACCGCGTTGGCGGTCGTGACGAACATCACGTTCGACAAATCGAACGGCACTTCAATATAATGATCGCTGAACGTATTGTTTTGTTCCGGGTCCAGCACTTCAAGCAGTGCGGAAGCCGGATCTCCGCGGAAATCCATCGCCATCTTGTCGATTTCGTCCAGCAGGAAGACCGGATTGCCCGAGCCTGCCGTTTTCATCCCTTGAATAATGCGGCCAGGCATCGCGCCGACATACGTCCGGCGGTGTCCTCTGATCTCCGCTTCATCCCGGACGCCGCCGAGCGATATGCGAACGAATTCGCGGCCAAGCGATCTTGCGATCGATCGGGCGATCGATGTTTTACCGACCCCTGGCGGGCCTACGAGACAAAGAATCGGCCCTTTCATCTTCTTGACCAGCTGCTGCACGGCCAAATATTCGAGCACGCGTTCCTTCGGCTTCTCCAGTCCGTAATGATCCGCATTCAATATTTCCTCGGCCTTGCGAATATCCAGATCGTCCGCCGCCTGCACCGACCACGGCAGCGCCAGCAGCCAGTCGATGTAGTTGCGAATGACAGAGCCTTCGGCGGAGGTCGACGGCATTTTTTCCAGCCGGTCGATTTCTTTCTCTATCTTCTCCTTGACCTTCTCCGGCACGTTTGCTTCCGCAAGCTGATTGCGCAGCTCGTCGACTTCGCCCGCTCGGCCTTCCTTGTCCCCAAGCTCCTTCTGGATCGCTTTCATCTGCTCGCGCAAATAATATTCCTTCTGCGTCTTTTCCATTTGCTTCTTGACGCGCTGGCTTATTTTGCGTTCGAGCTCGAGCACTTCCCGCTCGTTGTTCAGGATGCCGAGCAGCTTCTCCAGCCGCTGCCGCACATCGACGGTCTCGAGTATTTCTTGTTTATCCTTAATTTTTAACGATAAATGACTGCAGATCACGTCGGCGAGCCGCCCCGGTTCATCGATATCCGATACAGCGGCAAGCGTCTCCGGCGTTACTTTCTTCGATAAATTGATATAATGCTCGAACTGGTTCAGCACCGTTCGCATCAAGGCGTCAATCTCTGGATCTGTCGATTCCTGCTCGGGCAGCTCCTTTACATTTACCTCGTAGTATTCGTCATTGACAAGAAACTCCGTAATTTCCGCGCGGTTAACCCCTTCCACGAGCACGCGGATCGTCCCGTTCGGAAGCTTGAGCATCTGCCTTACTTTCGCTATCGTCCCAATCCGGTATATGTCCTCGGTCTTGGGCTCCTCTATGTTCACCTCGGACTGCGAACAAAGCAGGATCATGCTGTCGTCGACCATGGCTTTATCCAGTGCCCGTACGGACTTTTCGCGGCCCACGTCCAAATGCAGCACCATACTCGGATACACTAGCAGCCCCCGCAAAGGAAGAAGCGGCAAGCGTCGCACCTTTTGTTTGCTCGGTCCCACCCTCGAGCACCTCCAGATTAGACTGACTTACATACTGTGATTTACATTTTAACAAAATTGATTTCAAAACACCAATACCGGTCCCGCGCCCTTAAAAAAGAGACGCCGCGGCTCTATTCGAGCGCATCGGCGTGCAGTATCGTAACGGAAGCAGGGGAAACGGCCTCTTGCGGAAGAACGGAATGATCCGTGGAACGAACAAACTCCAGTCCGAGCGCATGATGCAGCGCCTCCTCAATGGAGTCGACCGGAATCACTTCCAGCCCGTTCAATCCGGCGAAAATTTCCTGCCAATTTTCTTTCGGGATGATGACTTTCGTCACGCCGGCCTGGAATGCGGCTTCGACCTTGGCGATCACGCCGCCGACCGGCTTCACTTTGCCATGAATGCTGATTTCCCCGGTCATGGCAATATGGTTGTCCACCGGAATTTGCTTGACGGCGGATGTAATCGCGACTGCCATCGAGATGCCGGCGGATGGACCGTCAATCGGAACGCCTCCCGGGAAATTAATATGCAAATCAAAATTGTACGGGTTGATACCCAGTCTGCGCAAGACGGTGAGTACGTTTTCGACCGAACCGCGGGCCATGCTCTTGCGGCGCAGCGTGCGCGAGCCTCCGCCCATTTCTTCCTCGTCCACCACGCCCGTGATATTGAATTTACCGCTTCCGGGCTGAACGACCGGGATGGCCGTGACCTCGATATCCATAAGCGTGCCAAGATTCGGACCGTAGACAGCTAAGCCGTTGACTAGCCCGATCTCCGGACTGTGGGAAATTTTCTTCTCCGGTCTTGGCGGAATTTGCGAGCTGTTGACGACCCATTCAATATCGGCGGCCGACACTTCTTTGCGCAGGTCGGTTAATGCCATGCCCGCGGCCAGCTGGATAATATTCACAGCTTCCCTTCCGTTCGTGGCGTATTTTTTGACGACCTCAATCGCTGGCTTGTTTTCATGGAATCCGATTTTTTTCAGCGCCTTCGATGCGATCATGCCGATCTCATCCGGAAGCAGCGGCCGAAAGTAAATCTCCATGCAGCGCGAGCGAATGGCCGGAGGCAGCTCCTGCGGATTGCGTGTCGTCGCCCCGACAAGGCGGAAGTCGGCGGGCAGCCCGTTCTGAAATACGTCGTGAATGTAGCTCGGGATGTTGGTGTCTTCCGAATTGTAGTAGGCGCTCTCCAGAAATACTTTGCGATCTTCCAGCACCTTTAATAATTTATTCATCTGATGCGGATGCAATTCACCGATCTCATCAATAAATAATATGCCACCGTGCGCCTTCGTGACAGCGCCTTGCTTCGGCTGCGGAATACCGGCAACCCCCATCGCTCCCGCTCCTTGATAGATAGGATCGTGGACAGAGCCGATGAGCGGATCGGCAATGCCCCGCTCGTCGAAGCGCGCCGTCGTCGCATCGATTTCCGTAAACTTTGCGTCCGGCCGAAACGGCGATTCGGGATTTTTCTTCGCTTCTTCGAGAACGACCCGCGCAGCCGCGGTTTTCCCTACGCCCGGAGGACCGTAGATAATGACATGCTGCGGATTTGCGCCGCATAGCGCCGCCTTGAGCGCCCGCAGCCCTTCCTTCTGCCCGACGATGTCGTCCATCGCCGACGGGCGGGTCTTCTCGGCAAGCGGTTTATTTAATGAGATGGAGCGAAGCTTCCTCAGCTTCTCCAGCTCCTTCTTCGACTCTTTGTCGACAGCGGTACGGTTGGTCTGCTGGTTTCGAAGCAAATTCCAAAAATACAATCCGATCACAATGGCAAAAAACAGCTGAATCACCATCAAAATTACACTTATGCTCATCGTTCTCAACCTCCATCCTGTTCGCTAGCGCGCCCTCGCAAAGGGCGGCTGCAAACCACAATATAATTGGTAGTATTGCCCTACCATGGAAGCATTAATCGTTCTTTGAGCAGAAACTTTTCGGGAGATGCTATACAAAGGACGAGCCAATTAAACAGCTGGGCCATTGTATGTTTACATGCAATATCGAATATGAACGGCGAGGAGTTGATTTCCGATGATCCGGCATTTCCATCCATTCAAGATTGTGCTTGTAACCCTTCTTGTCGCATTATGCGCCTGGGCGCCGCCCGCAGACGCTTCGCCGGATAAGTTTCTGCTTCCGGAAATCCGCGCGAACCATCCCGCACTGACCCATGCCGATGTGCTGATCGACGTCGGACACGGAGGAATCGACCCCGGAACGAGCTACGGCACGCTGCTGGAAAAAGATATTAATCTGGCGATTGCCAAAAAAACATTCGAATGTTTGCGAAAAAAAGGGTACGTTGTTATGCTCAACCGCAGTGGAGATTATGCGCTCAGTTCGGAGAACGGCTGGCTTCGCACGCGTTCACGGCATATTAAAGATCTAGCCCAGCGCAGTCATCTGGCTAATGAAGTAAAACCGAAGATGCTGATCAGCCTTCATGTCAATTCGGCGCGAAGGCCGGAAAAACGCGGACCGCTCGTGCTGCATCAAAAAAACGAACGAAGCAAGCAGCTTGCCGCCGCGCTGCAAGCGGCTTTAAATCCGCTCTATGGCGTGTCGGAGACACCGGTATACGGTCGAACGTATTACTTGCTGAAGCATACGCAGGTGCCTGCGGTCATTGTCGAGCTCGGGTTTATTACGAATGCGGAGGACCGCAGCCTGCTGCAAAAGTCCAATATGCAGTGGACGATCTCAGATAAAATAGCCCAAGGAGTTACGTCTTATTTGCAGCAGCAGCCGCGATAGCAGCCGGCAAAGACAACTGGGTTCGCCGGATCCGCCACCAGCGCCATACCGCACACCGGCCAGAAATTCGTGCGCAGGAAATTAGTAAAAACGAGATGAGCTTACTCGCAATAGGAAAGGTGCTTGCTCTCGATTTCCTAAAATCATGCGTCGCCAGCTTCGACCCTTCACATGAATAAGACCGCTGCCGGGAGGCAGCGGTCTTATTATGGAAGCTAATGAACCATTTGGGAAATCGGGACGAATGTCCCTCCCAATCCTTGCAGCGTAGGAATCGATTGTTTCAGCACATCCGCCGTATGCTTGCCTGGCGGCCCGACGTGTCCGATTACGATCGTGTCCGCGTTGGTTTTCACGTGCTTCTGCACGACAAGCGCCTGCTTTGCAATATGGCTGCGGGTATACACATCATCCATAAATACATCATTCTCCGCAGTCGGCACGCCGAGCTCGGCAGCAAGTTTCTTAATAACGCTCTTGTTCGTCGTCCGGCTGTCAAGGAAAAACAAGTTTTTTTCTTTGCACACGGTAAGTACGATTCGCATGACACGTTCATCCGCCGTCACGCGGGAACCCATGTGATTGTTGATCCCGATCGCGTGCGGCACTTCGGCAATGGCCGCTTCGACCCGCTTCCGCACCTCTTCATCTGTCAGGCGCGTCGTAATCGCGCCAGGCCCGAGCCATTCCGGCTTACCTGCCTGCGGCTCCATCGGCATGTGCACCAGCACTTCTTTGCCCAGACGATGCGCTTCCTCAGCGTCCTTTTTCGTTGTCGGCAGGAACGGCATAACGGCCGCGGCAAATGGAATGGATAACTGCATCATTTGCTCGGTACCCGCCATCCCGTTGCCGAAATCGTCGATGACGACAGCGATTCGCTTCGCTGCCGGCGCTTCCGGTGCAGCCGGCTCCGCGGCTTCCGCCTGCCATGGTCCTAATGCTGCGCACAATGCCGTACCGGCCAGCATCCATACCGCGAGCTTACGATTCCAGTGCTTCATATGCTTCATGGATTGCAATCCCCTTTCTGCCATACACTTGTTATTTGTTTCCATCGCCTTTTTTATTTATGCATACGCCAAAAAAGCCCGCAAGCGGAGCACGGGCTCTGCAGCAGGCTTGGCAATTCGTAGACGATAATACGTCAGTTATTATGCTTGGGCGTGATGTTTTCTTCCCGGGATTTCTCCCGTTTTCTCGAAATGATCTACGATAATGTCGATTTCCTTCTTCAGCTCGCTGAGCAGCTCGGCTTCCGGCACTTTGCGGATCATTTCTCCATACCGGAACAGCATTCCTTCGCCGCGCGCTCCCGCGATGCCGATATCCGCTTCTCTCGCTTCGCCCGGACCGTTAACGGCGCAGCCTAATACGGACACCTTGATCGGCACCTTCAGCTTGGAAATATACGCTTCAACTTCATTGGCGATCGAGAATAAATCGATGTCCAGCCGTCCGCAAGTCGGGCAGGAAACAAGTGTAGCCGCATTCGTTATGAGTCCGAACGATTTGAGCAGTTCGCGGCATACTTTCACTTCTTCGACCGGGTCAGCGCTGAGCGAGATCCGGATCGTCGAGCCGATTCCCATGCTGAGCAGCGCTCCGAGCCCTGCCGCGCTCTTCACCGTGCCGGAGAACAGCGTCCCGGCTTCCGTAATGCCCAGGTGCAGCGGATACTTGAACGCGGCGGCCGCCTTCGTATACGCAGCGATGGCCATCGGAACGTCGGACGCTTTAAGCGATACGATAATATCGTGGAAGTCCAGTTCTTCCAAGATGCCGATATGATAGAGCGCGCTTTCGACCATCGCCTCCGGTGTCGGATAACCGTACTTTTCCAGCAAATGGCTCTCCAGCGATCCTGCGTTGACGCCGATGCGAATCGGAATGCCGCGCGCCTTGCATGCTTTCACGACCTCTTCCACTTTCTCCCGGCGGCCGATGTTGCCCGGGTTGATTCTTACTTTATCAATCCCGTTCTCGATAGCCTGCAGCGCGAGTCTGTAATCGAAATGAATGTCGGCGACGAGCGGAATCGAAATTTGCTTCTTGATTTCTTTAATCGCCGCTGCCGCTTCCTTGTTATTCACGGTCACGCGAACGATTTGGCAGCCCGCTTCTTCCAGGCGGTGAATTTCCGCAACGGTCGCTTTCACGTCAGCTGTCTTCGTTGTACACATGCTTTGAATGATGACTTCATTGCTGCCGCCGATCGTCAGATTGCCCACTTTTACCGGAACCGTTTCCGTTCTGTGAAACATGCGATTTCTTCTCTCCCATGATACCAAACATCCTCCGCTCCACTCAGACTTACCTGAAATTACCAGGGGCCAAAAGCGGATTGGAGGTGTCCGGATTAATATGATCTAACGCTTACGCGCTCTCTTCTTTTTTCTTCACATCGACTGCCGTAATCGACGGCGCGATCTTGGCTTGCACCGCTTCCTTCGTCACGATGCATTTGGAGTTCTCCGTACGCGAAGGCGCTTCGTACATCACTTCCAGCATAATGCCTTCGATGATGGCACGCAGTCCGCGTGCGCCGGTATTCCGCTTGATCGCTTCTTTGGCGATTTCTTCAAGCGCTTCGGCTTCGAATTCAAGCGTCACATTGTCCATTTCCAGCATCTTTTGATACTGCTTGACGAGTGCGTTTTTCGGCTCGGTCAAGATGCGGACAAGCGCAGCTTCATCCAACGGCTCCAGCGTCGAGATCACCGGCAGACGGCCGACAAACTCTGGAATCAAACCGAATTTCAGCAAGTCTTCCGGCAGCACCAGAGACAAGTATTCGCCTGGCTTCAAGTCCGCCTTTATCCCGTCGGTACCGAAGCCGATTACTTTTTTGCCGATACGGCGCTTGATGATTTGCTCCAGCCCGTCGAACGCGCCGCCGCAAATAAACAAGATGTTGGTCGTATCGATCTGGATGAATTCCTGATGCGGATGCTTGCGGCCTCCTTGCGGCGGAACGGAAGCAACCGTGCCCTCGAGAATCTTCAGCAGCGCCTGCTGCACGCCTTCGCCCGATACGTCGCGCGTAATGGACGGATTCTCGGATTTGCGGGCCACCTTATCGATCTCGTCGATATAGATAATGCCGCGCTCGGCTTTCTCCACATCGTAGTCGGCCGCCTGAATCAGCTTGAGCAAAATGTTCTCTACGTCTTCGCCCACGTAGCCGGCTTCCGTCAAGGAAGTCGCGTCCGCGATCGCAAACGGTACATTCAAAATTTTGGCCAGCGTCTGCGCAAGCAGCGTCTTCCCGCTGCCCGTCGGTCCGACAAGCACGATGTTCGACTTCTGCAGCTCGACGTCCTCGAGCTTGTTTTGGCCGGAGTTGATCCGCTTATAGTGGTTATACACCGCAACAGACAGCGATTTCTTCGCTTGCTCCTGCCCAATCACGTACGAATCCAGAATGGAGCGAATCTCCTTCGGCTTCGGAACGTCCTTCAGGTCAAGCTCTTCCTCGTGACCCAATTCCTCTTCCACGATTTCCGTACATAGTTCAATGCATTCATCGCATATATATACGCCGGGTCCGGCAACCAATTTTCGCACTTGTTCCTGCGACTTTCCGCAAAAAGAGCATTTCAGCTGGCCTTTTTCATCGTTAAATTTAAACATGGGATCACTCCTCTTCTATGTCAAGTCACTGCGAGTGATAACCGCATCAATGAGCCCGTACGCCTTGGCTTCTTCGGCGCTCAAGAAATTGTCACGGTCCGTATCGCGCTCGATTTTCTCGTACGGCTGTCCCGTGCGATCCACATAAATTTGATTCAGCTTTTGCTTGGTCTTAATAATCCAATCCGCATGAATCTTAATGTCGGATGCCTGCCCGCGCACGCCGCCGAGCGGCTGATGAATCATAACCTCGCTGTTCGGCAAAGCGAACCGTTTGCCTTTGGCCCCTGCCGTCAACAGCAGCGAGCCCATGCTTGCAGCCATGCCGACACAGATCGTCGAAACATCCGGCTTAATGAACTGCATTGTATCATATATACCCATACCGGCAGTCACCGAACCGCCAGGGGAATTAATGTACAAACTGATGTCCTTCTCGGAATCCTGCGCCGCCAAAAACAACAGCTGGGCAATAACCAGGTTGGCGACGTCATCGTCGATCGCACTGCCCAGAAAGATAATACGATCTTTAAGCAATCGCGAGTAAATATCGTAAGAGCGCTCGCCTCGGCCTTCCTGTTCTACAACCATAGGTACCAGACTCATCGTTTCCAACCCCTTTACCCCACTAGAGTAGCATTGCAAAAACGTTACCGTATCCATTGTAGCATTTTTTGTTTGTAAAGTCATTTCGGCGGTAATACCAGGTGAGATGTTGGAGTTCCGTTATGTATTGCTAATTGATACTTATGCCCCGCTTCATCGGGATTATGTATTCTGAACTTACCTTCGTTATGTACTTCCGCTTCCGTTATGTAAGGCATATGCTCTGTCCGCGCGCCTTTTTAGGGTAAAACAAAGGCACGCATTGAAGTACACGTGCCTTTGCCTCTTATTGTATCGCCCTGTTCAATTATACGGCGCTTGCTACGGATTTGCTGTTGTCCACCAGGAACTTCACCGTTTTGCGGGAAACCAGGTCATTCACGAGCGTTTGCATGTTGCCGTTCGCCGCGAAAATGCTGCGAACTTCGTCAGCCGAACGGCCGTACATTTTCGCAAGGTTTTCAAGCTCTTCGTTGATTTCCTCTTCGGTTGCCTCGATATTTTCCGCTTTCGCGATCGCCTCGATCACGAGGTTGTTAAGCACGCGTTTCGCGGCGTCATCGCGCATTTGGCCTTTAAGCGCCTCAGCGTCTTGACCGGTGAACTGGTAGTACATATCGATGTTCATGCCTTGCGAACGCAGACGGTTTTCGAATTCTTTCACCATTTGCTCCGCTTCGTCATTGATCATCACTTCCGGAATTTCCACATTCGCCACGGCGGACGCTTTTTCTACCGCTTCCGATTGCTTCTTGTTGTCCGCTTCAGCTACTTTGCGCTCTTTGAGCTTGGCAACAAGATCAGCCTTGTACTCTTCCAGCGTTTCGAACTCGCTCACGTCTTTCGCGAACTCGTCGTCAAGCACAGGCAAGTTTTTGCGTTTGATGTCATGGAGCTTAATTTTGAATACGGCTTCTTTGCCTTTCAGCTCTTCCGCATGGTAGTTTTCAGGGAAAGTAACGGTGACGTCTTTCTCGCCGCCCTTCTCAAGGCCTACTACTTGCTCTTCGAAGCCCGGGATGAAGCTGCCGGAGCCAAGCTCGAGGGAATATCTCTCGGCTTTGCCGCCTTCGAACGGAACGCCGTCAACAGAACCTTCGAAGTCGATGGAAACGACGTCGCCGTTCTCCGCTGCGCCCTCTTCAACAGGGATCAGCTCCGCATGGCGGGCTTGCAGCTTCTCCAGCTCTGCGTTCACTTCTTCTTCCGTTACTTCTGCTGCCGCTTCTTCCAATTCCAAGCCTTTGTACTCGCCAAGCTCTACTTCAGGCTTCACGGTAACTTTTGCTTTGAATTTGAGAACTTGTCCTTTGCCGAATTGCTCCACGTCTACTTCCGGACGGTCTACAGGCACGATGCCGGTCTCGCGGACAGCGGCCACGTAGGCATCGGGAACGATGATGTCAAGCGCATCCTGGTACAGGCTCTCAACGCCGAACTTGGATTCAAAAATCGCGCGCGGCACTTTGCCTTTGCGGAAGCCCGGAACGTTCACTTTCGCTACAACTTTCTTGAATGCTTTGTCCAAAGCTTCGGTAACTTGGTCTGCATTCACTTCAATATCAAGAACTCCAACGTTCTTCTCTATCTTTTCCCAGCTTGCTTTCATTTTATGCTTTCCCCTCCAAAAATTATCCATCACATTTTAGATTCGTATGCTTTCAATCGTCAGACACGGCTTACCCCGGAATATAACCATTCTATTATAACCATAATAGTTTACGTTTTCAAGGCTTGCTATACGTAATATAAGGAACTCATTATAAATTCAGGCTTTACCGGGAAATACCGCCTGAGCGAACT
Source organism: Paenibacillus solanacearum (assembly GCF_910593845.1). Classification (GTDB taxonomy): domain Bacteria; phylum Bacillota; class Bacilli; order Paenibacillales; family NBRC-103111; genus Paenibacillus_G; species Paenibacillus_G solanacearum. The sequence continues at coordinate 50,549 of NZ_CAJVAS010000013.1, read as the reverse complement.
GCTGCATCATCCGGTACGCCTGCTCCCACTGAAACGCAAGCTCCGCCGTTATGCCGTACAGCTCGAAGAGCTCCTCCTTGTCGCCGCCGTCAAATACCCGCTCCAGCAAGGTCAAATGAAGCGCGCAAGCCCATACGTCCACACAGGCCGCCTCCTGCCTCAGCATTTGCCGGTACGCGGAGGTGCCGAATATAAAAGCGAGAAATTCGTTCCACGTCTCTTCGGCAAAGTAAGCGAGCGCCGGATGCTGCGTTTCGCTAATTTCCCGCACACGGCCGATGATCTCCTGAATTTGCGAAGGAAACTGATCGTAGTCGGCTGGCGTCTCCTCGATACTGACTTGCGCCGCCTCGCCGTTCTTGAACAGCGTCACAGTGCCTTCCGCCCCCCGCTTCTTCAGCGTTTGCAGCGCGCGGAATTGAATGAAGGGCGGCAGCGGCGTTCCGTTCAGGAAGCGGATCAGCGCTTCGTCAATCCCGGGATGATCGATGTAGGCAAGCTGGTCGAGCGCGATCATCTGCTTGTCCGCGGACGGTTGCTGGAACAAGCTCTCCAGCAGCTTCTCCGCATACTCCGGCGATTGCTCCGCTTTCGAATGCAGGTGCCGCTTCAGCAGCTCTGCCTCGCCTTCGTCCTCCTCTTCGTCAGACGCTTCCCAATCCCCCGCGGACAAGCCGGGAAACATCAGCTGCAGCCAATCGAGCAGCGACTGCCACTCTTCTCTTGTCCGGCTGTCATCCGTCTGACAGGACAGCAGGAACCGCAGCGTTCCAATCGCTTCCCCGTATCTCTCCGTTTCCAACAAACGCGTTAATTCGAACTGATAATACTCGACGGTTTTTGGAAATAAAATCACATTGTCGGTCGGCTGTTCCGTCATACAACACCGCCTTTCCTGCTGGCATCTATAGGAAGCAGTGTACCAAAAATCGGACGGAAAGCAAAATTTCCGGGCGATTCTGCCTGCCTATGACACGCCAAAAAGCCCGAACACTCCGTTTCGGGCCCCGGCGCGGATACGCAATGCCTTTGCGCTTCCCGGCGTTCTATGCCGCAAAGGGGCACAGGCTCTTAGTCCATCTTCATGGCCGCTTGAATCAGCTGCGCTTTAATGTGCGGATTTTTGTCGATGAATGCGTACATGCGGTCGACAGCTTCTTTATTTTGCAAATAATCGCGTTCGTTCTGAATCATTTCATGAGACCACTTCAGCAGCGCCGCCTCCGCCGCGCCGAGCGTGTTCAAAGCCGTGTGCAACCCGGTGTCCTCAACGAGCCGCTCCATCGTTTCCTGCGTTACCGTGCCGAGCTTCTTGGTCGTCGCAAGCTTCTGCTCGAACTCCTTGTTGACCTTCTCGAAATGTTCCTTGGCTTCTTTATATTCTTTTTGCTGCGCGGAGAGTGTTTTTTTCATCGGGATGACCACCTTTTCATGTTGATCGTCTGCCTTCGCATGTTCTTCCATACCCATATGGTTAGAGTGGGACAAAAGCAGCGGTTTCTATTCATAGAAACCTAATAGAATGTGAAAAACTTACCATTACCTCTATCGGTAGTGTAACTTTTCTTCGACCGTTTGTCCATTTCTTCGCCAAGTTTTTCATTTCGGCCGCAGCGGACAGACATTTTCGCAATTTCGGGCGCATAACCTTTATCATCCTGCCGTCCCTTGACCGAGGGGCTTGTCAACAGACGCCGAACTTTGAAGCAGAAAGGATGAAGTCTATGTGTGGAATTACGGGATGGGTTGATTGGCATAAAGATTTGACCCAATATCCGTCCATTCTCGAACAGATGACGGATACGATGAGCCTGCGGGGCCCGGATGCCTCCGGCACCTGGATTACCGCGCGGTGCGCGCTCGGCCACCGCCGTCTTAGCGTCATGGACCCGGCGAACGGCGCGCAGCCGATGATTCGCAAAGCCGGCGAGAATACATTCGCGATCGTATATAACGGAGAGCTGTACAATGCGCCGGAGCTGAAAAAGGAGCTGGAGCTTCGCGGCCACCGCTTCCAAACCACGTGCGATACGGAGGTGCTTCTCGCTTCGTACATCGAATGGGGGCGCGCCTGCGTAGACCGGTTAAACGGCATATTCGCCTTCGCCGTCTGGAACGACGAGGAGCAGACGCTCTTCCTGGTCCGGGACCGGCTGGGGGTAAAGCCGTTCTTTTACGCTTATCAGGAAGGCCGGCTGCTGTTCGGCTCGGAACCGAAGGCGATTTTGGCGCATCCGGACTTCCCAGCGCAAATCAGCGGGGAGGGACTAGCCGAAATATTCGCTGTCGGGCCGGCGCGTACCCCCGGACACGGCGTGTACAAAAACATGAACGAGCTGAAGCCGGGCCACTGCGCGCTGTTCGACGCCAACGGCCTGCAGATTCGTCCCTATTGGAAGCTGGAAAGCAAGCCCCATGAAGACAACGTGGAGACGACGGCGGCCAAAGTGCACGACCTGCTGAAAGATACGGTCATTCGCCAGCTCGCCTCCGACGTGCCGATCTGCACGCTGCTCTCCGGCGGGCTCGATTCCAGCGCCCTGACGGCGTTTGCCGCCAACTACTACAATGAAGCGGGCATGGATACGCTCCACACGTTCTCGATCGATTACGTCGACAACGACAAGCATTTCAAAGCGAACGTCTTCCAGCCGAATTCGGATGCGCCTTGGATCAAGCGGATGACCGAGTTTCTCGGCACCGAGCACCACGCCTTCGAGTTCGATACGCCGGAGCTCGTCGAAGCGTTGAAAACGGTCGTGTACGCGCGCGACATGCCCGGCATGGCGGACGTCGACGGCTCGCTCTACTTGTTCTGCCGCGAAATCAAGAAGCATGCAACGGTCGCCGTATCCGGCGAAGCCGCGGACGAAATATTCGGCGGCTATCCCTGGTTTCACCGGGAAGAGTCGCTGAACGCGGGTACGTTCCCGTGGGCGCTGGCGACCCGCGACCGCGTCGGCCTGCTGTCCCCCGAGTTCGTCGACTGGGTGAAGCCGGAGCAGTACGTGCAGGAGCGTTACCGCCAGGCGCTGTCGGAAGTGCCGCGGCTGGCCGGAGAAAATCAGCAGCAAAACCGGATGCGCGAAATGTCGTATCTCAACATATCGCGGTTCATGCCGACGCTGCTCGACCGCAAGGACCGCATGAGCATGGCCGTCGGGCTGGAGGTTCGCGTGCCGTTCTGCGACCACCGGCTCGTCGAATATGTCTGGAACATTCCGTGGGAAGTGAAAACCTCCGGCGACCGGGAGAAAGGCATTTTGCGCAAAGCGCTCCGCGGCGTGTTGCCCGAAGACGTGCTTACGCGCAAAAAAAGCCCATATCCGAAAACGCACAATCCGAATTACTTGGCGGCCGTTCGCTCCTGGGTGCTCGACATCTTGAACGACAGCTCGTCGCCGCTGCTGCAATTTATCGATACGGCCAAAATCAGGGCGCTGGCCGAAGACGACAACGGCCAATTCAATCTGCCCTGGTTCGGACAGCTGATGACCGGCCCGCAGCTGTTCGCCTACCTGGCGCAAGTAGACACGTGGCTTCGCAAATACAAGGTCGCCATACGGTAAGACGGCAGTTCCGCGCAGCGTTCGACCGCCGCCCTGTGGCCGAGCACGCGCCGGGAATGCGCGCCTTACAATGAAGCAAGACGGGACGTCATGCGGAAACAAGCATTTCCGTATGACGTCCCGTCTTGCTTGCGGTGCTCTCCGGTTTACCTGGACAGCGTTTCCCACAATTTGCCGAGCGCCTGCGCGCGGTGACTGAGCCCGTTCTTCTCGCTCACTGTCAGCTCCGCCATCGTGCGCCCTTGCTCGGGTATGTAAAAGAGCGGATCGTAGCCGAACCCGTGCTCCCCGCGCGGCTCGCCGATAATGACGCCTTCGCAGGAGCCTTCGACCTCTGCGACGGGACGCCCTGTTCGGTCGACCAGCGCAATCGCGCACACGAACCGTGCTGGGCTCAGCTGCGTCGGCCCTGCCGGCGAATCGGCTCCGTCCAGCTTGGCCAGCTCCGCGAGCAGCTTCCGGTTGTTGGCCGCGTCGTCGGAAGGCTCTCCGGCATAACGGGCGGAATAGACGCCTGGATCACCGCCAAGCCGGTCCACGCACAAGCCGGAATCGTCGGCGACCGCGGGAACGCCGAACCGGAGGGCGACCGCGCGCGCCTTAATGAGCGCATTGGCAGCGAATGTGTCCCCGTCTTCGACGATGTCCGGAAGCTCCGGATAATCGAGCAGGCTGCGGACGGTAATCCCCTGCTGCAGGAACATCGGTTCAAATTCTTTCATTTTCCCCTTATTCCGCGTAGCGATGATGATTTCAGATCCGAGCGGCAGCACCGGCAGCCCCCCTGATGCGGTCGGCGATCGGTCCGAGCGCCTGCTCCTGTTCGGCAATCATCGAAGCGATGCCTGACTCGGCCAGCGCCAGCAGCTCATCCAGCTCCTGCCGGGAGAACGGCGCTTCCTCACCGGTCCCCTGCACTTCGACGAATTTGCCGGCGCCCGTCATGACCACGTTCATATCGACCATCGCTTTGGAATCTTCCTCGTAATTCAAATCCAGCAGCGCCTTATTTTGAATAATACCTACGGAAATCGAGCCTAAGAAATCGGTAATCGGATAACGGGATAAATGCTTGTCGCGCGCCAGCTTGTCGATGGCGATCGCCATGGCGACGAAGGCTCCGGTAATCGAAGTCGTTCTCGTTCCTCCATCTGCCTGAATAACGTCGCAGTCCAGCGTGACGGAACGCTCGCCGAGCGCTTCCAGATGGACTACGGAACGCAGCGCCCGCCCGATCAGACGCTGAATCTCCATCGTTCTGCCGCCCAGCTTCCCTTTGGCCGACTCGCGCTGATTGCGTACGGCAGTCGCCCGCGGAAGCATGGAATATTCAGCCGTGATCCAGCCCTTCCCCTGCCCCTTCATGAACGGAGGCACCCGGTCTTCCACCGTAGCGGTGCAGATCACTTTCGTATCGCCTACTTCGATCAGCACGGAACCTTCCGCGTGCTTGTTGTAATTCGTCGTAATTTTCACGGGACGCGCCTGATTGGCCGCTCTTCCATCGTTTCTCATCGGTTCGATCGCAACCTCCTTTACTTTCCGACTTTCATTGTACCAGAGCGACTATCGAAAACCAAACGGTACGAAAGCCCTGCCGGCTCCGCCAAAGATCACGTCAAAAACGCCCTTCCCGCAGCGCCAATGGAACGCATCGGCAGTCTAGGAGAGGGCGTCGCTGTATCGCTCGGACCCTGTCGCTGCGGTCCGGGCTATATTACAATTTGACCTGGTTGAACGTAGCCGGACGCATCACCGGCTTGGCATAGCTCTGGTTATCGCTTGCGCTCACTTTGGCATCGCCGTTCACCAAGATTTGCACTTTGGACGAGGCGCCTGCATTTTCCGTTAAGGAAAGAACGACCGCCTTGAGCGCTTCGGCCGGCGCCTTCTTATCCGGTCCGAGTACCTTGTCGGAGAAATTGACAGTAATGACATCATCCGCCTTGCTTACTTTGAGCAGCTCGGCTCCCGGCGTCATGACGGCAGCCAGCCCCTTCTTGGCGTCCGGACCCTCGATCAGCTGCTTGATGACCGCTTCCGCAACATTGTCCGTCCGCTGGATCAGCCGCGTGACCGGGACATAATATTTATAATCGGCCTGATTCTGATTCAGGAAATACAGCGTAACCGGGGTGGACTGGCCGAATTCGACGCTTTCCGGCTTCTCGAGATTGATGCCCATCTGCCGGCTTAACGGTTCGTCCAGCGGCGTACCGCCGACCGGCATCTCTTTCAGTTCTTTGCCCTCCACCCGGATTTGCACTTTCTCTACGGTCGGAAAGCTGGTCAGCGTCCAAGTCACGGCCTCCAGTATTTTCCGTTCATCCTGCAGGTTATAATCCGTGAACGATTTGGAGAAATCAACTATAGCAAGCTTTTGATTGATATTAATTCCTTTGACCTGCGTGCCCTTCGGCAAAAGACTGATGAAGCCCGCCGGCAGCTGCCCTTGGGATGGTCCGCCCTCGACCATATACTCTAGCGCTCGCTTCGCCGTGCTTTCCGTCTTTTCCACCTGGATGGCGATCGGAGCGACAAATCCTTTCTCGTCTTTGGCATAGACGGTAACCTGCATCGGGTTGGCAATCATAACACCGCCAGCTTTCGCACTGGTTGCGGCGGCATCGGCCCCGGCCTGCGGAGGATCAATCGGCTGAGATTGTTCCTTCGGCTTCAACACCGAGCAGCCGGACGTCACCAACATTACGCCAATTCCGGTTACAGCGGCCAACCTTGTCCATTGATACGATTTCATTGCTTTTCCTCCTTGTGCTGTTGTCAACGCGGCGGCGTTTACGGCATGACCTGCGCCCGTTGCAACTCGTCCGTTTTACTTTATGTATACGGCCCGGACACAAGTTTATGACAACAATTTGTCCGCATTTTCCCAGCGCTCGTTTTAGTGCTTTAGGCTCGGATGATCCTTGATTTCGCCGGTACCGGAAGCCTATAATAAAGGTGTCTTCTTCCAAAAAGAGGTGATTCTGACGCATGGATGACCATCTTTCCGAATTTCCCGACGAACTGCTGCGGGCAGCGGTACTGCAATCTCCGGATTGGCTATGGATATTCGGCGCCTCCGGCATTCCGGTATGCGTCTCTCCTGCGTCCTGCGCCGGCACCGGCCTGTACGAGACGGTATACGAAAGCGATTCACCCGAAATACGCGCAGCCTGCGACCGGCTGTTCACCCAGTACGTGCCGTTTCGCTCGGCATTCCGGGTTGTACTGCCGAACGGCTCCTGCATTTGGCTGGAAGGCAGCGGATATGCCTTCCGCGCACCCGACGGGCGCAAGCGGACCGCCTTATCGGGCAAGGACATTACGCCATACAAGCAAATGGAAGACCGATTGTCCCGGCTCGCCTACTACGATCCGCTGACCGGGCTTCCGAACCGGCGGCTGTTTCAGGACCGGATCTCGCAGACGCTGCACACCGCCAAGCGATACCAGCACAAGCTCGCCGTCATGTATTTGGATATAGACGACTTCAAACTTATCAACGATACGTACGGTCATGCGACCGGCGACGAACTGCTTACGAAGGTCGCCTCCCGCCTATCCCACTCCATCCGCGATCCGGACACGGTGTGCCGCATGGGCGGAGACGAGTTCGTGCTCCTGCTCCAGCAGTTCCTGCTGCCGGAGGATATCGCCGGCATCGCGCGCCGTGTCACTCATACGCTAAGCCAGCCGTTCGACTTGAGCGGGCGAAAAATATCGCTGACCTGCTCCATCGGGGCCGCCTGCTTCCCGGAGCACGGCGACGACAGCGAGGCGCTGCTGCAGAACGCGGACGCCGCCATGTACGTATCGAAGCTGCAAGGGAAAAACCACTTTCATTTTTATGCCAATACCGAATAAGACGGGAGGCCTTTCCTATGACGTATAGCCTGAACAGTAAAAAAGTAGCCGAGGCTTCCAGACAGTGGCTGCTCGGCCGCGGGGTTCGCATCGAAGACATCGCCGAGCTGACCTACTTCCTGCAGAAGGATTATTTCCGGACGCTGACGATGGAAGATTGCGTGCAGAGCGTGGAGCAGGTGCTGACCAAACGGGAGGTGCAAAACGCCATCCTTACCGGAATTCAGCTTGATATTTTGGCTGAGGAAGGGAAGCTGCTCTCTCCGCTGCAGGAAATGATCGAGAACGACGAAGGACTGTACGGCTGCGACGAAATATTGGCGCTGTCCATTGTGAACGTCTACGGCAGCATTGGATTGACCAACTTCGGCTATGTCGATAAAATGAAGCCCGGCATTCTCAAAATGCTGAACGATAAAACCGGAGAGCGCAAGCATACGTTTCTTGACGACATCGTCGGCGCTATTGCGGCGGCGGCCAGCTCCCGGATTGCGCACCGCAAGCAGGAAGAGCGGGAACAAAGCGAGAGCTGAAGCAATGCGAAGCGCGAATACAATCAAGAAGCCTTCACCCCGGTCTACCGGCGGTGAAGGCTTCTTTTGCGCGGATCTTGAAGTCGCGCGCGACGGCGCGGCGGTCGGTCGAGCCTCGCGCCTGCGGGTCAGAGCGCGGTTACTTGAGCGGCGTCAGCGTATCGGCGATCGCCTCCAGCTCCGGCTTCGAGACGGCTTTGGCCGAGCTGATCGAGAGGAACGTATCGCCCAGCTTGACGAAAAGTATCGGCTGGCCGTTCACGCTCATCCATTGGCCCGTCCCGCTCTTCAGCTTGGCGTCCGACTGGTCCGTCACTTTCCCGACAGGGACCAGCTGCTCCGACGATTCGACGATGGCCATCTTCAAAAACTGCAGCGTCATCTGCTTGGCGGTCCCGCGCACAACGTCCAGCTTGTCGTCCGTCGCCCCCTGCTGCGGAATATAGACCGTCTTCACCCCGGATGACTGGGCCGTCGTTGTCAAGATCTGCTTGTCGGCGTCGGAATAAGCGATCGGGGTCAGCTTCGGCGCCGCGCCGGGCTGCTCCTTGTTCCCGCCTTGATTGGGAGCTTGCGCAGTGCCCCCCGCCGCTCCCGTGTTATTGCCGGGCGCTGCCTGCGGCTTGCCGCAGCCGGCGAGCAAGGACGCGGCAATCGTCAGCACGAAACAACAGCGCGCCGTCTTCGTCCACTTTCGACTGTTCCATAGGGCTACCTTACGGTTCATGGAATTGTTCCTCCAATCGGATTCAGTTTGACCGTCAGCCTCACGTCGGCTCGGGCTAAGGCGTCCCGCCATCGATCAGGCGACCATACGCCGGCATACTGCCGGCGGAACGAATCGCCAGCGTGTAGCGGATCGACGCGGCGTTCCTGCAATTCGCGAACGAGTGCGGCAAACGAGGCTTCGAGCGCTCGGGCGGCGCTCTCGATCTGCGCGGCGGATGCCGGTCTGGAGGTGACGCTTTCTCCTCGGACTGCAACATCGATCCTGACGACAGGGCTGCTCAGGCTGCCATTGCCCCGCACGTCGGACCGACACGACACGCGCTTCAGCTCGGCCGTTCCGTTGTTCGCCGCAGAAGTCGACCATGACAGCGCGGGCAGGTTCGCGACGCCGCGCAGGCAGGAGAGCATCGCGCTCTGCTGCGGGGACAGCATGCCTGCAAGCTGTCCTTTCTTGAACAGCGCAGCCTGTACCGTGGCAGCGGCTTCGCCGCCAAGCCCCCGCGATATCGGCAAATACGGGAGGACCAGGTCCTCTTCGTAGCTCGCCGACCTCGAACGCAGCGGGCTCGCCGTCCAGTCCGCCTGACGCAGCAGCACCGCGCTGCTGTGGGCGGCGGCTCCGCTGCGGACGAGATGCTCCGCCGCGCCTTCCGTGACCGCCAGGAGCGGCTTCCGCCCGTCCTTGAAGCCGAGGCGGGCGATCTGATTCGCCCATGCGGATGCGAAGCCGTGCAGGCGTATCCATTCTTCGCCGATCACGATAAGCTGCGGCGCGCCTTTCCGTTCCCACTGCCATATCGCGTCGGCCAAAGAAACGAATGACTGCGTGCGGACGGATGGCGTTCCGTACGCTTGCAGCCGGTCAGCCGAACCAGCGGGGAGCGTCTCCGCCGCCGTCATGTGCATCCCACCGGCTCCCGCATCGACGCCTACGACCGTCATCACACCGCTCTCCTCCGACATGGCGCGAGGCATGCCCCCATCGTATGAAGCGCAGCCGGCTAGCTGCGTCGAGGCTGCGAGCAGCAACATCGACGATATGCGCCCGCAGCGTATAAAGCGGAAACAGCGTTTCACCCGCACCTCTCCTCTCTTCATTCATCGCATCGTCCGTCAATTTTTCCCATATTGGGGTCATTCTATGCGCCGGGTGCTTTGTGAAAGGATACGGGAGCCTCCTCCCGCGCTTCAACGCATGAGAGCACGGACAGCCGCAGCGGGAAAGCAGTGCTTGCCCCATGCTGCCTGGCCAAGCTCGGCGCGCTGCCGCAAAAGCCATTCATGAACACGAACGTAGACGAAGGCTGCCTGAAGCGCCAAGCCGTTTTTTGCGCTGCCGCCTCCCTCAAACGACTGCAGCACAAAAACGGCCCGCTCCCGCTCCCGCTCCCTCGAAGGGATGTGAGACGGACCGCCATCACTTGCTTCTGTCTATGGATTCCCACTTATTCTGTCTGTCGCTTCGCGCTTATTGCTTATAATAAACGACGTCGCCGTCGTAGACCTGTTCCGCTTGCCCCGCATCCCGCAGCCATATGAGATGCGCGATCGTCTCGGACAGTGCGAACCGGAGCTGGTGCAGGCTGAGCCGGTCGCCAAACGTCAGGCGGCATACTTCGTAGGCTGTTTTCGGCTGATCCAACAGCCGGCGCATGCCTTCGAGCCGCTCCTCGTGGTGGCCGATCAGCTCCTGCGCGCGCTGAGCTACGTGCGGGAACGGCTCTCGATGTCCCGGGAAGGCGATCCGCACCTCGAGCGCGCCGATCTCCCGAAGGCTGCGCAAGTAGCTGGCCAGCGGATTCTCATCGATGCCGCCGGGCAAATAGCTGACGTTCGGCGATATTTGCGGCAGCACGTGATCGCCGCAAAACAACACCCCCGTCTCCGCCCGGTAAAAGCACAGATGCCCCGCCGCATGGCCGGGGGTCAGGATCGGCACGTACGCGTCGTCGCCCAGAAGCACGGGATCGCCCGCCTCCAGGACGGTGACATCCGGCTGCGGCGACACGGACGGAACGAAGCCGTCCATGTGTTCCCGCATCGGCTCGCAGAGCTCCGGTGGCAAGCCGTGCTCGCGGAACAGTGCAAGCAGCTGCTCCGTCATCGGCTGCCCGGCGCCCCACAAGCAGCGGGCTTGCTCCAGTCCCGTCCGCGACAACAGGACGGGCGCGCCCGAGCGCTGCTGAAACCACCCTGTCAGCCCGTAATGATCGGGATGATGGTGGGTGAGCACGATGCGCTCGATCTGGCTACAGACAATACCAAGCTCAGCGAGCGCCGCATCCCACACAGCTTCGGCGGCTTCTGTCCGAAGCCCCGGGTCTATCAGCGTCCAGCCGCTGCGGCCGGGAATGAGATAGCTGTTCACCCAACGCAGCGGAAACGGCAGCGGCACCTTGACCTGCACGATATCCCCGTGCCGCTTGACGACGGAAGCAGTAGAGACGTGTCCGGGCATTACGATTCCCTCCGTCCGACGAAGATGAGCCGCTTCGACGCCGCAGGCTCGTACGGCGAAGCGCCATAGCCGCCGTATATGGCATCGACCGCAAGTCCCGACTTCTTCAGATGCGTCTCGAACCATTCCCGGCCGAGCAGCTTCACCTGCTCGTCGTATACGCGGTCCTTCCTTCCATCCTCTTGCAGTACGATTGTTTTGCGCACAAAGCCATCCTCGATGCGCCGGTCTTCCACGATCCGCAGCATTCCGTCCGTTCGCTCCGAGTGCGGAACGACGTTCGCTTTCACATATTCCGGGTTCAGATAATCGATAATAAACCGTCCTCCCGGCTCGAGCAGCCGGTGCATCTCCCGAAGCACCTGTTCGTTATCCGCATCGTCGTCGAAATAGCCGAAGGAGGTGAACAAATTGACGACGGCCGCGAACGGCCCGCTCAGCGGCACGTCCCTCATATCGCCGCGAACCCAGTTCACTTCCTCCGCCGAATCCAGCCTCCTTGCCTCAGCGAGGAGCACCTCGGACAAATCGACACCGGTCACCTTGAATCCGAAGCTGTTCAGCGCCATCGAATGGCGCCCCATGCCGCAGCATAAATCGAGCACTTCGGCGCCTTCCGGCAGCTCCAGCCACTCCATCATGCTGCGCACTTCCTCATACGCCCCCTGCAAATCGCGATGCTTATATACAAGCAAATAATCGTTTCCAAAGCTTTTTTCATACCATTCCGACATGTCCGACTCTTCCTTTCTGCATCAAAACCAAGCTGTGTCACCATACCTTGCGGGCGTAACACGTAATGTTAAGCCCTATTTTACCAGATTTCCGCGCGAAAGAGCACCTCTTCCTCTGCGTCAACATAATATTGGCTTCAACCGCGCGGCCCGCAAAGGTGGACAATGCGGCAAGCGATAGAGTAAATTAAGCTTAGACATTCCGGAATCTTCCAAGGACGGAGATGCGTCATGGAGCAATTGCCTATCGAATCAAGGCTTGCGGGCCGCAAGCAGAAGGAACTGTTTGAAATTATCCGAAGGGCGGGCACCGTATCGAAGATCGAGCTGCTCGAACGAAGCGGCCTGACCGGCAGCACCCTAACCCGCGCGTTAGAGGAATTGACCGCGTACGGGATCATCAAGGAAGCAGGCTTCGGCGAATCGACCGGCGGCCGGCGGCCGATTCTGTATGAAACCAACCCCGGATACGCTTATGCATTCGGTCTCGACATTTCGCGCATGCACACCCGCTTGAGCTTGTTCGACCTGACGCTGAAGCGGCTATCTTCCAGGCACTGGCATATGACGGAGCGGTTGACTCCGCCCGTGCTGCTGGAACAAATTGCAGAAGCCGCTTCGGCTATGCTGTCGAACCTAAGCCTTGCGCCCAGCTCCGTGCTCGGCATGGGAATCGGCGCCGTCGGACCGCTCGACCGGGAAACCGGCGTGCTGCTCGACCCGCTGTACTTCCCGTCGTCGGGCTGGGGGAACCTTCCGATCCAAGCTATGCTGGAGGAACGGCTCGGCTTTCCCGTGATGCTCGATAATGGCGCGAACGCGGCGCTTCTCGGCGAATCGTGGATGGACCGGGACCGGGATTACCGGCATCTGCTGTACGTGCACGCCGGTGTCGGCCTGCGTTCGGCGATGATGTCCGGAGGCAAGGTCGTGTACGGCGCGGTCGATATGGAAGGATCGATCGGCCAGATGATTATCCAGACGGACGGGCCTCGTCTGCTCGACCAAGGCAATTTCGGCTCGCTCGAGTCGTACGCTTCCATCCATGCGCTGGAGCTGCAAGCGCGCTCACGGCTGAAGCAGGGCCGGGATAGCCTCCTTCTCCGCATGGAAAGCGATCCCGACAAAATTCAGTTCGCGCATCTGCAGCAGGCGCTTCGGGAAACCGATCCGCTTACGGTCGAGCTGTTCACGCAAGCGGCTACCTACTTCGGGATCGGGCTGTCCAACCTGCTCAACATATTGCATCCGGAGAAGGTCATTCTTGGCGGCTCCCTGATCAGCAGCCATTCCGGCTTCTTCCATATCGCCACCCGTATCGCAATTCAGCGGGCGTATTATTATCCCAAATATCAGGTCGTGTTCAGCCAAGGCTCGCTTGGCGAGGAGGCCGTAGCCACCGGAGCGGCGCTAATGGTGGTCGGCAAATTGACGGAGCCGGGCTGAGCCGGCACACCATCCACGGCTGCCCGGCTGCTATCAAGCCATGCGGCAGATTCAAGCAAAAAGCTCCGCCCCGCCATCGAATCGATGACGGTGCGGAGCTTTTTAGATGACGCCGGACTGCGAGGCGTGCGTTCTGCGCGTTCTTTTGCATCGCAGTCCTCGGCCCGGTCACAGCGCCATCCGGCTTACGCCGTCGCTTCGCTGTCTTCCACCGGATCGCCGTGCATTTCCTGGAACATCCGTACGAGCTTGCCGTGCTTGCGCAGCGACTTTTCGTGAATCAGATTCAGCTTGCCGTTGTCCAGCGACCCGAACCGTTCGATCAACTGCTCATTATCGTGCGACCAGTCAAAGCCTTCGAATATGCTCAGGCAGGACGTCCAGTTTTTCACATATTTACCGTCCACGAACAGGTGACGGTGCGCATACAGCGCAATGCTTTCCTGCATGGCGCGGGCCGACGAGCTGTACTGCGGCAGTCCCGGCTGTTCCGGCATCAGCGGCAGCAGCGTGCTGTAGAACTGGTGCAAAATCTCGATAAACGTAGACGGATCGTTTTTGATTTTGCGAGCCAGCTCATACGATGACTGCATTTTGCCGGTAAACAGCATCACCGCCGTCGAGTACAGCCAGCTGAAGGACGTAAAGTTTTTATTGTATGCCGTCAAATTCGCCCGGCGCTCGACACCCGCCGCCTTCAAGAAGACGTTGTGGTCGGACACCTGCTGAATGACGAGATTAAGCGGATCGATCGAGTCGAACGAATGGCCGAGCTCCTTGCTGACCAGCTGCACTTTGGAATTGATGTCCCCGAACAGCTGCTTCTCCTCTTCCTCGCTCAAGCCGATGTAAATTTGCGCAGCCAGCTCGCTCTCCATCAATTCCAGGCGGCGACGCTCAAGCTGCTCCACTTGACCTTGCAGCTGCTCAAGCTCTTCCTTCGCTCCGGCGTCATCCGGCATTTTGCGCTGCTTGATTTTGGCGGCGGCCAGCTTCTTCTCCAGGCTGCGCGCCTCTTTCGAGATTTGATCGTTGACGTAACCGAGCGCGAGAATGCGATGCTGGCCGTCCAAAATGCTGATTTTGGAACCGGGGCGCAGAAACAGCCCGTTCTCGGTTTTCGCCAGGCTGCTGACGTCGCGCAAGCTGAGCGTGACCGGCCCGAAGAAGACGCGATCAAGCTCGCGCTCCTGCAAGTAGTTGGCGATTTTCCGCCGCTGGCCGGAGCTAAGCTTCCGCTGCACCATCGGATCGATCATCGTGTAGTTGAGCAAATCCTGCACCTGAATCGGAACGGTAGCCAAACCGTATTTTCCGCAAAAAGGGTGGATCGTCATTTTGAGATTCAAGCCTTCCATCAGCTCGCGTCCTCCTTCGTGCCTGTCGTCTCTTCATCGAGGATATCGTCTTCCCGGATCAGGAACAGGTGATGCTCCTCGTAAAATTCCTTTATAAACTGATATGCCTTCATGATGCGGGAGCGACGGGGCAGCCGGTCCTTTTCATCCCCCGTATAAATGGCGTTCCAATCGATGTGAGGCAATATTTTGGCAACGTATTGCAGCGCATATTTGTTGAATGTGCCGGTTTTGGTCACTTCGCCGTGGAAGAACATGGACAGCGCGATCTGTATGTTTTCCGTCCAGCAAAGCTCGCCTTTGGCCGGGTCCGGCAAATATTTAAGCAGATGCTCGAAATAGAAGGAGGCCAGCTTCAAATGCTCCTCCACTTCCGCATCTTCGAAGTAATACCCGTTGTTGCGCGCAGCCGACTTCAAGCGGCCTTCGAACAGCCCCGTCATGATCTCGATCAGCAAATGATACGAGAACAAGTATTCCGGTCCTTTGCCCCGTTCGGTAAACATGTCGACCGGCAGCTGCTTCATCACCGGCGCATCGAGCGCAAGGCGCGTGGCCAGCACATGGTAGAATCGGCGCTGCTCGCGAAGCACCGCCAGGTTGCCCCCGATCTTGCGCGGCAGCTTGTTGATATCGGA
Organism: Paenibacillus solanacearum; assembly: GCF_910593845.1. Taxonomy (GTDB): domain Bacteria; phylum Bacillota; class Bacilli; order Paenibacillales; family NBRC-103111; genus Paenibacillus_G; species Paenibacillus_G solanacearum. The sequence goes on along the minus strand of NZ_CAJVAS010000013.1, from coordinate 35,217 downwards.
GAACAGCTGGCGCTCCTGCCTCGCATTGATGTCAAGATAAATCATCGTGGACATCGGGAACGCATACAGCTTGCTCAGCTTGGCTGAAATTTCTTCCATCCGGTCGTATTCCCGGCGGTCCTTGGCGCGCGCCATCGCGCTTTGCAGCGTTTCCATCAGTCGGCGGAATGCGGCGAGACGATGCTGCCCATCGACGATGTACAGCTTCTCGATCGCCTGCAGACGGTACATCTTCGCCTCTTCGTCATATTCGCCCGCCCCGCGCGCAGACAAGATGATGCCCGGGAAATAAATGCCTTGCCCATGATCCAGGTACAGCATGATGTAATCCATCATCTTGGACAAGTTTTGCGGGACGATCGCACGCTGAACCTCCAGATCGACCTCATAAATGGCAAACAGCTTGCTCATCGGCAATGTTGTGGATAATGTTTTTTGGCCGAACGTTCGGGAAGCGACTCCTGGGATTTCGATGTAAGACGATGTTTTCTGCTCCGCCAGCAGTTCCGACAGAGAAGAGATTTGATCCATAACCATATTCCTCCTTGGCTCACTTGGGAAGTTAAGCGTTATAGTATTTTACTATAAATAGGTTCATATAATTCCATTATACACCGAAAAGTACCGAAACATTCAGGATATTGGGAGATTTTGGTCCATTTTTTGATTATATCGAATTTGACATGTCGGTTCGGACGCACTTTGTCGGTCCATGGAATCAACGTGCTCCATAGCTGATTATAGCGCAGATGAAGGACCAATTAAACTTTTGCGCAGCGCACCACAGCTTATGGTAAGGATGCTATAAATAGTAAGCTGGCCTGAGGGGGATACGGCTTCGGGGGTAAAAAAAGCCGATGCTTACGGATGGACCCGCAGTATCGGCCAGATGCGCACATCAAGTTTTTTTGCAAAATGTATTAGATTTCCCGCCTGCTTAATTGGTATGACAATGCCCGCCGCCAACCGGCGTATTTGGCTTCGCTGTACGCCTCGCCCTGCTCCGGCTGGAATACCCGGTCGAGCCCTTTGAGCTGCTCCAGCTCGGACAGCCCGCTCCAGAAGCCGACTGCCAGGCCGGCCAGAAACGCCGCGCCGAGAGCGGTCGATTCGGTCACCTTCGGCCGAACGACCGAAACACTCATCATATCAGCCTGAAACTGCATGAGAAATTCGTTGCGGACGGCGCCGCCGTCTACGCGCAGCTCGCTGAGCCGCACGCCCGTTTCCTGCTGCATCACTTCGAGCACGTCGCGACTCTGGTAGGCGATCGCTTCGAGCGCGGCGCGCACCAGATGGGCTTTGCCCGAAGCACGGGTCAGCCCGGTAATCATGCCTCTGGCGTCCGGCTCCCAGTACGGCGTGCCGAGACCGGCGAACGCGGGAACAAAGTAGACGCCTTCCGTATCGTCGACCGAACGCGCGAGCGCTTCGGTTTCCGCGGCGTCGCCGATGAGGCCGAGACCGTCCCGGAGCCATTGGATCACGGCGCCGGCGATAAATACGCTGCCCTCTAGCGCGTAATCCACGCGATCGCCGATTTGCCATGCAACCGTCGTGAGCAGCCCGTTCTTCGAGAGCACCGGCTTGTCGCCGGTGTTGTTCAGAATAAAGCAGCCCGTGCCGTACGTGTTCTTCGCCATGCCTTCGCGGAAGCAGCCTTGGCCGAACAACGCCGCCTGCTGGTCTCCCGCCGCACCGGCAATCGGTACCGGAATCTGCGGATCGAGCAGCGCCGTATGCCCGTACAACCCGCTGGATGGCCGTACTTCCGGCAGCATCGCCGCCGGAATGCCAAACTTCACTAATATGTCCTCATCCCACTGCAGCGTATGAATGTTGAGCAGCATCGTGCGCGAGGCGTTCGACACGTCGGTGGCGTGCACTTTTCCTTCGGTCAGATTCCAGATCAGCCACGAGTCGATCGTTCCGAACAGCGCCTCTCCCTTGTCCGCCTTCTCGCGAATATGCGGAAACGTATCGAGCAGCCATTTCAGCTTTGTTCCGGAAAAGTACGGGTCCAGCACGAGACCGGTTTTTTGTTTAATCATAGGCTCAAGGCCTTGTTCCTTTAATGTATGGCACAGCGCGCTCGTCCGGCGGCACTGCCAAACGATGGCGTTGTGCAGCGGCTTCCCGGTTACGCGGTCCCATACGACCGTCGTTTCCCGCTGGTTCGTTATGCCGATCGCGGCGATCGATCCTGCAGGGACTTGCGCGGCGACCTGTTTCATCACTTGCAGCTGAACCTGCCAAATTTCGTCCGCATCATGCTCCACCCAGCCGGGCTCCGGAAAAATTTGCCGAAACTCCTGCTGCGCCGTATGAATGATAGCGCCTTCACGATCGAACAATATGGCGCGGCAGCTCGTCGTTCCCTGATCCAAAGATAAGATGTATCCTGACTTCGTCACAGCTTTTCCTCCCCAATCGAACGAATGAATAATTCCGATGTGCTTGCACTCGCAATCTAACATACGCGCTTTTTCGCTGTCAATGGCCGTTTGAAAGCAATGAAAAAGCGATGAAAAATGGTTGCTTCCCTTCTGCTTTCGTGCTATGATGGGTGCAACAAGTTAATCAAGGTCAGAGAACCAGAGAAGACCGCGATACAACCTCTCGGCATTGCTATGCCGGAGCTTTGTTCCGCGTCTTCTCTTTTTTTTATGTCTTTGAGGCAGACTACAGAAAAGGGAGATCTTACTATGACAAACGCAATCAACTTTTCCAGTGAACGAAGAAGCCAACTGCTGGAGCAAATGGCGGCTAAGCCTCTCGACTTGCTGGTCATCGGGGGCGGCATTACCGGCGCAGGGATCGCGCTTGACGCCCGCACTCGCGGAATGAACATCGGCCTGATCGAGATGCAGGATTTCGCCGCCGGCACGTCGAGCCGTTCCACCAAGCTGATTCACGGCGGGTTGCGTTACCTGAAGCAGCTGGAATTCAAGATCGTGGCAGAGGTCGGTAAAGAACGCGCTATCGTATACGAAAACGCGCCGCATGTCACGACGCCGGAATGGATGATGCTGCCGGTCATCGAGGGAGGCACGTATGGCAAGCTTGCCAGCTCCGTCGGTCTGTACGTTTATGATATGCTTGCAGGCGTCAAACGCGGCGAACGCCGCATCATGCTGTCCAAGGAAGAAACGCTGCGCCGCGAGCCTCTTCTTCGCTCCGACAAACTGAAAGGCGGCGGCTATTACGTCGAGTACCGCACGGACGATGCCAGACTGACGATCGAGACGATGAAAGCAGCGGTAAACCGCGGTGCGCTTGCCGTCAACTACGCGAAAGCGGAAGAGCTGCTATACGAGAACGGAAAGCTGACAGGCGTTCGCGTCGTCGATCAGCTGAGCGGCGAGTCTTATGAGATCTACGCTCACAAAATCGTGAATGCCGCAGGTCCTTGGGCCGACACGATTCGCGAAAAGGACGGCTCCAAGTTCGGCAAACGCCTGCACTTGACCAAAGGCGTGCATCTGGTTATCGATGGCAGCCGCTTCCCGTTGAAGCAGGCGATCTACTTCGATACGCCGGACGGCCGGATGGTGTTCGCGATTCCGCGCGACGGCAAAACGTATGTCGGCACAACCGATACAAACTATCAAAGCGACATCGTGCACCCGCGCATGACGGTGGCTGACCGCGATTACATTCTCACTGCCGCCAACTTCATGTTCCCGACGATCAAGCTGACGAACAAAGACGTCGAGTCGAGCTGGGCCGGCCTGCGTCCGCTCATTCACGAAGACGGCAAATCCCCTTCCGAGCTTTCTCGGAAAGACGAAATTTTCCTTGCGAAGTCCGGCTTGATGACGATTGCCGGCGGCAAGCTGACCGGCTACAGAAAAATGGCGGAACGGATCGTCGATATGGTGGCAAACCAGCTGCAGCAGGAAGGCAAAGGCTCTTATCCGGGCTGCACGACGGATAAAGTACGTTTATCCGGTGGCGACGTTGGCGGTTCGCAAGGACTTGCCGCTTACTTGAAGTCGAAGACGGAAGAAGGCGTGCGTCAAGGGCTGAGCCGCGAGCAAGCGGCCAAGCTGACGCAGCGTTACGGCTCCAACATCGACCTCGTATACGGCCGACTGAACGCCAAACAAGAAGCCGAGCAAGCGGGCTTGCCGATCGACGTATTCGCTTCGCTGGTGTATGGTATCGAGGAAGAAATGACGGCAACGCCGGCTGACTTCTTCATTCGCCGCACAGGCGCCGTGTACTTCGATATCGCTTGGGCGAAGCAGTGGAAGACGCAAGTCATTGCCTACATGGCCAAACGCTTCGGATGGTCTGAAGAAGAGACCGGGGCACATACCCGTTTGCTTGATACGCTGATTCATGACGCAGTCGAACCAAAGGCGCAGGATTAATCCTGCGCCTTTGGCGTTTCATCGGCGAATGCGTTCCACAGCTCCTTCAGGGAGCTGGTCACGGCGACCGCCCCGGAAGCGAGCGCCAGATCGACATCGCCCGGCGTACGGATCAGTCCGCCCGCCAGAATCGGAATGTCGATCCGCTTCCGCATTTCCGCGATAATATGGGGCATAATGCCGGGCATCACTTCGATGAAATCCGGCTTGATTTTGTCGGATAGCTTGTAGGTCATCTCCAGCGCGGTCGAGTCGAGCAGAAAGTGCCGCTGAATGCCGAGAATTTTATGCTTCTTCGCCGTCATCACCGCGCTGGAACGGGTCGAGATGATACCCGCGGGCCGCATCGTCTGGCATACAAATTCGATGGCGTAATCGTCATTCTTCAATCCGTTGATCAAGTCTACATGTACCAGCAGCTGTTTGCGGTGCTTCCTTACAAGCTGCCCGATACTGGCCAGTTGCGCGATGTGGCTGTCGAGAAGAACGAGCGTCGTGAAGCTGGACGACATCAAATGCTCCAAGTCCTTCATTTTCCGGATCGCCGGTAAAACCTTTTGGCCGTGAAAGTGGGAACTGAGCAAGTATGCCACTCCTTCGGGGTATTTTGCCTATATCATATCCTGTCGGACGGAAACTGTAAATCTATTCCCGCCATGCGGCCTGTTTTCGTTTGGCGAACAGCGGCCTCCCCTCCCGAGAGGCCGCTGTTCCGCTTACGTTCCCCGGCGCCTGCATTGAGCCGGCAGCGTAATCCGTTCTAATCCATATTTCCTTCGAGCCGTCCATGAACCATCGCCTGGACGGCTTTTTTCCGTTCGCAGATGAGACTCATTCGCTCCTCCGCCTCGGCCGCGAAGCGCTGCCGCATCTGCACATGACGGATGGCGGGCAAGTTGATCTGCACGGTCAGCCATGCGGATTGCGCGGCGGCTTCGGCAAGAACAGCGCCAATGCCGAGATCGGAGAGCACGTTCGGATTGGCTCCTTCTTTCATCTCGTCGATCCATTGTAGTGTGTCATCGCAAAGACTAATCAATTCCAGCGGCACCTCCGTCGCCCGCGTCGCGGCCGCCGCGATCGCCTGCTTGCGCCGCTCCTTCTCCTCCGGCGACCCGTTGGGCCATTTCAGCGCCTTCATATATTCGCGGAACGAGTCCGCGTCTCCCGCTGCAATGCGTTCGCAGTCCGCAGCAATCGCATCGAGCCTGCGGGCCGCCTGCTCCATACGCGCTTCCCATTCGCGGAATTTCGGCCCGACGGACAGCTTCGCGGTCATCGCTCCCATAGCCGCACCCAGCGCGCAGGCGACGGCAGCGACGCCGCCTCCACCCGGCGTCGGCGCAGAAGAAGCCGCGGCCGTCACAAATTCGCGAAGCGATTGAGCAAAAGGCCGCTCTTCATGCTCGATCCGGACCGTTTCGCTGGCGCCAGGACCCAACTGAAGCACCATGCCGCGCAGCAAGTTATGGAACAGCATCATCGTCGTCACAGCGCCTACTCCTCCGGGCACCGGACTCATCGCCGCCACCGCGTCCATCGTCTCCGGCGCCGTATCGCCGGCGATGCGGCCGTCTTCGCCTTCATTGATCCCGGCGTCGACAATGACAAGGCCGCTATGCGTCATCTCCGGCGTCACGAGTGCCCTGCGCCCCGCAGCGGCAAACAAAATATCCGCCTGCCGAATATGCCTCGCCAAATCCGGAGTGCGCGAGTGGCATACCGTCACGGTTGCTTGCTCCCGGAGCAGCAGCTGGGCCAGCGGTCTTCCCACCGTCTCGCCGCGGCCGACGATGACGGCATGCTTCCCCGCCAGCTCATAGCCGTAATGCTTCAGCAGCCGGATGCAGGCGAGCGGCGTCGCCGGGAATATGCCGTCCGCTCCGGAATACAGCGCCAGCTTGTTGGCCGGCGTCACGCCGTCCGCGTCTTTGCGCGGGTCGATCGCCGCCGTCACGCGAGCCGTATCGAGATGTGGCGGCAGCGGCAGCTCCACCATGATGCCGTGAACGGTGCCGTCCGCATTCCACTGCGCGATCGTCCGCAGCAGCGCAGACTCCTGTACGTCCGGCTCGAATGCGTGCAGCTCAAAACGGATCGCAAGCCGTTCGGCCGCCTTCCGCTTCGCCTCCGCATAATACGCCGAAGCGGGATCTCCCTTGACGAGCACCGTCACGATGCGCGGCTCATGTCCTTTCGCTGTCCATTCCTTCGCTTGTCCCGCAATATCGGCCGCCAGCGTATCGGCCAGTTCTTTTCCTTTCATCCGCAATCCCATCCTGAACGCCTCCTCTTTTTTGTTCAAACTGTCGTTTGGAAAACAAAAAAAAGCATTCGGTTCCGAAGAATCGAATACTTTGCCCAGGCGACCGGCCGATATCCCCGCACGCTCCCCGGTGGTTGCTCCACCTTTATCGCCAGTTGCGCACGGGTTTGTAGTTGTATTCATCATAGCGAAAAAAACGAATCTTGACAACCGATGTTATCCATAAGCGACCAGGACGGTTTCATGAATGCAAGCGTATGATTCATTTGAAGCTGCTAAATCTGCACGCCTTTCTTTAGCGATTTCATGTCGATATTCGGGTTGGACAGCAAAGGAAGCATCTTCACGCTGCTAACCATCGGGGAGTGACACTGCCGGCAGGTCGGCGCGCATTCGAAAGAAAAGTTGTCCCGCATCCAGCCCTTACAGCCTTCTTGAGCGCATGACCATATCATCGTGTTTTCCTCCGGGACAGGCTCTGACGATCTTTTCTGAAAATACACGCGTAACCCCTCCTTTGATTTAAAGAAAAACTGCCCTCAACACATTTGTTAAGGGCAGTTTCGATTCGGGCTATTACAGTTTTACTACATTTTCCGCTTGCGGTCCGCGGTTGCCTTGCACGACGTTAAATTCGACGCGTTGGCCTTCATCCAGCGATTTGTACCCGTCACCCGTAATGGCGCTGAAGTGAACGAATACGTCATTGCCGCCTTCCACTTCGATAAAACCGAAGCCTTTCTCTGCATTAAACCATTTTACTGTACCTGTTTGCATTGTATTACCTCCAAAGTTTATTTAACATGTACTTTTTATTCCTTGAAGCAAATAAAAAATTCACACATTGAAAAAGGCTCCATCGCACAAATGATCCCCTTTGCAATATGTGAATTCAGGTTTCAAATATATGATTAACTTCATGATAACACACCCCTATGAGAAAAGCAAACTGCATCTTGCATTATGATTATCTGGGAAAATCTTTCTGAAAGAAAAACGCCTTATCCGGAGAATTTTTCCGGATAAGGCGCCATGTTCGTTCGCGTAACGCTTCTACGAACAAAGAGGGAACGAGCTGATGACTGCAGGGCGATGTTTGTTTCCGCGACGGGTATCAGCCATCCTGTGTTCCTGCTATGATAAGCCGCCTTGCGTTCCATCATCCGCTTGGCTTAAATGATATATAACTTTCTTCTCGTACGGGATCAAGTATGACCGGTCGGCATATTGATGAATGTAATACTCGTCTTTGGAAACGACGGTTACTTTTTTATTGGATTCGGCATCCAGCGCATTCAAGTCCCTATGAAGAAACAAGCAATTGTTATTGGCGGTCATAAACAATCGAATTTGTCGCAAGGTGTACAAGTGATTGACCTGCAGTTCTTTCGGTACTTCGTTGTAATGGTATACGGCCATTCACGATACCTCCCTGTAATCCTTATTCTTATCGATTCGAAATGTCCGCTGACCTGATCTTAAACCTGAATTCCTTTTTCAGAAAATAATCGCCGGCAATCCATACGGCATCATCGTTATGTTTAATAATTATTCCTCCGTAGTCGATATAGCGATTGTCTCTCCACACCGTGACCGGAATTTCCAAAAACATGGCATTATCAAAATCCGCTTGGTTCACCAGCCACGGATTGCTTGCAAACATCGGATTCATCTTCAATATACTTTTTCAACATTTTCAGCTTGGGAACCGCGAATGCTTTGCCCAACGGTAAATCGCACCTTTTGCCCCTCAACCAGTGATCTAAACCCGCCCCCCGTAATCGCGCTGGAGTGCACGAAGATGTCGTTCGCGCCGCCGTCCACTTCTATAAAACCGTACCCTTTTTCGGTATGAAACCATTTCACCGTACCCGTTTGCATACAGAACCCTCCTTCATTTGTACTTATCCGCATATCGTGATAAAAAAAAATCACATATTGCAACAAGTACCTTTCAGAAGACCGATACTCATTGCAACATGTGATTTTCAGATACACCAATTTAATTTATTATAGCATTGTTTTCGGAATAATCCAACAAAACAAAATATTTAGCGTATTATCCTAAGTGCCCGGAAACCAAAGAGCCTTCTTCGTAAACTTTCCTCGGAAGGAAAGTTTATAAAGAAGGCTGGGTGCGGTTGAATCTCAAACCGGATCCGCTTCTCCGATCAACCGATCAGATCTGCAGCTCCCCAAGCTTGATAAGCTCTACTACCGCCTGCGAACGGCCTTTCACATTCAGCTTCTGCATCACGTTCGAGATATGATTACGCACAGTTTTCTCGCTAATAAACAACTGCTGTGCAATATCTTTTGTCGTTTTATCCTGTACCAAAAGCTCAAAAACTTCGCGTTCGCGGTTGGTCAGTAGAAATTTGCTTTTATGTTCGCCCTTCAAGTGTCACCCCTCCTTGCCCGGGTTTTTATTTCAATACAAGGTCTAGGGATACAGTCAACACATTTTATGAAAGGGCGGCGCCTTTGGTGCTGTATGGATGGGGTGTATATAAAAAATGGGCATCCGTCACGGATGCCCATTTCAACACGCCTTATGCATTTTATTCCGCCGGTTTCCTTTCCGCCTTCACGGCCGAAAATCGCTTCAACACGATGAAGATGACGATGGCCGCCACCGGAAGCCACAGCAGCTTCAGCCCATAACGGTACACGACGTCGGCGACGGCCGCCGCATGGCTGCCTGCCAAGCTGCCGGCAATGAAAAACAGCAGCGTCCAAACGAAGCCCGTCGTGTAAGAGTAAAGCGCATAGGTGCGGAACCGCATTTTGTTCACTCCGACGATGTACGGCATCACATGCCGCACAACTGGGAAAAAATAGCTAACGACCAGAGCAAAGCTGCCGTACTTGCCGACGAGCTGCTCGCATCGCTGAATGTACTTGACCATGTTCTTCTTCCGCTTCAGCTTCTCCATGACGGGCGTCCCGATAAACCGGCCCAGCACATAGCCGAGCGACAATCCGGAAGCGACGCCGAGATACGTGAGCAGAAAGGCGGGAATCGGCTGGAGCAGCCCGCTTGCGGCGATCGCGCCGCCGGTCATCACGATCCCTTCGTCGGGAATCGGCATCCCCACGATGCCAAGCCACAGGGCGAAAAATAAAGCGGCATAGCCGTATTGTCCGATCATCGAAAGCAGCATATCGTTTATCATTAAACTCTTCCCCTCTAATGTGACAAGAATAATGAACAAATGACAAAATAAGATGGCGCCTTTTTCATTTAAAGGCTTACTTCTTAGCATAACCTAAAATGGTTCGGAACACGTACTCTAAATTCTAAAGTTTTTCTTAATATTATGAAATCCGGCGTATTGCCCGTTTATTTCAAAAAAATCCCGGCTGTAATATAAGCCGGGATACTCGCCTTATTTGCTGATAAAATGCTGCGTGTACATTTGGCCGCACGGTCCGCCGTCGACGATCCCGATGCCGATATGCGTAAATTGGCCGCTCAGAAGATTGGCGCGATGCCCGGAGGAATTCATCAGCGCCTGGTGAGCCGCTTCCGCGCTCCGATTGCATGCGATATTCTCGCCAGCCTTCTTGTAGCGGATTCCGAACCGCTTCATCATATCGAACGGAGAGCCGTAGGTCGGCGATTGATGCGAAAAATAGTTGTTGTCGACCATATCCGCGCTTTTCAGCCGTGCCGTTCTGGAAAGCTCCGCATCGGCGGCAAGCGGACGCAGTCCGGCCTTTGCGCGCGCTTCGTTTACAAGATCGATCATTTGCCGCTCATCCGTCGACTGCTCCGGAGCCGGAGATGGCGCTGGATTGGGTGCGGGGCCCGGACTTGGCGTCGGCTCTGGGTTCGGCGCGGGGCCCGGACTTGGCGTCGGCTCTGGGTTCGGCGCGGGGCCGGGGCTTGGCGTTGGCACGGGATTCGGCGCCGGACCCGGGCTTGGCGTCGGCTCTGGATTCGGCGCGGGACCCGGACTTGGCGTCGGCCGCTTCGGGAGCTTAAGGTTGCCGTATGCCCATAAAATCGACTGCAGCGTCTGATTGTCGACCGCTCCGGTAACCGGGAGGCCGTACGCTTTCTGAAACCGCTTGACGCCGGTTTCCGTCGCAGCGCCGTAATATCCCGTTATGGTGCCCTGGAAATAGCCGAGCGACTTCAGCATCCCCTGAACGGCATATACGTCCGGACCTTTGGCTCCACGGCCGAAGGCAAGGGCATATGCGGAAAACATCAGGCTTACGATGAGGCAGGCGGCTAGCAGCACCATTGTTTTTCTTTTGCGAAGGCTTTGCAGCATGTATTCCGTTCCTCCCACAGGTTGTGCAATGGAATAGGTTACTCCAGTTCCATCATCCCCCGCTGCGGGCAATTTTATGAAAAACGAAACCAGGGCTGTATCGATACAAAAGCCGCCTCTTCGCCGGGCGAATGCGCGGCTCAAAGACGGCTTGCGGCAATCCGGCCAATGCGAATCGGGACTCGTCTGAAAGTCTTCGTTTCGCGGGGCGGAGTGCGGTGCCTGTTTATTTACTTCCGTTTGCTTCTCGCGGAAATCGCGACGATCAAGGAAACGACGCCTAGTGCAAGCGACGCGACGGACAAGTACAGCGGCGTGGAAGACGCGGCTCCTCCTGCTTGCGCATGGCTGTCCTGCCCGCCTGCGGCTGCTGCCGGAGCGGCGGTCGTATTGCCGTGGCTATCGGCAGCCGCTCCGGCCGGTTTCGGGTTCACCTTCGTGACGGAGGCCGGCTTGTCGGAGCCTTGCGCGCCGACCCACTCGACGACGCTGCCGTCCTTGTAGGTTTGGTACGCCTTCCAGGAAATCGCGGATGCGCTGTCGGCTACTTTGCCCTGCATGTAGAACTCGGCGAATTCCGTCGCTCCAATGCCTTCGCCGGTTGCGGTCCAGATGACGCCCGTCATTTTCCCGCTGGCGTCCTTGGTCAATTCGTATTTCCAGCCCGGCTTCGGTTCGAAGCGGGAAACAGATACGGCATCCAGCGGAAACTTCACTTCCACTTTTACCGTCGGAATGTCTTTTTCGTTCGGTACGCGAACGGTGAATTTCTCGTACGATCCTTGCGTCGATTCATTCGGCAGCACCGTGACATGCGCGCTGGCCATCGCTGCCCCCAGCATGGATAGGATCAGCATGGCACAAAATAATACGGATATTTTTCTCATTGTCGTTCCTGCCTTTCAGCGGTCATTATCTCCATAAGTAATGTACCGTAAACCGCTGCATAAGCAACATGACCCAACCGGGCTATTTTCCCCCCGGTTTATGGCCGATCTGTGTCAGGCCGTGCCGTACCGCATAGGCGGTAAGCTGTACCCGATTGTCCAGCTCAAGCTTGGCTAAAATATTTTTGATATGATTTTTTACCGTATTCTCGGTAATGACGAGCGTTTCCGCGATTTGCCGGTTGCTTTGGCCGCTGGATACGCAGGACAAAATTTCGCATTCCCTGGGCGACAGCACGCCGGGACCGATCTCCGGTTCGGACGATTCGCCGGCCGTGCGAAACGATTGCAGCAGGCGATCCGCCATGCGCCTTGATATTTCACCGTCCTCGTCCAGCAGCCCTTGCAGGTAAGCGATCCAATCGTCGGGGTCCATGTTTTTCAGCAGATACCCCTGCGCACCGTACCGGATCGCCGTAAACAAATCGGCCGCATCATCCGATACGGTCAGCATGACGACGCGGATGTGAGGGTACAGCTGCTTGATGCGCCGGGTCGCCTCCAGGCCGTTCATGTCCTGCATGCGGATATCCATCAGCACCAAATCCGGCAGCAGCTCCCCGCACAGCCGGATCGCCTCCGCGCCGCTTCCGGCCTCACCGATCCATTCGAAGCGGTCCTCGCCTTCGATTAAAGAACGAACCGCCTGCCGGGCAAGCGGGTGATCGTCAGCTACGAGCACTCTTGTTTTCATCGGTTGCTCCCTTCTTTGTCGTTCCAGTCACGGTCAATTCCAATCCGTTCTCCGGGGATGATTGAATTTCCAGCGTGGCGCCGAGCTCTTCGGCCCGCTTCCGGATCATGGACAGGCCGTATCGCCCGCCCGCTTCCGGCACGGCGCCTCCGCTCATGCCTGCGCCATTATCGCAGATGTACAGCCGCCAGCCGCCTTCGTCCCCCATCCTGCCAAGCTCGATCGTCGCCTGATCGGCGAGCGAGTGCTTGCGGATGTTGGTGAACGCTTCGCGGATGATCGAGAACAGCGGCACTTCCGCGGGCGGCGGCAGCGTCTCCGCGGACTCGGAGATGCGGCTCTCCACGGCGATGCCGCTGAGCGCGCTCCACTCCTTCAGCCAGGCGCGAAGGCGAGCGGCAAAGTTCCCGCCTTCCTCCGGCGGCGTGCGCAGGTTGAAGATCGCCTGCCGCAGATGGAGGTCAATCTCCGCTGCGGCCGAGCGAGCCTCCTGAATTTGCCCTTTTTTCAACTGAACGTTCAAGAAGAATAAAATTTGCGCAATATTGTCGTGCAGCTCTTGCGCCAGTCGCTCCCGCTCCTCATATACAGCGCGTTTGGCCTGCTCCTTGGACAACCGCTCGTTCATCGTCCGGATGCGATCGAACATCCAGGTCGTAAATAAAAAGGACATCAGCAGCGTCAGCAGCGTTATGTACAAATTTCCAGTTTCCATGGACAGCTCGTGCAGCAAAAAGTCATGGCGAAAATATTCAAACCCGCCGATCAGCACCGGAGGAAGAAGAATGGATAAAATTTTCAACGTCCGCATCGACACATACGTCGAATTGGCGCTCGGATTGCGCTTCACCGGTCATCCCGCCTTTTGTAAGCTTTGCTGTCTATTATACAACGTTCGCCCCAAATCACGCATCCGGCCAGTTCTGCGCAAAACCTCCGCTTGACGAAAGACTGAAATCAGACTGAAATCCGCGCATTGACAGAAACGGCGAGATGGTGTAATTTGAATTTAGTATCTGGTACTAATACTTAATACTATATCTTAGTCATTAAATATTGCGAAGTTTTACAAAACAATTCGTCCAAGAGGTGATTCTAATGATGAGTATTCCGGCGACCGGCCCCGCTTCCACTTCCGCTTACCGCTCCCATATTACCGCAATCGGCACGTACGTACCGGAGCGAAGGCTTACGAACGACGACCTGGCGAACATGGTCGATACGAGCGACGAATGGATCGTCCCGCGCACCGGCATTCGCGAGCGTCGGATCAGCGGGGAGAACGAATACACGAGCCATCTGTGCATCAAAGCGGCGCAGAACTTGATCGACCGTTACAACGTCGACCTGCGCGACGTCGATCTGCTGCTGGTCTGCACCAGCACGCCGGACTTCACCTTTCCGGCTACCGCTTGCCTGGTCCAGACGCATTTCGGCATGGCGCAGACGACGGCGATCGATCTTAGCGCGGCATGCGCCGGCTTCGTCTACGGACTTCATCTGGCCGACGGCATGATCTCCTCCGGCCTTCACCGCAAGGCGCTCATTATTGGAGCGGAAACGCTGTCGAAAATTACAGACTATACCGACCGCACGACCTGCATTCTGTTCGGCGACGGCGCAGGCGCGGTGCTGGTCGAGCGGGACGATTCCCCGTCGAGCCGGCCCTCCTTCCTCGCGTATACCGGGGGGAGCGACGGCAGCGGAGGCGCGCATCTGTACAAGACGTTCACCGCTTCCTCGCTGAACGGCATCCCGCTGCAGGACAGTGGAAAGCTCGTACAGAATGGCCGTGAAGTGTATAAATTCGCCGTGCAGACGGTGCCCAAGGGCGTTGCGGAGCTGACGGGCCTCGCCGGCATCGAAGCGGCCGACGTCGACTGGTTCATCCCGCACAGCGCCAACCTGCGAATTATCGAGTCGGTTTGCGAGAAGACCGGCATCCCGCTGGAACGGACGCTGCACACGATCGAGCGGTACGGCAATACGTCGGCGGCAACCATTCCGCTGGCGCTGGATGAGGGCGTCCGCGAAGGCCGCATCCAGGAAGGCGACACCGTGCTGCTGTTCGGCTTCGGAGGCGGGTTTGTGTACGGCGGGCTGCTGCTGCATTGGAGAGCGCTGGACTGACGCAGGCGGCCCGCAGCTTCGCCTTGACCCGGGGCTGAACAGGCTGACCGATCTGGGCTCATGTCATGGCACTTGAACCGCGCCTCTGCATAAGATAGGAAGAGATATCTTTGCGAAGGAGGTCTGCGGGTGAAGCGTCAGGTAACCAGAATCATCGAGCATATGGCCTCTTCTCATTGGCATATGACCAAAATTATTGAGGCCAACCGTCAAATCGTCAATCACATGGCGCAAATGACAACCGACATTCCCAGGGAAGATCCGAGCTTCGGCAGCGTCGACATGCTGACGGAATGTACGCTGGGCGTGAACCGGATCGTCGCATCCTACCTGGTCGGTCTAGCGGACCTGGAAGATGCGATAGCCGATAATTTGCTGATGGTCATGAAAGAGGTCGTTGTTCCCGATGAGGGAGAATAGAATGGATGACGGAAACGAGGGTATGACATGAGCCGAACTGCCTCTTACCATAAAATGCTGCGGTCGATTCAAGATTTTCAGCACAACATCGCCCTGATTCTGGAAGCGCAGGCGCACGAAGCCGCCCGCTCCAGACACTGGGTGTGCAATCATCTGGATTCCTCGCACTACATGAATCACTACGAGCAGGTGAGAAGAACCGGAGAAATCCACAACCAGCTGC
Source organism: Paenibacillus solanacearum (assembly GCF_910593845.1). Classification (GTDB taxonomy): domain Bacteria; phylum Bacillota; class Bacilli; order Paenibacillales; family NBRC-103111; genus Paenibacillus_G; species Paenibacillus_G solanacearum. Next base: position 19,878 of record NZ_CAJVAS010000013.1, on the reverse strand, counting down.
TCGAGGTGATCAACGGCTTGACGCGGATGGAGCAAGCGCTCGCCAAAAACTTGCAGGCGCTGCTGATCGAACCGGAACCCGCCGTCCCGGAGGCGACGGGTGGCGGCATGGAAAATTACGGCGACATGATGTCGCTCGGAGGAACCAACGATGTATCCGGATGATGGAGCCAACCGCGCCAAGCTTCATATTTTGAACTCCTTGGCCCGAAGCCAGCGCGCCCTGGCCAAAATCATCGAGATTATGGCCGACACGGCGGAGAACACGAAGGCCGGCCAAACGCTGATCGATCAGATCGATGCGATCAGCCGGTACCAGCGTCAGATCGCCGGCAAAATGATCGGCATCCGGTTCCGCCGCAAAACGTTCGGCCGGCCGGGCAAGCCGTGGATTCACCCGATGGCGACAGCGGGGAGTCCCGTGAACCGCCGGCACGATCCCGAACGCGACACAAGAGAAGACAATACCATGAATGCCTGACAAAAACGGAGCTATCCATCTCCGTTTTTTTGCTGTCTGGCTGACCGGTACACTGCGGCAGGGCTCGTCTTGCGGCGATTCGCGAGAAATCCTCCTCGCATGATGCTATAGGCATGATGCCGAGGAGGATTGTTTGGGCATGGCCGGGGCTATGGCGGCGCCTAGTCCGCTCCCGGTTCTTCCGCAGGTGCGGCGCCAGGCTCGCCTGCTGCGCTTTTTGCGGCCAATGCCGCAGGGAGCGCCCGCCGGCTCAGCCGTTCCCGCGTCTTAAGCTGGCGGTTGAGGTACGCGGCATACTTGACCGGCGTCGCAAAGGTCGCCCGCCATTTCTCCTTCTCCCCCGCAATCTGGAACGTAATCCGCAAATCGCGGAAGTTGACCTCGATCAGCCAAGGATGCTGCGTTTCGTCGATCGCGACGTCCAGCCCCAGATCGGCAATATGCGGCAGCTCCTCATCCAGCGTAGAGGCGATGCGGAGCGCCATGGCGGCGATTCGCCGCTCGACGACCGCCGCATTCCAGCCCCAGTGCGCGAACAGGTCGGACGCCTTCAGCGAGTCTCCTCCGCAATGGATGTTGGTGACGACGGCCCCCTTTCGCGCCACCTTGCCCACCATCCCGGTATACTGCCACACGCCGCTGCCGTTCTTTTGCACCGAAACCCGAAAATCGACCGGACTTCCCTTGTACTTCATCATCGCAATGCCCTGCTGCACAAGGTAATCCCGCTTCTTCGTCCTGACGATGTCGACGAGCTGGCGAATCCCTACTTTTCTCCGTCTCGTCCGGCCGAGCATGTTGATTTCCGCAATCATGCCCTCGTTCACTTTGCGGACGCGTATAATACCGTTGCCAACGGACGAGGTGCGCGGTTTCAAATACAGGCAGGCGTTTTCGTCCAGCAGCTGCTTTACCGAATCGTACGTGACGTCGTCGGTCATCGGCAAATGCGGCAGCAGCATCTCGTTTTTGGACAAAATGCGGTGAATTCTCAGCTTGGAGACGACATTATGCTGATTGAAGACGACCCTTCCCATTTGCTTCAAACGCAGAATCGCCCGTTTGACGTGCAGCATATTGCTCCTCGTCCGGTTGATGATGACGGCCGGAAGCGGTCGTTCCATCCTCGAGGTTCCCGTCCAGCCCATCACCGTGCTCTTGCTCCAGTTGATATCAAACAGCGAAAAGAAGATGACCTCTTCTCCCTCTTTGCGGGCTGCTGCGATGTAGAAGGCCGGCTTCTCGAAGCTGCTCCGGCCGTTCATGAGCCGCTTCAGGAGCGAGGGCTGATACAGTATTCCAATCATCGCATAACCTCCGATCCCAGATTACGGCTTCTCGTTTGCGTAAAGCGCAGTAATATAACTCCATTGCGCCGCCAAGCCCTGGTCCAGCGACACCTTCGGCTGATACCCCAGCTCTGCGCTGGCGAGCGCGATATCGGCTCGAGTGGCGAACGGGTCCCCCGGCTGCTCGGGCGAGTATTGCATGTTCAGCGGTTTGCCGGCGAGACGCTCGATCTTTTGCATGATCTCATTGACCGACGCCGTTTCCGTGCCGCCAACATTGAATACCGTTCCGTGCTTCGGATAGTGCATCGCCTTGATATTGGCGTCCACCAGGTCGCTTACATACGTATAGTCGCGCGTTTGCTCCCCGTTGCCGTAAATAAATAGCGGCTGGTCCAGCCAGGCGTTCTTCATGAAACGATGAAAGCCCATGTCCGGGCGCTGCCTTGGCCCGTATACGGTAAAATAGCGCAGCGCCGTATAAGGAACTCCGTATTGGTTGTAATACAGATAGCAAAGCTGCTCCCCCGCCAGTTTGGTAAGTCCATAGGGAGAAATCGGACGCGTCGGCGACGCCTCCGTATTGTACTGCCCCCCTCCTCCGCCATAGACGGAGGAGGATGATGCGAAGACCAGCTTTTGAAGCCGAGGGGCTTGCTTGCACGCTTCAAGCAGCTTTTGCGTAAGCAAGATGTTCGCCTGCAGGTAGTCGGCGAACGTCGCTCCCCAGCTGTTGCGGACACCGGCCAGGCCGGCCAGGTGAAACACCACATCGGCCTGTTCGATCAGCCGGCCCAGATCCATGCCCAGCAGATCGGCGGGATGCCACTCAAAGTGGGGATGCCCGATCGCATGCCGCAAATTGTCTTCCTTGATTTTCAAAGCGGACGCCGGCTGCAGCTGATCGACGCCCTTCACGAGATGACCCTGACTGAGCAATGCTTCGCATAAGTGCGATCCGATGAACCCTGCCGCTCCAGTGACCACAATGTTCATGTCGTTTCACCTCTGGCGATGCCCGTGAAATGCCACCCTTTGCTGCGCATTTCCGCAGGATCGAGATAGTTCCGCCCGTCGAAGAAGTAGGCGGTTTCGGCGATGGACGCCCATGCTTCCCATGGATAGGAGGAAAATTGCGGCCAAGGCGTCGCGAGCACGACCGCATGGGCGCCCGCGACCGCCTCGCTGGCCTCCGTCACGACGTTGACGCGGGACAACATCTTACGGTCAATGCCCTTGCTCCAATGAATGTGCTCCACCGATTCGACGGTCGGGTCGACGACGCGAATTTCCTGTACGCCCCGGTGCAATAATTGCTCGATCATCTTGATGCCGGGCGATTCCCGCTGATCGTCCGTATTCTCCTTGAACGCGACGCCCAGCACGGCAATCCGCTTGCCCTCCAGCGGAAGAACCGACTGCATCTTATCGGCGAACCAGGCGATCTGCGAGTCGTTGATGCGTTTGACCTGACGCAGCAGCTCGAGCTCCGTTCCTTGCTGCGTGCCGAAGTAGAGCAGCTCGTCGACATCCTTCGGAAAGCAGGAGCCGCCGTACCCGATTCCTGCATACAAGTGATGCGGCGATATCCGGGGATCCAGACCCATTCCTTGGGCGACTCCCCGGATATCGGCTCCTACCCGGTCGGCCAGTCGGGCCATCTCGTTGATGAACGAAATTTTGGCGGCCAAAAAGCCGTTCGAGGCGTATTTGATCATTTCGGCCGTTTCGTAGTTACAGACGACATAGGTCGTCTGCAGCGACGCGTACAGCCCTTTTACTTTGTCCATGGCGGATTCGTTCTCCCCGCCGATGACCGTTCTGGACGGATGGAGCGAATCGTACAGCGCCTCGCCTTCGCGTAAAAATTCCGGATTCGACACGACCTCAACCGGATAAGTTTGCATATCGATGATTTCCGAGAGCCGTTCCTTCATCCAGCGATTCGTGCCGATCGGCACGGTGCTTTTGGTGACGATGATTTTCGGTTCATTGATATGGGCTGCGATCGTATCCAGAACCTGGCGCAAGTACTTTAGGTCAGCTCCCCCGTTTGGCATCGACGGCGTCCCGACCGAGATCATCAGAACCTCGCTCTCCGTTACGGCGCTCCGGCTGTCGGAGGTGAACGTCATGCGCCCGCTGCCGAGCAGATCCCGGAGCATCTGGTCCAATCCGGGCTCCGTGAACGGCAGCTCTCCGTTATTCAGTCTTTCGACTTTGCCGGCGTCGATATCGTAGCCGATGACCTGGTGTCCCAGACTGGCAAGCACGAGCGCCGTTGTCGTACCGACGTAACCCGAACCGACGACAGTAACTTTCAAGTCCCTCTCCCCTTTGCAATAGCGTCGTATCCGGCCGCACTCAATCAGAAGATGGACGAAGGGTATCCGGGCTATCGGTTTCCTCCGGCCGCTCCGCCGATATTTGCGCTTCTGCCGGAGCCTTCTCCGGCGCCCGTTTGACGCCGTCTCGCTTCGGATTCCATGCCCGGACTTTCGGGTTGCCGCTGATCATGAATATAGCGGATTTGCCGAAGTCGACGGCAACCCTTCCCTGCTTCTCCGCCAGTTTTTGCGCCAGGATGACGGCGTTGACGCCGGCGGAGACGAAGACAATATCGCAATCCACCGATTTCATCTTTTGGAGCACGGCCGGTATTTCCCCATAGCGGTCGATCCGGATCGTTCGGACGATCTCAATCTCGAAATCGCCGTATTTTTTCCCGACGAGCCGTTTGAATTGATGGGCCCAGCGGGAAACGACGGCGACGCGTTTGCCCCGAAGCATTTCCCAGAACTCCACGAACTCGACCATGTGACGATTGATGAACGTATGACACAGCTTCGCCGGTTCGATCTCGAACCGTTCGAAGCAGGCATCCGTCAGCGGACGCAAATATTGCTGCTGCTCCGCCAATATTTCCTTATCATGCTTGTGAGGAATGCCGACAATGTCCGCCTTCTTGATCGACTTGATCAAGCTGTCGCGCAGCTCGATGTTCGGAAGGCGAACCCCCTTCCAGTTCGTGCTGCGCGATAACCTGGCCCAGCGGGTCGCCAGAATTTTGCGAATCGGCCAGACCTTATACTGGGCTAGGCAGAGATTCTCCCCGTCGCCGACACGGACGACGGAGAGCGGCTTTTTCTGCTCCACAGCCTTCTCGATCTCCTCAATGACCTCAAGCGTCGACAACCAGTTGCGCTCGTCTCTGCCCATCGCTCATTCCCGCCCTTCCGTTGGTTTGTTAACGTCTTCTGACGATGCGTCCCACCTTCAGCCGGCCTTTCTTCCAGACAAACTTCGCTTTATACCGGTTGCCCCAGCGCTTTAATGCGGTTTTGTACAAGTATCTCGTCACCTTGGCATATTTCTTGCGGTTTTGAATCCGCGAATTGTTGTCCTTATGCCGCAGCCGGTTATACAGCGCCTTGTGCGTCGCCTTGAATTTGTACCGTCCCGCCAGCTTGAGCAGAATTTGCCTGTCTTCGGCGAAGCGGCCGCCCTGCGGCACCTTCGTAGACCAGCCGCCTACGCTGCGGAGCGCCTTGGTCCGGTAGAAGCGCGGATAAATCATCGGATGGAACGTGATGAAGTCGTATTTGCCGCGAATTTGGCGTTTGACCTTCGTGCCCTTGTACCTCAGCTTGCCTTTCTTTAATTTCCATACTTTTTCGTTTCCGTAGACGACCGCGACTTTGCGGCTCGACTTCCTCATCTTCTTCAGACAGGTCGCCAGCGTCCGGGACTCATACCAGTCGTCCGCATCCAGCTGCGAAAAGTATTTCGTCTTGACCATCGACAAGGCGCGCTTGAGCGTAGCGGAGACGCCCCGGTTTTTTTTGCGCCGTACGTAACGGATACGGGGATCCTTCAGGAACGGCTTGACGACCTTGGCCGTTTTGTCGGTGGAACCGTCATCCAGAATAAGCAGCCGCCAGCGGCCGGTCGTTTGGCGCAGGATGCTCTTGATCCCCCGCTTAATGAACTTGGCGCGGTTGTAAGTCGGAATGACGACGGTCACCAAAGGCTTTTTTTTACCCGATTTTTTTCGCGAAATCCGAGCTCTAGCCTGCCCTTCGGCTTGATCCATGATTATTTTCGTCCCTTCTTAATTAAATGACGGTAAATGGACTCCAGTCTTCTGACTTGCTTTCCGGAATTGAACCGCTTTGCCACTTTCCTGCGCCCTCTTCTTCCCATCTTCAGCCGTGACGAAGGATTTTTGACCAAATGCTTCAATTTTTTCGCTAGCCTGCGTACATTTTTTTCCGGTACGAGAAACCCTTCCCGGCCATTCTTGACCAGCTCCGGAATGCCGCCGTGGCGCGTAGCGACGATCGGAAGGCCTGTTGCCATCGCCTCTTTAATGGCGTTCGGAATGCCCTCGTGGTTCCCGTCTTTGGTCGTCACCGACGGCAGGCAGAATATGTCCGCTTTCTTCAGCAGCCGCACCAGCCGTTTGTGAGGAACAAAGCCTTTCAGGCGGACCGATTTTTTCAGCTTCAGCTTGGAGATGAGCCGCTTCAGATTTTTGCGTTCCACACCGTTCCCGACGATGATCAGCCGGCTTGACGGCGCTTTGGCGTGTACTTTTTTGAATGCGCGGATTAAATAACGGAAGCCTTTCTTCTTGTGCAGCCGGCCTACCGAGATGATCGTCACCTTCTGGGTCGTAGCATGGCGCTTGATGTAACGGAATTTTTTGACGTTAATGCCGCTGTACATAATTTTGATCTTGTGCTTCGGGCATCCGTATCTGCGCAGCTGACGCTTCATCTGCCTCGATGGAACCGTAAACTTGTCGCCGACCTTGAACAGCCTTCTCAGCTTGCGGTAATACTTGCTTCTGCGTTTGATCTTGGCCGGCAGGTCGAAGCCGTGAAACGAAGTGATCATCGGAATGCGAAGGCGGCGCTTGACCTTCATCATGCGAACACCGGCAGGACCGAACCGGGCGTGAATGAGACGGATCCGCTTCCTCCGGAAGGTGCGAGCCAGTCTCTTGGCGCTGCGGGGCAGACGTTTGATTCTCGGAAACGGGAACCGCTTCAAGTTCATTCTTTTTCGCGCGAAGACGATGGCCTTGAATCGTTTAATATTTTTCAGTTCTTCGTAAATGAACGTTTCGGACGAAGGCAAATACCGGGTGCGGACAAAAGCGATTTTTTTCAAAGGAATCACCCCCCTGGCTTAATGCCACTGTTTGTGAGACAAAATAAGCGATACGTACATGGCCTTGCGTTTCTCTTGCTTTAACCAGTGCTTCAGCATTTCCGTTTTCATAGATGCATACACCTGCTTGCGCAGCGTTCGTTCGACGATATGCGGGAACAGGAAGTCGGTGAGCATCAGGCGCTTCGCCCCCGCAGGCAGCGGATGATGGCGGAAATACGTTTCCATCATGCTGTTGAACGTCTTCGTATCGAACGGATGGAAGCGGGTATACATGCTGTACAGGCGCAGCAAATCTTTCGAAGGAAAATCGTAGCGCACATCTTCGAAGTCGATCAGAACCCACTGGCCCTTGTGCTTGATGAGATTTTTCTGGTGGAAGTCGCCGTGGATCAAGCATTTGGCGGCAACCTGTCCGTTCATGTAGTTGTCGTAATCGCTTGCCAGCAGCTGTTCCAGCGCGACTTCGGCCACATGTTCGAAAAACGGAAGGTAGCGCTGAATCATGCTTTCTTGCGGCGATGACGGCGTTTGGTGAGACTGTGCCCAGGATTTCAAGGAGTCGATCCGGTCCCGGTACTCTTTCTCCCAGCGAACGTGCTCGTAAGGCATGATGTCGTCCGGATAAACGACCCGGACGGACCGTCTATGAAGCCGGGCCATCACCTGCGTCAAGGCGACAAGATCGCTGCGGTCGCGCAGCTGCCCGGTCTTGCCTTTAATCCATTCGTACAGCACGTAGGGAGTCTCGTTATAAAGGATGAACGGATGCTTGCTCAGTGTGCTGATCGGACGCGCAAGCTTCACTCCTTCCTGCGCCAGCCGCCGCTCGGATTCGACTATAAAGCGCTGGCGCTCTGCCGGGATAAACAGGCTTTTCAGCATATAGCTTTTGCCGTCTTTTGCAATGATTCGAGCAACCAGGCTGGAATCGGCAATATGTTTGACTAAGTTCCATGACCGGATTTGGAATCCGAACTCACTCTGCACTTGCCGTAATAGCTTCTCCAGTTTCCTCGCCTCCATTGCTTGAAGTGATTTCCCTAACACAGTATTCACGTACATATATAATGTGTGGGCAAAGCTCCCCTCCTGACAAATGCCCCCTATTGATAAATCCCCCTGATTTCTCCACAGCCGTCTATACATCGCTACCCATAAGAGAATAAGTATAAAAGAAACCATCAATAGGTAAGGGAGGCTCTTCGTTGAACCGTATTGCTGTTATACGATCCACCTTTTTACCGATTAGTGAGACGTTCATTTATGGAGAAATCCGGAAAATGAAGAAGTACGATCCTTACGTCTTTTGCCGAAAGCGTGTAAACCCGCAGCGATTCCCGCACACCCATGTGCTGGTCGACCCCAAATTCGCAAAATTGAATATGATGCTGCATCATCGTTCATTCTCGCTCATTCACGCCCGGTTCGCGCCGTCCGGCATACGGATGATTCCGTTCAAGCAAAAATGGAAGGTGCCGCTCGTCACCTCGTTCCACGGCTACGACACGCCGGGCTCCAATCTAATGAAGAAGCACGGAAGGTCGCTGCAGCGATTGTTCAAAGTGGGAGATTGCTTCACTGTTCCGTGCCAGGCCATGAAGAAGGAATTGGTTAAGCACGGCTGTCCCGAGGGCAAAATCGAAGTGTATTACAGCGGTATCGATGTCGAGCAATTTGCATATAAGGAAAGGTTTTTTCCGGAAGAGGGACCGGTGAACATCGTCTACGTGGGCCGGCTCGTCGAAAAGAAAGGACCCGACCTTCTGATCAGAGCGTTTCGGCAAGTGCATCGCCAGTTCCCTGAGGCCCGGCTTATTATGATCGGTGACGGAAGGATGAAAGCGAAGCTGCAGCAGTTAAGCCGGTCGCTGCGTCTTGAAAAACATATCGTATTTACCGGCGCTCTGCCGCATCAAGAGGTTGCCGTACAGCTGGAGAAGGCGCATCTGTTCTGTCTTCCGAGCAAAAAAGACCGCACCGGAAACCAGGAGGGCATTCCCAATGCGCTGAAAGAAGCGATGGCCTGCGGTCTTCCCGTCATCTCCACCTTCCACGCAGGTATTCCCGAATTGATCGAAGACGGGGTCAGCGGGCATCTGGTCGCGGAAAACAACTCGCAAAAACTGGCCGCCAAGCTGATCCAGGTACTGAGGCATCCGGAAACGTGGCAGCAGCTCGGCCGCCAAGCGCGCAGCAAGGTCGAAACCGAGTTCAACCGGAAAGGCCAAATCGCCAAGCTGGAGCAGCTGTTCGACCGGATTATCGCCGCCCATGAGGCGAAGGAACGCCAATCGCCGATGTTCAGCGTCATTATTCCGACGTACAACCGCGACCAGTATATCGGCAGAGCGATTGAAAGCGTCCTGAAGCAAACCTACAAAGACTTCGAGGTCATCGTGGTAGACGACGGTTCGACGGACAATACGGCCAAGGTCGTCCAGTCGTACGACGCGCGCGTCCGTTACGTTTACCAAAAAAACAGCGGCCCTTCCGAGGCGAGAAATACGGGCATTCGTTTTGCGAAAGGAACATATATCGCCTTTCTTGATTCGGATGACGCCTTTCTCCCGAATAAGCTGCTGCGCAACAAACAGTTTCTGGATAAACATCCGAGCTGCCGGTTTTTATACAGCTGGTACTACGACCGCAAAGGCGACCGAAAGCGTAAAATCGTCCGCAAGGTCAGAACGCCGTCCAAACTCAATAAATTCCGTTATTATCTCTACAAACGAAAATTTACGATCCGGACGTCGACGGCCGTCATCCACCGCAGCTGCTTCGATAAAGTCGGGCTGTTCAATCCGAATTACCGGTATTCGCAGGATTGGGATATGTGGCTCCGGCTGGCGCGCTACTACCGGGGATACTGCCAGAAGCTTCCGCTCGCCGTGTACCGCAGACATAAGCGGAAGTTTCTTCCCTCGTACCGCCGCCATCTGAAGATCCGGCGTACCGCAACCAAGCTGTACCGGTGGAATGCGTCCACCTTGCACGCGCTCGACAGAAAATATACGAAGCGGCGGCGGTATACGCTGTCCCGTCTCAGGAGGCGAGTGTAGACATGGCCGACAAACCAAACGATTGGGAGGAACAGCCTGTGAGTTCAGTCATACTGCACCACAAATATTCTTTGGAAGACGGTCATGTGGCAGCGCAAATTTGCCGCGTGGACGGGTACAAAGGTATCATGCTGACCAAGGAGCCCCGCTCCAGGCAGTCGGAAATCCCGTTTGCCTCCGTCGCTTCGCCTGCACAGGAATCGGCCGGCATGAAGCTGCTGAACGTATCCGATGCGCCCTCGATGACGCCGATCGTTTCGTTAGATGACATTAAGCGGGAACCCCGGCTGCTCAAGCAGCTCCAAATATCCGGCGTCCATATTCATCATGGATCGCTCGCTCCGAATTTTTTGTTCCTGAAGGAAAAATACGGCATCCCGCTGTTCGCCAGCTTTCGCGGGAAAGACGCCACCGTCTACCCGAAGAAAAAACAAGGCCGTGCGGAGCTGAGACGGCTGTTTCAAACCGGGGATCTGTTTTTCCCCGTATGCCATCATTTGAAGAAAATGATCGTCAAGCTGGGCTGCCCCGAGGAGAAGGTGCGCGTGCTGTACGGAGGCGTCGATCTGGACCGGTTCCAGGACCGTCCCCGGCAGTGGGAGCCCGGGAAAAAGATCCGGTTTCTGGCAATCGGGCGATTCGTGGAGAAGAAAGGGTTCAACGATCTGATTCACGCCTTCGCCGCCCTCAAGAAAAAGATACCGCATGTCAAGCTGACGCTGATCGGCCAAGGGCCCTGCGAGGCGGAATACCGCAAGCTGATCCGCCTGTACAGACTGGGACGCAGCGTGCAGATCATCCCGTGGGTCAGCTATCACGACATTCAAAAGAAATATTATCAATCGCATATTTTTTGCGCGCCGAGCTGCACGGACAAGGAAGGCAACCAGGAGGGCATTCCGAACACCGTCAAGGAGGCGATGGCTACAGGCATGCCCGTGATCTCTACGACGCATGCGGGCATCCCCGAGCTCGTCAAGCACAAAGTGTCCGGGCTGCTCGTCCCCGAGAAGTCGAGAGCCGAGCTGGCCAAAGCGATGATCTGGCTGGCCGGGCACCCGGAGATATGGAACCGCTACGGCATGGAGGCCCGCAAAAAAGTAGAGACGGACTTCAACTTGGCGCGCCAGCTGGAGAAGCAAAAGGCGTATTACGACGAGGTCATCATGAAAAAGGCAGGGAAGCGGTAAGCTCCCTGGACCGAACGCATCGCGATGCCGCACGCTTGCGGCTGAAACAACAACGGGACGAAGCAGGAAACTGCCTCGTCCCGTTGTTGTTTGCGGGCGCGCGCAACTTTGGCGAATGCCGCAGGCTACTCGTCCAGTGCGCTCCGCTGCGGTCTGCATAGACTGTACTATCATTACAAAGGAGGTTTCTTCTATTGGCTAATAGAGACGTAAGATTATCGATTTTTGAGGACAACGACTTCGGGGGACGGCGCGTACAGTTCCGGCGCGGCGGCGTGGCGATCACTAACATGCAGGCGATCCGCTTCGACCAAATGCTCTCCAGCTTTCATCTGAGAAACACCGTATCGCGAAATGAAGTCACGCTCGTCCTGTTCTCCCGCGATAACTTCAAAGGAACTTTCCGCGTCTTTCGCGGTACGCAAAATGTCGCAAGCCTCGGCGATTTCAACGATAAGACCGAATCGCTCCTTCTCGTCGGGCGGAACCTGAGCAACAGCGAAATCAACCGGATCCGCAATACAGGCACGCCGCCTCGCGATATTGTGATTATACGCCAGTAACGCTGCACGATCGCGGTACAAACGCAACGGGACGGAGCAGCTGAGGCTCCGTCCCGTTTGCTTTTACGATTCCTTGCGAAGCAGCTTGGCGGTTTCTGCGGGGCTGGGCTCCAGCGCTTGCTTCAAATACCGGATTACCGGCTCTCTCAAGTCTTCGCGATGCAGCGCGATCGATAGCATCGCCTTAATATAGCCGAGATGGTCGCCGACGTCATGCCACGTGCCGCTTACTTCGCAAGCATAGACGGCTTCCTGCAGGTTCAGCGTAGCGATGGCGTCCGTCAGTTGAATCTCTTTGCCGACGCCCGCTTCCTGGTACTCCAATATGTCGAAGATCGCCGGGGTCAAAATGTATCTGCCGATCATCGCCAGGTTGGACGGCGCTTCCTGCGGCTTCGGTTTCTCTACCAGCCTGTCGATGACATATAGCCGCTCCTGCAGCCTGCGGGCGTCGACAACGCCGTAGCTGGACACCTGACTCCGTTCTACAGGCTGTACGCCGATAATCGACGTCTTGTATCGGTCATAATAATCGATCATTTGCTTGAGGCAGGGCGGATTGGCGTCCAGGAATGTGTCGCCGAGGAGCACGGCGAACGGTTCATCCTTGATGAACTTTCTTGCGCACCAGACGGCATGGCCGAGACCTTTCGGCTCTTTTTGGCGAATATAGTGAATATCGATCATTTGCGACGGACGCTGCACCTTTTCGTGAAGCTCCAGCTTTCCTTTTTGAAGCAAATGGTACTCGAGCTCGAAGGCGGCGTCGAAATGATCCTCTATCGCTCGCTTCCCTTTGCCTGTCACGATAATAATATCCTCTATGCCTGACTCGACTGCTTCCTCCACAATGAATTGGATCGTCGGCTTATCGATAATAGGCAGCATTTCTTTGGGCATCGCTTTGGTGGCCGGCAAAAATCGCGTTCCGAGGCCTGCGGCCGGAATGATTGCTTTACGGACCTTCATCAGGTCTCACCTTCCTTCTGCATGTTTACTTCTACATGGCCTAAGCGCTTGTCAAATCGACAACCACAAAACTAAACCACTTCTTAAATGATATGCCCTACCACCTAGACAAGACATAGACCAATAACCTTGCCGAGCAAAATTGGCGTATGTCCTGCGCCGGTAGCGCGGCCGGATCCATCGGCGGCGGCACAAAAAGACGCTGATCCGGATCAGCGCCCCTGCATTGTATAGTTGACCATCCATCCCCGCAGCTCCGCAATCATGTCCATGTGGGAGCGGGCCGGGTAGCGGACATCCGCCCGGGTCGACGCGAGCGTTCGTTTCAGTACGACCGAGTCGTCGGGTTCGATCGAAATCTCTCTCTGGTCGAAGGCTTCCTGCAGCAGCAGCAGCAGCTCATGCTTGGAGATCGTGTGCGACGCCGTCAGATGAACGACGCCGCCCAAACCGGCAGCGTTATCGATGGCATAAGCAATAAACTTGGCGAGTTCCAGCGTCGTGATGCCGTTCCACTGTACGTTGACAAATCCACGCGCCGTTCCTTTCCGATGCAAAAACCAGTTTAACAGCCCTTCTTCCCGACCTTCCGCCGCAGGACCGAGCAAAGAGGCTCGCACCGTTAACGCCGGGGGGCGAATCACTTCCCCAAGCGCTTTCGTCTTGCCATAAACGGAGCTGCCGTTCGGCACGTGACGTTCTTCGTACGAGCCGCGCTCCCCATCGAACACGCTATCCGTACTGAGGTGAATCAGCTTGAACCCGATCCCGCTTGCGAGCTCGGCGAGCTGATGCGGCAGCAAGCCGTTCACACGGTAAGCATCCACCTCATGCTGACGCGCTTCGTCGTATACGATGCCCGAGCAGTTGACGACAACGTCAGGGCGAAGCGATTGCAGCAATTTGTCCACCATCAGCGAGTCCAGCGGGTCAAGAAACAACCGGTTCGGAGAGCGCCCGCGCCCGGAAGCGGAACAAGTCGAGTACAGCTCATGCCGGGTTTGCTCCATTAAATAATGACATATCATATGCCCTGTCAGCGATTGGCTATCGATAACAACAATCCTCATGAGCCCATTTCCTCTCTCAGCGGCTTCGCGCTCCAATGAAATATCGCAGATTCAGCCATCGGCGATTCCTGGATGCATTCCGGGCGCAGCCCGCAGCCCGCGTTCATGCGGAATCGCTGTATTATCATATGCCGCTTCGGTTGAAATCCGATAGACGCATACGGGGAAATTTCCAAAATTGGCTCCTGCCCATACGTCTCGCAGCACCGAGCAAAAAGCCCGCGAAACGCGCCATCCGGCGCTCTCGCGGGCTTCATCGGAAATTCGAACCGCTGATTAGGCTTCCGCTGTTCCGATGGCGATCCAGTTGACCACTCCGGACAACTCGGCTGCGCCTGCGGCTTTGCCACGGCGCCGGCTTCCTTCCCTGCGGACGATCTGAATCTCTGCCGCACCGCTCTCCTTGCCGCTCACGACGGCATAGCAGCCTGCATGATCCGTCGTCGCTACCAGCGCGTAGCCGTTGTCGGCAAACGGACGGTTGAACGTCAGCGCGATGCTGATCGTGTCTTCCCCTTCCTGAAGCAGGAACGGCTCAAGGCCGAACAGTTGCTGCGGCGCAAACGCGGTTTGCGCGGACACGGCCGGCTGCTGCTCCGGCAGCGGGGACGGCTCTGTCTCGATATCGGCAAGCGCCGATACGAATACATAGGCTTCGTCCGCGTCGCTGTCTTCCAGATTAAAGTCGCTGTCCGCAGCTCCCTCGCTTGCAAACTCAGCTTCGGAACAAGGAGGGGCTACCGCTGCTGCACGCTCGGCGCACAGCTCGCCGATCAGCGTCTGAAGCATCGGCTCCAGATGAAGCACGGATACTGTGCCGGGGATAAGATGATAGCCCGAGAGCGATTCCTGCTTCAAATGGATGCCCTCGATCGAATCCACCTGGAGGTGATCTCCGGACACGGATCCCGCCGACAGCTTCTCCGCCGTTACTGCGCCTTCAGACAGCTGTTCTGTTCCTACGGCACCCCAGAACAGCTTCTCCTTTGTCACCGCGCCTTCCGATAGCTGTTCCGTTCCTACGGCACCCCAGAACAGCTTCTCTTTTGTCACCGCGCCTTCGGATAGCTGATCGGTTCCTACGGCTCCAAACGACAACTTCTCTGTCGTTACCGCGCCTTCGGATAATTGATCCGTTCCTACAGCTCCCGTCGACAGCTTCTCCGTTGTTACCGCGCCTTCGGACAGTTGTTCCGTTCCTACGGCGCCTATGGACAGCTTCCCTGTCGTTACTGCGCCTTCGGACAGCTGTTCTGTTCCTACGGCACCCCAGAACAACTTCTCCGTTGTTACCGATCCTTCGGACAGTTGTTCCGTTCCTACAGCTCCAAACGACAGCTTCTCCGTCGTTACTGCACCTTCGGACAGCTGATCGGTTCCTACAGCACCCGACGACAGCTTCTCCGTCGTCACTGCGCCTTCGGACAGTTGATCGGTTCCTACAGCACCCGGCGACAGCTTCTCCGTCGTTACCGACCCTTCGGACAGCTGCTCCGTTCTCACGGCGCCCGTCGACAGCTTTTCTGTCGTTACCGCGCCTGCGGACATCTGTTCTGTTCCTACGGCTCCCAACGACAGCTTCTCCGTCGTTACCGCGCCTTCGGACAGCTGTTCCCCTCCTACGGCCCCCGCGGACAGCTTCTCTGTCGTCACCGCGCCTTCGGACAGCTGATCGGTCCCTACAGCTCCAAACGACAGTTTCTCCGCCGTTACCGCGCCTTCGGACAGTTGATCCGTTCCTACGGCTCCAAACGACAACTTCTCCGTCGTTACCGACCCTTCGGACAACTGATCAGTCCCTACAGCTCCCGTCGACAGCTTCTCCGTCGTTACCGCGCCTTCGGACAGCTGTTCCGTTCCTACAGCTCCAAACGACAGCTTCTCCGTTGTCACCGCGCCTTCGGACAGCTGTTCCGCTCCTACGGCCCCCCAGAACAGCTTCTCCTTCGTCACCGCGCCTTCGGACAGCTGATCGGTCCCTACGGCTCCAAACGACAGCTTCTCCGTTGTCACCGCGCCTTCGGACAGCTGATCCGTTCCTACAGCTCCAAACGACAGCTTCTCTGTCGTCACCGCGCCTTCGGACAACTGATCGGTCTCTACAGCTCCAAACGAAAGTTTCTCCGCCGTTACCGCGCCTTCGGACAGTTGATCGGTTCCCACGGCTCCGGGCGACAGCTTCCCCGCCGTTACTGCGCCCTCGGACAGCTGTTCCGTTCCTACGGCCCCCCAGAACAGCTTCTCCTTCGTCACCGCGCCTTCGGACAGCTGATCGGTTCCTACGGCTCCCCAGAACAGCTTCTCCGTCGTTACCGACCCTTCGGACAGCTGCTGCGTTCCTACGGCGCCCGCGGACAGTTTCTCCGCCGTTACCGCGCCTTCCGACAGCTGCTGCGTTCCTACGGCGCCGGGCGACAGCTTCTCCGTCGTTACCGATCCTTCGGACAGCTGCTGCGTTCCTACGGCTCCGGCCGACAGCTTCTCCGTCGTTACCGCGCCTTCCGACAGCTGCTGCGTTCCCACGGCTCCCAGCGACAGCTTCTCCGCTGTTACCGCGCCTTCGGACAGTTGTTCCGTTCCTACGGCTCCGGCGGACAGTTTCTCCGTCGTTACCGCGCCTTCCGACAGCTTCTCCGTCGTTACGGCACCCTCGGACAGCTGTCCCGTCCCCACGGCGCCCGTCGACAGTTTCCCTGTCGTTACCGCGCCTTCGGACAGTTGTTCCGTTCCCACGGCTCCGGCCGACAGCTTCTCCGCCGTTACCGATCCTTCGGACAGCTGCTGCGTTCCCACGGCTCCCAGCGACAGCTTCTCCGCTGTTACCGCGCCTTCCGACAGCTGTTCCGTTCCTACGGCTCCTACCGACAGCTTCTCCGTCGTCACAGCGCCTTCCGACAGCTGTTCGGTTCCTACGGCTCCCCAGAACAGTTTCTCCGTCGTTACCGATCCTTCGGACAGCTGATCCATGCCGACCGCTCCGGCTCTCAGCTTCTCCGACGTCACGGCGCCCTCGGCCAGCTGATCGGTTCCTACCGCCTCTCGCGCCAGCTTCCTCGAAGTGACCGCGCCCTCGGCCAGCTGATCTCCCTCTATCGCACCCGGGGCCAGCTTCTCCGACGTTACGGCACCTGCCGCGAGCTCATCCGTGCCGACCGACGCCGGCGCCAAATGCGCGGAAGTTACCGCCTGCGCGCCAAGCGCGTTGCCATCGATCGCACCGGGCGCAATATGCGACGCCGTGATCGCGCCTTCCGCCAACTGCTCGCTGCCGACTGCTTTCTCGGCCAAATGCTGGCTGCGAACCGCGCCCGCAGCGAGCTGCGCCGACGTCACGGAGCCTTCGGCCAGTTTTTCCACGGTCACGGCACCTTCGGCGAGCTTGTCGTTGGTGATGGAGCCTGTGGCCAGATGCAATGTTTTCACCGACGCTTTGACCAAATGTGCGGACTGAACAATGCCCGGAGACAAATGCTCCGATTGAACAGCCTCCTTGCCAAGCTTCTCCGATGTCACGCTGCCCTGTGCAAGCTTTGACGAAGTAATGGACAGATTGCTCACTTTATCGGTCGACACCGACTCCGGCGACAGCTTGGAGGCCGTCACGCTATGATTGGCGATGTGACCGGTCAACACGGCGCCTTCCTGCAAGTGCTGCGACTGTACCGCGGCCCCCGACAGCTTCTCCGACGTGACCGACCGGTCTGCCAGCTTTTCCGAGGCGACGGCGCGATCCTGTATATGCTCAAGGCTTATCGACTTGGGCGCCAGATGAGCAGATTGAATCGCTTTCTCGGAAATATGCCCCGTTCCGACCGATCCGGCCGCCAGATGTTCCCGCTGCACCGCGCGGCTGGCAATTTTTCGCGACGTTACCCCTTGCTCTGCAATCTTATCGGTCGTAATAGAAGCGTCCGACAGCTGCGGCGTGCCCACACTTCCTTCCGCCAGCTTATCGGTCGTGATGGAGCGCGCGCTCAAATGACGATTTTGGATAAGCCCTTCCTGCAGATGCTTGCCCGTTACCGCACCTTCCTGCAGATGGCCGCCTTGGACCGAGCCTTTGGTCAGCTTGTCACTCGTTACCGCGCCTTCCTTCAAATGAGCGGAATTCACGGCCCCTTCGGTCAAATGAGCCGATTCGATTTGCTTCGGCGCAATATTGACTCCCCTGACGACGCCCGGTGTCAAGTGCTCCTGAAGCACCGACTTTAATTTCAAATGATCTGAAGTCACGCTCCAAGGCGCGAGCTTATCCTCGGTCACCGATTGGCTGGCCAGCTTCGCCGACGTGATCTCACCGTCAGCAAGCTTGTCGCCGGTTATGGACGCATTTCTCAGCTTTTCCGTCGTCACCGCGCTATCGGCCAGTTTGGCCGTATTCACCGCATAGTTGGCGAGATTTACCGTGCGGATCGCGCCGCTGCGGATTTTCTCCGATGTAATGGACTGGTTTTGGATCAAATCGGACGTAATCGTATCTTCCGCCAGATGCTTCGAATGGATCGACCGTTCGGCGATCTTCATCGCGTCGATCGTTTTGTCGGCCAGCTTCTCGGAGGTGATGCTGTTATCGAGCAGCTTGTCGCCGGTAATGGCCCGGTCCTGTATTTTTTCCGTCGATACGGAACCGCTTGCCAGATGAACCTCTGCAATGGAGCGGTGCGCCAGCTTTTGATGCGTCACGCTGCGGTCCGCCAGCTTGGCGCTGTCCACCGCATAGTCGGCCAAGTGATCCCTTATGATGCTGCCTCGCTTGATCTTTTCTTGATCCACCGCAAATTTGGCGATTTTCTCGGTCGTGACGGATTGATCCGCCAAATCGTCCGTATAAATAATCGGCACGGAGGTCGAGGACGACTTGCGCTCCGTAATTTGCTTCATAGCCGAAGCGGGAATAGCTCCTTCTTCGAAACGATCAATCGGCTCATCGTACCTTTCCTGCTTCACCTCATCCATGGCAATCCTGCTAACTTTCACCACTTCATTTTCCGTTGCCATTTCGACTTTGTCCGGTTTCTCATCCAACCAGCTCAGCTCATTAATGTATGCGCCCAGCCTCTTGCTATTTAACGAATTATTTAACGAACTATTAAACGGACGATCCTTCCTGCCGGATCCACGGCGGCTCACCTTTTTCATGACGGTCCTCCCATTGTACATGATGACCTTTCAATGGCAACATTGCTTGGATATAACTACCATAAAGTCACTTGTAACATATGCATTTACCCATGAGATGGTCATCCGTCTATGTAAAAATAGGCGGCCGCACAGGAAACCGGCATGATCTCGCAAGCCAAGTTACTTTGTACCGGCAGGCGTCTCTTGAACTTCGAAATAACGGAAGCAGCTTGTCGTATGATCCATGACCATGCCTGTCGCCTGCATGAACGCATAGCAGATCGTCGTTCCAACGAACGTGAAGCCGCGCTTCTTCAATGCTTTGCTCATCGCATCTGATTCCGGCGTGCTGGCTGGCACTTCCTTGAGGCTTTCCCAGCGGTTCAGGACCGGCGCACCGCCAGCGAAGCTCCAGATGTACCGGTCGAAGCTGCCGAACTCCTCCTGCACGCGAAGAAACGCCTGCGCGTTCGTGACGGTCCCGCGAATTTTCAACCGGTTGCGGATGAGCCCCGGATCGGCCAGCAGCGCAGCGATTTTGTCCTCGTCATAGGCAGCCACCTGCTGCGGATCGAAGCCGTCGAACGCTTTCCGGTAATGCTCCCTCTTCTTCAACACGGTATACCAGCTGAGCCCCGCTTGAGCGCCTTCCAGCGTCAGCATCTCGAACAGCCGAATGTCGTCATGGACCGGAACTCCCCATTCCTTGTCGTGATAATCAATATATAATGGGTCTGTATTAACCCAGCCGCATCGGCAAACGTCCGCTTCCATCGCAAATCCCTCCTTGTATTCAAAACACTATACAGGACAACTATGACAATTCCTGTCTTAGTTACTCAACTTTCGCAGCATGAAATCGGCAAACAAGCCTTGATGTAACTGGGCAAAGCGGCAATCCACTGCTGGAGTTGACGCTGAATAAGAGCGGAAATCTTCTTACCGGCTTTTTGGGCTAC
>NZ_CAJVAS010000012.1 GCF_910593845.1 Paenibacillus solanacearum | reverse complement strand
TCTACAAATAGCTACCTGAGTAATACATACATCCTTAATTTACCAAAAAGTCGTCTTTTCGATGGCTTGTTTGCTATGCCATTCTACGTGAGTACAATCAGTTACTATTGATTTCAGACTTTATCTCCTATAGGGTCGCTTTAGACAGCACTCCACCGAGCTCCTGAAGCTGCTGCTGTGATAATTGCACGTCTTGCTGCAAAATTTGCATGAGCTCCGGGTCGGTTACCAGAGCTTGCATGGTTTTGGATTTGGTCATGCAAACGGTCTTGAACGCAGCCATTTCATGAACCTCCAGCATCTCATGCAAAGCGTAATTGGAATTCATTCGGATTGTCCTCCCATGTATCTATCCATATTCAAGGCTTTAAGACGACTTTGATGCAATCGTCCGTTTTCGTATCGAACACTTCATAGCCGCGCTTGGCCTCGCTAAGCGGAATGACGTGCGTAACAATGTCTCCAGGGTCCACTTTTCCCGAAGTAACCAACTCGTACATATACGGCATGTAGTGAATAACCGGGGCTTGTCCGGAACGGATATTCACGTTGCGCTGCATGATGTCGCCGAGCGGGAATCCATTATAGCGTCCGCCGTATACCCCAGTGACTTGGATAGTCCCGCCTTTGCGGACAGCCTGAGACGCAATGATAAATGCGCTCATGGTGCCGCCTTGCAGTTTCAAACCGCTGGCTAGAAATTCGAGATCGCTCATCTTGCCGTCCATTCCTACCGCATCAATCACGACATCGGCGCCGCCTTTGGTCATTTCCTTGAGATTGTTGCCGATATTGTTATCCTGTTCGAAGTTTACGATTTCCACATTGTTCGTTCGCTTCGCATGCTGTAAGCGGTAATCGACATAGTCAACGGCGATGACCCGCTTTGCTCCCTTCAGCCAGCAGAATTTCTGGGCCAGAAGTCCGACCGGACCGCAGCCGAGCACGATGACCGTATCTCCATTCTTGACGCCGGCGTTATCCACGCTCCAGAATGCCGTCGTCATGGCATCGGCGATCAAGCTTAGCTTCTCGTCCGGTTGCTCGCAGTTTTCAGGAATCTTGAAGTGGGTGAAATTAGCAAACGGAACTCGTAAATACTCAGCTTGCCCGCCAGGGTAACCACCGGTCGTTCCGGAGTAGCCGAAATATGCGCCCATATCCCCGTGTTCGTTTGAATTGTCGCATTGGCTTTCCAGCTGATTTTTGCAAAAAAAGCATTCTCCGCATGCGATGTTGAACGGGATGATCACACGGTCGCCTTTCTTTACCTTGGTCACGCCAGGGCCTACTTCTTCTACGATACCCATCGGTTCATGCCCAATGACATAGTTCTCCTGAAGGTTAGGGATCATCCCGTGAATCAGGTGAAGGTCGGAACCGCAAATGGCGGTACTGGTGATCTTTACGATCATATCGTCCGGTTTCTCAATCTTCGGATCCGGCACCTCTTTGACCACGACATTTTTAATCCCTTGATACGTTACCGCCTTCATGCTTTATGTCCTCCAATATGTTCATCTGGGGTCCGATCAAACATCCCTTTACGCGACGTATCATCCGGGAACAAATTCATCTGCCCGATCATCACCGTATTTTTCGCCGAAAGCTGGTCGAGCTGGTACTGTTCGTTCAGCTCGTAAGGATGGAACCATTTTTTGCGAATCATAAGCTCCGTGATTTCTTGGTGCATTGCAATCCCCTGCTTAAGATGATTGCGCAGCAGCGCTCTTACATCGGGAGAAGCCGTTTCCGTCAGGGCGATGGACAAATTTCGCACACCCTCCTTGGCACGAAGAAGGAAGTCCATTGCAAAAGTCATATCTGCCATCTCCGGCATATTTAACGAATTAATCGGGTCTAAATAATCGGTGTTCATTGGCGCTCCCCTTTAATGTGTGATAGGTGTCGGGCTATTCGGAACAGGCGCTTGGAATGGAGCTCTTGCGTAGATTGCTTGCAGCTCAGCGATCTGTTGTGTGGATTGAAATACGTCTTTCTGCATTAACGCTTTTAGCTCTTGGTCAAAGACCAAGCCTTGCATGAGTTTTGACTTAGCCAGGCAGAGCGTTTTAAAGTTTAACGCTTCATGCAGTTCCATTGATTCATGCGGCGCTAGCGTTGGCGTATTCATTGAGAAATGATCACCTCCTTTTTTCAATCAAAGTTAGATTTTCCGACGCATTGGATCTTCATACAATCGCAGGAATATAAACAGAATCTCAACCGCATACTTATTTCTGTTTAATTAATGATTTTGTTCAAGAAGGGAGGACCCGCCATGCCCAAAGAAAACAAAATTGATCTAGCCACCGAAAATGCAAGAAAACCGGCAGAAGGTGCGCTTCACTCGAGCGGCAATACGCTGGAGCAGCATGCATCTAACGCGGTTTCTGAGGCGCAAACAGCTTTAAATCAGGCGATAAACTCGATAAGTGAATCTAATGCGGCAACAAATTCACAAGCGTTGGAGACGGCCCGGCAGCAATTGACCCAAGCAGAGGAATTTTTAGATCAAGCGCAAACTTCAGCAAACGCATTAAGTCTGCCGGACCAACAATAAAACGGTAGCTTTGGTAGCGGCAGATCTCCGCATGGGCAAATGACCCGCGTTGACGCACACACGTCGGCGAACGCACTTGATTTGCCGGACCAGCGCAGCGAATCATGACAAGCGAAAGGGAGGCCCTTAAGGGGCCTCCCTCTTTCTTCTGCTCTGGGCGACGTCTTCGGGGCATAGCCCCACTTTTAGGAACGTGTCGTACTGGCTGCATTCTTTTGTTTTGCCGTTTCCACTCGTGTCATGGTTCCGAAGTAGACCACACAGAACACTCGAGCCATCAGGAATGTGAGAAAAATCATGGCCCATGACCAAAACCAGTTCCAACGAACATACCGAATCAGATCGGTATATTGTTCGATAAGCACCTCGACCACCGTCAGTACAGTAGTGAATAATACATAATAGCCGAATTGAATCCAGCGCCTCCGATGGGACGGATAATAGGCGTTAAACACCGCGCATGTCATCGGATAGGTCATATATTCGTAGGTGAAGCTCGTCCGGTTAACGTCGGCAAGCTCCCTTACGGGATAGACGAGAAGTTGGAGTTCGACCACGGCATGACCGAAAATACACATAATCCACTGTTTGAACAAAAAAGCGACTATCGCCAATCGACGTTTCTGCCGCGGGATGAAGAGAATCAATAACAAAGAAAGGATCCACACGGAAATGATGATCCCATATTGCAGTTGCAAACTCATCTCTCGCTCGCTTCCTTCCTGAAAACTTGGCTGTCTCTAAAGAACCAGCTCGCTAGGCCGTGGACGGATAGGAATATAATCGATAACACGATCGCCATCAAACTCCAGTGAAAATGTATATAATCCACCAATTCGGTATTTGCGGCTAGCAATCCGTCAATTAAGGTAAGCAGTGAAATCCAGGCGGCAAAGTAAAAACACTTCGTCAAATGATTCTCACGAGGTCTGTAGATGTAATAAAGACCGCTCGCAACAGGCGTCCACATCACTTTGAACGTGATATTCAAATCCGAAGCTTTGGGAAATTCACGCAACGGGTAGGCCACCAAATCAAATTGAACGAGCAGCACTTCTACTATCCATACTACAGCCTGACACGCAAGAAAGCACATCAAAAATTCATGAGCTTTCACTTTTGGAACAAGGAAATAGATGGTGGTCACGCACACAAACCAGCATAGCAGCAATAAATTTCGTTCCATATCCATGACCATAGCTTGTATAAGGAAGGAAGATTCTATGCGTAAAAATATTTTATTATCTGGGCACTTGAATCACATTCAGTCATATATATAGGTGATAGCAATTCGAACCTGTTGAGGAGGATTTTATAAAGTGATGTTACCGAGTGAAAAGTATTTCGGTAAGTTTGAGGCGGTTTTTTTATTTTACGGAGCCATGCCTACCGGCGTTGCTGTTTCTGAAACCGGACGTATTTTCATTTGCTTTCCGAAATGGGGAGACGACGTTAAATTTACGGTGGCTGAAATCGTTCACGATACATTACAGCCATATCCTAGTTTAGACGCTAATGTGGTAAGCCCATCGAATATCACAACGTCCTTCATTAGTGTCCAAAGTGTCGTTGCTGATGGAAAGGGAACGCTTTGGGTACTGGATACAGGAGCTCCTAATTTCTCAGAACCCATCAAAGGGGGGGCGAAGTTAGTCGCTGTAGATTTAAATTCAAATACCATAAGAAGTGTATATACATTTACGGAAGATGTTGTCCTGCCAACCACTTATCTGAATGATGTCCGATTCGATTTTCGTGTTGGTAAAGCAGGTTATGCTTATATAACGGATTCGTCTTCCCGAGGACCAGGAGCCATTATTGTCGTTGATTTAGAAACGGGTTATGCCTGGAGACGGTTAAACGGGGTAAATTCAACTTCGCCGGATCTTTTTCTCTTACCGAAAGTTGAAGGTAAAATCCTGATGAATCGAAACAAAGACGGATCTACTTCACCGTTTAGATTGGCATCCGATGGTATAGCGATTTCCCCGGACGGCAAGATGTTGTATTTTTGTCCTCTCTCCAGTCGTCATCTGTACTCGATTTCAACGGAAGCCCTAAGAGACCGAACGATACCGGATATGAACTTACAGTATCACGTGAAGTATTGGGGAGAAAAAGGTGCTTCAGATGGAATGATCACCGATGCAAAAGGAAACGTTTACGCTGGAGACTATGAAAACAATAGTATTCGGAAAATATTGCCGAATGGAATAATGGAAACCATCGCACATGATCCGA
This sequence comes from Paenibacillus solanacearum, assembly GCF_910593845.1. GTDB lineage: Bacteria > Bacillota > Bacilli > Paenibacillales > NBRC-103111 > Paenibacillus_G > Paenibacillus_G solanacearum. The sequence goes on along the minus strand of NZ_CAJVAS010000012.1, from coordinate 188,106 downwards.
GAATTTTATGGCCAGATACTTTTTCTATTGGTCCAGATCAATACTTATATTTCATCGTGAACCAATTACATCGGCAGGCAAGATTTCATTATGGAAATGACCTGCGGCAGAAGCCTTATAGTTTACTCCGTATGAAAATAGACGAACCACCTGCTCCTACGTTTTAATAAATATTTCACTTTACAAACCGCTTGGCAGCCTATTCAGCTATCGGAGAACGATAGCTCAATCATGACAAGACGGCTGCCGTCGTTGCGAATTGGCAGGATATCGGAACATCAATCAATAACCACTATTGAGGAAGGGAAAACCCATATGAAATCGGATATTAAATCTATTGAGGATTTTTATGATATGGAAGGTAATTATTTACAAACGGAAATAATCCATTCCTATTCAAACAAATCTAAGCTGTTGCTCACGGAAGAAAATACCCTTAAAGAAACAATTCATGAACCCTCCACAATCCTTATAACCCCTGATAATGCAAAGAAGAATTTAAAATTAAACAATATGACCCAGGAAGAAAAAGCACAGGTGAAAGAACATTTGTTAGCTTTCATGGAAAAGCTGTAAGAAACGAATCTTTTATGGGATTCAGCTATTGTCAGTATGTCAAAGGTATGGCTGAATTCCCCTGTCATTACGGATTACGAGTTCAATGTCCCATGATTAAGCTCCCGCGAAAACGCGAGACAAAACTTGAATTACAGTTTTGTCTCGCGTTTTATATTTAAGCAAAGTGGTGTCGTTTATTAAACCAGCTTTGTGTCGGTGCACAAATGTCCAGCGGTACCGCGAGCCATCGTTCGGTTCAGTCTTCCCAAAGGTACGTTGAGCTGCGCCGGGAAGCCCCTCCGGCGTGGAAGGCCTTCGCTTCATCGGCTTGCAAAGTACAGCGCCTTGCAGTCGGCTTATGCGAAGAACAGGGCAGTTACTTCTCCTCGAACGGCAGCCAGCCGGGAATGCTTCGGAGAAGCTGCCACATCGGATCGGGAATCGACAGCCGTTCGCAGCCGTTCGCCGGCATCGTTGTGCGGATGTCTGCACTGCGTCCGCTGCGGGCTTTGTCGACCCAATCGGGCTCCATGAGGAGCTCGCGTCCCAGCGCGAGGAGCGGAACGCCCGATTGCATCGCTTCGAGCGCGTCTTCGGCCGTGTGAACGGCGCCCACGCCGATGAGCGGCACCCGGCCGCCGACGCGCTCCTGCAGAATGGCAAGGCGAGATCGGCCGCCCCATGAACCCCGGCGCGGCGGGTTGCGGAAGTCGGTCAACGAGATGTGAAGGTAATCGAGCCCGCGACCGGCAAGTACGTCAACGAATGCCAGCGTATCCTCCATGGTGATCCCCGGCTGCTCCCGCTCGTCCGGAGCGTCCGACGCCGCTCCGGGCATGTCTCGCTCTTCCGGCGAGAGCCGGTAGCCGACCGCGAACGGCCGGTCCGCGTGCTCGCGGACGACGCGCTGCACTTCGTCGACGACCGCGAGCCCGAACGTCATTCGCCGCTCCAGCGTGCCGCCGTACCGGTCATTGCGCTGATTCGAGAGCGGCGAGAAAAATTGATGGGTCAAGTTGCCGTTGCCCCCATGAATCTCCACGCCATCGAACCCGGTCGCGATCGCCCGGCGAGCGGCTTCGCCGAACGCATGAATAATATCCGCGATCTCGGCCTCCTCCAGCGCCCGCGGCACGGCAGCGCCTTCGCGGGCTTCTGGCACCGCGCTCGGGGCGACGAGATCTCCCGTCCTCGTACCCTGGCGTCCCGTGTGGAACAGTTGAAGGACCGCCTTGGCCCCTCGCTCCCGAATCGCTGCGGCGAGCCGGCGCAGACCGGGGATATCGTCGTCAGCCGCGGCCCCAGGGGAGCCGTGCATCCCGCCGCTCGGTGTCACCCAGGTGGCTGCCGTAATAATCAGACCCAGTCCTTCCGACCGCCTGACATAATATGCGATCTCGGCAGCGGAAACCTTGCCGTCAGGTTGAGAGGAAAGATGCGTCATCGGGGCCATCACGAGCCGATTCGCGAGCGTTACGCCGCTCGGTAGTGTATAAGGTTGAAACAACGATTGTACGGTTGATTGCATGTGCGATCCACTCCTTTTTTGTCCGCTCCGGTGTATCACCGGATGAGGTAGTTGTAATTATAGAGCGGATCGGCCGAAGACGTAAGAACGCAAAATCGTTGGACTTGGTCCATTCATCTGGACCTGCCGAAGTCCGAGTAGCTGTTTCCCCGGAAATCTTCTACATATACAACCGCAGCAGCGTGATCGAAATCATTCCGGCCACAACGGTACCTAATAAGCTTCGGGTCAGAATCGCCGTCAAAAATGCGGGGAGCGCCGCGAATAGTTCAATGTTTTTTCGGAAGGAGACGAGCTTACCGTCGGCCGTCAGCAGCTCTTGTCCCACCAATGCGGCCATGACCGCGATGGGGACATAGCTTAACCATCGCATCGCCCAATCCGGTATGTTCATGCGGCTAAGCACGACAAGCGGAATCACCCTTGGGATGAGCGTCGCGATGGAAGCCCCGATAATGATCCAAAAGATAGTCATATTCACTTCCATTTGTCCACCGCCATTCCAAGCGTAGCGGCAGCGACAGTCGCTACAATAACGGCCACACTGCCGGATAACGCAATACTCGCTCCCACCACGATAACAACGGCGCATACGGCAACCGCGAGATCTTTGACCCATTTTCGGCGGCTTGCCATTTGAAGCACGAGCAGACCGATAAACATCGAAGCTAACGCAAAATCCAAGCCGAGCTTTGCCGGATTCGTAATCCATTGACCTAGGAAAGCTCCGGCCAACGTGGCGGCAAGCCAGTGAAGATAAGCCGTTACATTTAAACCGTGCATCCATTGTTCGCCGATATGGTTGCGGCCCGCCACTTTGTTCATCGCAACGCCGAATGTCTCATCCGTCAGCAATGAGCCGATCAGCATTGCCTTCAAAGGGGTGAGATGGCGAAAATACGGCGATAACGCCGCGCTGAGCAGAAGGTGGCGAAGATTGACAATAAATACGGTCAACATCATGGCCGCCGCCGATCCGTGCGATGCAACCATGCCGGCGAGTATAAACTGCGCAGAGCCGGCATAGATCAGCAAAGACATGAACGTAATCTCCACTATGCTGAGTCCGGAAGTATGTCCGACCACGCCGGCAGCAAATCCAATGCTTAAATAACCGAGCAGCGTTGGAACGCAGTCTTTGACCCCCTGAAGGAAGCTGTCCTCACGCACTTCGGCTCCGTGTCTGTTCCTGTGAATGTGTTCATGCACGAGAAGCTCCTCCATCCCTTGTTCGAAGCCCTTTCGTCAGTTCGGATAATGAATGATACTGAAATGTTTCAGTGAGCGGCCCCCGTATTAGTTCAAATTTTCCTTTTCGCAAATGTAATCCAGCAGTTGCTCGCAGCCTTCGTTTACCAGCTCATACACTTCGTCAAAGTTGCCCGTATAGTACGGGTCCGGCACATCGTTTCCCTTATGGTTCGGAACGAAATCCGTCAGCAGCTTCACTTCGCAGCGAGCATCGTCCGTTAACCATTTGGAGATGTTTTGCATGTTGCTGGAATCCATGGCGATCATGTAATGGAAAGAGTGAAAATCATCCGTCCGAAGCTGGCGCGCCCGAATTCCCGAATCATCAATGCGGTATCGCTTCAAGATTTGACGCGTTCCTTGATGAGGTGGCTGGCCGATATGCCAGTCCCCGGTTCCGGCGGAATCGACCCGGATGCGGCCGGCGAGTCCCGCTTCATTGATTTTGTGACGCAAAATGGCTTCCGCCATGGGGGATCTGCATATATTGCCCAAGCAGACGAACAGTACGTTAATCACGAAAAGTCCTCCATCCTCGTCTCTCTCAAATTTGCTGCACAGGGTACGGGACCTTGTTCTGCGTCCACACGCTCGCCTTCATCTTATCTCATTCGCGGGCGAACTTCCAAGCATGCTGTGCCAAGCCCACTCGCCGTTCGGCCCCATCCCTTCGCAGCCGCCTCTTCCCATATTCACCTACATGGCACTCATACGCATGTTCATTGTCAATCGATCTCTTTTGCCGTAAAATAGGCTCAGCAAACAAGCGCTTCACCGAGCCAGACGGACTTCATACATTGAGGAGCAGCGAGAACATTGGAAACTTACAGCTATTATTGCAATACCCGCATCGAAATGGGAATGGGCCTCTCCGAGCAGCTGCCCGAGCTGCTTCAGTCGCTCCATATCGGCAAATCAATTGTTCTGGTCAGCGATCCTGGGGTAGTCAAGGCCGGCATCGTTCAGCCGATCCGGGATCGGCTCACGGCCGCAGGCTATCGCGTCGTATTATTCGATGAACTCTCGCAAAATCCGCGCGACACCGAATGCCTTAACGGCGCGAGGCTGTTTGCCGAGGAACGGCTGGACGCGGTCGTTGCGATCGGCGGCGGAAGCGCTATGGATACGGGAAAGGCGATCGCCCTGCTTGGCCCGAACGGCGGTACGCCGCTGGACTACATCGAAGGATTGCGGGCTTACGAGAACATCGCGCCGATCGTTTGCATACCGACCACAGCTGGAACGGGCTCTGAAGTAACGCGTTCCTCGGTCATTACGGAATCGGCCACGCACCGGAAGCTGACGCTCAAGCATGCGTCGCTGCGTCCTCTGCTTGCCGTGCTCGATCCGAAGCTGACGTTCACCGTACCGAGAGCCGTTACGGCCGCCACCGGCGTAGACGCATTGGTTCATGCCATCGAAGGATATTCGTGTAAGGTGACCCATCCGATCTCACAGGCATTCGGCGCGCGGGCGATGCGAACGATCGTCGCTGCGCTGCCGGCGGCTTTCCGTGACGGGCATGACGAACAGGCGCGGTACGCCATGCTGGAAGGCAGCATGCTGGCGGGCCTCTGCTTCGGCTCCAGCGATGTCGCCGCCGTCCACTGTCTGGCCGAGGCGCTCGGGGGATTGTACGACACGCCCCACGGCGTCGCCAATTCGGTATTCCTGCCGTATGTACTGCAGTTCAACGCCCAGGCGGAGCAGACGGTCCACGCGCAAATGGCGCGGCATATGGGCTTCGCCCAAGATTCGCATTCGGACGACCAAGCCGTCCAACGATTGATCGCAGGCGTGCGCGAATGGACGCAGCAGCTGGAAATTCCCCGATTGCGGGAGCTGCCCGGCGTCCGCCGCGAGGACTTCCCGCGCATCGCCGAGATGGCCTATCTCAACAACTCCACACCCAGCAACGTACGGCCGATCCGCCGCGAAGACTACCTGCAGCTCATTGAGCTAGCTTACAACGATGCGTTCTGAGGAGGACATTCTCGCTGTACGGCAGCTCAACAGCATGCGAAAAGGAGAAGATCTGCCCCTACAGCAGTTCTTCTCCTTTTTTTGTCCATCACGAGCTGTCCAGCTTAAAATATAACGGGAACATCCACCAAATCTTGCATGCTGCCGTCGCGGGCACTGCGCGTGTACACCATCAACACGCCGTTTGGCGTAGAAGGTGCTTGATCGAACGAGATCTGGACGACGAATGCTCCGAAAGCCGGCGCGCCTTGCGCAGCCGTTGCAGTCCGTTCCCCGGTTACAGGGCTATCCATCGCGTCGCGGATTTGGTAATGGATTGTCGCTTCGAACGCGCGGGCGCTGCCCGACAACCGCTGTCCTTGGGAAACCCTCGTTCCGGGCAGCGGCTCGAATACTACGATATTCGTTGAGGATGGAAGCGGCGCGACCAGGTGGAAGCCGGGGTAAAGAACGTCGAGCGAGGATAGCGCCGGGCGGCTGCGATTGGCCCGGATCCACGCGCTCATCGGTATACCGAAGCGTCGGGAGATTCGGTACAGCGAATCCCCCGGCTCCGCCTCATACGCGAAGGCGGCAATGTACAACAGTTGGCCGACCCGCAGAAGATCCGGCTGCTGCAGCTGATTCACGCCGGCCAGCATGTCGGCGCTGACGGAGAAACGATCGGCGATCCGGTACAGCGTATCTCCCGGCTGAACCTGATACAAGACTGCGCTTTGCTCGGCCATACCGGGCAATCGAGCCAGCAGCGCTTGGCCGGGAAAGATCCGGTTCGGGTCGGCAACGGGTGGATACAACGCGTTGATCTGCACCAGCGAAGGCACATTGGTGCCCAGTCGAACCGCAATCGAATGCAAAGTATCATTCGGATGAACGGTATACAGCAAGTGGGTGCCCGGGGAAATTGGCATGAGAAGCAGCTCCTCTGCAAAAAGGATATATCCCCATCCTATGCCGTCTTCTTCCTTCAAATGTGATTCGATGCGTCCGTCGCTTTCCGAGGGTCAGGAAGAAACGCCCTCCCCCGCTCGCTCAACGTCATTATTTACTTAGGCCCCGCCATACGGCGCACTAGTGCACTGGTCATAACGAAACCCTAAACATTCGTCAGTGTCTACTGCAGCAGCGAATCGATGCCCACACGGATCGCTTCAATCGAATCGGTAGGCTCGAAGCGGCGAACGACGTTTCCTTGCCGGTCGATAAGGAACTTCGTGAAATTCCATTTGATCGCGTCGCCAAGCAGCCATTCCGGCGCTTTTTCGGTAATCATCAGCTTCAGCAGCTTGGCGTTCATGTGATCCTCGAATCCCTTGAACGGAGCCGCCTTCTTCAAATAATCGAATAACGGATGCGCATGGTCGCCGTTCACTTCGATTTTGGCGAACACCGGGAATTTCACGCCGTAATTGATCTGGCAAAATTCCGCCGCCTCCTGATGGCTCCCAGGCTCTTGCTCGCCGAATTGATTGCAGGGAAACCCGAGAACTTCTACTCCCTGTTCACGGTACTGCTCATACAGCTTCTGCAAATCGTCGAACTGCGAGGTGAATTTGCACTTGCTGGCCGTATTCACAATAAGAACCGGTTTTCCCTCGTAATGATATAGAGGAAACCGTTCTCCGCTCGTCTTCTGCACGTTAAAATCATAGATCGTCGCCATCTGCATATCTCCTATCATCCCATAATTTACTAACATATAATAAGTTAGATAGGATTGCAATAACGAGTGTCCCAAAGACCCGCCGGCTTTATCCGCAGCCAAGCGGGTCTTCGTCTCTTATCCTGTTACGGTTTGCGGGGAGGCGGGGTGCAAGCCCCGTCTTCGCATCCGTTCGCCGAATCTCCATCCTGTTCATTGAGCAAGGTAAGGGGAGATGACGCCTCCCACGCTTTCTGCAGCGCTTGCAGGAACACTTCGCCCGGCTGTGCGCCCGAGACGCCGAATTTGCGGTCAATCACGAAGAAAGGAACGGCGCGGATCCCGAGCGCGGCCGCATCCTGCTCATCAGCGCGAACCTCGTCTGCAAATGCGCCGCTTTCCAGCATGTGCAGGACATCGTCCCGGTCGAGGCCGACCTCCGCAGCGAGCCCGGCCAACGTTTCGCGGTCGCCCAAGTGCAGCGAGTCGGTGAAATACGCTTTCAGCAGCCGTTCCGTCATCGGCGTGAGCTTGCCGTGGACGGCGGCATATTGCGCCAAACGATGCGCGTCGAACGTATTCGTCAGCACCAGCGTGTCCATATGATAGGCTAACCCGAGCGCGGCGGCTTGCTCCACCACATTGCGGTTCATGTCGATCGCTTGTTCGCGGGACATGCCGTATTTGCCCGCCAGCATCTGGTGAACGTCGTGATCGACGCTTACCGGCGCGTTCGGGTCCAGCTCGAAGCTTCGGTATACGACCTCCACCTCCGCGCGCTGCGGAAACTGCTCGAGTGCAGCTTCAAACCTCCGCTTGCCGATATAGCAGAACGGGCAGGCGAAATCCGACCAAATTTCCACTTTCATGTTATGATAGCCTCCTTTTATTCGATCGGGAGTTGTTCATGAAACGTTCTTCATGCATTCTTCCCCTATTATGCAGATAGGACTCGGGTATGCACTTGCGAGGCCCCTACGGACTCTTCTGCCATTGTACGCCTGCGGCGCCGATTGTTCAAATGTTCCGGCGGCATACACCAAAACGGCGAACCGGACGAAAAGCGCGTCCGGTTCGCCGCTGATGGATTGGCAATCAGGCACATCGCCGCGCCTGTACTATGTTAATGATAAGCGCGCTCGTACTGCTGCGGCACGTGCTTCTCCTCGCTGCGCAGCGCGTACGCCGCGTGCGTGGCCCAATACGGATCGCGTAGCAGCCCGCGGGCGATGGCGACCAGCTCGGCGTCGCCGTTGCCGACAACCGACTCGGCCAGCGCCGGATCTTCGAGCATGCCGACCGCGACGACCGGAACGTTCAGCGCCTGTCGAATGCTGCGGGCAAATGGAACCTGGTACCCCGGGTAGTTGCCGGGCTTCCGCTCACCGGCCGGCCCTTCTCCGCCGGAGCTTACGTGGAACGCGTCGACGCCTGCCGCTTGATACGCCTTGCACAGCTGAATGGCGTGATCGATGCCGTAGCCGCCATCCGCGTATTCAACCGCAGAAATGCGGAAGAAGAGCGGCATGTCAGGCGGCAGCTGCGCTTTTACCGCTTCGATCACTTCGACGCCGAAGCGCGCCAAATCTTGTCCGTACGCATCCTCGCGCCGGTTCGTCAGCGGCGAATGGAACTGGTGGATCAAGTAGCCGTGCGCGCCGTGGAGCTCGATCGTATCGACTCCGGCCTGCACTGCACGTCTGGCGGCATCGGCGAACTTGCGCACCATCTCTCGTACTTCATCGGTCGTGAGCGCCCGCGGCAGCTTATACTCGGGACCGGGAAACGGAATCGCCGATGGCGCGACCGGCTCGGGCGCATCCTCCGCCTTGCGGCCGGCATGCGCGATTTGAATGCCGATCTTGGCGCCGTACCGGTGCACGCCGTCAATGATTCGCGCGAAAGCGGGAATATGCTCGTCCGACCATAGGCCCAAGTCGTAATCCGTAATGCGACCGTCCGGCTCGACATCGGTCATTTCCATAATGATCAAGCCCGTACCGCCGACCGCGCGGCTAACGTAATGCACATGATGCCAGTCATTCGGCTTTCCGTCCTTTTCCATTACCGAGTATTGGCACATCGGCGCCATCACGATACGGTTTTTGAGCTGCAAGCCTTTTAGGCTGTAAGGCGAAAGCAAGTAATTGCTGCCCATGTCGTTTCATCTCCTTCTCTTATTGCGGATTGGTTGTCCATAGGCCGGCTGTCTTGACGAAGACGCGCGGCGGCAGCTTCAAGGCGGCCACGACGAGATCGGCCAAGTCCTCCGGCTGCATCATCCGGTCCTCGTCCCCGATCTTCAGGCCGGCATTCGCGGCAAGCTCCGTATTGACGGTGCTGGGCGTCAGCGCCGTCACGCGAATGTTCGATTTGCGCACCTCCTGCATCAGCGCTTCCGTGAAACCGAGCACGGCTGCTTTGGATGCGCAGTAAGCCGACCCGGTCGCGAAGCCGCGCTCGCCGGCGGTGGATGCAATACTGATAATGCTGCCGCTCGCTTGCGCCAGCATCGTCGGCAGCGCGGCGCGGGTCACGTAATACGTGCCCATCAGGTTCGTCTGAACGATGCTCTCCCACAGCTCGGGCTCCATCTCGGCAACGGTGCCGAACTGCGCGATGCCGGCGTTATTGATTAAAATATCGAGCGAGCCGAGACGGCCGATAAGCGATTGGACCGCCTGCTCCGCCGCGTCTCGGCGGGCGATGTCGGCGGAGACAGTATATACCTTGACGTGATAGGCGCTCTCAAGCTCGGCGCGCAGCTCCTCCAGATCGGAGGCGGTTCTCGCTACAAGGCCGAGGTTTACGCCTTCCTTGGCCAGCTGTACGGCAATCGCTTTGCCGATGCCTTTTCCCGCTCCGGTGATCACTGCGTTTGTATGTTTCAAATCCATCAAGATCTCTCCTCCATTAAATGATTGGCTGCATGCTCCGTCCTCATCGTCTCCATTTCTTCCTATGAGCATACATTGCGATTATGGTATATTATATTCATAAATTCAAGTACCCACTTTTTTGTATGATAGTATCATTTTTTATACTAAAGGAGCCAAAACCATGGGTGACATGCAATTTAAGAGCTCGGTGGAAACGACGCTCAAAGTCGTCGGCGGCAAATGGAAGCCGGTTATTTTGTGTCATTTGACGGAAGGGATCAAGCGGTTCAGCGAGCTGAAACGGGACATGCCCGATATCACGCAAAAAATGCTGACGCAGCAGCTTCGTGAGCTGGAGGACGACGGCATTATCGACCGAAAAGTGTATACGCAGGTTCCCCCGAAAGTCGAATACTCGCTGACGGAGTACGGCGCGACGATCAAGGAAGTGCTGGATGTCATGTCGGTATGGGGGCTGAAGCATCAGCAAAAAATCCAATCATCCGCTCCGCGTTAACACGCGCCCAGCCGATCATTGTACGCCGCTAGCCTTCCCCGCGGAGGCTGCGAATCATAGGCCTCGAACCGACAGGCTCGGGGTCTTTTTCCATGTCCTTGGTATCCGTTTGGGTACTACGTTACAAAATAGTGCGTACTTCTCTTTTGGGAATTTACGTTTTACAATGTGCCCATGGCTATGAAAGCACAACCCAAACACAGAAGAGGAGTGATCACGATGCAGTTACAACTGGCATTAGATCTGGTAGACATCCCGCAAGCCAAGCAAGTCATTCAAGAGGTTGAACCGTATATCGATATCGTGGAAATCGGCACGCCTGTCGTGATCAATGAAGGGTTGAAAGCCGTAAAAGAAATCAAAGCCGCTTTCCCCCACCTGACCGTTCTCGCCGACCTGAAAATTATGGACGCCGCCGGATACGAGGTCATGAAAGCGTCCGAAGCCGGGGCGGATATTGTTACGGTGCTTGGCGCGTCCGAGGATTTGACGATTCAAGGCGCAGTCGAGGAGGCGAGAAAGCATAACAAACAAATTCTCGTCGATATGATCGGGGTCAAGCATCTGGAAGAACGCGCACAGCAGGTGGACGCGCTCGGCGTCGACTACATTTGCGTGCATACCGGATACGACCTGCAAGCCGTCGGCAAAAATTCGTTCGAGGACTTGCAGACGATCAAACGCGTCGTGAAGCATGCCAAGACGGCCATTGCCGGCGGCATTAAGCTGAGCACGCTGCCCGAGGTGATCGCAGCCCGGCCGGATCTGATCATCGTAGGCGGCGGCATCACGGGCCAGAACGATATAAAAGCCGCAGCTGCGGAAATGCACGGGCTTATCAAGCGAGGGTAACCCGATGCGGACGACGGAATATTTGGCCGAGATTATTAAAGAGCTGGAACGGTCCGCAGGGCAAATGTCCGATGCGCAAGCGGAGCAGCTGGCGGACGCCATCGTACGAGCGAACAAAATATTCGTCGCCGGCGCCGGCCGCTCCGGCCTCATGATCCGCGCATTCGCGATGAGGCTCATGCATATGGGCTACGCTACCTATGTCGTTGGCGAAACGGTGACGCCCGGGCTTACGCAGGACGACCTGCTGATCATCGGGTCCGGCTCCGGGGAAACAAAGAGCCTGGCGTCCATGGCGGCTAAAGCCAAAGGGATTGGCGCGGCGGTGGCCGCCGTCACCATATTCCCCGAATCGACGATCGGGGGAACGGCAGACGTGGTCGTGCGTTTGCCCGGTGCGCCCAAGGACAAGAGCGACGGCGCCTTCGGAACGATCCAGCCGATGGGCTCCTTGTTCGAGCAAACGTTGCTGTTGTTTTTCGATGCAGTCATCCTAAGGCTGATGGCATCGCAGAAGATCGGCTCGGAAGCGATGTTCGGCCAGCACGCAAACCTGGAATAGCCAGGCCGTCGCCGCGCAGTACCTCAGTGCGGGACGCCTTCGATTCTCCCCGTGAAGCAGCAAAAGCTTCCGGCACGCAAGCAGCCTGATCGCCGCTCCGTGCCGGAAGCTTCTATTCGTTGTTGTCAGGCGCCGTCATGCGTTCTCGGACGCCCATCTGCTCTGCTATAAACTGCCGAGGCACGCGCCTTTGACGAACAAGCGCTCGATGCGTTTCAGAACGGCAGGATCGTATTCAAGCGGCGGCGCATGATGGGGCTTGATCCGCGCATCGATGATCAGATTGTCGCAGCCCCAATGCTTATGCTCGGTCGAGCTGTTCACGCCGTGCATGTCATGCGAAGGATTGCTGCGCGTAAAGGTCGCCCACAAGAAGTTGGCAACGTTATCGCTCAGGAAGCGGCTGTCGTCGCACACAACGATCAGCGGGCACGATGGCATCGGACCTTCGGCCGCGATCGCATCGCTAAGCGCGCGGAACTCCTGCTGCGCCTGCGCCTCCGTTGTATAGCTTGGTCCTTCAAGCGCCACGACCCCCGGCATGACAAGCCGCGGATTCGCAAATTCCCCCAGCCGCGTCAGCACGTCAGGCGGCTCCTTGCACAAGTCCCGCTTCTTGTCCCCGTACGCGGCAAGAACCGCCTTGCTCCCTTCATTCAGTCCGGTACCCGAATAATCCAGCGTATCGATGGTCGTGTTCGTGTAGAAATGAACATCCCGGCGAAGATCGATCCGCTCCAGTATATACATCAGGAAGTCGGCTTCCCGGTGCGTATCCAGCGGCACTTCTTCCTCCGCCGTAATGAATACGTATTTCGCCAGACTGAGCTGATTCGTGCCCAGAATCCGGTTGGCGATCGTCAGCATCTCGCTCGGCTGCTTCACCTTCTGGTACGGAGTGTAGCGCTCGCTGCCGATGGCGAACAGCAGCGGATGAACGCCCGCGGCGTCGACCGCATGAACTTCCTTGACGCCCGGAATCTCCGATTGAATGGCGTCCCCCGTCAATTCATGAATCAGCTCGCCGAAGGAAGTGTCCTCCTGCGGCGGCCGGCCGACGACGGTGAACGGCCAGATCGCGTTCGGCTTCGCGTACACTTTATGCACTCTCATGAGCGGAAACGGGTGGACCAGGCTGTAGTAGCCGAGATGATCCCCGAACGGACCTTCCGGCTTCGTCTCGCCCGGATATATTTCCCCGGTAATAACAAAATCAGCATCGTTGCTGATGCAGTAGCCGTCGACATAACTGTAGCGGAAACGGCGCCCGGCCAGCAGGCCGGCGAACGTCATCTCGCTTAACCCTTCGGGCAGCGGCATTACGGCCGACAGCGTATGCGCCGGAGGACCGCCGACGAATATGCTCACTTTCAGCGGCTCTCCTCGCTTGGTTGCCTTCGCCTGATGGATGCCGATGCCGCGGTGAATCTGATAATGCAGCCCGATTTCCCGGTTAGCCGCGTAATCGTTGCCGCTCAGTTGCACGCGGTACATCCCGAGATTCGAATTCATAATGCCCGGCTTATCCGGGTCTTCCGAGTAGACTTGAGGCAGCGTAATGAACGCGCCGCCATCCATCGGCCAATGCTGGATTTGCGGAAGATCCGTAATGGAGATCTCCTGCAGCGTCACCGGCTGGCCGCCGGCTTGCTTGACGGGCAGCGCCTTCCATGCCGCCAGCCCGGTTGCGACTTGCTTGAGCGGGTTCCGCAGAGCCTTCATCGGATCGTTGCGCAGCGCCACTACGTCCTGCACGGATTCCCACGTGTTGCGGAATATAAACTTGGACCGCTCCATCGTGCCGAACAGATTAGATACAGCGCGGAATTTCGTCCCCTTCACGTTCTCGAACAACAACGCCGGTCCTCCGGCTTCATATACTTTCATGTGAATCGCGGCCATTTCCAGATAAGGGTCCACTTCCTCGCGAATACGCACCAAATGTCCGTGCTGTTCAAGCTCGACAATGCATTCCTCTAAACTACGATACATGTGAACGGCCCACTCCAAATCAGTTGAATAATTGTTATTATCCTTACAGTACCACATCGTACCGAATACGTCTAAGCCATGGCCGTCATTTGACGAAACGATGCCTCAGCTGCCTCTTTCGCCTTGCCTGCGTTCATCTGTTGCGCGCATTCTTATTCGAAATCGCCCAATAGCATTTGATTTAGCGGGGTTCCGGCAAGAACCATCGGATACACATTCTCGTCCTTCGACACGACGAACTCCACAAGCACAGGACCCGGCGTACGCATCGCCTCCTGCCAAGCGAGGATCGCCTCCGCTTTATTGCTTGCCCTGAGCCCCTTCACACCGTACGCTTCGGCCAGCTTTACGAAATCCGGACTGCCCGCGAGATCGATTTGGCTGTAACGGCTTTCGTACATCAGCTCCTGCTGCTGCCGTACCATCCCCAGCACCCGGTTGTTGATGACGACGATTTTGACAGGGATCTGATGAATGGCGCAAATCGCCAGCTCCTGCGCGCACATTTGCATGCCGCCGTCTCCGTTGACAGATACGACGATCCGGTCCGGATTCCCGATCTGGGCTCCGATCGCCGACGGGAGGCCGAAGCCCATCGTTCCCAAGCCGCCCGACGAGATCAGCGAGCGCGGATGCTTGAACTTGTAAAATTGTGCAGACCACATTTGATGCTGACCGACATCCGTCGTCACGATCGCTTCGCCTTCGGTAGCCTCATGGATCATCTCGATAACGAATTGCGGCTTCAGCTCCGTGTCAGAGTCCGTATACCGCAGCGGGTAATTCCGTTTGTTCGTTTGAACTTCTTCCAGCCAGCGGCCGCAAGGAGCCGGTACCGCGATCGTATTGGCATACTGGAGCACAGCCTTGATGTCCCCGACGCAAGCGATATCCGTCTTGACGTTCTTCCCGATTTCCGCAGGATCGATGTCGATATGGGCAATCCGTCTCGCCTTGGGCGCGAAGCCGTCCACCTTCATCGTCACTCGGTCGTCAAACCGCGAGCCGATCGAAATGACCAGATCGGCGTTTTGGATCGCCGTATTCGCCGCATACGTCCCGTGATGTCCCGCCATCCCAAGGAACAGGCTGTGGCTGCCGGGGAAGCCGCCCAAGCCAAGCAGTGTAGCGGCGACGGGCACCTGCGTAATATTAGCGAATGCGAGCAGCTCCTCGGCGGCATTCGCATACACGACCCCGCCGCCCGCGATGAGGACCGGTCTCTCCGATTCGGCAATCGCCCGGATCAACCGGTCGATCTCCGCCGTAGCCGGCTCCGGACACGGGTCGTATCCTCGCAAGTTAAGGCTTGGGGACGGCTCATACCGTATGGTCTGGTTCGACACGTCCTTCGGAATATCGATCAGTACCGGTCCCTTCCTCCCGGTATTTGCGATATGAAAGGCTTCCCGAACGATCCGCGGCAGGTCGTTCGCGTCCAGAACGAGGTAATTATGCTTCGTGATCGGCATCGTCATGCTGAATATGTCCGCCTCCTGGAAGGCATCCGTGCCCATCACGGCCGTCGGGACGTTGCCGGTAATGATAACGAGCGGCACCGAGTCCATATAAGCCGTCGCAATGCCCGTGATGAGGTTGGTCGCTCCCGGGCCGGATGTGGCGATGCATACGCCTACCTTGCCGGTAGACCGGGCGTACCCATCCGCCGCATGGATTGCTCCCTGCTCATGCCGCGTCAATACGTGCTTGAACTCCGGATTGCCGGCCATCGCGTCATAGATATACAGCACGCTTCCTCCCGGGTACCCGAATACGCATTCCACGCCCTCTTGCAGCAAACTGCGCAGGAGCGCCTCCGATCCGGTTATGGTCGCCTCTGCTTGAGAGGCCGGTTCACTGTGCGCTGCCGTCGATTTTTTCATAACATGTTCCTCCTTATTTATCACTAAAAAACCCCTCTCATCCGCAGGCTGGCAGCATACAGCTGCCGGGCCTAGGGACGAAAGGGGTATGCTTTCGTGGTACCACCCTGATTCGCTGCCATCTTGCGATCGCAGCCTCATGAGGTAAGGTCGCCCTTACCTGCAGCACGATAACGGGTGCCATTCCGTTTGGATCTACTCGCGGATATGGTCATGCCGCGACGGCTCGCCGCTTCTCCGGCGTCCATCGACTGCTCCGCTTTCAAGCAAAAGCTCCGAGACGACTTCGCGCAACACTTACGGCAAAGGTCTCAGCTTTCCCTCTGCTCTCTGAACGTAAGGCCCGTTTGCGCTTTACTCTCTTCCACGCTTCTTCGTATTCAAAACAATAAACCCCTCTCATCCGCAGGCGGGCAGCATATAGCTGCCGGGCCTAGGGACGAAAGGGGTATGCTCTCGTGGTACCACCCTGGTTCGCTGCCATCTTGCGATCGCAGCCTCAAGAGGTAAGATTTCCTTACCTGCAGCACGATAACGGGTGCCATTCCGTTTGGATCTACTCGCGGATATGGTCATGCCGCGACGGCTCGCCGCTTCTCCGGCGTCCATCGACTGCTCCGCTTTCAAGCAAAAGCTCCGAGATGACTTCGTACAACGTTTATGGCGAAGGTTCCAGCTTTCCCTTTGCTCTCTGGACATAAGCATCGTTGCACTTTATTCTCTTCTACGCTTTTTTCACTTACTACACTTTTTATATAGGCAACATCATAGCACAATGCCCGCGAAGTTTCAAAGGGGTTCCGCCCGAATGAATCGGAACGCCGCGCCGCATTCTTCGGGATCAGCCGTGACGCCATCCCTTATTCCGGGTACACGTTAATTTTCCGCACCGCGCTGCTCTTGCTGTCGTACATGACAAGATTGCCGCTCGCGTCCGCGGACAAGATCGACTCCGGGGTCCATTCGATCACGCCCGGAACGGATAGGCGGGTGCGGCTGAACGAGTCCGGCGCGTCCATCGTGTCGTACCTCTTGGTGACCGGATTGAATACGCCTCGTTTGTATACCACTTTCTGAAGATCGACGTATTCCGTCAGCTTCCCTTCCGTGTTCAATTCGTAGATGTAACGGTCGTTCGCCACATAAAACAAGCCGTTGCGGGAAGCGGCGGAGCGAATGCGGTCCACGTTCAGCCGGACAACGTCCTCCAGCCCGTTCGGCGTCACTTTGCTTAAACGCTGCTGCGCCGGGTCGAAGACAAACGCCTCATCGCCGCGCACCGCCGCCGTCAGCTTGTTGTTGCCCCGTTCCGACGAGAAGCTCGAGAACGGCTCGCATCGCTCCCCGGCCTTCGCCCTGCACAGCTTACCCGTTGAAAGATCGCCGTAATAAAACGCGTTATCCCCTGCCGCTGCAAAAAAGTTATGGCTCTCGTCATTCGTATTTTTACTGACGAAATAAGTAACCATTTTTACATTGGGCGATATTTCATAGATTACGGTGCTAAGATCGCTTTCGAAACCAGCTTTGGTTGGAGCGGCCTGCAAATACAGCTTCCGGCTCGCATCGTCATAATACAGCTTTTGCGGGACGATATAGCGGTAATCCATGCTGCTTTTCAAGTTATACCGGTCCAAATAATCGAAGCTGAGCTTCTCGTCGAAATCGAATGCAGCTTCCGGCGCAATCGTACCGTCCTTCCCGTTCCATTTTAACAATTGATACGCATTCGACCCGGAAACGATCTTCTTCAGTATATACACCTGATTCGCATCGGCCGCGGCGATGCTCAATATTTCGCTTTGCGCGGTAACCTCATAGGTAAGGCGGTTGTTTATCAGATGGGTGCCGCCTTTGTACTGGACGAGCTGCTGCGTCAGATTCTCCACCGTCGGCTGTCCCAGCTTTTTGCGGGGGCTCGGGCCGGAACCTGTTCCTTGGCCGGTCAAGGTGATGCTCTGCCTGTCCGCATCGAAAGCGACGTCGAGCTTAATCGCTTCCGCGATAAAGCGAAGCGGCACCATTGTCGTATCTCCCATTAATACAGCCGGCTGCTCCAGAAGCACCCGCTTCCCGTTGATCGTTGCATATGTTTGATCGAGCTTCAGCGCGATCCGGTCTGTTCCGTTTGTCAGCGTGATGTTCTTCGTTGCCGCGTCCCACGCGATCTTCGCCCCCAGCGATTCCCCGATGAAGCGAAGCGGTACCATCGTCGTGTCCCGAACAAGCACTGGAGGAGCATCCAGCGTGACCTCGGCATTTCGGACCACGGCCACTCGTTCATTCAGCGTAAGCACGATGGCTTCGGCTGCTTGTCCGGCTGCACCTTGCTGCGAATCGGCAGCATAGGCTGCCGGGAGCCAGACGCACGCCATGGCGCACATCAGTAACATGTTTAACAGCTGCATTCCCTTACTCAAACCTTTGTCCACCACCAAACCTTATGATATAGAAACTAAGAAAATTCACGTATGCGGCCGATTGCGATGGTTTCGATTCTTATTGATATACATGTTCCGATTGGGTAATGCGAACATAGATGACATCCATGAAATTTAAGCCAAAAAGGGGCGAAGGGCCGAAACCTGGTCGTAACTTTCGACCGTGACCATTGATGCGCTTCCACCCCTAGGCTTTACCTGGAATTGGACACCGGTCCTCATTCCGATACGATGAATTCCGTTTCCGCAAAAGGCGCTGGATTCCGGCATACGTTCAGCTGTTTACCGCTCGTTGAAACGACATTGCGGCAGATGATTTTTTTTGCGGATACATAGGGGTACGGCTTGATGTCCTGCTCCTCCCGGTCGTCGCACGGATTGGAAAATAAATAAAGAGCTTCATCGTTCGCCGGAACGTTGGAATCGTCTATATGCAGGTTGGTGATCTCCACCTTCCGGGGCATGTAGCACGTATATCCGAAATCATGCATGCCGTTGTTTCTAATAGCAAAAAGCTCGGGCGTACGACCATGGCCGTTTGATGGAATCCAATTGGAATCCCGAATGATGACCTCGCCCTCCCATGTGCTGCCGTAGTCACTCCTGAATTCCACTAACGCATTCCCGTGAGCGACTACATGATCCAGCATTAATACCCCTCTGCCAATGGCTTTGACGCCCTGCCATCCGATATGGCTATCTTTTATGGTATACGTCCCGGATACGCCCATATGTGCGTCCAGCCTCGAAATGACGCAGTTTTCCACATGAATATTTTTGCAAAAATTCGATGCGACAACGCCCCATCGCGTCCGGTCTGTAATGTTGTTCATCCGGCAGTTGAGCAGCCTAAACTCAATGACGCTGTTCGCATGAAGATCATAAGATCCCATCGATACCGGCTTCCCCGCAGAGCCAATCGTTGTGTATATTTTGTGTCCGCTTACAAAGCAGTTCTGGATCGTCACATAAGCGCAGCGCACGGCATTCAAAAATCCCCGGTATGGAGAACCGTGACCGACTTCGCCTGCTATATAATGAACCGCCCCGTCAATCACAGTATTGGATCGGGTAATATCGATCCCGCGGCCATAATAATCGTATTTGGACTCTCCACGGTTCGCGATTGTTGTAAAAATACCGCCGCTGAGGGTCAGTACATTGTTTTCGATTGGCCATGCTTCCGCCTTGGTAATCTCCTCATAATCCCAATCAATAGGCGAAACAATGGAGCCTTCTTTATTCAATATAAAGCAGTCGGTTTGACTCGACCCGTTGTTCTGATTTAATCCAAATCGGATAAATCTCTTCTTGTTGTCATTAGTAACAATAACATAGCAATCCGACTCCAGCGCGATATCCAATTGTCGCTGATCCCGGGTCAAAGCCGGGATCTTCAGCTCTATAGGCGTATGTACGGACTTTACATGAAAACAAGCCAATTTATGATTCTCAACAACCGTATCGTCGATGGTAAATCGTGTCGTGCTCCAATCCACATCCGTTTCAATGACGGCCGTCAAAGCTTTGGGGCCAATATAATACGTTGCATCGGACCTGGTCTTCACCGGCAAGCCGTGCGCATTGGCATAAGCATGTGCGGCACAGATCGCCTCCATATCGTCTGTCTCTCCATCGCCCTTCGCGCCAAAATCTTCATAATTGACATATGGCTTGATATTCCCCATCGATACTTCCCTCCTACCGTAGGTTGAGAGTTTCCTGAAGCCTGCTCCGCGCTAGTTGCCGGTGGTCCTTGGTGAGGCGGAGGCGAATCGTTTGGTATATAGCTGCTCCATGTCGTTTAAGGACTTGCTTTCGGTCGATCTGCAGGAGCGACGAACGGCGTTATTTGCACGTTGTCTTCCCCTCCGTTCACCTTGAAGAAATACACAATATCATCTGTCATGAGTTTGTTTTTGTAGCTATGCCCTAGCTTCGGATACGTTACGAATTGAGCGGTCGAGCCGAGTTTAGCTAGCACGGTCTGTGTCTTGTTCCACCGCTCGGGCATCATCCTTCTGCCGAACAAACGGTTAACAAGATCGGTCGGATCATTGGATTGAAAATAATCGTTATCATCGAGCTCTCCCATGTATATATACCGGGATACTTTATTGTATGCCACCAAATCGAACGGATGGCCGGTAAACGACTGCTGGTCTGCCGTACCGATCGGATATGGGAGCTTGGTCCCCTCCCATTCTGCGGCAGGTATCATCGAAAATCCGCTAACGCCTCCTATCGTGAGTGCTCTCACCTCCTCAGGGTGAAGAACCGAGAACCGTTCAACGAATTTGGCGGATGCAGAGAAGCCGTTCATGAATACTTTCTGTTCTACTTTCAGGCCACGCTCCGTGATCCGCTGCTGGGCGTCGCGAATCATAGCGAGCAGTTGCAGATCTAGCCGCTGCAGGTTGCCTGACGTAATTTGCATCGTGTTCCGGTCTAACGAATGCGTATACACACCTTGATACCTTGGAAAAACCGGGATCAGATAAGGAACATTCAACTGCCTGGCAATCGCATGCCCCGTCGAAGACTCTATTTCATTTTTCACGAGCAGATCGTACGCTTCTATGCTATCCAGTACGCCGTTGTTGTTCGGCTCGACAAGCAAGTAGAGCGGACCGGGCCGCGTTGGCGAAATAACCGGTATCTTCATGTAATAATCCCAGTAAAATCCTTTGGATGGATCGGCCTTCACTTTTAACACCACGGACTCCGGATTTCCCTTGGAGGTCGATGGCTTCGTGGTTTCAGCGGGCTGGCCTAAGCTGGCGGCTGTAGGGGAAACCTGACTCGTCTCGTGAAGTTGACGGTTCAGTCCTTTATCCGCCATTTTCTGCAAAAACTGTACAG
This sequence comes from Paenibacillus solanacearum, assembly GCF_910593845.1. Taxonomy (GTDB): domain Bacteria; phylum Bacillota; class Bacilli; order Paenibacillales; family NBRC-103111; genus Paenibacillus_G; species Paenibacillus_G solanacearum. Next base: position 167,156 of record NZ_CAJVAS010000012.1, on the reverse strand, counting down.
CCTCCGCACGCGTTAACGAATCGGCTGCAGCAAATCCAGCGATCGTCCGTTCCGTCTTACCGTCGGATAAACCTTGCACGTACAAGTAACGGATCGCATCGTCCTCGGGGGCGTTATTCCCGGCCGTTCCCGCGATCATCCGTGCCACCATACCGCGGGTGATCGGCTTATTTCGAGCCGACGTATCGGTCAGTCCCATCGTCGGAAGGCCATATTCCGCATCGGAGCTGAGTTTATAGTAAGGATCGGACCATTCGCTCGCTTCCCCGGTAGCAGACAGTTCAGCAGCACGGCTGCGACCATCCGGGAACAGACGGATAAGCATGCTTAAAAATTCCGCCTCGGAGACGATCCGATCCGGCTGAAATGAACCGTCCTCATAGCCTCGGACGATACTTTGTTTAAGCGCCCAGTAAATCGAATTTTCGGCCCAGTGGCCGCTATAATCCGTTTTAAACACTGGTTCAATCGCTGCAGATGGCTCACCGGCATCCACAGCTTCTGCCTTGGACAAGCTAGGTACAAGAGCCGATACTGCGAGTGTGAAGGCAAGGGAGAATTTGATGACGTGGGTTCTAATGACGGACGACCTCCAGATAAGTGCGGACTAATCTCATATACAAGTTCAAATACGGATGCCGACTTGATTCATATGATAAAAAACCGTATTGCCTTCAAGCAAAGCTTTACAAAGCTGTATCAGACTTGGTATATGTTCACGGATCCACATATGCTTTTCGGTTCTGCTGACGAGAAATGCGTAGTAGTCGCTTATATTCAGAAACATCAAGTCCTCTAATTGCGCGATGTCAATTATTCCGGAACCCATGGAAACGTAGCCGGACAGAAGCTCATCCCGCAGTTCACTTGCCGTAAACAGGGCGCCCAGCGCGACATCCATAGCGTAATATCCAAACCCCGATAATCCGAAGTCAATGAATGAGATTCCCCTTGATGTGCGGATTAAGTTGCTATAGTGAATGTCGGCATGAATGAATCCCCGTGTCTCGAAACCGGTGCTCCACCCTTTCATCCGATCGATTACGAGCAAAACTGCATGTTCGAGGAGGTGAAATTCCTCAGTGGTGATCACGCCCATTGTTTCACCTGACCGCAATTTGGTCAACATCGTATTTACCCACGCGATCCCGTATTCGGGCCTTATCCAACTTGAATCGTTTTCGAAGCTCTGCGAAAACTGATGTAATGAGGCCAGACGTTTCCCCAAGGCACTCACCGTTTCCCGATTTGCAAAATCGCTCTTGGACATCGTATCCCCGTAAATCCATTTTAAGACGGAACAATGCACTTCCTCGCCTTCAATAACAATACGTGAGACGAGTTCACCGTTTCGATTCGGCACAGGGATTTGAACAGGCATTTCGGAATGGGAAGACCAAGCTAACAAGTATTGAAGCTCCGATCGAATCGCCTCACGCGTGGTTTGGACACCTTGCATGTTCTTGGTTATTGGTTTATGTATTCGCAATAAGTAAGCATCTTCAGATCCGTTATCTATGACCTTGTAAGTCATATTTTCATTGTGACGAATGAATTCCACGGTAGGGTCGTCAAAAGAATAGTTCAGTAAAACTTCCTTGACACGCTTCGTATCATCCATGGAAAGTCACCCCTTAAATTAGTAAACGATCCTCCCGGTTATAACTTATGGCAGCTCCATATTACATGTAGACCTAAAGGATACGAGCCCGCTTCCCACCATTGCTCCAGGTGAGGCGGTTTGATCGATGTCGCCGTTACTCGACAGAGTAAAGGGGCGGCTGCTTTTCTTTTAATTTAAGATAGAAATGGCACAAGCTGGTCTCTACATACGGAATAAGCCATAACATGCCGATTCCGAGCGTAACGATCGACAAGAGAAACCAACCGATAAACGAAAGATATAGGCAAAATAGCTCCCACTTGTGCCCGTCCATCATTTCCCGGCTCCTCGTGATCGCTTCATTCACCGTCAGCTGCGGATCCTCAATCAAGATAAAGGGAGTCATCGCATAGGAAAAACCTTTGATGATGCCTGGAATAATGAGCAGCAGCGTCCAAAGAACCAAGTATATTCCCATCAACAAGTACATAATAATCGCCTTCGCATAGCGACCGTTCGTGAAATATTCTAAGATCATGCCAAGAGAAACCTCTTGCCCCTGAGCCGCCCTCAAAAATAAGGCATTGACTCCGAGCGAAACCGCATTGACTACCAGCAGGCTGTACAGAAGCGAAAGAACTGTACCAAGACCCGCGGAATCCTTAGGATCGATACGCTCAAGCGCATTTGTAATCACGGTCGTAACGAGCAGGATGACAATGGTGTATCCTACAAAGTTCAACCAGCGGCCTTGCAAGCTTTGGCGTGCCTTCTCGCGTAATGTAGATAATATCAAAAAAACACCAACTTTCCTTTTTTGGAAACTCCGTAAACTGTTGAAGCATACGTGTCAATCAATGATTATATCACATAAAAATCACTTTTCGAGGAAAATAACGGCATAAAATGTAAATGTTCAACCATACTACATATGAATAATCTCAACATGCGGAGGACTGGATGAACTCAACGACGCAAACGATTCTACTTCAGGATATATCGAATCTGAGATCGAAGGAAGCGCAGTGGAATCCGTATCCTTGGTACAAAGAAATGCGGGAACAGTATCCCGTCTACTACGATGCCGAGCAGGATGTCTGGAATGTGTTTTTGTACGAGCATGCCAAGCGCGTGCTGTTCGACCACCAATTATTTTCCAATAAAAAAGAACGCAGCTTTATTCCGATTCCCAAGCTGATGGACAATCGAAGCAACGTCAACTTCTGCGATCCGCCGCAGCATCGAAACCGCCGCGCCTTGCTGGCTAAAGCGTTCACGCCCCGGTCGCTTGAAGAATGGGAGCCGCGCATTCAGTCCATCGTAGACGAACTGCTGACGGAGATCGAAGGGCAATCGACCGTCGATATTGTAGACAAGCTGGCGGTCCCGCTTCCGGTGACCGTGATCGCGGAGCTGCTTGGCGTCCCTGCCAAGGATCGGGCGCAAATTAAAGCTTGGTCGGACGTCATCTTCCTCCCCTATGCGAAAGAAACTTTCGGGGACACGGAAGCCCGAAAATTGCAAACGATGAAGGAATTTCACAATTATTTGTATCCGATCGTAGTCGACAAACGGAAGCATCCGTCCGATGACATCATCTCCGACCTGACGCAGGCCGAACTCGAAGGCGAACGATTGACGGACGAAGAAGTGGTCGGCTCCGCCATGGGGCTGCTCGGCGCGGGAAACGAAACCACCACAACGCTGATCTCCAATATGTTTTATTCCATGCTGTTCGACAAGCCGGGCGTGTACCGGGAACTGCGGGCCGACCTATCGCTCGTGCCCAAGCTGATTGAGGAGGTGCTGCGTTACCGTTTCCCGTCGACGAACGACCGGAAGATTGTGCAGGACACCTCCGTATTCGGCCCCGATATGAAGCAAGGACAGATGATCATGGTGTGGACGGGCGCGGCCAACCGGGACGAATCGCAATTCCCCCACGCGGAGCAGTTCGATATTCATCGCGCGGAGAACCAGCAGCATCTCGCATTCGGGTCCGGTCCGCATTTCTGTTTGGGCGCCCCGCTCGCCCGCATGGAGGCGCGCATCGCCTTGGCTTCGTTTGTAAAGCGGTTTGCCGATATCGGCCAAACGGAGAAATTTGACGTGCTGGCGCATTTGACCGATTCGCCGATGGGCCAAACCTTAAAGAGTCTCCCGATTCGAATCGTATGATCGGGAAAAGAACCGTTCAGGCGGTTATTATAAAACAGTACGCTTGTACATCATTTATGGTAAAATATGAATCAAATTGAGGCTGCCGCATAGAAGAATACGGCGGCCTCATTATTTGAGTCAGGCGAAAGGTCATACAACGATAGGTCAGATTTTCCAAGCTCCGCCTGCCCCAAGTAAACCGCTGAGGGAATTGATGTATTATAACGATGGTACGATCAAAGCTTTGCTTGAGAATACGAACCAAGGAGGGAATTCAACGCTTCATCCCGTCGGAAAAGTACCGTTAGGCACTCCATTCTCGTATACGCTTTCATATACCGGCAACACCATTACGATCACGATCGACGGGAAGTCAAGTTCATTAACGGTTCCCCCAAGTTTCGAAGGCGAGCATTTCTATATTTAAAGCAGGCAGCTACGATCAGTCCGCCAAATCAGGTACACCCGGAACGACAGCCAGCAGTTCGGTGAAGTTTTATTCATTGGGAATAACGCATAAATAACGAAATGATGAATGGAGGAGCCATGCCATGCGAGAGCCGCTCTTCTTCGTCATAGTTGGAAGCGGGAGGACAAACCATGAGAATCGCGATGGAGGAAATAAGTCTGCTCTGGCCTAGTGCGGACGAACGGAATGCTTACGGGGATGAGGTGCGGATCGCGGAACGGTCTGCGGCGGATTTGGGTCTGGAGGCCGTGGTGCGGGCGCTTTGCATCGAATTGCGGTACGCTCCGCAGACGACGAAGCTGCTTCTCAACCTTTGCGACAATGCCGAGGTGCTGCGTTTTCGACTGGATGTGATGGAAGACTTTGTGGATCATCCCGGCTTAAGCGATGATCTCCACACGCTTCTGCCCATGATCAGAAAGCTCGACAGCTTCAAAGATCGACGAGCCTTGGCGGCGGAGACAAAATCGCCGTGGCCGAAGCTCCGCAACATCGCGTGGCAGCTGGAAATATTGGAATTGTATCTCCAATGCGTCAACACCATGAAGTCGGCACTGAGCCGTCATGTTCCCGGTTTGAAATCGGAGGGGTTGCTGCGTCTGCACCGGTTTTTGACGGAGCTGACGGGGCAGGAGGCGTACCGTTCCCTGGAGCGCGAGCTGCCGGAATTTCGGGAGAAAATCAACGGCATGTCGAGCGTAACGATCGGCATTAATCTTGATCCTGAGCTGAACGCCCAAGAAGCCGTATTTTTGACGGTGGAGCCGAAGCCGTTTAAGGACAAGAAACGTTCCATCGTCTCGAGCTTGCTTGGCTTGAAGTCGGTGGCGGAGGATTTCGAAGGTGTACCCCTCTTTCAAAATATAATGGGGGTGGACACCTCTCCGCTGACGTCTGCGCTGTTCAAATGTCTCGACGAGGTGCTAAGAGCGACGATCGAACCGATCGGCAAAGCACTGCAGCGGTATATCCATCTGTATACGGATTTTGTGACGGAGCTGGAGTTCGATATCGCCTTTTATGCCGGCGCGGAGCGGCTGCTGCGCTTGCTGACGGCAGCCGGCCTGCCTGTGTGCAAGCCGGCTATTGCGCCCAGGGAAGAACGCCGGTACGAGGTCAAGCATTTATACGATGTGATCTTGTCACACGGTTATGTACGTAAGCTGCCGGATGCCGATCTGAGCAGAGCGATCATAGGGAACGACGTCGATTTCGGTACGGGAGGCAAGCTGTTTATTTTGACCGGACCGAACCAGGGCGGCAAAACGACCTACACGCGCGCCATCGGCCTGGCCCAGCTGTTGTGTCAGGCGGGCATATTCGTGCCCGGCACTTCGGCGGTCATCAGTCCGGTGGAATGGATCTTCACTCATTTCAGCGAGGAAGAGAAGCCGAACATCAACAACGGCCGGCTGGCGGATGAGTCTCAGAAGCTGTCGGAAATCTTCACGAAAGGGACTTCCTGCAGTCTGCTGCTATTGAACGAATCGCTGTCGAGCACGAGCCCGCGGGACAGCTATCTGTTGGCCCGGGATCTTGTGAAAGGTATGAAGCTGATCGGCTGCCGATCCGTATTTGCGACGCACATTCTCGAGCTGGCGAAGGAGGTTGACCAGATCAACCGGGAGCTGCCGGGTGAAGGTGAGCTGATCAGCATGGTGGCGGGCGTGGAGCAGAGCGGGGACGAGAGGGAGAAGGACAGCCTTGCGAAGTCCAAGCGAACGTATAAGGTCCACCCGGCCCCTCCTTGCGACATGAGCTTTGCCCATGATATCGCGCGGGAGCATGGGCTCCTGTTCGATCAGATCGTCGCCAGGTTAAAGGAGCGCAAACATCCGTAGTCATATTATCTAAGACAAAAAGGGCCGTCCCCATATGGGGACGGCCTCTAAATGACTTCCTTGTAAGTTAGGTGAGCCAGACGAATCTCACCCAAGCCCAGGTTTACTTCTTGTTATAGCGGTCGTAGGCAGCCTGATATGTCTTCATGTAATCGGCCAGTCCCATCTTGTTCACTGTGCTAACGTATTTGTCCCAATCGCCGAAGGACGCGGTGCCGTTAATAAACTTCGCTTCCATCTCGGAAATGTACGTCGAAATGTCGGTGCCGATCGACGACATGACTTCCGTCTCGGCGTCGGTGAAGTTGAAGTTGTTCCAAATTTCTTTCACGACATATGGTTCCGCCTTCTTGCCCGCGGCGATCGCTTCCGGCAGCGCCTCGGAGCCGTTGAAATATTTTTGCTGCACGAAGCCAGGGTAGCCTCCGCCGAGCCAGGTGAAGTTTTTCGCCAGCGCCTGATCCTGGGTCAAGCCCTGCGGGTTCTTCGTAATGTCGCTTACGTATTCAAGCGAGCCGTCCGGCTTTTCCTTGTACGTTACGTCCTTCTGGCCCATGAAGTAAAACTTCGCGCCTTCGTCGCTGTAGAAGTAATCCATCCAGCGGACGGCCGCTTCCGGATTTTTATTTTTGTTCGTGATTGCAAATGCGCCGACATGAACCATAGGCACCTTCACGTTGGAATACAGCTGATCGCCGTGCGGCCCTTTCAAGGCGCCGAGCCCGATGAAGTTTTTCTGGTTCATGAGTGTCGCCGGGTTCGGGATGATCGTCGAGCCAAGCGTGCCCTGCTGCCCTTTCGCGTACAGAGCCGTATTCTTGATCGTGAAGATGTCTTTGTCGATCAGCCCTTCGCTGTACAGCTTGTTCATATATTGCAGCAGTTCCTTGTATTTCGGATCGGTCTTAATGAAACGCAGCTTGTTCGTCGTCGGATCGATATCGACCATCTTATGGCCGAGCCCTCTCGTGCCGAGTCCCCACGCGCCCTTCAGCTGATCGAGCATCGCATCCACGCCGATGCCGCCGTACGGAATTTCATCCGGCTTGCCGTTGCCGTTCAGATCGGTAGCTTTGACGGCTTTCAAATAAGCGTAGAACTCGTCGGTCGTCTTCGGCTCCGGCATGTTCAGCTTCGTCAGCCAGTCCTGATTGATCCAGAGCGGCGTACCGATGAGCAGCGACAGGAAGTTCGGATCGTAGAACGACGGCATGGAGTAAATGTTGCCGTCCGGCATCGTCAGCCCTTTTTTCAAATCCGGGTACTTGTCCATCAGCTTCTTGAAATTCGGCGCATACTTGTCGATCAGGTCGTTCAGCCTGATAAACACGCCCTGGCTGCCGTACCGGGTCAAATCGGCCGGCGTCAGCTTCGCGGTGTAGAATACGTCCGGATAATCGCCGCCGGCCAGCACCAGATTGCGCTTCTCCGTCAGCGTATCGAACGGAATGAGATCGAATTTGACGTTGACGTTCGTCATCTTGGCATACTCTTTCCATACGAGCGTTTCCTCGAAATTGCTGCCGTTGGTCGCCGACTTGCCCGTGAAGAACGTCATGTTGATCGGCTGGCTCGCGATCGGCATGCCGGTCTTGTTCAGATTGGACGGCTCCGCCCCGTTTGCGCCTTCTGCGCCTTTTTTATCCGGGCTGCCGCAAGCGGTCAGCGCTCCTGCAGCCAATACGACGGACATGGCCGCCGGTATCCAGGTTGTACGTTTCATCGATTCATTCCCCCATGAATAGTGTTCGTTCGAATCGTTTATCCCTTGACGGCGCCGATCATGACGCCTTTGACGAAATATTTTTGCAGGAAAGGATACAGCATCAGCACGGGCAGGTTGGCCACGATGACGGCCGCGTATTTGATCGCTTCCGCATCCATCATGCTGCGGGCGAGCGAATCGTCGCTGACGTCGACCATCTCCTGCATTTGCCCCTGCACGAGAATTTCTCTTAAGATCAGCTGGAGCGGGTACATCCCGCGATCATTCAAGTATAGCAGAGCGTTAAAGTATGCGTTCCAGTGGCCGACGCTGTAAAACAGCACCATCACCGCGATCACCGGCATCGAGAGCGGAAGCACGATCCGCATCAGCAGCTGCATGTTGGTGCAGCCGTCCATCGCCGCCGCCTCCTGCATTTCCACAGGAATGCCCGTTGTGAAAAAAGTGCGCATAATAATGACGTTCCATACCGACACGGCGGACGGAATGATCATGACCCAGAACGAGCCCAGCAGGCCCAGCTTCTTAATGATCAAATACGTCGGAATCATGCCGCCGCTGAAAAACATCGTAAACACGATGAGGGCGGTAAACAAACCTCGGCCGGCAAAATCTTTCCGCGACAGTGGATACGCCGCCGCAATCGTCATCACCAGATTGACCGCCGTCCCGACGATCGTGTAAGCGATCGTGTTGCCGTAGCTGCGCATAATCTCCGGGTTGCCCAGAATGCGCTCGTATCCGACGAAGGTGATGTCCTTCGGCCACAGCCACACTTCGCCGCGCAGCACGCTTTCGGGATTGCTGATGGACGCGACCAGCACGAACAGCAGCGGGTAAAGGACGATGAGGGATATCAGCGTCAGCAGCGCGTAGTTGACCGCTTCCGTTATTTTGTCTGATCTTGTTTCAAGCATACGTGTTCGCCTCCTCCTTTTACCATAAGCTCGTTTCGCTCAGCTTGCGGGCGATCCGGTTGACGGTGATCAGCATGATGAAGTTGACGACGGAATTGAACAATCCGACCGCTGCCGAGAAGCTGTACTGGGCTCCCAGAATACCGCTGCGGTACACGTTGGTCGAAATGACGTCGGATGCTTCCATGTTGAGATTGTTCTGCATCAAGAACACCTTCTCGAAGCCCACGCCCAGAATCGAGCCGACATTCAGGATCAGCAGCACGACGATCGTCGGCATCAGATGCGGCAAGTTAATATGCCAGATCCGCTTCAGCCGTCCAGCTCCGTCCACGCGGGCCGCTTCATGCAGCTGCGGGTCGACCCCCGCCAGCGCAGCCAAGTAGATGATCGAGCTCCAGCCCATCTGCTGCCATACGCCCGACAGGACGAACACGCTCTTGAACCAGCCGGGTTCGGTCATGAACGAGATCGGCTGGCCGCCGAACGCTTGGATGAGCAGGTTGATCATACCGCCCTGCGGCGACAGAAACATCATGATCATCCCGACCACGACGACGGTGGACAAAAAGTGCGGCGCATACGTAATCGTCTGGATGAAGCGCCGGAACTTGGACGATCGTACCTCGTTTATCATCAGCGCCAGCAGAATCGGCACCGGAAATCCGACGACGAGCTGGTACAAGCCGATGCCGAGCGTGTTGCGGATAAGCCGCCAAAAGTAGAAGCTGTCAAAGAACCGCTGGAAATGTTTGAGACCGACCCACGGACTTCCCCAAATGCCTTTGGTTGCAATAAAATCTTTGAATGCGATCTGCACGCCGTACATCGGCGCATATTCGAAGACGATAAAATACGCGAGCACCGGCGTGAACAGCGCATACAGCTCCCAGTTCTTACGGATGCTTTTCAGCAGCCTGTGCCAGCCGCTCTTGCGCGAGGATGCGGCCTGCGGACGGGTGGTTTGCAAGGATGCTTGTTCCAACGGATGATTCACCTTCCCCCTGTATAAATGATCTTTGTGGTTTGAACGATTTTGATCATAACGCAGGGGATGGGCGGTGCGCCATGAACCATATTTTCGATATGCGGCGATTTTTTCATTTTGTTCGAAACAGAGGCTGAAACCGGCGCGGCAAGCGGCAAATCTAAAAAAGCGTTCAGGATCGAAAATACATTTCATTTGCGCTGAGGGCTTGTTCGTGTAGTATATATAAGAGTTATTATTGCATGTCCGGCAGCGTTAAGCGTCTGCAGGCAGCCTATGGAAGGAGCGCGATGAGCGGTGTTCCGCGGATTGGCGATTCGCAACTCGTTGTTTTTCAGAATTTTCATCGGATACGTCGTCGTCATCCTGCTGTTCGCTGTGTTCAACATCGGGGCGTTCACATTTTTCAAATCGACGATTCAAAGCGAAATTATTCAATATAACCGGCTGATGCTGAAAAATACCGCTGAACGGTACGGCACGCATTTTACCCGGATCAAAAATCTGCTGTTCGATTATACCAGCGAAGAGGACGTCATCGGCTTCAACCGGCAGCTGCTGACAAGAGCTCCCCAGGATGTCGACTATCTTCAGGCCAAAAAAATAATCGCGAACTTGCGCCGCGACATTTATAACCCGCTGTTTTACTTGGACGATATGATCATCCATTACAAGTCCGCTTCGTTTACGGTGGGCAAGGACGGCAGCAGCGATGCGGAGGAAATTTTCTCCCGCTTGTACACGAGCGATGTGTACAACTATTCGTTCTGGAACGACCGCTTCGCGCAGCCGGCTTATTTCCAGCTGCTTCCTTCCGCGGTGTTCTATAAGGTCGCCGACCGGTCGGAACGCAAGGAACTGATTCCGTTCGCCTTCCGGCTCACGAACAGCAACTATCAGGTGATCGCCTTCATTGACGTCGCCAAGACGCAGAGCGCTTTCTTCGGTACGGACGACAAGCGGCAGTTCATGATCATGAATAAGGAAGGAACGGTCATTTACCGGTCGTCGGATCGCTTGTCCTCCGCCGCCCTGCCTGCGTTCGATGCCGATTCCAACTTTACGCTGCGGGACGGGCAATATTATTTCCGCGAAACGGATGAAGACGGTCTTGTCTACGTGACGATCGTTCCTTACGCCAGCATCGCCTCGCAGGTCGAGAAGGTGAACTTGACGCTGCTGTTCATCTTCGTGCTGACGCTCGGCATCGGTCTGGCCGCTTCGTTCTATTCGAGCAAGCGGGTGCATTCGCCGATCAAGCAGCTGATTACAGCGATTACGGACCGCGATCCGCTCCGGCAGCCGAGCCGCATCCGCGAGGTTGATTTCATCCAGAGCAAGCTGCATGACCTGATGCAGGAACGCGACGCCGTGCAGCAGCAGCTGACGCACAACAAGTCGGTGCTGACGAGCTACAGCTACATCAACAAGCTGAAAAGCATCAACAGCGATATTAGCGTATGGCAGGACTTCATCCATGCGGAGGAAAGCTTCACGATCGTACTGTACCGGCTCACGTTCCGCCGCGCGACGTTCGAGAAGCTGCAGCTCCAGGAAGACCGCGCGGCCACGTACATCCGCGAGCATATCGATCTGATGATGGAAGGCCGATTCCCGGGCTCGCATACGTTCCAGATGGAAAATAACGAAATCTTGTCCGTCATCGTCGGGAATGACGCGGCGAACGCGCTGCAGGAGCTGCTGCTTATGCTCAAGCAGCAGCTCGATCATGACAAGGAATACTGCCTCGTCTCGATTGCCGTCAGCTCGCCGTACCGCGCGTCGTCGCAATTTAACGACGCGTACCGGCAGGTGCAGGAGCTGGCGCGGCAGGCACGGCTGATCGAGGAGACGCAGCTCATTCGGCAGCCGCGGCCGCTCGCGTCCACGTTCGCCCTCAGCCCGAGCCAGGATCAGGAGCTGAACGCGTGCATCCAAGCCGCGGATGCGGCAGGCGCCCTGCAGCTCATCGAACGGACGCTGCTCGATATGCAGCAAAAAGAAGCGTCCGTCGGCCAGTTCCAATTTTTTGCGGACGCCATGTGCTCGAAGATATGGAAGTTTATAGAGATCTTCAAAATCGAACCGGAGCAGGCACAGAAGCTTCAACCGTTGGTCGAGCAGTTTAAGCAGTGCTGCACCGTTACCGAATATACGGAGCAGTTCGAGCGTCTGATGACGGAAGCCGTCTTCCTTATCCAGGATAAGAAAGAAGAAGCCGACCCGATCGTCAGCTATGTGATGGAAGTGCTTCACACGAAGTATGTGGAAGATATTTCGCTCGATTACTTGGCCGACAAGCTCAACATGTCGAATGCCTATTTGTCGGTCTATATTAAAGAAAAAACCGGCGTCAACTTCATCGATCACTTGAACGACATCCGCATCGGCAAGGCGCGCGAGCTGCTGATCGGCACCGACCTGAGCATTCAGGACATCAGCGTCCGCAGCGGCTACCGCAACATCACGTCGTTCAACCGGATGTTCAAGAAGTGGACGGGCATGACGCCGGGCGAATACCGGCGCAACCATGCGGCGGAGACGCTGTAGGTCCAGTCGGACGGCTTCGGGCCGGATGGATCGCTTCGGCAACCAGCGCGGTTTACACAGGTTCGCTCGTGTTGATAGCCGAAGCGATAGCACTCCCCTTACTTCCCCCATGCGCTAAAATCGCCGCCGCATTTGGTTTTCGTGATTTTCAGGTAGTTATGTCGTGTCACGGTCGAGCCGATCTCGGACGCGCCATTGCCGCCTACGTGGACACAGCTTTTATCGATCGGCGTTCTCCGGCCGTCCGGGCTTACGTAATAATATTGGTCGGTTACAAGTCCATACTCCATATCCGGCTTCGAGGTGTCGAACGTGCCGTCGGCCCGAATCGGGATGACGTCGTATTTCCCCTCCTTCGCAAGCCCGGGAGCGCCCGCGACGTTATAGTTCACTTGAATGCTGCCCTCGTAGCCTTCCGGAATTAAATAAATATCGTCTGTGGAAGAGGCGTCGGTTATCCCTAAATAGACGACGAGTGCCAGCACAAGGATCAATCCGCATGCTGCGGCAGCTCCCACCGTATATTTTAGACGCTTCGTCATCTTGCTGCCTCCTCTCTCCATCAGGACGAATGGCGGAATACCGGAATCGATCCCTACCTTGTATTTCGGCGTTGCGCGGCGCGGCGGTCAGTCGCACCGTTTCAAACCTCGAAGGCCGCTTACCATTGCTTTCTATTTAATAACCTGCATCCGGGTATTCTTGGGTGAGCTCCTTCAGCTCGTAATCCCACCAAGTGCGGCTGCTCCCCAAGTTCACGTTGCTGATCGTATTGTTCCTCACAACGTAGATGTTCTTATCCCGATCCACGTAAGCGTCGAGATTGTCGGCGATCAACGGCGCGCCGTCGATGATCGTTGCTTCCGTCAAATCGCCGATTTTATCGTACGTTCCGTCGCTGTGCAGCCGGAAATAACCGGTCGTCGGCGGAGTCGCGTTGTCCGGCCGGAATAGCTCGTAAGCTTGAACGATCAGCTCGTCGTCCTCGTCGTGAAGGATTCGCACGTACTGAGCGTTCAGAATTCGGTTCCAGCTGCGATGCGTACCGTCCGCGCCGATCCACAGCACCTCTCCACGCTCCGAGCCTGTTCGTGCCGATAACCGCGTGGGCGAAAGCGTCCACAGCCATGCGCCATCGTTTGTTTTTCTTAATCCCGCAACGCTTCTGCGAAAATCCGTCAATTCCTCCGCGACGCCTTGATGTACGACGACGAGCCGCCTAGACGCCGGCGTTTCCACGGGATTGCGCGGCCCGGTCGGAATATGGAAGGTGAACACCTTCGTGTCTTCACCCAGCTCCATCACGCTTTCCCCATACAGAAATGCATCCTTTGGAGTATTCTCATCCCGATCGGCCAGCCGGTTGCCGGATTCTTCTTGTTCCACCGAGATAAGCGGTTTCCCGTCGTACCACAGCTGGTGATCCCGATACTCCGTCAGCTTTGGTTTTGGCTCTTGTTGGCGCGGGGCGCTGCCCATGTCCGCTTGCCGGGAAGCCATAATTTGCTTGCTCTGTTCGGCCGTCAGCAGTTCCGGAGAGCCTTCAAGACTTTTGGAGATGCGGAACATAAGGTCCCTCACATTGTTCACATACGTATACAGATAGTCTTCATCGTCATAGATGATCCCGGACATATATCGCCGCTGACCGGTGGCGATGCTCAGTCCGTCTGCGTCATTCCAGCTCAGCTTCCAACGGAATTGATTGACCGCATAATCCCACGTTAGCGGAAAATAGGTAATGTCTTGAAACACGAGGAGCGGATACGTTTGCTCCGCGTTACTTACCGTTTCCCGGTTCACGCGGACGGGAAATTCCGCCACTTGGGCAGTATACCGATCGCTCCCGAAGGAAGCGCCTGTATCGAGCTCCGGCTTGATGGCGAGCGGCATATCGAGATTGACCTCGAGACCGCGCTCCTCGCTCCAGCTCGACCGCAGCCCCGTCGCTTGGCTGACCGACCAGGTCATCGGGATATAAGTGATGTCGTTATACGTGAGCAGCGGGTATTTCAGGTGCGCGTTGTCGAGCCGAACGCCGTCTAGCTCCACTGGAAAAGCCGGTAACGTGACCGTCACACTCCCCGAAGCGGCCTGCGCCGGTTTCCCAGAAGTAACGGCCGATAAACCGGAAGCGAGTACAACGGCAAGCAGCAGCGATTTATATTTCACGATGACTCCACTCCTTTATTGTTCAGGCGAAGCATTTCCGTTTCTCATTTCTCGATACTATTGACTGCCAAAGCCCGCAATAAGTTTCACCAGCGTATAAATTTAATCATGATCAGCTGAATTTTGAAAAATACTGCGATGAAGCATACCGCCATCCTACTTGAAATCTCGAACCCCCGCTTATATAATGAAGCGTATCCCTAACAACCCGAGGAGCGATTTGTTGATCTTAACAAAATGAATTTCATATGGCATCCGTTCAGCGCATCGCCGGAAATGGCTATGTTTATTTGCTGCTGGACGTCATAGCCGCATGATTTGTTAAGAACAACGGAGAGCTCATGAAAAGCCCGGGGTCGTTATTACTCCAGCAGCGTGATCCGTGCGATGTTCAGCACGGTTTTTTTATCCCTTCGCTGCGGAGGATGCGCCGCCCCTGCCGGTCTGGAATGAACCTTTGTTCATTCCGGGCCGTTTTTTTATTTTCACCGGTTGCAGGGATATAAGTATAAATACGAACGGAAAAGAGGATGAAAACAAATGAAGCTTGAAACCCCTCGCCTGCTATTGGTTACAATGGATCTTCCCATGATCGACGCTGCGGCCCGAAACGACAGGCAAGCATTCGAATCGCTTGGCTATACCTGCAGCGATGAATGGCCGAGCGCGGATTTTCGCGAAGCGCTGCCGTATTATCGGGAGCTGATGGTCAAGAACAACGGAACGAGAGGATTTGATTCGTGGATCGTCGTCGAAAAGAATGCAAATGAAATCGTTGGCGGCGTCGGATTCATCGGCGATCCCGACCCTGAGGGCATCATCGAAATCGGTTTTGGCATCAACGAGAGCCATAGGCGAAAAGGCTACTGCTACGAAGCCGCCAAAGCGCTGCTGGAGTGGGCCGCGAATCATGACGAGGTAAAGCGCATAACGGCCCGATGCGAGCCGGGCAATCTCAGCTCGCAAGCCGTACTGGAGAAACTTGGCTTCGCGACGCAGGAATCTGAGGATGAAGAGATGCTTCATTGGGTATATCGCGGAGAGCGCAGCGCTCAGATGAAATAGCACCGTTCCGGCTGCGATGCCGCATGAGCTCGAAAAAGACAAACATCCCGTAACACCCTAAAGGTGAAACGGGATGTTTGCCTGTTGTTTGCCTCCGGGCTACGCCGTCTCCGCTTCGTCTGCCGCGGCCGGCGGCTGCTTTATGGGCTCTATTCTCTTTCTATCGAGTCATCCGGAGGAAGGAGCATGGCGATGCTTGTCGTATCATCGCGATGAATACCATCACTGAATGCGAACCGCGGGCTTACCTTTGCTCAGCAGCATGACAATCCATAATGCGGCCGGGATGACGATTTGAAATATCGTAAATAATTTCAGGCTCACATTAAACCCAAACGAAATATGATACGTGTAATTCGGTTCGAGAAAAGAGGCTGCAAAAATGACGATGCCGACCGGCAGCACAAACCGGTTGCGAGCCTTTGCGGCCCATTGGGACAGTCCAATGACGGCGCATAAATAGAACACGATCATTTTCATAAACAGTCCGATATAGATCAGCAGCGTCACGAACACGTCCAACCGCTCAAACACGTTAGCAACCGAGATGAGCTGAACGGACTGCAAAAAAGGAAGTGCGCTGATTCCGGCCAGCGTCGGACCGAGAACGGCAATATTGAGCGCATTCATAAAAATCAAGAACAGTGCAACCGATACATATGCCCTTACGGTCGCCTTGACCGGTATGCCGTTTTCGCCGCACAAGTGCCAAAACATCAGGAAGACGATCGTTTGGCCGAACGGGAACGAGACGATATCCGGAAAAGCGGCCTTGAGCACGGGACCGGGCCCGTTCTCCATCATAGGGAGAAGCAGCCGGAAATGAACGATATCGGTAATGAACAAAAAAAGGATCAAAATTCCATAACTGATCATAAGGATCGGTAAAAGAAACTCGGAAAGGCGAAAGACAACTTCCGCGCCTTTCAAAATACCATAAGCGGCGATGAGTACGACGATCAGCATCGTTACCGCCAACGGCGTCTCCGTCAGCAGCGTTTGCGACATCAATTCCCCGAAGTCTCTCACATTGCGCATGGATTCATAGCCGAAATACAATATATATGCCGCCCCAAGGACAGACCCGAGCAGGCGGCCGAAATACGTTCTCAAGATGCCGATCAAATGACGGTCCGGTTCTTTTCGCTGGATCGCTATATATAAATAGACGAGCAGCAATCCGAAACCCGCGGCGATCAGCATGGCAAGCCATGCATCCTGCTTGGCTTTGCTTCCAAGGAAAAACAGCGGCGTACTGCCAATTTCAAAGAGCACCATCATGAAGGCGATTTGGTTATCCGAGATTCGCTCTCTTGGTTCAGTCATTCGCCCGGAGGACCTCCCATCCATCGTTCCATCCATTTGCCGATAGGCAGAAACAAAGCATTGACGGGAAAAACGATCGACAGCCTTGGCCAATCGTACAACTTCCCTAAGCTTAAATAAGCGCACCACCCCGCAATGCAGACGTACCATACGATTTCCCGCCAATGCCGCTTTCCGGCCATGGATCGGATACCCAGGTAAAGCACAACGGCATAAAACGCGATCCATAAGGCCGCTTTCGGCATCATCCTCCATCATCCTTTTTTAACGTTTTAAACGACTTGTTGCTCAAACCTACCCGGTCTATAGAGACGGTTACGCGGGGTTTCATTTCCATCTCGGGAAATACGACTTCCCAGTCGTCTTTTATTGTTTTCCATTCCTTCGGATATTTTCGATGAACGGCGTCCGCAAATCCGAATACGTCGACATTCAAACGTTTGCCTGCCTGCCATGATTTCTCCAAGATTTGCACAATTTCGTTTTGCAGCTGAAGCTCCAGCCGATCGATCGTTGCCGGTTTGGAAAGATCCAAAACGCAGTCGCTTTCCAATAAGTAACCGCCGGCTTTAATATCTACATTCATGACGAAATATCCGCGTTCCTTGACGGGGGACAGCTTTGTCGTGGAGTTTAGCAGCCGAAAAGATGAATTGTACGTTTTTCCATCCGGTGCATTGCACGAGAACGACAAGATACTGGACTTTACTTTATTCGTGATAAAGGATACGCCAAGTCCTTCCTCCTTCGTGAGCCAGCCAGCCAGCTGGTCTCCCCTCAGTACGGCGAGCTTCCCGAGTCTGAGCTTCGACGTTTGGCTCGTTTTCTTCAGCGCATCGAGCGTATCGCCCTCGGGTTCCCCGGAGATTAGGACTTCCGGAATCATGGCGCTCTTTGCATCGCTCGTCATCGCCATGGCGAGCTCGTACATCATGACGCTAGGCAGCCGGGAAGAATTGCGCGATTCATTGTTTAGGATTTCGCGAATACCTTGGCCCGGAATTTTCTCGATGCTTATTAGTTGCTCGAGGATCGCCCTTGCGCTCCCCTTCGTAATGAGCACGTTTACCGTTTCTCTGGCGTCGGGGTTGCGGAAACTAAGATCGAGAATTTGGCTAAGCCCCCGTCTCGCCACCTTTTCGCTGACGATCAGTATGTTGTTATGGGCGAAAAAAAGCCAGCGCGGACTTTCACTGGAGCTTTTACTGACGGCCTCGCGGATGGTACGCCCCCGGGTTGTAAAGACGTTGACAGGCGATTGGTTGGTTCCCCCGCTGGTTAATCCCGTGCCTGACGAGATCGAGGACGGAATAATCGCTTGGTACGATACTTCCCATTCGTCCCCTTCCAGGTCGAAGGCCGTGCCGGCGATAATCGAAATCTCGTTCAGCTCGATCCGGTTCCAGCAGCCGGACATAACGGCGCATGAAAGGAGAACTAGCACGAATATTGCCGTTTTCCTCATACGATTTCGTCACTCCTAACGCTAACAGGCTTTCTCCAATATAAACTGAACCAAATGGCGAGGGGCAGCAGTACATTGAACGCGAGTAAATACGGACTTAACGGATAAGAGGTGAAATGGGCCAAATCCGACGTCCTCGGCCATGTGTAAAGCGAACTCAACGCGGCAAGGAGGCCGAGCGCAAACAGAAAGGGCTTGCCGCTTCGTATGCGGCACGTTTGGACGAAGCAGTGAAACGTCCCGAACATGAAGATCGCCATTTTCAAGTACATCATGCAAATCCAGATCGATATGAACAAGATGTCGATCCGTTCCAGATATCGGGTGATCTGGATGAGCCCCATCAAACTAAAGGTCGGATAAGACATGTACATCACGAGCCGGGGACCGAATGCCGCGACCACGACGACCACGATAATGCAAAGCTCGGCCCCGGCGAGGGCCACTCCCCATATCCCCGCCTTGCCCGCGTCCCCCGGGCGAGCCATAAACGGCGCAAGCAGCAATAAAACGGCCACTTCCGAGAACCAGCTCGCCGGAACGATGCCTCCTTGCATAATCCGGGCTGCGGAATGATCCCAGACCGGAAGCAGGTACTGGGGGTGAATATCCTTGATCAACAGGATGACGGTGCCGACCAAGATAAATAAAGAAAGCAGCATGACGATCAGATTGACCCGAGCGATGACTTCGATCCCCATGCTTACGGCGTACATGACCACGGTTATCGTCAATAGGATAAGGATGTAGACGGGGGTTCGAGTCAGCACGTTTTCCGCCAAAAAGTTAACGAACTCGCGTATGATCACGAGAAAGGTGACAAAATAATAGTACGTGAGCAGGATTCCGATAAACGTACCGAGCTTCGCCCCTAACCGCTCCTTTAACCAATCCAGAAAAACGGTATTGCGATTTTGCCGGCATATGGCCCCGATGAGCAAGGAGAATGCGACTCCTGCGATTACAGCGACCAGAATGGAGATCCACGCATCTTGACCGGAATAATGGACGACCATGCTCGGGACCGTCAAAACAGCGGTAGGCGTAATCGTACTCATGATTAGCAAGATGCCCTGAAACCACGATATTTTTTGTTCCATGAGTGCTTCCCAGCCCCCTATGTGTCCTTTTCGTCGCGTTGCGGCCGCGATGGCGGCGAGGGTTTTTGGCGCTTCCCTTCCCTTACATGATTTGGAGAGATCAAGCGTGGTCGGGTATTCATCTTCCACCATGGAACACGTACGAAAATGTCCTTCAAATTTCCCGGAACAAGCGGCGCCACTGGCAGCAGGTATGAAATCCCGAAGGAACGCAAGCCGGACATATGAATTAGCAGCGCCATCAAACCGGACACGATGCCGAACAGCCCCAGCGTCGCCCCGAGTATCATGAGCGTGAAGCGGATCAGACGGGCCGCCGTAGCCATATTGAGCGCCGGAATGACAAAATTCGCAATCGCGGTGAACGAGACGACGATGACCATAGCCCCCGAGACCAAACCGGCCTGCACGGCGGCCTGCCCCAGAACGAGAGCGCCTACGATCGATATTGCAGGCCCGATCACTCTCGGCATTCGAACGCCGGCCTCGCGCAGCACCTCGAACGTAAGTTCCATTAGCATGGCTTCGACGAGGGCGGGAAACGGTACGCCCTCCCGTTGGGCCGCGAGACCGATGAGCAACGTAGTCGGAAGCATCTCCTGGTGAAAGGTCGTAATCGCAATGTACAGCGAAGGAAGCAGCATGGATACGACAAAGGATACGAAACGGATCAACCTTAAAAACGAGGCGATATCAAATCGTTGGTAATAATCCTCGCTCGACTGGAAAAATTTAAAGAAGGTGACGGGAGCAATCAATACAAACGGCGTTCCGTCGACCAGAATGACTACCTGCCCTTCCAAAATGCCCGCGGCCGCAGCATCCGGCCGTTCGGTGTTCATGACGGTAGGAAACGGGGTATACGCCGCATCCTGAATGAATTCTTCGATATATCCGCTCTCGAGAATGCTATCCGTATCGATCGAGTTAAGACGTTTATGAATTTCATTAACGACTTCATCGTTGGCGACGCCGTGCAAATAGATAACGGCGACATTGGTCTGGGTTTTGGTACCGATCGTCTTGCAGTCGATCCGCAGATCGGGCGATTTGATTTTGCGTCGGATCATGGCGGTATTGGTCCTGAAATTTTCGGTAAACCCTTCCTTCGGCCCGCGAATGACGGTTTGGGAGCTGGGCTCTTCGACGGCCCTCCTGTCCCCTCCCGCCGTATCCGCCGTTAAGGCGGTGACGCAGCCGTCCACCATAATGACGGTGCTCCCGTTAAATATGGCGTTCCATACATCATTCAGCGTAAGCGCTTCTCCCAGCGAACCGATTGCCAAAGCGTGATCCTTAAGAAGTCGGTAAAAGCCGGCAGCGCTGCAAGGCTCCGGACCTTCGATTTCGGCTTGTTTGTTGATTTCCGCAATCATTTGGTTGATGGATAGCGCATCGACCAGTCCGTCAATATAAATCAGGGCAAAATGCAAATCGGCCGCCTGCTTATGGACCATCGTCCGGACGATAACATCCGGGCTTGCTCCCAGCATCGAGCGAACGATGCGAAGATTGGCCTCCAAACTGGCAGTCAGCGTCCGGACTTCAAGCGTTTCGTCGCCGGCCTGCTTAGCTTCCTCGACTTTTCGGTTGAACGGAGCGCGGCGATTAAGCCACCTTCTGAATAATCCCATACGTACCCCTTGTTCGCGCAAAGACGTACTCTTACTGTTTCCAAAAAACGTTATATCATGCATCTTTTTGCAAGTACTGCGAGATAAGGAAATGCAGCGAAAGCCGTGCAACAACACTTCTTAGGGACTGACTTCAACCTTATATTGCATCATCGCCTTGCAGGTGCACTACCGATGCAAAATCAACCATTTGGAAACGACCCTCCGCATAAACCAGCTTCGTGATCGAACATTCGGGAACAAGATCGCTTTGTACCGCGACAAAATGAGGGTGCCATACTTGAAGCTGATGCTCGGGAATCATCTGTACAAGAAAATCCGTAATGATCCCGCCATGCGTCACGATCACGATGCTGCTGTCCGGGGAATGCGTCCCTGCCAACTCGACCAAGGCGGAAGCTAATCGAGAACCGGCCAGCTTCGCAGAATCGCCAACGGGCGGTCTATAGTCGGGATTACGAGTGCATCGTTCCCACATCGCGACGAACTCTTCAAACGTCTGCTTAGGCAGATCTCCCCAGTTCGCGCGCTCTCGCAGCCGATGATCCACGGAAACAGAGGTTTGCACAGTTGAAGCAATAACCTCGGCGGTTTGTTTGGCCCTGCGGAGCGGACTCGTAACGATAGCAGCAATCGGCAAGTTCGCCAATGCTCGAGCGGTCCGTTTGGCTTGTATTTTACCTTCGGGGGTTATGGGAACATCGCCGATCGCTTTCTGTTTCAGCGCATGCCTGATGAGATAGAAAGTGGTGTTCATTACATAAACCTCCTATATTATCGACCGAATAATTCAGCATCTATCTAATTAAATATATATCTAATTTAATTTTAATATGCAACCATCATTCAGGGTACAGAACGTTTGCATAATTTTCAGATGGACCCGACAGCCTTCCGCTAAACGATTGCTATATAGGAGAATGTCTAACACTACGATTTGATCCATCGGCTGTTCAAAACGCAAATAACCCGCCGGGAGCGAAAAACATTCCCGGCGAGCTGTACGTTCAGCTGCCTGCATTGAAATGCAAAATCGTTACACTGGCTTCCCGCTCCTCAACCGTTCGCTCAGCAGGGCGAGATCATGGCCTTTCAGCGCTCCTTCTATCAGCTCCGGCAGTTTATCCGGAGAGCAGCCGAAGCAGGGGATGCCGTGCTGAGCCAGACGTTTGGCTACAGCCTCGTCATACGATGGGACGCCTTGGTCGGATAAAGCGAGCAGGCAAATCGTCTTCACCCCGGCTTCGTGCATATCGATCAGCCTGCGCAGCATTTCGGTGCGGTTGCCGCCCTCGTACAGATCGGAGACGAGGAGGAACAGCGTTTTTTTCGGCTCGGTGATAAACGGTTCGCAGTACGCAATCGACTTGTTAATATCCGTCCCGCCGCCGAGCTGAATGCCGAACAGCATATCGACCGGATCATTGGCGCACTGCTCGCTCAGGTCGACGACCTCGGTGTCGAAGGCGACGACCCGGGTTTCGAGCGCAGGCATGCTGGCGAAGATCGAGCCGACGATCGAAGCATAAATGACCGATCCGGCCATCGAACCGCTCTGGTCGATATCGAGAATGACCGTCCACTCCTTGCTGCGGCGGGCACGGTCAAAAAAGTACACCTTCTCGGGAATGAGCAGCTTGCGCTCCTGATCGAAATGCCGCAGGTTTTTGCGGATCGTCGTATTCCAATCAAGCCCGGTGGACGAAGGCAGCGGCGAATGCCGCCTACGGTTCAGCGCTCCAGTTACGGCGCGCTGCAAATCTTGAGCCATCCGCTTCACGATTTCATCGACGACGGCTTTCACCAGCTGCCGCGCGGAATCTTTCGTCTTCTCGGGAATTTGCCCCTTCAGCGCCATCAGCGTGGCCACCATCTGGATGTCCGGCTTGACCTGGGACAGCAGCTCCGGTTCGAACAGCAGCTGCTTCAGCCCTTTGCGCTCGATCGCATCCGTCTGGATGACCGAGACGATGTCAGGCGGGAAAAAGCTGCGGATATCGCCCAGCCATTTGGCCAGCTTGGGTGACGAAGGCCCGAGCCCCGCCCTGCGGGAGCCGTTCCCGCCGCTGCGGGCTTCGCCAGCAGATTCGTGCGTCTCGTCGTAGATCGCGGCCAGCGCCTCGTCCATGATGGCCGACTCCTCGTCAAGGATGCGGCCGCCGGCGCCGTACGATTGCAGCTTTTCCTCGGAAGCGGCGCCCAGAATAAGCCGCCAGCGCTTCAATTGTTCCGAATTCGGATTCGGGTTCGTCATCGTCATCGCTATAAGTCTCCAAAATCAAATTGGTTGAGTTCATCGAGCATCCGGATCTCCTCCTCGCTCAGCGGCTGCTGCAGCCGCGCGCCGACCACGTCGGCTCCGGCGCCCCAGAGGTCTCCCATCATTTCGGCTACGGCCGCTTTCTCCCGCGGCTCGAAGGAGCCGAACGCGCGGCGCAAAAAGACAAGCGAGCGCTGGAACGCTTGCGGCTCGAGCGACCCGATATATGCGTCGAGCTGCTCCCATAAGGCCAGCCGGGACAGCAGCGCATAGCGGTTGCGCATCGACAAGCCCTCGAACCAGCCGGCGCCGACATCGGCCGGGATGCCGGGCGAGAGCCGGCGCGACACTTCCCGGGCCACACGCTCATCCGGCAGCTCGCCGCGTTCGAGCAGCACGGCAAAAGCGAGGCCCGACAGCAGCGCGTTGCGGTCGTCCCGCTCCGCCAGCTCGTGAAGCTTCGCGAGCCAGAGCGCGTCGTCGACCGCCTCATGGTCGTCCTGCGCTATCAGGTGCATCCGCTGCATCGCTTGGGCCATGCCGTGCGCAGCGTCGTCGTTGCAGGCCGCGGCGTCGTTCAGCAGCAGGCAGCCCCGCAGAAACAGCTGCTCGAGCAGAGGGACGAGCGGCGCCGTGTCGACTCGGCGAACCGAGCCGTACCGGATAAAGACGGACAGCTCGTAGGCCGCCGCCGCAATCTGCTCGAAGCTGCCCGATTCCACGGCCAGCGCCTGCAGCACGGATCGCGCCTGCTCCATCAGCGCGGTCAGCTCGCAATCGCAGGCGAGCCGAATGAGGCGCGACGCCTCCGCGAGCTCCAGGCAGCTCTCGAGCCGCTCCTTTAGCACGAAGGCGGCCGCCAGCTCGACGGTCTCCCCTTTCAGCGTCGATTCCACCGCTTGAATCTCCGCCTCCGGCGTCCACTGCAGCACCCAGCTTTCCGCCCACGAGGCGGATTGCTGCTGTACGCGCTGCTTCCGGGCAAATGCAATGCCGAGCAGCTCCAGCCGGTGCAGGAAGACGGACCGATGCAGGTCAATGAATGCTGCCTCCTCGGATTTCACCCGGCGGTTCTCGCGCAGGTCGAGCTCCAGCGTCGCGGCGACCGCCGTCTTGTACTTCTCCAGCTTGAGCCGTTTCAGCTCGCGGTTCATGTCGTCCTGAACCGGCGTCTGGCTCACGCCTTCGGGAAGCCGGCCGATGGCGGTGCCGATATCGGTCCGGGCCAGCGCTTCCGCGACGACGGACAGCTCGCCGTAGCCGAGACAGACGACGGCGGCGTCCCGCAGGTCTTTCCACGTGGGGCGGCTTCCGTCATGCAGCGCCGCCAGCGCTTCCGCCAGCCGCACGCCTTCGATGAGCGAGGCGGTCGAGCGGAACGTGCCTTGTTCCCGAAGGCGGGAAGCCACCTTCGATAAGTACAACGAAGGGAGCCTGCTTAAGTCGTCCTGCCGCAGGCACTGCCAGAACAAATCGAAATAAGCCGGTGCCTGATTCCCCGCCCCGTAGCCCGATTGCGAGGACAGCTTATAGTAGGAATAAGGCATCAGAGTGAGCTTGGTTGTCGTCCGGGGCAGCCCCTTCAGCTCCTTATCCGTCATCGCCGGCAGCCGGAGCGTGAGCGCCGCGGCATGATGCGCGCCCGTCACCACGACGATCCGCTCCGGACGATGGCCGGCTTCGATCGTCTCCGCGATTTTCCTTCGCATATACGCTTCGCGAATGTCGTTGTACGCCGCTTCTTCCGGCGCGTAGCTCCACTCCTCCGGTTCCGTCAGCTCCCGCATCCGCACCGAAAACTCGGAGATCGCCTGCCGGTAGGCGTCTTTTTCCGTCCGATGCTCGAACTGCCGCTCCCAGTACGCCTCATAATCGGGTTCGCCCGAGAGCTCGGCCAGCTTATCGTACGGCGCCCGCTGACGGCGAACGTAGGACGAATAATCTTCATCGTCCCGCCCGGCAGCCGCGTCGCCTTCTTCCCGCGATCGGTCTCTCCGGTTCCGCAGATCGTACAGGGCGAGCGCAGGGGTCGAAGGCAAATCGATAAACGCGGCATGCGCCTCGTTCCGTTCGGCCCATCGGAACGCCTGATACTCCGGCGAATAGTCCGCATATGGGTACAGCAGCGTGCGAACCGGCAGCCGGTCCGTATAAGCCAGGATCGCGATCGGCGGAACGACGCCCCGCGCGGTGAGCTGCCGGATATACCCGCTGGCGTCGCTTGGGCCTTCCACCAGCACAGCCGTCGGCTGCACCTCATCCAAAAACGACAGCAGATGATACGCGCCGCCGGGAGACAAGTGCCGAATGCCGAAAACATGAACCTCCGGACCGCGTTCTAGCCGTTCATCTCCGAGCACGCATAGTACAGATTTCTCCATGTCGAACCCCGCTTTTTCATCACGTTTTCCAAATATTCCTTCCAGACGAGGCGGTCCTTTTCTTCGTCCTTGACGATAGCGCCTTGAAGCCCTGCGGCGATATCCTCTTCCTGAATTCGCCCGCTGCCGAAGCTCCCCGCCAGCGCCATGCTGCCGGTGAGCAGCGAGATCGCTTCCGCCGTGGAAATGACGCCGCTCGGCCCCTTCACCTTCTCCTTGCCGTCGAGCGTCATCCCGCTGCGCAGCTCGCGGAAGATCGTGACGACCTTGCGCACGGCATCGTCATCCGGCAGCTCCGCCCGAAGCTCGTAGCTTGTAGAAATTTCCGCGACCCGCTTGCGGACGATGTCCACCTCCGTCTCGATATCCGATGGCGCCGGAAGGACGATAATATTGAAGCGCCGCTTCAGCGCGGCGGACATTTCATTCACCCCGCGGTCGCGGGTGTTCGCCGTCGCAATGACGGAGAAGCCGCGCGCCGCCGAGATTTCCCTGCCGAGCTCGGGAATCGAGATCGTCTTCTCCGAGAGAATCGAAATCAGCGCATCCTGCACCTCGGAAGCGCAGCGCGAGATTTCCTCGAAGCGGGCGATGCCCCCGATCTCCATCGCGCGGAAGATCGGGCTCTTGATGAGCGCTTGATCGGACGGGCCTTGCGCGAGCAGCATAGCGTAGTTCCACGAATAGCGGATATGCTCCTCGCTCGTGCCGGCAGTGCCTTGAATCACTTTAGAGGAGTCGCCGTGAATGGCGGCCGTCAAATTTTCCGATAGCCACGACTTGGCCGTCCCCGGTTCGCCGATCAGCAGCAGCGCGCGATCTGTCAGCAGCGTGGCGATCGCCATCTCCACCAGCCGCTTGTTCCCGATATACTTCGGCGTGATCGTCATCCCCTTCGCCTCGCCGCCGACCAGGAAGGTTAGCACGGCTTTGGGCGACAGCTGCCAGCCCGCCGGCTTCGCGTCGGAATCCGCGCCTTTCAATACCTCCAGCTCCTCCCGGTATAAACGTTCGGAAGGCAATCTTACGACATCGTGCTTTTGATCCATCCCCATAATCCCTGTCCCTTCTGTATTGGTTCCAAGTCGGCAGCCGGCTCCGGCCGCGCCGTCATCAATTCGGCGATTTCGAGCAGCTCGTTTTTCGCCGATGAATACGTAACGGTTTCGGCGAACTGCCGCAAACGATCCGCATAAGCGTTCGGCAACGAAGTTAAAAGCAGTTGCTGGACACGGTCCAAGTAGTATAACTGCCGGCCCCCGCCCTTCTCCAGCGCCTGCATGACCAGCTCCGGCGTTTCGGGAGCTTGCATCGCGGTCAGCGCCAGCAGCATGTGCGCCGTATGTCCCCGGCTCAGGCCGGAAGCGCCCTCGCATTTCTTGATGAGATAAGCGGCGATTTTCCGGTCCGGCCCGGTCACAAGACGGCAGACGAGCTCTTCTTCGTCGAGGGCGGCGAACCGATAGATCCACCGCGGGTCCCACGCAGGCTGCCGCTCGGAAGCGCCGCCGTCCTCCGATGCGTACCCGGCTGCTTCATCCAGCGGCTGTGTCAGCTCGTACAGCGCCCGCAGCAGCTCTTTGGCCGCAGGCCGTTTCTTGTCCTTCAGATCGCCGCCATACCGCTCATATACGTCCGCCGGCGGCAAAATTTTGACGGCTGCTTTCAGACTGCAGCCGATAAACTTGCGGCCATACGCTTCATGCAGCGTCACCGCGAAACGGTCGGCCTCCGGCATATCCAGCTCCAGTAACAACGCCGCGGCCGCCTCCTGCGCCGCTTCCGTTTCGGGCACGATGAATTCGGGCGTCGACAGCAGCTTTTGCAGCAGACCGGCGGTCTCCGGCATCCGTTTGCCGTGCAGACTCGCGATATCCGCGAGCAGCTGCGATACGGCTTCTTCCATTGCCGTACGCCGAACGATGCGCTCAAGCTGGCGCTCCGCATCCGCAATGACCGAGAGCGTCAAATCGTTCGCTTCGCACAGCCGAACCGGCTCGATCGCGATATCCCGGTCTTTCCCGGTCAGCGCCCGGTACAGCCGGGCCATCGCCGCCGCCGTTCCCAGCCGCGACAACGCATAGAGCGCCGCCCGGCGAATCTCCTTCTTCTTGTCGTCCGCCTGCTCCAGCACGAACGCCTCCTGCGCCGGATCGTCCCCGAGCAGTTCGGTGGCCGCAGCCCGCACTTCTGTCGAGCCCTCCACAGCCGCCGTAAGGAGCAGCTTCGTGTCAGGCTCGGGAAGCAGACCGTGAAGCAGCTCCAGCCTGCGGGTATCCCCTTTGCCGCCGTCCGGCCGGAACTGCCGGCGCAGCGCAGGCACCGCCTCCGCCCCGTATTGCGGGATCACGTGACGCTGCAGAAATTCGGGAATGTCCGCATAGCTGTCGTCCAGCGCAGCCACCGCCGCAGGAATGACTCGGAAATCTTCAAACAACGCTTCTTCATAAGCTTGGCGAAGCTGCTCCAAGCGTCCCTGTCCCTTTTGCGTCAGCGCCTCGATCAACGGACGCAGCTTGCGGTAAGGCAGCGCTGTCGCCAGCCGAGCATCCGTGCCTTCGAGCGGAACGCGCTCCTCCTTCGTCTCCGTCCGTCCCTGCGTGTACATCACGGACTGCACCAGCGCGTTCAGCTCCAGCAGCTTCGCCGCGGAGCCGCCTGGTTCGGACTTCACGACACTGCCAGCCGCCTCCGCGAGACGGTGGAATACCGGCGCCGAGCCGCCCAGCCGCTCCAGCTGCGGAATCCATTTGCTTAGGCGCAAGTCGTCCGCCGCCATGCCGCCGCCCGCAATAAGCAGACGCCGTACTTCCTGCTGCAATTCAACCAATATCGGTATACTCATCGGCATTATTCTCCTGGATTGTATATCTTCAATAAAGCAGACGAACGACCGCTTCCGGCGTCACGATGCTCAGCGGCTGGGCCGTTAGCAGCCCCTCCTGCATGCGATGCTCAAACATGACCAGCATGGCCTGCCGCTTCAGCAGCGTCTTGTGCAGCAGCGGCAGCAGTGGAGTCGTCGGCTCGCCCAAATAAGCGATGTCCGTTAGTGGGATTGGCCGGTCGTCTTCGTCGAGCAGCACATACGATGCGCCCGCCTGTGCAATCTCCTTATATTGAAGGAGCACGACCGGATGCTTCTCCGCCAGCGGATGTTTGATCTGATTTTTGACCGCCTTGATGACTTCGGGAAAAGACGGCTTGGCAAACGAGCAGACGTGCCGGTAATCTTCCGCAGACGCCTGCCGGTGCACCACTTCCTCCCAGCGCACCCGCACGTTCCCGTCCCCGGGATACATGGCGAGCTCCTTGGCCTTGACGACGTCAAACATCGAGTCATCCTCGCGGATGTATTTCGCCGCCCGAAACGGCCGGTATGTGCGGGTCAAACGGATGTCGCCGGTTTGCAGGTCGGCCCAGCAGCCTTCATCCACGAATTCGCCCCGCGCCTCATCCGTATACGAGCGGAAGGCAAGCTGCAGCAGCTCTACATCGCTGCGAACATGACCGCCCTCTCTCAGCTCGGCCAGCTGCCACGCGTGGCCGATCCACTCTTCCAAGGAAGATCCCGCATCAGCAGGCGCGTCCGGCGTATCCAATCTGCCTTGCAAATACGATTTGCTGCGCCTGAGCAGCGTTTGCAGTACCGCCAGCTGATCGATGACGGCGGAATACGCCTGCTCCCGGTCCTCGCAGGTCCGGAACGGCAATACGATGCCGCGAAGCGCCGTTTGTACGCCGGGAATGTAATGGTTTCCAAGCTGCTTGGTTTGCTCCTCGAGCGTTTGCAGCATGCTCTTGTCCACACTGCCGAGCCCGGACTGGACCAGCTGCAGGACAAGCTTCTCGGCAAGGCCAATGCCCTCGAGCTGCGAGGCGATTTTTTTGGCAAGCGCCGCCTTGTTCGTTTTCCGTTTGCCGGCCGGCGCGCCCTCTTCCGCCGCTTCTTTCTTCTTCTCTTCGCGCTTCTCTGCCTTCTGCCGCTTCTCCGCGATGTCCTGCGGAACCGGAGCGGTGGTGAACGGCTGCCCGGCCGCATACGCATACATTAAGCCAAGATTATGCTTGCACGGGAACTGCCGGCTTGGGCAGGAGCAGCGAAACACCGGCTGGCCCTCTGTTCCAAAGTCGACGGAGCACCGGTAAGGCTCCTTGCCGCTGCCTTGGCATTCGCCGAACAGAAGCGTCCCGTCCTCCGATTGCTGCAGCAGCAGGAACTTGTTTTTTCGGGCCAAATCCTTGCCGTTCTTGATCGCGCCGCTATTCAGCGCCAGGCTGTCCACATACGACTCCGTTACGTTGATCATTGGGTTACCTCTCACAACAGGGTATAGCTAACATTTCCACAATATTCTTGAATTCGCTTTTTCATAACAATAACTATCGGGTAATGCACGAATGTGAAGGCGCCCTCTTGCCGGGCACTGCGATAACCGTTACGGTTCATGGCTATCGTCTCCATCGCCGGGTACTAATCGAAGTTAGTACTGTTGGAACGAATGAATGTTGATTAAGATAAGTTTAGCACCAAGTAACAAAGGCAGCCCATCACATTGGAGGTTTGAGCCGCTATGAACTCAATCGTGAAGAACGTATCCAAACATATATTTTTCGTCATCCTCTCCGCGTTGCTCCCGCTCGTCAAACGCATCGTCAAATGGATGTTTCGTCTGAAGGTGACCGGCATCGAAAATCTAGAGGTTACGGGAAAGACGATTATCGTACCGAACCATGTTTCGTTACTGGACCCGATCATCCTTGCGCTTTTTTTACCTAAACATGTCGCATTCGCCGTCAATACCGGCATCTCCCGCAAATTTTCGTGGATTATGATGTTTCGTCAAACGGTGGCGGTCGATCCGATGAATCCGTATTCCGTACGCAAAATGCTGCGCGGCATCAACACAGGCCAGCCGCTGTGCATCTTCCCGGAAGGACGCATCAATGTGGCGTCGGGCGGCGCGATGATGAAGGTGTACGGCGGGATCGGTTATCTTGCGCTCAGCACCGGAGCACAGGTATATCCGGTCGCCATCAACGGATTGGAATATTCCAAGCTTTCTTATTTGAAAGGGAAGCTGCGCCAAAGCTGGAGACCGCGCGTGACGATTTCCGTAGGCAAGCCTTTTACAGTCGCGGACCCGTCTTCGGATCTGATGCGGGTGAAAAAAGAAAGGGCCACGGAATATATCCGTTCCCGCATGATCGATCATTTGGTACGCAGCCGGCTCAAGCCGAACGTTAACTTTTTCAATGAATTGATCGATATGGCGCAAGTTCACGGACCGTCGTTCATCGTCTGCGAAGACGCCGTTCCCTTGGATGCGGGCAAACCGGCCGCGGCCCTTTCTTACAGCCGGCTGCTGAAAACCGCTTACGTGCTTGGAAGCCGCTTGAAGCAGGTGCTCGCTTCCGACAAGCGGGTCGGCGTGCTGCTTCCGAATTCCGCCGCTCATATGGTCGTCCTGTTCGCCTTATTCCGCATCGGGAAGACACCGGCCATGATCAACTATTCCGCAGGCCGGCAAGCGATACTGGATGCATGCGAAACCGGCGATTTGGAGTACATCTTGACCTCGGAGGCGTTTGTGAACAAAGCGGGGCTACACGATGTGATCGCCGCCCTGTCCCTGAACTACCGGATCGTCTATATGGAAGAAGTGCGCGGCACGCTCCGGTGGACGAACAAGGCAAGCGGATTTCTCGACTATTTGCTGAAGCGCAGCGTGCCGGAAGGAGACCCTGAAATTGTACTTTTCACGAGCGGCAGCGAGAGCAAGCCGAAGGGCGTCTGCTTGACGCACGGCAGTCTTTACGCCAACATTCAGCAGGCGAGAGCCGTCATTCCGTTCAATTCGACGGACCGCATCCTTGGCGCACTGCCTTTGTTCCACAGCCTGGGGCTTTGCACGCATATGTTTTTGCCGATCGTGACCGGCCTGAAAGTCTACATGTACCCGAGCCCGCTTCATTATAAAGTGATTCCCGAGCTCGTCTACGACAAGAACATTACGATCTTGATCGGTACGCCCACGTTTCTGGCCGCGTATGCGAGAACTGCGCATCCGACCGATTTCTCGCACTCGCTCAAATACGTCATTGCCGGCGCGGAGAAGCTGAAGGATGAGATTCGGCAAACGTGGCAGGATAAGTTCCATATTACGGTGATGGAAGGATACGGAACGACGGAGACGTCGCCGATCATCAGCCTCAACACGAAAACGGACTATCGCAAAGGCTCCGTCGGACGCTTGCTGCCCGCTACGGAATACCGGCTGCAGCCGGTGCCCGGCATCGACAACGGAGGAAATTTGATCGTCTCCGGACCGCAAGTCATGAAAGGCTATCTGATTCACGGCAAAGGCTTCGTCCCTTGCAGCGGAGAACATGAAACAGGGGATCTCGCCGTCGCGGATTTCGCCGGAGCAACGCTTCAAACGCCGTACCTTTATTTGAAAGACCGTATCAAGCGCATTGCGAAAATCGGCGGCGAGATGGTACCGCTGAACCTCGTCGAGGAAATCATGACGGGCATGATGGAAGGGGCCGTATGCGCGGCGGTAAGCATCCCTGATGCGCGTAAAGGCGAGCGGGTGATCATGTACCATACCGATCCCGATGCCAAATTCAGCGCGCTCAAGGAACGGTTCAAAGCGAGCGGCCATTCCCCGCTATTTATGCCGTCGCAGCTGCGCTACATCGATAAACTGCCGCTCCTCGGCAGCGGAAAGACGGATTACGTGGCGCTGAAACAGCTCGCTTTACAAGACGATGAAGGGACGAATGCGATATGAATAGCGCAACAACGATCACGATCGCGCAATCCAAAGGAAAACCGCTGCCTTGGCTCTATTTCACGCAATTTTTAAGCGCCTTTGCGGATAACGCGCTGCTCTTCGGCATTCTGGCTTTGCTCAAAGCGCAGTCGTATCCGGATTATTACATCGGCATTGTGCAAACCAGCTTTCTTCTGGCTTACGTCATTCTCGCTCCGTTCGTCGGCACGTTCGCGGATAAACATTCCAAACCGACGGTACTCATGGCAGGCAACCTGCTGAAGGCCGCAGGCGTGATCGGCTTGCTGTGCGGTCTTCACCCGGCGGCAAGCTACGCCATGGCCGGCATCGGCGCCGCCGTATACAGCCCTGCCAAGTATTCGATTCTGAAGTTCCTGACCCGCGACGAGCAGGAGCTGCTGAAGGCGAACAGCCGCATCGAAGGCTATACGATTCTCGCCATCCTGGCAGGCTCCGTAGGCGGCGGCGTGCTCTCCACGCTCTCGGTCACCGGAGCGGTGGTCGCCTGTCTTGCGCTGTATCTCGCGTCCTTTGCGATGACGTGGTTCATCCCCAAGACACAGGGCAATCCGGACCTGAAGTACGGCAAAGATGCGCTGCTGTTCTTCAAAGATACGGCCGCCTTATTCCGCAATGCCAAAACGCGGTTTACGCTCGTCGGCACCGGATCGTTCTGGATGGCTTCCTCCGTCGTTCGGCTTGCGGTCATCGCTTGGGTTCCGGTTCATCTCGGCATCGAGTCGATGGATAGGATTTCGCTTATCGTAGCCCTCACGGCCGTAGGCATCGTGATCGGCTCGTTCCTCACCCCGAAGATCGTTCCGGCGAGCCAATATTTTACGTCTTACCGCTTCGGCCTGCTGATGGTCGCGATCATGCTGCTGCTGCCTCTCGTCTACAACCTGCCGCTGGCGGTCGCGCTTCTGCTGATCGTCGGGGCTTGCGGCGGCATTTACTTGATCCCGCTCAACTCGGCGCTGCAGGAAAATAAAATCGTCAGCCCCGGCAAGACGATCGCCATTCAAAATCTGGTCGAGAACGTATTGATGCTCGCCGGCGTATCGGCCTATACCAAAATCACCGAAGTGGGCATGAGCAACGATGTTTCCATTATTTTAACCGCAATCATCCTGCTGCTGTTCGTCGCCTACCTGATCATCGAAAAGAAAAAGCTAATTGCGAAGTAAATGCCTCGGCCCGCCCCGAATGATCGGAGGCGGGCTTTCTGTCGTTATGGCAGGCGAATGACCGCGCCGCGTTGACGCACGACGGCTTCGCACACTTGGTCGCACCCGTTCTCGGAGACATGCCGCTCAAGCTGCGCCGCCTCGCTGCTTTTCAATCGCTGCGACGCCCCTGGCGGTTTCGGCCTTTGCGATGCGAAACTGAACGAAGACCATCAACACAGCGGCCGCCATCAGCACAGCAATCAGCGAAGTGTAGCCGCCTGTGGCATCATGGATAGCACCGAGCAGCAATGGCCCCGCCGCGCCGATGACGTAGCCGACCGACTGCGTCATCGCCGACCAGGCGACGGCCTCCCGGGCGTCGGCAGCCGATTCGATCGGCAGCAGCAGGTTGACCGGGAACAGCACGCCCGGCCCGATGCCGAGCAGGACGACCGCCAGCCATGGCGGCATTGCGAGCATGATCCCGGCGAAGCCCAGGAGCATGGAGAACGAGCCGAGCAGCAGCCAGAACCGGCGCGAAGCCATGCGTCTGAGCAGCAGCGGAAACGCCAGACCGACCGGCATTTGGATTAGCGAGAACAGCATCAGCATGTTCCCTGCGTACGCCCTGCCGTACCCCGAGTGTTCGATCACCGGCGGCAGCCAGGCCGTAATCGAGTAGAACAGCAGCCCAAGCAGCCCGAAGGACAGCGTCAACAGCCACGCTTGCCCGCTGTGCCATGGAAGCCCGGCAGGACGCGCAGCAGCCGTGATCCCGGACGTACGCGGGATTCGCCGCAGCACGTTCAGCCGCCATACCGGCCAAGCGATCAGCGCCGGAACCGCCCATATGGCAAGCGAGCTTTGCCAGGAATGCATCCGGGCCTCCAGCGGAACGGACAGCGCCGATGCGGCCGTTGCCCCGGCGGCAAGCGCAACCGTATAGAGCGAGATCATCGCAGGCATCTTGTCCGCGAAATGCTGCTTGATAAATCCGGACAGCAGCGGTCCGATCGCCGCGATGCCGATCCCGGCCACCGCGGCCGTGGCGAGCAGGAACGCGGACGAGCCGGCCGGCAGCCGGAGCGCATTCCCCGCGGCGATGACCGCAAGCGACCAGCCGATTACGCGCTCGATCCCTTTGCGCTGGCCGAGCTTCACGGCAAGAGGCGGAATAAGCCCCATGCATAGAACCGGAATGGACGTTAGCAGGCTGGCGGCCAAAGCGCTCATACCGAGCCCGCCGCGGATCACCTCCAGCACGGGCGCTACGGAATTGATCGCGGGGCGTAAATTGAAAGACACAAGAATCAAGGCTACAGCCATGATGCGGAAGGAAGGGCTCTTCATGATCATCTCTCCTCGTCAAGCAGGTATACGCCACATGTTACTTGGAGATTCATGATTGATCAATAATATGAAAACTATCATAATCATTTATAATATAAATGATTATACGACATGCCGGGCATTCATGTAGACCGCGCCGGCAAGTCCGCCAATCGATAGAACGGAGAGAAACGACATGGAGCTTAGGCAGTTGGAATATTTTATCGCGGTGTGCGAGGAGCTGCATTTTACGAAGGCGGCTGATAAAATCGGCATTTCCCAGCCGAATGTCAGCCTGCAGATCAAGGCGCTGGAGGAAGAAATCGGGCTGCCTTTATTCGACCGGATCGGCAAGCGGATCGCGTTGACGGAGGCGGGCGCCATCCTGCTCAAGCATGCCCGGGGCATGCTGCTCAATATGCACAACGCGCTTCAAGAGATTGGCGAGCTGCGCCATCATCAGGGAGGGACGCTTGGCGTCGGCGTGCTGCCGTCAGAGCTGGATTTCCGCTTGACCCCCATGTTCATCGACTTCCGCCAGCAATTTCCGAACGTCCGGCTCAGAATCGTATCCATCGTCGATGTAGCCGAGCTGGTGCTGAGCACCGAAATTGACATCGGCATCGCGCTGCGGCCTTTGCACGATCCCCGGCTCGTCGTCCGGCCGTTAACCAAGGAAGTATACGGCGTAGTTGTGTCGGAAGAGCACGAGCTGGCCGAGCGAAGCTCCGTGTCATTGATCGAGCTGAATGGCGTACCCGCCATCATGTACCCGAGAGGCTTCTGGGGCCGGGAACTGGTGGAGAACAGCTGCCTGGAGCAGGGCTTTGCGCTGAATACGGTCGTGGAGACGACCTCCAATCCGTCGCTCTTTCAATTCGTGAAGGCAAATATGGGGGTTAGCGTGCAGACCCGCTCGCTCGTCCAATCGATCGGCGATCCGAAGCTGCGCTTCATCCCGATCCATGATCATCCGCCCGTTCGGGAGATGAGCATCATTTACCGGGCCGACAAATATCTTGCTCATGCGGCGCAAGCGTTCATCCGCGTTGCCGAGCAGCGGCTGAAGGACCTATGATCCGGCTGATTGCCGCACGCGTCGGCACGCAAAAAAAAAAGCCCGGGATCGCCGTCCCGGGTTTCCTTATGTTCTTACAAGTCGAAGCGAAAATCATCATCCGTCAACGGCTCGACGTTGACCGTACGGATATATCCGTTGCCTTTTTTCGAAAAGAAATCATGCTGCTTCGTATGTGTGCTGATCCCGTTCTGGACGATCGGGTTAATCTCCTCGTGCGCAAACGCGGGCTCGAGCCCCAAATTCATCATCGCTTTATTCGCATTATAGCGCAGGAACGCTTTGACCTCGTCCGCCAGCCCGACAGCCGTGTACAGCTCCTCCGTATAACGCTCTTCATTGGCATGCAGGTAGCGAAGCAGACCGTTCAGCGTCTCGACGGCCGCCTGCTGCTCGTCAGGCTCCAGCTCGGCAAGCACCTCTTGAGCCAGCATGCCGACATACAAGCCGTGAATGCTCTCATCCCGCAGAATCAGGTTGATGATTTCACCGCTGCTTGTCATTTTGCCTTGTCCGGCCAAGTAAAGCGGGTAGAAAAATCCGCTGTAGAACAAGTAGCTTTCCAGCAATACGGAAGCCGCCATTGCCAAGTACAAATCTTTGCGCGTGCTAATGCCATTGTAATACTGCGAGATCGTCTCAGCCTTGGTCTGGAGGTACGGATTGTTCTCGACCCAGGCAAAGATGCGGTCGATCTCCTCATTGGATGCCAGCGTCGTAAAGATGCTGCTGTACGACTTAGCATGAATTTGCTCCATCATCCCCATGAAGCCGAGCACAGCCTTGCGCTGCAGCCCGTCTACGCAGTCCATGATTTTCGGCATGCCGACGCCGCCCTGCACCGTATCGAGCAGCGTCAACCCGCCGAGCACCTTCATGTAAAGCGCCTGCTCCGCTTCGCTAAGCGTGAGCCATGACATTTTGTCGTCGGACAGCGGAATTTCCTCTTCCGTCCAAAACTGCATGATGTTCTGCTTCCAGAACATATCTGTAAATTCATCGTCCGGGCGGTTCCAGTTGACCGCTTTCCAAACGCTCATTTCCGTTCCTCCTCATGCCTCTAGCTTTTATACGGAACAACTGATGCATTCTTCCACGGACAGTCGGTTCGTACGCGTATAGTAGAGAGATTTCAATCCTTTTTTCGCTGCGTAAATGTAGTACCGGGCCAGCTGTCTCGTCGTAACGTCGCTGTTGACATGAAGGACGGTCGAGATTCCCTGATCCACATGCTGCTGAATTTCGGCGATCAGGTCCATCACTTTGAACTGATCCATCTGGTACGCCGATTTATAATAGAAATAATTATCCCGGCTCAAATAAGGCATCGGGTAATACGTGGTCGAGTTGGCGTACGTGCGCGTTTCGACCTGCTCCACCACCGGCATGACGCTGGAGGTCGCATTCTGAATATACGATATGCTCTGCGTCGGCGCCACGGCGAGCCGGTAGGCATGGTATAATCCATGCTGCTTGACGGCTGCCTTCAGCTGCGCCCAGTCGCTCGGCGACGGCATCGGGATACCTTCGAACAGCTGCTTCACCTTGCTTGTCACCGGACGGAAATCCGTTTCCGTGTAACGGTCAAAATAGGTGCCCTGCGCATAATCCGACAGCTCGAAGCCGGCAAATGTAACGCCCGTCTGCTTGGCGATCTCCATACTCTTCTCCAGCGAGTAATAATTCATCATCATAAAGAACGTGCGGGCGAAGTCGCGGGCTTCCTCGCTCTCGTACGCAATTTTATTTTTGGTCAAATAGCCGTGCAGGTTCATCGCGCCCAATCCAACCGAATGCAGCTCGCGATTCGCCTTGGCCACGCCCGGAGCATTGGCGACATGGGTCATGTCGCTGACCGCCGTTAGCGCGATCATCCCTTCATGCACCGATTCGCGAACCTTCTTCTGCTCCATCACGTTGGCGATGTTCAAGGATGCGAGGTTGCAGCTGATGTCGCGGCGAATGACGTCCGGCTGGCCGTAATCGGATATTTCCGACGTCTCCTGCAGCTGGAATATTTCCGTGCACAGATTGGACATTTTGATCGGGCCGATCTGCTTGAGCGGATTGGCGCGGTTGGCGTTGCTTTTGTTCATGATGTACGGGTAACCGGATTCCAGCTGGATCATCGCGATTTTGACCAGCATGTCCCTTGCGCTCATGATCGCTTTCTTGCCTACGCGCTCGTCGGCCAGCAGCGTGTCGTACATGTCGTCCAGATCCATATCGTCCAGATGCTTGCCGTACGCCCGCAGGACGGAATACGGAGCGAACACGTAGAGCGGCTTGTTCTCCTCCGCCAGCTTGTAGAACTTGTCCGGAACGATCAGGCCGACCGAGAGCGTCTTGAGGCGCGTCTTCTCGTCCGCGTTAATTTTTTTGCTGTCCAGCAGTTCCATGACGTCCCAGCCGAAAATATTGTAATAAGCCGCTCCGGAGCCCCGGCGCTGACCCATTTGGTCCGCATAGGAGAAGGCGTCCTCCATCAGCTTGAGCACCGGCATAATGCCTTTGGCCGCACCCTCGACGCCCTTGATCGGCTCGCCGCGGCCGCGCAGCTTGGACAAATTGACGGCTACGCCGCCGCCGATTTTGGACAGCTGCATGCAGGTGTTCAGCACGTAGTTGATGGAATTGAGCGAGTCGTCCGCTTCCAGCAGGAAGCAGGACACCATCTCGCCGCGGCGGCTCTTGCCCGCGTTCAGGAACGTCGGGGTCGCCGGCTGCAGCCGCTGCTCCATCATGGATGCGGCCAGCGACCGCGCAATCCGCACGTCGCCGCGCGCCAAGGAAAGAGCGACGATCGCCACCCGGTCCGCATAATGCTCCAGGTACAGCGAGCGGTCGTTGCTCTTCACGGCATAATCCGTATAAAATTTCGAAGCGGCCATGTACGAAGGAAATTCGAAACGATAGCCGTGCGTTATTTCGTAAATCTCCCTCACTTCCGCCTTGGCGTACTGCGCATAGACGTCTTCGTAATAATCGTTGTCGATCATGTAGCGGACTTTCGCGTCGGTGTCCGCGAACTTGATGCTCTTGCGGTACACCTCTTCCATGAACGCCTTCACCGCTTCTTTATCTTTGTCCAGCTGAAAAAATCCGTCCGCATCTCTTTGCATCAGCAAATTGTTCAATTCAATATGCAGCAACGCCGCTCACCTCCCGTTTAAACCGGTCCACGTCCTCGCGCGTTCCGGAAAGCTCGAATTTGCTCAGCACAGGCACGCAGTACAGCTCGGCGATGCGATCGGCACTCCGCGCAAACCCTTGGCCCCAGTTGCGGTTGCCGCTGGCCGATACGGCCGCCAAACGCCGGTAATTGCGCTTCAGAAAAGATAGCACCTTGCCCGGAGGCTGTCCGAAGCCGGTTGTATATGTAATAAGTACGAACGGCTCGTCGACGACAAGCGTTTCCTCGATTTTGACGGAAGGCATGTCCAGCTTGGCGACGAACCGCTCCACATTGCCGGTTTTGGAATCATAAGCGATCAGCACAATATCCTCTCCCTTTCCTGCACACAAAAAAATGAAAAGCGCACCCGGCTTCGGATAAGCCGGATGCGCATGCCAAAATACGAGTTCCGCGAGAACCCGCTGAACACGAACCATACGAATCCGACACTTTCCTATCTCCGTAGGCGTGTCCAACTGCGGGGCAGGTCTCCTGACTTGGGGATCAATGCCGTCCGCCACCTTCCCGGTATGCAGCATACCAGTGGCAAATTGACGTGGGCTACTCCCTTACAGTGGCGGGACCGCGCCGGCTTTGCACCGGACTTCCCTATTAAGCTTCCCGTTCCTGCTAGAACGAGAAACACCCGCGCAATACAATATGTAGAATATATTTTAAAATATATATCAATATATTGTGCTTGTCAATGGATCGTTTGGCATATCGAAGTAATGTTCACAAACATTTGCGATAGAATAGATTCGGTTTTACGCTCCGCAATCCCCGTCCGGGCTTGTGCCGACGGGGCGCTCGGGGATCGACGGGTCCCTGCCGCGCGGCCTCCCGAATCCGGTCCTCCGGCTTCGGACGCGAAGGTTCGCAAGGCCGTCGAGCAGTGCCGAAACGTGCGAATGAGGTTCGCACGCGTTGGCAAAACGAACGCTCGCCTGAACTCCCTTGCGAGGACCGGCTAGCCTCGGGCGCGCTCGGCGCTGCGCAGCACGCCCTGTGCGCCGCTTCCGGTAGGAGTGAACCGGCCGTCGCGAAAAGCATACGCCATCTGGTCGCACAGCGGCTTGCCTTGCAGCAGATGTTCGCGGACAAGCCGCCTGCCGGTTTCCGGCGTCATGTTCTTATACCAGATGCCGTCCGGGTACACCGTGACGACGCAAGCATCCTCGCAGCGGCCGTTGCACTTCGTTCGCGTCGTGTGGATCCGATCCTCCGCTTGCTGCGATGCGATCTCCGCGCGGATGGCGAGCGTCACTTCGTCCCCCTGACTGCGCAAGCAGCTTCCTCCGTTGCAAATCAATAGATGATGCCTTGTTTCGGATAGATCCCAGGTTGCCACGGTTCCCGTCCTCCTCTAATGTCCGTCGAACCGGACAGGCTCCCAATGCAGCAGGGCCACGGGATGCACCGCCCCGCTCTTGCGCCGAACCGGAAACTTCCTATATTCATGCGCGATTCCCAGCTCGTGAAGAATGCCGGAAAGCGCGTCGG
The DNA here is from genome assembly GCF_910593845.1 of Paenibacillus solanacearum. Taxonomy (GTDB): domain Bacteria; phylum Bacillota; class Bacilli; order Paenibacillales; family NBRC-103111; genus Paenibacillus_G; species Paenibacillus_G solanacearum. The sequence continues at coordinate 126,445 of NZ_CAJVAS010000012.1, read as the reverse complement.
CCCGCTCCCGCTCCACCGTACTTCCGCCGATATCCGCCCGAAGCGGATGGGCAAATGGCTTCTCCATCGACTGAACGAGGAATACCCGCCGGCTTGCGGCGGCGTTCATCCGAAGCAGGCTTTCTTTCATATCCTTGATCCGGTATACGGCGTTCGCGCTGAACAGGATGTCGGCTCGCAGTTCCGGAGCTTCCTCCCATTTGGCCGGCACCGCAGCCGGAGCCGGGAAGCCTAGCTCCTTCCAGTTGCGGCACAGCTCCGCGTACATGGCGGCCGATGGCTCGACAACCGTGATCTGCCGCACTTTCGGCGCCAGCAGCCGGGTAAAACCGCCGGTCCCGGGTCCGACTTCAAGCAGCAGGTCGCTCGGCTTGAGAAACGCATACACGACCTCCATAATCGCTCCGGCGTAGGGCGCCAGAGGGTTCCGCTCGTCATAGGAGAAGGCATGCTCCCGCCAATATTGTTCCTCCTCCGCGTCGCTGCCCATCCGCGCATCGGCGGACGCTCCCCGTTCCCAGGCAAGCGTCCAATATTCCGAAGCGGCCATAGCCTTTCCATCTATGTAGATCGGATCCATCAGATCATCTCCGTTCTTTCCTTTATTTCGTCCGGCCGGGCCGGACGACGTGAAATGCTTGAACCAAATGCTGCGTATACGCATGCGCCGGCTGCTCCATCAGCTGCTGGGCGTTCCCCGTCTCTACGATGCGGCCTTTATGCATCACGGCTATTTGCGGGCACATGTGCCGCACCAGCTCCAGATCATGAGAGATAAACAAGTACGTCATGCCAAATTGCCGCTGGACGTGCTGCAGCAGCTCGATGACTTGCGCCTGAACGGAAACGTCGAGCATGGAGGTCGGCTCGTCGAGAACGAGCAGCTTCGGCCCCAGCGTAAGCGCCCTTGCGATAACGACCCGCTGAACTTGCCCTCCGCTGATCTGGTGGGGGTATCGGTACACGATGTCCCGTTGAAGCCCCACCAGCTCGAGCAGTTCCAGCACCTTGGCGATCCGGGCCTCCTTGTCCAGCAGCCGATGCAGCTTCATGGGCTCGAGCAGGCTGTCCAGTAGGGTCCGGCGCGGATTGAGCGCGGAATCGGGATGCTGGAATAGCAGCTGCATCTGTTGGCGCAGCGGTCTCATCTGCTTCATCGTATAACGGGTAATGTCCGCTCCGTCGAAGAGCACGGTGCCTTCGTCGGCCGGCAGCAGCTTCAGCAGCAATCGGCCGACGGTCGACTTCCCGCAGCCGCTCTCTCCGATCAGGCCGAGCGTTCCCCCTTTGGCAATCCGGAGCGAGACGTTCTCAACCGCTTGCAGCCTGCGTCCGCCCGTCCAGCCGGAACGAAACGACTTATTCAGACCGACTGTCTGAATCATACAGAAAGCACCTCACTTTGACTGCGTGCATTGCATCGGCAGCTTTGGTAACATAAGCGGCGTTAAATTCGTTGGCAGCGCAGGTACGGTCGATCGCATTGGCTGATCCAGCCGCATCGCTCCCGCTCGCTGCGCACGCTGGATCGACGCCGCCGTCCTGCTCCGGCGTTCCGGCCGAAGCGTAAAGCGCCGGCCGAAGCGACATGCACACCGGCCGGCGTTCCCCGCAGCGGGCATAAAAGGCGCACCCCTCCGCTTGTTCCGTCAAGCTCGGACCCGTTCCGGGGATCGGCACCATGCCTCGGCCCGGCATCGAGCGGAGCAGCCCCTTCGTATAAGGATGCTTGGGCGCTTGGAATATATCGCCGGCGCGTCCTTCCTCGACCAGTTGTCCGGCGTACATGACGCCGACCCGATCGCATAGCGCTTCGGCCACATGCAGATCATGGGTGATGACGAGCATGGCCGCGCCGGTCGCCTGCGCCATCCGATGCAGCATATCCACCACCTGGTTGCGCACGATGGCGTCAAGCCCCTTGGTCGGCTCGTCCGCGATCAGGAGAGAGGGCTGACCGGCCAGCCCGATGGCGGCCAGCACCCGCTGCTTCATCCCCCCGCTGAGCTGGAACGGATAGCTCTTCAGCTTCTGCTCCGGCGCAGGCATGCGCAAGTCTCGTAGCAGCCCGGCGGCTTGCGCGGCAATCGCCTTCCGCCTCTGCATTTTCCGAAACCGCGCAATCGCCTCTGCGACCTGATACCCGATCGTTAATACGGGATTGAGCGATGTCGCCGGATTTTGCGGGATGAAGGCGATCTCGCTGCCTCTCCAATGCCTCAGCCTTTTCCGGTCGACCCGGAGAAGATCCGTTCCCTTGAATACGATGGAGCCGCCCACCTCGCAGTTGCCTGGCAGCAGTCCCGGAATGGAGAGGCCGAGCACCGACTTGCCGCTGCCGGTCTCCCCAATTATTCCGAATATTTCTCCCGGCCGAATCTCCAGCGACACCCCGTTAACGGCGTGCACCATACAATCCCCCGTATGAAAAACAGCCGTCACATGATCCATGCGAAGAAGCGGTTCGATAGCTGGTCAACTCCCCTCCTATTTACAATAATGACCGTTCATTGACGTTTCTCGCATCAAGCCGGTCCCGCAGCCGGTCGCCGAGCCAGTTGATGGACAGCGATACGGCCGCGATGCATAAGCCCGGCGCAATCAAGAGATGCGGATAGCTGCGGAACAATGCCCTGGCATCGTTCACCATCACGCCCCAATCCGGCGTCGGCGGCTGCAGACCGAGCCCCAGGAAGCTTAATGAGGCGATCGACAATATCACCCGGCCCACGCGAATCGTAAACAGCACAATGAACGGTCCGAGCATATTCGGCAAAATATGGCGAGTCACGATATACCCGTGACCCGCTCCGAGCGCGCGTATGCCTTCCACATACGGCTCTTCACGCAGCTTCATCGTCTCTCCCCGAACAACACGCGAGAAATCGGGCCAGGAAGTCATGATCAAGGCAATAAACAGGCTTTTCACGCCAGGTCCCAGCGTCCCTGCAATCGCAAGCATCAGCGTAAGTCCCGGCAAGCCTTGGAAGATGCTGACGAGGCACTGCACCGCATCGTCCAGCCAGCCGCCCCAATAACCGGCCGCCGTTCCGATCAGCAGCCCGATGAGCATGGTGGCGGCCGTAACCGCCAGCGCCAGAACAAGACACACGCGTCCTCCGTACAGAATGCGGCTGAACACGTCACGGCCCAGCGTATCCGTGCCGAGCCAGTGATCAGCGGAGAGAGGAGCGAGCCGCTCCGCCATATGAATCTCGTTCGGATCGTAAGGAGCGAGCCAAGGCGCGAGCACACTGCACAGCAGGGCGGCGATGAGAATGAAGCCTGCGAGCATGTCTCCGGGCTTCATCCTAGCCCTGTTTCTCCATGGCGCAGCACCAGGAAGCTCCGGCCTCATTGCAGCTTCCCTCCCAGTCTCATTTGCGGATGGATGATCAGATAAGACAGGTCGACCAGCAAATTGAAGGCGATATACACGAGCCCCGTAAACACGACATAACCCTGGATGACAGGGTAGTCCCGGCGATAAATGCCGTCCATGGCGAATCTCCCGATGCCCGGCACGGCAAAGATGACCTCCACAATGACCGACCCGCCCAATATTGCCCCGAAATACGACCCGACTACCGTGACAAGTGGAATGAGTGCATTGCGCAGGGCGTGAATGACCGCGATTTTCGTCTCGCGAAGCCCTTTGGCTCTCGCCGTCAAAATATACGATTGATGAAGCGCCTCAAGCACGGCCGCTCTTGTCAGCCGCATAAGCACCGCGCTAGTGCCCGACGCCAGAACGACCGCCGGCAGGATCAGATGCTTCCATGTCCCGTATCCGCTGGTCGGCAGCCAGTGCAGCTTTTCCGAAAACAACGCAATCAGAAGAATGGCCAGCAGAAAGCCCGGGACGGAAATGAACGCCAAGGCGGCGATTCTGCCCGCCGAATCGAGCAGGCCGTCTTTGTTGAATGCCATGAGCGTCCCAAGCGGGATACCGGTGACGACGGCAAGCAGCACGGCTACCGCCGAAACGCTCATCGTCACCGGCAGCCGCCGCAGCAGCTCCTCGCTCACGGATTCCTTCGTCATATACGATGTGCCAAGATCGCCTTGAACGGCTCTGAACAGCCAACTCGCATACTGGACGAGCAGAGGGTCATCGAGGCCCAACTCCTGCCGCTTCGCCGCGATTTCCTGCTCGGTCGGCTCGCGGATTCCGCTCAGACTCAACGCTTCGACGGCTGGATTTCCGGGCGAGACGACGCTGAGCGTGAAGGCGATAAACGAGATGCCGACGAGCACGGGCAGCGCCGCCGCCAATCTTCGTAGAAGATACCTCATGCTTACTTCGCCCACTCCAGCTGCGGGAGCGTCGTCCCGTAGATCGTCGACTTGTAGCCTTTGATTTGTTTGTTGTTGGCAATGAGGCTGGCGTCGTTAAACAGCGGAATCGTCGGCAGCTCCCGGACGGATATCGCCTGCAGCTCATTGTAGATGCTTCTGCGCTCGTCCATGTTCAAGGTTGTCTTCGCGAGGCCGAGCAGATGGTCTACGCGGTCGTTCTTAAAACCGAGGCTGTAGCTTTTGTTGCTGGAGCCGGTGCTGGACAAGTAGTTCGTAAATATCGTGTACGGATCGCCGTTCGGCAAACCTTGCGTCGCAAGCGCCAGATGATACTCCCCTTTGGACTGCGCTTCTTTGAAGGCGGCGCCGTCCAAAATCCGGATGTTGACGTCAAGCTGCAGCTCCTTCAGCACCGATTGCAGCAGCTCTGCCTGGGCTTTATAAGGGTAGCGGTCCAGACCATAGGTCGGCACGATCAAGTCGATCGGCATTCTTTGGCTGCCCAGCGCCTCTGCAGCGAGCTTTTTGGCTGCCGCCGGATTGTATTCGGCTTTAACCTCCTTGTAGAACGGCGACGTGCTGTTCAACAGGTTGACCGTGGCTGTCGGGTAACCCAGATAAAGCTCCTTTACCAGTTGCTGGCGATCGATCATCAGGCTGACCGCTTGCCGCATCTTCGGATCGTTGAAGGGCGCTTTTTTGCCGTTGGGATGAATGTAATGCGAGATTGTCGATTGGGTCGACGAAATTTCGAAGCGGTTATCCTTCAACAATTCCTTGGCCAGCATGGGAGGAATGGCTCCCAGATCCATTACGCCCATGATCTCGCCGGATTTCAGCGCGGCCAGCCTCGTATCGGGGTCCGGAATGACGCGAACGCGAATCCGTTTCGCTTTTGCTTTATCTCCATAATAGCCGTCGTACGCTTCAAGCAGCGCGAATTGGTCCTTCTGATGCTCGATCAGCTTGAACGGGCCTGTCCCTTGAGGAAGACCTTTGAAATCGCCTTTCTCATTAAAACTCTTGGGGCTGTAGATGGCACTGGAAAAGTTGACCATCGAATAGAGCAGCGTCGGCTGCGGGTTGTCGAATGTCAGCTTGAACGATAGGTCATCCATCTTCACGACATCCTTTAAACCGGGGTAGGAGCTTTTGATATCCATCGTATAAAACGGAGAGCTCTTCGGGCTGACCTGCCGGGAGCGGTTGAAATTCGCTATAACCGCGTCGGCGTTCAGCTTCTCGCCGTCATGAAACGTTACGTTCTCGCGCAGCCGGAACGTCCATTCTTTGCCGTCGTCCGACATGCTCCATGACTTGGCGAGTTTCGGAGCGGGCTGCCCATCCTCCGAAGCGGCGACCAGCGGCTCCCATACATACAAGATGGAGCTGGTGTAATACGCATCCTGCGGGCCCGGGGCCAGATCACGCGGCGCGGCCAGCACCACTTCTTCGGGCTTCGCTCCGCCCGGCGCGGCGGCAGGCTGGCTTGCTCCCGGCGAAGAGGCGCTGCATCCGGCCAGAACGATCATCAAGCATAATCCGATCAAGATGACGGCGCGCTTCCATTGGGTATGCTTCATCTTGCTATTCATAGTACGAATCCTTCTTTCTTTGTCTGTTTGTTTGAGCTGCGCGTACCGCAGCTCTTCAAGAACCTCATGAAGCATTCACGCTGTACCTCTCTTCTCCCCCCTGCCAAACGGCTTCCTATCCTTGCTGTGGCGGCGCAACACAAAAAGGCATCTTTACCCGCACGAAGAGGAAGGTAAAGATGCCTTGAATCATCGAGACGATGACGGCGATCCGAACACTTCCCTATCTTCCGTAGGTGAACGCAGTGTTGTCAGAACAGGCAGGTCTCCTGGCTCCGGAATTGTCATCGTCAGCGGCCTTCCCGGTCTTGTTCCAAGACCAGTGGCATCGTCGCTGCGACTCCTCCGTTACAGTGGCGGGACCGCGTCGGCATTGCACCGAACTTCCCTTTTAAGCTTTAGCATGACTAAAGCACCTAGTTCCCACAGTATTCAATTATGACGGGATGCCGCATTCGCCGCGTATTCCGTCCTTTCAACCAACACTGATCTTATCTTACTTTGCGGATTTGAGCAAGCCTATTCCGCATTCCGCTTCTACAGCCTCAGGCGGACAACCGGACTATGAGCAGATGGCCGGCCGGAACGGCCCCGCTCCCGCAATAAATCACGCCGCCTGTTCACAGGCAAGGCAGGATGACACATACGCGCGGATAGACCACTGCGCCGCATCGTCCGGCCGCTGGCCGGTTCATCCCCGCGAGTAGGGCAGCGCTCCCGGCGCCAGCTCGTCTTCCGGTTCGTCCGCTCTTTCTTTGCGATACCATCGGAAGAACACGTGACCGAGCACGGTACCGTAAGCGATCTCCTGCATAATCTTCATGACGACCCCGCCGAGCTGCTGGTCCGCAAGCTGGGTAAGCCAGCCGATGTCAAACGCCGGCTTACTGGCGGTAACGGAGTAAAACGGCAGACACAATAGCCGGACATCGCCGGTATATATCCCGTACAGCGGTTCCCGTGCGAATATGATCAGCGCGCAGGCAGGCGTTAGCATCAGCCCGTTCAAAAAAATATATCCGATCTTCTGGATCGAGCTGAGCGGCTTCTTGCCGACCGGCGAAAATACAGGCCACCATAGGCCGAATGCCGCTGCAAACAGCAGCGCGTGCAGCACGGTGTGAAACGTATAATCGGACTTGGCCGCTTCGAATAGGAACGGGATATGATAAAAGGAAAACGCGCCGTTAAACAAAAACAGGGCAATGATCGGATGGCCGATGAACCCCATGATGGCACGGCTTACCGAATACCGCTGCACCGCGTCATAAAAGCGCCCCGGCAGTCCGGCGAACAGCAGCGGCGGCACGACCAGATACAAGAACGACTGCTGAAGCATGTGCAGACTGAACCAGAAGTGGCCGAGCAAATTGAGCGGCCCCCCCAAGGCAAAATACAGCACGAGCAAGCCGGACATAAAACAGACGATTCCTCTGCGGGACACTTCCTCCCCCTTATACTTCCAGTACACCAGCGCGGCGATCAAAACGATCAACCCCAATTCGGGGTTAAATACCGTCCTGAAGCCGTACATGTCGACCAGTACACTTATACTCACGCTCGCATGCTTCCTCCTTTCCGGTATATCGGGACGGGCAGTCCCATGAGGGCATCGTCACGGCGCTTCGACGAGCTTCTCGTATTCATGGACCTGGCCCGATGCGTCGGCGAATGTCACCTTGATCCGCCAAGCTCCGCCATCTCCCAAATACGCTCCCGCAGGAGCGGTATACGTGAATTTGTCAAAGCCCTCGAACCCGTACGGATCGGGGCCGCTCGAGGCTAGGGCGAGCGGAACGAATCGCGCCGCCGCCGGGGTCTCGCCGGGCCGGAAATAAGCTACTGCCGGCTGCTGCGGCGCGCCTGCCGCTGTCGGCAGCCACACGTCAAGCCTGACCGACTCCCGCCCCGCCTTCTCCTGCTTGATGCGCAGCGACATGTGGACCTGCTCGCCCATCACATGCCAATAGAACGGCTCCGCCTTCGTTTCCGGCGAAGGCGAAGCCGTTGCATACCAGATTCCCGCCAGCAGCAATGCGGCGAACGCCCAGACCGTTAGCCGCTTCGTGTTCATACCCGCAGTCCTCTCCTTCGCGCCGGCGGGCCTCAAGCCTGCAGCCAGCCTTTCTCGTAAGCGTACCGCATCAGCTGCACGCGGTTGTCCAGGTGCAGCTTGTGCAAAATGTTTTTGAGATGATTTTTGACGGTATGCTCAGAAATGTTCAGCTCCTCCGCGATTTCCTTGTTGGAGCTGCCCTTCGCGACGCATTCCAAAATGTCTTTCTCGCGCAGGGTGAGCGGCGATTTCTCGGAAACGCTCGTTTGTTTAAACGTAAACTCCTGCAGCAAGCGTACGGCCACCTCTCTGGACATGGGGGCTTCGTCGAACGCGACCGCCCGCAAATATTCATGCCAGGAAGCCGGGCACAAGTTTTTGAGCAAATACCCTTGCGCGCCGCGCTTGATGGCTTCAAACAAATGGGTGATGTCCCCCGAGACGGTGACCATCACGATTTTGACGTACGGGAACCGCTCCTTGATCGCTTTGGTCGCTTCCAGCCCGTCCATGTCCGGCATCCGTATATCCATCAAGATCAGATCGGGCATGTAGCGTTCGGCCATCCGGACCGCCTCCAGGCCGTTCTCCGCCTCGCCCACGATTTCGAACGCATCGTCGGCTCCGATAATGTCTTTCATCGCCTCGCGGGCATGCGCATGATCGTCGGCAAGCATAATGCGAATCGGCTGCGTTACCATCGCTCCTCCTTCTCAATCACGACCCGCGTATGTTCGCCATCGCGTGCGGCCGTGAAGCTCCAGTTCAATTTGTCCGCGCGTTCCCGGATCATCGCCAGGCCGAATCCTTCTCCGCGCTCAAGCGGATCGGAACGCCGGAAGCCTGCTCCGTCATCCCGGATCTCGCACCGCCAGCCCCGGTCGCCCCGGTCCGTTCCCTCGACCCACAGCCGCTCCGCTCCGGCATGCTTGTATACATTGATCATCGCTTCGCGAACCGTCGAATACAGCTCCACCTTCTCCTTCAGCGTCAACCGCTGCTCCGACAGGCTCCACAGCAGTACGACGGATAAGCCCGTGTCGCGCCGAAATTCTTCGACCAGACGCTGCACCGATTCCATCCATGGCTTGGAGGCCGGGGTGACGGGATACCGCAAGCCGGCAATCGCCTGCCGGACATATTCGTTCACCTCGTACACGGTTTTTCGCAAATTTTGGTACGCCGTGCGAAGCGAATCGTTCATGCCGCTGCCGTTTCGGTCCATACGATCCATGCGGTCCAGCCGAACGGACAACAGAAAGAGCGATTGGGCGATGCCGTCATGCAGCTCCCGCGCGATGTTCTCCCGCTCCTCCAGCGCAGCCTTGGCCTCCCTTTCCTGCTGCAGCTCCTCCTGCAGAACCTCCATCTTGGCAAACAGCTTGCGAAGCAGCGTCATCGTCACCAGGAACACAAGCAGCGGAGCGAGCCAATTCCCCAGATCCATGGAGATGTAAGGCAGCAAAAACGAATGGCGCACATATTCCCACAAACCGATCGTAAGCGTCGGAATGATCAGAATGAGACTTTTCAAATGCTTGTAGAGCATGGCGGCATCACTCCTTCGAAGACCCGGAATTCCGGTCCGGCTGTACGCTTCGCATGAGCGCCCGGATCTGCTCGACGGAAGCGAGCTCGCCCGGAACGATCCGCCTCACCGTTCCTTTGCCGTCGATCGCGAATGTCGCGGGAAGACCGGTGACCCGGTAGCTCTTCACCGCTTCGCCGCTCGGATCGGTCATGACCGGGAAGCTCAGCGCATGCGCGTTCATAAATTCGGCGATCGTGCCCTTGCTGTCGCCGACATTGACGGCGATTATCTCCACTCCGTCCATGCCCGCTTCGGAAGCGGCCTGCAGCCTGGGCATCTCGTTCACGCACGGAGCGCACCAAGTGCCCCAGAAATTCAGGAGCACGCCTTTTCCCGCGAAGTCGGACAGCCGGACCGGCTGCCCGGCCATATCGGTCACCCGGAACTCCGGCGCCGGGGCACCGGCCCGAAGCTGACCGTCGGACGGCCGGGAAACCGCCTGGTATACGGCAAACGCCAGCGCCAATACGATCAGCCCGGTCATTAAGCCGCTTACTGCGAATGTCTTACTTGTGTTCAATGGTCCCCCTCCCCTTGCCGCTTTCCGCGCGGAAACCGAATAAGGCCTGAAAGACCCCCTGCAATCCGTCAGGGCCAAACCGGTCGGCGAACGAAGCTATCGTGCCTTGTTCGGCCACTCTGCCTTCCTTGAGAAACACGACGCAGTCCGCCGTCGCTTCCGCCGCCGGAAGCTGATGCGTGGAAAAGATGACCGCATGCCCGTTCCGCCGGGCCCGGCGTACCAGCTCGACAAACGATTCCATCCAGTACGGGTCGAGTCCGTTCGTCGGTTCGTCCAAGATGAGCAAGGGCGGCTCCGCCAGCAGCGCCTGCGCGAAGAGCAGCCGCTGCCGCATGCCTTTGGAGAACGAAGAGACGGACTTCGATCGTACATCGTACAAGCCGACCAAGCGCAGCGTCTCCTGGACCCTCGGCTTGGACACCTTCCTGAGCGATGCCCAGAAAGACAGCGTTTCCTCGGCGGACAAGCCTTGCCCGAACAAATAGTCGTCCGGCATGTAGCCGATCTGCTCCGCGTATGCTTTGCGGTTCTGCTTCCAGCGGTAACCGTTCACAACAATGTCTCCGCCGGTCGGCTGCAGGATGCCCGCGATCATGCGCAGCAGCGTGCTCTTTCCCGCGCCGTTGCCGCCGCACAGCGCCAGCACCTGCCCTTTGTGTAATTCCAGCGACGCCGATTGAATAATTTCACGCGCGCCGATTCGTTTGGCGACATCGTTCAGCTGCAGCAGCGCTTCACCCACGGGCTCTCCCCCTCTCCCAGATCCAGCAGGCAAACCAAGCGGCGGCACCGATCCATACGATGGAGAGCGCTGCAAAAGCCCAGGTGCCCGAGGGCTGCTGCATCCACCGGATCCAATCGTAATATTCGGGCCCGAGAGCCGCTCCCCCGCCAAGCTTGATGACGACGAACAGCCGAACGAGCTCCGCCGGATTGAACATCGTCAGCGCCGTCAGCAGCGGCTTGATCCACAAGTACGGCATCAGGCTGAGCATAGCGATCAGCAGCGTAGGCCAGCCGATAATCGCGAAGAACCATACGGCTACGGCGAAAGTGAGCGCCTGCCAGCGATTGCGGGCCAGCGTGCCGATGCACAGCGCGACCGCCAGAAACAGCAGTACGAGCCCCGCGGAGAAGACGATAAACAAACCGAACGTTCCCGGCTCCAGTCCGCTGCCCGCGATCGCGCCGGCCATGCCCGTAACGCCGTACCCGAATGAGATGATCGTCAGCAGCACGGCGCTTAAGCCGACATATTTGCCGGCAATGAACGAGAGCGTGCTGACCGGGTATGTCGACAGCAGCTGCCAGCTTCCTTCCTCCTTCTCCGAGGTGAGCGAGAAGGAGCCGAGCAGCAGCGTCATTAATGGGATGAGGTACAAAATCAGATTCAGCATCGACGAGGTCGTGCTCGAATATCCCGTCGTATAGCTTTGGGTATTCATGACAAGCAAGGACAAGCTGAATACGGTGAACAGCCCCATGAACGAATACGCCCATGGATTGCGAAAGCCGACCCTCAGCTCCCGTAGCGAAATATGCAGTATGTTCATTGTCCATGCGATCCTTGGGCCCCGCCCGTCGCAGGTGCTGCATGGCTGCTCTCGGAATGGGCGTTCATGTCGTGCTTGGCGCCGCCCATATCCATCGCCCCCTTGCTTCGCTCCCATGTATGCTGCTGAAGATCCGCCGCGGTCATCAGCTTGCCTTTGTTCTGCCCGTTAATAAACGTTTGCGCTTCCTGCTTGTCTTTAAACGAATAAATGCCGTAAGCCATCGGCGTCTTGAACGAGGCGTCGAACACGTACGCCGCCGCTTCGTAGGAGATCCATTCCTTCGTGTTGTAATCTCTGACGAATTTCGCGCCGATCTGCTCCGGCCCGTTTTTGGCTACCCATTCGTTCATGCAGCCCAAATCGTCGAATTTGTACGTTTTGCCTTCCTTCGTCGTCAGTTGAACGGCAAAGGCGTCGTCTTTCACCTGCATGTTGCATATCGCGCATTTGTCGGTCGCTTCCTGAATCGGCACCGCCATGTATTTCGTCTTGGCACAGGCCGACAGCAAACCCGCAATCAAGAACAAGAAGCATAGAACCCGCAGTCGTTTGTTCATCTTCGTTTTCCCCCCGTATACGTGATGATCGTGATCGACGCCAGCAGCAGCATGACCGCCGACGCCAGCAGACCGGCCTGCCCCGGACGGTCCTGCACCGGCAATCGCTCTGCTTCCGGCTTCATAAGCGGCGCCGGATCGACGGTCCATTCTTCGATCCCCGCGGTTTGCATGCTCTCCAGAAACTGCATCCCCGGCGATTGGAAAAACAGCTGAAATGCTGGAATGGCCGACGTAAGCTTTTGAAAGAAAGGATTCATCGCGTAAGAAATATCGCTTATGCCGTCGCCGCTTGGATCGATGCCGCGAAAGGCGTCCCAGTAATTTCCCGCAAACCGGTTGCTGCGGCTTTCGTCGGCTTCCGATTCGATCACGTTGTTCCAAAAATAGTTGCCGGTGAACTCGTTTTCATCGGACTCCAGCAGCTGCACCCCGACAAAATTCCGCACGAGGTCGTTGTTCGCAATGCGATTGCGGTGCGACTGCTCGATATAGAAGCCGACCCGGTTGCCTTCCGCCTTGTTGCCCTCGATGCGGGACGTTTGCACGTCGAACAGCAGCAGCCCTTGCGAATTGACGCTCTCGCTTTGCTTCACGAACGTGTTGCCGGTCACTTCCGCATCCTTGACCCCCATAATCATGGCACCGGTGACATTCAAGGACCCTACGTTATCCCGGACGATGGTGCCGTCCGTATACATGCAGTGTATACCGTAACGTGAACCGTCGATCCGGTTGCGCTCCACCCGGTTGCGATGGCTGCTCTCGAGATAAACGCCGTCGTTCATCGTCGAAATCGTATTGTTGTAGATGCGGTTGTCATGCGAGTTGAACAAGTCGATGCCGTTCCGTCTGTCCGCCGGTTCGCCGGAAGCGTCGGGCTCCCGCTGAATGGTAGAGTTGAATATTTCGTTCTGCCCGTTATCCCGCAGCATGATTCCGAACGACCGGGTACGGATGCCGATCGAATCCAGCACCGCCTTGCTGCCTTTTACGAGTAAGGCCGGCGCCTCGGAGGAAAACGGCTGAACGAGCTGCACCTGCTGCAAGCGCACATGATCCGCGTCGATCCGGATAGCCGGCTCAATGCTGTTCGCAGCGATAATCCGAACCGTTCCCTCGGCCCGGACGGTCAACGGCTTGCCGATTGTCACGCCTCCCCGGTACGAGCCGGCCGGCAGCACCAGCGTTCCTCCTTCGGAAGCATTGTCGATCAACTGCTGCAGATGAGGGATCAGGCTCGTTTCTTCGTTGGCGGCGTACAGAACGCGCGGTATGCAGACAAGCGCCAGACAGGCCGCGACGCACAGCAGCGCTTCGCGCCAACGCCAATGCCCCAGGATGGTCATGAGACGATCAGTTCTTTTTTCTTCGTTATATGGAGCTCTCCTTGATACAAGTGAATATAGACCGAATAGGACGCCGGCTTGTCGAACGTTTTCTCCGCATAATACTGCCCGCCGCCCATAGGAAGGGCCTCTTTCATATCAGGAAGAATGCTGTTGTCCGTTCTTCGGATATCCAGCTGAACCTGGGCTCCTTCTTCCTTCTCGAGTCCCGTAATCTTGGCGATGAGCTTCACCTTCGTGCCTGCCGTCACCAGAGCCGGTTCGGAGACCAGCTCCACCTTGATCTTGGCCGGGTCCTGTCCTTTCGCAACGGGCGAACAAGCCGTCGTACCCATCAGCAGCAGGCTGCACAAGAGCGCTGGAATGGCGATCTGTTTCATACGCTTCGTTCCTCCCTTTCCTCATTCACCTCCTATTGTAGCTGCTCGCCTTTTTTTTAATATGACTCGATCGGGCTAATACGGTTAACATTGTGTGAATGGAAAAGGGCGAAATGGTGTCATCAATCGGCGCGGGCGGGCGGGGCACGGCTGTATCGACTTGGGAACGGTGTTTTTTTGCGCCATGGCATGTTCATGTGGTATTAATAGTAATTATTATCATTAATACCTGAAAGGATGGATGAACGTGACAAGCATCCCTGTCTTTATTCTTAGCGGATTTCTGGGCAGCGGCAAAACGACACTGCTGCTTCGGCTTGTGCATGAGGCCGGGAAGCGAGGCTTACAGCCCGCCATATTGATGAACGAGCTGGGCAAGCTGGATATCGACGGCCATATGGTGCAGAGCGAACTGGCCGGTGTGTCCGTCAAGAAGCTGCTGGACGGCTGTATCTGCTGCGATAAAAAAAGCGAGGTCGCTTATGCGGCGGAAACGCTGCTGCGGCAGCGGCCGGATGTGCTGTTTATCGAGCTGACCGGCGTCGCCAATCCCGAGGAGATCGCGGATTGCCTGGCGGAGCCGCAGCTTCTTGGCCGCGTCCGGCTGCAGCACATCGTCACCGTGCTCGATGCAGAGCATGTGCTGGAATACAACAGCCTGTTCTCGGCAGACCGGCAGCTCATTCATACGCTGCGAAGGCAGATCGAGGTGGCGGATTTGCTGCTCCTGAACAAGGTCGATCTGATCCCGCCGACCCGGCTTCGCAAGATCGAAAAGGCGGTACGCAAGCATAACCCGAAAGCGCCGATGCTCACGGCCGTCCATAGCGACATGGACCTGAGCCTCCTGCTTGCCGGCGTGGAGCCCGTGCCGGATAAGCATCCTGCGGGAAGAAACCCGTTCCATGTGTTCAGGCACATGCCTTCTTCGGGGCAAGCTGCGGAGCAGGATGGCGGCGCCGCTGTGCGGCACCGTTCGTTTGCCCGTCTGTCTACCGTTGTGCTCCCTTGCCCGAACCCGGTCAAGCCGGAAACGGTCGAGCGATTTCTTCAAGCGAATGCTTCCCGGCTTCTGCGGGCCAAAGGCTACCTGAACACGGGCGCCGGTCCTTCCGCGTACTTGATGCAATATGCCGGAAAACGGTTCAGCTGGAAGCAGGCTGCTTATGACGGCGAACGGTATATCGTAGCGATTGGCATGGATCTGGATTCGGAGCGGCTCGCCAAAGAATGGCTTCTTGCATCGGCTGACATGTAAGCAGGAGAATACCGGGCGTCGCCTTCAACGGATCCTCCTCCATTTGACAACATCCCAGCGCGTTGACTAATATTAATAGTAACTATTACATATAACTATGAGCCACGGAGCGTAGGAGGCTGCTCGTTTGCGTTCTTTTGCCGTTCAATGGGGAATTCACTGTATATTTATTTCGGCGATCAGCTTCATGATCGTGCTGGTGATGAATCCCGAAGTTTTCGCTGCCGTTCCTGCGTTGAAGGACGAGACGCTTCAGTCGTTCAAGACGATCTTTATCAGCATCATCCTGGAGGCGCTGCCGTTCATTATGCTTGGCGTGCTTATTTCCTCCTTCATGCAAATCTTCCTCTCGGAACAAATGATCCAGCGGTTTACCCCGCGCCATCCGCTTCTCGGCATCTTGTTCGCCTGCCTGCTGGGGTTCCTCTTCCCGGTCTGCGAGTGCGGGCTGATCCCGGTCATTCGGAGGCTGATCGCCAAAGGAATGCCGCTTTATATTGCCGTCGTCTTCATTCTTGCCGGGCCGATTGTCAATCCGATCGTCTACGCTGCCACTTACATGGCTTTCAAGGCCCGGCCGGAAATGCTTTACGCCCGTATGGGGCTCGCCGTTCTCGCTGCGGCCATGGTCGGTCTGTTCGTTTATCGGTTTGTCGCAGCCAATCAGCTTAAGCACAGCGCTTCAACGTTATACGCCGATGCGGCCGGCGAAGCGGCGGGGCATTCCCACGATCGAGGCAGCAAAGTTTCGGCTATGCTGGAGCATGCCGCCGGTGAATTTTTTGAAATGGGCAAATATTTGATCCTCGGCTCCATGGTCACGGCAGGGATACAAGCCCTCATCCCGCGAAGCGATCTCGTCAGCATCGGGCAGGATCCGATCGTCTCCCATCTGTTCATGATGGGCTTCGCTTACGTGCTGTCGCTGTGCTCGACCTCCGATGCCTTTGTCGCCGCTTCGTTTGCGAATACGTTCTCGGCAGGGTCGCTGCTGACGTTTCTCGTCTTCGGACCGATGCTCGATATCAAAAGCTCGCTGATGCTGCTTTCCGTGTTTCGCACCCGCTTTGTTCTGCTGCTGGCACTGCTGATCACCGTTTCGGTCTTGTCCGGATCCTTGTTGATTTCCCGCCTGTATTTCCAGTAGGAAGGAGAACCTGTCATGCCCAACGATCGTTCATGGATACCGCATTACTTGCTGAGAGCGGCAATCATGGCGGCATTTGCCCTGTATATCGGATATTTGGTAAAAACGGAGCAGCTTGTATACTACATCGCTCCGCGCATGGAACCGTATCTCAAATTCGCAGCCGTCGCGCTTTTTGTCGTGGCGGCGCATCAAGCGTATCTGGCGCTGCAAACGTGGTGGGGCCGAGCGTCCGCCTGCGGCTGCGACCCTGTTGCGACCCGCTCTTTGCCGGTGCATGCCATGATTTACGGCTTGTTTCTCGTGCCGCTGGCGCTTGGTTACTTCCTGCCGAATCAGATCATGGGCAGCACCGTCGCGGCCATGAAAGGCATGAATTTGAGCAGCACCGCGGCCTTCAGTTCATCGTCCGGCAATAAGGCGGCGTCCCAGCCGCCGGAACCGGCGGACGCTTCCACCGCTTCCCGATCCCATGAGGAATTGCAGCCGCCGCAGACAAGCTCCCCAGCGGCAGCCGGAAACGGCCTCGGACAAGCGGCAGGCCCATCCGAGGAGGCTGTGGTGGCAGAGCTGTTCCCGGCCGACGCGTTTACGGAGGATTTCGCCAAACTGGGGAAGAAGCTGTACAAGAAGGATCTGATTCAGGTGAAGGAGGAAGGCTTTATGGAGGTGCTGACTTCCGTCGATTTCTTCATTGACCGTTTCGTCGGGAAGAAGATGGAGATCAGCGGCTTCGCCTACCTCGAGGAAGGGATGAAGCCCGGTCAATTTGTCGTCGCCCGGCTAGCGATGCAATGCTGCTCGGCGGATGCTTCTCCCTACGGGGTACTGGTCGAATCGGCGGTGTCGCAAATCCCTGCCAAGGATGCCTGGGTCCAGCTTACCGGAACGATCGGCAAGACCAAGTATAACGGCAACGAGATCATGAAGCTCGACGCCGTCCAAATCCGTACGATTCCGACACCCCGGACACCTTATATTTATCCCGATTACGAATATTTCGACAAGCTCCAGTGAGGGATTTTGCAGTGGAAATTTCGGTGCATTTGGTGGATAATCAAGGCGATGAATATTTCACCCGTCGGAGGAACTCTTGAAAACATTGCTGCAACTAAACACCATCTTCCTCAGCATGATCATGGAAGCGATTCCCTTCGTGCTGATTGGCGTCCTGCTCTCCGGGCTGATACAAATTTATTTGAAAGAACGGTGGATTGTGCGGATCATGCCCCGCAGCCGCATCGTCTCCTCGATGCTCGGATGCGCGCTCGGCATTTTGTTCCCCGCGTGCGAGTGCGGAATCGTCCCGATCACGCGGCGGCTGCTCGGCAAAGGTGTGCCGCTTCATGCCGGGATCGCCTTCATGCTCACTGCGCCGATCATCAATCCGATCGTCTTGTTCTCCACCTATATCGCGTTCGGCAGCAGCTGGACCATGGTGTTCGCGCGGGCCGGATTGGCGCTCGCGGTAGCGCTGGCCGTTTCGGTCACGGTCGGCTATCTCTTCCCGGCGCTGCCCCTTCGCTCTCCTACGGCGGAACCGCAGATTGCCGCTTCATCCGAGCAGATCGCCGGTCCCGCATCTTCGCCGCCGCTGTCGTCCCAGATCATCGGTGTGTGCGAGCATGCGATCGAGGAATTTTTTTCCGTCGGCAAATATTTGATTCTCGGCGCGTTCATCGCCGCATGCATCCAGACGTACGTCCCCACCTCGTCGCTTCTGAGCCTGGGAAGCAGCCCGGTCACCGCTTCGCTGCTGATGATGGGGCTCGGTTTTGTCATGTCGCTGTGCTCTGAGGCGGATGCGTTCATCGCGTCTTCGTTCCGCAGCACGTTCTCGATCGGCTCGCTTTCCTCGTTTCTCGTATTCGGCGCTATGATCGACATCAAAAATACGCTCATGCTGCTTGCCGTTTTCCGAGGCAAATTCGTGCTTGTCCTCATCGCGCTTGTCGCCGCATTTACGCTGCTCGGATCTTTGCTTATAGGGAGGCTGCTCCATTGACGCGCTGTTATATTATGTTCGGCTTCGCCCTGATGCTGCTGCTCATTCATCTGCAGGGCAACCTCAATATGTATATCAATTTGAAGTACTCGTATTTGTCCATCACGGCAATCGTGATTTTGCTGCTGCTCTGCGTTGTCGAGCTGGCGCGCGTCTACCGGCAGGAACAAGCGGCAAACAAACAGGCGTCGCATGATGGAGGGGAAGGGTGCGAACACAAGCATGAGCACGGACATAGACATGGACACTCGGATGAGCATGGACACAAATATGACCACTCGGACGAACATGGACACGAGCATAGACATGTGCATGGACATGTCCACGCTTCAGAGCCGGTCCACCATCACGATCACGGCCATTCCCATGGTCAGGGAAGCAAACTGCAAAGAGCGTTCAGCTTCTTCGTCCTATGCTTCCCGATTATCACCGGCATTCTGCTGCCTGTCGAAACGCTGGACTCCAGCTTCGTCAAAGCCAAAGACTTCTCGTTCCCTCACTTCGATATGCGGGACCCATCCGGCCAGCATCAATTTTTGAAACCGGATACGAGCGTGTTTTACGGACCAAGCGGGTATGACGAGGCAAAAAATAAAGACCTTGCAGCGTTTGCTAGCCGAAAGGAGCTCGTCCTGGGCGACAGCGAGTTTTTGAAAGGCATGGAAGTCATCTATAATTTCCCCGGCGAGTTCATGGACCGGACGGTCGGTTACGACGGCTTCATCTATAAAGGCCAGCAGATCGATGCCAATCACTATTTCGTGTTTCGCTTCGGGTTCATGCACTGCGCTGCCGATTCCGGTGTGTTCGGCATGCTTGTCGAGTTTCCGGGCAATACGCAATTGCATGACGACGATTGGGTGCATATAGAAGGAAAGCTGACGTGGCAATTGTATCAGCCGTTCAAGCAGACGATTCCCGTGCTGAAAGTAAGCGAATGGAAGTCGGTGCGAACCCCCGACAATCCGTACGTTTACCGGACGTTTTGACCACAGCCGGCTATGACCTGCCCTTACGCAGCGGGCGATGTAGGACATTCCTTACATCAGCATATGCGTAACGGCGATCATCGTCAGCAGCCCGATAATAAAAGAAAAGGTGGATGCCCGTTCATTGCCGTCGCCGTGACTTTCCGGTATGAGCTCTTTATAGACGACGAACAGCATGGCGCCCGCCGCAAAGGCAAGCCCGTAAGGAACAACCGCCGAGAACAAGCCTGAAAAGACGTAGCCGATCCAACAAAACACCAGCTCCAGCATGCCCGTCACGAACGCCAACAACAAGGCGAACCATTTGTTCACCCGATGGGTGATGAGAAAGAGCGCGATCAAAAAACCTTCCGGCATGTTCTGCAGTCCGATGCTGAGCGCAACGATGGCGCCTAAGTCATGATCATGGCTTCCGTAGCTGACACCTACGGAGAGACCTTCCGGAAGATTATGAAGCGCCATGGCCGACAAGAACAGGACGGAGCTGGCACCGTGAGCCGTGCTCATGCTCGAGTGTTCCGGGTCTGAATGAGGCACCAACCGCTCCATTATTGTGAGAATGGCAGTGCCTAATAAGATACCGACGGCGAGAACCGCCAGATTGGATAGTTTCAACGCCGAAGGAATAAGTCCGTACGTCGAGGCGGATACCATAATCCCAGCCGTAAACGCGAGCAATATGTCTCTTCCCCGGTGCGTTACGTTTGTGAACAGCATGGCGGGAAGCGCGCCTAACGCCGTACAAAGCGAAGTTGCGATGCTCCCGATCAATATCATATTCATCATATACGTCTCCCCCGCTTGGACAACGTTCTTATCCATCATATGAGGACACGCTCCGTTTCAGACACGGTACCGACAAGCAGTTACTCTCGAATGGCTTGCGCCCGAAAAAATGCAGTTTGGCGAGGTTGGATAGCCATGATTGTTACCCGGGTTGATATATAAATAACTAGGAGGATACCTGCGCATGATCCGCTACCCTTTGTTGCAAAATGGAATGACGATTGGCGTCACCGCGCCTTCATCCGGCGTTAAGGAGCCTTCACACGAACGGATGAAGCAAGCGATCAGTGGCCTGGAGGCGAAAGGCTACTCGGTGGTTTGTGGAGAGACCGTGTGGACGCAGCATAAAGCCAAGTCTGCGCCTGCCGCTCTGCGAGCTGCGGAACTGAACGCGATGCTGCAAAATAAAGACATCGGTCTCATCTTTCCGCCCTGGGGTGGAGAGCTGCTGCTTGAGATTGTAGATCGAATCGATTATGCCGGCATACAGCCCAAGTGGATCCTGGGCTATTCGGATACGAGCGTGCTGCTGCTGGCCGTTACGCTCTCCACTGGAATCGCCACAGCGCACGGTACAGCCTTGATCGACTTAAGAGGAACGTATGCGGATGAGACGACCGCGATGTGGGAGACCGTACTCACGACAAGTGCCAGCGAATCCGTTCAACAGCTGTCGTCCAAGCTGTACCAGAAGGAATGGATTCGCGACCATCCTTCGCCATGCGTCTTTCATCTAACGGAGCCGACTCGATGGAAGACGGTTTCGGGAACCGACGCTCGCCTGCGTGGGCGCTTGCTTGGCGGATGCATCGATGTCATCCGGCATTTGATCGGAACCCGATTCGGCGATGTGCACACATTCCAGCGGCAATTCATTTCTGGCCAGCCGATCCTCTGGTATTTGGAAAATTGCGAATTGAACGTCGCCGATGTGCGCCGTTCGCTGATTCAAATGAAACTGGCCGGCTGGTTTGACCATTGCAGCGGGATCCTGTTCGGCCGAAGCGTTGCGAACCAGCCTGTTGACGGCTACCAAGTGACGGATATGTACCGGGAGCTTGCGGATGAGTGGAGCTTGCCGATCGTGTATGATATCGACTGCGGGCATGTACCTCCGCAGATAACTTTCGTCAATGGCGCTGTGGCGGAGGTCGATGTATCGAACGGCCAAGCCGTCATTGTGCAGTATTTTGAGCCTTAAGCCGCCTCTTGATGTGGTGATATGCTGAAATTTGGTGCGCATGGTTTCCCTTCGGAAGGAGGTGAGACCATGGAGTTGAAAGATGCCATTCCTACAAGAGAAGTAAAAACCCACCCCAAGGTTTACGCGCCGAAGGTGGGTTTTTGTCCTTTTGACTAGAAAGGATAATTCCATTCAAGCCGAGTGTTTACCGCACTCGGTTTTCTTACTATAAAGAACAGCATATCTTCAAGGGGATGAAACCCGAAATAAAAAAATCAAATCTTGAATAAAGACCAGCATTCCCGACGCCGAGCACCTTAAAGAGGAGCATGGAGCCAAACGGCGAATCGGCTCCCGAATGGTCGAGATGCGGTTAGGTGGTGCGGGTGTGTCGCCTGAATCAACTTCCCTGCTAATAAGCTTCTGACGACCAAGGACCCGCCAGGGACCGCAGCGTGAATACGGTGTTAAGCGAAGCTTAATCGGGGTACTCATACTCACAAATAAATCATTAAACATAATTGCAAGGCCAGTAACCCAACGAGCAATTAAATCATCTTTAGGAAGTACATTTCTATATGTTGGATTCATGTTCTTCCCTTCTTCTGATAAGTTTCACCTAACGTTCTTGTCACGAAACCGAGAGCCTTAAGGCGCGTAGCGTCGGATCCGAAAGGACTTAGGCTCACAGGGTTGTGCCTGATACGACTCCTCTAACCAACATATGGAAAATCATAGCATTTCTGGGATTACTGTTTTTTACCTTCTTTGTATTATCGTTAGAGCAATTATGGCTAATCCCCATATTATTAAAATTCCCTTTAATACATTTATGGTCTCTCTTGGAGTATGTACAGAAAGCATTATTACGATAAGAAAAGTTACAAATGCAACTCCCGTTAATGTTCCATAGCTAAATATTCCATAATTCTTATAGCATCTATAAAAATACTTACATACATGCATTGATAAATAAAATACAAATAATCCCGCGAAAAAAACTGTTATTTGTACAGGTGTCCTTTCAGAGATGTTATATATGCTATAGATCTTCCATTTAAATAAAACTGCAAAAGCAATTCCAAATATTATTTCAAATAAATTTTTGAAGTTATTTTCCATCCTAAGCTACTCCTAAATTGAATACATGCATTGTAAAATGTTTGTATAGGATTGTAATAATTTATCTTTAGTCCGATTTCTAAGTAAATTTTTATATCGGGTTTTCATCGCTTTGAAGATATGTTATTCTTTATATAAGAAAACTGAGTGCTGTGAACACTCGGCTATACAATTGGCTTGGATGGGATTTACCCCTTCTAGTCAAAAGACAAAACCCACCTTCGGCGCGTAAACCTTGGGGTGGGTTTTTACTTTCTCTTGTAGTTATTCCCGATGTATGTTAAAAGAGCTATGATAAATGTGGCGAATAGAATCATGATCGTAATGGCATCTTTCAACTCCATGGTCTCACCTCCTTTCGAAGGGAAACCATGCCCACCCAAGATTCAATTGTACTTCTACATCTTACCACATCAAGATACTGTTGGATAGAATGTTTGTTCGTTTTTGTGTGATAGGTTTTTATATGCCTTACCGGAATTTCCTATAACGGATAACCAAATAACTCATAAAGGATGAAATATATGAATAAATTCATAATCCTTATGCTTCTATTACAAAGTCTGGTAATCGGCAACAATCAAGCTCAGCCCCTACCGGAATTGAATCAAGAGCTCGCATTAAAATTACGAGCAGAGGGGCTAAAACGTTTGAGTACATTTATTGAAGGTGGCAGCGCATGCGATCAGGTAGAGAGAGAGACTCCGGCTAAAGAGGGCGGGTATTACTATTTTTGTTCGGATCTAGATACCTATGAGGAGATGTATTCCTATCTTGAAGAAATATTTACTCACGATATAGCCAAGAAGCTCATCGAATCCTCAGTCGTTGTCATTAACGACAGACTGTCATATCAGCGCGTTGGCTGGGGTTCAGTGAATGATTGGTCAAGAGCTGCTGGAATGATCGTGAGCCGGGATGGACAGACAATTACATATAAATTTATAGTGCCGGAATATGGTGATGATAATCCTGCTAACGAGATTCAAGTTGAATACACATATATAACGAACAAGGGCTGGAGAATAAATAGTCCTGCAAGATCACTCAGGTAGTTTGTTTCACATACCAGGATCAGGATCAAGATCAGGCAGACAAACCTGCGAGGCGCAGTAAAAGAATAGGAACACTTGTGCGAGAAAGTAAAAACCCACCCAAAGGTTGAGAGCCGACGGTGGGTTTTATTACCTGTATGACTTAGAAGGGAATAAACCATCCAAGCCAATTGTACTGACCAAGTGTTCGCAGCACTTGGTCTTTCTTTGTTATATGATAACACAGTTAAATTGATGCTTCAATGAAGTTAATTTAAAAACCCCGCATACTCAACCTTAGTGGACGTCCAATGCCGCTGCTTCATCTCCATCCAGTGCGAATACATTTCGTAGTAGACAGAACCATATAATAAATTTTCCGGAAGGGAGTCAACGAACTGGATTTCTGCAATCTCATAATTCGGCAATTCATCAAGTTTGTTCACCTTTGCAAAAAACATCATGCCATAACTACCGTTCATCAAATATACGGCAAACGGAATAAGTTCGAATCGGATGGCTCCCGTTTCTTCATATAGCTCCCTGCTTGCCGCCTGGATCAAATCTTCATTCGGTTCCCTCTTCCCTCCGGGCAATTCCCACAACTGACGCTGTTTATTCCGAATCATAATGATCTGGTCGTTGTATTCCGCAATCATGACAACATATTGAATGAGATCCGAATCAATCTCATGAAGACCGTACCATTCACACTGCATACCGTTCCCCTCTCGTCTCGCCTTTGTCTACATGTTGTTATTCGACGCCCGATTCTCCTACTCCTTGCGGTTCCAGTAGCGGAACGTAGGCTGCAGTCGAAACCAGTGGAACCGGCTCATGCGCTGGCACAGCGACTGACCAGACATTGGAAGCGACACGCCAGCTAACCCTTTTATAGTCAACAAAAACTCAACTATATCGCGCTTATTATTTATTGTACGATAACGTTGTTCCCTGTTTGAACGCTCCCGTAAACGCCAGAACGACGATTGCTGCAAACAAATAATGACAGCGTTTACAAGCATCCTAACATCCAAATGATTCACGTTCAGGGGTCATATACGCCAACCTCGAAGGAGGGGATGCACCCGAAGAAGCGCGGATACGCTCCCGCTTCAATTGTAAGCACATCAGGTGCAAGCACATCAGGTCATAGCTTGGAAGGTACTATTGGAATCGCTCATCGAATGGAGGTTGTATGCTGATGGTCAAAGGAATAAGAACCGTCTTCACCAGCTGCCTGCTGATCGGCTCCGTGCTGACAGGCTGCAGCGGGGGCGGCGAGTCGGTCCAAACGGGCGGAAACGCGCTCAAACCGAAGGAACCGGTCACGTTGACCTTGTTCTTCGCGCAGTCCTCACCTGCCGAAGTATTGGACCAAGCGGTGCTCGATGCCTTGCAAAAGAAATTCCCCCATATTACGCTGAACATTATCGCAAGAGGAAAAGGCAGCGATTACCCCGACCTCATCGCGCAAGGCACATTGCCCGACATTTTATACGAATCCGCGGCTTTTACGACGAGCAGAGTCATGGCGAACGGCTTTGAATACGATATGCAGGAGCTTGTCAAGAAGCATGGCTTCAATCTCGGCTCCATCGAACCGAACGTGTTGGCCCAGACGGTAGCGCAGAACAGCGAGAGCAAGCTGTACGGCCTCCCTTTTACGATGAACAAATACGCTTTGTTCTACAACAAGGACGTCTTCGACCGGTTTGGCGTGCCTTACCCGAGCAACGGCATGACCTGGGATGAAGCGTATGCGTTGTCCGGCAAGCTGACGCGGGTGGACGGCTCCGTGACTTATCTAGGCTTTACGGCGCAGCCGAACAATATTATGCTCAATAATCAGCTGTCGATCAGCCCCCTGCACGCGAAGGAAGACAAAGCGACCATCAACAACGACGGTTATCGATTGCTGTACGATAATTTGAGAAGGTTTTTCGAGCTCCCGAACGCCACGATCGCACCCCTGGGGGATTTCTCCAAAGGAACGATCGCCATGATGGTCAACAGCCATCCGGGGATCATCGGCGCCGCACGCGCGAACCCTTCGCTGAACTGGGACGTCGCAGCCGTGCCGAGCCTCAAGGAGCGTCCGAAGATCGGCTTCAAGCCCGCTACGCTGGCGCTATTCGTAACGCAGACGTCGAAGCATAAGGACGAGGCGTTCGAGGTTGTCTCCTATTTGCTGTCCGAGGAAGTGCAGACCGCGCTGGTTAAAAACGGCGTAGGAACGCCGCTCAAAAGCGACGCGGTGAAAAAAGCATTCGGTCAAAACGTGCCGGAATGGCAGGGCAAAAACGTCGGCGCCTTGTACTTTTATCCCGACGCCCCGCCATCGGAGGCCCGCGCCTCCCACCTGGTGGATGTCGGTGTCGACTTCGGCAATTCTTTTGCTGCAATGGTCAAAGACAAAATCGATTCGAATACCGCCTTGAGAAGCTTCGAGGAACAAATCAATCAAACCATCGAGACGGCCAAAGCGGCGAAGGCGGCAAAATCCAAGTAGCCGAAGGGCACCGAGTGGCCCTGTACGGCAAGCCCAAAAAGCGTTCGGTCACGTGACCGAACGCTTTTTTTGAAGTGGTGCTTGGATGCCGCTTACTTCGCCATACAAGCGTCTTACGGCGTTTCCAGGTTCGACGGATCCGACTGAACCGTGGACATCGTCAGCGTGTAAGACAGCGAGCCGCTCGCCTGCAAGGTCAGCATATGCATGCGGTAGTCGTAAATCCGGTAGCCCTTCGGTTCGAGAAGCGCAGTCGCTCCGTTATCGAAGGCGATGTCCAGCACGGCGTTTCCGCGCACGACCTTCACGGTTCCGTCACTCACCGTCACGCTGTCCTCCGGCCCGATCATTAGCGGCACATATTCCACAAACGCCTCAGCATGGCTCACCTGCACCGAGATGCCGTTCTCGAGGAACGAGACGGTTTTCGACCCCTTATTCCCCAGATTGTACTGCACCCCCACATTCCCCTGAGCGACGTCGCCGTGGCCGATGACCGGCTGTATCGGCTGTCCGTTGATCTGATAGGAAGGCAGCACGTTCCCGTTCTCGTATACCCGCCCGGCCGAAGCATTCCTTGTTCCCCAGGACAGTCTGCGGTTCGATGATGCGGACATCTCTTCCGTCTGGCTGGACAGCATAATCCCACCGGCGGGATGCCACAGCAGCCCGAGCCCGAACGACTGCGCATTCGTCTTGCGCGGCCCCGCGTTGAATGCCGCGTAATAGTCGGGACGCCGCACGTACGTGAACTGAAGACCGCTGCGATCGTCATTGCGCTGGTGGTTGAACCGGTCGCTGGCGAGATACGGCAGTTGGGCGATCGCCGCCGACCGCTCGGCTTCCGTCGGGTAGTAACGGTACAAAATCCGGTTGTATATCCCGTACGGATTGTAGGCATTTCCCCCGTTCTGGGACAGCGCAGGCACGTTCGGCCAAATGCCGTTTTTCACGATGTCGCTTTTCGCCTGCGCAATCTCGGCCGCGACCTCATCCTGCGTCTTGACGAAAGCCCGCGCCAGGGGAAGCTTTTCCGCCAGCGGTATATCCTTGCGCTCGTAATGATCCGATGCCGTGCGCCCAGAAGCGGCCGCATTGGACGTAAAGAACGCGCCGTCCGGCTGCAGCACCAGATTGTAGGAGAGCCAGTCGATGAATTTGCTCTCCTTCGTGATCATCTCCTGCTCCATCGGCGTGTCTTTGAAATAATAGTAGTCCGCCATCATGTTCTGCATATGCACGCCGACATTATACCCCATGTCGAACCCGCTGTTCTCGTAATAAAAGCCTGCAGGACTAATGAAGGCGCCGGACGATTGAGTAAACCGCTCGTGCATCTTGGCTTCGATTGCCGCATCCGGATGATAGGCCAAATAAGCGGCGGTCGCCGACCACATGAGCGTATACTGGTTCGTATACGCGGTGCCGTGCGTCCAGAACGCGCTGTCGTTCAGCACGTGGACAATCGCCTTGCGGCTCGCCTCGATCACTCTGTCGTACAGTTTCTCATCGATGGAGGGAAAGCTCGGGTTGGCGGCTTTGGCTTCCTCCAGCAAGCGGACGGTTTGGCCTAAGAATTGCAGCGCAAACGATGTGCCCGGCAAATTATACGCCCCCCAGGCGTATTCCGAGAACGCGCCCTGCGGGCTCTGCAGCGTAAGCAGATGCTCCAGCACCGCTTCCAGCCGGTATTTCACCTGGGGCATCCCGTAGTACATATTCCACGGCGCCGGATTCGTATAGAAATACGTAAACCACAGGTGATTCTCCTGCACGCGCGCATTGTACGGAAAGTTGTCTGCCGTCGCGCGGTGCACCATAATATCGATAAATCCACGGTAAGGCTCCTCGAGCTGCACGGCATTGGCTACCGTATGGAAATGCTTGTAGTAATACGGAATGCCTCTATGGTCCTTCACCCATACCTCGGGCGAAATATAATCCTCATCGGCAAAATCGTCCGGGCCGATCAAGCTGAAGTCAGGCGCGGGGACAAGCCCGATGTCGCTTGTCGCGAGCATGGCCGGGCCAAGTATCCTCGACCGGTCGTCTCCCGCGCTTGCCACAACGCTGAACGCATAGGTCAGCTGCGGCTTCAGCCCGGTGAACGTATACGTCGTTCCCGTAACGGTAGCCGCCTCCGCGCCGTTCTGGTACACATGGTACACGACGCTCGGGTATGTGCCCGCCTCCGCGATCGCCGGCCATGTAACGGTGATGTGCTGCAGACCGGCCGAAGCGGAAGCAATGGAGGCGCCGGTCGGCCAGTTCAACGCCATCACGACGGCGTTCGCGAAGGTGTCGCGTGCTTGCGCCAACTCCTGATAGGCTGCCTGCAGCGCACTTGCAGCGGAGCCGGGATTGTTCGCGACCGCGCTTGCCTGACCGATCGCCGCAGCAAACGCATCGACCGCCGCCTGCGGGTACTGCCCCGGATTCACCCCGACAACCGCGCCGCCGAGCAGCGCTTGCGCCGAGGTGATCTCCTGCTGCAGCGTCTGCAGGCTGTTGTCCATCGAGAGCAGCGTCGTCTTGCCGATCTGGATCGCCCATGTGCTCGGATGCGCCGACGTATCGCCGAAGACGATCTTGACATACTTCGTGCCGGCGGGCAATGCCGCCGCTTCCCAGCTCACCCGGCCCCACCCGCCTACCAGCGGGTCCGTGCCGACGGTTCGACTCACGCCTGCGAGCGGCGCGTAGACGATGTTGTCGGCGGATGCTTCGAACGACATATCCCCGGCCATGACGCCTGCGGCGTTTCGGTTATACCATGTCTCGACCTGAAATCCGCTCCATACGCGCGTGGCCGGATCGGGGGTCTCATAGATGAGGTAAGCATCCGTTCCGGACGATTTGTAAAACCGGGAAGCATCCCCGCCGTACCGCTCGGGACTGCTCGAGCTGACTGCGACGTTGTTCGTTTTGTAGAACACTTTGGAAAAATCCGCGCTTTCTTCCACGACAGCTACAGGCTCCTCCGCAGCGTTCAGCGCTTCCGTAACGGGAACGCGGACAAGCAGCGTCGCCGCTAACGCAAAGCAGAGCGCAACCAAAGACAACAAAGAAACGGTTCGTTTCACCCTCATCAATATACAAGCCTCCTGTTTTATAAAATGATGCAAAACAAGGCTGCACGTTTCTTGGGTTTCACTGGCGCTGGTTAGTCAGCCAACGACTTCATCTTCATTGTGTAGGTCAAGGTTTCATCCGCACCCAGCGTAAGCATCTGTAATTGGTAACGGTACAGGCCGAATGATTGGGGAACAAGCCTTGCTTCCGCCGCTTCGTCAAACGTGATGCAGAGCATGGCTGTGCCCCGCTGCAGCACGACTTGCCCTTTCCCCACGGCGATCCGGTCCTCGGGGGCGATCATCAGCGGTATGCGTTCCTCGAAGCGCGCCGGGTGCCGAATGTCGACGAAGATGCCGTCCTCCCCGAAGTGGAGCGTCTTGGCCCCGTCCGCTCCCAGAGCGTACTTGATTTCCAGATCGCCCTCGGCCAGATCGCCGAATCCGGCCGCAGGAGACTGCGCCTCCCCACGGACGGCATAAGCCGGAATAACGTCGCCGCTTTCGTACACGCGGGAACCGTCGCCACTTCGCGTTCCCCAGGACAAGCCCCGGCTTGCTTGCAGCGACGGATGCTCCGTCTGGCTGCTCAGCATGATGCCGCCGGCCGGATGCCACAGCAGCCCGAGACCGAACGACTGCGCCTTCGCCCGGTGCGGCCCCGCATTAAATGCCGCATAGTAGTCCGGCCGCCGCACATAAGTAAACTGAAGACCGCTGCGGTCGTCGATCCGCTGGTGGTTGAACCGGTCTCGCGCCCTATACGGCAGCCGGGCCACTGCCTCCGCCCTTTCGGCTTCCGTCGGAGCATAACGGTACATGATCCGGTTGTACAGCCCGTACGGGTTGTACGCATTCCCTCCGGTCAGCGCCAGCTCCGGCACATGGGGCCACATGCCGTCTTTGGCGATGCTGCGCCTAGCCTCCGCAATTTCCGCCGCAACCTCTTCCCGCGTCCTGACGAAAGCCCGGGCTTGCGGAAGCTTCTCGGCCAGCGGAATATCTTTGCGCTCGTAATGGCTTGATGCCGTTCGCCCGGATGCGGCCGCGTTGGACGTGAAGAACGAACCATCCGGCTCCAACACCAAATTGTACGAAAGCCATTCGATAAACCGGCTCTCCTTGGCGATCATCTCCTGTTCCATCGGCGTGTCCTTGAAATAATGGTAATCTGCCATCATATTCTGGATATGGACGCCTACGTTATAGTTCATATCGAACCCATTGTTCTCGTAATAAAACCCGGCCGGGCTGATGAATGCAGCCGAAGCCTGCCTGTATCGTTCTTTCATGCTCGTTTCGATCCCGGCATCCGGGCGGTAGGCCAAGTAGGCGGCGCTCGCCGACCAGATGAGCGTATACTGGTTCGTGTACCCGGTGCCATGCTTCCAGAAGGCGCCGTCCCGGAGCACATGCACAATCCCCTTGCGGCTCGCCTCGATCACGCTGTCATACAGCTTCTCATCGATAAAAGGAAAGCCTGGATCGGCCGCCCGGGCCTCCTCCAGCAATCGGACCGTTTGGCCCAGAAACTGCAGCGTAAACGACGTGCCTGGCAAATTATACTGCTCCCACCCGTATTCGGAGAACGCCCCTTGCGGGCTTTGCAGCGTTAGCAGATGCTCCAGCACCGCCTCCAGACGATGCTTCACTTCCGGCATCCCGTAATACATATTCCATCGCGACCGGTTCGTGTAAAAATACGCAAGCCAGAGATGGTTTTCCTGAACGCGCGCGTTGTACGGTTGATTATGCTCCGGGCTGCGGTGCACGACGATATCGATGAACCCGCGATGCGGCCCCTCCAGCCGCACCTTGTTGGCCACCGTGTGAAAATGCTTGTAGTAATACGGGATGCCCCGGCGGTCATGTACCCAGACCTGCGGCGCAATGTAGTCCTCATCGGCAAAATCCTCCGGCCCCGTCCGCCTGAAATCCGGCGCAGGGACTGGCCCGATGCCGCCGGTCCTCCGGTCTGTCCCCGTACCTCCATTGGCAAGCATAATAATGTTTCCTCCCCATACAAAAAATGTAAGCCTTCTACCTCGATCATAATACGGTCCCAAGACGGTTATCCAGTTGCGTTTTTGTTGTACAATTGGACCCGGTGCCCGGACAAACGGAAAGCGGCCTGTCATGAAGACAAGCCGCTTAGAAGCGCATAGGGTCAATCTATCGTAGTGGTTCATTCCATTGTCGTTCAGATCCATGTTTTCGTTCCGAAACGGTCAGTGCGCGTCTGTCGCCCGCTTCGCTTCGATATACTCCGCATTCAAACGTTCGACCAGATCGACGAGCTCCATCGGCGTGCCGATTGTATAATCCGGGCGCTCGCTCTCATCGTCCGGCGTCTTCGGATACCTCGGCGTCCAGTCGAGGAACACGCTCGTAAAGCCCATTTGGTTGGCGCCCTTAATATCCCGCTTTAAGTTGTTGCCCACCATCACGATCCTCGAACGGTCGCTCTCGTTCAATTCAAGCGCCCCCATCGCCGCCTTGAACATGCGCGGGCTCGGTTTGAACGCCTTGATCGTCTCCGAATAAATCATCGTCTCAAAATAATCGTAAATCCCGTTCTGGACAAACATATTTTTAAAAGACTGCGCCAGCCCGTCGGCCACCAAAGCCAGCGTGTATCCCCGCTCCGCAAGTGTTCTCACCATCGCATCCGCCCCCGGGATGACATCCGCCCGGATGACGACGTCGTGTTCGTCGCGAATTTCCGTGCCTTCGTCAATAATGGTATCGCCGCTGTCCAGAAATACGATGATTTGTTTAGGCTCCATGGTCTTGATCCACCTTTTCGTAAGCGTGAACGCCCTTGAGTTGAAGCTCGCCGGCATAATGGCATGATGCGTAATGACCGGCCGCAAGCTCGCGAACGACCGGCTCCTCCGTCACGCATTTGTCCGTCCGATACGGACACCGCGGATGAAAGTGGCAGCCGCTCGGCGGCTTGGCCGGGTTCGGCACTTCACCCTCCAGTATGATCCGTTCCTTCTTGACGTTCGGATCGGGCATCGGCACGGCGGATAGAAGCGCTTCCGTGTATGGATGCTGCGGGCTTGCAAACAGCGAGTCGGCCGGCGCCAGCTCGACGATGCGCCCCAGATGCATGACAGCGACGCGATCCGAGATGTGCTCCACGACGCTCAGATCATGAGAGATGAAAATATACGTGATTTTGTACTGCTTCTGCAAATCCTTGAGCAGATTGATGATCTGCGCCTGGATGGACACGTCGAGCGCCGACACCGCTTCATCGCACACGATGAGTCTGGGCCGGCTGGCCAGCGCCCGGGCAATCGCGATTCGCTGCCGCTGCCCGCCGGAGAAGGCGTGCGGATACCGCTCCAAGTAGCTCGCATTAAGCCCCGTTTTTTCCGCGATTTCCGTCACTCTTTCCCTGACCTCGGCTTTGCTTAATTTGCGGCTAGCCGTCAGCGGCTCGCTAATAATGTTAAAGACGCTCATCCGGGGACTTAAGGAAGAATACGGATCTTGAAATATCATCTGGATGTCCCGTCTGTACTCATTGTATTCCTTGCCCTTCAGCTTGAGAAAGTCGCGCCGCCCCCCGTTCTCCGGATAATAGATAACCTCGCCCGAGGTAGCGTCGATTCCCCGCACGATACAGCGGCCCAGCGTCGTCTTGCCGCAGCCGGATTCCCCGACGATGCTGAACGTCTCGCCTTCGCGAAGCTCGAAGGAGATATCCGACACGACGCGAACGGGAGCCTGCTTGCGGAAGCCGAACAAGCTTTTTTTGACGTCAAAGTGCTTCGTCAAGCGGTTGACCTGCAGAATCGGCCTTGGCATGCCGCTCCACCTCCTCTCCCTTCTCATCGTAAAGGAAACATCGGACGGTATGGTCGGGAGAGACCCGGGTTACCGGGACGGCCTGCTGATCGCATAGGCCCGGCATCCGCTCCTTGCACCGGTCGTAAAATCCGCACATCGGCGGCATATCGAGCGCTAGCGGCACGGTGCCTTCGATCGATTCCAGCCGTGCGTGCTTGCGTCCGAGCTTCGGCATGGAATGCAGCAAGCCTTTCGTATACGGATGCTTCGGGTTGTTGAATATTTCCTTGACAGTGGACTGCTCGACGATTTTGCCGAGATACATGACCGCCACTTCGTCGCACATTTCGGCGATAATGCCCAGATCGTGCGTGACGAGCAGGATTGCCATGCCGAACTCCTGCTGCAGCTGCTTCATCAATTCAAGCACTTGGGCTTGAATCGTCACGTCGAGCGCCGTCGTCGGTTCGTCGGCGATCAGCAGCTCCGGATTGCAGGACAGCGACATCGCAATCATCGCCCGCTGCCGCATGCCGCCGGAAAACTCATGGGGAAATTGCTCGAACCGCTTCTCCTCGTCGGAGATGCCGACCTTGCGCAGCATATCGAGCGCGATCCGCTTCGCTTCCGCTTTGTTCTTCGTGCGATGCGTTAATATCGCCTCCACAATCTGGTTGCCGATCGAGTACATCGGAGAGAAGGCGGTCATCGGCTCCTGAAAGATCATGGAGATTTTTTTGCCACGTATGGAGCGAATCGGACGCCCTGTCGGGTCCAGTTTCAGCAAATCGACCGGCTGGGCGGAAGACTCCGAAGCGGATTGAAACCGGATGCTTCCCGACGTCTCGCATTCCTTCGGATTGATCGCGATAATCGCCCGGCTGGTCAAGCTCTTCCCGCAGCCCGACTCACCGACAAGGCCGAGCGTCTTTCCCTTCTTGATTTCAAAGTCAACCCCGTCGACTGCGGCCAGCGTGCCCGCATCCATGCGGATTTGTATCTTCAGATCCGACACGGAGAGCAGGGGCGAACCGGCGTTCACGCGATGAGCCGTCATAGGCTTTCCCCTCCCTTTCGTCAAGTTTGCGTTCATTATTTCTTGTACGGGTCGGCCGCATCGCGCAAGCCGTCGCCGACAAAATTATAGGCGAGCACCGTAAGGACGACCGTGACGAGCGGAATGAGCTTCCATGGATATAAGGCGACATTCTCGATTTGCTGGGCTTCCTGCAGCAGGACGCCCCAGCTCGTGGCAGGAGCGCGGATGCCGAGCCCGAGAAAGCTCATCGCTGTCTCGCCGAGGATCATCGACGGGACCGCCAGCGTGGCGGCGACGACCAAATAGCTGATGAAGCCTGGCACCAGATGGACACGGATGATTTTCATATTGCGGACGCCCGAGATTTTGGCCGCCATGACGAAATCTTCATTTTTCAGCGAGATGAATTTGCTGCGGACGACCCGCGCAAGTCCCGTCCAATCGATGAACGCCATAATAATCGTGATGTAAAAATACATTTGCACGACCGGAATGCGTGGCGGGATCGCCGCCGACAGCGCCATCCAGAGCGGAAGCGTCGGGAACGAGCGGATAATTTCGATCAGCCGTTGAATCATGGAATCGATCAATCCGCCGAAGTAGCCAGACACGCCGCCGATGACGATGCCAAGCAGGAAGCTGATCGTCACGCCGACGAGCGGAATGCTAAGAGAGATTTGGCTGCCGAGCACGATACGCGAGAACAAGTCCCGGCCCATGCCGTCCGTGCCGAACAGGAACCATTTGCCGGGCTGATCTACGCCGAACAAATGGAGATTGGTCGGGAACAAGCCCCAGAACTTGTAGCTTTCCCCCTGCACGAACAGCTTCACGGGATACCTGGTTTCCGTGTCGTTCACATACATTTTGCGAAGCGTCACAGGGTCTCTGCCGGATTTGAGTCCATAGACGAACGGCTGCAAATGAAACTTGCCCTCCGCATCGACCCACCGCAACGGCATCGGCGCCGTATTGACGTACTGACTGTCGTAGCTCAGCAGCCCTTGCGGAGCGATAAATTGTCCGAACAGCGCAACTGCATACAGCGCGATCAAAAAAAACAGACTGCATTGGGCCAGCTTATGTTTTTTGAATTTACGGTACATGAGCCGCCATTGGGAGCTGTAATATTCCTCGGTGATCGGCTTCGTCTTCCTCCGGCCGGCGAAGCGGAACGGATGATTCAGTATCGTCTTCATCGCTCACCCACCTTTGTATTCCGTGCGGACCTTCGGATCGAGCCAAGCGAGCAGTATATCCGAGATCAAAGTGCCGAGCACGGTCAAGATCGCCATAAAAAACAGCCACGTTCCGGCCAAATACATATCCTGCGCGAGCAATGCGTTATACATGACGGGCCCCTGCAGCGGCAAATTAAGCACGATGGCGGTAATCGTCGAGCCGGTGAATATATGGGTCAGCGACCAGCCGATCGTGCTAATAATCGGGTTCATGGCGGCGCGCGTCGGATACTTCCAAATAATTTTCATTTCCGATAAGCCTTTGGCGCGGGCCGTTATCACGTTCGGCTTGTTCAGCTCCTCCAGCATTTGCCCCCGCATGACGCGGATCAGCTCGGCCGTGCTGGCCAGCCCGATCACGACGATCGGAATAATCATATGCTTCAGCAGATCGAGCACTTTGGCAAACGACCATGCGCTGTTCGCGTACGCCTCCGAGAACAATCCAAGCAGCGGATCGCCGAAGTACACATAGGAGAGGTACATCAGAATGACCGCGAGTAGAAAGTGCGGCGTCGCCATGCCCAAAAAACCGATCGCCGTAAAAATATAATCGCCGGCCGTATACTGCTTGACGGCGCTGTAAATGCCGACCGGGATCGCCACCAGATACGTAAATGCCATCGTAACAATGGAGACGACCAGCGTCAGCGGCAAAAATTGTCCGATCACCGCCGTCACCGGCTTGTTAAAGTTGTAGGAGTAGCCGAAGTCAAAGTGCAGAACGATATTTTTAGCCCAAAAGAAATATTGTACAAGCCAGTGCTGATCGAGCCCGTATTGCGCCCTCATCTGCTGCATCTCTTGCGTGGTCATGACATCGCCGGCAGTGGCCATCTTGGCGGCATAGCTCGATACGAAATCGCCGGGAGGCAGCTGTATGATGTAGAACACGATGACGGAGATGACAAAAACGACGGGAATCATAAGCAGGCATCTTCGAACAATATATCGCAGCATCCGTTCTCCCTCATTTCTTTAGAAAGAAAGGGGGAAACCGCTTTCCCCCTTACATCGCTTCCTCTCACTTGAAAAAGAATTGCGCCGGGTGGGCGTGCCCGAGATTGCGGAATTCATCGACATCCACCAGCTCCGCCGGCACGTTCCGCATGTTGTTTCGGACCACAGTCAGCGAAGGCGTCGGTCCGGTATAACCGATAACCCATTGATTTTTTTGATGCAGCTTGACGATTTCGTTGCTCCATTTCGTAATTTCTTCCGCATTTTTGGCCGATTTCACTTTATCCCACGCTTCGAGAATTTTGGCGACATCCCCTTCCGGCTTCACGCCTTCCTTGCCGCCGGATTGCGTATACAATCCGTAATGTCCGAGCCACGGCGTCAGCACGCGCAGCGGCACCAGTTCGTCGGGTCGGAAAGCTACGTTGACCAGGTTCACCGTATACGGGAATGCCGGCACCTTGTTGGCATACTTCAAATCCTGCAATGTCCCTTGATCGACGATTTTCAGGTCCGTCTTGAGCCCGACAGCCTCGTAATATTTTTTGATCAGCTCCATGAACGGGGAGTTCGTGGTCGTATCGGTATAGAAGGTGAGCGCCAGGTTCGATCCGTCGGCAAATTGCCTGAAGTTTTGGGCGTCCCGCTTCGTCAGTCCGATCTCATCGAGCAGCTTGTTGGCGCGGGCGACATCGTATTTTGCCCACTGCTGATCCCAGCCCTCCTGATAACCGACCAAGCCTTTGGGCACCGAGGCCTGCTGCGGCTTGCCGAGACCGCTTGTAATGATCTCGGATATTTCAGTGCGGTCGACGGCAACCGAGAGCGCCTCCCGGAAGCGAATATCCTGGAACAGCGTGCGGTATTTCGGATCCTCCGTCGTTTGGTTCAGCTCCACGCCCGTACTCGACCAGGCGGTGTTCGTCCACTGCAATACGCGGTAGTTGCCGCGCTTTTCGTTTTCTTTGAGCACGGTGAAGTCTTTGAACGTAAACTGGTTCAAATCGTAATTGCCGGCCAGGGAATCCAATAGCGATTGATTGCCGTCTTGAATTTTTTTCAAATTGACGCGGTCGATATACGGAAGCTGCTTTCCTTGCTCGTCGACCTTCCAATAGTACGGATTTCGCTCCATCACGAACACGTCGCTGTTCGGATCGTTCTTTGCGTGCCACGCCCGCAAGGTCGGAATTTGCGGATAAATCCAGTAGTAATATCCCGTTTCTACCAGGAACGTCTTGACGTCGCTGAAGCCCCACTGTTTGGCGATGGCGAGCGCCTTCTCTTCGCCTACAAACTCAGGCAGAATCGTCTTCTGGAAATGGGCGGGGGCAAAAAACCACTTGTTGTCGATGGCGACCCGCTCAAGGAACAGCACGCTCGGGTACTTGTGCTTTACCTTGAACGTATAATCGTCGACCTTGGTCACTTCGGCGAGCGCCTTTTCTCCCGTCACCGGATCGACCGAGTAATACGCGTCATATATTTTTTTGCCGAACGTTTCTTTCTTCAGCATGTGCTCCCAGTAGAAGATTACATCGTCGGCTGTGAACGGGACGCCGTCCGACCATTTCATCCCTTTGCGCAGATGAATCGTAAACTCCGTCGAATCGGCATTGACTTCATAGCTTTTGGCTACGTTCGGCTCAACGCCGCTGCCATCCGATTTGAAGCGGAACAACGCTTCCTCCGTCGGCTTGCCGATCGTCCACCGGTCATTCGGCCCTTTCCACGGCATGCGCCATTCGCCGCCGTACTTGCCGATCTCCTCGACGACGCCTTCCACCATGACGTCTTCCTTGGCGGGAATTCGTTTGTCGAGCGAAGGCAGGCTGCCCGATTTGACCGCATCCGCCAGCGCCGGCGGCTCGGATAAAGCGCTTGCAACAAGCACCGGCACTTTCGAAGGCGCCGTCTTGTTCGCCTGCTTCACCGGCTCGCTGCCTTGCGGTTTGGGGGATGAGTCCTGCGCCGTATTGCTGCCCGCATCGCATGCCGCCGCAAACAGCAGGAACGATAACAAAATAAGACCAAATTTGAACCGTTTCACCATGCAACTACCTCCTCAATATGAAAACGTCTGTGAGGCCGATTAAACGTACGTCTTGCATGACTCACGTAAGATGAGCTTGGCGTCGATCACCTTTTGCTGCACAATGCCGATGTTTTTTATTTTTTTCAGCAGAATCTTAGCCGCTTCCGAGCCCAGCAATTCGGCCGACAGCTCGACGGACGTCAGCTTCGGCGACGTTTCTTGTGCCAATATCGGATCGTCGCTCAAGGCGACAATCGATAATTGCTCGGGAATAACGATGCCCAGCTCACGGGTCGCTTGCAACGCACCGAGAGCGACGCGGTCCGTATCCGCGATAACGGCGGTGAATTCATGATTGCCGTACGAATGCTTAAGCGATACGTAGCCGTACTTGGTCGGATTGCCGTGCTGCTTCCTGGAATAATGCAGCACTTTGAGCTGCTCCGTCGACAGCCCGCTGCGCTCGAATGCCTCGTACAAACCGCTCTTCCGGTCGGCCGCTACCGTCATGTCGGAGGACGCGTTCAGAAACAAGACCGACGTATGCCCGTTGTCGATCAAATATTGCCCGACCTGACTGCCGATGCGCACATTGTCGTTGTCGACGTAGCATACCGACGCATCCATCGGATCCGGTCTCCCGATCAGCACGAGCGGCGTCTGCATCAATTTATATCTGTCGATTCTGGGGTCGTTCGTGCGGGGATTGAGCATGATGACGCCGTCTACCGGATCTACGGCAAAGTGGATCGGATCGTCATGCTCGGGCAGCGTATCCAGCAGCACACGGTATCCTCGCTTGGAGCATTCCCGGATGACGCCATTGATCAGCTGGACCTCGAATCCGGACATCGCATGCTCCCGCGATATCGGTATTTTCAGTCCGACGATCATCGTTTTTTTGATCGCCAGGCTGCGCGCAAGCTGATTGGGAAAATAGCTTAACTCCTTGGCAGCCGCCAGCACCCGCTCCGTAACCTCCGTGCTGATCGGCCGCTTTTTGCTGAATACGCTGGAGACGGTGCCTTTCGATACGCCCGCCCTCTTCGCGACATCATTAATCGTAGCCATGCGGCCCTCCTTTCCCGCCGAAGTGTAAACCGGTTTTATTAAACCGGTTTAATGATGAAGGCGGATAAGCATTGCTCAAATCTCCTTCAATCCGCCTCGCCTAGGAAGAATTACAACGCGACAATTGGGCAAATCTGGAATGAAAGCGCTTAACCAGATCGTATCACATCTACCGTTGTCCTTTCAACTAAAATTTTCTAATAATTCTTACAACTCGTTTGTCAAAAGCGACTGTCTTACATGCTCGATTCAACCTGAAAAAGCCCGCCATCATCGGCGGGCCGGAGCTTGTTGAGAAAGTATGCCATTCAAGAAACAGATGGTACGAGGGGGTGGGATATCTGTCCGTCGATGGAAAGTCCGGAAATCTCAATTGCCCTTGTCCATCTCAGCGAATCAATAACTCCATTTTTTGAAACGACTTCTGCAGCGTCTCATGCGATACCTTACAGATGAAAGCTGCCTGTCGGGACTGCCAGTCGAGACTTTTCACCTGATCGGAGAGGATTGCCCCCTCGATCGGTAAATCCTGCGGAATGATAACCTCGAATGGATAACCCTTAATCTTGGCGGTGACCGGACAGAGCAGAGAAAGCCCGACCTTTCCGTTATACGCTGCGGGTGAAATGACCAAAGCAAGGCGTTTCCCAGCTTGCTCATGACCTGATTGTGGGTTGAATTGTAACCACACCAAGTCGCCGCGCTACTGATTTGTCACCATGACTCCCGTCCTCGTGGTTCGCCGGTTGAAATCTCTTTATGGAGATTATCCGGTGTAACGTGGGTAAGGAGCTCATCCAGTATTGCCGACTTCGGTTTTATTACTAGGTGACCATTCCAACGTCGAGACCGACTTCAGAGCCTTATAAACTCATTATTAATGGTAGTCAAATAAACTAGTGCGCGTTGGAAGGATATGACGTAAGAAGTTTCATCGGACACCTTAGAAGCACACCTTGAGGCTCGATTAATCATAGATGGTATAAATTAATGCTTATTCTTCAAATAAATTGATTCTTCTAAGTGCCCAATTCGAATCCAAAACAATTACATTACCGTTGGAGTCAACGGCGAATTGAGAAAATTCGGTTAGCTTGGCTGGTTCTGGCCTCGCGCCCCCTTTTTGTTCTGTATCCATTAAATCCTTTTGGGGGAGCCGATCCCCATACACTTGATCATAAGTTTTTGTAATTGGGTTATAAACGCCTGAATTATAGATAACGATATCCGATAAACCTACATAATTTGTTACCTGTCCATCTACACTTAATTGCAAGATTTTATTATCCGTAGCTAAATAAAAATTTCCATTGAAAGTATTTATAGAAGTAATTCTTTCATTAATATTTACATCAGCAACCTTACTTAATTGTGCAGCAGTTAATTTATATATGGTTTTAAGGTTTTTATCAAAAATAAAAATCTGACCTTCCTTTACAACGGAAGCCATCTCATTGTTCGATCGATCGGTCGTAAAATAAGTTAACCGCTCACTTTCTTTGCCTTCTTGTGCCATATAAATGCTTTCTCGGAACAAGTCGCTGTAATAAAACTCTTTACCGTTGACGGTAGTAAAAAAATTACGTTCCTGATTCATCGTATCAGCTTGTTCTTGATATGTGATCATTTTTAATTCAGGAAATACTTCATACACAACGTATTTGATCTCATTGTCTTTAGAATCCCCGATCAAATAAAGTCGATCGTGGGTTTCATCATAAGTTAATTTGCGAGGCCTGAAGTTATCAATTCGAAATTGCTTGGTGGTATTATTTTTGTTCATATAAGTAAAAGTAAAATTCTCTTCGGATATAGGTATACCTTTTAGACCGGTCTCATGATCATAGCGATAGATTACGAAACCATCATGGAGCGTAGGATCGATTTTTAAAAAATAAACGTTCTTTTTATTATCTGTCACAAGACTCGTCAAGTCTATCTTACCAAACATCCCCCGAATAGT
Source organism: Paenibacillus solanacearum (assembly GCF_910593845.1). Taxonomy (GTDB): domain Bacteria; phylum Bacillota; class Bacilli; order Paenibacillales; family NBRC-103111; genus Paenibacillus_G; species Paenibacillus_G solanacearum. The sequence goes on along the minus strand of NZ_CAJVAS010000012.1, from coordinate 85,322 downwards.
ACCTGTTCCGCCGATATCTCTTCCGTCTGTTAAGTTATCCACAGTAATCTTATCCAACTTTTTCGGCTGCGGTTTTTGGGTTGGTTGCTGATTGCTAATATTTGAAATTATTTTAATAGATTGTGTTCTATCGTCGTAAGTAACATGTTGATTAAAATTTTCCGCAATAAACCGAAGAGGAACCAGGACCGTTTGATTTTGCATCATCACCGGCTGATCCAATGACTTTGGCTGGCCCTTGACTATCGCCATCGATTCGTCGACAACAAGTTGGATCGTTGATGATTCATACGTAACAGTAATCGTACGTGTAGTGTTTTCCCAAGCAATTTCAGCTCCGAGGACTTCCCCAATGAACCGTAAAGGTACCATCGTTGTGTCATTGATCAAAATCGGTGCAGCCTGGAGGGGTACGGTTTTTCCGTTTATTTCGGCAAGCGATTGATTTAATTGAAGTGTAATTTCTTTAGTATCCGTTGGCATAGATGGATTTGCCGAATAAACAACTGAAGCAGGGAGTAACAGTAATCCTGAAAGTAACGAAAGAATCATTTTCTTTTTCATATACACACCAACATCCCTTTTGTAATATCCAAATAATAACATGTATGCCCATAAAGGATTTTCTCACGTGTTATTTCTGATAATTCTTTATACATTCCAAACCAATTAATTCTATAAATAAATAAAAGTTCCTTCTCTTTAATGTACTTTCCGCCAATCGGCCGATTTTGTTATAACTATAACTTGCATCCGAATTATTCTCTGATGGTCCAACCTTGCTGAGTCGATTGTGCGAATCATATCCGTAAGCAGTAAGGTTACCAAGCGGAGTCATTGGTGTACGGTTGCTGTCACGATCGCCGCTTCTGCGTGATTTCATTTCCTTCCTTATCGGTTCCGATCGGATCATGCAAGAATAGTCCTTGCATGTTTTCTTATACAAAAAAAGCCCTCCGGCTCCATTGCCGAAAGGCGTTTCCCTTAACCGGATTCAATTGAACCTTCGCATTTCTTTACCGCTTCGCCTTATAAAACTCGTGATACAGCTTCATCAGTGCCCGCTTCTCAATCCGCGATACGTATGAACGGCTGATCCCGAGCTCCTTCGCGATCTCTCGCTGCGTGCCTTTCACAGCCCCTTCTGGACTATCAATTCGTTATTATTTACTATTCTGAGCCTTGTAATTCTTAATATACTCGTCTTCAATTGCCTTGCCGCTCTGATCACGGACCATCCCAGTTCGACTGGAATGCTCCGACTTTTCCATTGGAAAAATCGGCATCGAGCAGCTTTCCATCCTTGTCAGTTGCGAAATTCGGGCTAATCGAGCCTGCATTATACATCTTGTTCACATATTGAACAGCTTTATCGAATCCCGGCATACTCCAGTTTGCCAACCAGATAGGTTGCGGTTTGAAGTGTAGCAAATTGTTCTTCAGTAAGTTTAGATGGTTTAAAGGCTTCTGGTATATCTCCGTTCATTGCTCGCTACGAAGAGTATATCATACACAAACCATAGTCATATTAATTAAGGGTCGATATACTAGGGAGCTATGCCCCTAGCGATGCGGGTTCCTTTTTACATTAATGCTGGCTCATGCATTCGGCAAACGAAGTCAACGTTTCCTTCTCCGCCTCTTGTAAATCGTCCACCCGAAATACACCCTTACTCCGATCCGCCTCAATCAACAACAGCATCCATGCCGAATAGATGGCCGAGTATAAGTAGTACCCCGCCTCTAGCTCCGACTGCGATCCCATCCACCCCAGCTCAGTGCGTCTGGAAGCATAGGTACGCAGCGCTGCACCCCGGCCAGCCTGAGTGGTTCTCCTTCGAATGACCGGGTGCGTCATATCAATAAGGTTATACAAGTCCCAGTAAGGCGAATTTCGGTGAACGTGCTCCCAGTCAAGGACAACCACCCCTTGATTCTGTATGGCGATGTTCCCTCGATGGAAATCCCCTTGAGAAACGACCGTCTCCTGAGAGCTGCCAAATGGCGCATTATTTATTGCCGTATAAAATTTTGTTATCAGCTTGGCGTCCATGCCGGAAGCCTGCAGTATGCATTTTACGTTCTCCCACTTGCCTTGCACGGTTTCCAACGCTTGTTCAAGCTTGGGCTTGTTGCCGGTTAAGTGCTCCGGTACGAGCTGCTGCGAGAGCTGATGCCAGAAAGGAATGACCCCCGCCGCGAGCACAAGATCCTCTTCGCTGAGCTCATGCGACAGTCTGCCGTAATCCTCCATAATCGCCCAATATCGGTCCGGATCGGAATGGTCCGCTTGAGCGAGTATTTTCGGTGTCCGAATCTGCGGCACCAAAGGTATGATCTCGGTATGGGCCCACCGCTCCCTGCCTATCGTTTCTACATTAGTAAGCGGCTTGAATATGTAGCTTTGCGTCCTCTGCTCGGCAGGAATGAAGAACCGTTCGATGACTTTTCCGTTCATGCCCTTGTATATGGCTTCTTTGTTTAAAATAAGGGCATCGTCAAGCTTGCCGCCTGGCAGCACATAACGGGATAGTTCCATAAGTCCCCTCCTACGATACGGTCCCGTGGAAAAAGTCGGACAAATATACCGTGGTGCCATCGACGATCGTCCGTTGAATCCAGGGGTATCCTTCGATGGATTGGACAAGCAGCAGGTCGGCCGCTTTGCCTTGTTCAATAGAACCGAAATGCCTGTCTATCCCCATCGCCTTTGCGGGGTTCAAACTCGCCATGTTCACGGCATCGGAGAGGCTCATACGCTCATCTTCTGCAATCGTAAATACAGCTGCAAGCAAGGATGAAGGCAAATAATCGGAGCATACGATGTTCGCTGTCCCGGCGTGGATGGCGTCGATCGCACGCATATTTTTATCATGCGACCCGCCTCTTACCACATTAGGCGCCCCGACACATACATACAATTGCTTGTCCTTGGCGTAAGCCGCCGTCTCCAAATTCAAAGGGAATTCGCTGACGGTTACCCCAAACTCGAGAGCCTTCATAATGGTTTCTTCGGAGTCATCGTCATGCGAAGCTATTGGAATGCGGTGCTGATGCGCCAATTGACTGAGCGCCCGAATATCTTCCCAATCAATGGCCGCTTGCTTTTGTAACGCATTCTCGGCGATTTTCTTTACTTCTTCCTTATCCACGCCTTGATTCTTCATCACGTAAGCTTCGAAGGACCCCGGCCGTTTGTATTGTCCTTGACCAGGCCCATGATTCATAAAGGACATGTAATCCACGGCACCCGCGCGGATCAGCTCTTCGGCCAGCTGCAGCCCCGCCAAATGAATTAATTCGTATCGCAGATGCACGCGATGCCGAATCATCGAACGCTGGTCGCGGTACCGGCGAATGTGATCGATCAACTGAACGACAAGCTCATCTCCGCGAAGGCTTAACCCTACTCCAAGGGAGATCGATTGATACATGGTGGTGATTCCGTTGCCGGCCAGCTTTTTTTCCAATTCGTACAGCGCCAAATCCATTGGAAACAGCGTATTCGGCCGCGGCTGGACTTCTTTCTCGATAGCGTCGCAATGTATATCGATTAAACCGGGCAGAACGAACGCGCCTCTGGCGTCGATGACCTCGTGCTTGTCTAAGTTGATGAGCGAATGAGGCGCCTTGTCCTCTACAATATTGGCTATGGTGCTTCCATCTATAAATAAACTGCCCTGCATTACCTTGTCGGGCAACACGAGGAGCGCATCGATGATCCATTTCCCCTGTTTCGTCATATGATCCCTCCTACAAACTTGGAATGCAGCCGTTTCCATTAAAAACCATCATACCATATGGAGGATTCGGGTCCAACTGCTATTAGGGGTAATCTCATTGCCTTCCTCTATCGCTTCTAATTGGATCATGCAGGGAAACATCCTTGCGAGTGTTGTTTAAAGAACGAAGATGTAGTACGTTCTCTTTCTCAATACATCGAGCGGCAGATTGCAGCCTGCTTCGCCCAGCGGACGTTTGGTCGACTCCACCTTCTATTAAATGTTTGCCAGACCAGCAATCCCCTCATCCCCAGCTTCCGACGATCACCAGAAGAATTTGGCCTAAGCCGCACCTCCAAACGAGACAGCAGAGTCCTACGCAATCCCTACAATGTCGTCATGTGCCTAATCCCATTACATATCCCCTGGCAACGAAAGCGTCAGCAAGCAGCCCCCGTCTTCCGGCGACGAGAGCTCTAAAGAGCCGCCGAGCGATCTCGCCCGCTCGGTCATAACCCGCAGGCCGATTCCTGGCCCGGCGGCCGGTTCACATCGCTTGCCATCGTTCCACAAGACGAAGCGGATCCAGCCGTCCTGATGATCGAGCTCGAACCGGAAACGGCGGCACTCTCCATGGCGGATGCCGTTGGTCAACCCTTCGCGCAAAGCGTAAAAAATCACTTTTTTATGCAGCGGGCCAAGCGGCGGAAGCTGTTCAATCCGTATCTCTGCCGTTACACCGGCCGCCTGCACGGTTTCCTCCAACAGTTCCCGCAATGCAGGCTCGAGATCGTAGTCCGCGCCGCTTTGCTTCATCATCCGTACCGATTCGCGCACTTCCTCCAGGCCTTTGCGAACCAGATCCTGCGAGAGCTGCAGCTTGGCATACCCCCGCTCGTCGTTTCGCATCAGCAACCGCTTGGCCGCTTCAAGCTGAACGATCGTCGTAGTAAGCGTGTGACCGACGATGTCGTGAATGTCGCCGGCAATCCGGTTGCGCTCTTCGACGACCTGCAGCTCTGCCGTTGCCTGAGCCGTTGCCTGCATCGATTGCTGCAGACGAAGGTGCACGCGCTCCAAATCGGAGGTCCGCTCCTGCACGAGCTGCTCTAGCGAATGGGTCAGCCGCGATAGCTGCAGTTGAACGTTAATACGGGCGAGCAGCTCATTCTTCGCTAAAGGCTTGGTCAAATAGTCGTTCGCGCCGGCGTCGAATCCTTCCAACAGATCGGTCAGCCGATTCCTCGCCGTCAGCATAATGACCGGTAGCTCGCTGGCCGAGAACTGCTTGCGGATCGACCGGCAGATGTCGTACCCGTTTCCGTCGGGAAGCATAACGTCGAGCAGCACCAAGTTTATGCTATGCTGTTCTAACATTTGCAGCGCTTCTCCGGCGGAATAAGCTTTGATCAGAGTATACGGCTGCTGAAACAAATAATTGTCCAGCACCTGATGGTTAATTGACTCATCGTCAACGAGCAGCAAAGTTATGCCCGAACCGTCCGATACTGCTGAAGGAACGGAAGAAGAGTTCGGTTTGGCCTGCAGACGTTCTTCCGCCGACCGAGTCGGATTCGCTGTTCCTGTATCCTGCACCGGCACCGACTCCGCGTTCCCGTGCTCTTCGGACGTCAAGTCAGCCCCGCCCACGAGCGGCATCGTAAACGAGCATTCCGTACCTTTTCCCGGCACAGAACGGATCTGGATCGAACCGCCTTGCAGTTCGACCAGCTTCTTGGTTAACGGCAAGCCAAGTCCTGTTCCCTCCAGCGTCGCGGCAATCTCGCCAACTTGTTCGAATGGCTCGAATACGGCAGCCAGCTTATCGCCGGGAATTCCCACTCCCGAATCCGCGACTGCAATCCGCATCCATTCGCCTTCCAGCACGGCGTTCACGGCAATTTCCCCCGATGGCGTAAATTTCACGGCGTTGCCGATCAGGTTGTACAATATTTGCTGCAATCGGTCGGGATCCGCAGCGATCGGCGGCAGAGCGGCATCGACCTGGTTGACCAGCAGAACGCTTTTACCGACAGTCATCGGACTGAAAGCGGCCAACACAACACCGACTGCATCACGCAGTTGTACGGATTCCGTATGCAGCGGGATATCGCGGTGTTTGATTTTAGCCAAATCCAGAATATCGCTGACAAGCCGTGACAGCCTCTTGCCGCTGGCTGCGATCAGATGCAGGTTATGGCGAGCCGCTTCCGGAAGCGGTCCGGCAAGCCCTTCCAATAGAGACTCGGCCAGACCGATCATCCCATGGAGAGGCGTCCGCAATTCGTGGGACGTATTGGCGAGAAATTCATCCTTCAGCTGATCCATCGATTCAAGCCGGTCGTTTTTATCCCGCAGTTGTTCCGCAAGCTTGCGGGATTGGCGAAAAACATCCTTCAGTCTGGAGACGATCATCATCCCCAAGGAGAGCACGAACAGAAACATGCCCACATAGAACAGATTTGCCTTCCAATAATAGGAGAAATAAGGCATATGCCCTATCGCAAAGGCATTGATCCAGGGAACGTATAGGAAAAGCCATTCCAGACCTTTCGATAGAACGAGCATGACGGTGCCAAAAGCGAGCCAGCGCGTCTCCGCGTCCTTGCGATGACGAAACCAATGCAGCATCGGACGAGCTAAATACAATAGAGCCGCCCCAAGCGCGATCGGGTATACATAATATTCCGTTGCCATGAACCAATACCCGTCATCAAGAGCCAGCACGCTTGAAATGACCGTATACGCGAGCATAAAGCGGGCAACGTTGCGGCAAGCGCGTCTAACTGGACCTTCTTCGGCTAGTTGTTCAAGCAGACCGAATATGGCGAACGCACCAAGCAGCGGACCCAGATTCTGAAAGTAGCCGACAAATAACGGGGGATCAAACAAGCTCACAATACTCGAACGGGCGAAGCAGGTATATGCCACACTGAAGTTCAGCAGTGAAAAGTAGCCGTGCAGCGCCTCCTTGTTGTAAAACAAAAACGTGCAGAACGCGACGAATCCGAGGAATGCATAACAGACGGTCAGCGCGATCGTCAACAAATTCGCCCGAATGATCTGCGTCATGATGCTGCTGGCCTCGAATATGATAAGCCGGCCGAAGTACAGCCCCCCGTCCTTCTGCGGCATCACCTGCAAATAAATCGTTTTCCCCGCATAATCGACAGGAAGCCGATAAAAATCTTTTTCATAATACGGATCGATCCATCGGCTCGGACGGCTCCAGTTAAAATCGGCGATTTGCTTACCATCCAGATAAATTTGGTACTTCTTGGAGTCGCGAATCTGCAGCAATGGATCTCGCTGCGGCTCCGCAGGCTCGGGCAGCGTACGTTTCACCCAGAATACCCCGGCATACCGTTTCGCTTCCGGCGTTGCTGCCAACGCTTCGTACGGCTTCCACGGGATGCCTTCATCGACGATCCGGCCTTCCGCCACCTGCACCTCCCCCATGACCGCTTCCCAGCCGGGCTCGTCTTCCAACGTATAGACGTATTTCCCTTTAAACTCGGAAAAACCGCCATTGACGAAATAAGTGAAGCCGATGATCCCGGACAAAATGACGGCAACGATCACGATATAATCCAAACTTCGATGCCACCGCAGCCCACACGGTCGTTTCATGGATTGCTTTTCCCTCCCAGCAGCTCGCATCTAAAGTTGGACATCCGATCCATATGGATCATCCAATCCTCCCCGCTCATGAGCGATTTGGTTCAAGTGTACCGTCAATGGTATATACTAGCAATGCGCCTAAAGGGCAAACCACGACGATGACTCGTCACGAACGACGAGCTCAGGCTGCTGCCTAGACTGAAACAACATGACATCGTCGGCTTCTGTGCTGGGAATATCGATATGGGCTAAATACAACGTTAGTTTTTGGGTTTTAAATCGAACCCCGCGATTCGTTTGTACTGCAAGTCTTGTCACGTCGGATTCGGGTGGGTCTACGGATTTGTGGGACACAAACAGCAATACAGCAAGCATTTTCGCTCCATTGCCGTCGAGCACGCGCTCGGCTCAACAGCAGCGCATAGTGTCCGCATACTGCAAGCTCCGACAAGCACGGTGCAACGTCTGCACGAGGAGGCCATTTCGCAGATGAGCGAGCACGTTCAAGCCAAAGCTTGGGCAGAAGCCAAAACGATGGGCTGGTGCTTGGCGTGGATGACTTCGCGATCATGAAGGGGCACCTACAATACCGGTATTCATAATCTTCGCGGCGAAACGATGCTCGGATTTGCTGCCGGGCCGTAAGCTGGAGGATTTGCGAGTCTTCGCCGCCAACCATCCAGACTTCCTCTGTTTGTCTTAAAAACGATGCGAAACTGGAAGGTGGAGATCGTTAACTATCATCGGTGCAGATGGACGAACGCCACGGTAGAAGGCAGCCATAATCGCATTAAGGCTTTCCAGCGCCGTCGTTACTTTACGCGCAATCGTCGCAACTACAAGGACGGTATCCTTTTGAAGTGCAATCGGCATCGCTAAGGGATTTAATCGTCAAGCACTGATTTTAAGGTTGAGCCATAATTAGACAAGGACTTATAGTTTTTGAAGTACTGGGGAAGTTGTACGGAAAATGACACAAAGACACTTTGCTATTATTTCCAACTTAATATAAAAATGGAAGTATGGCTGTGGAAAAAAAAGTTATCGATCAGAGCACATGACTGTTTTGGTGCGTACATTACCAGGGAGATCAACGTGCAGCTGGACTCCGGTTATTTTTTTGAATCAACAAACTATTTTGTAAGTACAGGCACTTCTAGGCTGCCGCCCACATAAAATAAAACAAATCTTTCAGCGGATGCCTCCGATTCCCTTATGCTCCGCCGACCCATACAACTGCAACGAAAGTAGCTTTTTTATAACTTTGAGGGGGTGGCCCAGCATGCCCGGATTTTTCTCCGCCATTGCGCTATTCATCAAGGAATTAATGTTACTGGTTTCCTACGTAAAAAACAACGCATTCCCACAACCGCTTGCCGAAGAAGAGGAAGAAAAGCATTTAAGGTTAATGGCCCAAGGAAATCAATACTCCCGGAATATGTTGATAGAACATAATCTTCGACTCGTTGCCCATATCGTCAAAAAATTCGATAACACCGGCGAAGACCTAGAAGATCTGATCTCTATCGGAACCATCGGGTTGATCAAGGCGATCGAGTCTTTTTCTCCGGATAAAGGGACCAAGCTGGCTACCTTTGCCGCACGTTGTATAGAGAACGAGATCCTGATGCATCTTCGTTCTCTAAAAAAAACGCGCAAGGACGTTTCCTTGCATGATCCGATCGGGACCGATAAGGAAGGCAACGAGATCACGCTCATCGATATTCTCGGCACCGAGGCCGACGATGTTGTCGATAAGGTGCAGCTCAAGATCGAAAAGTCAAAAATATACCGCAATCTGGATATATTGGATGAACGGGAGCGGGAAGTTGTCGTCGGTCGTTTCGGACTGGAAGCCGGGGGCGAGGAGCGGACGCAGCGTGAGATTGCAAAGGAACTGGGAATCAGCCGCTCATACGTGTCGCGGATCGAGAAGCGGGCGCTGATGAAGCTGTATCATGAGTTTTATAAGGCGAAGCGGTAACGAAGGTTAAAATGAATACCCGTCAAGCGCAACGCCTTTCGGCTATGGAGCCGGGAGGCGTTTTTACATGGACAAGCAGATCAGAGCTGCATGGACTGATGATCGATAAGATGGTAGTTCAATCCACGCATCCGTGAAGGATGCGACCAATTCATGCGGCTGCAAAGCTCGGGCGGCATGATTTCAATCCACGCATCCGCGAAGGATGCGACAACAGCCAGGCCTTAACAACTTCGGTCATGCTTTTATTTCAATCCACGCATCCGCGAGGGATGCGACAATCGGTGCGGATGGACAAACACAACACAAGATGATTTCAATCCACGCATCCGCGAGGGATGCGACGCTATCCGTCTTGCTCTGTGCAATACAATCGCCGATTTCAATCCACACATCCGCGAAGGATGCGACCAATCCAGTTTCGACACCCTTTCGACGCCGATGGAATTTCAATCCACGCATCCGCGAAGGATGCGACGATAAACTTAACGATCCCTTTCCAATTCTTCACATTTCAATCCACGCATCCGCGAAGGATGCGACTAACCCTGCCCGGGTCCATCTGCATTCTGATCTTATTTCAATCCACGCATCCGTGAAGGATGCGACGTTCGCGGCATGAATCGATTCAGCAGCATATGAAAATTTCAATCCACGCATCCGTGAAGGATGCGACAAGCCGCGCTGCATGCTGGCTAAAGCATGTGTGCATTTCAATCCACGCATCCGTGAAGGATGCGACATGGCGTGATGCTAGCGGGCGCTTGCGTGATGAATTTCAATCCACGCATCCGTGAAGGATGCGACACCGTGATCGCGCCCGGCGCGGAAGCGTTAATACATTTCAATCCACGCATCCGTGAAGGATGCGACACCTCCGCAAAAGCCGTGCTGATTTAGAAGCAGAATTTCAATCCACGCATCCGTGAAGGATGCGACATCATTGGAACAAACTGCCGCAAAGCTTGCAGGAATTTCAATCCACGCATCCGTGAAGGATGCGACGAAGTTACTTTTACGTTGTCCTCTTTGCGGATTTATTTCAATCCACGCATCCGTGAAGGATGCGACAGGCATCATTCTGGCTGCCTGCCCGATTGCCAAATTTCAATCCACGCATCCGTGAAGGATGCGACGAACGCATGTGAACATGCTGGACTACAGCCTGATATTTCAATCCACGCATCCGTGAAGGATGCGACCAGTTTTGAACATCGAAGCACATAAGGGGGTATATTTCAATCCACGCATCCGTGAAGGATGCGACGGAAAAGGATCTCAAGCGCCACAAGCGCGAATTAATTTCAATCCACGCATCCGTGAAGGATGCGACGGCATGTTACGATAACCGAATTTAAAGATATCCGGATATTTCAATCCACGCATCCGTGAAGGATGCGACGCAGTACGCGAGCGAAGGTCTAACTAAACTTATGGATTTCAATCCACGCATCCGTGAAGGATGCGACATTTCCGACGAATCAAAAAAAACTGTACGGGATGATTTCAATCCACGCATCCGTGAAGGATGCGACGATCAGGACGAATAACACGCTATCACCATAATCAAATTTCAATCCACGCATCCGTGAAGGATGCGACTGGCGTGGCTAATCACGTCGGCATGGCTTTGGATATTTCAATCCACGCATCCGTGAAGGATGCGACTGTAATAGTCCAGCACTAGCGAAAGCTGCTGTCGTATTTCAATCCACGCATCCGTGAAGGATGCGACTGGGACAAGTGCATAATGCGAATATTTACATGTCTATTTCAATCCACGCATCCGTGAAGGATGCGACCATACGTGACGATAACGAGCGGAGAGCGTACCTAATTTCAATCCACGCATCCGTGAAGGATGCGACTAAAATGGCTGAGTCATCAGCGTTGCGAACGTTATTTCAATCCACGCATCCGTGAAGGATGCGACATACATGGATAATTATTTTGCAAGCATTTTTAGATTTCAATCCACGCATCCGTGAAGGATGCGACCCTTTAATTGCTCCACAACCGGCGTTGGGTTAAATTTCAATCCACGCATCCGTGAAGGATGCGACGCTCTTTTAAGCCGCCTTGTCCAAGGTTGTAACAATTTCAATCCACGCATCCGTGAAGGATGCGACGAAAATTTCGTTCCGTCCCACCGCCATATATCAATTTCAATCCACGCATCCGTGAAGGATGCGACGATAACTCCATGTTGAAGAAACTGGAACGGCAGTATTTCAATCCACGCATCCGTGAAGGATGCGACGCCTAGCATCCTTGTACGCCGCTAGGATCGTGCCGATTTCAATCCACGCATCCGTGAAGGATGCGACTCTTTGGCCGTGGCAACAGAGCCGCCGACGATTTATTTCAATCCACGCATCCGTGAAGGATGCGACGCCCGGATACATTTACTACCGGCTCATGATGAACATTTCAATCCACGCATCCGTGAAGGATGCGACGGCTTCCTTGCCTTTGTATGCCTTGATCGCGTCAAATTTCAATCCACGCATCCGTGAAGGATGCGACCCACGAAAAGCCCATACTCCTTTGCTACTTCCCCATTTCAATCCACGCATCCGTGAAGGATGCGACGCGAGATTTTATGTGTCATCTTACTCGCCCCTGTTTCATTTCAATCCACGCATCCGTGAAGGATGCGACCTGTTGCTGCGCCCTAATGATTGCTTCGATTTGTTATTTCAATCCACGCATCCGTGAAGGATGCGACCCTAGCATCCTTGTACGCCGCTAGGATCGTGTCGATTTCAATCCACGCATCCGTGAAGGATGCGACTAGCAGAAAAGTGGAGTATCCCCGTTTTCGCAACAATTTCAATCCACGCATCCGTGAAGGATGCGACCTAGCGGGAGTTTATTGGATGGGGTGCGGCCATGATTTCAATCCACGCATCCGTGAAGGATGCGACCCAAGATGTTGGACAAATCGTAGCCGACATAAATATTTCAATCCACGCATCCGTGAAGGATGCGACATGCATATTCGCCAGCAGCGACAAAACTGATAATATTTCAATCCACGCATCCGTGAAGGATGCGACTCTCCCATTTACATTAATTATTTTCATAACAATATTTCAATCCACGCATCCGTGAAGGATGCGACGGTGGTTCCGGTGTTTCGGGTATAGGCGGGACATTTCAATCCACGCATCCGTGAAGGATGCGACGGTGGTTCCGGTGTTTCGGGTATAGGCGGGACATTTCAATCCACGCATCCGTGAAGGATGCGACTGATATATCATGGTGGGAAAAAGCGTTCAACTTTGATTTCAATCCACGCATCCGTGAAGGATGCGACCATGGCCTTTCCTGCGTCTTTAAGTTTGTCAAAGGCATTTCAATCCACGCATCCGTGAAGGATGCGACTTATTACGTCATCCGGCTTTAACGGCGTTTTCGTATTTCAATCCACGCATCCGTGAAGGATGCGACTGGAAGCGGCAGCAAACACGCCTTTCAGGATGCTATTTCAATCCACGCATCCGTGAAGGATGCGACGACAATGGAGATACCCAAGAGCGCAAGACCCCATATTTCAATCCACGCATCCGTGAAGGATGCGACTCGCGGCCCTAACGGGGTCATGTCTTATATATGATTTCAATCCACGCATCCGTGAAGGATGCGACGTTGACTTGCTTGCCGTTTACCGTGACTAATTGTATTTCAATCCACGCATCCGTGAAGGATGCGACATCATGATTTCCTTCGCTCTTGTCTCCCAATATGATTTCAATCCACGCATCCGTGAAGGATGCGACGCGTTTCTAATCTCGCTTACGCCACTCGTTTTATATTTCAATCCACGCATCCGTGAAGGATGCGACGGCTGAGCGGTGCCAAAGGTTGCAGCCGGGATTTATTTCAATCCACGCATCCGTGAAGGATGCGACTGTCGATTTCGTTTGATGATACATTGCCTATCGATTTCAATCCACGCATCCGTGAAGGATGCGACTAAGCATTAGCTGCCATTGCGTCGCGCCGCTAATATTTCAATCCACGCATCCGTGAAGGATGCGACCCGGGGCCGTTACGGACATGCACGGCACAAAGTTATTTCAATCCACGCATCCGTGAAGGATGCGACGTAATACCCCCGCCGATACCGGCACCGAGATAATTATTTCAATCCACGCATCCGTGAAGGATGCGACGAGAAGGGCAGCAAAAAGCGCATGGACAAAGACATTTCAATCCACGCATCCGTGAAGGATGCGACTTCCCGCCGAGAAAAGCGTGTATGCCGTTGTCGATTTCAATCCACGCATCCGTGAAGGATGCGACATGCGGGGCAGGCTTGGATTGTTGCCATTCGCGAATTTCAATCCACGCATCCGTGAAGGATGCGACCCGACCGACCGAGCGAACGCAATAGGCATGATGACATTTCAATCCACGCATCCGTGAAGGATGCGACGGGAACGCGGCGGTCGATCAAATCCTTTATGCGATATTTCAATCCACGCATCCGTGAAGGATGCGACCGAATAATCCGAAGCGTCTTGTTTTGGTAATTTTCATTTCAATCCACGCATCCGTGAAGGATGCGACCATATGACAGTTACTTATTACAAAGTAACAAAATATTTCAATCCACGCATCCGTGAAGGATGCGACAGACCAGCTCATGACCCGTATGCAGGACTTGGTATTTCAATCCACGCATCCGTGAAGGATGCGACCTGATGCACAAAGTCGGCGCCTGGCTGCTAGAAAAATTTCAATCCACGCATCCGTGAAGGATGCGACGAACTGGAGTATTGCGACATGAAACTAAAGAGGGTATTTCAATCCACGCATCCGTGAAGGATGCGACCGGCGAAGCTTTCAGACAACATGATCTTGGAGCAATTTCAATCCACGCATCCGTGAAGGATGCGACCAGCCATTTTCAAACCTCCAATGTGTTAACTTTATATTTCAATCCACGCATCCGTGAAGGATGCGACGAGAAAGAGTTGGAGGACCTCCAAACGGAAAAGATTTCAATCCACGCATCCGTGAAGGATGCGACCCTGTTGCCAATACTTTAGGGATATCCATGGAGATTTCAATCCACGCATCCGTGAAGGATGCGACCCCCGGCTTTGTCCGGTATGGAGTAAACTTCATCATTTCAATCCACGCATCCGTGAAGGATGCGACGCTGCTGCGCCCTGATTATTGCTTCGATTTGTTATTTCAATCCACGCATCCGTGAAGGATGCGACATTAATATACTCGTTGGTGCCGCACCTACAAATATTTCAATCCACGCATCCGTGAAGGATGCGACCATACTACATTTTGGCTAGAAATGCTTTGAAAGAAATTTCAATCCACGCATCCGTGAAGGATGCGACTTTTGTAAAGCTCGGTTGATTTGCACATTGTTCTATTTCAATCCACGCATCCGTGAAGGATGCGACTGCGAAAAGTCAATAAAGATGTTCCCATCGGTCATATTTTTGACCGAAAAAGTCAAAAACACGACCATTCATTCCAACTTTAGCATTTATAAATATCAAAGTCGGAAATTTTGGAATAAAACTGTTAATAATTCGGTGCGAATGTCCCCGGAAAACTATGCGCGCTATACATTCGCACTATAAAATTAACGGTCCTTCTAAATCGATTGATTCTTTCACGCCGATATGTTCAACCTTATTTTTGTAATTGTTTCCCAACTGATAGAATCGGAGGCTGTCCTGATCTTTATCAATAATATCAATCAGCTTGAGCTTTAGAGTGGCAAATTGAGTTGCATCCACATTACATTCGAACACAGAATTCTGAACTCTTTGGCCATAACCTAGGCATGCCTTCGAAACCCTGCGCAATCTTCTTTGTCCGGCACTGCTTGTGGTACTTACATCATAAGTAATCAATACCAGCATTGATGCACCTACTTCCACATAAATGGAGGATACTCATCCAAATCACCACGCAAAAAACGTGCTAACAATATTGCTTGTGCATGAGGTACTAACCCCCAGGAAATATTCTCCCCGAGATACGGATGTGTTATCTTTTCTTGCTTTTTATTTTGCCATGCCGTCAAAAATTTCTTCCTGGCACCATCCGTCATGAGCACTGCGCCATTTTCCTTTTTGAAGAAATCGTCCTTGTTCACCACTTTTTTGTTTATTAACGAGAGGACAAATTTATCCGCATAGACTCCTCGCAGCTCTTCCATTACATCCAATGCCAGGGAGGCCCTGCCCGGACGATCCCTGTGCAAAAAACCTACGTAGGCATCCAGCCCTACAGCTTCCAAAGCAGACGCCGTATCGTTGGCTAATAAAGTATAAGCAAATGACAGCATCGCATTCACATTATCTTGCGGCGGCCGACGTGAGCGGGCATGAAAATAAAAATCGTCCGTTTGCTGCAAAATCATCTGACCGAACACTTTATTGTAGTTTACAGCGGCCTGTCCTTCTAAACCACGTAATCGTTCTAAGTCTTCACATTCCCGTATCTCCGGAATGATGGAAGATAAGTGCTGCGAGATTGCTTTAAAACCCGCCACATCGATCCGAAGCGGATAATCTCTGGTCATTCTTTCGAGCATCCACTTATGATTGTAGACCTTCGCTACAATAAAGTTTCGAGCTATGCGAGCTGATGCCAGCTCATCTTCGGACAAAAGATATTGTTTTTTTCGAAGAACGACGTTTCCTTTGCTTGGCCCAATCACTCTCGCCTGAAAGCGCCCGCTTGGAGTCAAAAAAGCGATGGAAATATTTCGTTCAGCGCAATATCCCATCAACGCCGGACTGGCACCCGTATAACCGAAGGACACGATCGATTCCAGATTATGAAGCGGAAATCTGCCGATCTTTTCCTGATCCTTGATCAGCACAATATTATCGCCGTCGAGCGACAAATAAACGTCCTGCTGCGTTACATATAACGTATTGAGGAGATGCCTCATTCCTTGATCTTCCCTTCAATATAGCTTCGGACAGTCCGTTTGTTCATAAGCTCAGGCAAGCAGATCGATTGAAGGGAACAGCTTTTGCAAAAAGCTCCTGTTTTCACTTTGGGCGTACGTCTCCGGTCGTAATATTCGTGCATTTCCGCAGCCATTCGTCTCACATTCTGTTTCAATCTTGCGGTCAGCGGCACTTCGACCCTGTGTTTGATCTCGTTATAATACATGTAACCCATGTTTACCTCGCACAGCAGCATTTCCTCCAAACACATCGCCTGCGCAGTCAACTGTAAAATATCCGATTCGTCCGTCTTTGGTTTGCCGCGCTTATATTCGACAGGATACACGACATAGTTGCCTTCGGCTCCGTTTATTTCAACGCCGCGGCTGTCTCGAACGAACTCAACTACATCACATATGCCGGCAAGCTTGAGCTCGTTCGACTTGACCGCCATGGCGCGGACAATAAGCTTGTCGCCTCGCTTTTCTCTCGTAAACGGCTTGTCCGCATTTCGATGGAGATACTGCCCTTCGACCGTCCTTACGTTTTCTTCCCACTGTTGCTCGATATGGATAAGAGCCCATTGCCGCTTGCAGAATTGAAAATGTTGAAGGCCAGACAACATAAGGTACTCGTCCTCATCCTTAACGACCATCCAAAACCTCGACGTCCAGTCCTTCCAGTTCGTTCAGCGTAATCGTATAATCATTCATCGATTTCGGTTGTTCCTTATTCGGTTGTATGGATAACGACCGATGTACTTTCGCGGACGAATATTGACCTAGCTTGGAACTATGGTTCCACCAATACACCTTGACTACTTCCATACTTCCCTCCGGTCTGGCGGACGACGAATCGTTTTCAAACAACGTCACGAGCGCTTGTTTCATTTTTTCCGCATCTACTTCAGTGAACCCGGTTTTTTCGGCCAATTGCGTGTTGATGCTGCCGTAAAAAACATATACGCCATAATCGACACGATGCTTCATTCCCATAGTATCCGAGCCTCTTTCTTTCCCCGGTTCGGAGTTGACACTCTTTGTAATTTGCATGCTGGTTATATCGATCGGGCTGACGCTGGTTGCAGTATGAATGGATACCGGTCCCCTTATACCTACGGATACACCCTTATCCCCGGTTCCTTTGAAAGCAAACACCTGGCCAAAGCTTCGAACATCGATCCATTGCTCGCAGGCAGCCTTGGCAAATTCGTCGCTGGAGCTGTTTTTCGATTTCGTTATTTTTTCCAGTGCGACGTTGGCTTCAGCACGTTCTCTCAAGCTTTTGAACTCGTCCACTTTTTTGTCATTCGACTGGACGAAGATGGATTCGCCGGCATCCAGAAGCCGGTTTCTTATTTTCCGTTTGATCGCAACATCCGAAATCTCGCCATGTCCGTCGTAGTTTTGCCGAGGCCTGTTACCGTTTAAAGGGTCGCCATTGGGATTTGCCTTCGTTACGGATAAAATTACAGCAAAGTCAATTTTATGATTCAAGATTGTCATTAGTTCCATCTCCCTAGTCATTGGATTGTTCCGCGGTATCGTCGTTGGTTTGTTTCTTAGGATCGTTTCCTTTTTCCTTCTTCTGGTACAATTCATGCCTTTGACTATAAAAACCAAGCAAATATTTTCCGGTTAACGATTCGTTGCTGAAGTCTTCGTATTGAAATTTCGAAGCAATTTCGTCGATCAGTCTGGATAAATCGGAGCCCTTCGCACCTAATCTCGCTTGATACGGCTGCAAGCTCGCCTGAATCGTTTTCCATGTTCTTTCCGGATATTGGGAGAATGAGTTCATATAGCGAATGGCGTTCGTGGAACGAGGCTCATCTAATGCGCGTCTCTCCAATACATCGGCCACTGCCAGCAATCGTCCAAACAAGTAGCTTCGGTCATTGTTATCCGTATCTAATGCCAACTTATACCCCTCCTGTTTATCGATCAGTTGTCTATTGATTAACGCGCATGCGATACTAAGCGTCTTCTCCCATTCCCACTTGTCCATCGATACAGGGTTTGAGGCTCGGCGAAACGCGCTTCTGACAACATCTATCGGAATCGCCCTGTTGTCGACAATGCATGGGAGCATACGCTCCATCAACCCTTTGATAACTTTTTCATTAGTGTGGGAGCCGTACGCTGCGAAAGCAATATCCTTCGTCGCAGGCGCGCCGAAAAATTGCACATATTCCCCATCGTTGTTTTTACGATAACGGTGCAGCCAAGCGCATGTGGAATGCCACTCGATGAGCCTTTGAAAGTACAGCTCCTTGTCCATATTTCGATAATACAGCACGGCCATCCGCCCTGTTGTGGCGGAATCGAGAATCAACAGATTGACATCTGTTTGATAAGAAGCCAGACTGTTCTTATAGCCGCCAAAAGCCTTTGACATCTCTATTGCAATCTCTTGGGCCGTAAAAGCTGCTTTCTGTTGATCGGGAATCGAGCCCGGAATAATGAAATAGGTGTCTTCCGTAAGATCGACAATGTCCGGCACGTCGTTCGCCCACACCAAAAAGACGCGCTGATCGATCATCTTGCCTTGGCGGTTAATCAGCCATTTCAACGCATTATGCGCTTTCTGCGACACTTCGTAGCTGATGCTGGCAACTTCGTCGCTTTGGGTAAATCGTCCCCTGTACGTAAACCCGCTCGTATCATTCGCAGAAATCAGCTTTGCTTTATCCGCTGCGTTTCTTATTTTGTTGGCGTGCCTGTCGGTGCTTGGAAGCATATTTCCCGTTACATAGCAAAGCTTCGCCTCGCCCTGTGACTGGCTGTAATGACGGATGAAAGAATCATACATCTCCTGGTCCTTCCAAACCTTCGTTAATAGTTCATTCGGCGAATAAACATCAAATCGTATGAATGCGCTTTCTTGATCTCCGCTAAGGACGGTAAAGATTTCCGGTTTCTCGTCGTATATAGACGAATACTGTTTGTCCCATTTGTCAATCAGCTTATTCTCGGCATCGACAGCAAGTATGTTCCGCTTCACCAAATCCTGTATTAATTGTTTTCTTCTCATATAAAGATAAATGCTCTTCACTTTCGGATGGCCATGCGGCGACTTCGCCCAACCTTCCAGCTGTGAGATATAAGCGGCAAACTGCTCTTCATGCTTCTTACCTCCGCCGTATGCGGCAAAGTCACCCGCAACATAGCTTAGTTTATCGTGAAGCGGATACGGCGCAATGACAGAGCCTGCCCGGCTTGCCGACTTTTCCGTACACGGAATTACGGTATTGGCATCGCTCTTATCGATAACCGAAGCGTGATAAAATTCGCCGTCCTCCGTCACCAGCACTTCAATATGCGCAGATTGTGTCGTATGGGAGACGGGCAGCAACATATATTCATGACCGTTAAGCTTCTTCTCGATAACGCCGATCTGGTCTAGGTTGGATTCATAAGTCTCGTATAAATTCAATAGCCAACTCACGGATTCACCCCCTCTCCCAATTGTGTGAACAGCTCTTCAACCGAGTCCACATTATCGCTGCCAAAATGCTTCGGTTCCATATCCGAAACTTTGCGTACAAGCGTACATTCCTCTGGGGGAATAAAACGGATGATACCATTCTTCATGACCGGGTTCCACAGACGGATCTCCATCTGGCTTCTTCCCGTTTCATCCGGATAGTTGATACCGTGAACCATGGTTCCTAGGTAGATGTCGCCGCTACGGTCGTCATAATAGCTTTTCCCTTCACCGAACACGCACGGTTCAACATACCCTTGGCACTCACGGGAGCCAAGGAAAATATCCCTGCGTCCTCCGGCGCGGAGAGAGCGCTTGAGGATGCTATGATGCTTATTTTCGTTCCAATCGTAGGCCAAATCCGGTCTATGGGAGTTGAAAATGAAATGGGCGCGGCATTGGTAGCGCACATCCTTCAAGTAGGTATAATTGGCAAGCGTATTCCCGCCGCCGTATTCCATTGGCCGAATCCCCTTCGATTCCATCCGGATCGGATTCATGACACGAATTTCGTCCACGACAATCATAATCGACGGTTTCCAATAAACGCTTTCAACGATTCCTTTCATCGCCTGATATGTGGGAACCTGATAGGACAACTTTTCTCCTCCCAATTTCGTTAACGGATCAGTAAAGAGGGCGTATTGCCCATACACCTCGAACTCGATGCTATTTCGCATTTACGGTTACCTCCTTTCCACAATTTCCAATAATTTCATTATATTATTCTTCCAAATAATGGTCAACAAAATCTTATTAAATAATATATGAATTATTAAGGTATATTCCAAATGTCATATGACCTTAGTTCGTTCCCATACTCCCTCCAACTATGCTATAATGGGTCGTCGCTTCGATAGCGTGGATTGAAAAATATAGTATTTGATAAGGGAACCTATCTTCGAAACCAAAGATAGGTTTCTCCCTTTACATGATAAGCATTCCCATCGAACTATCGTTTTCGATGTCCAATCCAAATTCCCCACTATAGGCCCGTTCCTTCAGCACCAGCACTTTTCCGTCGAGGCAACGATCAAGCCCGCCGCTGCGATCCAATTCCCGAAGCTCATGATCGTAGAGGCTTATCGTATAATGCTGCGCGCTTCTAAGCAGTCGCGTTAGATCATCGATGGTACCGTCCCCATTCAACTCAGCAATGATGTCTTCCCCTTTGCCATAAGGGACAACGACTGAAGTCGTACGGTCATCGATGACATGAAAATGCTCCGCCGCCGTACGATAGCTGTTCGCAATAAAAAGCGGCAACCTTTGTCCTGTTTTGCTTTTATAAGCCTTATCGTTATATTCTCTGGAAGACGTCAGCAACTCCATCATACTTTTCCTCAAAGGAAGCACCGAATAATTCAGATCCGTTTCAAATTCCGTATAAAACTCTTTAAAATACCGTTCCATTGCCCGCCGTGATAAAATATTACCTCCATGATATTTGGAATCACGCTTCAAGTCTTTAAGTATCTTTCGAGCCATCTCCTTACCTACCTTGATTTCCTTCAAGCGGCTCAAACTCTCTTCCGCATGATCAATGACGTAAACCCTCTGTATTCCCTTCTTCCCATGCCGGTTGCATCGTCCTGCTGCCTGCGCTATTGAGTCCAGTCCAGCTAACGACCGGATTACGCAGTCGAAGCTGATATCCACCCCAGCCTCAATCAATTGTGTACTAATGCAAATGACCTTATTACCAACCGACAGCTGTCCCTTTACTTCTTCCAAAATTTCACTCCTGTGCGCTGCGCACATCGAAGTGCTTAAATGATACACAGGAATACCCGATCCGCGCGTTTTCAATTGACGGTATAGATCTTTTACAACCGCTTTCGTGTTCAGGATGATCAGGACGCTGTTCACTCCATCTTCGCTAACAGCAGTTTCGATAAAATCAACGAGTTTGGCGTTGGTAAACGATTCTTCCGTAGCTTTGTCAATGACTTCAACTCGCTTAAAAGCATCAATCACATCATCGAGACGGCCGATCATCTCTGCGCTCAGATTGATATCCAGCTTATGCTTAACAAAATCCAGAGCAGGCTGTGTCGCAGTGCACAGTACGATGCTGGACTGGCCGTACGCTTTCAAAAAATTGAGCGCCTGATTAAACAAGGAAACGCAAGAAATAGGGACTTTCTGCACTTCATCAAATATAATCACCGACTCGCATAAATTATGAAGTCTCCTACTATTTCTGCTTCCGTAAGCATAGAACACATTTAAGAATTGAACCATCGTCGTAAAAATGATCGGAGCATCCCAGTTATCCTTGGCCAGCTTCGCCTTTTGCTGCGTGTTTGCAAGGCCGTCCTGGTTCTCGTCATCATCTAGCGTATCTTCGATCACGTTTGAATGATGCTCTATTACAACCGCTTCATCCCCGACAATTTTTCGGATCTCTTCTGCGTTTTGCTCGATAATGGTCGTATAAGGAACGACATAAATGATACGCTTTTTCCCATAAACGGATGCATGCTTTAAAGCGTATCTGAAGCTTGCCAACGTTTTACCGCCACCGGTCGGAATCGATAATGTATAAATGCCTGAGGGCTTCACGGCAAACTGTTCACATTGCTCCGACATTTCACTTCTGAGCAGATGAATCGCCGACTTCGTTTCCGGCTGCTCTTTAAAACTTTGAATTTTGTTCATAAGTTTCACGTAGCATGCGTTAAACAGTTCTCTATTATTATGAGCCGGTTCATCGGGCCGGTTTGCTTCAAATATTCTTGTGTTCGTGCGATCTGCATCGATGAGTGCGCTGAACACAAATTTCGTCAAAAACATCAGCTTCGCTTCGCTATTGACCGGCGTAGGCTTCATTAAAAATCGTTCCAGTTCCGCAGCGGCTTTTTCTACGTAATCGTGAAACTCTTCTTCGCTCATTACATTGCCAAAAAAAGCTTGTCTGATCGATTCAAAATCGTCCAATTCCGGGCATTTTTTATCCCGGACCCGCTGCAAATACGCAGACTCCAGGTCAATAGATAGAAAATCGTGCAAATAGGAATGATGTGAAATAATCGCATTCCCTACAACTTCGGCCACAATGCCCTTGCATGGATTGCTACGGCTTATATGAAAAAGCTCGTACAGCAGCCTTCCACCCGCCGTCGAATGATCGACGCTGCCTCTCTTCGGCGGGGCAGAAGGTGTACTTGCAGCAGCCAATATGTAATCTCTAAAATGACGGGTATATTTCCCCAAGTCATGCAGCATTCCGGCCAGCCCGGTCAAATGCTTTACTTCGAGTTTTTCCCCATAGCTTTCCGCTAAAGCCTTTACCCCGAGCAGATGTTCTTCCACCGTTTGGATCTGATTATCACTTTCACGAATATGGGCTATAGATCGCATTTTAACGCCCCTCCATGGATTGGAATCAAAATCTTCTTACTTGTACTTGATATTTTTCTAATTCTATTTTATTCCATCTGATGGACAATAGCTTGTCAGGGAATACTTGTTCGTATATAGCATACGCCACTCCGAATCTAGCCTCAGCCTATCCGTGCCTGTACGGCCAAAAAAACTGCACCGCTGCATCGCACGGTACCTGCCGCTTACATCACCGGAGAAAGTAACGGCACACCCCAGCGCTTCGCAAGGGCGGACCCATAAGCCGCCATGATCCGTCACGACCCGGTCATGCATAAAACTCGTTACCGATCGTATGTCCTCCGTCGCTGTCGAAGCCATAAAGCTGATGATACAATGAGTTTCGAATCAACCACTTTCCCTTGAAAGGAGGTGTATCCCGAGTGAAAATGCTGCGTAAACGTTTAGTTCTTGGCGTGCTCGCTGTCGCACTCGCTGCCGGCGTCAGCCTGTCAGCGGCTCCAAAGGAAGCGAATGCCATGATGCCTGCATGCAGTGATATTATGGATTGCATTCATACGGCGCACTGGTACTATTTCCTGCGCTAGAAGCGGAGAAGGCTGCGTGAAGCATGCCCTCCCCGCAAGTGCAGCTTCGGAAACGAACGTGCCGAAGCTTGCTATACATGTCCGATCCTGCGCGGATCGGGCATTTTTTATCCATACATAACCCGCCTCAAGAATCGGCCGCACAGCCTAATCCTCGATGTTCATGCGCCCATCAAACACCAGCCCATTCCCGTCCTTTCCCCCTCGAGGCAATGTTCACTCTAAAAGAAAAACAATAACCCGCCGCATCTCATTATTGAGCTGCAACGGGTTATTGATGATACGCTGGAGCGGAATTACGCCTTCGCGGCAGCCGCTCTCACTGCGAATGAATGATTAAAAATATACCGGATATTTCCGATCCTGAATCTCGGCGCGTTTTTGCAAATAGCGGAAAAATGCGGTCGCCGCATCCGCTCTCGAAACTTCTTGCTCCGGCTCGAAGCTGCCGTCCACCGGCGACATGATGCCAAGTCCCACGACGATAGCCGCTTCGCCCAGATGCTTCAGCTTCGCCTTGTCGGCGAATTGATCGTTGAACACGGCGTCGTGCTGCGCCAGGCCGCTTAGGCCGAGCGCCTTGACGATGAGGCTGGCCATCTCCTCCCGGTTCATTTTATCCTCCGGCCGGAAATCGGTGCCGGGGGTAAGCAGCCCGCGGTCGACAGCGTTCTCGACGTAGGCGAAATAGGCGGAGCCCGCCTTCACGTCGGCAAAGGAAGCGGTGCGATTGGCATCGTAACGGATGCCGCCGTTGCCGCCGTTCATCGCGATGACAAGCATCTTGATCATTTCGCCGCGTGTGATCGATTGGTCCGGACTCACTTTGCCGTCCTTCACGTCAAGCGCCTGGTAATCGAGCATCAGCTGCAGCTCGCTTTGCGCCCAGTGGCCCTCGATATCGTCGGCCTTCACCCGCTCCAGCGATACCGCTTCGCCGGTGGAGGCATTTTTCCAAGTACCCGATACGGCATCGAGCACGACCGGCTCTCGGAAATATTTCGGCATCAGCTTGTAGACCAGCTTCGCTTCCTTGGACTTGCCGGCTGCGTCCGGGGAAGCGCCGGGCGCGATTTCGCCGGCTGCGATCATCAGCTTGATCTTATCGGGATATACCCGCGCGTCGGACAGATCGGGCTCATAGCCCAGCTCGATATCGTACTGCGCGAGCAGCAGGTCCTTCGCCTTCTCGAGCGAAATGACTTGCGGCTTCTGCGTCGGATACGCGGAGGTGCTTATCGCGTTGGAGAAGCCGATCACGTCGCCGGTCTCTCGGTCGACATTCACGAACACGGCTTCGCCCCCGGCACTCACATCGTCAATGACTCGTTTGAAACGGATATCCCATGTTTTCATTTTTTTCAGCAGCAGCGGCTGGATTTGCTTTTCCGGCGTCGTATCGGGAACGAGCTCGGCGGTATACCCGGGCAGCAGCTTCTTCACCAGCTCAGCCGCTTTGGCTTTCGCTTCGTCCTGCGACACTTTAGCTTCGACGTCTTTTTCCTCGGCCATCGGTACGTACAGCGAATTCAGATTGAAGTTTTTAATTTCGCCGGTTTTGCTGTCAACCGTCGCCCATGCGGTACTGCCGGCGAGTTTGGCGTTATCTTCGTTCTCCACGGCCGGCTTGCTCCAGTTCAAATTCCAGACGGAGGTCGTCTCGCCCGTGTCCGGGTTCGTATATTCGTTGTACGACGCATTT
Organism: Paenibacillus solanacearum; assembly: GCF_910593845.1. Lineage (GTDB taxonomy): Bacteria > Bacillota > Bacilli > Paenibacillales > NBRC-103111 > Paenibacillus_G > Paenibacillus_G solanacearum. The sequence goes on along the minus strand of NZ_CAJVAS010000012.1, from coordinate 59,934 downwards.
TGCAGCTTGACGCCCGCAGGCAGGGTGAACGTAGAGGTGACTTTCTCCACGGCCTGCTCTTTGGTTAAATTGAGCGATGGGGACGGCTTATCCGCAAGCGGTTTATCCGTCAACGGGCGCTCCTCCCCGCCGGCCTGCGGAAGGCCAGCCTGATCCCAAGGCTCGCCCTTGGCCGCGTCAATCATGAAGGTGCCGATCTGGTACGTCGTGATCGGCTTCCGGTCCCCTTTGGCCTGATACGGAATTTCGTACATAAGCTCGATCTTCGCTTTGTCCCGGAACGCCTGTACGGCCTGCTCCAGGCTGATGGGAGAAGCAACCTTCTCAAAAGCCGCCGTGTCGTCCCATTGGAAGCTGTAGCTGGTCACTTGTCCTTCCCCGTTGACGCTGACGTTCACGCCATTTTGCGTATACGGCACACCGGACACTGTCCGGTCGTAACGGATATGGTACTGATAATTCCCGTCCAGCGGCGTGAGAAATGATTGCTCGTCACGCTCATCGTACCGCAGCTGCTCCCGTTCGCCGGCATTCATCTTGGCGATCCAGTCATCCGCAATTTGTTTCGCCGCCTTGTAGTCCGCTTTGGGCGGGTAGCTTGGCTTACGCTCGGGATCGTTCTCGTTCATATAATAATTGGTGAGCCTGCCGTCCGTCCCGTCGATCGTAATGCTGATATTGCCGTAATAATGATCTTTGACGGTTTTGGAGAAATTCATGCTCCAGTTCGCACCGGCTTGCCCGTAGGGATATCCGCCCGAATTCAAGTTAATCGAATTAAGCACGTATCCTTCGGGGATCGCAATATACTTTTTGGCCAGCTCGATGGCTTGATCCTTCGATATTTTCACTTCCGCCGGATCGGCTTGGCCTTTGTTCGGCATCACCGGAGAGCTCACGGACATGCCGTCCGCTGCAATGACCGATTCGTTAGCCCAAACCTGCGGCGCGCCGGTGAGCAGCAATGCCGACGCAATAGCTACAGTTCCCGCTTGTTTTAACCTCTTCAAACTGAATCCCCCTCACTGTCCTATGCAAAATGTTGCGAATCTACTTCCTATACGTCAAGGGATTGGAAAATGTTGCGCCGGAATAAAAAAAGTATACCTATCTATCTACATGTAATAAATAATGACATAAAATAAATTTCATATTACATTAAAGTAACTTTCGCGTTATAATATCTAACAAAGGATACGGAAGGCGTGATAACCGATGAGCTTGTGTCTACACGAAAACCGAAACCATGTTCCTTTGCCGCAATGGACTGCATTCCGCTTCAAGCATCCCCGCATCCGGTTTCGCGAACGGGGGTTGTAAGACGATGACAGCTCAAGCGATTCAGCATGCCGCCCTCCACTTGTTTGCCCGCAGCGGTTACGAAGGCGCCGACGTCTCGGCGATCGCCGCACGCGCGGGAATCCAGACCGCATCCCTGCACCTTCATTTTCACAGCAAGCGCGAGCTGTTTCTTAGCGCGCTGGAGGAGGTGCTGCGCGAACATATGCAGTCTGTCGCCGAGCTGCTGCAGGAATCGATGCTACGGCGGGAAGCTGCGGATACGGCTCTTCGGGGACTGGTCCGGGCTTACTGCCATAACGAGCGGATGAGCGGGGAACGGGCGTTTTTTCTCAAGCGGGCTTTGCTGCTGCCGCCGCCTTTTTTGGCGAGCGGGCTCAAGGAGCGTCTGCTGCTGATGGAACAGCATCTGGCCGAACCCGTCGGCCGTCTGCTGGAAGGAGCCTACGCCGCAGGACAGCTGCGCAGCTTCGACAAACCGGAGCTTGTCGCATCCTGTCTGTGCCTGATGGACAGCTGCTTCATGCAGTCGTTTCTGCTGCGCTCGCAGCAAATTGACGACTGGCTCGGCAAGGTTTGGCCGCTGTTCTGGGACGGGATCGGCAAGCGGTAAATTGGGCCGAGGTGAAACGAATTGCAGCGTATTAGGATGGCACCTTATAATAAACAATGAGCGCTCCAGCGAACAAGCCGGAAGCGCTCATTGTCATTCTACTGCTTCGATCTACCGTTACTCCAGCTTCTTCAGACTGAAGCGCCACTGCACCTCGCCGAACGTGGAAGGGAATGATCTTTCATGCCCGGCGAGCGTGCCGCTCCAGGATCCATCCGCGGAACGCCGGACCTCCGCTTGTCGCCAGACGGATTCGCCGCGTTCATAAGCGAAGCTTTCTCCATCGTCGTCATACAGCATGCAGCCGCCCTCGGCATCGCCGAAGTGGCACAGGAGGAGCGGCATCTGCTCTCCTTGCCGCGGCGCATGCGGGCGCCAAGGCGTCATCGGGATGACCGCTCCGTCACGCACGAACACAGGGATTCGCTCCAGCCCCGGCGCGACCCGAATAACGCTGCCACCCTCGTACGTGTCACCGCTTTCGAGCCCGTACCAGCGGCCTGGCGGCAAGCAGACGTCCCGTTCCTGCTCGCCGGCGAACAGCGGGGCGACCAGCAGATCGTCGCCGATCATGAACTGGTCGTCCCATTCCTTCTTCTTGTTCCCGCCGTATGCTGCATCAACGGTATCGACCTTCACCGCAGCGCCGCCGGCCAAGGTCCCGCCGCTCTCGCTCGGTCCGCTTCCGGTAACGAGCGGCATTGCGCGGAACGGCGGCGTGCCGTCCTGATGGTACTTGGCGAACGCCGTGTACAGGTAAGGCAGGAGCCGCATGCGCAGCTGAATGTAGTGGCGGACGATATGCTCCACTTCCGGGAAGCTCCACGGCTTCGTCCCGTCGCCCCAGGCGTTCAGCATCGCCATCGGCGAGAAGCAGACCGCCTGCATCCGGCGTACCCAATCTTCGGCGCTCGACGCCTTGCGCACCTCCGGCGTCCACAGCAGGCCGCTGAATGAAGCGTTGCACAGCGCGCGGATGAACTGCTTGTGGTCGTACAAGTCCGAGTACAGCGCGTAAGGCAGCGAGGAAGCGCCTGCGCCGGACGCCCGGATCAAGCCGTACGTCCGTTTGTCTTCTTCGCGGTACAGGTCGGTTGTCATCTTCTGGAACATCAGGCCGTACATCTGCCTCAGCTGCTCGCCGTCATGTCCGGACGGAAACTCGGCGTGGGCGGGGAACATCCACGAGTTGCCGGTCAGCTCGCTGCCGTCACACTCGTCGAGCTTGTAGCCGGAAACCCCGATCGACAGATGCTCGCGGCGATGCTGTTCCTGGTAAGCGGTTCTCGCTTCCTCCAACGAATAATCCGGGGCCAATCCGCCCCATACCGAATACGAGCCGGACAGCGGCAGCAGCTTCTCGAAGAGCTTCGATTCCGGAGACACATACGGATGCTCCCACAAATTAATCTTAAAGCCTTCCCGGTCCATGTCGGCGACAAACTGCTTCGGATTCGGGTACCGGCCTTCATACCATTCGTACGTCACCGGGTAGCTCTTGCTGTGCCAGCCCGGCTCCAGGCCGATCACGTCGCATGGAAATTCGCGCTTGCGGTATTCCAGCGCTTCCTCCATGACCTGCTTGTCCGTAAACAGTGTCGGCACCCGATGCCAGAAGCCGAGCCCCCATCTGGGCGGAAGCGCGCCGCCGCCGCACAGCAGGTTATACCGGCGAACGACGTCGAGCGCGCTGTTTCCCGCGATGACATACACATCGGCGCCTTCTGACGGCAGCACGAATTCCATCCGTTCGGACACAAGCGTCGCCTTCCACTGCGCCCTTTGGTTATTGCGGTCAAAAATTTGCTCCGGCCGCGTCTCCGACAGGCGCATCGTCGAACCGAGATGAACCGTCACGATGCGCGACGTATCGATTAATATACCGTAGCCCCGGTCGGACACGACAAACGGGATCGGCGCGTGGCTCTCGCCCGTGTCCTGCTTCGGGTCGCTGTTCACCCGGAGAAAGCGGGTCCGTCCCCGCTGGTTCAATTTCATAAATTGCAGCCCGAGCCCGTACAGCTTCTCGCTGGCGGTCAGCGGCACGCTCAGCAGCGGGCCGCGCCGCTTGGACTCGGCGGCCACATCGCCGCTTTCGAACGGAAATACGGCTTCGCCCATCTGCTTCAGCGCTTCCGTCTTCGGCCGGCAGCCGATGAAAGCAAGCGGCGACAAATCCGACGGATCGCCGATCGTCGTTTTCCAAATTCCGGGTACATGAGAAGTCCATTGCAGTGAGATGGTCAAAGTACAGCCCTTCCTTCCGTTTTTTATCATCTTACCAGACGGAGGATGAAACTGGCTTTGGCCTATGGTATACTTTTTGCACAATTCTAGGGTGGATTATATAAGAAACCAAGGAGACTGAAAGCTATGCACACGCGGCATATGGCGTTACACGACATTCGCACGCGCATTCTCGGCGCGGATGTGTACCCTTTTCGCCCGAAAGCGAAGATCGGCCCCCGGCTGAACTATGCCTACACGTTCATCTATATCCGGAGCGGCGGCGGCTATCTCCATATCGACGGACAGCCGTATCGGGCGCACACCCGCGACTTGTTCTGCCTCGAGCCGGGAACGCCGCATGCCTTTGCCGCCGATGAGCACGATCCTATGGTGCACGCCTCCGTCTACGCCGATCTGCTGTGGGACAGCAGCCCGAAGCAGAAGGGCGACAAGCGGCTGAACGAATACCGCTTCGCCGCTTATGATCCCGGGCTGAGCGCGGGCCGCATCCGGTTTACGGACGGTTTCGCGCTGCCCGCGCAGACGGCGATCCCCGCAGGCGCGGACTGGATGGAGCCTTTTCTTGCGGTCATCCGCCACTTCGACTCGCAGGAGATCGGCAGCGCGATCCGCCTGCGCGCCTTGTTCGAATCGTTTCTGACCGGACTGGCGCGTTTCCTCGCGCATCCCTACTTGCCGACCGACCCGCGCATCCGCAAAATGATCGACTGGATGAACGGCAACCTGCACGCGTCGTTTCAACTCGCCGACTGGGCGGATACGCTCCGGCTCAGCGAAGCTTACCTGTATGAGCTGTTCCGCAAGGAAACCGGGACCAGTCCCGGGCAATACTTTATGCTGCGCAAGCTGGAACAGGCAAAAACCGAGCTGCGCGAAACGAACCGTTCGGTTACGCTGATCGCGGACAAGCTCGGCTTTGCATCGGTACATTACTTCTCCAGACAGTTTACCGGCCATTTCGGCGAATCGCCGAACCGGTACCGGAAACGAATCCGCGGAGCGTCGGAGCTCCAATGACGCGATCCGAAGCACCGCATCATGGCCCATTCCGAGCGACATACGCTTCGCCGCATCGCCGAGGCGCGAATACGTCGCGGAATCGTATTTGCCCGTCCTCGGGAGCCGGAATTCCAGCAAGTTATTCGAAATCTTCTATTTGTACTCTAAGCCTGTCAAGCTCGTCGGTCATTTCCTTAACTGCATCTGCATACTCGGACTGATGGTACACGTTGTTCATCTCATACGGATCGTTTGCGAGGTCGAACAGCTCCCATTCCGGTACGCGCTCCTCATCGACCGCATTCGTACATCCTAAGCTTTTCCCGTAATAATAAATAAGCTTGTAGCGGTGCGTCCTCACCCCGTAGTGCGCACCCACGCGGTGCGTCTTGCTCAAATGCTCCCAATAGCGGTAGTAGATGGAGTTCTGCCACCCTTCGGGCGTCTCGCCTTCCAGAAGCTTGCGCAGACTGTTTCCCTGCATGTTCGCGGGAATCGGCACGCCGGCGTAGTCCAGGAACGTTTCCGCAAAATCCACATTGAGCGCCATCTGCTTCTGAACCGTACCCGGCTTGACACATTGCGGATACCGGACAAGAAACGGCATACGGAGCGATTCCTCGTACATGAACCGTTTGTCGTACCAGCCATGATCCCCGAGGAAGAAGCCCTGATCGGAAGTGTAGATGATCATGGTGTTGTCTGCGATCCCCTCGTCATCCAAATAATCAAGCACTCTGCCGACGTTATCGTCCACCGAGGCGATGCAGCGCAGGTAGTCCTTGATATACCGCTGATACTTCCAGCTTTTCAACTCGGCCGGGGTCAGCTGCTCCGGCAGCGCTTCCTTCAGATCCAGCTCGCTAAGGTCGCGGTCAATCCGCATCAACGCTTCGGCGGCCGCCTTGCTGCGGTTCGCATAGTCGTCGTGGAAGGTGACCGGCTCAGGGATGTCCACATCCTCGTACAAGGTCGCGTGCTTCTCGTCCGGCTCCCAACGGCGATGCGGCGCTTTGTGATGCAGCATCAGCATGAACGGCTTTTCCTTGTCCCTGCGCTCCAGCCAATCGAGCGAGAAATCCGTAATCAAATCGGTGACATACCCTGTATACTCGGTTACGCCTTCCTCGCCGATAAACTTCGGGTTGTGATAATCCCCTTGTCCCGGAAGCACCTTCCAATAATCGAAACCGGTCGGGTTGTGCTGCTCGCCGCGCCCCAGATGCCATTTGCCGACGATCGCCGTCTGATAACCAGCCGATTGCAGCAGCTTCGCTACATTACTTTGGCGATTGTCCAATTTATCGGCGAGCGTCTTCACACCGTTCTTATGACTGTACATCCCGGTCAATATAACAGCCCGGCTCGGGGTACAAATCGAATTGGTGCAAAAGCAGTTATCAAATCGCATCCCTCCCTCCGCAATCCGGTCGATATGGGGCGTCCGGTTGATTCTGCTTCCATAGCTGCTGATGGCATGAGCCGCGTGATCGTCGCTCATGATGAATAGGATATTGGGCCGCTGGGTCGTTGTCATAAAGCTTCACCTCGCCAAGTTAATATATAGGCAGGAGACGCTGCCGCCGCGCTCTCCGTCAAAAATGCGAACGCGAGCATTGGCACCTGCCAATCACTCACGCTCGCGGTCACTTTGAAAAACGTTATTTTTTTTCCTCTTGCATATATTTATTTGCCATTTCGTCAGCTATTCTCAGCACCGTATTTATATCCGTTTTGTCATAAGCCATGCTTTTCGCAGCATCGGTTAAGAAGGATTGAATTTTCGAATCGTATTTGGTCGTTTTGGGGAGTGCCGCCGGTTTCACTTTGAAAATACCTTGAAGGTTTTTGCCGTCATACAGCTTGGTATCCACTGCAACCTCCTTCTTAAGGCCAGGAGCTTGAAGAACGGTCATTCTCGTCCCTCTGTTCATCGTTTTTTGCGCTTCTTCGCTGACGATCGTTTTGACGACGGCATAAGCGGCCTTCTTATTTTTGCTCGTCGGCGTCACCATAGCCAGATGAAAGTCGACTTGTCTGCCTACGCCAGGCTTTTCTGCGAAGGACGGGAACGAAACCAGATCCCAGGAGAAATTGGCACCCTGTTCCTGAAGCTGCGGCAGACGCGCGGTCGTAGCCGCCAGCCAATAAGGGAACATCGCTATTTTTTGATCCTTTAGAAAATAATCGATTCCGTACGTATATTTTTTCTGAGGGATTACGCTTCCGGGAATCGCATAGTTTTGCTCATAAATCCCAAGGACCTTCTTAAACCCTTCGTTTTGCAAAAGCGATTTCTCCTGCTTAGCGTCCACAAGACTTAGACCGTAAGGACCGGTCAATATACTTGGGGTTTGCAGGTCAATTCCGACATATTGGGCTTCCCCTTGCAGCTTTGTTACTTGGCGCGACAATTTGATGACCTCGTCCCAGGTCATGCCGTCCTTCGGATACGGGACAGCAAATTTATCAAAGATATCTTTATTGTACAGCATCAAGCCATAGTTCATCGAGAACGGAAGACCGAATATTTCCCCTTTATCGCTAAAGCCTTTGATCGTATTGACGGTTTCCGGTTCGAAAATGCCCATATCGATCTTTTCTTGCTTGATAAATTCGTTCAGATCGGAGCCTAATCCGAGCTGCAGCATGTTAATCAATTGAGGGTTGCTTGAAAGGATAATATCGGGAATCTCGCCGGACGTAATTAATTCCTCCAGCTTCCCCGTCACCAGCTGCGTCGTGATGTTGGGATACTTCGCCTGCACAGGCTTCGTGACCAGCGCGTCCAAATCCGACTGATTGAGTACGCCCGCGCTTTGCGAGTAAAATTTGAGCGTGACCGGTTCATTGTTATATGCATCCACACGCGGCGTTTCCTTCACATCGGCTCCTGGCGACGCCGTCTTCCCGCCGGAGCAGCCGGACAGGACGAGCGATCCGATCATGGACATGCCGAGCAAAAGCGTTAGCTTTCTGGTTCCGTTCAACATCGTACATTCCCCCGTTTGTATCATTTTGTACTATTGTCCGACTCCACATTTCCAAGCTGTTACAAGAAAGTATGCGTGTCGGGGATCCATTAAACGGTACGAGCAGCCGGTTTACTTATTTTCCTGAATATACTTCGTTCCTATCTCCTCGGCAGTCCGAAGCACCGTGTTGATGTCCGTTTTGTCGAACGCCATGCTCTTTGCCGCATCGCTGAGGTACGAATAAATCTTGGAATCGTATTTGCTCGTCTTCGGGAGCGGAGCTGGCTTAACCTTGAAGATGCCCTGCAGATTTTTCCCGTCATACAGCTTCGAGTCGGCTGCCACTTCTTTCTTGAGAGCGGGATCCTTCAATACGGTCATCCGGCTGCCCCGGTTCATCGCCTTCTGCGCTTCCTCGCCGACGATCGTCTTGACTACCGCATATGCCGCCTTCTTGTTCTTGCTTGTCGGCGTCACCATCGCCAGATGGAAGTCGATTTCCCGGCCGATGCCCGGCTTCTCCTCGTAGGACGGGAACGACACGACATCCCAGTTGAAGCCTTTGCCCGGCTCCTGGAGCTGGGGCAGCCGCGCATACGTCGCAGCCAGCCAGTAAGGCATCATGGCAACCTTCTGATCCTTCAGAAAATAATCGATGCCGTAGGTGTATCTTTTTTGCGGCTCGACGTTGCCGGGGATGGCAAAGTTTTGCTGGTACAGCCCCAGCACTTTTTTGAACCCATCGGTTTGCAGCGCCGCTTTCTCCTGCTTCTCGTCCACTACGCTCAGCCCGTATGGCCGCAGCAACATGCTCGGGCCCTGGAGATCCAAGCCGACATATTGGGTGCCGCCGTCCAGCTTCGTCACTTTGCGCGCCAGATCGATGACCTGATTCCACGTCATGCCGTCTTTCGGATACGGTGCGGCAAATTTATCGAAAATATCTTTGTTGTACAGCATCATGCCGTAATTCATCCCGAACGGGAGGCCGAAGATTTCCCCCTTATCGCTAAAGCCGTTGATCGTGTTGATGGTCTCCGGCTCGAACAGGTTCATATCAATCTTTTCCTGTTTGATGAAATCCCTCAGGTCGCTGCCCAGCCCCAGTTGAATCATCGCTAGCATATGCACGTTGCTTGACAGCACGATGTCGGGAGTTTCCCCGGCCGTAATTAATGTTTCCAGGTTCCTCCCCGTCAACAGCTGCGTCGTGATGTTGGGATATTTCGCCTGCACAGGCTTCGTGACCAGCGCGTCCAAATCCGACTGATTGAGTACGCCCGCGCTTTGCGAGTAGAACGTGAGCGTGACCGGTTCATTGTTATATGCATCCGCACGCGGCGTTTCCTTCGCATCAGCTCCTGGCGATGCCGTCTTCCCGCCGGAACAGCCGGACAGGACGAGTGTTCCGATCATGGACATGCCGAGCAGCAGCGCAAGCTTCCTAGTTCCGTTCATCGTACATTCCCCCGTTTGTATCATTTGTACTATCATCCAACTTCACATTTCCAACCTGCTAATTGGCGAATGCGACTTTCTTCCACCCTTTGAAAACCCCGTTCGTGTGGATGTTTCCATAATAAACATTCCCGGATTCGCTGTAGTTGCACTGAAGCTGCCGGCGGCCCTGATAGCTTCTCGTGATCGTATATATTTTGATAGCGCTGTCATTTACGGGTGCGTTCGTTGCCGACGTCGTTTCATATACCCCGGGGTTGGCCGTGAACGGATCGAAGCTGCTGCCGGCCTGAACGGCAAACGCCCCGCCAATATTGCTCCAGCCCTTCCAGACGTCGGATGCGTTCGTGTCGTAATAATTGGACCATACGATGCCGCCGTAATCCTGTCCCCGAATTTCCGCCAGTGAAGCCACGCCGGCGCTCGTCACATCCGTAACGATAATCGTCCCCCGGATCGAACGTCCCCCGATCGGCGCATTCATGGCGCTTCCATTGCAAAAGAAAGTATAGATGCCTTTTCTCTTGATCGAAGCGACCGCTTGGTAAAAATCGGCGCCGGTCGAGACGTAAACGGACGGCGTGCCGCTGCTCTGGATCAGTTGCAATGCGGCATGCTCGCGGAGCGGATTGTAGCCCTTGAATATTTGCCGGCTGATCTTGGTGCCGGCTGCCGTATCGCCCAGCTTGATCAGGCACGCCTTGCCCTGCGTCGCGATAAACGCAACCGGATGCGTGACGCCGTTTACCTTCACCCAGGTCATGCCTTCGCTTTCCACCTGAAGATTGGTAGAGCCCGGGTTGCCGCCGACAAGCGAGATGATCTCCTTCGAATCATAGGAAACCATGTGGAGCAAATTTCCATTCATGTCGATCATGCTGATCGTCTGATACTCTGCCCCTTGCCCCAAATAAATCACATCGTCAATCATCGTCAAGCCTTGAATTTTATGGTTGAACATCTGGTCGTGGAGAAACTCGACCGTACCCGCCAGAACCGGCTGGCCGGCGATGACGGAAGCCAGATCGTACAAGTAGACGCCGTCCATGCTCGTATTCGCATCCTTGGCCGGTTCAGCGTTTTTCCCGCACAAGAAATATTTGAGCCGGTTGTCGAAGCCGATTTTATAATTGCCGTTCATATTGAACTGCGTTTCCATCAAACCCGTCTCGAAGTTGAAAATGCCGAATTTGCCGTATTTCTGGACGGGAACGATAAAGCAGAGCTGGCCGGAAGCATTGGAAAAGTAGACGAGTCCTTCCAAATAGACGCCGGTCCCCATCGGCACATCCTTGCTTCGGAGCAGTGCGCCCGTCGCCAGATCGTACTCGTAGATCATCTGATCCTGGTAATTGCCGGTCGTCTGCCTGGCAATGTAATATTTGCCGCTCGCGGTATGGACCGCGGCCGATTGCGGGAAGCGGCTTCCCGCTCCGCCTTTGATCGACGTCACGCTCTGCGCGATCAAGGTTTGATAATCGAAGCCGGAGAAGCAGCCTTCCGGCGGATCGCCGGCCGCCGTCGGCTGCGGCCCGGCCGCCAAACTCCTGTCGTTCAGCGTGTAGCCCAATCCCCCGGACAACAGGGCGGCGCCCGTCAAGCCTGCGGACGTTAGAAATGTTCTTCTATCCATATTGGTTCTCCCTTCCGGATTACGACGATGGATCTGACAAAAGGTCTTTTGCAGGATGGCTATACATTAGCTATTGATTACATAAGGTTGCTGCGCGTCCATTCCGGGACAGCTTGATACTGCTTTGAGACTGCCCGGACCTGGAATGGCGCATGCGCCCGGCGAGTTACCGATTTGCCGTCGCTTCGTTTTTGTGATCCGCCTTGAACTGGATCAGATCGATCGATTCGCCCTGATGATTTCTCGACTTTTCCGCGGCAAACGCCATCATATGGCTCTCGACGGAAGCTTTTGCAGAGGTCAAGCCCTGCTTGCCGTCATAATAGCGAATCTCGTGCAGGAAGTTTTTAATAATGCCCGCGTCCCCGCCGCTGTGGCCCGACTTCGGCTTGTCGTAGCGAACCTCGGTCTTGTCTCTCGTCAGGAAATCGTACACGGTGAATTTGTTCTCCGACATGTACCCGCGGATTTCCCCTTTTGTCCCCATAATCTGCACGCTGCGCGAAGTATCATGGGTGAAGCCGCACATGCTGAAGGTCGCCGTCGCGCCTCCCGCGAATTCCAAATTGACCACCTGATGATCAACCACATTATTGTCGGTCCGGTACACGCATTTGCCATACGGGCCGGTCTGCAGCGCATGCAGTACGCCTTCATGCGAGGTGTCGTTTGTAATTTTCTTCAAGAAGTTCTCGTCTTTGTCCATGTAATATTTCGGCGCGTAGTACGGGCACTGCGAATAGACGGGACAGCCGTCCAGACAAAACTCCGGAGCTCCTTCCGGCGCATGCTCTTTGCGGAAATGCAAAAGCGAGCCGAAGGAGCTGACGCGCGTACATGCCTTACCCATCAGCCATGAGATAATGTCCATGTCATGCGACGATTTGGCAAGAATCATCGGACTGGACACGTCGGAGTTTCTCCAATTGCCGCGAACGAAGCTGTGCGCCATATGAAGATTGCCCACGTTTTCATTCAACTGGATGGAAGCAATCTCCCCGATATCGCCCCGGTCAATGATTTTTTTAATGCCCGACCAGAAAGGCGTATAGCGAAGCACGTGACAGACGGACAGCTGGCGGTTATGCTTCTCAGCGGCCTCCTCCATCCGGATGCACTCTTCCGGGTTCGGCGACATCGGCTTCTCCACCAGCACATGATAGCCCTTCTCCAGCGCGTGGATCGTTGGCTCGTAATGCATCGAATCCTGCGTCGTAACAATCGCGACATCGGCCAATTGCGGCTGGAGCAGCAGCTCCTCCCACGTTTGGTACACTTGCTCCTGCGGGATATTATGTTTTTTCGCAAACGCGCCGCTTCTGACATGATTAGGGTCGGCAATCGCGACAATTTTCAGTTCATGCGGGAATTGCAGGGCGTAAGACGTATAAGCGCCTCCCCGGTTTCCGGTTCCGATCAGCACAGCAGTAATTTGTTTCATGGGACTCCCTCCGTCTAATAGCTGTTATTTGGCAATATTGGATCAAAAAAAACGATGACAATCGTTCCGCAGACCGTGCAGCGAGCTTCACCGCACAGCCGGCCATCTTCTCCCGGAGCATGCTCCAGTTGCGCGGCAGTTCGCCAAACTGGCATTCCTTCGTATGACCCGGCACGATCTTGACGGATCTTCCGGCCTGCTGTCGCGCTGCCGCTTGCATGGCATGTGCCGCAGCATCGCAGGCATCACCCCCTTTGAAAATTGCCGCCGTGACACCGGTGTCATTATTGCGATAAAAAAACGGACTTCTTCGCCAAGCATACCGCTTATCCAGGCTTTGCGACATGGCTTGACCGCTTGTGCCCTCTTGGGACCGCTGAAGCCGCAACAACGGGAAAATTTGAGCGAACGACTTCCCGCATACGGGATCGTATCGAAAGAGCGCATCCGATCCGGTGAGTGAGAAGATTGTGCGCGAAGAGCATTTGACACCGGTGTCATTTCCACGTCCGAAAGACCGCAATAAACGTTCCATTTGCCACCATTAAATCGCATGTGATAAAAAATGTCAACACTTATTTGTAAACGCTATTATGCAACCGTCCTTCGGCAAACGAAAGGAACCCACCTTCAGGCTTGCCGTTCGGTGGGTTCCCCATCCGCCTTCACCGGCTGTCGCTCCCGGCGCCGATCCGCGTTCGTTCAGAAGCAAGCCTTCAGCACATCGGCCAGCTTGAAGGCGAGACTGAGCTTACCTTCCACCTTGAGCGCACCCGACATATACGCCGCGATGGCGTTCAACTGGTTATTCAGCAGCTTGCGGAACGTCTCCTCCGATAGGATGATGCGGCAGTCCGCCTTGTGCGGCGTCCCGTCGAACAATTCCGCCTGCCCGCCGTGAAATTTGACCTGCAAAAATTCGCCGTTGCCCAAATTGAACTGATAAACCGCCTGCAGCGACCGGATGCGCTCCGGTTTGCCGTTAATCTTCTGGACGATTTGCTCGACCTCGTCGCGAATGCCCATGTGCTCACCTCGTTTGTCAAAGTCGGATTCGACTTTCGATCGTTTCATCCCCCCTGTTTCTCCATCACACGGAACGTCCCCGTGCCCAAAGCACACAGCGCCCCTCCCTCGCCAAAAGCTTTGGCCTGCGCCGTCACAAGTTTGCGCGAAGCATGGACGATTTCCGCGGTGACCATCAGTTTCCCGATGGCTGCTGGAGCCACGTAATGCATGTTCAAGTTCGTCGTCACCACGGCATGATCCGGCCTGGAGCGCATGACGGCCAGCCCCATCGCGGAATCGATCAATGTCGCGTATACGCCCCCATGCACGATGCCGATATGGTTCAAATGGCGCGGCTTCACGGTAAGCGATACGGTTACGCGGCCTTCCGTTCCCTCCGTCCATTCGCAGCCGATCCAATCCCAGAACGTGCCGGTCGATTGCGGCGCATTGCCGGCCGGAGCGCGAACCGCTTCGCCCTGTTCGTTCACATCGTCCATCCCTCTCCCTCCTCCCGGTATGCTGTGCTTGAAGCGGCCGCTATGTCGAGGCATCCGGCGCATCCTCCTTGGCCCGCTCCTCCTCTTCCTCCAGCAGCTTTCGCCGAAGTACCTTTCCGACAAGCGACTTGGGAAGGCTGTTGCGAAACTCGTAGATTCGCGGCACTTTATACGCGGCGAGCCGTTCCCGGCACCATGCTCCGAGCACCTCGCTGTCCGCCTCGCTGTCTTTTTTCAGCACGATATAGGCTTTCACCGTCTCGCCCCGGTACGGGTCCTTCACACCCGCCACCACGGCTTCCTCCACGTCGGGATGCTCGAACAGCACCTCCTCCACTTCCCGCGGATAAATGTTGTAGCCCCCCGCGATGATCAGATCTTTGCGCCGGTCCAATATATAAAAGAACCCGTCTTCATCCATCCTTGCCATGTCCCCCGTGTACAGCCAGCCGTCCTTCAGCGTGCGGGCCGTCTCTTCCGGGCGGTTCCAATAGCCGCGCATCACTTGCGGACCGCGAACGATCAGCTCGCCGATCTCCCCGGCAGGGATGTCCTCCCCCGTATCGGGATGCACAATTTTGGCCTCGGTGTCGGGAAACGGGATGCCGATGGAGCCGATTTTCCGCTTCGCCCAAATATTGTTCGCATGCGTCACGGGGGACGCTTCCGTCAAGCCGTAGCCTTCGATGAGCCGCGCGCCCGTCATCGTCTCGAACCGCTCCTGAACATCCAGCGGAAGCGAAGCCGCACCACTGATGCATACCTCGAGCGAGGACAAATCGTACCCGGGCGCCTCCGGATGATGAATCATCGAAATGTACATCGTCGGTGCGCCGGGGAACACCGTCGGGCGCGTACGGCGTATCGTCTCCAGCAGCGGCTGAATTTCAAAGCGCGGCAAGAGCACGAGCGTGCCGGCCAAGTAGACCGCCTGATTGAGCAGCACAGTGAGTCCGAACACGTGGAAAAACGGCAGCGCCGACAAATATACTTCCTTTCCCTGCTCCGAGCGGTAGCTCCAGAGCCGGCTTTGAATCGCGTTCGCCACCAGATTGTAATGCGTGAGCATCACTCCCTTGGCCAGCCCCGTCGTCCCTCCCGTGTACTGAATGAGCGCGAGATCCTGCTCGGCGTCAATGGCCACCGGGCTAGGCGAGGGCGGGAACCGCTTCAGCAGCTTCGCAAACGAGTACACACCCCCGCCGTAATCGACATCCCGCTTCAATCCGTCCTGCTTTGCCTTCAGCGGGTAAAGCCAGTTTTTCGGAAAAGGCAAATAATCTTTGATCGACGTTACGATTACCTGCCGGACACCCGAGGGAGCGATCGCCTTCGTCACCCGTTCATACAGCAGATCGAGCGTAACGATGGCCTTCGCTCCGGCGTCCTTAAGCTGATGCTCCAGCTCCCGCGGTGTGTACATCGGATTCGTCATAACGACGATGCCCCCCGCAAGCAGCGTGCCGAAGTACGCGATCGCCGTCTGCGGGCAATTCGGCAGCATGATCGCGACGCGATCCCCTTTGCGGATGCCCAGATGAGCCATCGCCCGGGCGAACCGGAGCGCCGAATCAAGCAGCGTCCGATACGTCAGCTGTTTTCCCATAAAATCGAGCGCAATCCGGTTCGGGTACGCTGCAGCGGTTTCCGTCAAAAAATGCGGCAAATGATGCTTCGGGTAATCATAGGTCGGCGGCACCTCGTCAGGATAATGCTGAAGCCATGGTTTGTCAGGCATCTCGACCACCCCGATTTCTCATGAAGATTCAGACCTTAAACGACATACTTCCCGGCTTCGACGACCCTGGCGGCGATCGCCCGCTTGAGCTTGATACGGTTCACGGGGGACACGCGTGTCAGCTTCTTCAATATCGCGAGCTGGGTCCGCAGCACGTCGCCTTCCGCCATCGCGCACAGCGCCTCCTTGGCGAGCGCATCGACCTTCCCGAACGTGTCGTGCACGAACGACACGGTCATATCGACGGCGTTCTGCGCCTTCGCCCCGCCGCCGGATGCGGCGAGCAGCTTGCGGGCTCGCAGCAGCGCGCTCTCCATCGCATAGACGGCGATCATCAGGTCGGCCAGACAGGCGAGTATTTCCTGCTCCTGCTCGATCGCCATCTGATACGCCTGCACCGCTTGTGCGCCAAGCATCAGAAATATCTTCTTGGCCATGGCGATCAAGTGCGCCTCCTGCTCCAGCGGCTCCTCGAAGCTCTGCCCCGCCGGCATCAGCTCCATGAGCTCCTCCTGCAGCTCCATCGCCTTCTGCATGAGCGGAAGCTCGCCCTTCAGCGCCCGCTTGAACAGCGTGCCGGGAATGAGCAAGCGGTTGATTTCGTTCGTTCCTTCAAAAATGCGGTTAATCCGCGAATCGCGGTAAATCCGCTCGATCCGGTATTCCTGAATGTAGCCGTACCCGCCGTGGATCTGCACCCCTTCGTCGGCTACGAAATCGAGCGTCTCCGACCCGAACACTTTGTTGATTGAGCATTCGATCGCATATTCGGCGATCGCCTTGGCCGACTGGATGCCGATCTGCGGGCTCGCATGGTCCAAATCCCCCAGACCTTCCTCAAACAAGCCCGCTGTCCGGTACACCATGCTTTCCAGGACGAAGGTGCGTATGTTCATGTCCGCAAGCTTGCCTCCGATCAGCGGAAAGGAGGAGATCAGGCGGCCGAACTGCTTGCGCTCATTGGCGTATTTCGCCGACAGCGCGATCGCGTCCTTGGCGGCGCCCAGACAGCCGGCAGCGAGCTTGTAACGGCCGATGTTGAGGATATTGAAGGCGATCAAGTGTCCTTTCCCCGCTTCCCCGAGCAGCTGCTCGACGGGAACATGCACATTGTCCAAGATAAGCGGCCGGGTGGAGGAGCCCTTGATGCCCATTTTCTTCTCCTCCGGACCGAAGCCGACGCCCTCCATCGTCCGTTCGACGATGAAGGCGCTGAAGCCGGCGCCGTCCACTTTCGCATAGACGATGAACAGATCGGCGAAGCCCGCATTCGTAATGAACTGCTTCGCGCCGTTCAATATATAATGCTTGCCGTCGTCCGACAGCCGCGCCGTCGTCTTGGCCGCAAGCGCATCGGAGCCGGAGGAGGGCTCCGTCAAGCAGTATGCGGCAAGCTTCTCTCCGGTGGCGAGCTCCGGCAAGTACCGCTCCTTCTGCTCCTTCGTGCCGAAATAGACGATCGGCAGCGTGCCGATCCCGACATGCGCGCCGACGGACAGCGCGAAGGAAGATGCCTTCGACAGCTTCTCGCCGATCAGCGTCGAGCTGATTTTATCCAGGCCGAGCCCGCCGTACGCTTCCGGCACATCGGCGCCGAGCAGACCGAGCTCGCCCGCTTTGCGCAGCAGTTCCACGGTCAGCTCGTAATTCAGCTTCTCGATCGCCTCGTCGTGCGGCGCAATTTCGCCTTCGACGAAATCTTCGGTCGTCTGCGCGATCATCCGCTGCTCTTCGGTCAAGTCCTCCGGGGTGAACACGCGCTGATCATCGGGTTCTTCAATAATGAAGCTTCCGCCGGCTATACGCGTCATCGCCATCCTCTCCCTTTTCGCTTCGATTCGGTTGCCGTTTGCTTCCCTGCGCGAGCCGCTACGACGGATACACCTCGAACACCCCGGCCGCTCCCATACCGCCGCCGATGCACATCGACACAACGCCGTACCCGCCGCCCCTGCGCCGCAGCTCGTGGATGAGCGTCGCAGACAGCTTCGCGCCCGTGCAGCCGAGCGGATGCCCGAGCGCAATGGCGCCGCCGTTGACGTTGACGATCGCTTCGTCCAGATCGAGCGCCCGGATCACATGTACGCACTGCGAAGCGAACGCCTCATTGATTTCGAACAGGTCGATATCGCCGAGCGACAGTCCCGCCCGCTGCACCGCCTTCGGGATCGCCTTTACCGGGCCGACGCCCATAATCTCCGGCTCGACGCCGGCGAGCGCAAAGGCGCGAAACGCAGCGAGCGGCCGGAGCCCGAGCGCGTCCGCCTTCTCCCGGCTCATGACGACCGCCGCAGCCGCCCCGTCGCTCATCTGCGACGCGTTGCCGGCCGTAACGGTGCCTCCGAGCTTGAATGCCGCTGGAAGCCGGGCAAGCACTTCCTCCGTCGTCTCCGTACGCACCCCTTCGTCCGTGTCGAAGACGAACTCCCGCTTGCGCAGCTTGCCTCGCTGCTCGTCGAAAGACATGGCCGTGACCGGAACGGGGGCGATCTCCTCCTTGAACCGCCCTTCGCGGATAGCCTCGGCCGCCTTACGGTGCGAACGGACGGCAAAACGGTCTTGATCCGCCCGGCTGACGCCGAAACGCTCCGCCACGAGCTCAGCCGTATGCCCCATGCCCATGTAGATATCGGGCCTGTGCTCCGCCAGATGCGGGTGCGGCGCGGGCTTGAAGCCGGCCATCGGCACATGGCTCATGCTCTCGACGCCGCCGGCGACGATGACGTCGGCATCGCCAAGCCGGATTCGTTCCGCCGCCATCGCGATCGACTGCAAGCCCGACGAGCAAAAGCGGTTGATCGTCAGCGCGGGAACCGTCACCGGGAAACCGGCGTAGAGCGACATGATGCGGGCAAAGTTCAACCCCTGCTCGCCCTCCGGCATCGCGCAGCCGATGATAATATCCTCGACCTCTTCCTTGCGCAGCCCCGGCGCCCGGTCCATCGCCGCCTGAAGCACCGCCTTCCCCAAATCTTCGGCCCGCGTCCCGGCCAAACTGCCTTTCTTCGCCTTGCCGACAGCCGTGCGGGCAACGGAGACGATCACCGCTTCTCTAGGCTTATCGGTCATGCGCTTCACCTCGACTTTCGTATCTCGCGTTTGACTTGATGGATTACGAATCATGATTCATTCACATTCGCGTATCACGCACATTTCACGTCTCGCGTTCGTGTTTCGCCCACGCCCACGGTTCACCATTTTCTCTATCGCTTTGACGGTTGACGTTTGCTGCCATTCTTCTTTTTTTGCAAAACCAGCTGCCTTCCCGGTACGATGCTCTGTTAACCGCACTGCCGACGGCTCTGCTAATTGCGGAGCGCCTTCCCCTTGGTCAGCATGTGCTGCATCCGCTGCTGCGTCTTCGGTTCGCCGCACAGGCTGAGGAACGCCTCGCGCTCCAGATCGAGCATATACTGCTCGCTGACCAGCGTGCCCGCAGGCGCATCGCCTCCCGACAGCACATGCGCGAGCTTGCCGGCGATCTTCAGGTCATGATCGCTAATGTATCCGCCGTGCCGCATCGCATAGGCGCCGGTGAGCAGCACCGCCTTGCCGTCCGCGCCGGTTACGCGGAGCTTGCTCTCCCGCTCCGGCTCGTAGCCCGCCTGCGCCAGACGAAGCACGGCCTGCTTCGCTTCGTGGATCGCGTGATCCGGATTCGTCACGACGCGGTCCCCCGGCCGCATCAGGCCGAGCTTGATCGCGTCGTGCCCGCTCGTCGATACCTTTGCCATGCCGATCGTTTCGAACGCGCGGTTGACGTAAGGCTGCATATCCGTTTCCGGAAGCGGGGCGCTGCGGCTGGCGCGAAGCGCAAGCTCCTTGCAGCCGCCTCCGCCGGGAATCAGCCCGACGCCGACCT
This sequence comes from Paenibacillus solanacearum, assembly GCF_910593845.1. Taxonomy (GTDB): domain Bacteria; phylum Bacillota; class Bacilli; order Paenibacillales; family NBRC-103111; genus Paenibacillus_G; species Paenibacillus_G solanacearum. Next base: position 40,158 of record NZ_CAJVAS010000012.1, on the reverse strand, counting down.
CCACGAGCCCGAAATACGTCTCCGCCGAAGCAACGATTTGATCGGCAGGTAGGCACACCTCCACGCCGCCGCCCAATGTCATGCGGTGAGGCGAAGCGACCACCGGCTTCTCGAACCGCTTCAGCCGGTACATCGTGCTCTGGAACAGCCGGATAATGCCGTCGATTTCATCCCACTCGCCGTCCTGCGCTTCCATCAGCAGCAGCATCAGGTTAGCCCCAACGCAAAAGTTTTTCCCCTGATTGGCGATGACCAGACCCTCGAACCCGCGCCGCACCTCGTCCAGACTGTGCCGGATCATTTGCAAAATATCCGCCCCGATCGCGTTGTTCGGGGAGTGGAACTCCAGACACGCCACGCCGTCCCCCAAATCGATCAGGCTGGCTCCGCTGTTGGAGCGTACCACCTTGTTCCGCTCCTTCAGCTCGCGCAGGGAGATCGCCTCGGGCGGCTGCGTCAGCTCGCGGAACAAACCGTGATGCGCGTAAAAACGCCCGCTTTCCCTTTTCTGATAAAACGAACCATTGCCTGACTCGATCCAATCTTTAACCCAGGCGGGAACACGTTCTCCTTCCGCTTCCATGCGTTCCACCGATTTCGCCAAGCCGATCGCATCCCACAGCTCGAACGGCCCGAGATCCCAGTTGAACCCCCACTTCATCGCCTCGTCGATATCGTGAATCGAATCGGCGATTTCGCCCGTTTTCTCGGCAGCGTACAGCAGCACCTTCTTGAGAATGTTCCACGCCAGCAGCGAATACCGGTCCCCCGCCTCGATCAGCGCTTTGCAGCGCGCCCCCGCTCCTTTTGCGCGCTTCGCCGCGTCAAGCGATACGGAAGCCACCTTTCGCTGCGCTTCGTACTGCATCGTCTTCAGGTTGAGCGATAAAATTTCGCTGCGGCCATCCGCTCCTTTTTGCTTCAGGTAAAAGCCGCGCCCCGTCTTTTCCCCAAGCCAGCCGCGCTCCACCATCGCCTTCAGCACTTCTGGGACGTCAAACACCGCTTGTTCTTCCGGATCCGATACATGAGCATGCACGTTATTCGCTACATGCACGAATGTATCCAGGCCGACGAGATCGAGCGTGCGGAACGTCGCGCTCTTGGGCCGCCCCATCGCGGGGCCGGTCACGGCGTCTATCTCTTCGACGGCGAAGCCTTCGTCCGTCATTTCCTGCAGCGTGACGAGCAGACCGTACGTGCCGATCCGGTTGGCGACGAAGTTTGGCGTATCCTTGGCCATGACCACCGTCTTGCCGAGCTGCTTCTCGCAGAGCGATTTCATCCGTTCCACGATCGCCGGATCAGTATCCGAACCGGGTATGAGCTCCAGCAGCTTCATATAGCGGGCCGGGTTAAAAAAATGCGTTCCGAGAAAATGTGCGCGAAACGCCTCGCCCGTATGCCTGCTCATCTCGTTCACCGAGATGCCCGACGTATTCGTGCTGACGACCGTCCCCGGCTTCCAGCAGCGCTCGACCTGGGCCAGCAGCTCCTGCTTGGCTTGCAGCTGCTCCACGATAACCTCAATGACCCAATCGACCTCGGCGATGCGTGCCAAATGATCCTCAATATTCCCCGGCGTAATTCTCGCCGCGAAATCATCGTCATACAGCGGAGCCGGCTTCAGCTTCGGCAGCCGGGCAATCGCGCCGGCGGCAAGCCGGTTTCTCACCGCCGGATGCTCCAGCGTGAGCCCTTTGGCCGCTTCATCCGCCGTCAACTGCGTCGGCGCCAGATCGAGCAGCAGACAGTCGATCCCGCAGTTGGCCAGGTGGGCGGCAATACCCGAGCCCATGACCCCCGAGCCGATCACCGCCGCCTTGCGGATCGGTCTATTCATTGCAGATCCCTCCTAAGAGTTTTCGTGAGAAAACTGACTTCGTAAGCATTTGCTTTGCGTTTTCGTAAGAAAACGGGCTTCGTAAGCAAATTTCGTTTCTTATAACGAACATTTAGCGGAAGCCTGCTCTGCCCCTTCGGATTCGCAGAAAACGGCTTAGCAAGCAATGCATGGCATGACTCTCTTCGTATATCCCCTAATACGTGGAATCGCTCACGGCTTCACAAGATGTTTGCCGCCGAACGCGCCGATATGACGCTGCAAGTCAGAACATCGGCCTCGCTCGCTCCGCTTACGTTTTGCCGAATACGGACTGCTCCAGCAGCTCCGCAATATCTCGCGCCTTGACCCGGTCGTCCGCCTCTTTCAGCTTCGTCCCGTCCTCCATCATCGTCAAACAGTACGGACAAGCGCTCGAGATCACCGTCGGCGCCGTTTGCAGCGCCTGCTCGGTACGCGCGACGTTCACCCGCTTCCCTCCCGTCTCCTCCATCCACATCATGCCGCCTCCGGCACCGCAGCACATCGCATTGTCCCGCGACCGCTCCATCTCCAGCAGCCGGACGCCGGGGATCGCCTTCAATATATTCCTCGGCTGCTCGTAAACGCCGTTATACCGCCCCAAGTAGCAGGAGTCATGGTATACGACCCGCTCCCGCACAATATGGCTGGGCTTCAGCTTCCCTTCTTCCAACAGCCGGGCAAGCAGCTCCGTATGATGCTGCACCTCTACGTGCTTCATCCCGAAATCCGGATATTCATTTTTCAAAATGTTGTACGTATGCGGACAAGCGGTCACGATGCGGCGCACCTTGTATTTGCGGAACAGCTCGATATTGTCCTGGCACAGCTGCTGGAATAACAGCTCGTTGCCCATGCGGCGCGGGGTGTCTCCCGAATTTTTCTCCTCGTTGCCGAGAATGGCGAAGCTCACGCCCGCCTCGTGCAGCAGCCGCACGAAGGCCCTCGATACTTTCCGGCTCCGCAGGTCGTAAGAGCCCATCGAGCCGACAAAAAACAGGATCTCAAAGCCCGGATTCTCCTTGACGGTCGGCACCGGCACGCCCTCGATCTCGCCGGTCCATCGGGCCCTGTCGCTTCGGCTCAGTCCCCACGGATTGCCCTGACGCTCGATATTTTGCATGGCGCGCTGGCCCTCCGCCGGCATGCTGCCCTGCATCAGCACCAAATGCCTGCGTAAGTCGATGATTTTGTCCACGTGCCCGTTGCCGACCGGGCATTGATCCTCGCAGTTGCGGCACGTTGTGCACGACCAAATTTCACTTTCGCTCATGACATCGCCAATCAGCTCAAGCTCTGTGGGACTTTTATCGGAATCAGCCTGCCACGACGATTGCTGCCATCCGATCGTCGGCCCAATGTCCGTCAACATTCGCGACTTGCGGTTCCACTCCGGCTGCTCCTCCATCGCATTCATGTGATGAGCCGTCTGCTCCGGCGAAAAAGCAAAGGCCGGCACCCAAGGCGATTTGGACGTCACCGCAGCCCCCTTCTCGGTCAAATGATCCCTCAGCTTCGTAATCAAATGCATAGGCGACAACGTCTTCCCGGTATTGGAGGCAGGGCATACATTCGTGCAGCGCCCGCATTCGACGCATGCGTAAAAATCAATCATCTGCATCCGTGTGAAATCTTCGATCCGGCCCGCGCCGAACGTCTCCGTATCCTCCTGCTCCAGGTCGAGCTTTTGCAGCCGTGTGGACGATTTACCGCGTTTCAGCCACAGATTGACCGGAGCGGTAATGATGTGAAAATGCTTCGATTGCGGCACGTAAACGAGGAATGACAGAAGGATGAGCAAGTGCAGCCACCAGCTTGCATAAAATAGCACTTGCGCTGCCGTCCCGGATAATCCTATTACGGCAAAGCCTGCCGACAGCAATGAAGACACAGGAGCAAGCATCGACGGCTCCGCGCCGTGCCACACCCGCTCGAACGCCAGCGACAGCACGACCGATAGCATGAGTCCTCCGATAAAAAACAATACGGCGCTTGGCTTCCAGCCCCGCTTAAGGCGTGGCAGCCGTTCGACATAGCGCCGGAATCCGGCGTAAACGACGGCGGCCAGCACGGCCAGCACCGTAATTTCCTGAAACAAACCGAAGGCGGCATAACCGGGTACCGGGATCATGATCCCCCCGGATAGTCCTTTCCAGATCAAATCAAGCGCCCCTAGTTGCAGCACAATGAATCCGTAAAAAAGAATGAGATGCATGACGCCGCTCTTCCAGTCTTTAAGCAGCTTCTTGTGTCCGAACACTTGGCGGGCGAATTCCGACGACGAAGGCTTCGGCGATGCGGCGTTCCGCGCCTCTTCCTCATCCTGCTGACCGAGCCGAACGTACAGCGCGCGCCGGGCAACCGCCTGCACAAACCAATAGATGCCGCTGCCGGTGACGACGACAAACAAAAGGAAATTGATCCATTGCCACATCTGCGCTCCCATCCTTTCGCTCCTGATGACAAGCCGGAGTTCGACAAGTTTGTCCGAAAACGCTTACATTACCTGTGTAATTCTTATCTTATGTGCGCTTTTTGCGTGACATGATTGTTTTTCGCGGCAGCGCCGCATTTTTGTCGAATCGAATGGCATTTTTCAACCGAAGGCCACAATACACTGTAATGAGGCATGCATCGCTGCATCGGGCGCGCGGTCGTATTTCAAGCTCATGCCCCGGAGATGTGTGGAAGGCGGGATTTCCCTGTCCTGTAGGGTTAACGAGCCTTATGCAGTGCCGAACGCAGACCCGGGATTGGTGCTCGTTGTAAAGCCTCCGTCCAGCTTCGATCACAAGGTCACCGCTCGAACTTGCCTATCTTCTTTCTAGAAACAATACGACTGTCGGGGAGCTTCCCTTTTACGCCAAACGGCCGAACGGATTTGAATTCGTTAAAAAACCGTCTGCCTTTTATCCAAAACGAGCCTAACCGAGCCGATGCCTGCCCCTATAACCGGAAAGGAGCCATGAGCAAATGAACATATATGTACTGCTGAAACAAACTTTCGATACGGAGGAAAAGGTGGTCCTTGCCGATGGCGCCGTGTCGGAGGAAGGCGCGAAATTTATCATAAACCCTTACGACGAGTATGCGGTGGAAGAAGCGATCCGGCAAAAAGAGCAGCACGGCGGCAGCGTGACCGTCATCAGCGTCGGTCCGGAGCGATGCGCCGAAGCGCTTCGGACCGCCCTTGCGATGGGCGCCGACGAAGCGGTGCTGATCAGCGACGAAGAGGTCGGAGCCGACGGCTTCGGCTGCTCCGCCGTGCTCGCGGCTTATTTGAAGCGGCAGCCTTCGGTCGACTTGATTGTGGGCGGCTTGTTCTCGGTCGACCAGGGAGCGGGGCAGACGGCGATCCGCGTCGCCGGACTGCTCGATCTGCCGCACGTCTCGTCGATTACAAGGCTGGATATCGATCCCGCTGCCGGCACGGCTGCCGCCATACGCGATGCCGAAGGCGATTCGGAGACGGTTGAAGTGAAGCTGCCGGCCGTATTCACGGCACAGCAAGGATTGAACGAGCCGAGATACCCGTCGCTGCCCGGCATCATGAAAGCGAAGAAAAAGCCGTTTCACCGCTTGACGCTTGCCGATCTTGATCTGACCGCGGCCGAAGCTTCCGCCAAAACAGCGCGCGTCGCCCTGTCGCTGCCTCCCGCAAGACAAGCGGGACAGCGGCTGCAAGGAGAGCCGCAGGCGCAAGCGGCGGAACTGGTTCGGCTGCTGCGTACGCAGGGTGTCGTCTGAGGCTAGAAACTGCATGCAAAAGGAGGAATGAAACCCATGAGCCGAACGATCGTCGTTATTGCGGAACAACGCGGAGGACAGCTGCGGCAGGTCACGCTGGAGGCGCTGCGGGCAGCGCACCTGCTCCGCCGAGAAGGCGATGCCGTCAGCTTCGTCGCGTTCGGAAGCAACCTGTCCGAGCTCGGCAGCACGCTGGCTTTATACGAATGCGATCGGATTTACCTGATCGATCATGCGGAGCTGGAGCAGTACAATCCGGAAGCCTGCTGCCATGCGCTGACGCCGCTGCTCCGCGAGCTATCGCCATGCGCCGTCGTGCTCGGCCATACCGCGATCGGCCGCGATCTGGCGCCGATGATCGCCGCACGTCTGCAAGCCGGGCAAATATCCGACGTCATCGCCATCGACCGCGCAGATGCCGCCGCACCTCCCCGCTTCATCCGGCCGATTTACGCCGGCAAAGCGTTCGAAACGGTCGAGGCCGCCTCCGACGGCCCGCTCGTCGTCACGCTGCGCCCGAACAACGTGCCGCCGGCCATGCCTCGGGGTACTCAGGCAGCTGGCGGTGCGGGGATGGCTGGCGGGGTTCCAAGGGCAGGCGAGGACAATGCACCGGCTGCTGGCGGGGACGACGCGCCACAAGCAGACAGCACGGATGTATTGACGGCTGGTGGGCACGACGCAACAGCGGCCGTCGGGGATGCCGCTCCGTCAGCAGACAGACCCACAGTCTTGATTCCTGACGGCGACGATGCTCCACAAGCAGCCAGCTCGGATGCATCGACGACTGGCGAACACGACGCAGCGCTGACTAACGGAGGCGTTGCGCCGCCACAGATCGTATCGGTCCCTTATCCCCCGCCGTCATCGCTGCGCACCGTGGTCAAGGACGTGGTGCGCAAAACTTCCGGGAAGGTGGACCTGACGGAGGCGAAGATCGTCGTCTCCGGCGGGCGCGGCGTCAAAAGCGCCGAAGGCTTTCGTCCGCTTGAGGAGCTCGCTGACATCCTCGGCGCTGCCGTAGGCGCTTCCCGCGGGGCTTGCGACGCCGGCTACTGCGACTATGCGCTGCAGATCGGCCAGACCGGCAAGGTCGTAACGCCGGAGCTGTACATCGCCTGCGGCATCAGCGGCGCAATCCAGCATCTGGCCGGCATGAGCCAGTCGCGCATCATTATCGCGATCAACAAAGACCCTGACGCGCCGATCTTTCAAGTCGCCGATTACGGCATTGTCGGCGATCTGTTCGAGATCGTCCCGCTGCTGACGGCCGAGTTCAGAAAGGCGCTTGCCGATGGAGCGTAAGCCTGATCATCATATGGATTTAATTTTTGAATGATGTTCGGAGAAGCTCGGGAGGTTAGGGGAGATGTTTTGGGGAAAGTTGAAGGTTGAAGTTCGGAGCTGAAGGTTTTTCCCTTCCACTCCTCAAAATTAGTTGGTTTGATCCTACTACTTATGTGCCTCTTATGCTTATTCCCGACAAGCCGGCGACTCGTACATTTGGTCAGGGCAACTATGTATTGCCCTAGACGGACTATTTTCTGCCATCATTCATCGATTTTACCCTCGAATTGCCCAAAACCTACTATTCAGAGCCCTTCCCCTCTGAGTAGTAGGTTTTGACGAACTATTTGACGTTTTTCCCTTCCACGCCTCAAAATTAGTTGGTTTGATCCTACTACTTATGGGATTCTGCCTCTTATGCTTATTCCCGGCAAACCGGCGACTGTACATTCGATCAGGGCAACTATGTATTGCCTTAAACGGACTATTTTCGACCATCATTCCAACGAGGCTGGAAACTTACCTTTATGCAGGCCTCAGTTGCTAGGATCCTCATCATCCCGTTGTTCCGACGAAATATGTTTACCGATCCCGTATGCGCCTGCAACGGCACAGCAGCCTCCCAGCGTCATAAACATAAGAAATACAGCCCAATTGAGCGACTCGTTCGGCCCGTTTCCGATGGGCCCGACTTTGGGTAAACTAGCATTCCAATAAAAAATGATCGCGCCGATCATCGTTATACAGCCGATAACCGTCAACAAAATAAATCGTTTCATGCCATACCTGATCGGATCGGCTATTAAGCGATATAACGAAACGACCGATACCAAAAAAGAAAAGATGATCGCAATCCAGTTGATCGTCATCCGCGATTCCTCCGTCCTTTTATTTTCAATGCATACCGTTACGAGGCTCTCCTGTTAACTGTCTATTTTCCTATTATACCTAAGCGAGTCGGCAGTCTCTAGCATATTGTATGTTAATTGAGATGAAAGGAGGTGCTCTTCTTATGCCACACACTGTATCGACAGGCGTTCTGACGAGAGAGCCGGGAACGATATCCGCTGTTGTCAATCTGGTCAACGTGGACAAGCGCCATGCCAATTCCGTTACGGTAGAAATACTAGACTGGTCCAACTACTCGAATCCGATCTCTCTTCCGGTACTCATCGGCGAGAACGATCCAGTCCTCTTCCCTTATTCGCTTGCACCGCAAAATTTGGCGGTCATGTACGCTGACCTGGATGAAGTCGTCAGTCTCTACGAGATTCGGATCACGTATTCAAAAGAAAAAAACATTATCATCAACACCTTTGGCCGAAGCGTTCCCCCGTATACGAGCCAGGAAGGCAACACCGTCTATCACAATCTGTTGGTTAAAGTAAATCCGTAACTATCCGCATCATTGCAGCAGCCATGGATTTCCTGACGTTCGTAGAGTTCAACCGCCCGCCGCGCAGGGCCGCAACGCGGGCCCGGAACTCACGGGCGTATGGAAATCACCGCCTCCTCCAGCGTACCACGGCAAGCGCGCTCGCCCGACACGGCGAACGCGCTTGTTCGTTTGCTACACGAAATACGCAAGCGTACGGCCAGGCATAGTCATCCCCCCACACAAACCGTTAAGACTACCCCGACTCATTTACGACGTACAAGTACACAACCGGCGTCTTCGCACCGCCCGCACTTACAGCTCCCGGCTCAGGAGTATGCGCTGCATGAAGCTCTCCCGGTGATCACAGCCAACTCGGTACGGTAAACCGGACTTTCGTCACGATTTTAGCCGGAGTTTAACCGATCACCGTGCAGCGACACAACACACACCCGGGATTTGCACGCCAGCACTTCACGCATTGCTGCACTTTTTCAGAATATGTCAGCCGCGTACATATGGGCCGATGATCACAAACTTCCAAATGAGATATCCTGAAATTTTTATCGATTTATGAGACTTTTTGTTCAGAATTGCCACCATTTGCCACAATCTTCACACTATCTTCACACAGGATAAAATAAAATAGAGACGGTGATGTAAACACTTACAACCCATTTTTCACTAGCATGATACAACACCGGCGACGGCAATCCGGTACATCGGACCTACCGGTGGCGGCTGCCGATCAATAAATCCATCACATACAACCAGGGGGTTTTATCGTGTATCCAGATGTTAAGAATCGGATCACCCAGGGCTTTAGCCGCATGCGTTCCGTCGGTTTTAAGCTGTTTATCCTGTTTCTTATCAGCATTGTCGCAGGATGCGCCGTTTCGGGGTGGACCGTGTATCGCATCTCAACAACCGCTCTGCAGGAAAAAGTAGGCAACAATGCCCAGCAGGTCACGCGGGACGCGGCCAAAAACATCGACCTGTGGTACAGGCAGATGGAAGGCTTTTTCAACAGCATCGCCTTATTCGCGACCAGCAACCAAGTGTTGACGCAGCAGCGAAGCAAGCTCGTTCCTCTGGTCGATACGGATCTGGCCGAATACGAGAAGCTGCAAGGGCGAATCTCCACGGCGAACACGCAGATTCAGAAAATGGCCGAAGCGCTGAAGCCCGGGGAAACCAAATCGAAAGAGCAGTATATGCTCGAGGTGGAACGCGATAATCTGGTCAAAAACGCCGCAACGCTGAACAAGCCGAAGTCCGATGCGGACAAAGCGTTTTTGAACTATATGCAAAACACAACGCTAACCAACAACGCGATGATTTTCTCCGTTTCCATGATTCGCTACAACGGGGAAGACCAGCAGTTCATCCCGCAATCCTCCAAGTCGAAGCCGCAGCTGTACTCGCTGCCTTGGGTGGATCAGGTCATTAAGGCCAAAGGCAAAAACGTGTATTTGCCGCCGCAGGCCGGCTCGTTCACGTTCGACAACAATGCCCGGGTGTTCGGTATTGCGAAAGCTTTCTGGAGCTCGGAAGACGCCGTCTGGGCCGACGTGCTTATCGTGGAGTACAAGCTTTCGTATTTCGAGGATATTTTGAAAGCCATCACGTTCGGCGACATCGGGGATGTCCATTTGATCGGCAGCGACAACGTCACCTATTTCTCGAACCGGGAAGGCATCCAGCTTGGACAGCCCGCAGCCGTTCAAGCGGACCCGGAAAGCGACGGAGCGTTAAGCCGGTATGTTGACGCGAGCAAGCAAGCGTACCTTACCGTGAGCAAAAAGCTAGAGAACCAGCCGTGGATCTTAGTTGGAGCCATTCCGGAGTCCCGCCTGCTCGAGGACGCAAGCAAAATCAAAAACAGCTTCTACTGGCTGATCTCCGGCTCCATTCTGCTGTCGCTCGCACTGGGCTGGCTCGTATACTACAGCATCGGCCGACCGCTGCTGATCGCACAGCGCAAGATGCAGCAGGCCGAGCAAGGCGACCTTGGCGTAAGGCTGGGCTTCAAGCGGACGGACGAGATCGGCTCCGTCAGCACCAGCTTCGACCGGATGATGGAAAGCATCAGCCATATCGTCAGCAATACCGGCGGATCGGCCAAGCAGTTGCTCCAATCGAGCAACCGAATCCAGGAGCTCGTCGTATTGAACGAGTCTGCTTCCAAAGAAATTGCCGTTGCGATGGACGAAGTCGCGAAGGGCGCAATGAACCTCGCCTCCGATGCGGAGAAGAGCAACGAGCTGACCGGTCAGCTCCATCACTGCCTGGACGACGTCATGGACAAAAATACCAAGATGCAGCAGGTAACCGAGCAAATGAAGACGGCGAGCCAGGAAGGCTTGACAACGATGGAAGAGCTGTCCGAGCAGAGCCGAATGGTCGAATCGATCGTCAAAGATTTGAATCAGAACATGCGTCAGCTGCAGGACAGCACCAATTCCATATCCGTCGTGCTCGATTTGCTGCAGGACATTTCCAAGAAGATCAACATTTTGTCGCTTAACGCGGCCATCGTCGCTGCTTCTTCCGGCGAAGCCGGCAAATCGTTCATGGTCGTTGCTCAGGAAATCCGTAATTTGGCGACGCAATCCCAGCAGTCGATCAGCTCCGCCGGCGATGTGATCGATCGGATTCAATCGGACATGCAGCAGACGAACCATCTGGTCAGGCAGTCTATGCCGATCTTCTCGCGCCAGTTGGCGGCTTCTGACGCATCGCAAAGCATCTTCAACTCCGTCTCCACGTCGATGCAGGAGTTCTCGGAACGGTTCGCCGAAGTGTGGGAATCGCTGCGCATCTCGCTTGAAGCCGGTAAAGAACTGAATGAGGTGCTGATGCAGGTCAGCGCCGTCTCGGAGGAATTTACGGCTTCTACGGAAAATGTAGCTAACCTTGTCGTCAAACAAAACGAATCCAGCACAGAGCTGGTCGAAACAGGCAAAGAGCTCGAGCAGCTCTCCCACGGCTTGCGCGATTCGCTTGGCATATTCAAACAATAAACAGAGGTTGGCCGGGTCCCGAATACGTTCGGTATCCGGCTTTTTCTTATTTTCAATGCATATAAGCAGCCTGCCGCATCGGCCAAAAATACCAACTGCGCTTTCGGCACATTTGATATAATGAGATTCATATTTTCCTAAATTTGGGGTTTGGCTCAAAAGGAGGCGACGGCTGTGGCTTTTATTGAAGTCCGTCATTTGCGAAAAGAATTTGTAACCCCTGTGCGGCGTTCCGGGCGGTTCGGGACGCTGCTCAGTCTCGTGCGTCCGGATAAACGGACGATGGTGGCCGTGGAGGATATCAGCTTTGCCATTGAACAAGGCGAAAGCGTCGCTTATCTGGGACCGAACGGCGCGGGAAAATCGACGACGATCAAAATGCTCACCGGCGTTCTCGAACCGACAAGCGGCAGCATCACCGTGGCCGGCGATATTCCGCACAAGAACAGGAAGCGCAGCAGTTACCGGATCGGCGTCGTATTTGGCCAGCGCAGCCAGCTGCTGTTCGATTTGCCGGTAAGGGATTCCTTCGAGCTGCTGCGCTACATGTACAGCATTCCGCGGGAGGTGTACCGCCGCAACCTCGAGGAGTTCACCGAGGTGCTCGAGGTTGCGCACCTGCTCGAACGCCCTGTGCGCACGCTGTCGCTGGGGCAGCGCATGCGCTGCGAAATACTCGCATCGCTGCTGCACGACCCGGATGTGCTGTTTCTCGACGAGCCGACCATCGGACTCGACGTCGTCGCGAAGGAGCGCATTCGCGCTTTTATTGAAAAAATGAACCGGGACAAAGGCGTCACCCTGCTGCTGACGACGCATGATATGCAGGATATCGAGCGGCTGTGCCCGCGAACGATGATCATCGACAAAGGCAAGCTGATTTATGACGGCAGCCTGCAATACATTCGCGACCACTTTGCAACGGAGAGGCATATTCGTGCCACGTACGATCATCCGCTGCTGGCGGAATCGGCCGCTGCCCTGTTCGCCGTATACGAAGGGGTTCGCGCCACCGTCGAAGAACAAGTGCTCCGCCTTACATACGACCAGCGCCGGACGGATACCGCCGCGTTGCTCAAGCTGCTGCTTGATGCGTCTCCCCCGAGAGATCTGACCATGCAGGACGAGAACATTGACGCTCTTATCAGCCGCATTTACCGGGAAGGCTTGACGGTGAATCCCTCCGCGCAGCGGCTGTCACTGGAAGGGGCGGGCTGATCATGCAGACGGTAAGCCGACTGTTCGGTTTGTCGCGGATTGCCGTCCGCCAGCGGATGCAATTCCGGTTCGATTTTGTCATGACGCTGATCGCCACACTCATGTTCAGCTTGATGTACTTCATGCTGTGGAAAGCAATCTACGCGCACTCCAGCGCCCAGACAATGCCATGGGAGCAGCTGATCACGTATGTCATGGTCGGCCAAGCCATCAATTTTGCCCGCTGGTCCCCGGCGGAGCGAGCGCCGACGTATGCGATCGCCGAGCGTGTCCGCAGCGGAGATATTGCGCTTGACCTGATTCGCCCGGTCGATTTCCAGCTGCAGCGATTTATTGAAGCGTTCGGCTTTTTCGCCGTCGAGATGCTGTGGGTCAATATTCCGGCGCTGCTGCTGCTCGTCTATGTACTCGGGATTTCGCCCCCGGCCGGTTGGGCGGCCGCATTCGGCTTTGCCGCAAGCTTGTTCATCGGCTTTTTGGTCGCGTTCAGCCTCAATTCGATCATTATGATGATTTCTTTCGTGACGACCAACACGTTCGGCGTACAGCTGGCCAAACGGGCGATCGTCGATATTTTTGCAGGGACGCTGATTCCGTTCGATTACTTCCCTTCCGCGCTGCGGACCATACTGGAATATTTGCCGTTCCAGGCGATGGCATATATTCCGCTGTCGATCTACACGGGACAGTTGTCGGGCGCACAGATCATTGCCGCTTTATCCGAACAGCTTGCGTGGGCGATCGTCATGATCGCCGTCAGCCGATTGCTTTGGACGCAAGCAGCCAAACGGTTGTCCATTAACGGGGGGTGATCCGATGATTCCGCCGAAGCGAAATGCGCTGCAGCAAACGGCCTTTTTGACGGGAATGTACGCGCAATTTTTAAAAGTATACTTCAAAACGCTCGTCGAATACCGTGCCGATACGTTCATTGCTCTCATCGCCGGTATACTCGCACAAGGAAGCACACTCGTATTTTTGACCGTCATTTTCCAGCGCATTCCGGCACTCGCCGATTGGAATTTTTACGAGCTTGTGTTCATATTCGGGCTTGCGGCGACAGCGAGGGCATTGAATCAAACTTTTTTTAACGCGCCGTTCTCGCTCACCGGTTATATACGCCGCGGTCGTCTGGACGTCATGCTGGTGCGCCCTGTCGGCGTGCTCTTCCAGGCGATCGGCTACTCTCAAGATTTGAACGGGGTAGGCCAGCTGGCGACCGGTATGGTCATTATGACGTACGCGGCTTCTCAGCTGCATCTGGCCTGGACGCCGGGAAGCGTCCTTTATGCCCTGATCGCCCTAGTATGCAGCGCAGTCATCCAGTTTGCCGTGCTGCTCGTCATCAGCGTACTGACGTTCTGGGTGCATGAAGTGCGCTCGCTCATCTATCCGATCAACTGGCTGTTCGATTTCACCCGCTACCCGATGGACATATTCCACCCGGCGCTGCGCGGGCTGTTAACTTACGTGATTCCTTACGCTATCGGCAGCTTCTATCCCGCCGCTTACTTGCTAAGACCCGACCTGTACGGCTGGGCGCTATGGGGCGTTCCGGCGACGGCGGTCGGGGTCATGCTGCTGGCTTACGCCGTCTGGACCTACGGCCTGAGAACCTATTCCAGCGTCGCGGGGTAGTCTCCTACCCTCAGCACCCGCATGACGGCCTGCCGTTTCCTGTCCGGAGTCTCCATTCGTCCGGAAGAGTAGGGACATTGGTACAGTCCGCGAATCCCCCTGATGCATATGCTGTAGAATGACGTTTGTCACGAGCGAAGCTGAACACTTGGGGTGATGAAGAATGGCAATGGGAATATTGGATGTATGGGTAAGCTCCGATGTGGATGCGTCCAGCATGGTACTGGTGACGGACTGCATGAACGGGTATCCTCATGAACTTTACGGCCTTCAAGACGGCATGACGGTCACCTTGAGCAAGGGAAGTGAGGAGAAAGAAGTTCGGATCGTTCGCGAAAGCTCGAACGAATGCTCCTTTCATTATATGGAGCTGCATCCGCAAACCGCCAAACAACTGGGCCTTGCGAACGGCTCGCGCTGCCGCGTGACGTTGGACGATAAGATGGAAATGAAAATCGCGCCCGTTTCGGTCAGCCGTTACCATGCGAACGTTCAGATCGAACGGCATCCGAGCCGTCAGCAGAGGATCGTCATGGGCTATTCGCTGCTCAGCATGCTCGGCATCCGGCATCCGGCAAAATCTGCGATTACGGTCAAACGAAACGCCTCGCCCGTCAAGCTTCGACTGCATGTGCCGGAAAACGAGCTTGACGAATCCTGCATCCTTCCGGTGCAAGCGGCAGTCAAGCTCGGCATCACGCAAAACGGCACCTACTTACTCGAATACAACCACGCTACCCGCGTGCTCGGCTTGCCGGAAGGCGTGACGCAAGCCGAGCCGTTCGCGGTCGAGCAATCGAGCGTATCGGTCCGTCGACCCAAGCAGCCGCAGCCGCGGAAAAGCAATCCCCCCGCTCCGGCGCTACTAGCGAAGCCCTTGCCGCCGGCACGGCCAACAAAAAAAAGCGCGCCTCGCCATGCCGCGTCGGGACGTGCGCTGGCAGCCTTGTCTGCAGCCCCGGCCAGACCTAGCCGCAACGCCGTCGCGCCGTGGCTTCATTCGTCGGTCGTACCGAGAAAACGGGCGCGCTAAGGAAGCCCGCAGCATGACAAAACAAGCACCTCGGTCGCCTGCTCCCTTGAGCCGACGGCGATGAGGTGCTTGTTTCATTACGATAAGTCCGCTGCCCAGCTCCGATCTCCACAGCCAAAGCTGACGGAGCCCCTTCTTGCGCGTGCTGTACTGTACTGCTCGGCAAGGGCAGCACACGGAGTAAGGGATGCTCTGCCGGCTCGGGAGGAACGTCAGCGCTTGCCGGTTCCATTAGGCGGCAGCCTCGCTTAAGTTCGCGCGAAGCTTGGCCTTTCGCGTCTCTCTCAGCGTCAGCAAGCCGACGAGCAGCGATAAGATGCCGATCATCGCCACGAACACGCCCATTTCCTGAACGTAGTACGTCAGGCGTCCTCCCCGGTAGCCCATACCGCGAATGAACTTGAACAGCCAAGTGAGCGGCATCATATGGCTGATCGCCTGGATCGGAGCCGGGAATATGATCGGCGCCACCTGTACGCCGGACAGCATAAAGGATGGATACACGATCGCGTATGTGCGCAGCGCCACCTTCGACGGGTCAGCCGCCGTCCAGCCGACGACCATGCCCATGAGGCTGACGGTCAGCGTGTAGAGCAGCAGCGGAACGATGAACGCGAGCGCCGATCCGACGAACCGAAGTCCGCCAAGCTGCTTGAGCAGGCCGAAGGCGAGCAGCAAGCTGATGCAGGAGACGACGGCGTAAGGTACAACCCGCGACCATAGCGCGATCGGTGCGCGAAGCGCTTCACCAAGCGTTCCTTCCACGCGCAGCCGGGGAACGATCGAAGCGGCTGCGATCGCCGTAATGCCGAGCGCCACGACGTTCACGAAGCCGATAACCATAAACCCGATGAAGTCGGACGTCGGATTGAACAGCAGCCGCTGCTGGAGCGAAAATGGCGCCGCCATGCCCATTGCCGCCTCGTCGCCCAAACCCATGACTTTCAGCTTGCCGACCGATAGCGACGTGTTCTCGATCGTGATCAGCTCCTGCATGCCCGTACGAATGTTGCCGACCGCCGACGGCATCGAATTATCAATCAACAGACCGACATTGATGGACTTGCCCTGCAAGCGCAGCTCCTCCATGCCCCGCGGAAGGTAGATGACCGCCATATACTTCTCATTGGCCATCAGCGTTTCCGGCGCGACCGCTTCGTTGAATACGCCAGTAACGTCCATGTACTGCGTCGCATTTACTTTGTCGATGAAGCTGCGGCTGTACGAGCTGTTATCTTCGTCGACGACGGCAATCGGCGCCTCGTTGATCTGGCTGTTCCGGAACATATAGCCGAACAAGGCGGCCACAAGCAGCGGAGCGATCAGAATCGCGGGAATGAATTTGCCGGACAGCGCGACCCGCCACTCGTCAAGATGGGATTTCATCAACCTGCACCTCCGCAGTCATCCCCGGCAGCAGCTTGTCGGTCCGCTCGACATAGATGCGAATCTGGAACGTATTCAAATCGGCCGTACCTTTCTCCCGGCTCATGCGCAATGCGGCGAATTGCGGCGCAGCCGTGACGAACCGTACTTTGCCTTCTACCTGATCCGGCAGCGCAGCGAATCGCGTCGGCACCGCCGAATCCGGCTGGAACTTGCCGACCTGCCGCTCATCCACATACAGGTCGAAGTACAGCTTGCCGGTTTCGAGCAGCACTACCGGCGTTCCCGAACCGACATTTTCCCCGAGCTTCGGCACGACCTTCACGACCTTCCCGTCCGCCGGCGCCCGCAGCGTCATCCGCTCCTTCTGCACGTTCAGCGACTCCAGCACAATGCGCTGCTGCTCCAACTGCTTGTGCAGCGCGTCAATGCCGATGCGCTGGTTGTTGATGTCCCCTTCCGCCAGCTGCTGCTGCTCGAGCACCGCCTGCGCCTTGTCTGTCTGGAGCGTGGCCTGCTGCCGCTCCTTGTCCGTCGCGCCGTTCAGCATTTTATTCAGCGCCGCTTGCTGCTGGTTTCTGGCGTTCTCCAGCGTCGCAACCTGGCTGCGCGCATTCTCGACCGCATCGCGGTAGTCTTTGTACGAATACGCGTTGCCCTCGTATGTATCTTGAATATTGCGCAGTTGGTTATACATCTTCATCGCGTGCGAGTACGACTCCTCAGCCGCCTCCACCGCCAGCTTCTGCCGCTCGATATCCTCCGCGCGCGCCCCTTCAGCCACCTGAGCCTGCTGCGTTCGCGCCTGCGACAGCCCGAGCTGCGCCTGCTTCACCGCGTTGCCCAGCTTGCTCTCCGCCACCGCGATGCCGTCCTCCGCCTGCCCGATCTTGAGCGTCGTCAGCTCCACATCGGCCTGCGCCTTCTTCAACTGCAGATCGACGTCCGTCGGGTCGAGCGCCATCAACACGTCGCCTTTCTTGACGGCCTGCTCCTCCATCGCCGTCAGCGTGACGATCTTGCCGCCGACCCCTTGGAACGACACATTCACCTGCTCCGCTGTTAATATGCTCGCTTTACGCGCGCTTGCAAGCGTTACGGCGTCTTTGCCGTCCGCGGCCAGCATCCAGCCGCCCCCGCTCAGCGCCAAAGCCAATACGACGATCGCTACCACCTGTTTCTTCATCCCGATGTTCCCCTCTCCGTCTTTCCCGCTGAAACCGTTACGGTGTATTGCATTTTAAACCGTTCAAAATATAACTGATCGTATACCGGATAACGTCCTCCTGTTCCTCCTTGACCGGGAGGTCCTCCTTCGACTGCAGCACCGGATCCAAGAACGGGCTGTTGCGGGTAAAAATGAGCGTGCCTACGACAAAATGAACCGTATGCCGCAGCGACTCATATTCGAACCGTCCTTGCCGTTTGCCGGCTTCAAGAATCGCGCGCAGCTGGAGCCACAAAGCGTAGACGATGTGCTGCACCTTTTCCAGACGCGGGCTCTGCATCATCACTTCTTGCTGCAGCAAATTGATCAGCTCCGGCTCCGCAAGCCGGAATCGCGCAAACTCGCGGATCAGCGACTGAAGATCGGCTACCGGATCCGCAAGATCGTACGCCTTCTGCAAAAAGCTCGGCGCATATGTCTCGAACAGCGCGTAGAACACATTCTCCTTGCCGCCGAAATGATACGATACGAGCGCCAGCGCAACGCCGGCTTCATCGCATATTTGCCGGACCGTCGTTCCTTCGTACCCTTTTTGGGCGAACAGCGTTTTGGCTGCGTTTAAAATTTTCAGTTTTACGTCTTTCCCCTGTATATCGTTTTTCATAAGTCCCTCCTTTTGGTAGCACTAGGCCCGATGCTCGAGCTTGCTGCGTTTCCTTTGTTTATTCCGTAGTAGGTGGTGACCGCCTCAGCTGTCTAAATCGCCTGAACTGAAGTCACTAGATAAACCATAATATCCCATATTATTTCAATAAGACTTGCTTATGCTTCTTCACCGCGCACAAGGCATTTACACACAATTACAGTTGTGGCTGCAGCACCGGATCGCCGGAAACGTTGCGGTTGCGGTTTACGCGTACAATCGGCTTAGTCATTTCCTCGGTTTATCGTCGCTTTCTCGCTTGTGTGCACTTGATTGAACGATTGTTTTGAACGATTGTTTTGAACATTTGTTCAACTTCCTCTGGATATTATTTTACTACCGGTTAATTAACCTTGTCAAGTGAATGGAGGGTTGCCGTTTGAAATCAACTTACCGAAAAGGAAAGTCAGCAGAGAAGAACATTCGACGCGGCGCACAAATGTCCGGAAACGACAAAAGCAGCCGCTGCGGCTGCTTTTGAATATTTTAACGTTGTTGCGGCGATCCGTTCCACTTCGATGACAGCCCGACCTTCGGCGCTCCGCACTATAGCTCTGCGCCCTTGGACGATGCTGCATCAATGTCTATCGAGTGACATGACAGTTACGGTACAGACCGCAGCCATTCCTCGACGCGCCGCAATTCGGATTCCTTCATATGTCTTACATGCATTTCTTCGGGAAACTGACACTGGCGCACCTCTTCGGCATAAGCGTGAAACGCCTGAAGCGCCTGCTCGTTAAAATTGAAATAAGGTTTGACATGACGCAGTTTTTGAGGGTTCATGCCCAGCATGTCATGGACGATTAGCACTTGCCCATCCGTGTGCCGGCCCGCAGCAATCCCGATCGTAGGAATGGACAGCCGTTTCGTAACGATGTCCGCAAGCTCCTCGGGAATCAGTTCCAAGACCAGCATGCAGGCGCCCGCTTGCTGCAGCTCCAATGCCCCCTCCACCAAGACGGCCGCATCTTCGAAAGTTTTGCCTTGAGCGGCCACATTCTCATGGAATTGCGGATTGTAGCCAAGATGCGCCCATACTTCGATGCCGTGCTCATGCAGCAGCTCGATGACCGGAGCTTGCATCCCTTCAAGCTTAACCCCATCGGCTCCTTGGGCCAGCAATTTGTTCGCCGTCATTAGTGCCATCTCGGGCTCTTCGTAAGTCCGATACGGCATATCGGCGAGCAGGTACGCATCGTGGACTCCGCGTTTGACCATTTTCAAATGATACAATATTTCATCCAGCGTGACTTCCGTTTCCCTGCCGTAGCCTAATACGTTGGTGCCGACACTGTCACCGACGAAGATGACGTCCACGCCCGCCTGTTCTTGCAGCACGGCCGTCCGATAATCGTAACAAGTGAGCATGACGATTTTTTGCCCGTTGTTCTTCTTCTCGTGCAGATGTGCCATCGTTTTTTTCATAAAGCGCCTCCCAAGTCCCTGTCCGTTTCGGATCAGAGCTTTTTTTGTAGTGCATACTGCTTTGGATCACTTCAGGTAAGGCTCCAATCGGATGCCTTCCTAATGGAAATTATACCGGTAATTTACATCGGATGCTATCGTAAAAATGAATCGCTCTCCACCATTTCAGTCGATCGGCAGCACGTCCGAACTGCCAACTACGTCTCCACAAAACAAAAAGCCAGCCACTCTTGATAGGCTCCTCCTCCCCATTTGTAGACAAGTGACATCATAAAACCTGTCTATGAAGCGAAGCGTATCATCTTGGGCTGACTTTATCATACGAAAGCGCCGCGTTACAGCGCTCGTCTATGTCTTCTTGAAAGATACAAAGCTGGCAGCCTCAAACTACTGGCTTTCTCACACGCAGCATCATGTACTTGCCTTCGAAACTGACGAGCTTCCCGTCCTCGGTCTGCAATCCAAGCGCTCGCCGAACGGCAGCCGGCTGCTCCAGCATCATGCGCTCCAGCGCCGCTCTCGGTTCGCCGTCAAATTTCATTCGGTGGCACCAGGATTCGAATTGGAACGTTTTCTGGAATTGAAGCAGCTGTTCTGTTTCCAGTCCGGCCGTCTCCACCTTTCGCAGCCACTCCGATTTTTTCCAAGCTCGGGCATGACTCGGATCGCGCCGCTTCTCGATTTCGTTGTAAAGCTCATCCAGCGCGTCTGCTTCGGCCGCGACATTATCGAGCAGCAGCAGACAGCCGCCGGGCTTGATGACCCGAACCGCTTCGCTCACAAAGGCGTCCACGTCCGGGAAATGATGCGCCGCAATACGGCATACGGCAAGTTCGAACGTATTCGCGGCAAACGGCAGCGCTTCCGCATCCCCTTGGACGAACGCGACATTCGAATGCCCGTTTCGTGCAATGTACGTCTCCGCCGCATGTAATACCTCGGGCGTCAAGTCCAGCGCCGTCAATTGCCCTACCCATGGGGCCACCGTGTTCGCTGCATGTCCTCCACCGGTTGCGATGTCGAGCGCCGCGGCAGGCTGCTCGGCTTTCACCCATGCCTCCAGAATCTCCAGATCGTCACGCGAGGAGTGGATCGGACTGTCCACGTATTCCTGCGCGTTTTTACCGAATTGCTCGAGAACCTTTTTCTTGATATCCATGTACCGCACCGCCTTTATCCTGTTTTTTTTGAAGCAATATGCTGTGCTGCAAATAGAGCATCATGTGCTCGGGGATCGACCTGTTGTCTCATTGAGCTGATGGATTGTATAACTGAAACCTATTCATGAATTAGTTTCATTAAATGAAACTAAATTTCATTTGATAATACAAATTCATCATATTCCAATCATTGCTTTTTGTAAAGTACGCATCGCGTATGTTTCCCGGTGCGTCTTAAATTCGCAGTATGGCGTTATCTCACGGGTAACTGACGCTGCATATTCATTGCGCGGCACCGCCTCTCTCCGCATAACGGAACTCTTCTTCGTCCCGCGCCGCTTGTCGTTTTGATCCAGCAAGCGCCAGTAAGGACAAAGGCTCCTCGTTAGGCACTTCGGACTCAACTGAGGCTCTTGTCTCGATTCGGGACATCGAGTTGGCGACACCTCGAACCAGTGGTAAGATATGAATGGAACATGTCGAGAAAAGGTGTTGAACGTCTTGGAAATTACAATTTTGCTAGTCGAAGATGACCCGGTCTGGAGAACCATGTTAACGAGGTTTCTCAATAACGAGCCTGACTTGCAGGTACTTCAATCCGTCGAAACCAAAGAGGATGCCCTCGCCTTTTGCTCAAACAACAAGGTTGACATTGTCCTCATGGACATCAATCTAACGGACAATAACCTAGATGGCATACAGGCCACACTCGAGTTAAGTTTGAAGAGGAGTTCTGCCAAAGTTATTGCTTTAACTTCGTTAGACAATGAGAAAGTCATCATCGATACCTACACAGCGGGAGCAATTCAGTACGTTAGTAAAAGCGACTTCAGGAAAATTCCCGATGTAATCAGAGGCGTTCTACATTCGACCTCACCGCAAGAGATCCTTGTGAAGGAATTTTTACGCCTTAAAGAAGCTGAGCAATACAGTAAATTGACAGCGGCTGAGAAGGAAATCGTTGTTCTAAGTGAAGAAGGAATCGGACGTTCACAACTCATAGATAAACTAGGCAAGTCAGAAGGTACACTCAAAAACCAAATAACCAGTATCCTCCGTAAATTCAAGGCCAGCTCAATGAAGGAAGTCATCCGAACGATTAAGAGCAGAGGATTAAGTGACAAGGAGCTTGACCGATGATTACAACGTTAATCATCGCATTTGTATTGGCAACCATAATCATAGGGGTCAATCCTCGGAATTCCTCATTAAGGTGGCTCAGCGCTGCTCTATATACGGGAAGCTTTATGATATTGGTTTTTCTCCTCGATCTAAAGTAATCCCGATGCATCCAATTTACTGATGAATACGATGTTCTTCTTGGCAGATGTGACTTTGGCATATACGTTCGGGATGTTTGGTGTTGTATACTCAGAGCTTCTCAGCAGAAAGAACCGACAGAAGCTCATGTCGGCCGGACTGCTTCTAATCTTTATCGTTTGGTTGTTAACCCCTCTTACTCCAACCCGACGTATAAATTATGAAGGGTATAATGAGTTGCCCGTGGTGTGGCTTGTGATCATATTCATGACCTTGGGTGTTGTTCTACTCGTACTTGCGTATTTCAAGGAAAAGCATCCTTTTAGAAAAATTGAAAGATTATTAACGAATCTTTTGATCGTCCCCACCATGCTTTGTATTGCGGGAAGCTACATATTTTATATCTACGAAATCGATTTATTCCAGTATAATTACATTTTTGCGATTGGATTCTTGGTTGTCTTTCTGATGATTGGGGTAAAGCAAGGAGTTCTTGGCGTTAAAATAAAAATTGAAATGTTGAAAGCTGATACTTCATTACACTTATTGAAAGGTGGATCAAGTTTACTTAACCATACGATCAAGAATGAAATCGGAAAGATAGATATACTGCTGCATCAGATACAGCATACCCTTCAAAATAAAGTTGATATGCACAAATCTTCCAATGTTGAACTGGAAGTCGAAGAGATGCTCACCATGGCAGCCGACTCCGTACATCATATCCAAACCATGATGACGAAGATCAACGAGCGGGTTCAGGCCATAGCAGTAAACCTAACAATGGGCAATGTTATGCTTATTACGGAGCAGTGTTTGGAGAAGCTGGAAAGAACAACAGGCGGCGATATCATCATAGTTAGAAATTTCAAATCAGTTCCCGACGTATACCTGGATCCCGTACACATGAAGGAAGTCATCTATAATGTTCTGATAAATGCAGTAGAGTCTATGGAAAATCGAGGGCTCATCACGGTCAGCTTGTCGGAGACCTCCAAGGAAGTTGTTCTTCAAATCGAAGATTCGGGTCAGGGGATTTCCAAGGAAACGCTTCGCACGATCTTTGATCCGTTTTTTTCTACCAAGAAGATGAAGAATCACTATGGCCTTGGCTTATTTTACTGTAAAAATGTCATGAAGAAGCATAACGGCTTCATCCACGTAGAAAGTGCCTTAGGCAAAGGAACAAGCTTTTATATTCATCTTAATAAATAAATAGACGAGAGTGAGTCGTTCCCTTTGGAGAACGGCTTTTTTACATGAAGTCCTATATTAAATAGGACTTACGAACCATATATCTCCTGTGTTATATTAAATCCACTTCGAAACATGAGGAATTATGTCGAAATCCAACCAAAAAAGGAATGAGATCCGTGAATTTAGTAGCAAAAGCGTTTAAGAAAGCAGCTGTAGCAGCCGTATTATCAACTTGTCTGATCAGTTCGTTAGCGACACCGACATCTGCAGCAGTTACCGAGTCCAGTGTAACTTCCAACAATTTGATCGGGAACAACCTGCAATTGCAATTTAATGTGACTTCGAATGTTTTGAACGAAAATATGATTACTCTTTCATGGGATGCCGCGGCTTCCCAAAAGGCGAAGAAAGACGTTAATGCGAAGAAGGACGTGGGACAAGACGTCACTTATTACGTGAACCCGGGCACTGAGATTACAGGAGGCAATGTTGCAGCGCAAACCGTCGGAGTCCTGCTGGAGGTTCCTGCCGCTAGCGCATCGGCAGTGAGCAGCTTAACCGTCGGCGGCGTGCCTGCGCGATCTTTCACAGTAACGGGAAGCACCTATTATGTATTACAAGAAGGACTTACGATAGGATCCGCTACCCTAGCGACCTCGGGCACATTTAATGTCACCTTCAATACAACGGCCGGAGCGCCCTTTTCCGCCAAATTGATCGCGGTAAAGGATAACGCAGCGCCCAGCTCGGTTCCATCCGATATTTCTTTATCGGTGTTTCATCCTTATTGGGTAACTGCTGGTAAAACACCCATACCTATGGGGATTGGGGCCAAATTACAGTACAGCTCTACGGACGATGTTGCGAATGGAGTGCTTACGATCGATTTGAGTAAGGGGATAAACAATCTTATTTTAGTCGGTAATGAGTATGGTACTTATTCGTATGGCTCCGGGACTGCACCCATCACAGCACAACATTATAACCCTGTAACAAAAGTCCTGACCTTGCCGATTTCATCTGTGAATTCAAGCGGAATTCATGATATTATTCTGTACAATCTTACTTACTCCGGAGCTCAACAATTCGATGTGACTGTTAAGATGGATTCGGATGGAGAAGGAACACAATTTTCGGAAACTGAGAAGACAATGACCTATTCCAGAGCTTTAAGCTAAAATGAATACGCTGATGAACAAACTCACTCAAAGGCTAGCAGTAGTACTGCTATTTCTCATTTTTCTCGGCATACCGGAGTTTGGCTTGGCTGCGGTTGAAGAACAGACTGTCGCTCCCGAATCTATTGTCTCCAATCAACTAGAAATGTCATTTATCGTATCAGAACCAGTACAGGACAACGATACCTCTCCTGATGTAACCGAAGAGATTTCTGTTATTGTGGATACGGGCAATGGTTCGGTGGTATCCTCCGCTGCGATCAAACGCACAATGAATACCGATGGAACCAAAAGAGATGAAGTCACATTCAACGCAGATCAAGCCAAGGAAACGGTTGAGAATGCCAAAGCATCCGGACAAAAGACTGTACGTATCGTGATACCAGATCCGAACGACGAAGTATCACAGCTTGATATTACGATCCCTCGGGAATCAGCTGCTGAGTTAGCAAGCAGCGGATTAAACCTCGAGATCTATACGGATAATGCCAAAATCGTCATTCCTAACGACTCACTGCAAGGATTAACGGATAATCTGTACTTCCGAGTAGTTCCGATCAAGGATGAAACACAGCGCACCGAGGTCGAGGAACGGGCCAGAGTTGAACAGATGGTGAAAGAAGTCGCTGGCGATAACCGTATTCAAGTTGTTGCCCGTCCAATGACCATCGAAACGAATCTTTCCAGTCGAGCGGTTGATATCGTACTGCCCTTACGGAATGTTACGCTGCCTACAGACGAACAAGAGCGTGAAGCCTTCTTAGCTGACCTCGTTATTTTCATCGAGCATAGCGATGGCGACCGTCAGTTGGTAAAGCCTGAAGTGGTCGACTATTCGGGCGGTCAGCTGGGGTTGAAATTCGGAGTTAATAAATTCAGCACCTTTACCATTCTGAACATGGAGGGATGGGGAGAGTACCTTAAGACAAAGGAAGCGTCGAAGCATCATGATGCTTATATGGAAGGATACCCTGATCAAACGTTCAAGCCTGATAGAGGGGTCAGCCGAGCGGAAATGGCGATGATTCTGTATCGTATTGAGGCTGGAGCAACACGCGAAGATGGCCATGACCTCATGTTCTCGGATGTATCTGCAAATCATTGGGCACAGCCGGCGATCCGCTATGTAAGCTCCAAAGGTCTTATGGTTGGTTACCCTGACGAAACATTCAACCCGGAACAGTCCATCACAAGAGCGGAGATGGCCACAATCGTAAGGCACTGGCTGGAATTGCAAGAAGATGCGAATGCGACCTTTAATGACACCTTAGGTCATTGGGCAGAGAAGGACATCTCCAATGTCCAACAAGCAGGTATAATCGAAGGCTTGCCTGACGGTTCTTTCCAGCCTGATAAACCGCTGACTCGCGCCGAAGCTGTCACAATGATGAACAAGATCCTAAAACGCGGTTCACAAGATTGGACAATCTCCACGTGGCGTGATGTACCGTCAACCCATTGGGCATTAAAAAATATTGAGGAAGCGTCACATCCGCATCAATTCACTAAGAACATAGATGATTCCGAGTCGATAGTAAAATAAAGTGTTCAGCTCTCGTCCAAGTTGGGGTATTCTCAACTTGGACTTTGCTTTGTAACGCGACAACCCCACAAACACAACAAAAGCCCGCGGATGAGCCGTGCGGGCAGACTCCGAAATGGAGTCCCGGCTCATCTATGCGGGCTTTGCAACAACCATTTGTTTTACTTGCCTAATACATGGATCGGATGGCCCAGTGCGCCTTCGGCCGCGTCCATCGTAATTTCCCCAAGCGTCGGATGCGCATGAATCGTGAGCGCGATATCTTCCAAGGTCGCGCCCATCTCGATGCCGAGCGTCAGCTCCGCGATCAGATTCGACGCTTCCGCCCCGACGACTTGCGCGCCGATCAGCAGGCCGCTGTCTTTGTCGGCGACAAGCTTCACGAAGCCGTCCGTCGCGTTCATCGACTGCGCGCGTCCGTTCGCGCCGTAAGGGAACTTGCCAATGACAACGTTAATGCCTTTCGCCTTCGCTTCCGTTTCGCTCAAGCCGACGCCGGCAATTTCCGGATCGGAGAAGACAACGGCCGGGATGACCTTGTAATCCACGACGCTAGGCAGCCCTGCGATCGATTCGGCGGCTACCTTCGCCTCGTACGAAGCTTTGTGAGCGAGCGCCGGACCTGGCACGATATCGCCGATCGCATAAATATGCGGCACGCTCGTCTGGCCCTTCTCGTTCACCTTGATCAGACCGCGTTCGCCGACTTCCACACCGGCGAGCTCGAGGGAAAGATCGCCGTCCGTATTCGGGCGGCGTCCAACCGTGACAAGCACGTAGTCGGCCGTTACTTTCTTCTCTTCGCCTTTGACCGTGTAAGTCACCGTCACGTCGTTATCCGTCTGCTCGCAGCCTTGTGCCAGCGCTTCGGTGACGATCTCGACGTCGGACTTCTTCAAGTTGCGCGCTACGAGCTGGGACAGCTCCTTCTCGAAGCCCGGAAGGATCGAATCGGAGCCTTCGAGTACGGTGACCTTCGTCCCGAACTTCGCGAACGTTTGGCCCAGCTCGATGCCGATGTAGCCGCCGCCGATAACGACCATGCTCTTCGGAAGCTCGGACAAGCTGAGCGCTTCCGTCGAAGACAGGATGCGTTTGCCGAACGGGAACGCCTTGAGCTCGATCGGCCGGGAGCCGGTCGCGATGATGCAGTGGTTGAAACGGTAGCGAGCCGTTTCGTTATCGTTGAACACGCGGGCTTCATGATCGTTGATGAACAGCGCCTCGCCGTTAAACACTTGAATTTTGTTGCCTTTAAGCAGCATACCGACGCCGCCGGTTTGCTTTTTGACGATGCCGCTTTTCCACTCCTGCACTTTAGCGAAATCGACTTTTACGTTGTCGGCTACGATGCCGATCGATTCGCCATGCTTGGCCACCTCATATTGATGCGCCGCGGAGATCAAAGCTTTCGAAGGAATGCACCCGCGGTTCAAGCAGACGCCGCCGAGCTCGGCTTTGTCTACGATCAGTACGCTTTTGCCGAGCTGGGCGGCACGAATGGCCGCCACATACCCGCCGGGACCTGCGCCGATGACGAGAACGTCAATTTCAACCGATGCGTCTCCAACTACCATAGCAGGTTACACCTCCATGACAAGCAGTTCCGGATCGGCCAGCAACTGCTTGATATAGTTCAAAAAGTTTTGCGCTGTCGCGCCGTCGATAATCCGATGGTCGTAGCTCAAGGAGAGCGCCATGACCGGAGCGATGACGATCTCGCCGTTTTTCACCACCGGCTTCTCCGTAATACGTCCGGTGCCGAGGATCGCCACTTCCGGGTAATTGATGACCGGCGTGAAGAACATGCCGCCTGCCGAGCCGATGTTAGTGATCGTCAGCGTGGAACCCCTCAGCTCGCTCGGACCGAGCTTGCCGTCGCGTCCGCGGGTAGCCAAATCTTTGATCGCTTCGGCGATCGTCCAAATACTTTTGCGGTCCGCATCCTGGATGACCGGAACGATGAGACCTTGCTCCGTGTCCGTTGCGATTCCGATGTTGTAGTACTTCTTGTACACGATCTCTTGCTTCTCTTCGTCGATCATCGCATTCATCGCCGGGTATTGGCGCGCTGCCGCAACCAGTGCCTTCACGATGAACGGAAGGTAAGTCAGCTTGACGCCTTTCTTCTCGGCGACCGGCTTGGCCTTCTCGCGAAGCTTAACGAGCAGCGACACGTCGACCTCGTCCATATGCGTCACATGCGGCGCCGTATAGACGCTCTTGACCATCGCGTTCGCGATCGCCTTGCGGATGCCCTTCAGCGGCACGCGCTCTTCGACGCGCTCGCCGCCCACAGCCGCAGCCGCGGTGCTTGCAGCCGCTGCTGGTTTTGCTTCGGCTGCCGGTGCAGCAGCCTCAGCCGCTGCAGGCGCCGCTTGGCCGCCGCCTGCGGCAAAGCCAAGAACATCTTCGCGTGTCACGCGGCCGTTCCGGCCGGTGGCAGACACGTCAGCGATGTTCACGCCCTTCTCCCGCGCGAGCTTGCGCACGCTCGGCGTCGCGAGCACAACCCGGCCGCTTGGCGCGGCGGGAGCTGCTGCCGGCGCAGATGCTGGAGCCGCCGGTGCAGATGCAGCCGGTGCGGCAGGCGCTGCCGGAGCCGGAGCCGCCGGCGCTGCAGCGGCTTCATGTCCGTGGCCGCCCGCTTGCTGCGGCACTGCGCCTTCCACTTCCATAATCGCGATGACGTCGCCGATCGTGCAGACGGTGCCTTCGCTCACTTTCAGCTCAACGATTTTACCGGCAACCGGGGAAGGTACTTCCACGGTCGACTTGTCGTTTTGCACGTCCATCAAAATCGTTTCATCGTTCACGTTATCGCCCGGCTTCACATGCCATTTGACGATCTCGCCTTCATGAATGCCTTCGCCCAATTCCGGGAATCGATATTCGAATGTAGCCATTGCTTCTCACCCTCCTTCGCTTCTTTATATTAAAAGTCCAGTACTTTATTTAATCCCGCGACGATGCGGGCCGGATTCGGAAGCCATTGATCCTCAACCTGCGCAAAAGGATACACCGTATCCGGAGGCGTAACGCGGAGCACCGGCGCTTCGAGGTGAAGGATCGCCTTCTCGTTGATTTGCGCGATCACTTCCGCCGCGATGCCGGCCGTTTTTTGCGCTTCCTGCACGACGATCGCGCGGTTTGTTTTTTTGATCGACTCGACGATCGTGTCGATATCGAGCGGTATCAGCGTGCGCAGGTCGATAACTTCGACTTTGGCGCCGCGGGTTTTCTCGATTTCTTCCGCTGCCTTCAGCGAGGTGTGCACCATCGCGCCGTACGTAATGATCGTGGCGTCAGAGCCTTCGCGCACGACGTTTGCTTTGCCGATCGGCACCGTGTATTCGCCTTCCGGCACTTCCGCGCGGAACGAGCGGTACAAGTTCAGATGCTCCATGAAGAAGACCGGATCGTTGTCGCGGATCGCGGAGATCAACAGTCCCTTCGCATCGTACGGATTGGAAGGTACGACAACCTTAATCCCCGGCGTTTGCACCATCAGCCCTTCAAGCGAATCGGTATGCAGCTCGGCTGCCTTTACCCCGCCGCCGAACGGCGTGCGGATCGTAATCGGCGCGTTGTAGCGGCCGCCGGAACGGTAACGCAGACGCGCAGCCTGAACGGCGATCTGGTCGAACGCCTCGAAGATAAAACCGATGAACTGAATTTCCATAATCGGACGGAAGCCTTGCGTCGCCATCCCGACAGCCATCCCGCCAATAGCGGATTCGGCCAGCGGCGTATCGAATACGCGATCCTCGCCGAACTCGCCTTGCAGCCCTTCCGTCGCGCGGAACACCCCGCCCACTTTACCGACGTCTTCACCGAATATTACCACGTTAGGATCGCGCTGAAGCTCTACACGCATCGCGTCCTTGATCGCTTGTATCATAGTCATTTGTGCCATGGCTGATTGTCCCTCTCCTTTTCCTCTACGCTAAGTAGTCCGCTTTTTGCTCTTCCAGATGCGGCGGCGTCGTTTCGAACATGCTGTCGATCAAGCCCGGAACCGTCATTTTTTCCGTTTCTTCCGCTTTCTTGATCTGCTCGGCAACCGTGTTCTTCGCGTCTTCTGCGACAGCCGCTTCTTCCGCTTCCGACCAGAGGCCTTTCTTCGTGAGGAACTCGCGGAAACGATGCAGCGGGTCTTTTTGCTCCCATTCAGCCGTTTCTTCTTTGGTGCGGTATTTGGACGGGTCGTCGCCGGACATCGAGTGCGGCAGGAACCGGTACGTAATCGCTTCGATCAGCGTAGCGCCTTCTCCGTTGCGGCCGCGCTCGGCAGCGTCCTGAACCGCTTTGACGATCGCCAGCACATCCATGCCGTCAACCTGCACGCCTTTGATCCCTGCGGCAACCGCTTTATGCGCAACGGATTCTGCAGCCGTTTGCTTGGAGAACGGCGTCGTAATCGCATAGCCGTTGTTTTGCACGACGAAAATCGCAGGCAGCTTGAACGCGCCGGCAAAGTTCAGGCCTTCGTAGAAATCGCCCTCGGAGGAGCCGCCGTCGCCCGTATACGTAATCGCTACGCGCTTCTCGCCCTTTTTCTTGAATGCCATGGCAACGCCCATTGCATGCAAAATTTGCGCGCCGATAATGATCTGCGGCATAAGAACGTGCACATCGGCAGGAATTTGTCCGCCATGCTGATGGCCGCGGGAATATAGGAACGCCTGGTACATCGGCAGACCGTGCCACACGATTTGCGGCATGTCGCGATACCCCGGGCAAATAAAATCGTCTTTATTGAGCGCAAATTCGCTTCCCACCATCGTTGCTTCCTGTCCGGAAACCGGTGCGTAGAAGCCGAGACGGCCTTGACGGGTCAAGTTGACCGCGCGCTGGTCCCATGTACGGGTGAACACCATGCGTCTCATGATTTCTTTCATCTGCTCATCGGTGAGCTTCGGCATTTCATCGGGATTCACTACAGTACCATCGGTCGCCAGTACGGACAAAGGCTTCACCGCTTGAACAAACACTTCATGCGGCTTGCTCGCTTCTTGTACCGCCACTTCATACGGCTTGCTCATTTCAATATTCACCTCAACGATAGATTTGGATTGGAATGTCGAAAAATCAGACTTTCTGTTATAGTAGTATTATAAACCTGTTTTTGTTCCAAGCACAAGAACTTACTTGAAAAATATGATTTTGTCCCATGAATAGAACTATAACAGTTTTGTAAATTATATAGTACAGTTTAAGAAAAACGACAAAACTATTATAATACAATACCTGCAAACCGGACGTTTCGCGCATCGTTCTCATACGCTGAATCCGTCCGAAAAAGCCCGGCGCATCAACCTTGGCCACAGCGGCTTGCCGTTTTGTCCGCCGCAGATCCTTGGAGAGGAAGCAGACGTTCCTCGAACCGCGCCTTCCATTATTTTCAACAACTGCGGCTGCGCTTTGATCTGTTGCGGGCTTCCGTTTGCACGGAACCATAGCTGCCGCGGCAAGCAAATATGCTGCGCGTCCGAAGCCAGCGTACCTTACAAGGAGGAATTCCATTGGATGACCAGCATTATTATAAAAGAACGATTGTCAAAGAGGCCGTACCTTCCGCCGTGCTCGGCAGCTCCCGATCGGTTCGGGTCTGCTTGCCGCCAGGGTATAACGAGCTTTTGTCGTACCCTGTCGTTTATTGCCAGGACGGCGAAGACTTTTTCAATTTCGGGCGCATCGCCACGACGATGAACCGTCTTATTTTCGACGAAGGCGCAGAGCCGGCCATCATCGTCGGGGTCGATGTCGACAAAACGATCCGCACCTCCGAATATGCGCCGGAAGGCGAGCGGTTCGCCGCGTACTGCCGTTTTTTCGCCGAGGAGCTCGTTCCTTATATTGAGGGCAGGTATCCGGTGCGCCCTG
Organism: Paenibacillus solanacearum; assembly: GCF_910593845.1. GTDB lineage: Bacteria > Bacillota > Bacilli > Paenibacillales > NBRC-103111 > Paenibacillus_G > Paenibacillus_G solanacearum. Next base: position 8,064 of record NZ_CAJVAS010000012.1, on the reverse strand, counting down.
CCGCCGCAGAACGGATTGTGGCGGGAGACTCGCTGGGGGCGACGGTTTCCCTGCACCTCGCCTTAGATTATCGTGACCTTTTTTGCAACGTTATATCCTTATCCGGCGCATTTTTACAATCGACGCGGGACCGCATCGAACAGGAAACGGACTTGTCCTGGTTAACGGTCGTTCAACTGATTGGCACGGACGAAACGGAAGTGAACACGGAACGGGGCACATTCGATTTTCTTGCGGAAAACCGTGCGACAAGACTGGCGCTGGCCGCCAAAGGCTGCTGTCCCGAATATACGGAGAAGCCAGGCAAACATATTTGGGGCTTCTGGCAAAAGGAGCTGCCCTGGATGCTCCAGCGTTTTTTGGGATGAACGGGCGGAATGCGATTCGTCCGGGCAGCGGCAAGGAACCCGTTTGTTTCCTTGGCAGGCGGCGGAAAAGCGCAAGCGGTGTTGCCAAGGCATCTGCCATAGAGCAGCGAAAGGGCGTCGTCATAACGACAAAGCGCAAAAAACGCTTCGACACCGCATTAGGGCGGGATCCGAAGCGTCTCTTCAATGTAATAAGGCCAGCCGGATGCGTAATCGGTTCGGCCTCTTTTTTATGAATCCACGGCTCTGGAATGGCGGGTAGTGCAGCGCGTGCCCGCCGATCTGACGGCGATAGTCTCGCAGACCGGCACACTGGCAGGCTGGTAGACTAATCGTCCAGTCTGGCATAGGCTCGCATTCAGCTGGTTCAGCTTAAGACGGTCTGCCGATGGCGCGGCGTCCGCAGCGGAACAGAGCTCAATATGACCGCGGCCAGACTGCCCAGCGTCAGGTTGCACACCATATTCGCCATCGAAGCCAGTCCGGCGAGCGGGCCGAACGCATCATTGGCGAGGACGGTGGATAAAGCCGTATTGCAAATGCCCACTTCGAACAGCATCGACCTGCATTCCGCATCGCCGCAGCCGATCCATACCGCGTAAGCATACCCCGCAGCCATCTGCAGCACAATTTGCAAGCTCACCGCCGCGAACAGTTTCGGCAGGACGGAGGCATGCTGCAGCAGCGAACCGCTGCCCCCGGCGGCCACGCCGATGACGACCACGTACAGTGATAGGGCCGACAGGATCGAAGCGTACGGCTTCATCGCCAGCCCCGCTCGCGGAACGAAGCGTTGCAGCACCATGCCGGTCATAAGCGGCAGGAACACGATCTTCATCATCTTCCATAGAAACGACCAAAAATCGAAATGAACGGCGGAGCCGATCAGCCATTTGGCTAACAGCGGCGTCAGCAGCGGGCCGACCAGCGTATCGAAAGCCGACATCGTAATGCTTAGGGCCAAATCGCCTCGCCCGATCAGCGCATTCAGATTCGCCGACGTTCCGCTCGGAACGATGCCCGCCATCACGATGCCGTAATAAAATTCGGAAAAACCGAAGAACAGCAAGCCGACCGCTACGGAAACCGCCGCCCCGATCAGCCATTTGCCTAGCGAACCGAGCAGCGGGATTTTGGGATGCTTGAGCAGTCCGCCGAGGCGGCTTCGGTCCATCGTCAATCCCATCAGAAACAACACCAGTCCTAACGCGGGACCGGTGGCGCTCCCCCAACGGACGAAACGTTCGGAAAAAAATACGCCTGCCGCCGCAAAGACAATAATCCATGCCGGCATCAGACGGGCAATAACGATAGTGGCAATTCTCATGGTGTATGACCCCAATCGGCAGCCGCGGGATAACCGCCTCACGGCTGTAGTTTTGTTTTGGTTCCGCGAAACATAGTACCTAGTATAATGCTGCATTTTTTATGTGTAAAATGAATAAAACGAATATATAATATAGCTATTATCTATATATAAAAAGAGGCGAAATCGGTTGGATATCCGGCATTTGCAATATTTTGTAGAAGTGGCCAAGCATCGAAGTTTCTCCAAAGCGGCCGAGAAGCTGTTCGTTTCGCAGCCGACGATAAGCAAAATGGTCAAAAACCTGGAGGAAGAGGTTGGAACAGACCTGCTGCTGCGATCGACGAAACGAAAATTGGAGCTGACGGACGCGGGACAAGTCGTCTTCCGGCAAGGCCAGGCGATCCTTCAATCGCTCCAGAGCATCGCCAACGAGCTGGACGCGATAAAAAACAGGAAGACAGGGACGATCCGGCTCGGCATTCCGCCGATGACAGGGGCGCGGTTTTTCTCCAAAGTCATCTCCGGCTTTCACCAAAAATACCCCGGCATTCATATTAAAATTATCGAAGACGGGTCGAAAAGTCTGGAGAAGGAGCTGCAGCAAGGCGAATTGGATCTGGCCGTTCTGGCCCTTCCCGTTAGTCTGGACGCGTTCGACTGCATTGCCATCGTCAATGACGACCTGCAGCTTCTCGTCCATCCCTCGCATCCGTTTTCCGCGCATGAGACGGTAACCCTCTCCGATCTTCGCTGCGAATCCTTCATCTTGTTCCGGGAAGGATTTCATCTGCACGAGGTGATTCCGGCGGAATGCCGGAAGGCAGGGTTTGAACCGACGGTCATTTGCGAAAGCTCCCAGTGGGACTTCATCAGCGAAATGGTCGCGGAAAACTTCGGCATCGCGCTGCTGCCCGGCACCATATGCCGGCTGCTCGATCAGGACAGAGTCAGGGCCATCCCCTTAATCGAGCCGTCGATTCCATGGCATTTGGCGATCAGCTGGCAGAAGGATCAGTACTTGTCTTACGCTTCGCAAGAATTCATCGCGTACACCTGCGAAAGCTTGCAAGTCCCCCGGCAGCCGCGCAGCGCAAAAAGAGCAGGAGCCGCGGTCGATTGACCGCCCGGCTTCCTGCTCGCCATTTACTGTTTGATCCCGTACCGCGTTCGCAGCGTATCGATCATGTCTACCACCTGCTGCCGGCCCGGCAGCCACAGCCGCTCGGCTGCGGACTGCAAGCCTTCCTGCGTCTGACGCTGCCGAACGACCCGCTTCACCGCTTCGGCGAACTGTACAGGCGCCTGCGCGCCGTCCAGCCCGGCCACCTGCTCCAGGCTGGCCATGCTGCCGGCCGATACTTGCGGGAAGCTCGCAGCGGATGAGGCTGTTACGGGCATGACAGCGTCCCCCGCGGCTCTTTCATAAAAGCCGCGCGCCAGCTCCGCCCTTGCCTCGCCGGAGCCGGATGCGACGATGAATGCCTGCACGACATAAGCATGCGCCTGACGGCGCTGGGCAATGCCGCAAAACTTGCGCCCGCGGATGGACAAGTCGTAATCTCCGGGACAGTACGCCCCCTGAATTTCTCCCTTATCCACGCCTGCACCCGTTTCCCGCAGCGCCTCCCGGATGAGCTCGTACATCCGTTCGAAATCTTGATGAAAGTCGATGTCGCCCTGACGCACCTTCGGCAAGACGAGCGATACGTTGACCACGCCGAGATCGAGCGGAACCGCCGCGCCGCCGGAATTGCGCACCGCCACCGTATAGCCCTGCGCTTCCAGCCATGAAGCCGCTTCGGCCGCTCCCGGCAGACGGCTGTCCCGCAGGCCCATCACGAACGCACGGGGGTGTCTCCATAGATGAAGCAGCGGGGCACCGCCCTCGCCGACATGCCGGCATAGCAGTTCCTCCAGCGCAAACGGGTACAGTACATCCGTCTCCCCGAAATCTCCGCTTCGGTCCAAAATGAGCATGCGGCTCAATTGTTGATCCCATGGCTGCTGTTCACTCATGATCCTCTGACGCCTTCCTTCCGTTTCCGTCCTGCAAGTTATTCACATTTTAGTAAGCGCGGCGCGAAATAGCAAGCTTTTCATGCTACTATATAGTTAATTCGACGCCTCCCGGTAACTCGTTCGATCGCCCGTGCGATGCGCTGCAACCTGCACTTGGGACCCACACACTGGCAAGTTTCCCCTTAGTTAAGAAGCGGGGTCACAAAATAGGAAGCTGCTCCGTCTTATGTACATTAACGTGCAAAGGGTGGAACGAACATGAGCGCAAACGCGAATTGGAGTGCCGATTGGGAACAGACGCATTGGGATGCCGTCATTATCGGAGGCGGGTTAGCCGGTCTTACGGCCGCTGTCCTGCTTGGCAGCCAGAAAAAACGGGTGATCGTCCTTGAAAAAGCAACCCGGCTCGGCGGCCGGGCGCAGACGACGGAGCGGGACGGCGGCCTGCTGAATCTCGGCCCTCATGCCCTTTATCAGAATGCGGAAGCAAGCCGCATCTGGAACGCGCTCGGCATCGAGCCCCAGGGCAAGCCGCTTGCCCTGCAAAACGCCCAGCTGATCGAGCAAGGCCAATTAACCGAGCTGCCGGGAAGCCCTTGGAAGCTGTTCACGACTTCCCTGCTTGGCTTCAAGGAAAAGACGGAGTTCGCCGCCTTCTTCGCCGGGCTTGGCCGCATGGATACGGCTGCGTGGGACCGGACCTCGCTTGCCGATTTCCTTCATGCCCGTATCCGCAGCGTGAAGGTACGCGAGCTGCTGACCATGCTGGCCCGCTTGTCTACCTATAGCGCGGATCCGGCCAAGATCAGCGCCGGTACGGCGCTTCGCCGCATGAGCCGCGGCGGCGTGCTCTATCTCGACGGCGGCTGGCAGTCCGCCGTCCGGCAGTTGCGCGAGCGCGCCGAGCAGCTCGGCGTTGTCATCGCCGCCGGCGCGCAAGCGCTCGCCGTCGACGGGGCGCTGCCGCAGCTGCGCGTGGCGCTGGCCGGGGGCCGCGCGCTCCGCGCAAGCAGCGTGCTGGCCGCCGCTGGCCCGCGAGAGACGGCTGCGCTGCTCGGCGACGGCGCTTCCGCCCCGCTGCAAGCCGCCGCCGCCGAGCGGCCGGTGCAGGCGGCTTGCCTCGATCTCGTGCTGGCCTCGCTGCCGCAGCCCAGCCGCGGCTTCGCGCTCGGACTCGATCGGCCGCTGTACTTCTCCAACCATTCGCAGGCCGCGGCGCTGACGGATCAGCCGGGCCATGCGGTGGTACATGCCGCCAAATATTTGAGCGTCGACGAAGACGCCGACGCGGACCGGGATCTGGCCGAGCTGGAGCACATGCTCGACCTGCTGCAGCCCGGCTGGCGTGATCGCGTCGTCACGCGGCGCTACTTGCCACATGTGACGGTCATGCACGCGCTGCCTACCGCCGATGCGGGCGGGGAACGCGGCCGGCTCGCCTGCGACGGCACCGGCGTTCCCGGCTTTTACGCGGCGGGCGACTGGGTCGGCGGCGAAGCGCTGCTCGTCGATGCATCCTGCGCCAGCGCCAAGACGGCCGCGGATCTCATCCTCGCGCAGCTTCGCGATGTGCCTGATGGCCGCGAGCAAGACGCGGGGTTGGCCCACCGCAGGCGGTAGCGGCCCTCGCCCTTCGCGTACAGCGCAGTTTTAAGCCGTTAGGGGAGCTTCTTGGCCGTGAGATGTCTTTGCCCGCTTCTCAGCCAACTTCTCAGGTGCGCTTCAATCACTATGGCTGCAAGAGAGCCGTCTAGCACCGTACTTTTTCGGCGCTAGACGGCCAGTCTACTCCGCAGGTCCCGTGTTTCTTCGGCGGCAAGTAATCGGTCAACTCCTCGGTTCCCGCGTTTCTTCGGCGGCAAGCAACCGGTCCGTTTCTCGAATCCCGCGTTTCTTCGGGGCAGGCAACCGGTCCGCTTCTCGGGCTCTACTTTCCGCGCTGAAGCTAGTAGTCAGAAAGAGGGTCGCAAGCGCGACGCGGCCATGACGTTTATCGCAATTCGAAATCAAGAAAGGAGCGGCTCCCGCATGTCACAGCCACCCGTAGAACAATGGTATCGAGACTATAAGCCGCTGCTGTTTTCTATCGCCTATCGGATGCTCGGCACGGTGTCGGAAGCAGAGGATATCGTACATGATTTGTTCCTTATGGTTCCAAAGCTGGACACGGATGCGATTTACAACACAAAAGCTTATTTGTGCAAAGCAGTCACCCGGCGCTGCATTGATTACCTGGAGTCGGCTCGTGTGCGAAGGGAGCAGTACGTCGGTCCTTGGCTGCCCGAACCGCTGCTTTATGACACCGCCTCGCCGAGCGACGACCCTTCGTGGCTGGCGGAGCGCAACGACGATATTTCGTTTGCGCTCCTGCTGCTGCTCGAACGGCTGAACCCTACGGAACGAGCGATCTTCGTCTTGCGGCAGGCGTTCGATTACGACTACAAGGACATCGCCGACATGCTCAGCCGCAGCGAGGCCGCCTGCCGCAAGACGTTCAGCCGTCTCAAGGAGAAGCTGGAAACGGAGCGGCCACTCGCACCGCCGAATGAGCTCCGGACGACGGCGCCGCTCGTCCGCGGATTTCTTCAAGCGGTCGATACCGGCGACGTGGAGCAGTTCCTTCACCTCCTAACCGAGGACGCGGTCCTGCTGTCCGACGGCGGCGGCAAAGTACGCGCCGCGATGCGCCCGATCCTTGGCGCCGACCGCGTAGCCGCCTTCCTGCTCGGCGTCAACTCGAAGCGCCCCGACCATATGACCCCTAGGCCGGCTGTTATTAACGGCTCTCCCGGCGTTGTCATGATGTACAACGGCCAGCCCTACAGCGTCATGCTGTTCGAACTGCTCGGCCCTCGGGTACATCGCATTTATTTGGTCCGAAACCCGGATAAAATGCAACATGTGCGGGGATGAGCACATGGATATTGGCGGGATGATCATTCAACCCCGATGGTCACATTTTAGCGGATGATGCATTCAGCCTTCTGCGCACTGAATTGAACACCACGCGCAAACATCGAAAGGGGCGCTTCGCCTCACTCCTGGGTGCGATATGATCGGCAACTGCCGCACTCTGGATTGAGGCCGCTCCTTCTTTGCAAGCAGCGCTGAGTTACTCGCTTCTATCCTTGTGTCTACCTGTGCCTATGGGCTGCATGCCTTCACTCCCTACGTAAACTCTGGCACTGAGCACACGCCCCCACCTCCTCGTACATATCCAATGTCTCCGAGCACAACGCCCTCCCTCCCTGCACATACTCATGTCTTCGAGCACACGCCCTCTCTCCCTGCACATACTTCATGTCTCTGAGCACACGCCCTCTCTCCCTGCACATACTCATGTCTCTGAGCACGCCCTCTCCTTGCACAGATCTTTGTCTCTAGGTTACATACCTCCACTCCTCACCCATACATAGTACTGATCGCTTCACCCTCTCGATACATACGTCTCTTAGCAAAATATCTCCCTTCATTTCGCCCACTACGTCTACACGCTTCTAATAGGGGATAACCCATAATTTGTTTGGAAAACCGAACGTTTTTACCCTGTTTTCAGACGTTTATCCAACGGAGTAGTGAAATCGAACAATTCAAAGGGGAAGGCCTCTGAATAGTACGGTTTCCCAATTATTTTCTCATATTGAGCGTTTTTAGTAGAAATTAGTTTGATTTGTGCAATTAATAATCGAGTTCCACGAACTGCGTGGGAGTCAACAAGTTCGAACGAGTTTTATGGGATTCTGGAGTTCCGGGGTTCCGGGGTTCCGGGGTTCCGGGGTTGACCAGTTCAACCAGTTCACCCAATTCGACTCAATCGATGGGTTCGACCGACCATCGTCGCACAGTACCGCCAGGCGCACCTGATTCGCGCACACCGGGGATTCACTGTACCACTGCAAGCCTGCAAACAAATGACCGATTCCCTTCCTGCACCTATGTCCCTTCAAATGCACCATGACCAACCATTTATCAGAAACACGTTATGTTCACCGCTTGCTGCAAAGTGGTCAACAGGCCTTCGGCACGAAGAAGACGAAGGGCCAAACGAACCCGCTTCGAAAAATAAAAAAAGAGGAGGCGCTCAGCCAATGTCATTAAGTTAAACTCAGAGACAAGATCGTGAATAGCAAATGAATCTGAAACGGCATGGGGAAAATATCCTGTGCCGTTTGTTTTTTGTGGGCAAGTAAGAAAAAAATGTACAGCAAACAAGCGGATGGACGATCCGCTAAAAAAAATGTTCAGATGAACCGAATTATGCTACTCTGTAAACGAAGCTAACGGCTGATTTATAACGGATTTTACGCGTATTCTTCTGTCCCGGTCGAATGGGTCGAATCGGTAAAATGTTTTTACGAATCAGCGCTT
>NZ_CAJVAS010000011.1 GCF_910593845.1 Paenibacillus solanacearum | reverse complement strand
CCGCGCCTTCGCTTGGGCTACGCCCACAGCTTCCTGTACGGAGACGCTGGGATTATCCTCTTATTTTTTCCAGTCGAGGATTGGATCTGAATCAAGATTTACAGGCTTACCAATTAACATTAATTAACATTGTGAACTCATTCACACCTTAATTATACCAAAATAACTGTCTTGACATCTTGTAGCACCATACACGACCAACCTCACTTTGTACCGAAATAAAGCCTTGATGAGCCTCGACAAATTCTTTTGCAATGGCAAGTCCGAGACCCATGCCGCCCGTATGACGGGAACGTGATTCTTCAACGCGATAAAATCGGTCGAAAAGGTAAGGTAGTCGTTCCGCTGCAATGCCAACCCCGGTGTCCGCAATTTCGACGGCCGCATAACGCAACTCATGATGGAAAGTATCCGTAATACGGATCGAAATCCTCCCACCGGACGAGGTATGCCGCATGGCATTAACCAGCAAATTATAAAATACCTGCGTCATCCTGTTAGGATCGACGAACGCATTCAATGATTGTACCGGATATGTACGAACAATGTCGATATGTCGTTCTTCCGCTTCCGGATGTAACATATCGATGATCCGATCCAAAAGGGGAACAAGATCGGCCTTCGACCGGTCCAGCTGCAATTTGCCTGCTTCGGCAAGTGTTAGTTTGTGGAGATCGTCGACAAGCTTGGACAAACGAATTACTTCATCCTGCAAAGGCAATAAGGCTTCCGGAGGAATGTCCCGCCCTCGCTCTTGCATCAATTCCATTTGACATTGAATAATGGAAAGCGGTGTCCTCAATTCATGCGCCACATCAGCCGTCAAATTTTTCCGCGCCTCTTCTGCGCGAAGCAGCTGCTGTGCCATATGATTGAGCGCTTCGGTTACTTTCCCGAATTCATCTCGCGTTGTCACGGGAATGCGATTATGCAGCTTTCCGTCTGCCATTTTTTGTATGGCGGGGATGAGACGATTCAGAGGCTGCGTTAATTTTTTGACTAACCACAGCCCAAGAAGCAATGCAACGATCCCGGTTACGACCGGTACTCTGAAACTCGAGGTGCGCATGGAGTCCAGAATATACTTTTTTAATAGACGGTCTTCGGACGATTCCCAACTATTTACATAGATCGTGCCGACCACTGTTCCGTTTACCACGACGGTATTCCATTTCCCCTGCCGTATCAACGACTCGGGATCGCCCGACCCTCTAAAAAATAAAGTGCTGCCATCCGGTGACAAGAGCGCGATCTCGCGTTGATCCGGATTTCGCTGCTCCAATTCGTCTGAAATCTTCAGCTCCTCTATGCCTACCCAAGAATTGTTATGCTCCTTATAATAGATTTCAACCAACTCTGTCGTTTTTGCTTTGAAGTAATCTTCAAAGCGATTCTTTAAGTATCCTTGGGTTGCTCCGTAGTAGCCCACCGTGACAAAAAGAACAAGAATCGCCATCGCGACAAACAGTTTATCCCCGATGCACCACCGCACGTTCATAACTTGTCACCGAATCGATAACCGAATCCGAACACGGTTTGAATATATTTGGGGATCGCCGGATCGTTCTCGATCTTTTTCCGCAAGTTGCTGATGTGGGAGTCGATCGTGCGCTCGTAGTTGATGAAATCGTCTTCCATGACCGATTTCATCAGTTGAAGCCGACTGAATACAATACCAGGTTTGGCGGCCAAAGCAATCAATAGTTTGAATTCCGTAGGAGTAAGAACAACTTCCGCGCCTTCCTTCATGACCTGGCATTTCGATTCGATAATCGTCAAATCTCCCCTTATAATCATCTGAATTTCTTCGGATGTACCCTGAATGCGGCGTAATACGGAACGTATTCTCGCCGTGAGCTCCCTTAGGCTGTAGGGCTTTGTCATGTAATCGTCGGCTCCGACTTCCAAACCGACAATTTTATCCGTCTCCTCTGTTTTTGCCGTCAACATAATGATTCCATAATTGCCCTTATTCCGAAGCTCGCGGCAAACATCGATTCCGCTCATTCCCGGAAGCATCCAGTCTAAAACAACCAAAGCCGGACACGCCGTTTGGGCTGCAGTCAGCGCATCCTTGCCCGTCGTGGCGGTTACAATTCGAAACCCTTCATTTTGTAAATATGAAGCCATCGCCTCGAGCATTTTCACTTCATCGTCCACCAGAAGTAACGTCGTTTCCATCTGAATCCCGCTTCTTTCTGCTGTTTTACTCGTATTATAGCTTATTTTTCCAGCAAAATTATGATCACCATGTAAAAAGGAACTGTTCTCCACAAGTCCTTAACATCAGCTTGATAAAGTATGTTTGAGCATAGAGGAACGCGGCAGCATGGTGTACATCATTCTCAAACGAAGGAGGGGATTCAAAGATGAATAATCAAGGTATAAACCGTGGTGGTACGAAGTGTTCGAATGGAGTTTTAATCCAAGCCAACCATGGATGGAGGGAGAGGAAAAATGATTAGCTGGGATCAGCACAGTTTGCAAATACAAAAGAGGAGCAAATAAAAATGAAAATGAAGCTAGTTTCATTCGTGACGATTTGTGCACTTCTACTTGTGCCGACTATTGTCTCTGCTGAAGCGACGAGCGGTAATATCGGATACGGATTAACCCCCGGTCGACTCAAGACCCTCGTGGCCGCGGTGGTGGGGCTGATCAGCGTGGTCATTGGAGGGCTGTCTCTGGTCCGTTCCTCCGGTCGTTTCGGCACCGGTAACGGGCGAGCCGGGGCCATCGTGGCCATAGGGGCGGGGCTGTTCGGTATAGTCCTCGCTGGCCTGCATCTGGTCAAAACCACCGGTGGTTTCGGCACCGGCAACGGGCGAGCTGGGGCCATCGTGGCCATAGGGATGGGGCTGCTCGGCATAGTCCTCGCTGGGATAACTTTGGCCCGCTCCCGCCGCACCGGCTGACCCGACCAATAGCGGGGAACGATCTGTAGTTTTCGTGTATTGACCCGATATTTCTTTTTGAAGGTTCAGTTTCAATATTCGTCTGAGAAAATTCATGCCATACCCTATCTTTTTTTCCATTGTGTTCGTTCATGAAACAATTATACGATTCTTCTGTAACCGGTTTATTATGACGTGGGTTATCTCCCCTATTCAACCATATTATCGGAATCTCATGCTGGCCACGCTGCTTAATACGATCGGTTCGCGGCGTCCGTAGCCGAGTAAGGGCTGCCGAACTTCGATGATGGCGACGATCGACGGCCCGTATATCGTAACCTGCACCTGACGTACGATCGCATCGGAGGTGCCGCTGTACAGCGTAAGCGAGCGAGACAGGACGTAAGGATAAGACGGGTTTGTCACATGCTCCAGGCGATGGACAATAAGCCGCTCTTTCAAGTGGCTCCCGGGCAAAGGCACCAGCGAGCCGTCCAGCTTCAGATTCAACTGTAAATAACGGTAAAAATCGGCTGTTCCTTTGCCCGGATCCCACACGATTCGCCCGAGGGCGGCCTCCGCCGGGATGAGATTGAGCGCTGCGGCACGGGTAGCGTGATCCAGCAGCGATTTGGTCTTGTTGGTGCTGTTCGTCTGGAGCATCCAGTTGAACGCCGTTACCCAGACGAAAGCCGAGAAGATCATTCCCATCAACCCGAAGAGGAGGACATGCACGCCGCCCCGCTCATTGAGCAAATAACCTGTCCACCCTTTCATGGACACTGGACACCAACCGCCCTTTCCGACGACCTTGCAATGCGACTCTGTTGCAGCACCGCTACTCGTAAGCTTCGCTTTTTCCATACAAAACCAAATTGTAAAAGCCTTCATGGGTCGATGACGTTCCGTTCCCGCCGACGGCACTCAATATACGCGTCAGATTGGGTGCAGGGTATTTCAGTACAAGCCTGATGGTCGGGTCCGCCGAATGCCGGAGCACCTTCGTATCGGTACTTCCCGTATAGGACGGATAAGCTGTCCCACCGACTGTCACGCTTCCCATCCCCAGTTGAGCTAAGCGCGCGTTGGTAGCTGCGATGATCGACGGACTTACATAGCCGACGGCCTCCGCTTCCTTCAGCGCATGGTTCGCCAGCGTATTCAGATGATCCGCCTTCATGGAGTACACGAAGAACGGAACGATCGCCATCGAAAGAAACAGCATGACCGGCATAACGTACAAGGTGACAAGCACGTTGGCCATCCCCCGCTCCTCCCGCCAAAAGGCAATAACGCTATTCATCCGCTTCACCTTCAATTCGTGACATAATCGAAGCTGCGCACCGTTCCCGTCAGCGTCGTATGTCCGTCGCGAACTTGTTGCTTCAAGCCTTGCCCGCCCATGGGGTTAAAAATATAAGTACAGACGCCAAATATAAGAACGACGGTCAAACAAAGTGTGATCAGCTTACTCATGCCGCTCTCCTTTACGGCGCCGCCGTAGAAATCGTGCCGTCGGTCTGATTGACGGTGGCTGTCGTGAGGCTCGTATTCAGGTTAGTACCCTTCAAACTGATAGCGGGAGCGATTTTGTTGGCGGATAAGTAAATGACGACGCCCCCGAGAAATACAGTGAGCAAGCACGCAACGACTAATTTTCCCATTCCAATCGACTTCCTTTCCCTGAACTCGTTTTATTGAAACGCCTGGTTGATTTGCATTCGTGTCTGTACGCCGGCCGTAGCGGTCGCGGGCACGATCTGTCTGCCAATGGCAAACAGCGCCGCTCCCCCGATAAGGACCGTAATGAGCACGGCAATCACGATCTTGGACATCGTTTGCCCCCCCCCCTTTGCATAACTCAAGAGCCCTGGAAGCTCGACAGCAGTTGGCTGGAAATCGTCACGACCCACGGGTACAAAAACAAGATAACGATGATGCTGAACGGAATCATGATATAAAAGCTGATCCAGATCGGCGCGTTTTCGATTTTGCGGTTAATTTCGGAGGACAATGTCGCTTCAATGCCGGCGGTTTGCTGCTTCAGCACGGTGACAACCGCCTTGGAATCCGCCTGGCTGATCGCCTCCAGCGCATTGACCAGCGGGAACACCTCCGATATGCCGACCGCTTCCTTGAACCTCCAAATGGCGGCCCGCTGGTCTTTCCCCCACAGAACCGTTAGTTCCTGCACATGCGGCCTGAGCAGCTTCAACGTCCGGCTCGCGCGAATGAGCAGCTCCCGGATGTCCGCTTTGTCGCTCACGCAAACGGAGAGCCGGTGAGACAGCTTGGCAATTTCGATCATATAGCCGGTTCTGCGGCGAGCGGCCGCCGTTAACACATACAGAACAGGAATGAACCACCCGAAGACACCAGCAGTCAGAATGCGAAGGAGCATCGTCAGATCGATTCCCCCCGCAGGCATCGTCCATAAACCGATCAGCAGCAAACCGAATGCCACGGCGAGCCGCAAAAGCTGAAACTGTGCGTAGCTCATCTCTGCAGGAAGTCCGGCAAGCTTTGCCTTTTCGCGAAAAGCACGCTCCCTTGTCCCCTCCCGGGATTTCTGCCGCTTGTCATGCAGCCAGGAAATCCGATCCGCGCTCCGGGCCCGTTCGAGCAGCATCGCAAGGCGGCTTGTCCGTCCGTAACGAAACGTTCCGGCGAGCGATAGCCACAGCATGGCGCTGCCCGTGGCAAACAGGCATACGAACAACAGCTTATACAGCCACCACATGTTGATTCCGCCTTCCCCGTTCAACTAAAATGCGCGCTGCCCCGACCGGATCACCAGCAGCATCGAAATAAACATAACCATGAACGAGAACAGAAGCAGCATTTGACCCGAAGGATCGACGAAATAATGGCGATAGTTGGCTCCGTCCGCGTAAATATTAAAACCGACGACGAAAAAGGCGAACGCGACCATAAAGCAGGTACCGATCCGGTATACCGTTATCATGGCAAGCCGGTTTTCCTCCTGCCGCTTGGCCGTCTGCATTTTGCCGACGAGATGATGGAGCGATTCCGTCAAGTCCGTGCCGTAATGCGCCCCAATCAGCAGCAGGTCAGCCAAATCGTCGGCCCATTCATTCTGAATTCGGCGGGCAAAATCGTACAGCGCCTCGTCCACGGACTGCATATGCAGCGCAAGCTCCAGCCTTCTCCATTCGCTGCGCACCTCGCCCGGCATGGTCGGGGAAGCTTTGACGATCATGTCGGCCAACGTCTGGTGAGGCCGGTAATGGCCGATAACATTTTGCACCAGCATAATCATCCGGTAGGCGATCCGGTGACGCTTGTGCTGTACGCGAAAACGAACGTAAAAATACGGAAGCGACCCGAGCAGGAGCGCGATAACGCCGTTCAAAGCCCAGACATGGGCAGCGGCGTCCCGATCGGTCCCGGTGGCAAAGCGCTGCTGCAGCATTTGCACGGCTGCATCCGCCCCGAAAAAGCCGACAAGCGCCAAAATGAGCATGCACGCCAAAACCAGCTCCAGGCCGAGACGAATGTCGGCAACCTCGATTTCATCGGCAAAATGGCGCAGCGCCTTGATACGGGAGATGAGCGGCTCGCGCCGGATGCTCGAAAAATAATTCAACAGCCGCAGCCGGATGCGCCGGGTTAGCCAGCGATTCATCGCTCGAATGAACAACAGGACGAGCATCAGCGAGCCGACGATCCAGAATGCAAGCAGCAAGCCTTTGACGCTCCACTGCACGATGGCCATCGAAAACATGTCCACGTTACCACACCCCCAATGCGCGGAAGGGCTCCGCACTTGCGCCGTTGGCGGTCAAATGGTCCTTGAGCGGTCCGCTTAGCTTTTGCCCGGTAAACTGCCAGCGCTGCTGCGCGAAATCCCACACGACAAGCGGACTGATCCGCACTTCTTGCTGCGCGTCGACGAACAATTCCGTAATTTCCGTCACGACGCGGTAAGCCTTGCCGCCGATCTTGACCAGCCGTAAAAACACGAGCAAATTAAATGCCCGGGCGACACGCCGCATCGTATCGGATGAATCATGCTGACGCCCGTCCTGCTTGATCATGTCGACGACGTCGCTAATAAACGAATCGCGGTATTTCGTATGCATCGTCCCCATCATGTCATGTCCCCGCAGCGCGCCCTGCACCATCTGGGAAACTTCCGCGCCCTTCGCTTCACCGACAATGACCCAGTGCGGACTCATGACGAGCAGCGGTTTGAACGATTCTTCCATCGATAAGCCCAGCTCTTCGACTTCACGGACCGCCAAGATGTTCCGGCTGCCCCGCAGCCGTTCCCGAAGTGCCACCTCAAATTCCTTCTCCAGCGTACGAATCCGCTCGTTCTCGGGGATCTCCTGCGCAAGCGCGAACAAAAATGTCGTCTTGCCCGTCGCTGTCCCTCCACCGATCAAAAAGCTGGCGTGATACGTAACGAAAAGCCGAAGCAGCCGGGCCATCGGCTCGTTAATTGTCCGCATACCCGCCAGCACATCGAGCGTAACGTCGCGGACGATAAAATTGCGGATATGGATGCTCGGCAGATCCGAATAGGGAGGCCGGGTCATGACCAGACGGGAGCGATTCCACAAATACGACTGAATGAACGGCTGCCGTTCGTTGATCGGCTTTTTCCCGCACAGGGACAGCCGGTCCTGCAGCAGCAGCACCTCGTGCAGCGAAGCGAACTTGCGATGATACATCGTCATCTCCCCGCCCTGCAGCAAAAAAATATCGCAGCCAATGACCTGAACCTCTTCGACGTCCGGCAGCCGGTACAAATCCTCGATCAGACCGGCCCCGCATGTGTCGGCAAAAACGCATTCCGTCGCGCTGAGCGGCTGCACCAGCGTCGCCGGATCGATATCGATCCGGTATTCCAGCAGCAGCGTGTCGATTACCGCCTTCATACGTACTTGCGCGAGCGGCTCCCCGAGCCCTGCCTGCAAAATATCCTCGTACAAATCCTGATCTTTCTTCGAGCGTTCCGTCAAATGCTCGTAGATCACTTTGACCGCTTCGGATAACGGCATACGCCTCGTTCGTTCCGTGACGGTCGTCTGCTCCCGCTGAAGCCGCTGCTGCGCTTGCAGCAAGTCTTTCAAATACTGCCCGGCGTCGAACCGGACTCGGGGACGCATGCTTGGCGGGTTCGTCTCGTTGGGCGGCATCCCTTTCACTGGATTACTCCCCTCCTATGCAAACAACCCGGTCAAACGGGACAGCCAGCCGCTCTTGCGCTGCAGTGCCGCCGTTTCGTTCGCCTCTATCACGCGATCGCCCGCAACCGTTGCAGCGAGCTGACCGATCGCCTCCACGAAAGTGGCAGCCTGATCTTGAAAATATAACGGCACGCCTTCGTGAACGGATCGAACCCCGAGCCCTCCTTCGACGTTGGGAATCGACGCCCGCAGCGGCATGCGGAGCTGCTCGGCAATCCGCTCCGGCTTCTCTCCCGCGGATGTGCGATTCAGGATCAAGGACATATCCGACGGACGCAGGCCGCAATATTTCCAATAGCATTCATACCATTCGCCCCAGCTTGTTTTATAGGAAGCGTAGTTATTTTGACAAACGAGCCACCGCTGATCGGCTCCCCGAACCGCACATACGGTAGCTGCGTTATCCGGATACGCATTCAAGTCGATGATCGTCACGTCGAACGATTGACGGGAGACGTCGAGCAAATGCGAGATCATCTCCGGCGTCATATCGGAAGCGGTGTCCCGCCTCGGCGAGCCCGACATGATGTGGAGCCGCGGCATATTGCGGTAAGTCGTGCAAGCCGCGACAAGCTCCTCCGGACGAAGCGAGTGCGTTTGCAGCTTCGAGCGCAGACGGAAATGGTTCGGTCCGGCGCCGGCCAGATTGAGGCTGGAGCGAATTTCCGGGTTGCGCAAATTGGCGTCAATCAGTCCGATCTTCAGCTTGCTGCCGGCCGCCAGCGCAAGCGCCGTATTGACCGCCACCGTCGTCGCCCCGTCTTTGCTTGCAGCCGCCCATACCGCGACGACCTGCCCGCCACTCCCCGCCGGCTCGACTGCAGCCCGGGAGCTCTCCAACGGCGCATCCGACGCAAATGCAAGCCACTGGGCCAGCACTGCTTCGACAGAATAGCCGACGTCGATCACCGCAAAGCCGTAATAGGCAGCCTGGCGGACAATAAATTCAAGCAAAAACGAGTCATATACGGCATCGTCCAGCGCCAGACTGATTCGGGCCGCTGGCTGTTTCCGGTGCAGCGCATGCAGCCATTCCCAAGGATACATGTCATGAAATAGGCCGGTATGCACCGCGATAACATCAAACGGCTGATCGATCGCTTCAAAAAATTGCTCCTGCGTCTTGACCGCCGCCAGATGGTTCCCCGTCAGACGCAGCGGCTGCAGCGCCTCCATCGCGGCTCCATTGAAATCTCTCATCGCAAACAATACATTCATCCGTCATTTCACCTCCGTTGCCTTTGCTTCCGGGGCGGCGGACCATCCGGGCAGCTCCTGACCGCTCACCTCGCTGCGTTTGATCTCGCCCCGCACAGATACGGCATTCGGCGTTTTTGTAAAAGCGTCCGCCGCCTTCAGCTCGCGAAACAAGCCCGTGACTCTGGCGCCCGCATCATGTGCTGCGGTAAGATCGGGAAGGGCCAGCTTAATCGTTCCCCCGATGGTTCCAAGGACATAGGCGTCGTAAATTTCGTCGTTCATGATATATGTATTAAGTTCAGGCTTGCCGAGCGGCTTGGACCGGGCATTGTGCAGCTGCGTCCGATTCGATTGAACGACGGCTTCCAGTGCCCCCGTATCGGAAACTTCCGCGCCTTCGGCGGTCTTGACCGCGCTCACAGTAAGCCCTTCAATGATTTTTACCGCGCCGACGCTCCACAGCGTACCGTCTGTCGTCTGCAGCGGCTTGGGCGCCGCAAATTCGACCCACACGTCGACGCGGTCGCCCCGCCGAACCATATTGTTGACATTGGCCACGGCATCTGTCTTGAAGCTGAAATACCGCTCGCCCTTCAGCGGAACCGACGGCCCGTCGGATAACTTCCATGCTGCGATCTCTTCATTGCTCGCAATCGGCGCCACGACCGTCTTGCCCACAACCTCCTTCGGATCGGTGAGACCTTCCGTATGATGCGCCGCTGTCGCGATCACGACTTTGCGCAGCATGGATGTCTGGATCACTTCGCCACTCTGCAGCATGCGCACGGGCATCACCGTTTCCATCGCGTTCAGTTTCCATTCCGCCCGTTTCATGAACAGGACAAAGCCGTAAACCGAGCCTGCCATCAGCAGGCAGCCGGTCAAACCAAAAACCCATGTCCTGTACCGCATTCGTTCCTCCTTCCCGGAAGCAAGCGGCATCATCATATCCTCCCGTTACCGCTTGTCCCTCCCTCATATCGGTACATTGACGCCGCTGTTGGCCGTGGCCTCCCCTCGTTGCGTCCAGGCTCCAACGCTCGCGAATCCGGAGCGCGTGACCCCGCGTCGCATGACGGTGGTCGAACCTTTCTCGTGCCTTTCGCGTCCTCCTCTTCCGATCTGTCTTATGCCCAGCTGTTTCGCATCGGAAATTGGAGTTCCTTTAACCAGCTTCTCCATTTTTTTCTCCATTTGGCGCGAATCAACCCGAACCTCTCCCTTCTTACGCTTATGTCATCCTGACGGTTATTGAAACATGCTGCGCAGCTTCGTCGCCAATCCTTGCCGCTCCGACCGCTGCTTCTTCGCCCCGGATACGGCATTGTCGCGAAGCCATGCCTTTAGCCACGGCTGGATCGCCTGGCGCAGCGACTGCCGGATCGCCGGCATGTCGTGCGGCAGCCGGCCAGCCCAGCCGGCCTCGGCGATGAACGCCGCCTCCACGGCCGGGAGCGTGCAGGCCGGCGGCTGCGGCAGCAGCTGCAGCCACACCGCCGACTGCGCCGAACGCGGGCGCTTGTTGGCGAAGCAGTGGAGCCGGCGGCCGGGAGCCCGGCTCCATTCGCCGAGCTCGCGCAGCCGGTGCCGCGTCGCGACCAGCTCCAGCTTGTGCAGCTGCGGGTCGACAATGTAGACGATGTCGGTCGCCGCTTCCAGCAGCCCCGCCACCGCGGGATGCTCCCATGCGGCGCCAACATCGGCGATCAGCACCGGGCGGCGCATGGCATGCAGCAGCTTGAGCCAGTAGGCGGAGCCGAACGCCTCCGCCGTCTCGCCGGTGGCTGCCTGCTGCCTCGGCGCGGGTTCCTCCGCCGGCAACCAGAGCGTGTGACCCTCGGTCCACGCTCGTTCATCTTGGCGGATGCCGCTGCCTGGCACGGCGGCGGGAGTGTTGTAGCACCGGTAGCCCGGCGGTGCGTTCTTGACAGCGAACAGCAGGGCGGCAAGCTCCGCCCCGGCTGTCGGCGGCTCGATCACGGCATGCGGCACGCCGTGATCATGCAGCAGCCGCGCGAGCGCCAGCGCGGCGAAGGTGGCCCCGGCGCCCGGGTACAGGGCGCCGACAGCCACAAGGAGCGGCGGCGTCCACGCCGCTCCCGGGACAGCCGCCGCAGGCTGCGGCTGCCGCGAGGCGAGCCAGCGGCGCAGCGCCTCGCCTGCCTCGCGGGCGCTGGCGTAGCGCTCTTCCGGGCTCGCGCGCAGCAGCCGCAGCACGAGCGGCGCGAGCCCTTCGGGCAGCGCAGCCGCTTCGCGGGACAGCTGACCGGCGGCATAGTACGCGCCGCCGGTCAGCAAATAATACATCAGCGCCCCGAGCCCATACAGATCGGTGCGCGGATCGCTCTGCCGGCCGTCGTACTGCTCCGGCGCAGCGAACCCGACCGTCCCGAGCGCGACGGTGTCGGCATCCCGGCCCGCCTTATACCGCCGAGCCGTTCCGAAATCGATCAGCCGCACGCGGCCCCCCGCGTCCAGCATCAGATTGGACGGCTTCAGGTCGCGGTGAACGATCGGCTCCGGGCGCAGGGTATGCAAGTAGTCGAGCAGCTCACACAGCTGCTGCGCCACTTCGGCCACCTGTTCCGCAGCCATTCGCCTTCCTTGCCGCTCAAAACGTTCCAGCAGCGTTTCCCCTTCGATATAATCCATCACCAGATACAAGTAGCCTTCTCGATTTACCGGAAACACGTCGACGATATCCGGAAGATTCGGATGGCTCAGACGGCTCATCATCTCCGCTTCCGCCAGCAGCATCGATCTCCGCAGCGCCGCATCCGCTCCGTCTCGTTCCGTCCGCGCGCCCCCTGCGTACATCTCCTTAACCGCCCATCGCTTCCCTTCGAGCTTCATATCCTCCGCCAGCAGCACGCGGCTCATGCCGCCGCTGCCGATCACGGATACGATTCGATAGCGGTCCGCAAGGATGTCGCCACGCCCCAGCCCGCTTCCCGTCACATCCCGATTCGACATCGTTCCCCCTCCTCATGACATTGCGGTATGTTTGGTTTCGAGTCGAAACGACAAAAACCGCCTTATGCTCACGCAAATCATGCGTGTCATAAGGCGGTTCTTCCGCTCTGTCGATCGATTTGTTATTAAATTAGCATAATTTTCCTAATGTTGCAACATCTTTTTACATATTCACACTATTTTTTACAATTTATTGTTTCCTTAACGCAATTATCGTTTCGACCGTGCGCCGCATTCGGATGAACTTGCCGCTTTACAGGCTGTAGGTGTGTGCTGCTGCTTGTCGAATGCCCTCGTCGAACAAGACGTGGGAGCGGCAAGCCGCCTCCGCTTAGCAACTGCTGCCCTTCCACTTACCTAATTGCCATCTTGGGCGGCCCGTTGACCGAGACAGACACCCATTATCCCGGAGCGGCATACATTAGAAGAAAGCAACCGAGCAAAACCGAAATATCAGCTACCATTCCCATATGTTATAAGCGCGTCAAGTCTTCTGTCTCCATACTGTCGAGCCCGCTATACGGAAGCTCTCGCGCATCATGTTTGGAATGCAATAACGTAAGGAGGAACAACCGATGCAGATTCACGTTGTGCAGTCCGGCCAAACGTTGTACAGCATCTCACAAACGTACGAAATGCCCGTACAAACGATTGCGGAAGCCAACCAAATTTCAACCGATGATGCGCTGGTCGTAGGACAGGCACTCGTCATTCCGATTACCGGCAATTATTACTGGGTACAGCGGGGTGACAGCCTATACACGATCTCTCGCAAATTCGGCACTACGGTACAAGCGCTGGCTGCCGCCAATCATATTGGCGCAAACAGCACGCTGCAGATCGGTCAACGGCTGCTTATTCCGCAGCGTCCACGCCGAAACGCCGAAGTGAACGCTTATATCGAGCCGAGAGGAACGACGATTGCGCCCGCTTTGCTGGAGTCAGCCCGGGAGGCGGCGCCGCATTTGACGTATCTTGCTCCGTTCAGCTTTCGCATTCAGCGCGACGCCTCGCTGCAAGCCCCGGCGTTAACGGATTTGAGTACGATCGCCGGCAACAACGGCGTCACCTTGATGATGGTCGTCACTAACCTGGAGCGCGACCAGTTCAGTGCCGAGCTTGGAGAATTGATTTTGAACAGCGAAGAACTGCAAAATCGGCTGCTCGAAAACATCATCCAAACGGCCAAACGGCTCGGTTTCCGGGACATTCACTTCGATATCGAGCATTTGCGACCGGAAGATCGGGAGGCTTATAACCGTTTTCTGCGAAAAGCCGCCGAACGGATTCACCAGGAAAACTTCCTGATGTCGACGGCACTTGCTCCCAAGACGAGCGCAAGCCAGACCGGGGCCTGGTATACGGCTCACGATTACAAGGTGCACGGGGAAGTCGCCGATTTCGTCGTCATTATGACGTATGAGTGGGGATACAGCGGAGGTCCGCCCATGCCGGTGTCGCCGATCGGCCCGGTGCGTCAGGTACTTGAATATGCGATCAGCGAAATGCCCGCTTCCAAAATTATGATGGGGCAAAATCTGTACGGCTACGACTGGACGCTCCCTTATGTTCCGGGCGGCCCGTTCGCCAAAGCGCTCAGCCCGCAAGCGGCCATCGCGCTCGCCCGCGATCGTAACGTACAAATTTTGTACGACTATACCGCTCAAGCGCCTCATTTTAATTACAAGGATGACGAAGGCCGGAGCCACACGGTATGGTTCGAGGACGCAAGGTCCATTCAAGCCAAATTCAATTTGATCAAAGAGCTCGGCCTGCGCGGCATTAGCTACTGGAAGCTCGGCCTTAGTTTTCCGCAAAACTGGTTGTTGCTTGAAGACAATTTCAAAATTGTCAAACGGTAACGGTCGGCAGCATCAAAAAGAGCGCTTCTCCCGTACAACGGCGTGAAAGTGCTCTTTTTGCTTCGCATTTGCAAAAACATATCGTATTGCGGAAGACGCCAACGATCTTTTTAAAAAAAAATCGTCGCAGACGCAGCAGCGCACAGGGACGACTTTTTAGAAAATGCTTCAATTCGGTTTGGCCTGCGAAAAGACTGCACCCTAACCGAGAGGTCGCTGTCGATCAACCTTTTGCCTCGTTTAACGGCAGCCACTCGAGCACGCGCTGTATTTTTTTATCCCAATAGCCCCATTCATGGGTTCCCGGCTCTTCCTCGTATGTCAGCTCAAGGCCCGCGCTCCGGCAGTGGTCGCGAAACCGGGCGTTGGCTCCGTGCAAGTAATCTTCCGTTCCGCAGCATTGATACAGCTTCGGCCTCGGCTGATCGGAAGCCGCAAGCTGATCTGCCAAATGAAACAGATCGTTGCCGCTGCCCGGAATGAGTCCGGTCGAACCGAAGATGTTGACGGCTTCGGTGCTCGACGCTCGCTTCGTCGCGAACTCGAATACGTCGGTCGCGCCGGACAAGCTGGCCGCCGCCGCATAGCGCTCCGGATGCGTCAGCCCGAGCTTCAGCGCACCGTATCCTCCCATCGATAACCCGGCCACAAACGTTCGCTCCCGCTCCTCCGCCAGCGGGAAGAAGGATCGGGCGATCCGGGGCAGCTCCTCGCTGACAAACGTCCAATACTTCGGACCGTGCGCCATGTCCGCATAAAAGCTTCGGTGTACCGAAGGCATCACGACCGCAATCCCCAGATTCGCGACGTAGCGCTCGATCGATGTGCGGCGCAGCCAAATCGTATGATCGTCCGACATGCCATGCAGCAAAAACAGCACCGGATGCTTGTCTCCGGTGACGTGGCCTTTCATGCCAATTTGACCGGTCGTCTTCTGCGGCAAAATGACGTACATCGCTGTAGATAACCCCAGCGTTTCGGAGAAAAAATGACAATCGATAAATGCCATGCGAGAATCCTCCTTTATTTCTGATCCGGTATAAGGCTTGGTGTACTTCATATGATCCAGCAAATCTATCATATCTTGATCTGTATTAAATTCCAACAAAAAACAGAACCGGGTATAACCGCATGGCCGTACGAACGGCGTGGCCGCCGGACACCGGCTTTGTCTCTTTTTGCAATCCGTCAGCCGTCAGCAAACGGTCCCGCCAAGAAACCTAGTCCTGTTTCAGACGCGATCTTCCTAAAAAAAGATGACCCCCGCACAACCGCAGGAATCATCTTATCTTATAACGTTCGGACCGTTTGGCATCGAACCGAAGTCTGCCAACTATTCCGTCTCAACCGGCTTATTCCGCTTCACCCAGCACGCGCTTCATGATTTCCTCCGGAACGCCGGCTCTTGCGCCGTAGCGCCCTTCCCGCTCGTCCATTCGCAAGGTGGCGTCAATAATCATCTTGCTGACTGTACGGTTGATGGCCATCGGATCGATCGGATTCGACTTCACGTCGCGAATGATCTGCACATCGTCATGCGCCCGCATACGCGTCGCCATCGCCCATTCCACATCGGTATGGTTCAGAATGTTAATGTCGTCGTCGACGACAATAATATATTTAAGTAAGTCCTGCGCCGTAATGGCCGCCAGAGCGGCCAGCTTGCCTTCGCCTTCGGTCCGTTTTTTGATCGAAATGATCGCATGGAACCTGCAGACCCCGCCCTCCGGCATGGACACGGCTTGCACTGTCGGAACAACCGCTTGCACCGACCGCAGCAGCGTCGCTTCGCGGGCAATCGCGCCCGTCCACAAATGCTCGGGATGATTGCTCCCCACGATCATCTGGAACAGCGGATTTTTCCGCGTCGTCATCGCTTGAATGTGCAGCACCGGATTCATCGACGAACCGGAATACGTGCCCGGGAATTCGCCGAACGGGCCTTCCATGACACGCTCGTCATGACGGATGACTCCCTCGAGCACAATTTCGCCTTCGGCGGGAACTTCCAGATCGATCGTCTTGCAGCGAACCATGCGCACCGGCTCCCGGAACAAGCCGCCGGCGATTTCCATTTCGTCGTTCGGCACGAGCATTTGCGAAGCTACCATAATGGCAGGGTGGTTGCCGATCAGCACCGCGACCTCCAAGTCCCGGCCCAGCTCCTTGCAGCGCTGGTAGAAGCTGAACAAATGCGTCGGCGCCATATGCAGGGCGACCTTGTTGCCTTCCAGTACATGAATCCGGCAGATCGACACGTTCCGGCGCCCCGTCTCCGGATGCTTGGCAATAAACACGCCGGCCGAAATATAACGTCCGCCGTCCTTTTCCGAAATAATCGGAATCGGCAAGTCCCGCAGCAGGTCGACGTCGGTCGTCACGACTTCCTGCAC
The DNA here is from genome assembly GCF_910593845.1 of Paenibacillus solanacearum. GTDB lineage: Bacteria > Bacillota > Bacilli > Paenibacillales > NBRC-103111 > Paenibacillus_G > Paenibacillus_G solanacearum. The sequence continues at coordinate 194,765 of NZ_CAJVAS010000011.1, read as the reverse complement.
CGGCCCTGTCTCTACCAGCTCCGGCTGAATCCCGTGTTCGATCGCTTCCAATATATACGGCTGAATCTGCTTCTCTTCCAGACCGAAGGCGTGGCCGAACTTGCGGCGCTCATTGAGCAGATTGCCGATAATCGGAACGTCGTAGCCCTTCACTTTATCGAAAATGACGGCCGGTCCATGCTTGTGCTTCCACAAATACGCAGCCGCTTCAAAATTCCAATCGACTTCCTTGCTGAACCGCAGCACATCTCCTTGCCTCTCATACGCCTCCAAGGCTGCCCGCAAGCTTTGCTCCACAACCATTCCTCCTTTGCTTCCTTCCTGACTGATCCCGATGGTGCGTGACGATAATTTATTCCCGGCCGACGCTGCCGTTTTGCCAAGGGGCGATTTTCTTCTCAAGCATGCCTACCAGCTTAGTGAGCGCGACGCCGAGAATCATGAGCACGATGACCGGCACGAACATCGTTGCCGTCTGAAAGCTGTTGCCCGCGTTGATAATAACGCCGCCAAGACCGCTGATGGCGGAGAAAAATTCGGCGATGATCATCGCAATGATCGCTTTCCCGACGCCCAGACGCAGTCCGGTCATAATATACGGAATGGTCGCCGGAATAATAATTTTCCACATGATGCCCGATTGCGTCGCGACAAAAGCGATGCCCACTTCGATCAGCGCCTTCGGCACCTGCTTAACGCCATCCGACGTATTGATAATGATCGGAAAGACGGTCAGCGTAAATATGATCGCCATTTTTACAGTAAACCCGAGACCGAACCACAGCGTAAACAGCGGCATTAACGCGACAAGCGGCGTGGCGTAGCCGGCCAGCACGTAGATGTTGATCGCCGCTTCCACGACGCGGTAACGTCCGATCAGCAGCCCGACCGGAATGCCCACGACCGCCGCAAGGAAAAAACCGGCCGCCAGCGGCTGAATGCTTTGGAAGAACGCCTTGGCGAGCACGCCGGACCGCAGCAACTCCCAGAAAGCGATAGCGATTGCAGACGGATACGACGAAAAAATCGGGGAAATTTGCCGTCCAAAATATTCCCAGCACAATAAAACGATAATGACGGAAAGCACGGTAACATAGCCTAGCTTGAACGGCTTGCGCTTGACGCGCCGTTTGTGCGCGGATGCCGTGTCGACACGGCTGGCGAGCGCCTCGGGAAAATCGTTCATCATCGCACCTCCGCCGGGATGAAATTCGTCTGCAATGCGCTTGACGTCTTGAGCGTTTTCCAAATATGATATCGTTTCCGGTTGAATTCGTCAGACCCGCGAATCGCAATCGTATCCGTTCGCGGATGAGGAATCTGAATATCGACAATCTCGTGAATGCGCCCCGGTCCCGGGAACATGACAAGCACTTTATCGGCGAGCAGCACCGCTTCGTCCAAGTCGTGCGTGACGAACAGAATCGTCTTGGATGTCTGCTGCTGGATGCGCAGCAGCTCCTCCTGCATCGATTCGCGCGTCTGCGCGTCCAATGCGCCGAATGGCTCGTCCATCAGCAGCACTTCAGGATCGATTGCAAGCGCCCGGGCGATGCCTACGCGCTGCTGCATCCCGCCGGAAAGCTGATTCGGACGATGGTGCATAAAGTTTTTTAACCCGACCAGCTCCAGGTAATGCTCTGCAACGACGCGCCGCTGCTGCTTGGGCATATTCTTGACCTCAAGCCCGTACTCTACGTTCTCCAGCGCGCTGCGCCAAGGCAGCAGACCCGCATGCTGGAAAATCATACCCCGGTCGAACCCGGGGCCGTTCACCTTGTTGCCGTCGATCTCAACCGTACCGGATGATGCCTGCTCCAGCCCCATCAAGATCCGGAGCATCGTCGTTTTGCCGCAGCCGCTCGTTCCGGCGAGCGCCACGATCTCGCCCGCATGGACACTGAAGGAAACGTTGTCCAAGGCGCGGATGGTCTGTTCTTTGTCCTCGACCGATACCGTAAACTGCTTGCTGATATTACTGACCTTGACCTTCGGTACTCTCGTGTCCATGAGATCGCCCCTTTTCAGCTTATTTGGAGCCCGATACTTTTTTCAGCGCCTGTTCCCGGTACGATCCGTCTACGATGGAATTGACATCGATCTTGCCTTTCATGCGGCCAAGATCGACTTGCAAATCCTGCAGCCACTCGATTTTTTTGACCGGGATCTCCAGGTTTGGGGATACGAAGTTTTTGTTTTTAAACTCATCGTACACTTGGATGATGCCTTCGTTATCCGTCGGCACGTTCATCGTCTTGGCCGCCAGCGCAATCGCTTCGCTGCGGTGTTCCAGCGCATAGGTCAAGCCTTCGCTTTGCGCCGCCAAAAATCCAACGGCTCCTTGCGGTCTGTCCTTAAGCGACTTCTCGCTGGCAATGACGACAAAACGCGGGTAATCCGGGATAACGTCGGACGCATAAGCCAGCACTTTGATGCCGTCGGAAGCGGCGTTCACGACGTAGTCGCTGTTGGCCGCCGTCGCGTCCAGCTTGCCGGCTACAAGCGCCTGGTAACGCTGCGCGTCCGCGCCTGCATTGACGATCGTCACGGAGTTGACGTCGATGCCTTTCGCTTTGAGCATCGCTTTGGCCGACATTTCCGGCATGGAGCCCGGAGCGGAGGTACCCATCGTTTTCCCTTTCAAATCATCGAAGCTCTTGATGTTGTTTCTTACGTACAGCACGAACGGGTTGACCGATAGCGTGGAACCGATAACTTTGAGCTTCGCGCCTTGCTGTACGGCCGTCAGCGCCGAAGCCGGGTTCGCTTCCATGGAATCGATTTGCTCGGCAACGAGCGCCTGCAGCATCGTCACGTCGCTCTCAAACTCCATATATTCGATATTGACGCCGTGTTTTTTGAAGAAGTTTTTCTCCTTGGCCATCAGCTGGTACGAAGCGTCACCTCTAGCTTTGACGATTCCGTGCTTCCATTTGACCAGCTCCTGCTGGGTTTGCGCCTCCGCTTTGCCGTCCTTGCCTCCGGCCGTCGGCGTCGCTTTCCCTCCGCAGCCCGTCAAAGCCAGCGCCATGACGAGCATCCCCGTTACCCAAATTCGTTTCGTTCCTGTCCAGCCCAACATCGATAAATTCCCTCCCAATGGTTTCTTAAGTGCTCTTCCCATGCATTGCCGCTACACTTTAAAACGGCCCATATCGGTTTGCAGGTTCATCGCCAGCTCGTTCAGCTTCCGTGCGTACGATTGAATGGTTTCTGCCGATTTCAGCTGAACGGAAACCGAAGTATTGGCGTCCGACGCCTTGTCCCTGGCGACGGCGGCGATATCGACCATCTCCTCCAGCGACGCGGACACTTCCTCGGAACCGGCCGACATTTCTTCCGCAGCAGCGGAAATTTCCTGAATTTGCACCGCAACTTCCTGCACCGACTCCATAATTTGACGGAAGGCGGCTTCCGTCTCTTTCATCATGCCCGATCCGACATTGACGTCATCTACGCCCTGATTCATCGCTTGTACGGCTTGTCCCACGCTGTCCTGAATGTCCTTGATCAGCCCGTCGATGCTTTGCGCCTGGTCCTTGCTGGCATTGGCCAGCTTCTTCACTTCAGCTGCGACGACGGCAAAGCCGCTGCCGTGCTCCCCGGCCCGCGCCGCCTCAATCGAAGCGTTCAAGGCAAGCAGATTCGTCTGGTTCGCGATTTCGCTGATCATACCTACGATTTGTCCGATCTCGCTGGACCGCTGACCGAGCGTGTGAACGATTTGCGCCGCCAACTGTACGGTTTGATGAATCGAATCGATCTGTGTGATCGCCGTCTGCACGAGCGTATTGCCGTTCTCCGCCCTGGTAGATGCGACGATGGCCGCCTCCGAGACGGTCGAAGAAGACTCCGCGATACGCTGAATGCCGGCCGCCATTTCGACCATGGCCGTGGATGATTGCTGTGCCGCCTCGGATTGCGTGGACGATCCCTGCGCAATGTCCCCGATCACCTGATTGAAGTGCTCCGTCGAGGAAGCCGACTCGTTCGAGGTTTCGAGCAGAATGGTGGAGGACTCCGCCACTTGATCGACGACCTTCTTGTTCATCGTAATCAGCTTCTCGAGCGAGGCCGCCATTTCGTTGAACGACTGCGCGATATAGCTCATCTCATCCTTAGTCTGAAGCCGAATTTGCGTGCGCAAATCCCCGGCCGCCAGCTTGGCGGACGCTTCCGACAGCTGGCGAATGGATCGGATGACCGAAATGTAAAACCCGGAGAACAAATAAATCGACAAAACAATGACGAATACGACGAGCAGCATCACCCATACGATCGTGCTCCGGCTGCTGTCCATCCGCTCCTTCGTAATTTCGTCCAGCGTGGATGAAAGGGCACTCAACAGCACGGTGTTCGCCTCCTCCGTCTTGGAGACGACGGTGTCGAATTCCGTTTTCTGGCTCATCATTTCGGCGGCGTTCAGCATCTTGGTTCCAACCAGATCGGAAAAGGCATTGGATGCCGAAATCGCCTGCTCCGTCGGCTTCTGAAGCTGCTCCGCATACTTCGGATTGGCCCGGAAAAACGTATCCATGGACGTCTGCAGCGCGTTCATGCGCGTCTTTACGGAGGCTGTGCGCAGCCATAACTTTTCATCTTCAGTCAATGAGCCCCGCGCCAGCACGTCAGGTCCAATGCTTTTCATTACCGACGTATTGTTCGTCTGCGGCAGCATTTGGCTGGCAAACGCATTAAAGAGATAAGAGGTGCCCTCATATCCGTCAAAGTTGACGTTGGACGTATCTCCGACCGCCGTAATCAAGTTGTTCAGCTCGGTCACGAGAACCGCGAACAGGTCGACAATTTCTTTTTTGTCTTTAAGCGGCGCTTCTTTCACCTTGGCGTACTGCTCCTGCACTTTCTCCAGCTTCTCGCCTGTTGCTTCTCCGCTGCTGTATTTGCGGTCGCTTGCCGACAATTCGTCCATGGCCGCCGCCAACCGTTTCTTGGCCTCGTCCGCCTTGCCTGCATCGGAGGACAGTAACGCTTCGCGGGAAGATATCGTTTCGTTCACGGCCTGTTGAATCGATTTCACATAGCTTAATCCCCGCCCGACTTCGTTTCCAAGGCGGATTTGCTCCAAAATTTGCTTGCTAAGCAGTAGGCTGATGACAATCGCCGGTATAATTAAAAACAGACCGATCAGTGCAAATTTCAACGAAAATTTGAGTCTGTTCATCGCAAAAACGACCGGTTGAAACATCGTCGTCAGCAGCTTGATAGATTTCATGAATGCTCGTCCTCTCTTCTTGTCCCAACACACGCCGCACCAAAGTGATGTGCTTAACTAGCGTGAACTTCGCTGCTGTGATGGTGCCCTTGCATGACAAGGTCCTCCGGTCTAATGAAATGGATCAGGGATTGAAAACCCTAACGGAGACGTGGTATAAGTTCTAATTCTGATCATGTCGATACACGCGCTGCGTTCGATACACCGTCCTCGGGACCACATCCGCATCATTCGACGCAGGATGACGCTCGCTCGACAGGTTCCGACATTGTGCCGATTCATATCGTCCCTTGCCCTCTGCTGGAGCTTGGCGAATAAAATAACGCAGCATTTTTTCAAAAATAGGCATAATAAAAAACCATCCGGTCAACAACGGACAGATTGAGCAGCGATCATTCGTCCTACCTCCTTTGGAAACCCAGCCGCCATAAAATCCTATGATTCCTTAGGCCTGTGGTTTTGCGTCCCCTTCTTTCGAAGAGTCTGCCTTTTTCAGTAGAGTAGATAGTCAATATTCCCCAATAACATAACACAGCATTTTACAACAATCAACATTTTTTGAATTTGTTAGGACGTATGAAACGAGATATATCCTACGAAAGAACTACTTTTTGTTGCTGGGGTCAAAAATCGGGGCAATCTATTGTTTAATTATGGAAATTCAATTCGACAGATTTCAGTATAAACGATTTGGTAGAGTTTGCCAACCCAAAAAAAGCCAGTTCGCCCGTAACCTGGCTTTTTTCGTCTACTGGGGCTACCAAACGCGTTTGGTTCCCCGGCTGGAGGACGACTTTCTTTTTTTGCCGCGGACCGCTCGGACGTGCCCCGCTTTGGTGCGGCCTCCGTTCGTTTGCACTGGTCCGGCCTCCCCCGCTTTCGCGTCGGCCAGCAGCTTGGAGACCTGTCTTACTATCGGAGACATTTGCTCCGCCGACTGATAGATGGCATTCACTTTATCAATAGCGGTGATGATCTCATCCAGACTTTCATTGACGCTGCGGATCATCATTGGAAATCGGTTCATGATACGGATCACCCTCTGGAATCTAGTTAATGCATAGTATGCAGCCATCCGGGCGGGCGGTGTGGGCGAATGTCCCGTGTCCGTGATGTTTCCCCGACCTGCTCCGTAACCGTCATGCCGCATAGGTTGATTTGGCTTACGGTCAGCCGCAAACTCGCTGCCGGAGGGTTAAGCGTTTCCTCTCTTTTGCAGCAATCCGCCAGTTGGGAAATAAATAGCCGAATACGGCATGAAACAAGGTCCTCCTTGCTTCCGAAGTCACATGAGAACTGTGCACCTTTGGCGCCGGTTTCCTATCCCATGTACCGGACGCTCGTCACGCCACCCTTGTTCGGCAAAGCTCCTTAACGGCATCGTATGCGTTTTTTCACCTCTGAAGCTGTATGCGCTATACTACATTCCTTCTATTATAATATGGTAGCGCTCTCTTCCATCCGAATGCGCTGTAGTTGTTCTAAGAACAGTAAGCAACGCGCAACAATCCGCTTCCAATGCGAAAGCGGTTTATCTATTCCGGCGCGGTACCTCCGGCTTCATCACTGCTTCTTGTCGTGGCCATCGCCGAGCGGCCAACAGCGTTATGTAACCTTGCGAAACCGTGTGGGCTGCCCTTCCTTTCTGACCACCTTCGCAAGGCTCCCTGCCAGCTAACGCTGTCGCGCAATAGCAAGCTGTACGAACGCAGGGAGCCCCGGTCGCGGCTTATGGCGGAGCCGGCATTATGCTAGGCTACCGGACGGACCGCCGGCCTCGGCGATGCATCAGAGGCGATGCGAGCTGCGCAGGATGATGACGAGCAAAATGTACAGCACCAGAATTGCTCCTGTCGTCGTCCATACGCCATGCATGCCATGATGATGGTGATGCTTTTTCGGCGCATAAATATTGATTTCTTCGTAGCTGGCATGCACGTTAACCGGAGAAGCATACATCGGTTGCGGCGCTGCTGCAGCCGGAGAAACCGCCGTAGGATATGCTGCCGGCATCGGATTGGCCATCGGGCTTACCATCGGTTGATACTTTTCCATTAAACTAGGCACCTCCATGAGATAGGCAGGCTGCACGCCGCGTCGACCCGCCGAACGGGCAACCCGCAGTCGCTTCGACTGTGTGTGTTCCCATCGAACACATCATCAGTCTATGGAGATCCACCTACCTTGAACACGGTATTCACCCATATATCGACAAAATTGGACTCCCGCCCGCTGCAACGGTCCAAGCAGGCTCGCACATGCTGGACGCGGTGCCGCCATCGCGGTTAGCGTACGCTCTCCCGTCCCATCGTTTCCTCGCTGTGACAACGCTTGCGGTATTCCGCGGGGGTTACGCCTTTCATCGCGCGAAAGATGCGCGAGAACGACTTCAGCGAGCCGAAGCCGACTTCCTCGGCAATATCGCACGCGCTCATGCTCGTGGATGCAAGCAAGCCGCAAGCATGGCTGATTCGGACCCGATGAAGAAAATGAACGAAGTTCATGCCGATGTGCTTTTTAATTTCTTCGCTCAAATGCGAGCTGCTCATACGGAAGAGCACCGCGATCCCCGACAGCGAGATCGGTTCGCGGTAATGATGATGTATGTATTGGATGATCGGCCATACCGAGCTCATCCCCGACTCTTCCTTCGGCTTGGCGACGCCTCCGCTCCTTCGCAAGCGGTCGAAGCGGACGAGAATTTCGGTCAGCTTCGCCAGCATGAGGCTGTTCCTCCACAGCCCGCTTCGGCTGCGCGCTTCCTGATGCAGCTGCATCAGCATGCCGGCCATCTGCTCCAGTTCCCCGCCGTCCAGATGCATGAAGGAAGGCAGCGGCTCCTTCGAGAACAACAGCTCCCGAAAATCCATCCGTACCATCGGGGCCTGCAAAAGATCGATGCCGAACATGCAGTTGTACAGCCGCAGCGGCTGCGGCGACGTGACGAAAATTTCGTGGATTTGATACGGCAGCAAAAAAGTGAAAGTCCCCGGCTGCATCGGGTGCTTGATCCCGTTGATCACTTCATAGCCGCTGCCTTCGATCACGAGCGAAAACTCCAAAAAATCGTGCCGGTGCGCGGGAAAATGGCGGTATATTTGATTGATCGTCATGTCGAGCGGAAACGACTGCGGAATATGAGGGTAATCCGTCAGCTGCTTGTTGATCGGAAATAATGTCATCTTGTTCACTCCTCACGAAAAAATGGGATCCTTTGCGAAATTATGTCCTACGCGATCCTGCCAATTTCTTTACAATGAAAAGAAGTCAGAACGAAAATGAACGCTTCCTCCCCGCCGTCGGTATCCGCAGCAGAGCGATTTGACTGACATGTCGACCACATTTTTTGCAACCGCATACATTGTATTATAAATGGTTTATCGAAAGGGGTATAGCCTATGAAATTAACGAGAGTATGTATGACTGCAACCGTTTGTTCGCTGATGCTGTGGACAGCGGCGTGCAGCTCCAGCACGGGCACGGGCGAGAACGGCGGAACCGCCCCCGCGGACACAGGCAAAACCACGGTGCCGCAAGTGTCCACCGAGCCTGTCACCTTGAAGCTCGCCATCAACATCGGCTGGCTCGGACCCGACGAATTTCAGAAATATTTTGAAGAGCCGGTCAAAAAGCGATACCCTCACCTTTCATTCGAAATATTGGATATGACGAAACCGGAGCTCGCCCTCGACAAGCTGCTGGCCAGCGGAAACATACCGGATCTGGTCATGACGGCTTCCCCGATCATCTACCGCTTCATGGGTACCGGATTGGAGGAAAACATCGAGCCGCTTATCAAAAAATTCAATCTGGATCTTTCCAAACTGGATCCGGTTGCCGTCGAATCCGTCAAAACGGCAAGCCTGCAGGACCACTTGATCGGTCTTCCCTGGACGATGCATTTCAGCGGTCTGTATTACAATAAGGACATCTTCGATAAATTCGGCGTCGCCTATCCGAAGGACGGCATGACGTGGGAGCAAGTAAGGGAACTGGCCAAGAGCGTGACGCGCATCGACGGCGGCGTCCAGTATCGCGGGCTGGAGCCGGACAAATCGACCCGCGTCGCCTCCGTCCTCTCGTACGGCTTCGTCGATCCGAAGACAGAGAAGGCCACGGTCAATAATGACAGCTGGAAAAAAATATTCGAGCTGCTGAAGAGCATATACGACATTCCAGGCAACAACCAGGTGCGTCTGGCCGGAGGAGGCTCCGACCAATTCATCAAGGAACGCAATTTGGCTATGTTCGCGACCAACAACATTTTGCCGAACCTGAAGGTCGCCCAAGATTTGAACTGGGATCTGGCGCAGTACCCCTCCTTCTCCGAGCGTCCCAACGTCGGCATGCAGACCGACGCCTGGATTCTTCACGTGACGGCGCAAAGCAAGTATAAGGATCAAGCATTCCAGGTTATTGCCACGATCCTCTCCGACGAAGTGCAGACGGAGATCGCCAAAAACGCCCGCCTGCCGGTGCTCAAGGGCAAAAGCATCGAGCAATCGTTCGGAACGAACCTGCCTTATTTGCAAGGCAAAAATGTGCAAGCCGCCTTCAAATCGTCCGCCGCCAAGGCGCTGCCCGTGAGCAAATACGACTCCTACGCCGAAGGCTTGATGTCTACCAATATTACGCCCGTCGTCAAAGGAGAGAAAGACATCAATACGATTCTTCGCGAATCGGAAGAGGCGATCAACAAATATATCGAGACGAACCGGCCCAAGTAACCGGGCGGTCCGTTCCGAGATGAACAGCGGATGCAGCGCCTCGGCGGCGCGTTGTCCATCGCATGATCGACGGGTGTGAGAGGAGCGCAAACGAACGCGCACCGTCTCATCGGTCAAGAACCGAAGCCGCCCGTTGCCGCTGCCCGGTGCCATCCGAATCAAAAAAAGAGAATCGCCCGTATTCAGGGGGATTCTCTTTGCATTTAGACGTAAGGGTTGTTCTCACGCTCAAATCCGATCGTCGTGCGCGGACCATGGCCCGGGTAGACGATCGTATCGTCCGGCAGATCGAACAGCTTGCCGTGGATCGATTCGAGCAGCTCGCGCTCGCTGCCTCCCGTCAAGTCCGTGCGTCCTACGGACAGCTTGAACAGGACGTCACCGCTGAACAGATGCTTGCCATACAGGAAGCTGACGCTGCCCGGCGAGTGACCCGGCGTATGGAACACGCGGAAGACGACGTCGTCCAGCACTTTAAGCCGCTGTCCTTCATCCAGCGCGTATTCGGCCAGCTCCGTGACGATCGGCCCGCCAAGCTCAGGCCAGTTTGCCGAGCCGTTGCGCTTCGGGTTCGTCAGCCAGTCGCTTTCGGCATCGTGCAAATAGACGGGACAGCCCTTCAGCTTGCGCAGCTGCTCCACCCCGCCGATATGGTCGAAATGCGCGTGCGTCAGCAGGATCGCTTCGATCTCCATGTCGCCGACTCGTTTCAGCAGCGGCTGCGGGTTCATGCCGGGATCGATGACGATCCCCCTGTTCTCGCCCGGCAGCGATACGAGATAAGCGTTCGTCTGCAGCGGACCGAGCGAGAATGCTTCTACCTTCAATTCTTTCCCATCCATCGTTTTCGCGCGTCTCCTTTGGCTGATGCGGGCTGCCGCGTTAGAACGAGGACAGCAGCTCGCGCAATTCTTTCACGATGACCGCCTGGTATCCGGCGCCTTCGCCGTATTGACGCCCCATTTCCTCACGGGCGATTTTGATTTTATCCTGATAATCCGGCGCTTCGCGATCCGGGTTTTCCTGCTTGAACTGGTTCATGACCGCCTGCACATGCGCCGGGCGCGGACCCCAGTGGCCGAGCACGTGACCGCTGAAATCGGTGAAGATGACGATCGGAATCGCTTCGCCGCCTCCGGTCAAAAACTGCGCCATCACGTCCGGATGCTCTTCCTTGATCAGCACCTCCGTCGGAACGCCGGAAATTTCCAATGCGCGGAAAACCGCCGGAATATTGCGCACGACGTCGCCGCACCAATCCGCCGCCAAGATAAGGCAGCGCAAATCGTCGCGATTGTTCAGCGATTCGAAAAATTCCTTATCGTCTTCATTCTGCCACGAAAATTGATTGAACCAGTCGAGAAATTTCTCCTGATTTTTGGTCATCCCGTCGATGAATTGCTGCGGGTAAAGCCCTTTACGCAGTTTATCGGCCAAATTGTTAGCCATGTATATCCATCCTCCTCTTTAAGGTAACAGCCCCTGATTGCCGCGCTTCGCGAAGGATGCCGCATGCAATCGCTTGCCCCATCCTTCCTATGGGTTATTGTACCAAAAAAAAGCCCCCGCTCCAACCAGTGGGCCGGAGGGGGAGGCATGAGCGCATTACGCTTTGGACTTGTCTTTTCTAAAATATTTCCACAAAATGTATAATGCCGTTAACACGATAGCTGCAAAGATGAACGGTTTCACATAAGGACGCGTCACTTCGTCGATCTGTTCCCAGTTATCGCCAAGCGCCCGGCCGAAGTAGACGAAGAGGACCGCCCAAGGGATCGTGCCGAGCAGCGTATAGAACAAAAACTTCAGCATCGGCATCCGCGCCATCCCGGCCGGAATCGAAATCGCCTGCCGCAGCACGGGCACGAAGCGGGCGGTAAACACCATGCCGGCGCCGTACCGGTTGAACCAGCCTTCGGCGATGTCCAGATGCTTCTTCTTCAGGTGCAAATATTTGCCGAATTTGTCCAGAAACGGCCGGCCGCCGTAGCGTCCGATCCAGTACAAAATCACTTGCTGCAGCAAGCAGCCGATCGTGCCGAACACAATCGCCCCGACCAGCGATATCCGGCCTTGAGAAACGAGGTACCCCCCGTACGAAAGCACAATTTCGCTCGGGATCACTTCCAGCATCAGCCCCAGCAGGATCCCCCAAACGCCCAGCCCTTCGATAAAATGAAGCGCCGATTGAATCAAGCCATGCAGCAGCTCACCCATGATATTCCAGCCTCTTCCTCTCCACAATAAGTAATGTCGTCTTGTCCGTCTCGCAAACTCATTTTATTCTATCACAACCTCATCCTGCCGCCCACCAGCAAAATCGCTGCGAAGCTGCTCGCGCAGCAGCTTCGCAGCTCGCAGGAGCTCCCGCCTCCGCAGCGAGATTAGGCCGTAGCGGATCGGCTGCCGCCCGAGCGCGGCGCATTCGGCCAGCTTCCCTTCCGCAAGCTCTTTCGCCACATTAAGCCGGGGCAAATAGGCCAGACCCAAGCCGCTCTCGACCGAACGCTTGATCATTTCCGCGGAGGCAAACTCGATCATGCCGCGGCAGCCGGCGCCATTCTCGGCCAGCCGCTCCGACGCGTGCCTCGTATAGAGGCAGCGCGGGCCGAAGCCGATCACTTTGAGCGGCTTCAACGCTTCCCAGCCAAGCGCGCCGATCGTTTCCGCCGCTTGCGGGGAAGCGATCCAGACAAGCTCGTCCGCCAGCAGCGGCTCGAACGATAGCTCCGCTTCGTCCGGGTCCTCCGGCACGAGGCCGAGATCGGCCTGTCCGCTCACGACGGCTTCGACCGTGTCCGACTGGAAGCCCGTGTCGAGCCGCAGCTCCACGTTCGGATAAGCGGACAGGAACGATTGCAGCGACTCCCACAGCATCGCGGCGCCGAACGACTCGAGCACGCGCAGCCGAACGGGGCCCGACGGCTCGCCCGTCTCCCGCAGCTCCGCCTCGAGCTCCGAGCCAAGCTGGAGAAACCGCTGGGCATACGCGGCCGCTATCCGGCCCGCTTCCGTCGGCATGACGCCGCGGGGCAGCCGGTCGAACAGCTTGCGGCCGAACGCCTCCTCGAGCAGCCGAATCTGCGTCGTGACCGTCGACTGTACATAGCCGAGCTTCTCCGCTGCCTTGCTGATGCTCTTCTCCTCCATCACGACGAGCAGCGTCCGGAACGTCCGGCCTTCCAATCGGTCAATCATCAAGCCGCTCTCCCCCTCCCAATACGATGTGCATCCCATGACGGTTGCACCTGCATCCGTTTATATCCATCGATATTTCGAATGGTTATTATTTATAACATTCATTTTTCAAATAGCATACTCATATGCTAGCATAGCTCTCATCCCAAGGCAACCGCCTGCACTCGAAAGGATGAGCTTCTATGGAAATAAAGTTGAACCCGTTCTGGAAACAAGTGCTGGCGCTGCTGCTGCCGGGGGCCGGCGGCTTCCTCGCCATCTACGTCTGCATGACCGTCGGGCATGCGGCCGGTCTTCCCCTGCTGATGGCTCCGTTCGGCGCCTCTTGCGTCATCGCCTTCGCGCTGCCGGATAGCCCTCTGGCTCAGCCGCGCAGCATCATTGGCGGCCATGCGCTCAGCACGGCGATCGGCCTGCTGCTGCTGCATACGGTCGGCTCCGGCGTCTGGTCCGCCGCGCTCAGCGTAGGACTCGCCATCGTGGGCATGCAGCTGACGCGCACGCTGCACCCGCCGGCCGGGGCAGATCCGCTCGTCGTCATGCTCGGCGGCGCGGGCTGGAGCTTCCTATGGACGCCGGCACTGCTCGGCTCCATCGTGATCGTCGCCTCCGCATGCGTCTTTCACCGGCTGTGCCGGCGCGCTTATCCGCAGCGGTGGCTGTAACGCAGCGCTTCATTGCCGAAGCCTGCTCTCCCCGCCCACGCATCTCAAGTGCGTGCAGCCGTGAAGCATGGCCGCCTATCGAACCCCGCGGCCTCATCCGTTCCTTCCGATCAAACCAAGGCATGCGCTGACAAGCTGCCGCATAGATTGGTACAAACCAGTCTTCATGGCGAAGGGAATGCTTCATGACATGATCCAAGTTCTCGTTGTCAGCAAAAAACAGCTCCGCTTACTGAAGCTTGGCCTTGCGGCGCTATTGTTCACGGCGGCGGTGCTCCTTTACTTCGGCCGGGACGAAGCGCAGGCGACGCTCTCCGCCAATCAGGGACAGGAGCGGACGATTCACCTCGTGACCGGCGAATTCAAATCGACGGGGCCGGACGGCAGCACCATCGAAGCGTACCGCTGGGACCCGGGGACCGTCTATGTGAAAAAGGGCGAGCGCATCCGGCTCAGCATTTTCGGTGTGAACGGGGCCAGCCACCCTTTTATCATCGACGGCCTGAACATCAAGGGAGAAGTGAAGAAAGGCCAGGAGACGGTCGTCAGCTTCCGCGCCGATCGGCCGGGCATTTACCGCATCATCTGCCTGACCCATCCGGATATCGCCCATCACGGACCGATGGTCGGTTACCTTGTGGTAGACGAGTAAGCTGCAATTCATCCGTACCACCCGCCCTGCTTGCGCATAGCATATAGCAGGAAGGAGCGTGCGGATGCGAAGATGAATCAAGGAAATCACATGAAGCACAGCCAGCCCCTGCCTACGGCGCGCGGCATACGGCGCGCATGCAGCAAAGAGCTGTATCGGGCGAGGAAGAAGCTGGGCGGCTATATCGCCGCGGACCTCGTGGCGAAAGCCGACGAGCTCTATTACAAGAAGGTGCTGCTGAACTTGCCGTACATTGTGGAAAACCGCAGCAATCGCAAGCTGCTGGCGGACTGGTTCGACGCCAATGTATGCGGAGATATCGCCGAGCTGTGGAACGTCGAGCCTGAAGCGCTCGCCAAGGCGTTCCGCGATGCGTTCGGGGGCTGACGCGGATTCCCGCGTCAGTCTTTCCCCCGCGGCAGGCCGGCGCTGCGGACAAGCCCAGCGATCGAAAGGAGAATGCAAGATGGGAAGCTTTCATTTGAGGTATGGTCTTGATGCGCCGCGCCTGCTGGCGCTGCAATGGGGGGCAGGTGCAGTGCTGCTCGGGCTGCTGTTCACGGTCGATATGCCGTGGCTGTGGCTCAGAGCATGCATCGCTGCGGCAGCCGCCGTCACGCTGCTGGCTGGAGCTTGGATGCTGCTCTACTCCGGTTGGATCAAGCTGCGGCACCGCAAGGCTGTGCTGGAAGCGGCTGAGGTGCGCAGCGGACAGCGGGTGCTCGACGTGGGCGCAGGCCGCGGGCTGCTCGCAATCGCCGCGGCGCAGAAGGGCGCGAAGGTGACGGCGATCGCACAGCGTTCCCAGGAGGCCGAAGCGGACAAGGAGCGGCAGGCGCTGCTGCGCAACTGCGAGCTGGAACGCACACCGAGCGTCCGGGTGATGGACGGCGATGCGCAGCGACTGCCTTTTGCCGACAAATCGTTCGAAGCCGTCGTCTCCCACGCCTTCGTGCACCGCCTTCCGACCGCAGACGACCGGGAGCTGGCCGTACTGGAGATGTGGCGCGTGCTCCGGCCGGGCGGCGTGCTCGTGCTGTCCGATTGCCGCCAGACGAAGCCGTACGAGCAGATCGTGTCGACGCTCACGGAAGACATGATCGTCCAGCGCTACCGATACGCGCTTCCCTTCTCCAGTATGCTGATCGCTAGAAAAAAATAGTTGCCCGCGCACCCGCCCGCGCGAGCGAGTACGATTCCGGTCATGCCAAGAGCGCCCGAGCCGCAGCCGCGACGATTCCGATCCACGCTGACGCGAGGACGCTCTTCCCGCTGTGCAGCGGACAGCTTAGCGTTAACAGATGCCGATGCAGCATGCCGGTATCGACTGCCCTGCTTTATCTGTAATCTTTTATCCCGGCTTCAAACGCCTGCCTGTCGTGATGCAGCAGCCCGTGCAGCGCTTCCTGCAGCGCAAAAGTGCTTTGATAAAACGTCACGCGTTCCTTCACTTTCGGTCCGTTCGGGTAGTGCTCCATGCACATGTCAAAGAAATGTTCGCCGTAGCTCGCCCTTATGCCTGCCCAATCATACGCCGGGTCGCCCAAGCCGGAGCCTCCAAAATCGATAATGCCCGAAACCGCACCCGTTACCGGCTGCCATATGATATTGGACGCCCCGAAGTCGCCGTGAATCAGCGTCGTTTCGATCCCGGAGCCGGCTTCGCCGTTCAGGAACGCTTCGAACGTCTCAGTCACGCTTGCCTGGGCGTCTTTTCGCATATAAGGGAACAGCAGATGTCGTATTTGGTTGAACAGCTCGCTCATTTCATCCAACGGGTCCCGGTCATCGGGCTGGCGAACGGCCTGTACGATTTCCGCAGGTACCGAATGAAGCTCCGTCAAAAACGCAGCAAGCTGCGAAGCCAATCGGTTGACAACACGGCCGTCCGCAATCCCGTTAAGGCTTTCTTTCCATAGCGGCTCTCCGGGAATAAGCGGGTAACCGATAAATACGTGTCCTGCTTCCCGTTTCTCGAAAGCTTCGTATTGCGGCAGCGGTATCGGCAGCGTCACGAAAGATGAGATACGTTCAAGGATCGTTTTTTCTTTACTCAAGGCGTCAATCCCGGCTTCATACTTCGGAAACCGGAACACCAACGACCGGTTAATAAAGAACACGTCGTTGTTTTGCCCGATGTCGCTCGGCACGCAGTCGTCAATGCGCAGATCGGGGTACACTTCGGTAATCCTGTCGATATATGGTTCATACATAGGCTGCCATTCCTCCGTTCCGTCATCGCCTTGCCACTGGAACGATGCTTCACTCGTTCAAAGCGATCATTTGATCATACGTGTACACATGGCTCCCTTGCCGTTCCGACAGCGCCGCCCTCACCATTGCCCGGGCTACCCGTTCGGCCGCAATCGGCTTGTACGGGCGAAGCGGTCCGGCCAGCAGCGGAGATATCATCAGCAGCAGTCCCATGGCCGCCCGTTCCCCGAGCCGAAATTCCGCGCGGCTGCCCAGCAGCAGCGATGGCCGGAAGAGATGCAGGGCGGGAAGACGCAGACGCATGAGATCTTGTTCGACCTCCCCTTTTACCCTGCTGTAAAATACGCCGGACCGCGCATCCGCTCCGATCGCCGTGACGATGGCGAATTGCGAAGCTTGGTACGACTCCGCCACCCGACCGAGCCGCATCGGGTATTCGTAATCAACCGCCTTGAACCGCTCCCGGGTTCCCGCTGTCTTAATCGTCGTGCCAAGGCAGCAAAACAGATGCGCCCCCGGCAAATAAGGTTCGAGCTGCACTTCCAAAGACTCGAACGAATAATCCGTTTGCAATTGAATACATGCTCCGTCCCATTCCTCCCGCGGCATACGGACCAAGGCGATGACTTTCCCGTAGTTCTGCCGAGCAAGCAGCTCGTTAACGACCTCCCGGCCGATCAGGCCCGTCGCGCCGGCAACAATCGCTACGCGATTTCTCATGGCGTATCCTCCTTCGCAATCGTTGTTGAAAGACGTCAGAACTGGCCGGCTTGTCTTTTTTTCGGCATACATAAAAACGGACCCTCCGCACCAGGCGAAGCGTCCGCTATCGTTACCGCGACGCCTGAATCTTCCCGATCGGGCCGGCAGGGTCGATGATGTCTTGTACTTCGGCAAACGGAATTTCGAATGTCGGAAACCCGTAAGCATACGGTGTGTATTCGTACAGTTGAAAATATATGACGATCGCCCGGTCCCTCAAGTAAAACGGCTGATCCGGCGGGATGGCGTGAAACTCGGTCAGCATCGGGATGTCGCTCGCTTGAAATTCCCGCTTGATGATCTCGGACAATCTGCGAATATAGTCGCTGCCGGGCTTGAACAAATCGGCCAGCTTATATTCCGTCCCGTCCTTCAGGTTGAACGTTTGCGAGCTCTGGTACGTTATCCCATGCGCAGCCCCCTGCGCATACCCGAAATTTTCGTACAGCAGGCTGAGCAGCCCGTTCTTGTGCAGCTTGACGCTGTAATTGCCCGTGACCGTTTTGGTCGGATCGCCGACATACCCTTGCTGACGGATCAAGTCATACTGCGCGTCCAATATCGCACTGTTGATCATGCGCTGGACAAGGCTGTCACGAATGCCCTCCACCTGCGGATACTTCACGTCCAGCCGCGGCTTCACGAGCGTCCGCGTTACGATCTTCTCCTGTCCCGCCCTGACTTCCCCGCCGTACGCCCTGTCCATTGCACCCGCCCCCTCATTTTTTCCCTAGGATGCTATGAAATATATGCCGAGGGGAAGCGAGCCATGACTCGGGCGGATCCGCGCAAGGTGCGGCCGACCGTCGTACGGAGCTGTAATCGTGTTCCTAAGATTCATACGCACTGAGTACATACGCGGCGACGAACCTCCGTGCTATTTCGCAGCAGGTTGGAAAAACTCGAGGCGCTCCCCGTCCGGTCCGTAAAAGAAAGCGATCTTGACGCCGTTTAAAATGACGCGAGGCGCCTGATCCATCATGCGCACGCCCAGACCTTTGAGCCGCTCCACTTCCGCTTCGATATCGCTTACAGTGAAGGCGATATGATGCACCTTGCCGCTGTCGGACAACCCGTCCGAGCCCCGGCCGATCAGTTCCAGCTCAATGTCGGACGAACCCGGGAAAGACAAAAATCCGAGCTCCACGCCGTCATCCAGCTTAGCCCGGTTCACGAGCTGCAAGCCGATCACCTCGGTGTAAAACTTGACGGAAGCGTCCATATCGTTCACCATCACGCCGATATGCTCCAATTTATGTATCATGCCTTCTCCACACCCTTCATCCTTTTATTGTCAAACGGCGACTCTTCCTTGAACATACCATGGGCCCGTCCCGATTGCAATCGGAAGGGAAGGGAACCGCTGGAAGGCGAACTTTGGGATTGTCGAACCTTGCCGATTTCTTTATACTTGATCTGTTGCTTTCCCGGACAAGCAGTCTGACTTCAGAGGAGAATTGCGCCATGGAACTGCCCTCATTGGATATATTGTTATTTTTGATCGCCATCGGCTTTGTCGCCGCATTCGTCGACTCGGTCGTCGGCGGAGGAGGGATCATCGCGCTGCCCGCGCTGATGATGACCGGCCTGCCGCCAAGCATGGCGCTCGGCACCAACAAACTCGGAGGCACACTGTCGTCCTTAACGAGTACGATATCTTTTTTATCGTCAGGCAAAATTAACGGAAAGCTCGTGCTCGCTCTGTTCCCGCTTTCATTTGCAGGCTCGGCGCTCGGCACATATACCGTGCATTTGCTGCCTTCTTCCTTTTTGCGCCCGATCGTAGTAGGCATGCTCGTCGTTATTTTGATCTACACGCTGTTCAAAAAGAACTGGAACGGGGCCGGCGAACCGCTCCCGCTCACGCCGGCCCGCATCGCCGCCATCGGCTTCTGCGCCTTGGCGCTGGGCTATTACGACGGTTTTTTCGGTCCCGGCACCGGCTCCTTTTTGCTGTTTCTGTTTTTGCTGCTCGGTTACGACTTCGTCGGCGCGTCGGCCAACGCCAAGGTGCTCAACTTCGCGAGCAATGTCGCGAGTCTGGGCTCGTTCTTCTACTTTAAATCGGTCCACATCGGCTATGGGCTCCCGATGGGCCTGGCGATGATCGCCGGGGCGATCGTCGGCTCCCAGGTCGCCATCCGCCAAGGCTCGAAATATGTCAAACCGCTGTTCATCGGCGTGACGACGCTCTTGATCGGCAAACAGCTGTGGGATGTATTCCACGGATAAACGCAGAAGGAACCCATAAAGAGCACCGAACCGCATCAGCCGGTTTCCCGCCATCATTTTGACCGGGGACCCGCTTCATACGGTACGTGCTCTTTTTTGCGCCTTTGCAAAAACAAACGAATGACGCTGCCGTTCACAAGGTTACGGCTCCAGCGCACTGTATGTGCTCAAATAATCGGCAGGCACCGGCTTGATCTGGTTGCTGGCGAACTCGGCAGCCGGATCGGCCACCACATGCGGATCGCTCACCAGCCGTACGTCCGCCCACTGGCACTTAACGCCGGTGTCCCCGACATATCCCGCAAACATACCGCAGCCGCCGCAATATTGGGACTTCTGCGCTTCGTTCAAAAGCACGACACGATTCCGAAGGCAACAGTATACTTTACCGCCCTCGTCCGCCATATTGATATGAAGTACCGGTTTCACTCCAGCCTCTCCTTTCCCGCTGTCCCATGAATCCTTAAAAAGGTAATATTCATTATATATGCGGACGAACATCAATATGTGAGCATTTCTATACTCTGCAGCCCGGTCCTTATCGAAACCCATCATCTGGGCGGCTTTCACTCATTTGAAGCAAAATTAGTGTGGTTTGCCCAAATATCAATTGGTTTTTCCTCATGAAGTCGCTTCTCCCCTCTCTTTCACTCTTTAAACAACATGGCCGTTATCCTACAAAGCAGCCAGGCCTGAGGGTTTGCGAAGCAAAAAAGAGCGATGCCCTCCGCCTTCCGGCAGCCGGACATCGCTCTCTTACCCGTTCCTTCCCTTTCCTGTACCCGCTTACCTGCCCTCGCGCCGCATGCCGGACCGCCGCTGCTTCCCGGCCTGGCGGTCGTAGGATTCGGCCGCCGTTGCCGCCTCACCGTCCCCTTGCTCCGACTCGGCAAACTGCGTGTGGTACAGATGCGCATACAGCCCTTCCTTGGCCAACAATTCTTCGTGACAACCGGTTTCGGCAACTCGGCCGTTTTCCAGCACAACGATGCGGCTGGCCGTACGAATCGTTGACAGCCGGTGCGCGATGACGAGCGTCGTCCGCCCCCGCATCAGCTCGTCGAGCGCCGCCTGCACGAACGCTTCCGAAGCCGAGTCCAGATGCGAGGTCGCCTCGTCGAGAATCAGGATGCGCGGGTCCTTCAGAATCGCCCGCGCGATCGCGAGGCGCTGCCGCTCGCCGCCCGACAACCGGTGACCGCGCTCGCCGACGGTCGTATCGTAGCCCTCGGGCAGGGCTGCGATCACATCGTGAATATAAGCCTTGCGGCACGCGTCCTCAATCTCCTCCTGCGACGCGTCCTGACGGGCGAACAGCAAGTTATCGCGGACGCTCGCATGGAACATGAACGACTCCTGGGTGACGAAGGCCACCTGCTTGCGCAGACTCTCCAGCGTTACCCCCTTCACGTCGTGGCCGTCCACCTGCACCTCGCCTTCCGTCGGATCGTACAACCGCGCCAGCATGCCGATCAGCGTCGATTTGCCGGCGCCGCTCGGCCCGACGATGGCGACCACCTCCCCGGGATTCGCCTCGAAGGTGACGTCCCGCAAGGCGAGCTGCCCCGGCTCGTAGTTGTAGTGCACGTGCCGGAACGCGACATGTCCCTTGGACTCCGGCAGCACGGCGGCGTCTTTGCGGTTCGCCACTTCCGGCTCCATGTCGGAATACTCGAACAGCCGCTGAAACACGCCCAGCGCCGTACCCAGCTCCACGTGCAGGTTCAGCAGCGTGCTGACCGGTCCGTACAGCCGGCCGAGATAGGCGGTGAAGGCGACGATCGCACCGATCGTCATCGAGCCGTGGATCACGTTGTATCCGCCGTACAAGTAGATGATCGCCGTACCGAGCGGCCCGAGCAGGCCGAGCACCATCATATACCAGCGTCCTACCAGGTTAAGGCGCAGCTCCAGATCCATCACCTTCTGGTTCAGTGCGGTGAACTGCTTCTGCTGGGACGGCTCCTGCTGAAAGATCCGCGTCAGCAGTGCGCCGGACACGCCGAAAATTTCGCCAAGCTGTCCGGACATTTCGCCGCGTACCCGCTGCGTCTCGCCGCGCAGCCGCTTGCGCATCTCCGATACTTTACGCACCGGCAAAATAAAGAGCGGCAAAATGACCGTTGCGAGAATCGCCAGCCGCCAATCGAGCGCGAACAAAATGACGACGGTCGTCAGCACGACCACCGATTGGGTTACGGCGGAGACGACGACCGACGTGACGACGCTCTGCACCGCCTGCACATCGCCGGTCAGGCGCTGTACAATCTCTCCCGACTTCGCGTCGGTAAAAAAGCTCATCGACTGGCGCTGCAAGTTGGCATACAGCGACTGGCGCAAGTCGCGCATGACGCCCTGCCCGACCTTCGTATTCTCATGGTTTTGCCATACGCCGAGCAGTCCGCTCGCGAGCGGCAGCAGCACCATGAGCAGCACGAGGTGCAACAGCTGCTTCGTATCGCCGCTTGGCAGCGCTTTGTCGATAATGTCCTTCATGATGAGCGGCGGGACCAAGCCGATGGCCGATCCGACAAGCGCCAGCACCAGAATCGCCGCGAGCTGCCAGCGGTATCCCTTGAACAAGCCGTAAATCCGGGAAAGCGAGACGTCCTTGAGTGTCGCTCTTCCCCTGTTCTGCAGGGAGGATCTGCCTCCTCCTCCACCGCCTTCTCCCCAGCGCATGTCTCTCATTGCGATTCCTCCCCATTTAAGCGGCGGCGCAGCTAGCGCGGTCCGATGCCGCGGCCGTCAGCCGCCGCCCCGCCATGTTCCTGCCCTGGCGGAAATACGCTGCGGATCGCCGCAACGATTTCGCCCGCCATCGTCATGACCCGATACAGCGATGTGCTTTGCAAGATCGCATACTTTTGCCCCGTATCCACATTGACGATGCCGGCTATCGAATAATCCCCGACCATCGGAAGCTGCTTGCCGACCGACTTGCCCGGCTCAATCGGGCGGTTGGATACTTGATACCACGCAAGCGACGACGCCTGGCCGAGACAAGCATCGATGGCAAGCACTTTTTTGCCGGACGGCAGCTCCTGTGCAAGACGCTCCCGCATATTGCTCGCATCGAACGGATAGGCCAGCGTGCCGACCACGTCCGGGTAACCCGCTTCTGTCAGCATCGTGCCGATCAGCGGGCCGAGCGCATCTCCCGAAGAACGGTCTGTGCCGATGCACAGAAACAGCAGATCGGCGGAAGTGACCCCTTCATTCTTGATGTGAAGGAGAAAATCGGGCAGCTCGGCTGCTTTAATTTTTTTGCGATACAGCGGCGGAACCGAATGATCCGGCATGGTCGTTTTCTCCTCCTTCTTCTCCGTATGTCCCTTCATTAAGTAGCATACTGCGAGCGCTTCCATCGCGCAACATTTGTTGCCGCCTTCTCGCCCATGCTATAATTTTTAAAAAATCTATCTTGGAAACCGACATCTTGCGAGACGAAAGGCGGTACCGCTGCAATGCTTATCATGGCCGTATGGTCGCTGGCCGCACTTGTCTATTGGCTGTTCATGCTGTGGGATACGCTGCAGTCGCGCAAATGGATGCTGACACTGCATCCGCCGGGCGGCTCCGCCTCTCGCGCCGACCGCGAACGGCCGGCCGCCGGCACCGAGACGCCGCTCGTCTCCGTCATCGTAGCCGCCAAGGAAGAAGAAGCTTCAATCACGGAGACAGTCAAGCATCTGCTGAGCCAAACGTATCCGCGCCTGGAAATTATCGCCGTCAACGACCGGTCGCAGGACGCCACGGGACGCAAGCTGGACGAGCTTCGCCGCTGGTCGGAAGGCCGGAGTTCAATCGACGTGCCGCTGCGGGTCATCCACATTACGGCGCTGCCGTCCGGCTGGCTCGGCAAAAACCACGCCCTGTACCAAGGCTACTTGCAAGCTCGCGGCTCCTACCTGCTGTTCACCGACGCGGATGTGCTGTTCGAGCCGAACACCATTGCCGATGCCGTCCGGTACATGCGCGATGAGCAGACGGACCACTTGACGCTGGCGCCGCAAATGCGAGTAAACGGCTTTTGGCTGCGCGCGTTCGTTTACTTTTTCTTCTTCACGTTCAGCTTATATATTCGGCCGTGGCGGGCGAATGACGATGTCCAGCATCGCCGCGGCATGGGGATCGGCGCGTTCAACCTGCTGACCCGGCACGCTTACGAGCGAATCGGCACGCACCGGGCGTTCGCGCTGCGCCCAGACGACGACCTGCATCTCGGGCGGCTGGTCAAGGCGGCGAGACTGCGCCAACGACTCGCACTCGGCTCCCGGCATATCGCGATCGAATGGTACCGCAGCCTGTCCGAAGCGGTCCGCGGGCTGGAGAAAAACTTGTTCTCCGGCTTCGGCTACCGGCTGCCTGTGGCGGCGCTTGGGGTGCTCGGGCTGCTGGCGATGTTCCTGTTTCCGTTCATCGGCCTGTTCGCCGTGCAGGGCTGGCCCGCTCTCGTGTTCGGCCTCGATATTGCGCTGATGCTCGTCGTCTACGTGCTCCTCGCGCGTTCAATTACCGGACCCGTTGGACCGGAAATCATCGCCTTCCCGCTCACGGTTTGTCTGCTTGGCTACACCGTGATCCGCTCCACCTGGCTGACGCTCCGGCAGCGCGGCATTTATTGGCGGGGTACGTTCTACTCCTTAAAGGAACTGAAGCGAATGACCAAGCCGGACGACTGAACCTTCATCGTTTCTTAACACTGCGCCGGCCCGGTTTGCTTTACAATAAAACCAGATCCACGATAGGAGAGGTGAACAGGCATATGAACCTTACCTTCAGACAAATGAAGTATGCTGTGACCAGCATGCTGCTCACTTTCGCATTGGTCATTGTGTATCACTGCACGCACGCAGGCCTAACCTGACAAAAGACCGGCAGACGAGAGATTCGCGCTTCTCCATGCCCTTTGCGCAAGCAGGCTGTACGCCTGCTTTTTTTGCCGTTCCCCGTCAGTCCGGCTGCGTCCCCAAGGTTCCGCTGTCCGCTCTCCCCTGCTGCCGGTATTCGCTCGGACTCAAGCCCGTTTCCTTCTTGAAATTGCTGCTGAAATAATGGATGCTCGTATAGCCGAGCCGGTTCGCGATTTCATCCAGCTTCTCTCCGCGCAGCAGCGACTGCTTCGCCTGCCGGATCCGCTCCGCAATGAGGTATTGCTTCGGATTCGTCTTCACTTCCTGATAGAACAGCTTCGTAAAATAGCTCGGGTGGTAGCCGCACAGCTGCGCCAGCTCCGCAACCGACCAGGCATTGCCGGGATGCTCCCGCATCGCGCGAAGCGCCGCTTCGATTTTGCTGACATGCATAGTCGCTTCCCGGTTCACCAACTGGCCGACGATGGAGGAGAGCAGCTCCATCATTCGCGCCCGCAGCAGCAGCGGCTGCGGCTGCGGCGCCTGGTACTCGCTGACAATGGAGCTCATGACCGGCTCCATGCCGCCGATCGCCATATGATGCGGTAGCGTCAGCTCGCCGTAGCCGTCCACCGTCAAGTGGACCGGCTCGGGCAGCCGCGCCAGCTCACTGTCCGGAACGTTCCGTATGCCGTACGCCGGATGCAGCGGCACGGGAGTCGGCTCATCCCAGCCGAAATGCAGGCTGTAGTACTGCGTCGGCGCGTCCGTCTTCAATATATGCGGGCTGTCCGGCCCGTAAAACGCGCACTCGCCCGCCTTGATTTTGAACTGATCCGGCCCCAGCTGCAGCGTGGCCTCGCCCGCGATTACATAAAACAACTGGCAATCCGGAATGCGCCGGGGCCCCCATGCGTTCCCCGCCCCGGCCGATGCGCGCGCGGCAAAATGGACGGCCGGCCGGATGTCATACAAATGTCCGATATTCACTCCGATATCCCCTTCGAAATCTCGAAAAATCGCAACAAACCGTTTGAATTATTCTAAATACTCCGTTGCTCTCGTCCGGTAAGATAAGTCCATAAGCAATTCAATTCATTATAACATCCGAGAAAAGGGGTGCAACGGCATGTTAAGTGCTGCGCAGCTGGAAGAATTCGAAAAGAACGGTTTTTTAAAAGGCGATGTGATCTTGAGCGACGAAGAAGTGGAATCGCTTCGCGACGAGCTGGATCTGGTCATGGAAGGCAAGTCGGTGAAGCGGCCCGTGCTGAACCGCAACCTGAAAGACGGAGATAGCAAGAGCGAAGGCTCCTTGTACGATAATATGAAAATGAGCGTCAATGAAAAGGTCGTGCAAATCGTCAACATCTGGATGGCCAGCGACGCATTCTTCAAGCATGCCTCCCATCCGCGACTGACCGAGGAGATCGCCCAGTTGTGCAATACGGACACCGTCCGCATCTGGCACGATCAGATCCAATACAAACCTCCGGTATCCGGCGGACCGACAGGATGGCATCAGGATCATCCGCTATGGCCGATCATTCAGCCGGCTGAGCTCGTCAGCGCCTGGGTTGCGCTGGACGACGCCGTGATCGAGAACGGATGCATGTGGATGGTTCCCGGCAGCCACAAATGGGGCAACCACCAAAAATATTTGGCGAGCACGCCGGACTTCAAGCCGTACCACAAGCAGCCGGAGCTGCTGCCGGAAGGCGCCGTCGTCGAGGCCGTTCCGTTCGAAATCAAGAAAGGCCAGGTCGGATACCATCACTGCATGACATGGCACGGCAGCCCGCACAACCGTTCGCAGCTGAAGCGCCGCGCGATCGCCGTACACTATATGCCGGGCCATACCCGCTACGAGCCGACTTCCAAGCACGTGATGCATGACTACGTCGAAGTCAAGCCAGGCGAAATACTCGCCGGCGAGCACTTTCCCGTCGTCTTCGGCAGAGGGTAACCTTCCCTGAGTGGAATTCGCAGCAGCATAACCAAGAGCTTGAACCGATGAACCCCGGCAGCGGGACGCGGCTTCAAGCTCTTGTTTGCATGGATTAACCGGTTCCCTGCCGCAGCTGAGGAGCTGGGCACCTTTACAGGATGATTGCGCGAACGATTTGAGGTACAATACAGAATATGGACCGATAACGAATGAGGTGAACCGATTGGAGCAGCAGCATGCCGCGCAGGAGCCGCAACCGGCAGAACAAGTACCGCAATATAAGCAATGCGCTCACTGTAAGGAGCAGAAGCTGCTTGCCGAATTTTTGCGCCGCACCGGGCGCCGTTCCGGCAAATCGTCCCGCCGCGGCGCGTGCCGGGCTTGCCGCAAGCTGCGGAAACAGCCGGCGCCCTCTGCGGGCGAGGAAGACTCACTCGACCCGGACCACAGCTTGTCCGTGTCTTCCCATTCGCGGGAGGCTGCGGAGAGCGGCGATACCGAGCCGCTGCATGCAGACACGCCCCCGCCGAAGCGCCGCATACGGCGGCCGCTGCCGGTACCGCCGCCGAGACCGGAAGGCCCGAGCGAGTCGATTCTGCGGCCGAACCGGGAAGGCATCCTCCGCATGCGCGGCAAGACGGACAAGGGCCGCCGCTGGCAGCAGGAAACCGATCTGGAAACCGCGGTCACGCTCGTCCGCGAGCATGCCGCCGTCGTCGTCAATCGGCACATAATCCGGCGCATCTACACGAATCGTTCGTTCCGCAATTACATTCTGACCCGGGATCAGCATACGTGTCATTATTGCGGGGAATACGGCGACACGATCGATCATCTCCTTCCGCGTGCCAAGGGCGGTCATACGACGCCCGTCAACTGCGTCTGCGCCTGCAACGAGTGCAACCAGAGCAAGGCCGACCGCAATCTGGAAGATTTCATCGTATCCGAGCCGTAGCGCTTGAGCGGCCACCCGTACCCGCACTTGTACAAGCAGGCTATGGGGGCGGCAACGCCGGTGTATTGGGCTGCCTGTCCCGGCGGTTACGTCCGTTACGCCTCTGCTTATAATTTCTTTTGACTTTCGAACACGCTCGACTCCCGGTAATTGACATCCAGCCGAAGCTTGCCCGCAAGATTGCGGTCGATGTCCCCTTCTTCGTACATGTGCTGAATTTCGTTGCGCTCCGATTGGATCGCTTTCAGCTCCAGCTCTCTGCGCTTCACGCCGGGCTTGATCTTCGACATGCTCCAATGCCTGTCGCTTTGCAGGTCAAGCTCCATCTCCCGGTAATCGGCGATAACGGCCAGCGCCGTCCCCCGATGATCCTCCATTTCCTTCTGCTTGATGCGCCGAATGGCCGCGTCGATCGCTTCCAGCTTCAGCGCTTTGTATGTACTCCAATCCGGATGCGACGGCGTCAAGAAGCCTTCATTGACCAACCGCCCCTTGAAGAGCCGGCTTACCGCCGACCAAGCCACAATCAGCAGCAGCTTGAGCTTGAACCGGTTCGTCAAGATCAGCTCCATCCGGTTCAGCGACGTTAAGTACCGTTCCGCGAACGCGGGCGTGATTCGTTCCTCGTCCAGCCACCTCTCCGCCACTTCACGTTCCGCCTGCAAGGCATCCAGCCGAATCGCGACCGCCGCCCGCCAAGCTTCCGCAATATTCGATTGTCCTTCCAGCTTCGTGTGCTGCAGGCGCCGGGTATAGTTCGAGATCAGCTCCAGCGCCTCTCGCTTGTTCTCGTCGTTCGTCTCTTCGCGGACAGTGCGCAGTCCGGCCTCCAGTACCCGGACGCGCGCCAAGCGCTCATCTTTCTTCCGATGGGCGCGAGCCCCAGCCTCCTCCGGACGGCGCGTAAGAATGGGAAGAAAGACGCTCGCCGATACGAGCGTGAGCAGGATGACGCCAGCGCAAATGAACAAGATCAGGCTCCGTTCGGGAAACGGGCTGCCGCCTGAGATCACGATCGGGATCGAGAACGCCGCCGACAGCGTCAAGGCGCCGCGCACGCCGGACAGTGCCGTCAGCAGCGCCGAACGCACCTGCCGGTCAGTGACCCACACCCAGCCAAAGCGCAGCAGCATGAGCACGAGCGTAATGATCACGATGTACCCGATCACCTGTCCGTTCCGGTACGAAGGATCTTCCCATATCGTCGTCACGACGCCCGGGATTTCCAGGCCGAGCAGAATGAACACGAGACCGTTCAAAGAAAACAAGATGACCGACCAGGTGCTGTCGGAGACGATCCTCAGACGAAGCGACGCCGACTCCTCCATCCGGTCCCGCTCGATCGCGTGAACGACACCGGCCGCGACGACCGCGAGAATGCCCGATACATGGCATTCTTCCGCCGCCAGGTAGATGACGAACGGCGTAACGATGATAATGAGCATATGCAGGGTCACATCTTCAATCCCGAGCCGGCGTAGAAAGACTCTGAGCCAAATGACGGCGAAGCCGAGCAGCGCTCCGATCACAATCCCCCCGACGGCGATCACCACGAAGCTGCCGACCGCTTTGGGCAGCGAAAAATAACCGGTCACCGTCGCGGCGATGGCAAAGTTGAAGGCGACCAGACCGGAAGCGTCGTTCATCAGCGCCTCGCCTTCCAGCAAATGCATGATTTTGCCGGGCAGCTTCACCCGCCCCGATAGCGAGCCTACGGCTACCGCATCAGTCGGCGACAAAATCGCCGCGAGTGCGAAGGCCGCCGACAACGGGATGGCGGGAATCAGCCAGTGAATGAACGGCCCGGCGATCAGTACAGTGGTGAACACAAGTCCCAGTGCCAACAGCAAAATATAAGCCCGCAGCTTCCACAGTTCCTCGCGCGGCGTCATTTTCCCGTCATTGAACAGCAGCGGCGCAATGAACAGCACAAGGAACAGCTCGGGATTCAACGGCACGTGGTGCAGGCCGGGCCAATACGCCGCCATGACGCCGAGCGCAATCTGGATCAGCGGCACGGGAATGAACGGCACGAAACGTTGAATGACATTGGAAAGGGCGATAAGCACGAGCAGCACCAGCACCATGATGAGCAGCTCCATACAGCGATCCAGCTCCTTATACGGATATTTCCGGGTCAAACGGCACCATGATTCGTTAGCATATCCAAAAATGCAAAAAAAAGCCGGCCTTCCTTCCGGACGGCCGAACCGCGCCCGCCAACGGCAAACAGCCCCCGCAGAGACGGACGGAGGCCATTCACCTTAAGCGCCATTATTTATTCATCCACATGGTACGAACGCCGTGGACTACGAAAGCTCCGGAGAATACAATCATCGAGAGCACGCCTAGCAAATCGAGGACCGGATCCAAGCTGGACAAAATCGTGTCGGCAACCGGAGTTTCAATCAACGCGTAGCCGCCGAGAACTCCGCCCAAGTAGGTCAAAAATTTATCCATATTCGCCACCTCCTATCCTTCTATAGTAATACGATATGACAGAAGAACGAGAGCGGTCATGGACAAAGCTCCAAGTTGCATAAATTCGGTTCAAATGCCCCCCTCTGCACGTTCCGAATGCGCTGCAAGGAGATGAAATCGATTTCGAATGCGAAATAATCGGGTTTCACATAAAAAGCAACCGAAACATTATGTAAACGACTTCATACGGGCCGTAACGGGTTATTTTTTGCCATTTACCGGTTGGACAGTACAAGGAAAGACATGGATAATGGGGGAAGACATTGACAGAAAGACAGAAAGAGGGAATGGGATTGGAACAAGACGATCGGGATCGCGATTGGACCGATGAGACGGAATCGAAAAAAAGCCGGTGGCACTATTTCGGCGTCTATGCCTGGCTGCTTTCGTTCATGAAGCCGTACGCCTGGCAGATGACGCTGTTTATCGTGTTCGGCCTCGTCATCTCCTTGTCGCAGATGGGCATTTTTCGCGTACTGCAGTATATTATCGATCATATCATTACAGCCAAAGATTTGGAGAAGTTCCGCTTTATCGTTCTCGTGCTGATCGGCGTGCTGATCTGCATGTTCGGCGCGATGGCCGCCAATAACCTGCTCTCCCGGCTCGTCCGCGAGAAGGCGTCCCGCGACCTGCAGTATGCGTGCATGAAGCAGCTCCGACGGCTCGGCTTCTCTTATTACGAAAAGCACGGCGTCGGCGAGACGCTGTCGCTGCTCAATACGGACGTCTCTTCGGTGCAGGGGATATACCAGAAGCATTTTCCCAGCCTCGTCAACAACGGACTGATGATGTTCGTCGCGCTCGGCTTCGTCGTCCACACGAATGCGAAGCTGTTTCTGGTGAGCGTCCCTTGCGTCTTCCTCTACTACTTGATCGGACCGTACTTCACGAAGAAATCTTCGTACTGGGGAAAAGTGAGCAAGGACCGGCGGACGGAATGGAACCGGAAAATATACGAGAGCATCTCGGGTCTTACGGAAATGAGAGCCCACCAGCGGGAAGCGTGGGACTTGGAGCGGTATGAAGCGAAGCACGAGCATTTCAACGTCAGCCAGAAAAAGCAGTACGCCTACCGCAGCGTTCGCGTCATCGCCAGGCAGCTGTCCTCGCTCGCAGGCATGCTGGTCATGTTCACGTACGGCGCCTACCTGAACCGAATGGGTTCGCTGACGGTCGGCGAATTTGTCGCGTTCGTCATGTATTATCAAATGATGAATCAGCAATCGGCCCAGATCGTATCGATTCTCGTCGATCAAAGCCTGCTGCTGCATCAAGGCGAGAAAATCAAGGAATTTATGGAGCTGGAGCCCGATGTGAAGGAGCCGGCATCGCCGGTCCCGCTGCGCAAAGTCCGCGGAGAGCTCAGCTTCCGCAACGTCCGCTTCGGCTACGGCAGCAGCGACATCTTGCAAGGCTTCGAGCTTCGCGTCCGCGCCGGGGAACGGGTTGCCCTGGTCGGACCGAGCGGCAACGGCAAATCGACGATTCTCAAGCTGATCGGCCGGTTTTACGATCCGTGCGACGGCGAGGTGGCGCTGGACGGCGTGCCGCTTAAGCAGCTGCCGCTATCGCAAATTCGGGACAGCATTGGCTATGTATTTCAGGAAACGTATTTGTTCGGCGCTTCCATTCGCGAAAACATCCGTTTCGGTTATCCCGACGCTACCGAGGAGCAGGTCATCGAAGCAGCCAAGGCGGCCAATGCCCACGAATTCATCATGAAGCTGAAGGACGGCTACGATACGCTCGTCGGCGAACGCGGCGTGAAGCTGTCCGGCGGCCAGCGGCAGCGCCTCTCGATTGCGCGGATGTTCATAAAAAATCCGAAAATCATTTTGCTCGACGAAGCGACGTCCGCCCTGGACAACGTAAGCGAAATCGAAGTGCTGAAGGCGCTCGACAACTTGATGCAGGGGCGCACGACCGTCACCGTCGCGCACCGGATCTCCACCGTGCGGCACTACGACCGCATCGTGGTGGTCAAGGACGGCATCGCAGCCGAGGAAGGCACCTATCTGGAGCTGCTTGGCGGCAGAGGATGGCTGTATGAGCTGGAAGGCCGAATGATGACCGGCGGATAACAACGGAGAAAGGAGCGGCCGATGAATACATTCAAATGGATATGGGGTTATCTTTATCAGACCCGGGGCATGATTTTGCTCGGGGTCGGCGTGCTTGCACTGCAGCAGCTCGTACAAATTATGGCCCAAGGCTCACAAAAGTTTTTGATCGACGACGTGCTGATCGGCAAGCAGTACGGACAGCTCACCTGGGTGCTCCTCTACCTTGCCTCCACGAGTCTGGTCAGCTACGGCCTGAACTGGTGGGGCAACTACTTGACGCGTCTCAATCAGCTGACGCTGCACCGCCGCATGGGCAGCAGCCTGATGGCTGTCATTCAGCGCAAGCCGGTAGCGGAAATCCAAAACCAGCGCACAGCCAAGTGGGTGCAGTACTTCACGAGCGACATCCAGCAGGTCGCCGATTTCTTATCCCGCGACTTGGCCAAGGGCGTGCAGCAGGTGGCCGCGACGTTGTTCCTGATCGGCATCATCGCCTGGGCCAGCCCGATGATCCTCATTCTCGTCGTCGTCTTCAGCGTCTTCTATATCGGGCTCGGCCGTTATTTCGGCCCGATCATGCGCAGGCAGACGCGGGAAATGCAGGAGAAGCGCGGCGATCTGCTCGTCAAGATCGAGGAAGGCATCGCCTCCACCCGCGAAGTCATTGCGTACAACCGGATGGCATGGGAAGAGAAAAATTTCCGCAGCGCCTTCGCCGCTTTCTTCGATAAAGTCATGGAGAACGGCAAAATGTCGAACACGCAGCTGCTGCTCAGCAACAGCATCCAATGGATCGGCAGGCTCGGTGTCCTCGTGATCGGCGGCTACGAGGTCATTCAAGGCAGCGCAACGCTGGGGATGTTCGTCGTCGTGTACCAATATTCGAACCAGCTGTTCTCGAGCTTCCAGAACGTGTTTAATTTCTTCATGAACTTATCCGGCCGCATGGCCTATGTCGACCGGGTGAAGGGGCTGTTCGAGCAGGAGCAGACGCCTGCCGGAACGAAGAAACTGACGGGCGCAGTCCGCAGCATCCGTTTCGATCAAGTGTCCTTCGCTTATTCGGAGGAAAGCCGCAGCGTGCTGAACCGTCTCAGTCTCGTGCTGGAGACGGGCCGCAAAATCGCCATCGTCGGCACGAGCGGCGGCGGCAAGTCGACCATTGCGCAGCTGCTGCTCCGCTTCTTCGAGCCTACGCAAGGCGCGATCCGGGTCAATGGCAAGACGTTGAACGAAATTCGCCTCGACGATTGGATGAGCCGCATTTCCGTCGTGTTCCAGGAGCCGTTCCTGCTGCCGGATACGATCCGCAGCAACCTGCTGCTCGGACGGGAGCATATTACCGAGGAGCAGCTGATCGAAGCGTGCCGGATCGCCCAAATCCACGATTTCATCGAGTCGCTGGAGCAAGGGTACGAAACGATCATCGGAGAACGCGGCTATACGCTGTCGGGCGGTCAGCGCCAGCGGCTCGCCATCGCGCGGGCGATCGTCGGCGACCCGGAAATATTGCTGCTCGACGAAGCGACGTCGGCGCTGGATATGGAGACGGAACGGCGCATGCAGGAGGAGCTGGACCAGATTCGGAAGGGCCGCACCACGATCATTATTGCGCATCGGCTGTCCACGATCCGTAATGCCGATCATATTCTCGTCATGGATCAAGGGCGTCTGGCAGAGCAGGGAACCCACGAGGAATTGATGGCAACCGGCGATATCTACAAGCGACTGGTCGCTTCCGTTGCGGAAGCTTCCTGAACACAATGACCGAAGGGGCGACTCCCGGCACGGCCTGACGAGGCTTTGCCCGGAATCGCCCCTTTGCCTGCGGTGCGGGGAGCGCGAAGCGCTGGTATAATGTAAATCAAGCGGCTGCTTGTGCGGATCGGCACGCAGCCGATCCAACAACGCGCCATACCACTCACAAGGAGGACAATATTCATGGATTGCCGAATCGGTTGTGCCGCTTGCTGTATTGTCATCTCCATCTCTTCGCCCATCCCCGGCATGCCGGAAGGCAAGCCGGCCGGCGTCCCTTGCATTCAACTGACCGCGGAAGGCCGATGCGGCTTGTTCGGCAAGCCCGAGCGCCCGGCGGTGTGCGGCAGCCTCGCTCCGTCGGCCGACATGTGCGGAGCATCGAACGAGGAAGCGTTCGCGGCCCTCTCCGCACTCGAGCAGGCGACCGCCCCCTCCCCATGCAGCAGGCCGCGACAATAGGTCCACAGGCGGCCATGACGCGTCAGCGGTGGTATGGCAGCACGATCGTCACCGTCGTGCCTTGCCCAACCATGCTGGCGATCGATAACGTCCCTTTATGCGCCTCCACAATGCGCTGGCATACCATCAAGCCCAGCCCGGTTCCCATGCTTTTCGTAGAAAAGAACGGCTCGCCCAATTGAGGGAGCTTGTCTTCGGGAATGCCTTCGCCCTCATCGGTGATCCGGACGACCGCCCACTCCTCGTCTGTACCGTCAAGCGTCACAGTAACGACGCCTCCGCTGAACATCGCTTCGATCGCATTTTTGACAAGATTGATGAGCACTTGCTTGATCTGGTTCGGTTCGCACGAAATGGGCCGTACAGCCCCTTCAGTTTCAAGCCGGATATCGACATTGCAGAGCAGCGCCTGCGGCTGCATGAACTGGATCACGCTCTCC
Source organism: Paenibacillus solanacearum (assembly GCF_910593845.1). Lineage (GTDB taxonomy): Bacteria > Bacillota > Bacilli > Paenibacillales > NBRC-103111 > Paenibacillus_G > Paenibacillus_G solanacearum. The sequence continues at coordinate 160,116 of NZ_CAJVAS010000011.1, read as the reverse complement.
AGCAGCGGCTTCAGGTCGCAGGCTGTATACGTTAAGGCCTGCGGCTTCGCGATCGTCATGAATTCATTGACGATCGAATTGATCCGATCGAGCTCTTCCAGCATAATTTCCGTGTAAGGCGTATTTTTCGCCTGCAGCAGCTGAATAAACCCTTTCAGCGCAGTCAACGGGTTACGAATTTCATGCGCTACGCCCGCAGCCAGTTGGCCGATGATGGACAGCTTCTCCGATCTTCGCACCCATTCCTCCTCTTTTTTTCGCTCGGTCATGTCGCGAATGACCGTTTGAATGAGCGGAAAACCCATCTGTTTATGGACATAGATCGACGACACCTCGACATCCAGCATGGTATCGTCGATGCGTTTCATCTTGATTTCCAAAAACTCCGAGCATTCGTCCGACTGGACAATATGGTTGAAACGATCCATCAGCACTGGAATATCGGCGGGATCGAAAAAATCTGTCAGCAGCCTTCCCATAATATCTTCGGCGCAGTTTCCGCCCAGCAGCTTGTAACCCGCGTCGTTCACGAAATGGATAATGCCGTCCCGGTGCAGCACGATCGCCTCCGGCGACAGCTTCAGCACGCGCCGGAATTGTCTCTCCCGCTCCATCAGCCGCAGCTCGGCCCGTTTGCGGTCCGTAATATCCCGTTCCACGCCAACAAACGCCACCACATTCCCCTGCTCGTCCTGAATCGGAGAAATGGTCACGCTTGCATAAAAGGTAGTCCCGCCGTTCTTCAATTTGATCGTTTCCACGCCCGCATAAGGTTCACCCGCCGCGATGCGCTTGTAGAGCCGGAACACTTCCTCCTTCTGATGTTCGGGCGTCATGGGCAGCACTTTGCCGATGACTTCATCCTTGGTCCAGCCATGCAGCTCTTCAAATTTCCTGTTCACATCCAATACCGTTCCGTCCACATTGACGACGACAATGCTATCCGATGTCAGGTTCATGAAGGAATCCATCAGTCGCTTCGTTTTCAACAATCCGATGGTCTCGTCTCTGGTTAATTGGAAGTCCATTCGTCTTCACCGTCTGGTTGTTATTTTTTTATAGCTGCTTCATAGTTTTAGTAGTTCACCGCGCAGCGCGCATTCCCTCCATGACACAGCACAAAACTGCAATTTTTTTATATTAATTTTTATTAATACTTAGTCCTCCTAAATAAACTTCGGCTCATCGCTTCCCATTGCATCGGATTGTTTTTATAATGGAGAGTGGAATGAAAATCGATAATTCAGGGAGGCGTCCACATGCAGTATCGAAAGCTCGGAAACAGCGGACTCAAAGTCAGCGAAATCAGCTTGGGCAGCTGGCTGACTTACGGCGGCTACGTAGCCGAAGACCATGCCGTCCGATCGATTGAACAAGCCTATGCGCTCGGCGTCAATTTCTTTGACACGGCCAATATGTACGAAAGAGGCGAAGCGGAGAAGGTCATGGGCAAGGCGCTGGCTTCGTACCCCCGGGAATCGTACGTGCTGGCTACGAAAGTATTCAATAAAATGGGCGACGGCCCCAATGACCGCGGTCTGTCGCGCAAGCACATCATGGAGCAATGCGACGCCAGCCTGAAACGGCTCGGCGCCGATTATATCGATATTTACTACTGCCATCGCTACGATCCGGAGACGCCGCTCGAAGAAACGATGCGCGCGCTCGACGATCTCGTCACTCAGGGCAAGGTGCTGTACATCGGGGTGAGCGAATGGACGCCGGCGCAAATCGTGGAAGCGTACGCTATCGCCGACAAGCTGCTGCTCGATAAGATCATCGTCAATCAGCCGGTATACAACATGTTCAACCGTTACATAGAGAAGGAAATCATCCCTGTCGGCAAGGCAAAAGGCTTCGGCCAGGTCGTCTTCTCGCCGCTCGCGCAAGGGCTGCTTACCGGCAAATACCGCCTCGGCCAGCCGATCCCGCAGGACAGCCGCGCCGCCAGCAAAAATTGGGACGAGAAGCGGCTGAATGAGAAGTCGCTGCAACAGGTCGAGCGGCTGTCCGCCATCGCAGACGAGCTCGGCGTCAAGCTGTCCCAGCTCGCGATCGCCTGGATTCTCCGGCAGGATAACGTCGCCAGCGCGCTCGTCGGGGCAAGCCGTCCGGAGCAAGTTGTGGAAAACTGCGGCGCGGTCGGCCTGAAGCTGTCCGGCGACGTGCTGAATGCGATCGAGGATATCCTGCAAAGCTAACAGCTAACAAGGGATGCTCCCTATTAGACGCAAGCTATGATGCCGTATGCGGCAGCATGAACGAGCCCTTCCCGCCGCTTCTATAGCGGTGCGAGGGGCTCCATTTCATTTGCCGCGGCGAAGCGGCCACGCAAAAAAGGCACGCGCCGAGGGAACTTCCCTGCGAGGCGTGCCTTTGCTTATTACGTTTATTTCCAAGGCAGCAGCTTCCGCTCCAGCCATCCGAGCCCCCGGTTAAACAGCAGGCCCAGGATCGACAAGATCAACACGCCAACCATCAGCTTCGTCGTGATCATCAAGTTCCCGTAATGGAGAATCATCGACCCGACCCCTTGCTGCGCGGCGATCATCTCCGCTGCGACAAGGAGAAGCAGCGAAGTGCCCGCGGCCAGCTTCAAGCCGGCAAAAATCATCGGCAGCGCTCCAGGCAAAATGACTTTACGGATGACGCTGAAATGACTCGAGCCGAACGTGACGGCCGCTTTGATCCAGATCGGATCGACGTTCTTAACGCCGGAAAACGTATTGATGACGACCGGGAAAAAGACGCCCAGCGCAATCATCGTAAATTTCGGCGTTTCCCCGATGCCAAGCCATAAGATGATGAGCGGCAGCAGGGCGATCTTCGGGATCGGATAAATCGAATAGACGATCGGCGACAAAATGGCGTCCACCCAGCGGGAGAAGCCGAGAATCAGTCCGAAAACAATGCCGCACACGGCGCCGATCGCATATCCGACCGCGATCCGGTACAAGCTTGCCAAGATGTTCTGGTGCAGCTCACCGCTGCTGAGCATCTCCCACCCCGCCGACAAGATGAGTGATGGCGCCGGAAGAAACAGCGGCGGCACGATTTCGAGCCGGCAGGCGACCTCCCAGACGATCAGAATACCCAGAATGCCGAGGATGGGGGCGTAAGCCGGAATTTGCTGCTCCATGAACGAGACGCGGTTGCGAATCGTATGCTTTGACGAACTCATGCGTTATCCCTCCTTCAGCGCTTCCTGGGCATCGTGGCGGATCAACTGCCATATTTCATTCGAGTAGCGCTCGAAAGCGGCACGGTGCTCTTCTTGATCACGGCCGGTTTTCGGCAGATCGATGCGGATTTCCGCTTTGATCTGCCCCGGGTGACGCGACAGCACGATGACCCGATCGGCCAAATAAACCGCTTCTTGAATATTATGCGTGACGTACAGCGTGCTCAGTCGGGTGCGGCTCCAGATGGCGAGCAGCTCCTCCTGCATGAGCGTACGCGTCTGGGCGTCCAGCGCGGAGAACGGCTCGTCCATCAGCAGCAGGTCAGGCTCTACGGCAAGCGCCCGGGCGATGCCCGCCCGCTGCCGCATGCCGCCCGACAGCTGCTTCGGATACGCGGATTCGAAGCCGGTCAGGCCGACCATCTCGATATAATGCCGGCCCTTCTCCTGCATTTCCTGCTTGCTTGCGCCCTGCTCCTCCAGGCCGAATACGACGTTCTCGTACACAGTGCGCCACGGAAACAGCGCAATTTCCTGAAAGACGATGCCGAGCCGGGGCTCCTTCTCCGAAGCCAGCCCTTCGAAGTACACTTCGCCGCTCGAGGGAGACAATAAGCCGCCGACAATATTGAGCAGTGTCGATTTGCCGCAGCCGCTCGGGCCGACAAGCACGACGAATTCCTGTTCCTCGATGGCGAAGTTAATGTTTTTCAGCGCGGTCACTTCCCGCTTCTTCGAGTCAACGAACCGCTTCTCTACTTGGTCGACCACGATTCTCATGACGTTACTTCCCCAGCTGCTTCAGCGCTTCGTCCAGCAGCTCCGTATTGACGATCCCTTTAGTATCGATCGCTTTATCGATCAGCTTCTCTTTCGCATACCAGTCGACTTGCGTCTTGATGTCGCTGGCGAGCAGCTTCCCGTCGCGGTCCATGTACGGAAGCCCCTGCTTCACGTTCTCTTCCGGCTGATCGGTATACTTGGCGATAATTTTAACAACTTCGTCGTAGTTGGCGCCAGGCACGACTTTGCCGTCCTTCTGTACCAGCACCGCGTCATAGTAGTAACGCGTCGACTTCGCATAAGCCTTCAGGAAGCGAACGGCCAAGTCTTTGTTGCTGGCCAGCTTCGGCGAGAAGAACAAGCCGGAGGTCTGGTATTCGATCTCGTCCCCAACCTGGGAGATGACGCGTCCGTAGCCTTCCTTAAGCACGGCCGTAATGTTCGGCTCGTTCAGCATGACGGCGTCCACCTGCTTGCTCTTGAGCGACTCCATCAACCCTTTGATGCTGTTCAGCGGCACCAGCTCGATGTCCTTCAGCGTCAAGCCGTGCTTCTCGAGCAAACGTCCCGTCATGTAGTGATAGGTGGAGCCGGTTTGCGTGATGCCGATCTTCTTGCCTTTCAGCTCTCCGATCGATTTGACCGGCGAATCTTTCGGTACCATGAGCGCCGTCGAGGAATATCCTTTCTGCTCTCGGCCCTTATCCGCGACGATGACCAGCTTCTGGCCGCCCGCGACCATGTTGTACAAGCTTGCCGTAATCCCGGTTGCGCCGATGTCTACGCTGCCGCCGGCCGTAGCGACCGCAATCGGCTGAGCCGCGTCGAACCATTTCGGCTTGGCTTCGATGTTCTCTTCCTTGAAAAATCCTTTCTCAATCCCTATAAACAAGGGAGCGGAGCTCGTCAGCTTCAGCATCCCGATATCCATCGTAGCCGCTTCCGCCTTGGCGGGCGCTCCACCGCTTTGCGGCGCCGCCTGTTCTTTTTTTCCGCAACCGGCCAGCGCGGTGGAAACGCACAGCACTGCCGTTAATGCGAGTAGTGAAACCTTCTTCATTGTGACAAACCCTCCAGTTTTTTCTAAGTATTATGGATCAAATCTTATATATATTCGACATTATCCGTATATTTCCTCCCTATTTCCCTATATTTTTTAAACAATGGTTTATACCATTGGTTTATTTAGATGAAATTCCCGATTAATGTCTCCATTTCAAAATATGGCTATCCCGCTCCTGCAGCAGCCGCGCCATATATACAATTTGCCCTGTATGGTACGCATAATGCACCGTCGCATGATATAACAGCTCCCCGACGGGCTTCGCGTAGGAAGCAATGCCGGCGCCGGGCGAATACGTCACCTGCACGATCCGCTTCATATCTTCCTCGCTGAGGCCCGACAGCACCTCGCGGGACACGCTTCTGACGGTTGCCAGCCGCTCCGCAAGCTCTTGACAGGAAGGCCCGTCCGCGGCCAGAAATTCCGCCGAGCGCTCGCGCACGTACGGATGCCCGCCGATGCTGCATGCAATGCTGTGATACTCGTTGCCGGCGAGGTGAAGGCATAGGTTACCGATGCTGTTCATGCCCTCTTTCCCTTTGCACCATACGTCCTCATCCGAAAGCCGTGCCAATGCCGATTGGATTTTATTCAGCTCATTATCGAGCAGTTGCAAAGTCATGATCGTAAACATATCCACTCTCCTGTTCTCGTACACAGCACCGCACCCGCCGATCCTGCGCAGCTGCCCGTGTACTCGTTCCTGTTCCTTGTTATAATAAAGCGAAGCACCGATTCATTTGACGAAAGTCGAGGCTGAAGCAAACGATGGCGTTCGGGATTACGAGAGAAGAACTTACGCAATGGAAACGAGCGGTCTCCTGCGGCGAGATCGCTTTTTTGACCCACTTTTGGCTGGAGCCGCGGTTTCCCGGCATCCATGCGGTCACCAAGGTCGGATGCGCCGATATGGCGCGCTTGACCGACTGGTGCGTCGCGAACGGACTGAATCCCCGCTACATCCACCGGCGTCTTCCCTATCCTCATTATGACCTGATCGGCGAGAAGCAAAAAGAAATTTTGCAAAAAGAACAGCTGTGGGACCATTTGAAGCGGTTCAAGCTGCTGTAGCCCGTGAAGCCCCGCAGCAAGTCGAATAACCCGTCCCCGGCTCAGCATGCCAAGGGAACGGGTTATTCGGTTGTCCTGCTCTTCGCTCAAACGCGAACCGTCTTCCACTTGCCCTGCTTGAACCGAATATAAATGAGCACCGACCGGGTGAACTGGTCGGCGGCCGCCGCGACCCAAATGCCCGCGATATCCCACTTCAGCACATAGACGAATACGAGACTGAGCAGCACGCGGAAGCCCCATACGCCGACAAACGTCGAGTACAGCGGGTACCGGGTATCCCCCGCTCCGCGCAGCGCGCCGCCGAGGATGAACTGCGTCGCCTGGGACACTTGAATACAGCCCATGATGCGCAACCCGACCGCGCCTTTCTGAATGACCAGCGGGTCCGGCGTGTAGATCATCATGATGTACGGCGCAAACGCGATGAACACGATGCCCATCGCACCCGCCACGATCATTCCGATCTTCCGCACCTGCCAGCCGTAATTTTCCGCCAGATCCGGCTTCTCCGCGCCGAGCGCCTGCCCTACCAGCGTCGATGCGGCGATGGAGAATGCCATCCCCGGCATGAACGTCAGCCCGAAGACGTTGAACGCGATTTGCGTTGCCGCCAGGGCGATCGTTCCCAGGCTGGCCGCCACCTTCACGAATACGAGCATGCCCAGACGCATGACGATCTGTTCAAGCGCTGTCGGCAGACCGATCTTCAATATGCGGCCGATCATGTCCCGGTCGAGCCGGGATAAACCCTGCAGCCTCAGATGCACGGTATATTTCCCGCTGAACATGACGGCGATGACCCAGATCATGGAGATCATCTGCGCGACGATGGAAGCGACGGCCGCTCCCGTAACCCCCATGACCGGCAGGCCAAACAGGCCATAAATCAGCGGAAAGCCCAGCGCAACGACCAAAATGTTGGACAGCACGTTGATCTTCATCGGCGTGCGCGTATCGCCCGCCCCGCGCAGAATGGCCGTCAGCGCCATCGATATCGTGCTAAACCCGATCGATAAAAATATGATTTCGGCATACGTCAGTCCTTGCGCGAGCACCTCGTCCGTTGCCCCCATGATGCGGAGCAGCTCTTCTGCGAAGAAGTAGCCGATGGCAACCACGACAACGGAGAGCCCGATGTTGAGCGCAAACGCCTGGCTCGCGGCGCGATTCGCCTCGTCCGGCTTGCCGGCCCCGACCGATCTTGCCACAATGACCGTAGTCCCCACGTTCAGCGTCATAAAGACAGCGATCAGCAGCAAGTACGGCTGGCTCGTCAAGCCAACGACGGCGACCGCCTCCGGGCCGACTCGTCCGACCATCACCATGTTGAGCATCTGCATGAAATTGATCAGCAGCATCTCCACCAGGGACGGCCCGGCCAATGTAAAAATCGTCTTGCGAACAGCCTTCAGGTCCGTGGCATCGACCAGCGATATGCCGGCGCCGCCGCTGTTCTCGCGAGCCGGTGCAGAACGCCGTTCCTCCGGCTCGGCTTGCGAATTCTCACTCACGGAGTCACCCGCTTTCTACGGTTCATGTTGGAAACAAGCTGCCAGTACTCCTCATCGTAACATATTTCGCTTGGAAAATGTTCATACGGCGGGTGCAATTTTCGGACATGACAAAAAAGCAGGAATCTCCCCGGCCCTCACGGGCCGATATTCGGAGATCCCTGCTGCTGCGATACGCTGTACGTTTTTTAGCGTACTTGCTTCGGCTGCTGCGTATTGGACGCGACCACATCGATGCTCTGCAGCGCCTGGTTCAGCTGGTCCTGAACCTGCACCAGCTCCTGATGCTCGCGCTTGTCATCCAGATGGGCTTCCATCTGGCTTTGCGCCTTCTGCAAGGCGCGCTGTGCACCTTCCATCTCCGCGATGGCGGCCTGGAGCTTATGCGGATTGGATTCCAGCTCGGCATGGCGTACCGCCATCTCCGCGTCTTTGGCAATTTGCAGCGCCTTCTCCGCATTATCGATCACGTGGCGAAGCGGCATCTGATGTTGGTTGACCTGTGTCATCCTCTGCATCTCCTTCGGTAATGAATTGAGCAAGCATTGACCTGATTCAACCTATAAGATGCGCGAATTTCGCCCGCTTCATTCCGGTTTTTTCTAGCCGAGATCCGGCTTCCCGATCCGCTCGTACACGACAAAGTCGTAAGCGTACGGGTTGCGCTCGTCCTTCAGCCCGCGTTCGCGCGACGCCTCCCGCCACTCCTGCATGTCCACTTCCATAAAATACGTGTCGACGCGGAAGCGATGGGCAATCTCCGTCACGTACATCCGGTCCGCATATGGCAGGAACAGCCGGAACACTTCCGACCCTCCGATGACGAACAGCTCCTCCTCGCCCCGGCCGTACTCCATCGCTTCCTCCACCGTGCGAACCGTCTCGATGCCTTCCGCAGAAAAAGACGGGTCGCGCGTCAGTACGACATTGCGGCGCTTCGGAAGCGGCTTGCCGCCGAGCGAATCAAACGTCTTGCGCCCCATCAGCACCGTGTGCCCCAACGTCTTGCTCTTGAAGTAAGCAAAATCGTTCGGCAAATACCAAGGCATCTTATTGTCGATTCCAATGCCGCGCGTTTCGTCCATCGCAAAAATAAAAGATACCGTCATTCCTGCACCTCGATCTGCCGGTGGTCAAGCCCCCGGCGAAGTCTCATTCATCAAATCGCAATTGGCGCTTTAATGCCCGGATGCGCGACATAGCCCGCGAACTCGAAATCTTCGTACCGGTAGTCAAAGATCGAATCCGGCTTCCGCTGGATCACCAGCTGCGGCGGCGGATACGGCTCCCGGGTCAGTTGCAGCTTCACCTGCTCGATATGGTTGGCATAAATATGCACATCGCCACCCGTCCAGACGAGCTCGCCGACCTCCAGATCGCACTGCTGCGCCACCATGTGAGTCAGCAGCGCATACGAGGCGATATTGAACGGCAGGCCGAGGAACGTGTCCACCGACCGCATCTGGAACATGCAGGACAAGCGTCCGTTCGCTACATAAAATTGAAACGCATAGTGGCAGGGCGGCAGCGCCATGCCGTCCACCTCCGCGGGGTTCCATGCGCTGACCAGATGCCGCCGCGAATCGGGATTGTTCCGGATTTGCGCGATCACGTTCGCGATCTGGTCGACGGCTTGTCCGTTCGGTCCAAGCCACGTACGCCACTGCGCCCCGTATACCCGGCCGAGATTCCCCTCTTCGTCCGCCCACTCGTCCCATATCGTGACGCCGTTGTCCTGCAAATAGCGGATATTCGTATTGCCGCTCAAAAACCAGAGAAGCTCGTGAACGATCGATCGCATATGCAGCTTCTTTGTGGTCAGAAGCGGAAAGCCTTGCTGCAAATCCATCCGCATTTGCCGGCCGAAGACGGATAAAGTGCCGGTGCCGGTACGGTCTTCTTTCTGCACGCCGTGGTCCAATATATCCTTAAGCAAATCTAAATACGCTCTCATGGTTCACCTCGTATGATCGTTTCTTCGCTGCAGCGCATCGAATAAATTTCATTATATAATACAGCTTACTTCAAAGCATCGTCAAACGCATGTTTCATGCGATCGGCGTCCTTCGAAATCGCGAAGAAGATAACCGGGCCTTTGGATAAGAGTACATGCTTCTCAATTAAATAATACTCCTGGGGGCGGTAGTCTTTGAACTTGACCGACTGGGTCGCAACCCTTTGCCGCACTTGATCCATAATCGCTTCGATGTCACGCGCATCCTTTAATTTGATGATGGCGAGTTCATCCGCTTTCACATTCGATAACGCCGTATAGAGAGCAAATTCCGCCACATCGCTCGCTTCGATATGGTATAGCTTTCGCAGCTTCTCTGCGTCCCCTTGCTTCATCTCGCTAAAGCTCCCTATCTGCTGCTTCATCCGTCCGACCAACTCGGTAACCGACAACAGCTCTTGGGAATTGTTGCGGCTGACACATCCGGTCAAGAGCTCCATGGCAACAACAAACACAAGCAGTACGATCCATCGCTGGTTCACTATATTCACTCCATGACGTTCAGAATAGAAGAGTCTTCGAAAAAGGTATGAATATTGTACAAGATCAGCAGGTCCCGGATGCCGCGTTCTTGCACGAGCTTTATGAGCGATTCGTCGTAATACCGAAGATCGACGACGTCGATCTCCCCGAAGTGCACTGCCAAAAACGGAAGCAAACTGTTGGCAAACGAATCCTTGACCACCAGCAGCTTCTTGCCCGCGGGACCGCCCGTCTTTATTCGGATCAAGGCGTGATTGCCATTCAAAAAAAACGCGTACTTGTCCTTCTTATGCAGCTGATCCGGCTCGTAGAAGGAATCCGATATACGGCCTTCGTCCACGTACGACACCTTGATCTTGCTGTCCTTCTTCGGCGCGTACAGGTCGATCCCGTCGGGCTGCAGATGGCGAAATCCGCTTTTCGAATAAAGCGAGCCGTAGAACTCGTCCGTCACCCGGCGGATGTCAAACGCATCTTCCTCTTGCGGAACGAGCCCCATCTGCCGACAAAGCGCCCTGTACGCATAATAAGCGCCCTTGGATGTCCAATGATGATCGGTTCGATAGAACACCGGCTGTCCCCGTTCGGCATCCAGCGCGGAATACACATCGACGAAGTGAATATCATGCGGCAGCAACCGGCGAAACCGGTCAAGATCGGCCTTTTCGTCGTCGACGGAAGCGTACGCCGGCAGCTTGTCCGCAAGCAGCGCCGCGGCAGTCGGCGCCAGGGCGATATACTTGCGAAGACCAGGCGTGGCTTGGCCTAAAGCCTGAATCGCCCGGACTCTGTCTTCCAGTACTGCATCCGGCGGCGAAGTATACTGCTCTATGAGGTAGCCGTCTTTGCCCAGGAAGACGCCGTTGCTGTCCTTTTTGCCTAAAGCGCGGTCTGCGTCGGTCTTCGCGCCGACCCAAGCGTCTCGAAAGGCGAACTGATCCAACGTATACCTTTCGTAATCGGAAGCGAATTGTCCAGACATGAGCGAATGCAGCGAGAAGGTTGGCCGCTCTTCCAGCACCCGATTTTCCGATTCCGAGAAGAGCTTGTCAGGTGTCAGCGCATTCGCCACAGCCAGCCCGCCGACAAACAGCAGCAGCAAGAGGCCCGTAAGAGCCCTGCGTTTCAGATCGTATCCGTCCAAGGCAGCCCCTCTCCCTTCAAAACCGAAAATATAAAAAAGGATTGTACGTCTCCGTGACAAGATAAGCTGTAGACAAAGCCAGCGCAGCGAAGTAAAGCGCCGGAACGGCTACCGCACCTCCTATGCGCCATCTGCCCCTGAGCCGCGCGGCCACCTTGCGCGGAAACGGCGTGGCACAAAGCGCGGACAGGACAAGCAGGATTCCGTTCGTCGACAGATCGTAAAGCGCCTGACGATCCGCCCATCCGTGCGCGGTGAAGCCGAACATGATTCCGATAAACGTCCCTGCGGAGGCCAAGCGGTCGAATTCGAACCACACCCAGCCGACGATGATGGCCAGAAGCGTATACAGATGGCTTACCGGGCGTGGCCAGCGCTTCAGCCATCGAAGAAGAAACAGTTTCTCGATCGTCACGAGCAGCCCGAAATATAAGCCCCAGACAACAAAGTTCCAGCTGGCTCCATGCCATAATCCGGTTAGGAACCAAACGATAAGCACATTCCGAAGCTGCCTGCGCAACCCCCTCCGATTGCCGCCGAGCGGAATATACACATATTCTCGGAACCAGGAGCCCAGGGTAACATGCCACCGCCGCCAAAATTCCGTCACGCTTCGGGAAATATACGGGTGATTGAAGTTCACCGGCAACTCAAACCCGAACATCTTGCCGAGCCCCCGCGCCATGTCCGAATAGCCGCTGAAGTCGAAGTAAATTTGGAACGTGAACGCCACGATGCCGAGCCAGGCGGACACCACGGTGACGTCCTCCGCAGGCGCCGTTTTCACACTCGTCCATAGCGTTCCGATCTGGTTGGCGAGCAGCACCTTCTTGGCCAAGCCCCGAATGAACCATCCCGCGCCTTCGCCGAACCGTTCGAATGTTACATTACGCAAGACCAGTTGCCTGGCGATGTCTGTATATTTGACGATCGGACCGGCAACGAGCTGCGGAAACATCGTTACATACGTGCCAAATGCGACGATATTCCGCTCCGCCGCCACCTTACCGACATAAACATCGGCCACATAGGACATCGTTTGAAACGTGTAGAAGGAAATGCCGACCGGCAGCGGGAGATCGGCAGCCTGCAGTTGGAGGTGGAACAGCCGATTCAGATTGTCGGCCACAAATCCGGCGTATTTGAAGAAGCAAAGTATCGCCAAATTGCCGGTAAGGGAGCCAATGAAGACCGCCCTCGCAATCGCCTGCCGGTGCCTGAACTTGTCGATCAGCAGACCGTTGGCATAATCGAAGACGGTGGAGAACATCATCAGGAAAATATACAGCGGCTCACCCCAGGCATAAAAGACGAGACTTGCGGCGAACAGAACGGCGTTCTTCCACTTCTTCGGCGAGACGTAATAAACGAGCAGCACCGCGGGCAAAAATTGAAATAGAAAGATCAGACTGCTGAAGACCAACGCTTATTACCTCCCGGTCAGTTGGGGTCACACCGTTCAGTTCTCACGACCCTTTACGAAATCGAGCAGCAGGGGATAAAACGCCGCTTGGAAGTGAATACCGTCATTGTCGTACAAATCGGAATGCCCGGTAACGAGCGGTGTCAAATCGATCCATCCGACCTGCTCTTTGGCCGCAAGCGCTTTGAGCCCTTCATTGTAGTCTCCGATCTTGCGATAGCGCGGCTCCGCCTTCTCCGCCTCAGCCGTAACCGGGGTTACCGTCAGAAGCGTAATCTTCGCCTTCGGAAGCTTCGCTTTGATGCTGTCGATCAAGCGGGCATAATGTGACAGCGAGTACTGCTTCGGATCGTCCGTCGGCCACAAGATATCGTCCGATCCCAAATGGATGAACACACGCTCGGGCTTGCGTCCGGCCAGATCGCCGACGTCTTTCAGCGCGAATTGGGCCGTCTTTCCTGCGCCGGCCAGTACGTTCTCCTCGTTCAGCACATCGTGATAAGACAATCCCTCCGTTATCGAATCCCCGAGAAACACGCTTGTACGATACAGCTGCTTGTACGAAGACGGCTGCGAAACCTCCGTACCCGCCGTCGCCGGCCTCGAAGTCCCGGAAGCTGGAGCTTGTCCATTGCCGCCTTGATTCCCGCACGCCGCAACCGATAAGGCGACGATTCCGATTAGCAGCGCGCCCGGCATTTTTGTAAGCATCGTTCATTCCCCTTTCCTATGGGTCAAGGAGAAGATTACGCTATATACATAAAGATCGTGTGCAGACGAAATGCAGATAAAAAAAAGCGCAGAACCGGGGTTCTACGCTTTCTTCTTATTCAGTTCAAAGAAAAATCGGACGCCATCTCCGGTATTCACGGCCCCGTAAGGCACTCCGTGCAGCTCCAAAATTTGCTTGCAGATGGCAAGCCCGAGCCCGATGCCGCCCGTCGAACGATGGCGGGAGCGGTCGCCGCGGTAGAAGCGGTCCCATATTTTCTCCATCTGATCGTCGGGAATGTGGGCCCCCTTGTTTTCAATGCATACCTTGACGGTCTCCCGTTCCTCGACAGCCTCTACGAAGATGTTCTCGCCTTCCGGCGTGTAACGGATCGCGTTCGTCAGGAAGTTCACAATGACCTGTTCGATGCGCAGCGGATTGGCGAAGACTTCGACAGGGACGAAATGCGTGTGAAGCCGAAGCCGGTTGCCGGTGATATCCGGGGCCAGCTTCGTGCAAACCCGCTCCAGGACGGCGTCGATTCGGAACGAGTCCATTTCCATCTTGTACGTGCCGGACTCGTACTTCGCCAGCTCCAGCATGTCCGCGATGAGCAGGTTCATCTTCTTCACCTCGTCTTCCATCGCCGCGAAGTAATACTCCCGCTTCTGGCTTTCGGGCTTGTCTTTTATAATATACAGGCAGCTCTCGATGACGCTGAGCGGGGTTTTCAATTCGTGAGATACGCCGGCGATGAACTCTTTTCGCGTCTGCTCCAGCCGCTTTTCCTGCTCGATATCCTGCTCCAGCCGGACGATATGGTCATGCAGCAAGCTCGAAAGCCGGTTAATGTTGCGGGACAAGCTGCCGATCTCGTCCTCGGTCACAACCGGAATTCGGACGGAAAAGTCAAGGCTGGCCATTCTTTGCGTTGCGTCGTTCATGCGGAGCAGCGGACGGGCAATGCGGCGGCTATAATAAAAGGAGGCTAGCAGGACGAGCAGCAATGTGCCGAGCACGATATAGCCGTAATAATGACGCATCACGCCTGCGGCTTCGTTCACGGGCTGGAGCGACGTCATGGCAAACAGGTACTCTGCGTTTCCTGCCGGACCCATTAACTGTTTCACGAATATTTTGTAAGGGACGTTATTTTCCTCGTAATCGCTGACGGTATAGGTTTTGCCGCTGAGATCCCCGTAGAGCAGATCGGCTTGAAAAGCTTTCACCCGTTCCAAAAACAAATGGTTCATGTACCGCGATTCGCTCGCTCCCTCCGGCGTCCGGACTTGCGTCAGCGTACCGTATACCAGTACACTCGGGTACCGTTTGTGATATTCGGTCGGGCTCTTGAACCTCGGAACGACTTCGTATTCCTTGCGGACGAGCTGTCCGTTTTCCAGGCGATTTTCCTCCCGCAGGTTGGAAGCGTTCCGCCCGATTCGCTGCGGGTACAGCTGGCTGCCGATCAGAATGCCTTCGATAGCGATGCGCTCCCCAGGTTTGACGAAGGTATCGAGCCGAAGCCGGTTGCCGTCGCTTAGATCTTCCACATTCATCACCATGTATAAGGGAATGGCGATCGACTTGCCGGAAAGAACCGGAGCGTCCGCCGCGTTCTCCAAGCGCACCTCCGCTTCGAAGTCGTCCGAATATTTCAAATTGCCTTCGGAGTCCAGCGCGGCGATCCAAGTATTGTATTTTTCATAAAATTGCTGCTCATTCCGGAACGCGCTGCGGGCATTCCCGGTATGAACCCCATCTTCTTGAGACGCGATGCGCAGGGCGGTCTGGACATTGTCGACCTTCTTATGCACGTAGAACTGCTTGAAAAACAAGGTTTGCCCGGCGAAGATGCTGGCGACCACGAACAAGCATAAACCCATCGACAGCAGAAACAGCTTGGTGACGATGCTCTTTCTCATGGCTGTTCCTCGAATTTATAGCCCGAACGTACGACGGTCACAATTCTTGCCGCATGCTCGCACAGCTTGGAACGCAGATTTCGAATATGACTGCTGAGCGTACGTTCGTCACCATCGAAATCGTAGCCCCAGATTTTCGTAATGAGCTGCTCCCTTGTCATAATGATCCCTTTGTTCCTCATCAGACAGGCCAAAATTTCAAATTCTGTATGCGTCAGGCTGCAAGGTTTGCCATCTAGCGTGACGGTTCGGGAAGGGAGATGAAGTAGGATCCCCCCGCCGGACAGCCTATCCCCCGAATCACCGATTTGCCGGCTTTCCAGCAGACGCTTCGTCCGCGCCAACAGGATGGGGGGACTGCATGGTTTGACAACGTAATCGTCCGCCCCTAGCTCAAAGCCTAACAGCGTATCATCCTCGTCCGACCGGGCTGTCAGCATCAGAATCGGAACGCTCGACGTCTTGCGAATCCGCCGGCAGACGGACCACCCGTCCAATTCCGGCAGCATAACGTCCAGTATAATCAGGTCAATTTCATGCTCTTGAAACAACTTCAAAGCCTGGCTTCCCTCGCTCGCCTCCAGCACCCGGTATCCTTCATCCGACAAATAGTCCTTCATGATTTCCCGCAGTACCTGCTGGTCCTCCACGATCAAGATCGTTTTCGGCATGTGTCCCCCTCGATTCGATTGTATAAACACGATGTTACCATGTTTAGGAGGGTGCCTCAATTTGACAGTGTTACGCCTCCGTTACGACGGAGCCCCTTGCGTCCGCTTCAGGAACAATGCCAGCGCCAGGGCGATCACGGCAAAGCCGAGGCCGATCATAAAGGCGTTATGCACGCCGGTCACAACCGCCTCGGACATTTGCGCCGGGGAGGTCGGGTCGGCCGAGTGTTCCAGAAAGCCGCGCTGCCCCGACGTCATGATGCCGATGAACAGCGCCATGCCGATGGCGCCGGCCACTTGCTGCAAGGTGTTCAGGATCGCCGTGCCGTGCGGATAATACCGGCTCGGCAGCTGGTTGAGGCCGTTCGTCTGGGTCGGCATCATGATCATGGATATGGCCACCATCAGGCATATATGGAGGATGAGGAATGTCGGCTTGGTCGTCTCCGTCGATACCCTTGTGAAAAACCACATAATGACGACCAGAAACGCCGCTCCCGGGATGACGAGCGCCCGCGGGCCGAACTTGTCGAACAGCTTGCCCGTGATCGGGGAGATCAGTCCGTTCAGCAAGCTGCCGGGCAGCAGAAGCAGGCCCGACATGAACACGGTGAGTCCCAGCGCCCCCTGGAACAGGAACGGCAGCAGCGCCATCGTGGAGAACAGCGTCATCATCATAATCATGAGCAGGATCACGGTCAGCGTAAACATCGGATAGCGGAACGCGCGCAAATCCATGAGCGGCTCGTCCACCCGAAGCTGCCGAATGGCGAACAGCAGCAGCGACACCGCACCGACGAGCACCGTGCCATAGACGAGTGGATTCGACCAGCCGCCGTTCCCTTCGCCGGCGCTGCTGAATCCGTACACGATGCCGCCGAAGCCGATCGTGGACAAAATGATCGATACGACATCGACTCGCGGCTTGGTCGGCACCGAAACATTTTTCAAATAAATAAACGCGAACACGATTGAGAAAATCGCAAATGGCAGCACCATAAAAAACAGCCAGCGCCACTCCAGCGTCTGGAGAATGAGCCCCGACAGCGTCGGTCCGATCGCCGGAGCGAACATGATGACGAGGCCGATGCTGCCCATGGCGGCGCCCCGCTTCTCCGGCGGATACAGCACGAGAATGGTATTCATCATTACCGGCAGCATCAGCCCCGTGCCCGCCGCCTGCAGCAAACGGCCGATCAGGAGGACGGAGAAGTGCGGCGCGGCGCCGCATACCAGTGTGCCTATCGAGAACAGCGTCATCGCCCCGAGAAACATTTGCCGGGTCGTAAACCATTGAACCAGCAGCGCCGAGGCCGGGACCAGTACGCCGACGACGAGCATGTAGCCTGTCGCCAGCCATTGAAGCGTAGGCGCGGTGACGTTCAGCTCCACCATCAATTCGGGAAAAGCGATGTTGAGCAGCGTTTCATTCAATATCGAGAAAAACGCCCCGATGATCAGCGAAATCAAAATCGGCAGCCTTTTTACATGGTCATGCGGCTGAGGCGCCTCGGCTGCCGCGTGATCGGAATGTTGCACGTCATATTCCTCCTTTGTTCCAGCGGTATTTTCGTACATGAGCTATCTTGTTTCAATCGTCCGGGACAATGAACCCATGCTTTTCAGAAACAGTTAAATTTAGTAAGATAGGTTCAGGTACGATTATACTGCTCTTATTCACCTAGGATTCGGGACGAAAGCATGTTTTATGCGAATGCGGACGCTTGAATGGTTAGGAGTATAGTACAGCCGGCCCTGTGCGCCATAGAGGGTCGGTTTTATTTTCATAGTCCTATCAAAACTTAACATCACAGGTGATGACTAATGAACCGTGCGGAGAGACGCAAAGCGATCGGCGCGCATCCATATCCTTTACTAGAGAAACTATTAACCGCGAACGATGAAAAACTAAAACACGTGATGAAAGAATTGGCCGATGTCAAATACGCCTTGGACCAGTCCTCCATTATCGCCATTACGGATCAGCGAGGTATCATCTTATACGCCAACGACCAATTTTGCGCCATTTCCAAATATGAGGCGGAGGAACTGGTCGGCCAGGACCACCGCATTCTCAATTCCGGCTATCATTCCCGCGATTTTTTCAAAACGATGTGGGCTACGATCGGTTCGGGCGAAGTATGGCGCGGAGAGGTGCGGAACCGGGCGAAGGACGGCTCCTTCTACTGGGTAGACACCACCATCGTGCCGTTTATGAACGATAAAGGCATTCCCTATCAATATATCTCGATTCGCAACGACATTACCTTTCGCAGACAAGTAGAGGAGGAATTGCGGCAAAGCGAAGAAAAGTACCGGCTCATTACGGAAAATTCGTCGGACTTGATCTCGGTCATTCATGCCGACGGCAGCTTCGCATACTGCTCGCCGTCGCACAAAGACCTGCTCGGCTACGATCCGACGGCTATGCCGTCGCGCGACATGCTGCAATGGATTCACGAGAAGGACCGCCAAAACGTGTACGACAGCTTTCGGAGCCTCTTGGCCGAAGGGCAGGCGGTCTCTCCGCTGGAGTACCGGGTGCGCGCCCTGAACGGGGAATATTACTGCGTCGAGACGACGATCAACCCGATCGTCGCGCAAGCTGCCGACGATGTGCAGCGTCTCGTCCTGATCACAAGGGATATTACCGAACGCAAAAAGTCGGAGCAAGCGATCTATCATCTGGCGTACCACGATACGCTGACCGACTTGCCGAACCGCCGACTGTTCATGGACCGGCTCCGCAAGGAAACGGGCCGGGCGAAGCGAATCGGAACGCTCCTGGCTGTTCTGTTTCTCGATCTGGACCGGTTTAAGAACATCAACGATTCGCTCGGCCACGAAATGGGCGACCTGATTCTCATCGAAACCGCCAAGCGCCTGCGCGATTGCGTTCGGCCGGACGATTTGGTCGCCCGCTTTGCCGGGGACGAATTTATCATTTTGCTGACCGATCTGATGAGCGTAAGCGAAGTCGAAACGGTATCCGAGCACATTCAGGCCAGCCTGCAGGTGCCGTTCCAACTGGGCGCGCAATCGCAGCATATTTCGTGCAGCCTCGGCATCGCGATGTATCCGTCGGACGGCAGAAATCCGGACGAACTGCTGAAGCGGGCGGATATGGCGCTGTATGCGGTCAAGGAACGCGGGCGCAAAGGCTACTCCTTCTTCCATCACGAGATGGAGGAACGCTCCCTGGAACGCAGCCTGCTCGAAAATGAGCTGCAAAAGGCGATCCATCTCGAGCAGTTTCATATCGACTACCAGCCGAAGGTCGATCTGGCGACGGGCCAGCTGACTGGCATGGAAGCGCTCGTCCGCTGGATTCATCCGGAACTTGGCCGGATCGCGCCGAACAAGTTCATTCCGATCGCCGAAGAAACGGGGCTGATCATCCCGCTCGGGGAATGGGTTCTCCGCAAAGGCTGCGCGCAAAACAAAGTGTGGCAAAATCAAGGCTATCCGCCGCTCAAGCTGTCCGTCAACTTGTCAGCCCGGCAGTTTTATCAAGCCGATCTGCTCGATCAAATCCGCGACATCTTGGACGAGACCGGCCTTGAGCCGCAATGGCTCGAGCTGGAAGTAACGGAGAGCATCTTTGCCGACATCGACGATGCGGCCGTCATTTTGCAAAAAATTAGAAACCTGGGCGTCAACATGTCCATCGACGATTTCGGAACCGGCTACAGTTCTTTCAGCTATATCAAGCATTTGCCGATCGATACATTGAAGATCGACGCCTCGTTCATCCGGGATATCCATCAGAATAAGGAAAGTCATGCGATCGTCAGGGCGATATTGTCGCTGGCCCAAACGTTAAACTTGAACGTCATTGCCGAAGGCGTGGAAAGCACGGAACAGGTCGCCGTCCTGAGCGAGGGCGGATGCCATCAGGCGCAGGGGTATTTGTTCAGCAAGCCGATTTCCAGCGAACACTTCGAAAAAATGCTGCAAAACACAACCTAACCATCATCGGAGGCTTCAAGTGAATATCTTTAAAAAGAAAACGAAACCGTGGTCGGACTACATGAGCCACTCCCGCTCCACTGACCTGTGCGAGGCCAGCGAAGCCATCATCGAGCGGCTGGCTTTTATGGGAATTACCCGGGAAACGCTGCAGGCGATCAAGCAATCGGCGCATCTGCTGCTGCCGCACAAAGCGGACATCGTCAGTCAATTTTACCGCTCAATCACGTCGGTTCCGCACTTGCGGCAAATTATCGAGGAGCACTCCACCGTCGATCGATTGAAAGTGACGATGGAAACGTATGTGGAGCAGTTTCTTCAAGCGGATGTGCATCACGAATATATTCGAACCCGGGTCGTGATCGGCCATGTGCACAGCCGCATTCATTTGACGGCGGAGCATTTCATATCGGCTCATCATCTGCTGCTTCAGATCATGACTTCGATCCTGATGGAACAATTGCATGGCCAGCCGGACCGTATGATGCAGGCCGTCCTGGCCGTTCAAAAGCTGGCCGCGTTCGACCAGCAGCTGATCGTGGAAGTGTATATGGAGGAAACGTTCAAATCGTTCCTGTTTGGCGTCTCCGACATGCTGAACCATATGACGCAGCTCGATACGACGGGTCAGCTTATCAAAGGGATGGAGAAGCAGATCGAGGAAAGCCACAGCGTCTCGGCGGCGACGGAACAGATGAGCGCCTCCATTCAGGAGGTCGCCGACCATGCGCTGACCGTTGCCGAAGGAACCGACGATGCGGTGGAAACTGCAGAGCGGAGCAAACAGGTGATCAATAAAGCGCTCGGCGACATTCAGCAGGTCGGCCGCGTATATGACGAAATCATGGGACAGGTGCAGCGGCTCAATCAGGAGATCGAGCATACGCAGGAAGTCGTTCAGATCATTAAAGATATCGCCGACCAGACGAATCTGCTGGCCTTGAACGCAAGCATCGAGGCCGCCCGGGCCGGAGAGCAAGGCAGGGGCTTCGCCATCGTCGCAAGCGAGGTGCGCAAGCTGGCGGAGCATACGAAGGAGCAAATCTCGCAAATTACGACGAGCATCGCTTCCTTGCAGCAGGTGTCCGGTCAGGTCACGCAGCAAATCGGCGACACAGGCAAGCTCGTCGAGCAAAGCGCCGCCGAAGCCCATCATGCGGATGAAGCGCTGCAGAAGATCGTGGAGACCATTCAGGAGATCAACCAGTCAACTACGCAGATCGCCGCCATGACGGAGGAGCAGACGTCTTCGGTCATTGATATCGCGAGCCGCAACTCGGTCATATTCGACCTTAGCACCCATTCGCAAGAGATTGCCCGGCAAACGGCCGCAACCGTGCTGGAGCTGAGCAAGCGGATCGACGAGTACCGGCGCACCTTCTTCACCATCAACGTCAAGCTTGATTATAAAGATACGATTCGTGTGGCCAAGACGGACCATCACTTATGGAAATGGAAAGTGTATAACATGCTGCTCGGCCTGGACGCCATGACGGCCGAACAAGTATCGTCTCACGAAGATTGCCGCCTTGGCTTGTGGTATTACGGCGATCTACCCGCGCAGATCAAAAGTCACCCTGCGTTCGTGCAGCTGGAAGCCCCTCACAAGGCGGTGCACGACTGTGCAAGGCTTGCGGCGAAGAAGTACGAGGAAGGCAGCATAGCGGAAGCCTACGAGGCGTTCGAGCAGTTGCAGCAGCAATCCGACCGGGTCATCGCGCTGCTGAGTCAATTGGAAGCCGAGCTGCATTTGAGCAGCAGGGTTGAAAAATAAACGGGTTACGTTATAATGAGGTCAATTTGAGCAGAGAGACAGGAGTGGAGAAACTGTATGTATAAAATGCTAGCTATCGATATCGATGATACGCTGATCAATGACGACAAACAAATTACGCCCGGCACCAAGCAAGCGCTTTCCCAAGCCATGGCGCAAGGCGTCATCGTCACCATCGCCACCGGACGCATGTACGCGTCGGCCCAACAGCTCGCCAATCAGCTCGAGCTGAACGTACCGCTCATCACGTATCAAGGTTCGCTTGTGAAAAATGCGATCGACGGCGCGGTGCTGTACGAGCGCACCGTCCCGGAAACCGCTGCTCGCCTGCTGTTCGACTATTGCCGGCACAACGAGCTGCATCTGCAAACGTACTTCGACGATGTGCTGTACGTCAAGGAACGCAACGAGAAGGCCATCAGTTATGCCGAATTGTCGAAAATCCCGTTCACGGTATATCCGGACTTCGCGGAGCTCGCAATGAAGCCGTCGACCAAGCTGCTGATCATCGACGAGCCCGTCAAGCTGGATCGCGTGGCTCAAGAGCTGCGGGCCCTGCTCGGACAGCAGGTACATATTACGAAATCGAAGCCTCACTTCCTCGAGATTACCCATTTCGAAGGCACGAAAGGCCATGCGCTCACGTACCTGGCTTCGCACTTCGGACTCGGCCTGGATCAAGTCGTCGCCATCGGCGACAGCTGGAACGACCGCGAAATGCTGGAAGTCGCCGGGCTTGGCGTGGCGATGGGCAACGCCGTCGACGCGCTCAAAGAAATCGCCGACTACGTTACGCTAAGCAACAACGAAGACGGCGTCAAGCACGTCGTCGATAAATTCGTGCTGCAGAACGCGTAATCGTCATTCCGCTTGCACCGCCAGGCAAGCCTGATAGATATGGATAATACGTATTCCCGAATAACCCTCAGCCCTGCTGAGGGTTATTCGTTGTTGTCCGCCCGCAGACCGCGCGCCTTCCGCTCCTCTGGAACAAAAGCCTAAAGCATGTTCTCACCAAACGCCGGCCGCTGCATACGTTGTATTACAAAAGCATTAGGCTTTTGTCTAATGGAGTGACGGCGCATGCCGCAGGCTGCGCCCCACTGGAGGTGAGCGGAATGGAAGTAACGTTAATTTCATTGCACTGGGTGTATCTGCTCTGTATTTTGCTGATCATCGGGTTCATGGTCATGCGCCGGGATACGACGATCCTCTGCATCGTCGGCATCTTTGTTCTCGGCATTCTCTCGACGCAGTCGCTGCACGCATCCGTCAGCGGCGTGTTCAACAGCTTTATTTATGCCATTAAGGAGTTGCTTGGCACCATCCTGATCATTTCCATCATCGTGGCGATGAGCAAGGTGCTGCAGCGGACAGGGATCAACGAGTCGATGATTTCCCCCGTGGCGAAGCTGATCCGGACGCCGGCGCTGGCGTTCTGGATCATCGGGATTGTAATGATGATCATTTCGTGGTTTTTCTGGCCGTCGCCAGCCGTAGCGCTGCTCGGCGCCGTACTTCTGCCCGTCGCGCTGCGCGTAGGGCTGCCGGCGCTGGCAGTGGCGATGGCGATGAACTTGTTCGGACACGGCATTGCGCTGTCGGGCGATTTCGTCATTCAGGGCGCACCGAAGCTGACGGCTGATGCGGCGGGCATTCCCGTCGGCGCCGTCATCGAAGCAAGCGTGCCGCTCGTGATTGTGATGGGCGCCGTTACGACCGTATCGGCGTTCTGGCTGATGCGACGCGATATGCGCAGCGGCAAATTGACCGCCGCCACCGGACGGACCGATGCGGTCCTGACGGAACGCGCCGAGCATGAGTCGCTTCCCGCAGCGCCGTCTCTGCTCTCTCGCGGCGTCAGGCGGGTACTCGCCGTGCTCGTTCCGGTGCTGTTTCTCGCCGACGTGGCCGCGATGTACGCCTTCAACCTGCAAGGCGGCGACGCTACCGCCCTCGTCGGAGGCACGGCGCTTCTCGCGATGCTGCTCATCTCGCTGCTGGCCCATCGCGGGCGGGGACTGGAGCAGGCGACCGGCTATTTGATCGATGGTTTTCTGTTCGGTTTCCGCGTGTTCGGTCCAGTCATTCCGATCGCCGCCTTCTTCTATCTCGGCGACTCGGCGTTTACGGACATCTTCGGCAAGGTGCTGCCGGAAGGCTCGCACGGCCTCGTGAACGACCTCGGCTTCGCCCTGGCGAACACGGTGCCGATCAATCAGGCGATCGGCGCGGTTACGCTCACCGTCGTAGGAGCCATCACCGGCCTGGACGGCTCCGGCTTCTCCGGCATCTCGCTGGCCGGATCGATCGCGCATCTGTTCGCCGCCGCCATCGGCTCCGGCATCGCAACGCTGACCGCACTCGGGCAAATTGCCGCCATCTGGGTCGGCGGCGGAACGCTCGTGCCTTGGGCGCTCATCCCGGCGGCCGCCATTTGCGGCGTCGATCCGTTCGAGCTGGCACGCCGCAATTTGAAGCCGGTCATCATCGGCCTGGTCGTGACGACCATCGTGGCCATCTTCTTGATTTGATCTCCGCGGTGCGCCAGCTCGCGGCATCCACGTCCTCGGCCAGCCTTCCCCTCATGCGGGCACGGCTTCGCCGGTACGATAACGCAACAAGAGCGCCCTTTCCCGCTGATGCGTGGCGAGAGGCGCTCTTTGTATTTGGGCTCGATAGGGCCAGCCGCCTCGAACCTGGCTGATGACCGCTGCGCTGTATCACGTCCCGCAGAACGTGCGGTACGGCTGGTTGGACGGCTCCGGCGGCAAGGCGTATTCCGCCTGCTCGGGCGCATACGCGTAGGGGCGCGTCAGCGCCGCCAGCAGCCGCTGCATGACGCTGTAATCGCCTTGCTGCACTGCGGCATCCAGCGCTTCTTCCACCCGGTGATTGCGCGGGATGACTGCAGGGTTGCTGCTGCGCATCCGCTGCTGCACGTCGGCCGTGGATTGCGGCTGCCTGCTTAATCTCGCCTGCCACTGCTCCTGCCACTGTCCGAAGGCCGGGCTGCCGTGCAGCGCCGTATCCTCCGGCTTGCCAAGCGTGAGCGCGCAGAACGTATTCGTGTAGTCGGCGCGATGCTGGTGCATTAGACGAAGCAGGTCTTCCGCCAGCGCTTCATCCTGCGGTTCTTCGCCGAACAAGCCCAGCTTCGCCCTCATTCCCGCGAGCCAGTGCTCCCGGTACAGCTCCGCATAGCCAGCTATTGCGCCCTCGGCCAGCCGGACGGCCTCCTCCTCGTCCTCATGCAGCAGCGGCAATAAGCTTTCGGCCAATCTCGCAAGGTTCCATGCGCCGATATGCGGCTGATTGCCGTAGGCATAGCGTCCCTGACTGTCGATGGAGCTGAACACCGTCGCCGGATCGTAAACATCCATGAAGGCGCAAGGCCCGTAATCGATCGTTTCGCCGCTCAGCGCCATGTTGTCGGTATTCATTACGCCGTGAATAAACCCAACGAGCTGCCATTTGGCGATGAGCGCAGCCTGGCGCTTGATCGCTTCCCGAAGCAGGGCCAAATAACGGTTCTCCCCCGTGTCGGCTTCAGAATAATGCCGCTGCAGCGTGTAATCCGCCAGCTGCGCAAGCTCCTCTAGCGTGCCCCAATTGGCAGCGTACTGGAACGTACCGACGCGCAGATGGCTGGCCGCTATGCGGGTCAGAACGGCACCGGGATATTCCCGCTCTCGGGTGACCGCCTCGCCGGTGGATACCACCGCCAGGCTGCGGGTCGTCGGAATGCCGAGCGCATGCATCGCTTCGCTGATCATATATTCGCGCAGCATCGGTCCGAGCGCCGCACGGCCGTCGCCCCCGCGGGAGTATGGCGTTCGGCCCGCCCCCTTCAGCTGAATATCCATCCGTTCGCCGGCAGGGGTCACCTGCTCGCCGAGCAGCACCGCACGGCCGTCGCCGAGCATCGTGAAATACCCGAATTGATGTCCTGCATACGCTTGCGCAAGCGGCGCAGCGCCCTCGGGAATCCGGTTGCCGGCCAGTTCCGCGGCTCCTTCGCTGCTGCGCAGCGCGCGGACATCCAGCCCCAGCGCCGCCGCAAGCGGCTCGTTTAGCACGGCCAGCTGCGGTGAGCGTACCGGAGTAGGGTTGATTCTCGTAAAAAACGATGTCGGCAACCCAGCGTAGCTGTTATCGAAATGCCATCCCGTTTCAATCGTATTGTTTTCCGTCATTGCGGCTCCTTTATCCGTTCATCCGGTATTGTTTATTGTTATTAGCGCAGAAATGAGATGTGCCTCGCTCCCGCTTCTCGTGAACGCAGGCAGTCTCTTGCCGCATCTACTTCTGGCATATGCGCCAGAACAAAAGCAGCAACTATATTTAGTAGCATAGCAAATCCGATTTTACACTGCAAAGCGCTGCGAAATTCTTTTTTCATAATCACTACCTAGGCTTCGCCATATGCGCATCTCGTCATGTGAAGGAACAGAGCCCGGGAGTCGAAACCGCGGAAAATTATTGCCTCGGGACGGGAAATGGACGGGCTCGAAACCGGTCATCTTTAGTCGATCGGAACATATATTGGTATAGTAAATAGGCGTTTGACGTGTAAAAGCACGCAGTACATATCGGTGAAGAGGAGAGTGGATATGACATATCCGTCTGATAGCGAGCAGCGCAGTTTCCTTCCGGGCATGCCCGGCGGCGGCACTACGGGCGGGGGACTCCCTGGAGGACCGGGTATTCCGGGCGGCGGCTTTCCCGGCGGGCCGGGCATTCCCGGCGGCGGTTTCCCTGGAGGACCGGGCATTCCCGGCGGCGGTTTCCCCGGTGCGCCGGGCATTCCCGGCGGCGGTTTCCCCGGTGGGCCTGGTATCCCCGGCGGTGGCTTCCCTGGTGGGCCGGGAATGCCCGGCGGCGGTTTCCCCGGTGGGCCTGGTATCCCCGGCGGCGGTTTCCCCGGCGGGCCGGGCATCCCGGGCGGCGGTTTCCCCGGTGGGCCGGGCATCCCGGGCGGCGGCTTCCCCGGCGGACCGGGCGGGCCAGGCGGAACTGCCCCGGGACAGGTAGGAGCGCCGCCATCGGGACCGCCGTCGTTCATCCCTACGCAGTCCATACAGGCGCAGTCGGTCGCTCCCGGCAGCATTCGCAACTGTTTGTTCCGCTACGTATACATCTGGCAATCGAACGGCGAACAATATTGGATCTACCTTACGTTCGTCGGTCGCGACTCGATCGCCGGATACCGCTGGTTCGGCCGCGGTCCGTTCGGTTTCTGGATTTACTTCGGCCTTGACCTGCGCCGCGTCAACCAATTTTTTTGCTATTAAGGCTGCCGAAACCGATGCCCGGAAGCGAGTCCTCGCCTCCGGGCATCTTTTAGCTGGATCAGTGTTTGTTGCTTCCGCATAAGACGTTGGATCGGCTGGCAATCCCGCTCATTTTGCTATTCGCTTCCGCATGTACCGTCCTTTTTCCAGGGCGGATCCCCGAGCTGATGAAGCTTCTTGTTGATCCGATACATGCCGTAAGGAATAAGCCAGCTTAGCATTGCGCAAATCCACGTCAGCCCGGACGGGATATAGCTATGGATCGTTTGCCACATAGGAATGCACTCCTTCTTTATTTGTGAGAGCGGTTGACCGTTCCCAGACGCCGAATTTTCACGTTGGTTTGCAGCTTAATTTCGCAAGTGGTGAACAGCCGCTCCCTTTCTTCCCAGTTGTTCTTCACTTGCTTCCACACCTTGTTATGCTTTTGCTCCAAGAAGGCGCCCAGCCTCATTGCATCCGTCTGGAATTCGTTCTGCAGCTTATGAATCGCCTCGCGCTCCATCCGCTCCATTTCGGCTGCAACCGCTTGTTCGACCCGGGCCAAGACCGCTTCCTTCCCGTAGTCGAGCTGTTTAAACGTTTCCCCGATCGTGCCTTCCGTGTCGATCGAAATCGTGAACCGGATATGCTGCGGATCGGATACATCCGCTTTTATCTTCCTCTTTGCGGCTAGCGCCTCGAATACGACCAGCTCGCCATCGACCTCCGACTTGACGATGCCGGTATCGAATTCTCCCGTGAGCAGATTCAATCCCTCGGTTTCGTCCGAGCCCAGCGATCCGACCAAGCGGGTGTCCTTGCCGCGAAAAATCGCCGCACCTACGACCTTTACCTCCACGCCGCCTGCGCTTAGAACCCGCTGTACGGCAAAGCTGCGGCCCCGCAGCAAAAATTCATGAATATCGCCGAGCTTCGTCTCCCGCAGCATGCGCGAATTTTTCGGGCTGTTCTCGGCGATGTAGTTAATGTACATGACCGGGAGCTTCTCGTTTTTCGGCGTGATTTCAAGCGCTCCCCGCGCTTCGCCGTTAGATATGAGCACTTTGGCGCTTCTGCGCATCTCCGGCTCCCGCAAAAAAAAGTCCATAATCCGTGCGAATTCCCCAGACTCCTTCGCCACATGCTCCGAAATAATAATGACTTTCATATGTTCATAGTACGGGGAACGGCTCGCTCGTGCGGAAATTTGCCGGTCCACGTCGAATATCGTATCTCCCTCGGACGTTAAATTCAGAAACGACTCGTCTCCAGCCGACGACGAGCCTTTACCCCCTCCGTTTTGCATTTTGCCCGGAATGACGAATTGGAACGTTGCGGCATACCGGTTTTTCCCGGTCGGCTTATTCGGCGCTTCTCTCCGGCTTCGCGTCTCCGCCCGGGGGGATCGCGGCTTATCGACGGCAATCCCGATCACAAAGCCTCGCTCATCGATCTCCACCCGGTCCCAGCAGCCGGTCGCCAGCAGCAGCACGCAGGCCGCCAGCACCCCTTTGAACCATGCGCTGCTACCCCTTGCCACGACGCCGCCCTCCCTTGATAAGAAATACGACATAGAGCATGCACGGAATCATGATGCAAGCCGTTAGATCGACCAAGCTGGTCAACTTGCCGAAACTGCTGAATTCATGCAGATCGCGTGGAATGAAGGATAATACAAACATGACCGGTGCGAGGCTGAGAATGACGTTGAGCCGCTTCCGGGCCCCGACCAGCCTGCACATGATATACGAGCAGATGTCAAGCGACATCGCCGCCGAATTAAACAGCGTCATGAGCCAGATCGTAAAAAAAAACGACTCGAACCGTTCAAGCACGGCTCCGGGCACCTCGATCTCCTTGGCCAGCTCCACCGTCGGATATTGCAGCTCAGCCGTCGCCGCCGGCGAAAATACGCCGATCACGAACAAAAATAAAAGAACGTACAAAAGCATCGGCGTCGTCACGCCCCATATCGCCGCTTTGACCGCCTTGGCGGGACGGTTGAGCAGCGCGGCGTAGAAGAGCACGATTTCAAAGCCGAAAAACGAAAACAAGCTCTCCCATATGCCGCTGAACATCTGCTTCCAATTGCTGACGAATACAGGCTGCAGATGCTCGAGGCGGACAGATCCGAGATTCATGACAATAACCAGCACGAACACGCCCAGCACAAACGGCAAAAAAAGAACATTCAGCCGGATGACCCCGACCCTCGTGCCGCATGCGGCATAGATCACGACAAGAAAAAAGGCCAGTCCGATGACTTCCACCGGCGTTCTTCGGAACAAATATTGCTTCGCCACCTCCGCCGCCCCGCGCACTTCATAGCTGGTGAACATGAAGAAAGCGATAAACAGCAGCACCGATAAGCCCCACGCTGCATGCTTGCCGACGAGCGTTCGGGAAAACTCCACGATCGTCTCGTTCGGAAACCGCGTAGCCAGGGTCATCAATACCCATACGAAGCCGATCGACAGCAGTCCGGCAAGGACGATCGTCATCCATCCGTCGGAAGACGGCACCGTCTTGGTAAGCCCTCGGGGAAGCGTCAGGATGCCCATACCCAGAATCATCGACGATACGGAGAAAAACAATTCCGACGCGTTAATTTCCCGATCTCCGTATTCGAATACTTTCATGAAACCGACTCACTTCCCCTCATGGGTATCCATACGAACCTCATCCGTAGTCTGCATCATTTGCGGCCGCCGGGTCAGTAATGTAACTGGGGCCCGCACCACCAAGTCCTTCCAATCGCCGCGAAAAAACGGCGCGAACGGGGTGGAAAACGGAATGCCGAAGCTCTTCAGATTCACGATGTGAATGTTAATCATGATGTACGCCAGCACGATGCCGTACAACCCGAACGCGGCGGCTGCCATCATGACGCCGAAACGGATGATGCGCAGCGAGGTCGCGAACGCATACGACGGCAGCGCAAAGGAAGAAATCGCCGTAATCGACACGACGATAACCATGATCGGGCTTACGATCCCGGCTGCAACGGCCGCCTCGCCGATGACAAGGCCCCCTACGATACCGATCGTCTGACCGATCGGCCGCGGCAGTCGCACCCCAGCTTCGCGCAGCACTTCCAGCGTGACCTCCATCAGCGACGCTTCGATTACGGCCGGGAACGGCACCCCTTCGCGCGAGCCGGCAATGGAGAACGCCAGCTTGGAGGGGATCATCCCCTGGTGGTACTCGACGAGCGCAATATATAAAGCCGGCAGGAAAGTCGCCAGAAAGGCGGCAATGAACCGCAATATCCGCATCAAGGTAGAAATGATCCAATCCGTATAATAGTCTTCCGGCGACTGCACCAGCGATCCGATCGTGATCGGCAGTACTAAGGTAAACGGCGTCCCATCGACAATTATGGCGACCTTACCTTGGGTGAGCGCCGCGGTTGTTTTATCCGGGCGCTCCGTGTTCAGAATTTGCGGAAACGGACTGAGAAAGCTGTCCATAATCCACTGCTCGATAAAGCCGGATCCTTCGGGATCGTCCACGTCAATCGTACCGATGCGCCGCTTCACTTCCTTCACCAATCCGGGATGAACAATGCCCTGGATATAGGCGATCACAACGTCTTTCTTGCTTCTGCGCCCGATTTGTATGCTGTCCATGCGCAGGTTCGGATCGCGCAGGCGGCGCCGGAGCAGCGCCGTATTAACCCGCATGTCCTCCGTGAAGCCTTCCCGCGGACCGCGAATGAGCGCCTCCGTTTGCGGCTCTTCCACCCCGCGGCTCTTCCATCCCTGGCTGCTGAGCGCGAGTGCCTGGGTCGCGCCTTCCACAAACAAGGCGGAATTTCCCGATAAAATGTTCAGCACCGCCTCGTCCATCGTTGCGATGCGCTCAATCCCGTTAATGGCCAACACTTCGTGATGCAGCGCATCCAGTACCGCTTCCCCGGCGTCAGGCAGGCTCGTTTGCTGCAGCCAGTCGCCGGATTGGATCACGCCGAGCACATCGTCATTCAACACGGTTTTATCGGCCAGACCGTCGATCGAAACAAGCACAAGCCGATGCTTCCGGGGGCCGGCGCCGAATTCCCTGATCAGCAAATCGGTGGGAGATCCGAGAAGCTGCTGAATGTAAGCCGTATTGGCGGCAACCGACGACGAAATCGCCCTTCCGCCCGAAGGGGAGGACGCCGAATCCGATCCGCCGCTATGGCTTTGACCGAACATCCGCTTGCGCTGCGCTTGCTGAAATAAGAACCGGAACAATGCACATCGCCTTCCTTCCCGTCCGCTGCAAAGCGTCTGCATGTAAAAAATGTTTATTACTTCAGTTATGTTCTGCAAAGGTCAGGAATAATATCCTGTTTTTTGCCGCAAAATGAAGCCTATGCCATGGAAGCCGCAGAGAATAATGGAAGGAGCAGCCCCATGACGACCACAACTTCGCCGGATGTACAACAGCGCATGAAGGAACGGTTTCGGCATGCCTCGGATTTTCATTGCGCTCCAGTTCACTCCGGCACCACGCATTTCGAGCTGATGTATTTAACAAGCTTGTGCGACGAGAACAAGCTCCAAGGCAGCTTGCTGCGCCCCTGCTTCGAAAGCGGCAGCGAGACATCGCTCGCAGCCTATCTCGCCTCCCATCCGGACTGTTCGGTTGCGGCCTCCGAGCAGGAGGCGATGGACGGCATTTTGTCGGGCTGCGCTCTGATCAGCTTGAACGGCCAGCTGCTGCTCCTGGACATCGCCAGCACGATCAACAGCCAAGCCAACACGACAACAATCGAGACGACGCTGCAGGGACCGCAGCTGGCATTGACGGAGAACCTGAAGACGAACATGCTTATGATTCGCAGCCGCTACCCTTCGTCTGACCTTGTCGTTCAAGAATTGACCGTCGGTACGCTGTCCAAGACGAAGCTCATCATCGTATACGATCAAACGTTAGCGGATCCTGCCGTGCTGAAAGAAATCCGAGAGCGGCTCTCCTGCCTGAAAGCCCGCGTCATTACGGCGGTCGCACAGCTTCAAATCTTGCTCTCCCCGCCCCGGCGCAGCTTGCTGCCGACGATGATGACAACGGAAAGACCGGATCGGATCGCCCTCAACCTGTCGCAGGGGAAAGTCATTTTTTTATTGGACGGCACGCCGTTCTCCATGATCGTGCCCGCTGTCTTTTATGACTTCTTCTCTTCGATGGACGATCAGTACCAGCCGTTCTGGGTAGCCCGCCCTTTCCTGTGGCTGCGCTTCATCGCGCTTTTTATTACGTTAACAGCTCCGGCCCTGTATGTAGCGGTCGTTTCCTATAACCCCGAGTTTTTCCGCGTGCAGCTGACGCTATCCATCGCCGGCAGCCGCGCAGCCGTGCCGTATCCGTCGTACATGGAGGTGATCTTCATGATGTTCATGACGGAAGCGCTCACCGAAGCAAGTCTGCGGCTTCCTAAATATATCGGCTCTACCGCCACAACTGTAGGCGGCCTCATTCTGGGACAGGCGGCGCAGCAAGCCGGGCTTGTCAGCAGCATCATGATCATTATTTCGGCAGCGGTCGCCATCTCCAACTTCGTTATTCCGATCAGCCCGATGAGCCTGGCGGTTCGCATCGCCAAGTATCCGCTTATTCTGCTGGCCAGCTTGAGCGGACTGGTCGGCATCATGCTCGGGCTGCTGACGTACACCATCGTTCTGTCCGATCTGCGAAGTTTCGGCAAGCCGTACTTCAAAGTATTTGTCAATGAACGTGAAAATGGTTTGAAAAGAGGCGGTCGTTTCGAATGAACCGGTACTTTTACTATTTGATTGTGATGAATATGCTGGTGAACACGATTTTGTTTGTTCCGCGCACGTTGATCATCGGCCGTTACAACGGCGCGCTCATGTCTATCCTGATCAGTATCCCGCTCGGGACGGGACTCGTTATCATGCTCACCCGAACGCTCCGTCGATTCCCCGGCATGGGGCTGCCGGAGCTGCTCCGGCAATGGATGCCCGCCTGGCTCCGCATTCCGCTCCTTTTGTATTTGTCGCTTATGTGGTTTTTGGCTGGAGCGCTCGTCCTCGTCACTTTCGGAGCGATTACCCGCAGCTTTATTAACCCGGACATGCCGCTCACTGCGATTATGCTGGCCTTCTTGTTCGTCGTCACGCTCGGAGCGACACGGCCCTCTTCCTCCGTGCTGTTCGCCCTTGAGATCGTGCTGCTCATGAGCACGCCGTTTATTGCGCTCATTTTGTTCAAGGCGATGAGCAATCAATATATGAACTGGGACGCCATTCGCGTCGTCGCGGGCTACTGGGACAAAGCTCCCTCCGTGTCCGGCCTGTCGGCAGCATCGTACATTTTCAGCGGATACAGCAATATGCTGATTTTCAACCGTCTCAATGACAAACCGTTTGTCCCCAAATGGATCTGGCTCATACCGGCGCTGGGAGCGGGTGTGCTGGCGACCACGTTTTTCATCCCCATCGGCTTTCACGGGACAACCGGCGTAGAGCAATATATGTATTCGTGGGTCTCGACCGCCGATTCGATGCGAATGGAGCTTGGGCCTGTCGAGCGCGTCGCTTTCGTATTTTTGCTGCTGTACTTGAACATTTCCATCATTTTGGGCATCGTTTCGTGGCACGTCGGGACGGAACTCGTCTCCTCTCTGTTCTCCGTACGGGAACACCGGTCATCCCGCAGCGCGATGCTCGTTCGCTGGATGATTTGTGTTGTCATGGGGGGCGGTATCGTTGGCTTTCTGGTCGTCCTTAGCGAGAAAACGATCATCGAATGGGCCGCAAAATGGCTCGAATTGCGGTTTGCCAGCGAAATCCTGCTTGTGCTTCTCATTGTCCTGCTTGCAAGGAGGAAGAAACCGGTATGCCGCGATTCCGCTGTTTCCTCGCATTAATGGCCGTTGTGCTGTTGACCGGATGCGGCTTTAAAGACTTGGACAAACGCTTTTTCGTGCTTGGGGTCGGCATCGACCGTACAGGCAGCGAGAGCACGCCGTTCAAAGTAACGCTGAAGCTCGGCATCCCGAGCTCGAAGATCGAGCCAGGCAACAGCAAATATCAAATCATTTCGCAAGAATCGAATACGATCGCGGAGGCGGTTCGGCTGCTCAAATCCAAGATTGACAAGGAGCTCGATTTCGGGCACGCCAAAATTGTTTTAATCGGCGAATCGTTGGCCCGATCGGGCGTCCGCGAGCCGCTGGACTGGTTTTTCCGGCGCCGGGATATTCAGAGCATCGCTTATTTCGCCGTCTCCGCCCCTTCGGCCGAGTCGGTACTTGCGCTGAGCCCCAAATCGGAACGCTTGCCCGCCAATGCGCTGTTTCTCACCTTCGACCAGGAGGGCACCGAGTCATCCTACATCATCACGGAATATTTGTTCGACTTTTACCGCAGGCTGAACGAACCGGGACTTGACCCTTATATGCCGATCATCGAACCGCTGAACGAGGAGACGTATATGATCAACCGGATCGCCTTATTCGATAAGGAGCGCATGGTCGGCACGCTCAATCCGGGAGAAACCCGGGTGCTTAACGAGCTGATGCGAGGCTTCGATAAAGTCGATATCAACACGAACTCGAATGATTTCGAGTTCGTACTGGCGGTAGACCGCTTCAAGGCGGGTTATCGGATCGTCGCTCGGCCTGACGGCAAGCCGCGAATCGATTATCGCGTCAGTATGACAGGCATTGCCGAAGAATCGAAGAAGCCCTTGTATCACACCGATTGGGAAAAGGCGGAGCAGGCTGTAGCAGCGGGCATTTCCAGGCGTATCGTACTTCTGCTCACTAAGCTTCAGAAGCTTCATGTCGATCCGATCGGATTCGGGCTGCGCTACCGGGCTATGCACAGCCAGCCGAACGCTTGGGAGGAATGGAATGCGCTTTACCCGGAGCTCGAGTTTCGCGCGAATGTAGCGGTGAAGCTGAAAGGGACAGGCGTCATTAATTAACGCCTGTCCTTATTTACCGGAGATAGGGTGCAACGAGTCGATTTTCCAAGGGGTATCCCGGCCTGAGCGTTTCATCGTAAAAACGAACACTTGGCGCTCCGGCTGCTGGCCGTTGAACCAGACGGTGACCGGAACGGGGATTTCGAGGGTGGACGCTTCGCCCGGGTCTTTCCCGTCGAACGGCTTCGCTTTCTTAACTGCCTTCATGCGGGCAAGCCCATCCAGGTAAAAGGCCAGCTGCGGACTCGCCTGGTCGGCGAAGCCGCGGCGGACCAGCTCCCGGTCCTGCTGGTTCAACCCGATGAGAAAGCTGTCGATCACCTCGTAAGGCGATGCCTTCGCCAGCTTCTCGTCCAGTTGACCTGCTGCTTTGTAAATCATCCATTGATGGTCCGGATCGACCTGGTTGGAGCCGTGCGTCGTGCTGTCGAGAAAATGGATGCAAAAATGACCCGAGAAGTCATTGTCCGGTATGCCGTCTCCGCCATGCGGCATGCCGTGCATCGATCCGGCCAGCACCTGACCTTCCTTGGAGACGAGCACCGCCCGCCGCCGCCAGCTCCATTTCCCTTCATAAATTTGCTTCATGATCGCCGTGTCCGCCTTGGTGAGGGGCTGCATATCCGCGTGGCTGCTTCCCGCCCGCCGCTGTACCTGAAACGACAGCCCGGTCTCCAGATCGGTGACCTGGCATATCGCTTTTCTCGCGACGATCCGCTCCGCTTCTTTCCACGGGGTCAGCTTCCCGTAATGCGCCTGCCTTGCGGCGCGCACATACAGATCAAGCTTATGCTTCGCGGACTCCGGCAGCAGCCGCATTTGCTTGTGCTGCCGATCGTACAGCTCCAGGCCCCGCCCTACCTCATACACCGTTTCCGTCTGTCCCGTGCGCGCAATAATTTGCGTATCGGCGATCACCGGTACGGCCTCATCGGCTGAGACCGGCTCGTTTTTTTTCAAGCTGCGCTGCAGTTCGGTTGATTGCAGCCGCAGTTCAGTCCGAAGCTCCGCTTCGTTCGACGCCTTGACGACGACAAGAAATTCCGTCATGATTTCTTTTTTCGGTTTGGCCGAAGCCGCCGCGTTCTGCCCGCCGATCCCTAACAGCAGCGCCAGCGGGAGTATGATCCATTTATTCATCGAAAGTTTTCGCTCCTCATTCGCATGAGATTGCACCTTCATTAGCATTTCATACCGGGCCGGCGGGCATGACAGGTAAATGGTGTCACGGCGCTCCGAATATTCCAAGAGCAGTAAGCCATCCTACATCTATACGCGGATTTAATCTATTAGGGAGGTTTCTCTGTTGCAAAAGCTGATGATCCGAAGCGCGGCCTTATTATGCGCAGGCTCGCTGCTCCTGGGCAGTACGGCGATCGCCGGTCCGAAGAAAGGCAGAGACTATTACGAGAGCCGGGGTGAGGTGGTCTGGGAGGTGCCGACCAACGAGAAAGTCGTCGCTCTCACCTTCGATGACGGTCCTCACGAGAAGGATACGGCGCTGATTCTCGATTTATTGAAGCAATATCAGGCGAAAGCAACGTTCTTTGTCGTCGGGAACAAAGTGGAGCGATTCCCGGAGCTGGTCCGACGCGAGATCGCGGAAGGCCATGAGCTGGCGAACCATACGTACAGCCATGCCTACTTCGGCAAAAACTTGTCCGTCCACAAGTTTGCCAAAGACTTGGAGCGGGCCGAAGACGTCATCTATGCGGTCGGAGGCAAGCATTGTCATCTGTTTCGTCCGCCCGGCGGCTTTTACAGCGACAAGCTTGTAGAAACCGCTAAGGGCAACGGCTACACCGTCGTCATGTGGTCCTGGCATCAAGATACGCGAGACTGGGCAACCCCCGGCGTTCAGAAGATCGTAGACCGGGTGCTGCGCAACCCGCGTAACGGGGATATCGTCCTCTTCCACGACTATGTCGAAGGCAAGAGCCAGACGGTACAGGCGCTCGAGATCATTTTGCCTGAGCTGCAAAAGAGAGGTTTCCGCTTCGTCACGGTATCGGAGCTGCTCACGTACAGCAAGCTGAAGCCGGTGCGCAGCCCCGATGCAAAAAACGTACCGTAACATGGACATTTAACTATAACCCATCTCCTTTCTTCTCATAAAATAGACCATACGGAGAAGGAAGGGGATGCCGATGAGTTATTTGGATATGCTTACGCGCCTTGGGGTCGGTAGTGCGCACCCGGGCGGATTTGCCGCTACGCTGCAGCAGCTTAGCGAATTTCCCCTGCCCGCAGGCAGCCGCGTTCTCGAGGTCGGATGCGGGACCGGACGGACAGCTTGCCATTTGGCGAGAAACGGCCACACGGTGACCGGTCTGGACATCCGCGAAGAAATGCTGGCCAAAGCGAGGCAGCGGGCGGCGGCGGAAAAGCTGGACGTCACGTTTGTTCAGGGAAGTATCGACGCTTTGCCGTTTACGAACGGTTCGTTCAATATCGTACTTGCGGAATCGGTTACGAATTTTGCCGACAGTTCGATCGCTTTGAGCGAATATTTCCGCGTCTTGAAGCCGGGCGGCGTCTTATACGACCGGGAAGTGATGCTCATGGGCGATATGGCGCAGGAAGATTATGCAGAGGTGGTGCGGTTCTTCGGCTTCCATCAGCTGCTGTCCGTAGAAGGCTGGCTGGAGGCGCTTACGGCAGCCGGATTTGCCGAAACGGCGACGAAAAACCGCTCCATGTTCCAAGAGCATTTGGCGGCGGAGTCGGAGCAAACCCCCGATATGCTGCAGGTCATCGACGGCGGGGTGTTTATGGATCCGGCCATATGGAAAACGTCGCTGGAGCACGATGAGCTCATTCATAAAAACCGGCTGAATATGGGGTACGCGCTGCTGATCGGCACCAAATCATAGGCTCGCCCGGCTTCGAACACCGATTTCCGGGCAATCGCATATGCTAATCACGACGACGGAGGACAGTCGTCTTGGATACGCAAACCGACGGAGCGGAAGTGAGTACCTATGAACCTGCCGGCCATGGAAGCCGCGGCGCAGTTCATCGCAGCGTATTTCCCCGAATGCGAGGCCGCGATTGTAGCGGGAAGCGTCGTACGGGGCGATGCTACGGATCATTCGGATCTGGATCTTGTCATCTTCGACGAGTCGGGCCACGGCCCTTACCGCAAAACCTATGCGGCCTACGGGTGGACGATCGAGGCATTCATCCTGACGCGATCGTCATACCGTTATTTCTTCGACCAAGCGGTCGATATCGCAATCCCTTCATTGCAGCGCATGTGTGCGGAGGGCATCGTCGTTCACGGCGCTTCCGCCATTCACGATATCGTAGAGGAAGCGCGCCAGGAGATGCAGGCAGGTCCGCCGGCCTGGACGGCGCAGGAGCGCGACAAAGCAAGGTACGAGATCGGGGAATCGCTGGACGATTGGGAAGGGTCCGCAAGCCGGGCGGAGAGCCTCTTCATCGTCCGTAAATTGTCAGCTCAGCTGGCGGAGTTCATGCTGCGCTGCGGCGGGCAGTGGATCGGCGACGGCAAATGGCTGTGGCGCTGCCTTCAGCGCTATGACGCCAAGGGCAGCGCGGAGCTGGCGGCCGCGCTCGAGGCTTATTACCGCAACGATGCGAAGCAGCCGCTTCTTTCGTTTGCTCATCGTCTGCTCGAACCGTATGGCGGTCGGCTGACGGAAGGGTATAGCGAGGGCTTATGGGAAGATGAGGCGGATGAAGAAGCCCCGGAAACGGAGAAGGACACAGTTCATCCGTTCCTGCCGCTCATCGATTGGAAGACGGTACTGCCGGATTAAGCCGATTGCGCCGATACCGGCAGTGTAATTTCCACAGTCGTTCCTTTCCCTTCCTCGCTTGCAATATGAACCGTACCGCGGTGATTTTCAATAATTCTGAAAGTAACCATCATCCCGAGTCCCGTTCCTTTTTCTTTTGTCGTAAAAAATGGCTGGCCGACTCGCGGCAGCTTGTCTTTCGGTATGCCGCACCCTTCGTCGATAATCCGGACGACGATATGATCGAAGCCCTTGCTGCCTACTTCGATTCTCACGCGGCCGCCGCCCGGCATCGCTTCGACCGAATTTTTCAATAAATTAATGAAAACCTGCTTCATCTGGTTCTCATCGCATTCCAGGTTCGGGATGCCGTTCTCGTATTCGGTGGCAAATTCGACACGGTTGATGACCGCTTGCATTTCGATGAGCGTCGTCACGTGCGCGAGCAGCACCCGAATGTCGCATGGCATAAACCGGGCTGCCTGCGGCTTGGCGAGCAGCAGCATCTCGCTTAGGATCTGCTCCATCCGCGTAATCTCCGAGGTAATGATATCGTAGTAGTGCGGCTTGGTTCCGCCGGAAGACTGAATCAGGGAGATGAAGCCTTTGACCGCCGTCAGCGGGTTCCGGATCTCATGCGCGAAGGCGGCGGCCAGCTGCCCGACGAGGCTCAGCTTCTCCGATGCCTGCAGAAGCTCCTGTGCTTTCTGAGATTCGCTAATATCCCGCAATATGATAAAAATCGCAAATTGCTCCTCGTATTGAAACGGACAAGCCGATACTTCAACGTCGACCAGTTGTCCGGTAACGGTTATGAATTTCTGCTTTAACGGCGGAACCGATTCGCCTCCCCGGATCAGCTTCATCCGCTCCTGCAGCAAATCATGAAAATCCGAATGAATGAAACCGAACACATCCATGCCGAGAATTTGGCTCTTGTCCGACGCATCGAGCAGTCTCACCGCTGCTTCATTGGCGTACACCCAGCGGCACTCCTGCTGAATCAGGAAAGCAACGGGAAGCTCCTCGATCAGCTCGCGGTACTGCTCTTCGCTTTTGGCGAAGGGGGATTCCGTCTGCTTCCGTTTGTCGAACGTTAGGACGAGCACATTGCTGTTTTCAGGGCCGATCGTCTCCTTTACGGCTAGAATCCGAAACAGCTCTTCCTGGCCGTTCTTGTGAATATACCGGTAATGGATCAAGAGCGGTTCGCGGCTCATATCGGATGCCGGATTCATTCGAAGCTGGAGCAGGAGCATATACAACGGTTCCGTCTCTTCAGGATGGGTATATTCAAACAGAGTTCGATTATGCAATTCCTCGCCCGTGCAACCTAGCCACTGTTGCAGTACGGGATTCGTCTGCAGCCAAGTCCCCGTCTCGGATAAAATCGCCATTCCGATCGGAATATGCTGGAACATCCGAAAAAATAAGGGATGCGCTGCGAGTTGGTGCTGGATTGCCATAGTTCCCTCCATACCCCGTCAATCAGGTTCGTTAGATGCCACTTCTATCTAACACCTATTCGATGAACTGTCATCATTTTCCTGCCCGTTCGACAAAAAATCCCTAGCCTTTCCAAATATACCAGACGTTTTGTTTACCTGATTCTCCTTTCTTGTGGCCTTCGTTCGGGATTTCTCGTTCTTTTCCTTCGGAAATATTCCACCGCGCCGGGCTGCCACCGTTCTTCTTCCTCCAGAAACTCCTCGTAATCTTCGACAAATAAATCGGTC
Source organism: Paenibacillus solanacearum (assembly GCF_910593845.1). Taxonomy (GTDB): domain Bacteria; phylum Bacillota; class Bacilli; order Paenibacillales; family NBRC-103111; genus Paenibacillus_G; species Paenibacillus_G solanacearum. The sequence goes on along the minus strand of NZ_CAJVAS010000011.1, from coordinate 119,681 downwards.
ACCGGCCGCTGCTCTTCCTGTTCTTCCATTGCGCAATCCTCCTGTCCGTAATCGTCCCTGCAGATGAGCTCACATTATGGCATGGAAATCGTCTGCTTGTGAAATGCGCTCATCGCATGTGGTATACTATTATTATATTACTTCAGGAGGGATCTGTTATGGTCCATTTCGGAACGCTTCATTTGCAGACGGTATCCAGCATCGGCATGGCAATCATGGCGCTGCTTGCCATTGTCGTCCGTACCCGGGCCGGCTGCCGGCCGATTACGCCCGCCAAGATCGTCATGCCTCCGTTAGGAATGAGCACCGGTTTTCTTATGTTTGTCGTTCCGGCATGCCGCATTCCGCTGCTGTGGGCGGTGATCGCGCTCGCCGCCGGACTGTTGTGCTTGTCTTATCCGCTGATCCGCAGCTCCCAGCTCGAGTTCAAGGACGGAGCGGTGTATATGAAACGGTCGAAAGCATTTGCATTCGTGCTGCTTGGCCTGCTCGCGCTGCGAATCGCCCTTCATAGCTATATCGAACAGTTCGTCTCCATCCCGCAGACCGGTGCGCTGTTCTTCCTGCTCGCCTTCGGCATGCTCCTTCCGTGGCGCGCCTCCATGCTGATGCAGTACCGCCGTCTGACGGCTCCTCGGGCTGCGGCGTGAAGAAACTGGTCATCACGGCGAGCAGCCATCCGGCAATAATCAAAAAGCAGCTTTGCCGCGCGAACCTTCTCCGCAAGCTAGACATCGCTAACTTGCGGAGGCGTTCATGCGGCAGGCTGCTTTTTTCCTTGCCGAACCGATATGAGATTATAGCGAAATGACTTTGCCGGTTGCTTGGGATTCGAATGCTGCCAAGATGACTTCCAAGGAGCGGAGTCCCTCTTCCCCGGAAATGCTCGGAGGCGTCTGCGTAACGATGCTGTTCACAAACGTATCGATGACGCCGCTCGACGTTTGTTTTTCGTTGGTCGCGATAGCGCCAACTTTGTAACGCTCCACCGTCCCGTTGCGCAGCTCAACGATCACCTGATCGTCTGGATGCGTACCGACCTTCATGACGCCGTTCTCGCACCACAGCACCGTGCTGTTGTCTTCACCCTTATAGTACGTCCAGCTTGCGACCAGTGTGCCGATCGTGCCGCTCTTCATCCGAAGCAGGCAAGTGGCGTTGTCGTCCACATCCGTGCCTTCCTTGTGGAGCGTGTTGACGAACCCGGCAACATCGGCCACTTCGTCGCTCAGTAAATAACGAATCAGGTCGGATTTATGTACGCCCAGGTCGCCCATCGCGCCCATGATCGCTTCGTCTTTGCGGAAAAACCAGCTGTCCTTCCCGTCCACGCTCCACCGTTCCGGTCCCGGATGACCGAACGACGTGCGGAACGAAATGACTTTGCCCAGCCGTCCGCTATCCAAAATTTCTTTCGCTTTCGCGTGAGGCGGCATCAGCCTTTGGTTGTGGCCGACCATAAGGTACACGCCGTTCTGCTGCGCCGCTTCGATCATCGCGCGGCCTTCTTCGGCCGTTGCCGCCATCGGCTTCTCGACCAGTACATGCGCCCCGGCATTCGCCGCCGCGATGGCTACGGGAGCATGCAGCGCATTCGGCGTACATACGCTCACCGCGTCCACTTTCACCTCTTTGAGCAGCTCGCGGTAATCGGCAAACGCAAGCGCGCCGTGCTTCTCGGCGTACTTTTGCGCTCTTTCGATCACCGGATCGGCAAAGGCGACCAATTCCACATGCGGATTCGCTTCATACTCGGGAATATGACGGCGCTGCGCAATCGCGCCGCAGCCGATGACAGCTACTTTTATTTTACTCATGGAAAGTTAGCTCCTTTATCTTGAAAGTTCGTATTCATGCTGCTCCTACCAGGACAGACCTGTCCTGCAGGGCTCTAGCTACAGCTGCTCCAAACAATGCTTTTTGACCCAGCCGTAACTGTTCGCCACGCTTTGCAGCGGCGGGTTCTGGCAGTGGTCCTGCTCGACGATGAGCCACTCGACCCCAGCGTCGGACGCGGCTTCGATTACGCCGGACAGCTGCACGTCGCCCTGACCGAGCTCGAGCGTCTTCATCTTGCCTTCTTCATCCTTGCTGAAGTCCTTCAAGTGGAGCAGCGGCAATCTGCCGTTGTAGCGAGCGATGTATTCCAGCGGATTCTGCCCGGCGAACTGCACCCAGCACACGTCCATCTCCACTTGAACCGAGTCCGGTGCCGTGTGGGAATACAATGCGTCAAACGCGAACTGGCCGTCTACGTCCTGCCCGAATTCAAACGCGTGGTTATGATATGCAAACACGAGTCCTTGCTTCCTTGCTTCGGCGCCCGCTTGCTCGAAAAACGCAAACAGCCGCTTCCAGCCTTCCGCATCCTCTCGCTCTTCCTTCGGTATGGATGGGCAGATCAAGTACGTGCCGCCGATGGCACGCAAATAATCGATCTCTCCCTGCAAATTGTCGCGTAAATTTTTCAGGCCGACATGCGCCCCGATGGCTTTCAAATTCAATTCTTTGAGCAGCGCGCCGAGCTGTTCCGCCGGCAAACCGCCGTACCCGGCGAATTCCACGCCTTCGTAGCCGAGCTCCGCCACTTTCCGCAGCGTCCCTTCAAAGTCGGCAGCCGTTTCGCTGCGCAGCGTGTACAGCTGCAAGCCAATTCCCATTCTTCTCACGTTATGACCTCCATTGTTGTCGTTTATACTTTCATAGTAACAGCATGGAGGCGGAAATGAACATACTCGATATCATTGGCATATGAACTATCTTGCTATTTTTTTGGATAAAAAAAAGCCTCTCTTAATAGAGAGACAGAGCGAGCGAATCTTTTTCATTTAGCGAGTGAAGGATGGCTTCGCATCCGATCACTTCGATACTGATTAAGGAATGCAGGCATTTCTTCAGCGCATTTCTGCCGTTTTCCACCTTTTTGTCCAAAGCCGACTTCAGCAGCTTCAAGGTCTTTTTATTCAAGTTGTCGGCGAACACGGGGATTTGTTTATTTTGGATCGTTACAAAAGCCTTCATCCTAAACACCTTCCCTCTATCATTTGAATCAACGTTTTATTAATAGAATAAATTACGATTATTAATATAAGCTTAAAATATTATTACAATTTGTCAACAACTTTTCAAAAAAAAGACCTGCCCCTGTGTTGGGACAGATCTTCACGATGTAATCGGCGGTTCGGCAGTACTACGCGCGCCCGCGCGGTAGCGGGTAGCTTACGTTCGCGGCATATGAACCATCGGCCTTACGCCAATTTGTTAGCCATGGACTTGTATGTGTTGGGGATTGTAATGCGGAAGATCGAGCCGGATCCGAGCTCGCTTTCCACATCGATCTGGCCGTCATGGGCTTCGACCAGCGCCTTGGCGATGCTGAGCCCGAGCCCTACGCCGCCGCTAAACCGGGATCGCGATTTATCGACCCGATACAGCCGGTTGAACACGTAAGGCAGATCTTGCGGACCGATGCCGATCCCTGTGTCCTGGCAATAAATAATCGTCGCTTCCGGCTGCCAGTCGATCCCTACCGTAATGGAGCCTTCGTTCGTATACTTCACTGCGTTGGAGACAATATTCGACACGACCTGCACCATCTTATCGCGATCCACCTCGGCGTAGCACGGAACGTTCGGATTGTTGAAGCGAATCCGGATGCCTTTGTTCCTCGCCATCGGCTGGAAATTGCGGCATACTTGCTCGGCCAGCTTGACCATGTTCACCCGCTTGACGCTGACCGTGAACCTTGCCGCTTCTGCCTCGGACAGCCGCTCCATATCCGTCATCAGCCGCGTGAGCCGGATCAGCTCCTCGTAGATTTGCTGCAGCCATTCGACATCGACTTCGTAAATGCCGTCGATCATGGCTTCGAGCTGGGACAGCATCGAAGTGAGCGGCGTACGCAGCTCGTGCGTCAAATCCTCCATGAGATGGTGGCGCCAGTCCTCCTGCTTCTTCAGCTCCATCGACAGCTCGTTAAGCGTCAGCGCGAGCTGCCGCACTTCCTCCGGCCCTTTCAGCGGCGCGCGAACCTGGCGGTCGCCGGCATGAATTTTGCCCGCCGTTTCCCGCAAGCGCTGCATATGCACGGAGAGCATGCGCGATACTGTAATGCTGACCGCGATGGACAGCAGCGCCGCAATCGCAAACAGCAGCGCCGCCCGTTCATGCATCATTTTCTGGTAAGCGAGGAAGCTGGGATCGAGCTTGTTCATCTGCTTGTATGACGCAACTTGAAGCAGCCCGCGATTTTGCCCCTTGGCGACGACCGGATATTCCTGAATTTCGACTTCTTTCGGGTTTTGAATCCGGTTGAACATATCAAACCATATGTCCTGCCGATCCGCCCCGTAACGGATCATCACGCCGTACAAGGTCGCCCTGCGGGTCAGCCATGCTTTTTGCTCCGTCGTGTACGGGCCGACGCTTAAATCCTCATTGCGGATATCGTCCATCATTTTGAAAGCGTTTACCTTGACTTGTTCCTCTTGATAACGCGTAAAGACATTTTCCCAGTTGTAGTTATATCCATAAGCAATAATGCACAGAATAATGAGAAAACAGCCCTGCAGCGTTATAAATAAAATGACATTCGTTCTGCGCAGCTTGGACATCATGACCGTCTATTCCTTTTTGTCCGCTTCCGCGGTAAATTTGTAGCCTTCTCCGACCATGGTCAAAATGTACTTCGGCTCTTTTGTGTCTTCTTCGATTTTTTTGCGAAGATTTTTCACATGCGTATCGATGGAACGGCTGTCACCGTGAAACCGGTAACCGAGCACTTGATGGGACAAGTCCAGACGGCTGAATATTTTTCCCGGTTTATCGACAAAAACCGTCAACAGCTTGAATTCGGTCGATGTCAAGTTGGCGTGCACGCCCCGGACAAGCAGCGTCTTCGCTTCCATGTCCAGTACAAGCCTTCCTTTATCGAACGTTAGTACGGACGTCTTCTGCTTCTCCGGTACGAACGCCTTGACTCTTCGCAGCAGCGCATGGATGCGGGCAATGACTTCCTTTACCCGGAACGGTTTGAAAATATAATCATCCGCTCCCAGCTTCAGCCCCTCGATCGTATCGCTCTCCCTTGATTTGGATGTCAGCATAACGATCGGCACTGTCGAAGTTTGCCGGATCGTTCGACATACTTCTTCTCCCGGCATTCCTTCCAACATCAGATCGAGAATGACGAGATCATATGGACGATTCGAAAACATTTCAACCGCTTCCAAACCGTTCGGCGTAAAATCGACGTTCCATCCTTCGTTACGCAAATAGGCAATCAATACTTCACGAATTTTCGGTTCGTCTTCCACCAATAAGATCTGCATTCGTTCTCACCTCCCGGTGCTGCTGAATCTTTTTATTCTATGATACCTTGTCCGCCCGGGTTGCTCAAGAAGATTTATTAGGGAAACGCGATACGATTCGACTTTTTTCGCTCTCCAGTCCCTTGAATTCATAGAAAAATTGCCCATCGGGCCGCACGTCTTTCTATTGAAAGCAAAAAAACCGGCGCGTCGGCCGGTTTTTTGGGCTTTCATCGATTCGAGATATGTCGACACTATTCTACAAGGCCAGTACGCTCGACGCCTTCGACGAACCATCGCTGCGTAAAGGCATAAACGGCGAGAACCGGCATGATAATGAGGAACGACGCCGCCATCTTGATCGGCTCCGCAAAAATACTCGGTCCCGCCTGCTCGGCCTCCGACGACATCGCCGCGGCAAGCCTGGATAAGCTGATTGACAGTGGAACTTCCTTCGATCCGAACATGTACATCGACGGGTAATAGAAGTCGTTCCAGTTCCATACGAAGGAGAACAGGAACACGACGATAATCGCCGACGAAGAGATCGGCAGCATAACCCGGAAGAAGACGCGGAAGACGCTCGCTCCGTCGATCTTGGCCGCCTCCTCCAGCTCCTTCGGCAGGGTGGAGAAGAACTGACGGAAGATGATGACGAACAAGGCTCCCTTGAGACCGTGTCCGAATAAGGCCGGGATAATCATCGGATAGTACGTGTTAATCCATCCGAGCTCTTTGAACAGCAGGATCGATGGCAAAATCGTCACCTGCGGCGGCATGACGAACGTGAAGATCAGGCATACGAACCAAAACTTTTTGAATGGAAAATCAAGTCTTGCAAACGCATAGCCTGCGATAGCGCATGTGATGACCTGCAGTACGGCAACGGACAGCGATACCGTCGCGCTGATCGAGACGGCCGTCGGATACTTGAGCAGTCGAAATGCTTCGCTCAAATGTCCGAAGTAGACGGACCGCGGTACCCAGATAACCGCCGGATCGAGCAGGTTGCCCGCATCCTTGATCATCGTCGCGACCATGTAAATGATCGGCTTAATATAAATGAATGCGACATCGATCAAAATCAAGTACATGAACAACCGGAAAATGAAACCTTGATTCGCTTCTTTCCCGATTAATACGTTGCGCGTCAGCAGCAGCAAGTTGCGGGGATTCGTATTCCCGCCGAACTTGCGCGATTTGATAATTTCCGTAATACGCTCCATATGCTTATTGCCTCCTTTCTACCGTTGTTGTCCGCTTGTCGCTTTCGCTACCTTACTGAAAACAAAGATCGCTATACTTAAGAATGCTATAACGATGACGAAGTAGATCCACGCCAGCGCGCTCGACAAACCGTAGTTTGTCGTATTTACTTTCGAGATGATCGGGTTTTGCGGGAAAGTGAACAAATCGACAACCGTATAGATCAGATTCAGGAAAATAAACGGCGACAAGCCCGGAAGCGTAATTTTCCAGAACGTTTCCCATGGAGCGGCTCCGTCGATGCGTGCCGCTTCATAAACCGAAGCGGAGATCGTTTGGCGGCCAGCCAGGAAGATCAGGATTTGCACCCCGGAAGACCAAAGCACGAGTACGAATGAGCTTACAATCTTGTTAATCGGATTCGCCCATGTCGCCGGCAAATAGGTGGATATAAATCTGCCGACTTCAAATTCCGTCGTAAAGGCGAGTGTACCTTCGCCTTGTGCGATAAACTCAGTAATGATCTGACCTGTCGAGAAAATAACAGGGAGGAAGAAAATGACCCGGAAAAAGTCGCGGCCGACAAACTTCTGGTTCAGCAAGATCGCGACCATCATCGAGAATACGATAATAACCGGAATCATCAGCAACGACTGCCGGAGGAACGGCAGCAGGTCGTTATACAACAACCCGCCGTCCGCCAGCAAAATTTCGCGGTAATACTGAACGCCGACGGGCGTATACTCGATCCCGCTAGCCGTGATTTTTACCCGTTGAAAACTCATATAAAGCGAATAACCTAACGGAAATGCGATGAAGGACAGAAAGCCAATTACCCAAGGTGCAATAAACAGCGAGCCTTCCATCTTGCGAAGGGCAACGGAGCTGAGTCTAAATTTACGGTTCATGACGTCTTCCCTCCCGTTACCACGATGAAGTCCTGTGCCGGAACTTTCAGGCTGCCGTTCGTATATTGCTGCGCGTTGTAGTTGACAATGACCTTCTTGCCGCCTTCATACTCCGTCTCCATGACGTTCGGGGCGAGCGTGCGATGACCGATGATCGCTTTGTCCTGCACATCGCCAAGTGCCTGGTTGAAGCGTTGGTATTCCTCCACCGCTTTGGCTTCCCAGTCACGGTAATTCATGCTGTAATACCAGATCGAATAAGCGCCTTTCATATCTCCGGACTTTGAGTTGGTGAAAATGAACGAAGGATAAGCCCCATATTCGATAGACCGCAAAAACTCGCCTTGATATTGGTCACGCAGATTCGACCAGTTGGACGTATAAGTTACCAATCCGTGCAGCGCAATTTGCGCGAACGGAATCGATTCGTCTACGAACAAGTCATACGAATAGTCCTGCGGCAAGCGATGAAGATGCGTAATATTGGAAATGCCGTAGAAATTCGGCCGGTCAATACTGACGTGTCCCAGCGTTTCTTTGGCTTCCTTCAGCATCTCTTGCTGTACACCCATGGATTCTGTCCGGTTTGTTTTGTAGCGGTCGTTGAAATCGCTGTTTAGGAAGCGGCCGGTACCGTCTTCGAAAAAGAGACCGTCTGCGCCAAGCTGCTTGTATTTCTCCAGATCTTTCGCCAGCGTTTTGGCGCTAAACTTAGGGCTGACAAGCGTGATCTTCGCACGGTTGTTGAAGTTTTCCTCCTGCAGCAACCGGCCCGCCAAATTCCGCGATCCGTCATATCTCGGGCTGAAGCCGTCGCCGTTCGTATTGTTGTACGAATAGTTGGCATTCAACAGCACTGGAATTTTCAGTGAGTGCGCATAATCGATGAACTGCTTCATTCCGTCGTTGCCGCCAAGCCGCTTATCGACCGGGAACAATCCGCCGTAAGAGCTGTAGCTGCCGTTCTGCCACCCGGAATATTGGATCGCCATATTCTCGATGCCAAGCCCATACAGCCGCTTGACCATCTCCATCGCTTCCGATGTCGTCGTGCCCTTCAAGTACTTATCCCACAGCAGGCCTTCTTTAAGGTCCGCACCCAAGATGTCCAGGAAGAACGGAACTTTCGTGCTTTCCGGCTTGATCGGTTTGAGCCCCTTCTCTTTCATCAGGTACTCCCGATACTTCGAAGCCATGCCGACATAGTCAGCCTTCGCAGGCTCAAGCATATAGTACCGCACGGCGCGCTGCTCTGTGGTATACATCTGCTTGCTGTAGGTGTAGAAGCCGGCGCTGCCTTTCTTGCTCGTATTCTGGAAAAACTTGATCCGGTATTGCCATTCCGGCGTTACCCAGTTATACGTACCGAAGGCGCCCGCCGGGGAAGCGAATAGCTTCGAATATTCTTCGCCCGCCGTAATGACCGATACGAATGCCTGGCTGCCCGATTTCATGCCGAATACCGGCATGGTCACTTTTTGACGATTCGTCCTTTCAACAAAGAACGAGATGTCGTTGCCGTACATATTTTCGCGGTACACCGATTTATCGTTGGTCCGGTTCGGCTTGAAATGAATCAGCGCGCCGGAACCGTCCGGCAGTACCATATATCCGTCCTGGCCCAAGGAAGGCTGTGCTCCGAAGAGCGGATACAGCTTCAGGTTGAGCAGGCTCAGCTTGCCTTCTTTAATATCTTTATCGATAATCTTCGTCTCGACGTAATCTGTCGTCAGCTTCACTTCCACCGGAATTTTAAATTGGGTTCCGGCAAAATTGAACGTCACCTTAAAGCCATCGGCTGTTTTTTGGAAGCCTTCCAGCGTTCCTTTGTCCTCCATCCAGCTGATGATTTTCGGCTGAGACTTGTAGTTCGCCATGTCGATATATTCCAGCATGACCGGCGAGCGAAGGTTATTTCTCCAAGTGCCTGTAATCGTTTCATTCGGCCATTGCTCGGGATCCGGGTAAGACCTCAGCACTTGTCCGCTGCGCTTGTCTTCAAGCTTGAAATGAGCCGTCGTGCTGTCTACCCACAGCTTGAAATTCGCATTTTCCGCCATGACCTGGAACTTGCTTTCGTCAAGCATTTCTTTCTGCGCAGCGGCCTGCTGCGCCGCCGTTGGCGCAGCAGCCTGGGCGGGTGCTTGAGCCCCTTGCCCGGCTGCCGGCGCATTTGCGTTCGTGCTGGCTGCCGGGGCATTCGCCGCCGGCGTATTCTCGGCCGCGTTCAGCAGCGGGCCGCTCTGTAGCGTGACCAGCGTCGTACCGACGACTACCGCCAGAGCGCTCAGCTTCAATTTTTTGCTTATGCGTCTCATCGGATCGTCACCTCCTGGTACACGGAATAGAAGAAGTCCCATAGCTCATTGCTGAGACCAAACGTAATGAAAATGAGAACGCCCAGAATCGTCATCGTAATCATCGAAAGGACAATGTTGACTGCCGTTTCGCCAACGCCGTAGTTTTGCATTGATTGCACTTTCCAGAAGACCAGCAGGAATACCCAGCCGTACAAAGCGTTCTCCAGGAAATTGTAGATTGCGCCTTCGCTCAGCGTCATGACGCTGGAGAGCAACGTCAGCGGTAAGCCGACGATCACAAACGGGAAGACCGCATAGGATGTGCCATAAATAACGTCGCGGAAACGACCTTCACCACGATAAATCGTGCTGATCAAATAGTTGGCGACAACCCAGCCGACCCAGACGACCGCAAACTGAGTAAACACTGTGATCATGCTGATCTCCAGCACGACGTTCGGGTTGAACGTAAAATCGGTCGCTACGCGCATGATGCCGAAGGCGATCATGCCGGCCAGCAGTAAAATCATACTGCTCGCCATGCTGCCTTTATTCTCGTAACGAATCGCCGAGAAGCCGTCGATCGGATGTTTCAAAATATAAAATACGTGCTTCAACTGAATAACCAGTCTGTTTTTGGAACGCTCGCGTTTGCGCCATTTTTGTCTCCAGGCAGCTTTGCGCGTGAAGCGATTGAACAACAACAATAAGATAAGGCCAAAAATAACGACGTTCATCAGCAATCCGAAATGCTTCTGGAACCAGATCAACCGGATTTGCCAGAACGCATCGGAGTAGCCTTGTACGAAGCCGGCTTCCTTAAAGAGCGCCTGCGCCTTTTCGAACTCGCCTTTTTTGTAGGCGGCTTTAGCCAGGCCGAGAACCGCAGGCGTGTAGTATGCGTTGAGGCGAAGTACTTCCTGCCAATATTTCTCGCTATCCTCGTATCGGCCTTCCTGCGTCAGCTGGTTCGCTTGATGCACCAGCGCGCCGAACTCCGACAGGCGGAACCGTTGAACGGCGTTGTTCTCTTCGTCGAGAATGAACAGCTCGTTCTTCGAGTTGTTGGCGATGGCCGACGGCGTCTTGACAACGCCAAGCTTGGTGGCCGACGCCGATACGTCGCCGCCCCAGTAGAACAGCAGGTTACCCGTCGCATCGTATTGGTTGACGTATTTCAGTGTCGAGTCGATTGCCGTAATATTGCCGTCGCTGTCAACCGTCAAGTCGCTCAGCTGCGGCTTTTGGTTTTTGTCGCTCGGAGGAAAACGAACTTCACCGAACGCTTTTGTCGTGACTTTATCCGTATACTCATCCTTAGCCGACAGCAAGTCTTTGCCTGCAATGTTCAGCTTCTTGATTTGTCCGGTCGCGATCTCTTTGGTCGCCGTGTAAATAAGTCCGCCTTTGTCGATCGTTACGCTTGCGACGGAGCCCGGCAGCTTGCTGATTTCGCGCAAGTACATTTCCCGTGTGTACACCATGCGTTTGAATGCATCCATGACCGAAAACTCGGTTTTGTTGGCGCCGAAGAAGCTCTGGAAATTGCCTTCCGGGTCGAGCTGCAGAAGTCCCTGGTAGCCGCCCAGTGTGGCGATGTACAGGAAGCCGCGTTTGTCTACGACCAGCTTGATCGGGTCATATTTGAACGCCTCAGGTAAAAACTTGGATTCCGGCCTTTTGTATTCCTTCAACAGCTTGCCGTTGGAATCGAGGCGGATAACTCGCTTGTTGCCGGTATCCGCAACATAAATGTCGCCTTTCCCGTCGATGAACAGCCCTTCCGGCTTCTTCATCGGGCTTTCCTTTACGTCCAGGATGCGGACCAACTTTCCGTCCGGGTCCAATTGAACGATCCGGTTGTTGCCAGAATCCGCGATATAAATATTGTCTTTTTCATCGATAAACAAATCTTTCGGTTGTACGAGCGGGGAAAACACTTGCTTGCTCGGATCTTTCGGATCCGGGATGTAGATTTCCCTGCCCATTACTTCTACCGGGTTGTAGGCCGATTGGGTCCATACAAGCCGTTTGTAGCTATCTCTGTAGTTCGTATCATAAGGTACGTAAGCCATTGCACCTGCCGGCCACAAGGAGACGGCCAACACGATGACCGCCAACATAAGGAGGAGGGGCTTACGCCGAAATTGAGTTAACAAATGGTAGTCCCCCTTCCTTATTTGATACCGGAATGCGCCATCGTGGCGATAACCTTGCCTTGGAAGAACAAGAAGATCAGCAGGTTCGGTACGAACATGACGAGCGCCGCCGCAGCTGCCGCCCCTTGGCGGGCTACACTGTTAGCCAGGTTGTTCGTCAAGGTTGACAGGAAGAACGGGAAGTTCTTCATCTCGTCATCCTGCATGAACAGCGTCGACGTCTCCTGGTTCCCCCATGCGCCTTGGAACGTCAGGATCGCTACGGTAGCGACCGCCGGCATGACGACCGGAATGACGATGCGCATGAAGATGAAAAATTCGCTTCCCCCGTCGATCCGCGCCGCTTCCAGCAGCTCGTTCGGAAGCTGGTCGATAAACTGCTTCAGAAGGAACACGCCAACCGGCATGGCGACCATCGGCAGGATATGACCTAAATACGTATTCATAATGCCGAGATGGCTGACCACGAGATACCGCGGAATCTGCACCGTCTCGGGCGCGAACATGAGCGTCAGCAGGATCGTGCCAAAAACGATTTGATGACCCGGAAACTTGTGTTTCGAGATCGGGTAGGCGCAAAGCGCGCTGACGATCGTTACGCAAACGACCGCCCCGCCGGAAATGATCAAGCTGTTGAATAAGTAACGCGTTACCGGGATCGTCGAGGAGGAAGCTACCAGGAATAGCTCCGTAAAGTTCTGAAACGACGGTTCCCGTACGAAAAAGTTCGGCGGATAAACGAACAGCTCCTGGTACGGCTTGAGCGCATGGTTAAAAATAAACACCAGCGGCAGCAGCATGAAGATGGCGAGTACAAAGAGAAAGAAGACGAGCACTTTCTGAAAGCCGTCCATCGAGTTCAGCTTCGACTTCTTTCTCCATGGAATGAGCCCTTTCCATTTGGCAAGCGCAGTTTGCATTATTCGCCCTCCTTCGGGCCGAACAAGCCCCAGCTTAATTTGTTGGACAAATACATGATGAGCAGAAGGAATACCGAGATGGCGGCGGCATATCCCATTTCAAATCGGATAAAGCCGTAGTCATCGATATGGTTGATAATCAGATGACCCGAATACTGCGGCGTCGGATTCACACCTGACAACTCCGTTCCGATCGCACCCGCTTTAAACGTCGATACGATCGCCATGACTGCACCGAACAGCATTTGCGGTTTCATGGACGGGATCGTAATGTACCAGATTTCTTGAAGTCGGCTGCTCATACCGTCGATCCGGCCAGCCTCATACAACTCCTGGTTGACATTCAAAATCCCGGCGAGCATCGCAAGGAAGCCGACGCCCATACTGGACCATAATGTAACTACGATCATCGAGTTCATCAAGTATGCTTTGTCGGTTACCCACAAAAGCGGTTGGTCGATAAAGCCAAGTTCAAGAAGAATACTGTTCAGGTAACCGATCCGGTCACCGGTAAGGAGCGGCAGCCATACGACAGACATCGCTACCCCTGCTGTCAGCGACGGCGTATACATCGCCAGCGCGAACCAGCGGGTTGCCGCGTTCGGCAGCTGGGAAATGAGCCATGCCAGCATGAAGGCCGCAATATATCCGCCCGGACCTACGATAAGCGCAAACTTGAACGTATTCGGAAGCGCATATTTCAAGAACGTCAAGTCCTGTGAGATCAAGTTCGCGTAGTTCGTCCAGCCAATGAAACGCGGCGGCTCGATTGCATTGAAATACGTGAAGCTAAGCCCGATGGCCGCAATAACCGGAATCAAAATGAATGCGATAAAACAAAACATAAACGGGGCGATGAACAAGTACGACAGCCGATAAGACCATATCTCGGAAAGGAGGCGTTTGAACTTTTCCGTGAGCGTCGGTTTAGCAGGGGCGATTCGCTGTCGAACCGTTCCCGCCGTTGCGTTCGCCTGATTACTTAACATATGCCTTCACTCCTTCCCAAGGTTTGGTTACGATCGGCAGTTCCATCGATTTCAAAATATTGCCCTCGCCATCGACAAAGCCGAACTCTTGCTGCTTACGCCTGAGCTCCCGATTGATTTCCATGACGGCCAGCTCCAGCGAGTTTCTATAGTTCATTCCATCGACGACCGTACGGTTCCATGCGTTGTTAATTTCACGTGTTACGAAGTAGCCGCCCGGTACGTTCGGCATATCTTTGTACCATTGCCATTGATTCAGGATGACGTTGGCATCTTCGCGTTTCCATGGCAGGTTGACAAATGCCTCCAGGTTCGACGTATTCCAACGGAAGGCAACCCCGTTGAACGCTTCAAGGTCAGAGCCGTAACGCTCCTGAACGTCGGCGGAGTTCCACCATTTCAAGTACTCCCATGCCTGATCCTGTTTGTTCGAACGTTTGAAAATGACGCCGGTTGTTTGGCCGCCGCCAGCCCATCGTTCGATCGTGCCATTCGACTGCTTCGTGCCCGGAAGTTGTGCGATTCCCCAACGTCCGTTCAGCTCCGGCGCCGCAGCGGACAGCTGAATGTACATATTGTAGTCCGCAATACCGATCGGCATGTCGCCCTTGCGGAAATGCTGATAGAAGCTCGATACTTCTCGGTCCATTGCATAAATGTTGAACAGGTCGGCCCACTGACGGAATGCTTTGAAGCCTTCCGGCGTATCCATCGCCGTCTTCGACCCGTCCTTGGAGAAAAACTCCGCCTGATTCTGGTATACGAACATCATGAATTCTTTCGGGTTCGCGTAGAAGTTCATGTAGTTCTGCTGCAGCGTCGGTAAGATGTCATATACGTCATCCCACGTTTGCGGCAGCGCGATGCCCAGTTTGCTCAAAATGTCCTTGCGGTAGAACAGCAGCTGGAACGACTGCGTCTCCGGCATTGCGTAATACCCTTTGTTATAGTAGAACGGCAGCCACGAGCCCGGGCTGTAACGATTGTACACTTCCTTGAAGTCCGGGAACTGCGATATATCGACGATACTGTTCCGAATCGCGTAATCGACCGGCAAGTCTTGCGACAATCCAAGCGCGATGTCCGGCTGGATGCCTGCCGCGTTGGACAAGACGAGCAACTGCGTATTCGGCAGCAGGTTGACCTTGACTTTAATTCCCGTTTCCGGTGTAAACAATTCGTCCGTCAATTCTTGCAGCTGCGTTACATAGTCGCGTCCGCGGTGCACCCAGACGTTAAGCACGTTCGGATCCATCTCGCTCAGACGGTTTTTGGAACGGAACGTATAGAAGAAGTTGACGACCATACCCTTCATCTTGGAGAAGATCGAAGCTTCCATCTTCGGAAAGCTCTTCTCCACCGGTGCGATATAAATTTCGTCGAGCTGCAGCGGCTGCTGAATGAGCGTGTCGATAAACTTGCTGACTTTCTCCTGCATGGACGAAATCTGGTCCGCCTTATACGGAACATCGTCTATTTTTTTCAGCATTTTGGCAATATCTTGCGCCGAGGACTCAAAGCCTTGGCTGATGTTATCCACACGACCGTTGACTTGCGCCGTCAGCTTGGAGAGCTCGTCGAGCCGCTGCTCGATCACTTCCATCCGCTTCGGCAGGTCGGGCAAATCTTGAGCGATCCGGTACGTTCTGTTCTTGTCGTCCACGTTACCCGTGAGCGATTTCAAGTCCCAAGCCACTTCCTGCAGCAGGTCGGAAACTTCCTCGATGCCGCGGATTACCGGCTTGAACGGATCATGCGTGACGCTCATCGAGAGCGTGTGCTTGCCCTTCTCAAAATAAAACTCGTACGGCTTGCCTGTGTCATCCTGAAGCGCCAGGCCTTCCCAGCCGGTCGAATACGGGAAGCGATACGTCAAAAATTCCTGGAACGGCACTTTTCCGTCGATGCGGATCGTACGGAAGGAAGATTTTTGCGAGATCGTATTTTGAAGCGCGCGAGTCGCGACCTTGTACTTGCCGGACTCCGGAATATCGATCGTCCATGTCAGCTCTTGCGTCTGGTTATACCACTTCTTGCCGCCGATGCTGTTGAACGTAATTTTCCCTTTGGCGAGCGGAACCGTGCGCTGATCCGTGTCCGAAGCCATCTGGATTGCGGAATCGCTCTTAATCGATGGTTCTTCCGCCTGCAGCGTGATCACTTCGGCCGCAGCCGGCTTCGATTGCGGGTAAGCCTTCGCCACATCCGCATACGATTGCAGCTTTTGCGGAGGGGTCAGCTTAATCGATTCGATCGCTATCGGCTCGTAGCCCTGCATCCGGATTGTATGCGTTCCTTTGGAGAAGAACCATTGTAGCGGAGCCGCATAAGCACCGCCGGAATCGAACAGCGGCATCGTCATCCACGTCGTAATTTCTTCGGACTTTGGACGAATCTGGTCGCCCTCGTCATCCGTCTTGATCGGACGGGCATCCTTCCATTGACGGTACAGCGTAATGGAAGACGTTTCCCGGAACGGGCGCTTGCCGTCCACGAACATATCCCATACGATCGGGCGGCGCAACCCTTTGCCCGTTAGCGGGCGATAGGAGACTTGCATCTCGTACAAACCGTCAGCAGGAACGTCCACGCGGTATTCGACGAAGCCCTCGCCGCTGCCGCCGTTCCAAACAAGCACGTTGCTTTTCCCTTCGTAATTGCCGACCGTAATATTCTGGTTCTCCGACTTGGCTGACGGAGCGGAACCTTTAATCTCGATCGTCGAGGTGGCCGGCTTGGCACCCTTGCCGATCCAGGCCTTGAGCGTATCCGCATAATACGGCTCCGATTCCGACAGCTGCACGGCGCTTGCATTCGGCGTCTTAACCGCCGGTGCTGCGTTCGCAGGCGCAGTAGGCGCCTTTGCATCCGCCGCCGACGCAACAGGCTGACCCGGTGGAACCAGTCCAGTGAGCCCGAGCGCTCCGGCCAACGATAATACTAGTAAGCGTTTCCACGGGTGTTTCGAGGATTGAACGGAAGACAATCGTGTCACTCCTTTCCTAATCAATGGAGTTAATCTATAAAACGTTCGCCGGTTTCATAATTGAAGAACAGCGCCTTGGACATGTCAATCGCAACTTTCACTTTATCGTCTTCTTCAAAGCGATAACGCGGATTCACACGAGCTACGAGCATGCGGTCTTGGCCGATATCCAGATGCAGGAACCGGTCCGCTCCCATTAATTCGTCCAGCTTATACGTGCCTGGTACGACAGCGTTCGGGAACGCTTCGAATACGATCTCTTCCAAGCTGACGTTCTCCGGCCGAATGCCCAGCGTTACGGTCTTGTTCACTTGTTTGTTCTTGATCAGCGCATGCTTCTTTCCTTCGGGAATCTCAATCGCAAAGCGCTGCGTATGGAATTCCAGCTTGCCCGGCACATTCTCCTGAATGCGGCCGTCGATGAAGTTCATTGGCGGCGACCCGATGAAGCTGGCAACGAACGTGTTGCTTGGCGTCGTGTAGATCGTCTCCGGCGTATCGACCTGCTGGATGATCCCGTCCTTCATGACGACGATCCGGTCACCCATGGTCATGGCTTCAATCTGATCATGCGTTACATAGATCATCGTAACGCCGAGCGTCTTGTGAAGCTTGATAATTTCCGTACGCATTTGTACGCGAAGTTTGGCGTCGAGGTTGGACAACGGTTCATCCATGAGGAACACTTGCGGGTTACGGACAATCGCTCTTCCGAGCGCTACGCGCTGACGCTGACCGCCGGAGAGCTGTCTCGGCTTGCGGTCGAGATACTGCTCGATTTCGAGTACGCGGGCCGCTTTCTTAACGGCAAGGTCAATCTCGTGCTTCGGCAGCTTACGCAACCGAAGGCCGAAGGCGATGTTCTCGTATACGCTCATATTCGGGTACAGGGCGTAGTTCTGGAACACCATGGCAATGTCGCGGTCTTTCGGCGGCAGGTCGTTCACCAGCGTGTCGCCGATGTATATTTCCCCTTCGGAAATATCTTCGAGTCCTGCGATCATCCGAAGCGTAGTGGACTTGCCACAGCCGGACGGTCCGACGAAAACAAGAAACTCCTTGTCCTGAATTTCCAGATGGAAGTCCTTCACGACCGGGTGCTTATCTTTCCCGTATCGCTTGTATAAGTGATTGATCAAAATCTTGGCCATGTAATCGCCTCCACGCGCAATTTACACTATCTTTTTTATATAGTAGCTCATTTAGTGTGAAGATAGTGTGAAGTTTTCCTTTAAGCAATATAGTCCATGTTTATTGAGGGAATCGTTCATTTTTATTTTGTTTTTTTTGTGTTAATTTTTGTAAAGGTTAACGATAGTAACCTGTATTGAAGTTGTGTTCTATCCAAGGGAGGGTTTGGGCAAATGGAGACGCAGACGGCGCCGCAAGCAGGGGCGCGAAAGGAAGCGGGCACTTCATCAGCCGCAGGCAAGAAGAAGCTTTTCCAGCGTTATCTCGTATTTTTGAAGCCGTACCGGCTTCGGCTGCTGGGCATTATCGGTCTTGGCATTTTGCAATTCGCGGTACCGATGACCACCCCGCAAATGACCAGAATTTTGATTGACGAAGTGCTGCCGGGCAAACCGGGATTTTGGACGCTCGGACGGGTCATCGGCGTACTGGGAGCCGTCTACTTGTTCGGCATCTGGATCAACTTTCTGCGAAGCACGACCACGTTCCGGCTTGGAAACCGGATGGTGTACGACATCCGCCACCAGCTGTACCGCCACATGCAGCAGTTGTCGCAGCGGTTCTACGACAACCGGCAAGTCGGCAGCATCGTATCGCGGATCATCAACGACGTCAACGGCGCGCAAAACATCATTAACGGCGGCGTCATCAATCTGATCATCGATCTGGTGCTCGTGCTGTTCGCCGGATTCATGCTGTTCACGCTTCATTGGCAGCTGGCTCTGCTCTCCTTGTGGCTGCTGCCGCTCTACTATTTGACCTTTACGAACATGAACGTGCGCATCCGCCTGACCTGGCGATCGGTGCACCGCCAGATGGAACGCATCAACGGCGTGCTGGTGGAACGGATCAGCGGAATGAAGGTAGTGCAATCGTTCAATCAAGAAGATAAAGAGATGGCCCGGTTCGAGAAGCAAGCCAAGCATCATATCGGCTTCGCCAATCAGGCGCAGATGCTTGCCGCTTCGCTCGGACGCTTCAGCCAAACGTTCACTCAGGCGGGAAACCTTATCATCTGGTTTGCCGGCGGAGCTCTTGTGCTGAAAGGAAATTTGACGATCGGCTCGCTGCTGGCGTTCCAAGCGTACCTCGGGCAGTTGTACGGCCCGATTCAGCGGTTCGCCGAAGCGAATGCGACGATCCAGAACTCGCTCAGCAACATCGAGCGGATCTTCGAAGTGTTCGATATCGAGCCCGAGGTGACGATCAAGGAAAATGCAAAGCCGCTCAACCATTGCCGCGGCGCCGTACAATTCGACAACGTCTCGTTCAACTACGTGATGGAACGTCCCGAACGGCCGGCGCAGGATGACAAGAAGGGCGAGTACGACCCGGATCTGGTGGAACTCGTGAAGCCGGCGAAGAAGTTCTACCTCGTACCGCCGAACACGCGGGTCGAGCCGCCGCCGACAGTCACGGAATTTCGCGCTGCCCTGAAAAACATCAGCTTCACAGCACGCCCCGGCGAAGTCATTGCGCTGGTCGGCCCGAGCGGCGCCGGCAAGACGACGCTCGTCAACTTCATCCCGCGCTTCTACGATCCGGATGAAGGCAGCGTGCGGATCGACGGCGTCGATCTTCGCGACTACAACCTGTACGACGTGCGCAAACATATCGCGGTCGTGCTCCAGGATAACGTGCTGTTCTCCGGTACGCTGTACGAGAATATCGCCTACGGCAATCCGGACGCGACGGAAGCCGATGTCAGGGAAGCGGCGAAAGCGGCCAACGCGCACGACTTCATCCTGGATATGGAGCAAGGCTACGACACGATCGTCGGCGAACGGGGCGTACGCCTGTCCGGAGGGCAAAAGCAGCGGATCGCCATCGCCCGCGCTCTGCTCAAAAAGCCGCGCATCCTGATTCTCGACGAAGCGACCTCCGCGCTCGACGCCGAATCGGAATCGCTGGTGACGGAGGCACTGGAGCGGCTCATGAAAGGACGCACGACGTTCATTATCGCGCATCGCCTGGCGACGGTCGTCCGCGCCGACCAGATTCTCGTGCTGGAGAACGGCGCCATCGTCGAGAAAGGCAGCCACGGCGAATTGCTTGCGGCTGGAGGACTATACCGCGACCTGTACTCGAAGCAGTTAAAGGCAATGAACCCGGAAGAAATGCTGCGGCAATCGATGGGATAATGCTGCAAGCGGTCTCCCGATCGATGAACAAGGAAAGAAACCAAGTGTTGCCAAACAAGGGGCCCCTCGACGAGGGGCTCTTGCTTTACCTCCAGTAGCAAGCGCTTTCAAATAAGATGGAAACTATCCTCCCGCCTCGAAGCGGTACAGGGCCGATAACGTATCGAGCGACGCTATCGTTATATCCGGCAGGCCGGGCATGAGCGCATTCGCTTCCCGAAGATCCATCCACCGGACTTCCGTGATGTCGCCGTCGGGATCGTCGACCTCCATGGCGCCTCCCGTGATGCGGGCCAGAAACGTAAAGATGATGGCATGATGACCGCTTCCCGCAAAAAATACTTCCCTCACCGAATAAATACCGGCCGATTCGATCTCGTAGCCGGTCTCCTCTTTCGTCTCTCGCACGACCGCCTGTGCCAGCGTTTCATTCGCTTCGACCGCTCCCCCGGGGAGGCTCCAATAAGACGAATCTTTTTTCGTGTTTTTCACCATTAACAGCTTATGTTTCGATCGGTCATATATGAGGGCACTGGCGACATCGACTCTTTTCAACACATCACCTCCTGGGAAAAAACGAATTGTGGCATAAACCTTACAGGGCCTATTTTACCACATGGCCGTCATAATACTAGCTATATTCGCAGCACGCTTCCTTCATAACATCCATTTCATCCTCCCGCGCAGTCCTCTTCGGCCTATCATATTCAGCGGCCAAATATGCTACACTAGGTAAATACTAACTCACGCTGCCGTCTGGGCAAGCGGGAACAGGAGACCGCTTATGACCGATCAAGTGAAATCGTATTTGGAGAAGGAACGCGCCCGGCATCTGGAAGAAGTGATCGAATTCGTGCGCATTCCAAGCGTCAGCTCCAGCTCGGAGCATAAAGTACATATGAAGGAGGCCGCCGAATGGCTGGCCGATTCGCTTCGCAAGGCGGGTCTGGAGCATGTCGAAGTCATGCAGACGAACGGCCATCCCGTGGTGTACGGCGACTGGCTTCACGCCCCCGGCCAGCCGACGGCGCTCGTCTACGGCCATTACGATGTGCAGCCGGCCGAACCGTCCGGCGAATGGGAGACGCCGCCGTTCGAACCGGTCATCCGCGACGGCAAGCTGTACGGGCGCGGCGCAACGGACGACAAGGCGCAGCTGTACACGCACATCAAGACGGTGGAGGCGTTCCTGCAAACGGAAGGGCGTCTGCCGGTGAACATCAAGTTTTGCCTGGAGGGCGAGGAGGAAATCGCCAGCCCGAATCTGGCGCCGTTTCTGGAGCAGCAGGCGGAGCGTCTGGCCGCCGACCTGATCGTCATCTCCGACGGCCCGATGCATGACGAGGGCGTGCCGTCCATCTGCTGCGGACTCCGCGGTCTGTGCGGATTCCAGATCGATATCGCCGGGCCGAAGAACGATCTGCATTCGGGGCTGTACGGCGGCGGCGTCGCCAATCCGGTCTCGGCGCTCGTCGAGCTGCTCGCTTCCATGAAAGACGCGGACGGCATAATTACGATCGAGGGCTTCTACGACAAGGTGCGCCCACTGACGGACGCCGACCGGGAAGCGTCGCAACCGCTGGAGCTGGACGACGCCAAAATCAGCAGCGAGCTTCAAGTACCCGAGCTGTATGGCGAGAAGGGATATACGTTCCTCGAACGCACGACCGCACGACCGACGCTCGAAATTAACGGCATCTATGGCGGCTACCAAGGCGAAGGACTCAAGCCGATCGTACCGGCATCGGCCGGGGCGAAAGTATCGTGCCGTCTTGTCGACGAGCAGGACCCTGATGAAATCATGGCGCTGATTCGACGCCATATCGACAAGCATAAGCCGCAAGGCGTCACAGTATCCATACAGCAATCGCACCGCGGCAAGCCGTTCTTCATCCCGCCGGACCATCCGTACATCCAGGCCGCGGCCAGCGCGTATACCGACGGCTTCGGCAAAGCGCCGGTGTACATCCGCAGCGGAGGTTCCATCCCGATCGTCGAAGTATTCTCCCGTGTGCTGGGCGCTCCCGTCGTGATGATGGATTTCGGCTTGCCGGGCGAAAACATGCACGGCCCGAACGAGCATTTCCATCTCGAGAACTTCGACAAAGGCATCGCGACGCTGTGCCGCTACTGGCGCGAATTGCAATCATTGCCCGGGCAGGCGTAACGGCGAAAGAACCCTCCGATCGCAGCATGCGATTCGGAGGGTTCTTCGTTTGTCGTGCATCAAGCGGCATCCTGCCGGGTTCGACCGACCGCCGCGCCGCGCCGCAGTCCGCACTTGGGATTCGTGCGCGTCGGAAAACCTTACTGCTGCCTTGTACGGCTATCCAATCGTTTTGCGCAGCCGCGCTTCCAAGATGAAGGTGCCAAACGGCAACAGCACGGCTACGATGGCCAAAAACACCTGAAGCAGCGTCCAGCGGTGCTTGATCCATACGATCAGAAGCAGCAGCAGGAACAAGACGAACAAGACGCCGTGCGCCATGCCGACAACCCGAACATAAACCGGCATATCGGCATAATATTTGAGCGGCATCGCGATAAACAGCAAAATCAAGTATGAAAACCCTTCGATGATCCCTACACTGCGAAAAATGCCCATAACAGACTTCCCCATGACGCTCCTCCATTCGATACATGTCTTTGCCGGACAATAACGGCAGCCCTATTCGAAACCGCGCTTTTCATACCATTGTAAGGGCTCCCATCCTGGCGTTCAATACATGTCCCGGACGCAATTGTGGCGTTTTTCGCAAAAAAGCAAAGAAGCCCCCTCCCGCAGCTCGTCTCTAAGGCGGTAGAGGCCGATTCGGGCATCTTTATTGCGCCCGCATTTGCTTGGCATAGGAAGAAGGCGTCATGCCGGTGATCCGCTTAAACACGCGGCTGAAGTAAAATTCATCGTCATAGCCGACCCGTTTGGCAACATCGGTCAAGTTGAGCCCGGTCGTAACGAGCAGTTCCTTGGCATGATTGATCCGCACACGAATGATATGTTCTTTGGGACCGACACCGAACAGCCGTTTGAACTCCCGCGAATAATGACCTGCACTGATTCCCGCCTGTTTGGCGAGCTGCTCTATCGTTAGCGGAGAACGGTAATGCTCCGTAATATATTCAAAGGTGAACTGGATCGCCGATTCGGTATCGCTCCAGTACTGCTGATCGCGCACTTGTTCGGCCAGCAGCAGCCACAGCTCCCGGAATGCGAGATCGCAGCGGTATTGGGAGAGCGAGTCGCACGCTTTCCACAGCTTGAACACCTTATCGAACAGCATGCGCACTTCCTGCGGCCGTTCGAGTGCAAGCATTCCCCGCAAGGATGCCAGACCGTCGCCGGGGGGCTGCATTAGCCAATGCTGCTTGTCCTTGAACACCATCTGGTAATCGTACCGGATGTGGTAGATCTCGACGTCCTCCGTCTTCGCTATCCGCCATTCAAACAAGGTGTCGGGAACGAAGATCATGACCTTGCCCGCGCCGATCGCATGCTCTACCCCGTTCATCACATAGGTGCCTCTGCCGCTGACAATATAATGAAGCGAATGAATACCATGTACATAAGGCTCATTGTATGTACCCGCCGGCAGAATCGTATTTCCCGCGAAGCTGATCGAGAAGGCAGAGCGGTGCAGATGGTCGGCAAGCTGGATCGCATTCATCTCATAAACTCCCTTTACGATAAACGAATTGCGCTTTGGCCCCTCGCCCTGCTAAATGCAAAGCTGCGGCTGCCTGCGCATCAATCGGCGCATGATTATGCTTCGAAGCGCCGTCGCTACGCTTATTCTACACGCTGCCGAATCCGGGCGCCATGGAGAAATAACATGCCGGGGATGGACAAATCCGATATGCCTATTCGGCAAAAAAGAAGCCACGCCGGGGCATAGCTTCTTACTTCCTTCATTCATACTGCCTGGTGGCAAGCTGATCGAGGCTCTTGAATTCATACCCCTGCTTCTTGGCGTCGTCGATGATGCGTCCCAGCGCTTCCGCATTGTCCTTCGAGACGCTATGCAGCAAAATGACGGCGCCTGGATGCATCTGCTGCATCACTTGCCGGTACGCATAGTCCGCACCTTTCTGTTCCTTCGTGTCCCAATCACGGTACGCGATCGACCAGAAGACGCTCGTATACCCAAGCTTGCCGCTCGTCTCCAATACCCGTTCGCTGAAAATGCCGCGCGGCGGGCGAAGATAGCGCATCTCCTGCTGGCCGGTCACTTGAGCGACGCCTTCCCTCACCTTGTCGAGCTCCTCCTTGATACGGGCGGAGGAAATCTGGCTCATGTCGGGATGGCTCCACGAATGGTTTCCGATCAGATGTCCTTCGTTAACCATGCGCTTCATCAGCTCCGGCTGTTCCTTGATGTAATGGCCGGTGACGAAGAAGATCGCCGGAACCTGCTTTTCCTTCAGTACGTCGAGAATTTGCGGCGTGAAGCCGTTCTCGTAGCCGTTGTCGAACGTAAGATACAGTTCTTTATTCGCCGTATTGCCGAGAAAGACCGCCCCATGCTTTTCTACAATGCCCCGGAAGCCTTCTTCATTGATCGAGGCCGGCGAACCATTGCGGCTCTTCTTGAAGCCGAAGTGATAAGGACGATCCGCGCTGCCGCCGGCCGTTGCGGTCCAAGGCAGCACGGTGACGCTTACGAGCAGGGCCATCATGATGAATAAGCGGCGCTTCATGCAAATATCGTCTCCTTTCAAGTAAGTCTGAGAATGAAAATGTGGCATGTGGCAGCGAGCTACTATAGGAAAATGCGGTCATGCTATGGTATTGTAGAGTGAGAGGTGAGACTTCATGAATTATGTCGTCATTGATCTGGAGTTCAACGGACGCAAGCATTACGATGTCAGGCCGATGGAGATCATCGAGATCGGCGCGGTCAAGTTAAACGAGCAACTGGAAATTACAGACACGTTCCAGTCGTATATACGGCCCAACTTTTCGATTAACCGGTTTGCGCTGCAATTTTGCGGCATCTCGAAGGAGACGCTGCTGCAAAGCGATTCGTTCGACGAGGTGATCGGGCGTTTCCAGCAGTTCTGCGGCGAGTCCTTCAAGCTATTCGCCTGGGGCGCGGGCGATTTCTTTCATCTGTTCGTCGACTGCAAGGTGAATCGGCTTCGCTCCGACTGGCTGGACAAGCTGGTCGACCTGACCCGCTTTTACGAAGGGGGACTGCAGCAGGCGCTGGTCGACCATCAGCTCGAGGCGATCGGCCAGCATCATTCGGCATTGGACGATGCACTGAACGCGGCGCAGCTGGTCAAGCATCAACCGGATATCATCCAATCTGATCAATATTTTGTTCCCGATCCATTCAAACTATGTACCGGCGGCATCAAAAAACGGATACTGCTATCGCTGGACGAAGCGGCCGGACAAAATAAAGTGCTGTCCTGGAACGAATTCAAGGCGGAGCCGCAAACGAAATTGTATTTCAGCGTCATGCGTCTGACCGGCGACGAAATTCTGCTCGTCGAGCAGTTGTTCGTCAAGCTGTCGAACATGAAATACGGACGCAAATGGAAAAAGCTGCAGACCTCCTGATCGCTCAGGAGCCGCAGCTTTTTTCTTATGCCTTAACCCTTTACCGCGCCGGCGGTAATGCCTTGAATAATATACCGCTGCATCAGCAGGAAAAAGAGCATGACCGGAATAACCGCCATCGTCAGCGCCGCCATGGCCAAATGCCATTCATTCGTATATTGGCCGAAATAGACGGATGAGGCGAGCGGAATCGTCTGATTTTTTTTGGAGCTGAGCGTAATGAGCGGCAGCAGGAAATCGTTCCATATCCAAAGCGAATGCAAAATGGCGATCGTCGTCGTAATCGGCTTGAGCAGCGGGAGCAAAATCCGGAAAAATACGCCAACCGGGCCGCTGCCGTCGATATGCGCCGCCTCCTCCAGCTCGCGGGGAATCGACTTGATGAAGCCGTGATACAGGAACAGCGCCAGCGGAATGCCGAATCCCCAGTACATCATCACGATGCCGTACAGCGTGTTGATCAGATGCAGATCCTTGGCTACTTTGACGAGCGGGATCATCATCGTCTGGAACGGAATGACAAGCGACGACAAAATGATCAGGAAGATGGCCTGGCTTACGCGCCCCGGCCAGCGAACGAGCTGGTACGCCGCCGCGGAGCTGATCAGCAAAATGCCGACAACCGAGAATACGGTAATGATCAATGAATTCATGAATACGCCGAGAAAATTGATCTGCTTCCAGACGATCGCGAAGTTTTTAAACTGGAATATATGCGGCAGCGCCACGGTCGATGTAACGACCTCGTTGTACGTTTTCATCCCGTTAATGAACGTCAAATATAGCGGGAAAAAGAAAGCGATCGCCAGTACAATCATGCCGAGCTCAAGCAGCAGCTTGCCGGCTCTGTAACGTTCCCGATTCACATCTCCACCTCCCTGCGTTTCATGACCGCGACTTGAACGAGCGTGACGGATGCGAGCACAAGGAAGAAGACGACGGCCTTGGCCGATGCGTACGTAAACAAGTTCTTCGTGAACGCGTCCAAATAAATATGCAGTGCCAGCGACTCGGTCGCGCCGAACGGACCGCCCCGCGTGAGCGCGAAGTTCAGATCGAAGCCTTTGAAACCGTTCGAGATCGCCAGAAACAAGTTGATCGTCATCGCCGGACGAATGAGCGGCAGCACGACATGCCATAATTGCTTCCACTTGCTGGCGCCGTCGATTTGCGCCGCTTCGAGCATATCTTTCGGCACACCCTGCAGCGCCGCCAAATAAATGATCATGAAATACCCGACGGAATGCCACACGGTCACGAGAATGAGCGACCAGAACGCATAATTCGGCAAGCTGAGCCAGTTTTTCATGAACAGCGTCCAGCCGGTTGCAGCCCCGATCTCACCGAACAGCTGCGTAATAATAAACTGCCAGATGAACCCGATAATGACAGGGCCGATGACATAGGGCAGGAAAAATGCCGTGCGCAGCACATTGCGGGTTTTGAACGCCATATTGAGCACGAGCGCGAGCAGTAGCCCGAACAAATTGAGCAGCGCAGTGGTGACGACGACAAATTTCGCCGTAAATGCAAACGATTTCATGAAGCCGGTATCTTGAATCAGCTTCGCGTAATTGCTCCAGCCCGCCCAGCGAATATTGCTGCTGATGCCGTTCCAGTCTTGGAACGAAAATACGATCGCTCGGACAAACGGAACCAGAATGATGAGCGTAAAGAACAGGACGGCAGGGGCGACAAAGGCGATATAAACGAGATTTTGCCGGGTTCTGGTTTTTATCATGTTCTTCCCCTTTCATGGAGGCGCGAATGAAAAAAGGCGCACAGCCCGCCGTATGGAGACTATGCACCTTCAACGCACCCGACTATTTTTTTCTTGCATTCCAAATATTTTGTACTTCCGCCAGCGCCTGTTCTTTCTTCATCTGGCCGCCCACATAAGCTTGCAGCGGCTTGGCAAATTCCTGATTCGTGCCGGAAGGCCACAGTGTGTGCGCCCACGGAATCGTCTGGTTTTTCGCGACGTACGCGCTCAAATCTTCAGCGAGCGGTCCGAGATCCGGTGTCGTCTTCAGGTCCGTAAAGGCCGGAATCAGCTTGAAGGAGTCAACCAAATACTTTTGCCCGTTGTCGTGAATCCAGTTGAGGAACTTCTTGCTCTCCTCCAGATTCTTGGAGTTTTTGTTAATGACGTAATAGCCTGGCACGCCTACCGGCATCTTCGTGTCGGCGGCATTATCGGTGAGCGGGATCGCAAACATGCCCATCTTGAGGTTCGGATTGATTTTCACGATCGAATCGATCGTCCATACGCCCTGCTGCATCATCGCCGTTTTGCCGGAGGAGAAGTCCGCGACCTGATTGTCATAGCTGACGCCTACCGATTCCGCGCCTTTTCCGTATTTCAGCGTGGCGTCCAGCACGTCGAAAAATCCGTTCATCGCCGCGACGTCGCTGACTTTCGCCTGGCCCTTGTTGATCTTATCGATGGTCGCAACCGGATCTTTCTCGTAAGCGAACGGCAGATTGAACAAATGCTGCCCGAGAATCCACCATTCCTTGTAGCCTTCGGCAAACGAAGGAATATTCGCCGCCTTCAGCTTCTCGTTGACCTGCTTCAATTCCGTCAATGTCGTCGGCACTTTGTCAATGCCGGCCTTCGCGAACAAGTCTTTGTTGTAAATAAAGCCGTAGCCCTCGAATGCAATCGGGAAGCCGAGCTTCTTGCCGCCTACGGTCATCCCCTGCACAGCGGAAGGAGATACTTTGGACATCCACGGCTCATTCGACAGGTCTGCCAGTTTATCGGACCAGTCCGCAATGTCGGTGTACGCCTTGGTCATAAATACGTCCGGCTCGTCCCCGGAAGCAAACCGCGTTTTGAGCAGCGTCTCGTAATCCTTCGTCACTTGCGCTTCGATGATGACGTTCGGATTTTGCTTCATGTATTCATCGGCCATCGCCTTGACTTTATCTGTAATTTCCACTTTGAACTGCATCAATTTGATCGTGACTTTACCGCCGGCCGCATTGCCCGCCGTCTTGTTCGAACCGGCTTGACCGCTTGGCTCATCCCCGCCGGCGCAGCCGACAAGCGACGACAAAAGCAGTGTGCTGACAGATAACGTAGAAAGCCATTTTTTCATATGCTTTCGTCCCCCTGCATCGTGTTTTCTTGTGGTTATGTGTTTATTGTAAGGATGCGCAGGTCAAAAAGGCAGAGAAAATTTTCGCCCAAATAAGGAATTTATGAACCTCGATGCATTTTGCGGTACGACAGCGGCGGTACCCCGTTTTGTTTCTTGAACACCTTGCTGAAGTAGTTCTCGTCGGCGTACCCGATCATCCCGGCGATCTCGGACACGGACAGCTCGGTATGCGTCAGCAGCGAGGCGGCCTTCTCCATGCGCAGCTCCGTCATATACGTCATCACGGTCGTGTTGTACAGCTCCTTGAATTTCTTGGCGATATATTGCGGACTGAAATGAAACAATTCCGATAGATCGGACAGCGAAATGTTGTCATGATAATGCTTGTCGATATAATCGCGGATCGGCTGGATGCCGCGGGTGCCGGACGCTTCGCCCCCTTCTTCCTCGATCAGCGCCCACCACTGCCGGACGACCGACTTCTCCCATTCGCCCAAGTCGCTGATCCATAGCGGAACGGACAAGTCCGTCGCATGCTTCTGCGTAAGCTGCCGGGCCTCCTTCTCCAGCATCAGATTCGCTTCGCTGGTGCAAAGCTGCAGCTCCTTCAAGCTGAGCGAGCCGCGACGCTGCAAGGACTGGACGAACGACCGGATAATTTCGGCTATATACAGCTTATCTTTATTTTTCAGCGCGTTCAGCAGGAGCACTTCCTGAGCGGCAAAGCCCGGCAGCTTGGCCGATTGCGCCGGATGTGCAGCCCCGGCTCCGCCCGCAGCGCGAAAGACGCTGAGCTGAAGCAGCGCCGCGCGGGCTTCCTGGATCGCGGAAGGCAGTGATTCCACCGCAGCCTCCTTCGCGCACAGCCCCGCCAATGCTTGGAGGCCGAGCGTTGTTTCCCAGGCGCCGGTCACCTTCCCGATATAGCTGCGGTGCAGGTCCGGGGAGCCTTGCTGCTCCGCGGAAGTCAGCAGCACCCACTGGTACTCGTCGATCCGGCATAAATAGTGAGAGCCGTACCGGCGCAAAGCTTCGTGGGCGATATTGTTGACGGCAAACCAGAACAGCTCCCCGTCCCCCGAGAACCGCCGGTCCACCAGCTCCATCCGGTTTTGGGGCAGCAGAAACGCCGCAGACATGCGTTCCGCGGAAAGGCCGGTCTTGTAGATCAGACTGCGGATGCCTTCGTGATACGCAGCTTCCCCTTTCAAATACAACGCCAGCTTCTGCTCGTCGAGCAGCGCGCCCGCCTGGCGCAGGCGGTGCTCCGTCTCGCGCTCATCGCGCAAGCTGTTCTCCTTGCGGCTCCAGGCCGCGATGGCCCGCTCCAGCGCTTGCTCCAGATCGGCTTTGCGGAACGGCTTGAGAATATAGTCGACGCCTTGCGCGCGGATCGCCGCCTTCGTATAGACGAAATCGTCGTATCCGCTCACGACGATAATCTGCGTATCCCAGCCTTCTTCGCGAATGCGCTGGAGCAGCTCCATCCCGTTCATCTCCGGCATGCTCATGTCGCAAAACAACACAGCCGGCTTATGCTCCCGCAGCAGCTGCAGCGCTTCGGCTCCGTTCTCCGCCATGAGCCGCTGCTCAACACCGAACTTGGCCCAGTCGATCGACAGCTCGATCCCTTCTCTTACATGCTCTTCGTCGTCAGCAATCAGCACTTTCAATGCGATCCCTCCTTCTCGGCAGCCACCCTATCCACCGTCAGAACAATTTCCGTCGCTTCGTACGGCACGCTCTCCATCGTCCATGCGAAGCGGTCGCCGTAATAAAGGCGCAGCCGCTTGAGTACGTTGAGCAGCCCGATGCCGCCGCCGTCCTTGCCGTAATGCAGGCGGTCCTCCTCGTACTGCTCCCGGATGCCGTCCATGACGTCCTGGCTCATGCCTTTTCCGTTATCGATCACGCGGATGACGAGCGCTTCGTTCCATTCGACGCCGATATGCAGCGTCCCGGTGCCGCGCCCTTTTTCCATCCCGTGTACAATACTGTTCTCGACGAGCGGCTGCAAAATCATTTTCGGTACCTCGATGGAAAGCGCCTCGTTCGGGCAAGTGAGCGTGTAGGACAGCCGGTTTTTGAACCGTCCCGTCTGCAGCGACAAATAATGCTCAATATGCTCGATTTCCAGCTTGAGCGGCACAGTCTCCGTCCGCAAATCCATGCTGTAGCGCAGAATGGCGCCAAGCTCGCCGATTTTGTCGCTGACTTCTTCGGAGCCGTGGCGCAGCGCCAGCGTCCCGATGGACTGCAGCGTGTTGTACAAAAAATGCGGATTGATTTGCGCCTGCAGCATCTTCAGCTGCGCATGGGACAGCTCCAGCCGGTTGCGGTATTCGCGGTTCATCAGATCGTCCAAATTATGAATCATCGTCTGAAACCGCTGCTCGAGAATGCCGAGCTCGTCCACCCGTCCCGACGGCCGCTCAATGCGGAAGCTGCCCGATTCCACCCGGGCAATGCTGCGGAGCAGCCGTTTCACCGGCGAGATCGTGAAATACGACAGCAGCAAGGCCGTTACGAGCACGAAGGCGATTGCCGCGATTTGAATCATCAAAGACCGACCCAGCGTGCGGTTGGCGGATTCGTTCATGGCCGCCGTAGGGACAAATTTGACCAAGGTCAGCGGCAGCTCCATATAATGGTCTTTCCGGTATACGAACACCCCGCTTCGTCCGTTGAAATCGCCCTTGAACGAGCCTTGCGCCCCTCCCTCGACCAGCTTGCGGGCAGCGTCCGGCTCCATCGCCGCGCCTCCTGCGGAGTCGTACAGCAGGTTCAAGCTATCCTGGATATACAGGAACACGTCGTTTCCTTCGGAAAGCCCCGTACGCAGCATCGTGTTGATTTCATCCATGCCGACATATAGCGAGAGCACGCCGAGCGAATCCCGTCTCGGGTAATCGACGAGCAGTTGGTGCAGACCCAGCACGATTTCTTTATCGACATAGGCGACCTCGTAGCGGTGCGATTTGCTCCATTCCGGATCTTCTCTCGCCGGAATCGGCATCGGCGGCATATGGACGTTGGTCCCGACCTGATTGTTGTTGTATTTCATGAACGTCTGTCCGTTCCACGCGCTCATAAACCGGGCTGCGCGAAATTCGGAGCGGGTGTTGTACAAATTGTCCACCTGCGTCGTAATGTACAGCGTCCGGGCCGCGCTCGCCTCTTTGGTCCGCAAATACTGCATTAAGGTCTGATCGTAATAAAAAGAAACGGATAGCCGGTTCAAATCCTGCATGTACCGTTTCATATTTTCCATGCTCAGGCTCATCTGATCCAAATTCAGTTCGATCACCTGCTTCTTGACCGAATCGGACGTCGTCTTGTATGCAATGATATTGGACAACGTATACGGAATCACCGTCGAAATGAGCATTCCCACGAGCAATTTCGCCAGCAAACTTCGCTTAAACCAGTTCATCGCTTTTCTCCTTACCGCCATGATCGCTTCCATCTTGTTTACCCTTCATCATAACAATGTCCTCTGCCGCCCGCAAAATCAAATCATGCCATGGCTCGCTGCGGAGCGAATCGGGCAGACCCCGGCATCGGAATCGTTCTCATTACATAATTAGACAGCGTTCGGCAAACAATGAAATAAGGAATCATTGGCGGTGCGGAGGTGTGCCCATGACGATTTGGGACTGGTTAAAAAAACGATCGAAACAGCAAAGAGCAAAACAGCAGCAGCCTCGTGTGCCCGACTCCTATCTGGATCAAGCTCCTGAAGAGCTGCTCACCGCAGACCTGGAGGAAACGATCCGGTTCGTCACCGAACTGCTGGGCAGCTCCGAAGACTTCACGCTGCGCCGGCTGCACGTATTCGGCGAGTACCCCGCAGCCATGTTCTATATGACCAATATGAATGACAAGCAGACGATGAATGCGGATATATTAAAGCCGCTCATGTATACGCCGGACCATTTGGCAGGCAAGCCGATTCCGCCGGGCAAGCTGAGAGACATCCTGCTGTACGAAACGCTCTATTTCAATAAAATCGCTTCGATCACCAAACGCTCCGTGCTGGTCGAGCATATATTGCGCGGCGGGACCGTGGTCGTTGTGAATGGGCTGAGCGAAGCGATCGGCCTCGACACCGCACAGGTCGAGAAGCGCGCCATTCAGCACCCCGATACGGAGCAGGTCATCCGCGGCCCGCGCGAAGGGTTTATCGAACAGCTCGGCACGAACATTTCGCTGCTCCGTTACCGGCTGCCGACTACCGACTTTCACGTCAAAACGATGCAGATCGGGCGCATTACGAAATCCAAGGTGGCGATCTGCTACTTGAAGGGCATCGCCAACGACGCACTGGTCAGCGAAGTCGAAAAAAGATTGTCGATGATCGACATCGACGGGGTGCTCGACGTCGGATATTTGGAGCAATACATCGAAGATAATCATCACTCGCCGTTCCCGCAAACGCAAAACACGGAACGGACGGATAAAGCGGTCGCCAATATGCTCGAGGGCCGGGTCATCATTCTCGTCGACGGCTCGCCGTTCGCGCTCATCGTGCCGACCGTATTCAGCCAATTTTATCAGACGGCGGAGGACTATTCGGAACGGTATTTGATGGTCAGCTTCATTCGGGTCGCCCGGCTGCTGGCTCTTGCCTTCTCTCTGATAACCCCGTCCCTGTATGTCGCGATCATCTCGTTCAACCCGGAGCTCATTCCGACCGAATTCGCCGTGGCCGTGGCCGGGGGACGCGCGGGCGTACCGTTCCCTTCCGCAGTCGAAGTGCTGATCATGGAAGCATCGATGGAGGTGCTCCGCGAGGCCACCATCCGTCTGCCGCAGCAGATCGGCGGCGCGCTCTCGATCGTCGGCGTTCTGGTCATCGGCCAGGCGGCGGTATCGGCCGGCTTCGTCAGTCCGATCACCGTCGTCGTCATTGCGCTGACAACGATCGGTTCGTTCGCGACGCCGGCGTACAATGCCGCGCTCGCGCTCCGGCTGCTTCGCTTTCCGCTCATTTTCCTGGCCGGCATGTTCGGGCTGTACGGGGTGATGGTCGGTCTCATTCTGATCGCCAACCATTTGCTGTCGCTGAAATCGTTCGGCGTTCCTTATATTTCGCCGCTCGTACCCGGAAACTTCGAGGGAATGAAAGATACGCTGTTCCGCGCACCTCTCTGGAGCATGAAAAAAAGACCTTCCATGCTGCACACGCCCAACGACACCCGCGTAGGCAAGCGCGTATTCGAAGCACTGAAAGAGCCGCCCGTCAATACGCTCGATCCGTTAAAAGTAGGTAATCGAAAGGAGCATATGGACCATGGAATATCCTCGGCAGATCACGGCGATTCAGGCGGCGGCAGTTCTGATTAGCAGCATCATCGGGGTCGGGGTGCTTCCCCTGCCTCTGTTTGCCGTTCGGGCAGCGAATACCGGCGCTACGCTCGTGACCATACTCGCCATTCTGCTCGCATCGTTTGGCCTATGGCTGATCACGAAGCTCGGCATGCGGTTTCCCACGCTGTCGTTCGGCGAATACAGCGAGGTTATCCTGGGCAAATGGCTGGCCGTGATCGGCACAGTGCTCGTGATACTGTTTTTTGCCATTCTGACGTCGCTGGCCGCCAGGGAATTCGGAGAAGTCGTCATTACCGCTGTCTTGAAAAAAACGCCGCTGGAAGTGACGGTCATCGTCATGCTGCTGCTGGCCACGCTTTCCGCGCGCAGCGATATTACGACGTTTACATATCTACATCATTTTTATTTGCCGATTATCGTGTTTCCCGCCATCCTCATCGTGGCGCTGTCGCTCAAAAACGCGCAGGTTGTCAGCATTTTGCCGATCTGGGGCAACAATCCCCCCTCGATGGCGCAAGGCGTGCTGGTTGTTGCCGCCTTGTTCCAGGCTTCTTTCGTCTATACGATGGTGATCCCGGCCATGCGCAATCCGAAACGGGCGATGAGAGCCAGCTTCTGGGGCATGTTTATCGCCGGCGGGCTCTACTTGTCCATCGTCATCGCCTCTGTCGGCGTATTCGGTTCCGAAGAAACGAGCAATTTGCTGTGGCCGACACTGGAACTGGCCAAAACGACGACACTGCCCGGCAATATTCTGGAGCGGCTCGACGCGGCGTTTCTTGCCGTATGGGTGACCGCGGTGTTCACAACGTTATTCTCGACATACTATTTCACGATTCATACGTTTTCCAAGCTGATCCGTCTGCGGGACCACAAGGTGCTGTCGCTGTTCGTGCTACCTTTTCTGTTCGCGGCGGCCATGTACCCGGAAAACATAACGCATATGTACGAAATTATTACAGCTGTCGGACGGATGGGGCTGCTTGTCACGATCGCCTACCCGATGCTGCTGCTGATCGTTGCTTTCATTCGCCGCAAAAAGGGGTGATTCCATGCGATTCGGAAACGTACGCTTGCTATGGAAGCTGTTCGTCTTCCTGCCGTTTGTCGGCATTCTGCTGACGGGCTGCTGGGACCGGCAGGAAATCGAGGAACGGGCTATCGTGCTCGGCATCGGCATCGACGACGCAGGCGAAGGCGCCGCCAAAGAAGAAAACGAAATCTCGTTCCTTCACGGCACCATTCCTCCGCCCAAAACGGGATTGCTTCGTGTCACCGTGCAAATTGCCGTGCCGGGGCGCATCCCGCTCGGTCCCGGAGGCGGTGGCGGCGGAGGAGGAGAAGGCGGCGGCGGCGGGCAAAATACGGTCTGGGTCGTCAACGGTGTCGGCTACACGCTCAACGACGCGATCAATAATTTGCAGCAGCGCATATCCCCGCCTTTATTTTTCGGTCATTTGCGCATTATCGTCATATCGGAGAACGTCGCACAAAAAGGAATTACGAATTTAAACGATTTCTTCCACCGTAATCCGGATATTCGCCGCATGAACTGGATGTTCATCTGCAAGGGCTATGCAGAAGAGCTGATGAAAGCCTCTCCGCAGCTGGAACGGGTTCCTACGCTGTACCTCATGAATACGATGGACCAGTCGGTGAAGATGGGCCGGTTCCCGAACGACTTTCTCGGCATTTTCTGGAGCGCGTCTTCGGCGAAGGGGCGCGAGGGATACCTGCCATATATAACGCTAAAGCCGGAAGACACTGTAGAGCTGAGCGGTCTCGCGTTTTTCCGCGACGACAAGATGGTCGGCACCACCAAGCCGCTCGAAATCACGATGTACATGGGCATCGTCGGGCTCAATCCTGCCGGCGGCGAAGCGTTCGTCGAATACCCGAACTCCGACACGCATTTCTTGTTCGGCGCGCGCAATCGAAAGGCGGTCATTACCCCGGAAATCCGTAACGGCAAACCGCATATGAAGATCAAAGTATATATCGAGGGCAACATTCTGGAAAAATCGAACGAACATGTCCGGAGTACGCGGGAAGTGCTCCTTCAAATCGAGCAGGAACTGAACAAGCGGGTAATCGAAGGCTACGGAAATTTGATTCGAAAGACGATGGCCAAAGGCTCGGACATTTTCGGATTCGGCGAGCAAATCCGTGCCAAAGAATGGCGATATTGGAACAAGGAAATCAAAACGAAGGAAAACTGGCAAAAAATGTACAAAGAAATGACTTTCGATATCGACGTTCAGATTTATATTCGCCGCGTTGGCATGAAATCGAGATAAACGTCAGGCCGTGTACGGCATGAAACGTTCGGGGAGGGATGGGCATGGTTTCCGGTTTTTCGATCGGCTATATGAACTTCACCATGTTTTTGTTTCTGTTCAGCGGCATCATGATTTTGTCGATCGACGTGAAGGGCTACGCCAGGGAAGGCATGCACAAGGAACAGCTCGCTTCGCGCATCATGGGGTGGATGAGCCTGGTGCTGGCGGTTCTCGTCTATATCGGAAATTGGCTGTATCAGAAAATGTACTAGCGCCCGCCGCCGCTCGGGGGTGCACCGCGCCGGTAAGCGGCAGGCCGCCCCAATCTGGAGCGGCGCATCCGGGCCCGGCTGCGGGCGCATCTCCCGCTGCAGCCGCTCGATTGAATCGGGCTGCCAGCGCAAGCCCGGGCCGGCTTAACTGCCGCCCGTTTGCTGCTGATGCTGGCGCAGCTCGCTATAGCTCCTGACGACGGGCACCGCTGCGGAAGGCGTCCACGACACATATTTGTCCGCGTGAGAGGTGTTGAACAGCACGACGGATTCCCCGGGGCGAATCCAGCCCGCTTCGCGCAGTTGAACGAGCCCGGCCAGCGTGGCCGCCCCTTCCGGTGAGCTGGAGATGCCCAGACGCCCCATCTGCTTTTGCGCTTCGTCGATCTGCTCCGTGGTCACGCCGATCGCCGTTCCTTGCGATTGCTTGATGATGTGAACGACAAGCTCGCCGTCCGGCGGATTCGGTACCCGCAGCCCGGTTGGCTTGGAGGTCACTTCTTCCGCAGCCGGCGGCACGAAGGCGCCCGTGCGCATGGCGTCGGCCAGCGGCTGGCAGCCCGCTTCCTGCACGCTGACCATCCTGGGCAGCTTGCCGCCGATCCACTTGAGCTCAAGCAGCTCCTGGAACGCCTTCCACATGCCGATCATGCCCGAGCCGCCTCCCGTCGGGTAGATGATGACATCCGGCAGCTTCCAATCGAGCTGCTCCGCCAGCTCCAGCCCCATCGTCTTCTTTCCTTCCACTCTCCCCGGCTCTTTCAAGGTACCGGCATGGAACCAGCCTTGCTCCGCCGCTCCTTCTTCGATGATGCGGCTCGCATCGTGGATCAGTCCGTCCACCACATACGTTGCCGCGCCGTACCGCAAACATCCCTCGATGATGATGCCCGGACAGTCGCGGGGGACGATCGCCGCCGCCCTCATTCCGGCTCGTGCGGCATAGGCCGCCATGGCCGACGCCGCATTGCCATTGGACGGCACGGCCACGTAATCGATTCCATGCTCCTTCAGCAGCGAAATCGTCGATGCGAACCCGCGCGACTTGAAGCTGCCGGTCGGGTTCTGTTCCTCCCGCTTCACCCCTATATACCTTATCCCCAGCTTCCGCTCCAGCGGCTTCATCCGCAGCAGCGGCGTCCATCCTTCGCCCAGCGTAACGATCGATCGCTCACGGGCGATCGGAAGCAGCTCCTTGTACCGCCACATCGCGGCAGGCCTATCCTTCAGCGCAGATTTGCGCACCGCTGCGCGGATTCGTTCCAGATCGTACTGCACCAGCAGCGTCCCGCCGCATGCGCATCGCCCGTTCAACGAGAAACGGACGGTTCGGGCGCATCGGGCGCACTTTTGCCAAAACCTATCCACAGCCGGACCTCCGTTCTGTCATGAGATGCATACTTCGTCCATAGACCGAAGCGGATATTCGTTATACGATACGTTGCCGGCGGCAATCTGCGAACGGCAGCGGCCCAAGTTGGCGGAAATATGGAAACTTTAGGCGGTCCCGCCCATACGATGTGGTGTACCTACATGAAGGAGGAATGGCATGCTCCGCTTAATGTGCAAAGGGAAAATTCACCGGGCGACCGTCACGGAGGCCCGATTGGATTACGTCGGAAGTATTACGCTGGATGCGCTGCTGATGAAGGAGGCGCATATCAAGCCTTACGAAATGGTGCAAATCACCAGTCTCCGCAATGCGACGCGCTGGAAAACGTATGCGATCCCCGCTCCCGAAGGCTCGGGCAAAGTGTGTCTGAACGGCCCGCCTGCCCATCTGTTCCAGCCCGGAGATCTTGTCATCGTGCTCAGCCTCGGCTTATGCACGGAACAAGAAATCGACGAGCTCAAGCCGTCGGTCGTGTTCGTCGACGCGGACAATCGCATTACTGGAGTCGAGCATCACGATCTGGTCGTCTCCGAGCAGGACGCGAAGCTCGACGAAAAACGGTAGGCCGCTCTTGCGAGCGGCCTACCGGTCGTTATACTTCGTTATGAAGGTCTATCGGATGCAATATTCGAAGCCGGCCGTGTCCGGAAGGGACATGCGGCATCGAAAGCAGGAGCATTGCGCTAACGCCGGCCGAACGGCTTGGCCTGCCGGTCGGCAGACGCGGTCCGGCACATGCGGCGTGAAGCCGTCAGCAGCTTTCAATCAAGCGCGCCAGCAGCGCCGTCCGCGCGGGGATTTCATCGACGCGCACGTATTCGAGCGGCGAATGCGCGTGATCGCCGCGGGCGCCGAGACCGTCCAGCGTCGGGGTGCCGACGGCGGCCGAGAAGTTGCCGTCGCTGACGCCGCCGGTGGCCGTCTCCTCCAGCGCGATCGCCAGCTCCGTGCGCGCCACCTCGCGGGCCAGCGCGTAGAGCCCGGCGATCGCGCCCGTGCGCTCCATCGGCGGCCGCATCATCCCGCCGGTCAGCTCGATGGCCGCTCCCGGGAGAACCGGCTGCAGCGATGCGAGCTCCGCCTCGATGCGCTCCGCTTCCTCCAGCGTCGCGACGCGCACGTCGATTTCCGCTTCCGCATGCTCGGCGACGACGTTGCTGCCGATGCCGCCGTGCACGATGCCGACGTTAACGGTCGTTCCCTTCGCGTAATCGGTCATCGCATGCAGCCGCTGAATGTGGCAAGCCATCTCCAGAATGGCCGATACGCCCTTCTGTGGATTAACGCCGGCATGGGCGGATACGCCCTTCACCGTAAGCTTGTATCGCCCGCTCCCTTTGCGCGATGTCTTGAGCGCGCCGTTCGGCTCCATCGGCGGCTCCAGCACGAAGGCAGCCGCCGATTGCCGCGCCGCTTCCTCGATAAAGCCGCGGGACGTCGGGCTGCCGATCTCTTCGTCGCTGTTGATCAGCAGTACCACCCGTTTCCCTGAGGGAAACCGGCCGGTGTCCTGCAGCGCCTTCAGCGCGAACATCGCCTGCAGCAGGCCCGCCTTCATATCGTAGACGCCAGGTCCGTAGGCGTTGCCGCCCTCAATGCGAAACGGCCGTTTGGCCGCCTCACCGAGCGGCCAGACCGTATCGTAGTGGCCGATGAGCAGCACCTGCTCCGGCCCATCGCCCACTTCGCACAGCAGCCGGTCGCCGGCCACCGGGTGCGGAACGCGGGTGACGCGTCCCCCGGTCAAGCGCGTGAACTGCTGCGCATACCAGCCGGCGATCAGATCGCCGGCTTCCTTGCTTTTGGACGGTGAGTCCATATTGACGCTTTCCTCGAGCAGCCGAAGCAGCTCGGGGAGATCGGATTGGATGTGTTCGGTTAAGTTGTGTGACATGATTGCAATGCATCTCCGTTAGTGGGACTGCGAATTGGAGCCGAACAGACGGTCCAAACCATACACGCGTTCCAAAATAATAATGAAAACCAAGCTAAGCAAAATGACGACGGACGAAATCGA
This sequence comes from Paenibacillus solanacearum, assembly GCF_910593845.1. Classification (GTDB taxonomy): domain Bacteria; phylum Bacillota; class Bacilli; order Paenibacillales; family NBRC-103111; genus Paenibacillus_G; species Paenibacillus_G solanacearum. The sequence continues at coordinate 79,610 of NZ_CAJVAS010000011.1, read as the reverse complement.
AGCGACGAGCGGATCGAGCGATTCCTGCATATGGCTGAAAATCGCCAGCGGCAGCGTCGTCGTCGACGGGGAAATGAGGAACAGCGATACCGTTACGTTGTCAAACGACGTCAGGAAGGCGAAGATCATCCCCGACATGATCGCCGGCTTCAGCAGCGGCATCGTAATATCCCAGAACACGTTGATCGGCTTCGCGCCCATAATATAGGCCGCCCGCTCCAGCGTGTAATCGAAGGAACTGAGCCCCGTCAGGACCAAACGGACAACATACGGGATGGAAATCAGAATATGCGCCAGCAGCAGACCGAGGAACGTGCCGGCGATGCCGATGCGTGTGAAGAACAACAGCACCGCGATCCCGATAATAAGCGCGGGCACCGTCAGCGGCGACAGCAGCAGACCGTTAATGACGCCTCTGCCGCGGAATTTGTATTTGTGCAGTGCGAGCCCGGCCAGCGTGCCGACGAGCGTCGAGATGACGGCCGTCAAGGCAGCCAGCTCGAGACTGAAAACGAACGACTCCGTAAACTCGGGACGGTCGAAAATTTTCGCATACCACATGCCGGAGAAGCCGACCGGCGGGAACGACAAATATTTGACCGACGTGAACGAGGTCGGGATGATGACAAGCAGCGGCGAAATGACGAACAGAACGACAATAAACGTAATGGTGCCGAGCAGCCAATTTTTTTTCTTCATGAGGAGAACACCTCTTTGTACCGCTTCGTTTCCACAAGCTTCGTAAACAAGGTCACCAAGGCGACGGTCGAAGCGAGCAGGAGGAAGGACAGCGCAGCGCCTACCTGCCAATTGAGCTGGGTCATAATCTTCTCGTACGCGATGACTGGCAGCACTTTCACCGAGGTGCCGCCCATCAAGGCCGGCGTGACGAACGAGCTCATGGACAAGCTGAACACGAGCGTCGACCCGGCGAGCATCCCTGGCAGCGTCAGCGGCACGACGACGGTGAAGAACGTCCGCACTTTGCCGGCGCCGAGAATGCCTGCCGCTTTGTAGAGCGAGCCGTCGATCTGGTACAGGCTGGTGGCGATCGCCAGGATCATATAGACGATCAATGAATCGGTCAAGCCGATAACCACGCCGAGCTCGTTGTACATGAGCCGGATCGGCTTGTCGATCATGCCAATCTTCAGCAAGGCGTTGTTGACCAGCCCTTTCTCCCCGAGGATGATCACCCATCCGAAGTTGCGGATGACAACGCTGACGAGATGCGGAGCGATGATGAGGAACGTGATGAATCCCCGCATCTTGTTCGACGCCTGTGCCATATACATCGCAACCGGGTAACCGAGAAGGAAGCAAGCGGCGACCGTGTACAAGCTGAGCTTGATCGTACGCCACAGTATTTGCACGTAGTACGGGTCTTTCACGAACAGCATATAATTGTCGAACGTGAACTGCTCGTGCTTATCCTGGAAGCTGAGCAGCAAGATGTACAGCATCGGCAGCAGAAACACGCCTAACAATACGATAAGCGCGGGAGCGAGCAGCAGCGGGGCAGCTTGCTTGAAACGGCTACGACCCTGCCTCATTCGTCTTGCCCCTCTCTAGGGAATACGAATACATCTTCCGCCTTCCATTCCAGGTACACCGTCTGGCCCGCTTGTAAAGGCTCGAGCTGTGCCGCGCTCTGGATGCGCACCGTGACGGTATAGCGCCCTACCTCAACCTCGCATTCCGTATGCGCGCCGAGGAACGAGGTCAGCTTGACCGTCCCCTTCGCGCGGTTCACGTCCTGCGTCCCGCGGTCTTCGGTATGGAGCGTAATTTTCTCCGGCCGGACATAGACGGAGACGTTCGTTCTAGGCGCGATCTGCTTGTCGCGAATGTCACCGAACAGGTTGAAGCCCGCATCCGTTCGGAGCAGCATGCGGCCGTCGTACAACTGCTCGACGACACCCGTCATCCGGTTCGACTTGCCGATAAATGTATGCACGAATTCGGAAGCCGGCCGGTTATAAATGTCCCATGGCGTCCCAATTTGCTCCACCTTGCCGTGGTCGAGCACGACGATCCGGTTGGACAAATAGAGCGCTTCCTCCTGATCATGCGTCACGAAGATCGTCGTGACGCCGATCTCCTGCTGCAGCCGCTTCATCTCGTCCCGCAGCTCCTCACGCAGCTTCGCGTCCAGGTTGCTGAGCGGCTCGTCAAGCAGCAGCAGCGTCGGCTCGGTCACGAGCGCCCGCGCAATCGCGATCCGCTGCCGCTGCCCGCCGGACAGCTGCCTCGGGTACCGGTCCGAGATGTGCGGGAGCTTGACGAGCTCCAGCACTTTATTGACCCGCGCCGCGGTTTCCGCCTTCGGCACCTTCCGTAGCTTCAGCCCGTATGCGACGTTCTCGAAGATCGTCATGTGCGGGAACAGCGAATACGTCTGGAACACCATGCCCAGGTCCCGTTTGTTGGACGGAACGCCGTTCATCCGCTTCCCCTTGATGATCAGCTCGCCTTCATCGGGATCCAGAAAGCCTGCAATCATATTGAGCGTCGTCGTCTTGCCGCACCCGGAAGGACCAAGGAAGGAGACGCACTCGCCTTGCTCGATTTGCAAATTAAAATGATCCACGACCACGTTCGAGCCAAACTTTTTCTGGATGTTTTTCAGTTCAACGTCAATGTTTTTGCTCACGGGGCATCACCTTATTTTCCGACTTTCGGTGCAACTTCTTTATTGAAACGGTCAAGCCACTCCGGCGTCTTTTGCCCGACAACCTCCAGATCGAAATTGACGACTTTGCTGCGGTCGAAGCTCAGCTTCTTGGCAAGATCGTCCGGAAGTTTCACGTTTACCGCCGGGTTGTAATACAATTTGCTGCCGTACAACGTTTGTACTTCGTCGGTCAACAAGAAGTCGATGAACAGCTTCGCCGCGTTCGGGCTTTTTGCGCCTTTGACGATCGTCGCCACGTTCGGAACGAGGTTCGCGCCTTCCTTCGGAATGACGAACTCGAGATTCAGGCCCGCATCCTTCTGCACTAGGCTTCTTGCCATCGTCCAAGTCGTGTAAGCCGCCGTCTTGTTCTGCATGTCTTGCTGCAACTGCGCGGATGTTTTGGCGAAGGTCGGCATATAGCCTGCGATCGTTTTCAGCTTCTCGAAGCCGGGATCCATATTTTTCTCGGAACCGCCGTTCGCATAAGCGAGCATAATCAAGGCGGAGCGTCCGAAGTTGCTCGAAATTTCAGCGATGCTCAGGTTGCCCTTCATTTCAGGCTTCGCCAGATCGTTCCACGACTGGGGAACCGGCAAGCCTTTTGCCTTCACGATCTCCGCATTATAGGAAATGCCCATCGGCGTAAAGTTGACGGCAACGCCGCTGTTGTCTTTCACTTTCAGCTCGGAGCCTACTTTTTTCATATTCGGGATGTCTTTGTCTGAAAGCGTATCCCATAATCCTTCTACGCGGCCGCCTTCCTGCTCGCCGCCCTCGATCACCGTCACGTCGATTTGCGGAGAAGCCTTTTGCGCTTTCACTTTGGCTACGATTTCAGTGGATACGCCGGATACGTAAGTCAGCTTGACATCGGGATATTTCTGGTTGAACTTTTTGAAAATTTCGTCCTTCATCAGCTGCTCCACCGTGGCCCCGTTGCCCGCGATGACAAGCTGCTTCTCCGGTGCAGTGTTCGCCGGTGCCGTGCCTCCGGCAGCGCCTGCGTTATCGGCCGGTTTCGAAGCGGAACCACAGCCTGCAAGCAAAGAGCTGCACAGTGCAGCGACGGAAAGAAGAGTACCCCATTTTTTCATATAAATCCTCCTTAACGTTGTTAGAACGTTCACTATACGTGAACATTGTTTACTATATGTGAATATGATAAAATATTAGCACGGGATCGCACAACAGTGCAATAAGTTTTTTCGGCCCATGTCACATTATCTAACACAATGAATTTCATTCTAGGAAAAAAACGGTATCTGTGGTAAACTACCTTCTAAAAAACGTCATTCGGCCACATGATTTCCCAACAAGTAAGGAGCTACAATCGGTATGGACAATCATTTATCCTCCGTCAAAAACAGCTGCAGGCTGATGAAGCTGTTTCTCGATTCCGAGAAAGAGCTGGGTGTCAGCGAACTGAGCCGACAGCTTCAGCTCTCGAAGGGAGCCGTCCACAAGCTGCTGATGACGCTCGAAAGCGAAGGATTTATCAAGCAAAATCCGTCCAATAAACAGTATTCCCTCGGATATACGCTATTAGAGCTCGGAAACAAGGTTTTGACGAACCACAACCTGGCGGAGTTCGCCAAACCGTTCCTGCACAAGCTTTCGGATGCCACGCAGGAGTTCGTCTGCCTATGTGCCCGGGACCAGTACGAGGCGATCTACGTCGACAAAATTGAATCCAAATATCCGATCCGGTTCAACGTCGACGCTTACCGCCGCTTTCCGCTCTACGCGACTTCGGCCGCAAGGTCGATTCTGGCGTTTCGGGACGAGCGTTTTATCGATCATGTGCTATCCGAGGACATCCGCACATTCACGCCGTATTCCATGAAGAAGCCGGAGGAAATCAAGGAGCGGCTGGCCCGCATCCGCGAGAATGGCTACGAGGTCAGCTCCAACATGCGAAACGTCGGCGTCACGGGCATTGCGGCGCCGATCTACGATGCGGACGGCTCGGTCAACGCCGCGATCAGCATGATCGGCCCGACCGACCGGGTGCAGCCCTTGCTTGATACGTTCATCCAACATGTCGTCTCGACGACACTGGACATCTCGCATCAGATGGGATACCGGGGAAAATGACAACAATAAAAGCAAGGCTTCTTTCCCGAGCGGGAGAGAAGCCTTGCTTTCTATTGGTCTGATATCCTCTGTCGTTCTACACGGCCTTCGTCGCTGCGACATTATAAGTGAACACCGCCCTGCGTACCGCCTCTTCAAACCGTTCAGTATCCGGCATGCGCCGGTCCTTGGCGATACGGATCACCCGCTCGATGTCGTAGGCGATGCGGCGAATTTGCACGGCGATATCCCGCCCCTCTACGTCGATGATCGCGTAGCTGGCGCGGTTGTCGCCATCAAATGGCAAACCGACGCTGCCGCTGTTGACGATCAGGCGGCCGCCCGCGTTCCGCATGAAGGCGTGGTGAATATGCCCGTACAGCACAAGCTGCGTCGACGCATCCTTGCCAAGCGCATCGAGTTCGTCGTTCGCCGCCCACGGCCATATGATTGTTGCAAGCGATGCCGGCGAAGCATGGTACAGCTCGGCCTGGATGCCTTCGGCGCGCAGCATATGTTCCGACGGCCAATGACCGATCCAGCGCTGCTCTCCGCCGGACAGCAGCTGCTGGTTATACTGCAGCTGCCGCCGGTTCATTTCCTCCTTGGCGTTCCTTGGCACCCATGCCGACGCATCCGGATAAAGGGCAAAATAATGGTCGTGATTGCCCTTGACCGCAACAAGCGGATTGAGCGACCGGAGCAAGTCGGCGCACTCCGCGGGCTGCGGACCGCGCATTGCCAAATCCCCCAAAAAAACAACCGCATCCGGGCTTTGCCGGCGCAAGTCTTGAACAACCGCTTCGAACGCTACGGCATTCCCGTGCGTATCCGAGAGTATGGCTAGACGCATGTCGAAACATCCTTTACGTTAGGTTGATCGATATCGATCATTATTCCTCCATTATAGCGAATACCCATCATAGGAACAAGGGTTCCCACTTGCGTTATCGCTACTCCGGTTGAGCCGCCGTTCGTCTCCGCGCTTCTTCGTATAATGCGCCGTGCTCCTTCACCCATGGCACCTGGTAAGCCTGCTCCGGCTCGAACAGGTTTCGCCCCGCCGCTTCGTCGGTGCCAGCGAACGCGTCCAGTCTGGCGACCGCCGCAGCGTAGAACACCATATAGCTGTCGGGATACGGATACGGGTACCGTTCCGGCTTCTCGCCAAGCAGCCGGATTTGCTTATAGCCGAGCAGCTCCGGCGCTCCGATGACCGCGCCAGTTTCTTCGTACAATTCCCTGATGACCGCTTCTTCCGGCGATTCTCCCGGTTCGATATGCCCTCCGGGAATATCCCAGCCTCTCTTGTGCAGCTGCGTGAGCAGCAACCGGCCCTGCCGAAATGCGAGCACAAATGCGCTGGTGATTCGCTCGCGTTCGGGAAGCGTGTCCGACAGCACGAGGCGCGTTTCATTCGGCAGCGGGATGCCTGGGACATTGGCCGCAACGCTCAGTACATGCATCATAATAGAGCCTCTCCTCTCCGATTGACTTGTGTAGGCTTCGCGTTACATTCGTTAACGCGGCAAAGGCGCCGGACGATATTTCCAACGTGCGCGAACCTCTGGCGCGCGTCTCGGCACGGCGCGGCGATCAGCCGAATCCCACGACACCGCATCGCCTCCGGCTCACTTACAGACGCTTCACGAACCCTTTGCGTTCCGTGCCGCGAAACCCTTGCCGCTCGAAAAACCGGTGCGCTTCCGTCCGGTACGCGCTGCTGAGCAGCAGTATCTCCGTACAGTCCCGCTCCCGGCAGCATTGCTCCACGTGCGCGAACAGCCGGTTCCCGACGCCTTTCCCCCGGATGTCCGGGTCGACCACGACATTTTCGATCAGCGCAAACGGTCTCTTTCCGTACATCGGATCGAGACATAGATGCAGCAGGACCGTTCCGGCCACACGCCCCTCGTCCTCGTATACAAAACAATAGTGGTACGGCTCGCGGCGGATCTCCTCCAGCCGCTGCCCGAGCACATGGATACGCTTATCGTCCGGCAGCAGCAGCCGGTATAACCGTTCGATGGCCGCTGCGTCTTTCGCTTCCGCTTCTCTAATCATCATCATTCCTCCATGCGCTGTGCTAGGCTTGTTGGCTTCCCGCTTATTATACATCATTACGCTCCTCCAGGCAGACGCGCCGCCGGCAGCTCCGGTTCCGCGCGAAGCATGCGTTGTACCCGCCCGCTTGGCAGCTTGGCGGACGTTTCTTCACGAAGTTGGACAAATAACTTTTATTTTGGGTCAAAAATAGCATTGCCGTATAAAGATTGCCTTGCGTCCCTTGTGATAATCTGTAACCGTACTTTCTAGGTGAGGTGGTGTTCAAAGCATGAAACCGATCCAACGGCGGCTTCTCGCCTGCTGCATAGTGGCGGCCGTTGCCGCAGTTACGGCGGCAGCCTTGATCCATGACCGCAGGTCGACGTCCGTCGGCGCACCCGAAGCGGTGCCGGAACGGCTGCCCGCGTTCCCTGGAGCCGAGGGCGCGGGCATGTATACGACAGGCGGCCGGGGCGGCGCGGTGTACGAGGTAACCACGCTGCGCGACGGCGGCCCCGGATCGCTTCGCGACGGGGTCAGCAAAGGCAACCGGACGGTCGTCTTCCGCGTATCCGGGACGATCGAGCTGGTGGCGCCGCTCAGTATCAAAGGGTCCAACTTGACGATTGCCGGCCAAACCGCCCCCGGCGACGGCATCACAGTGGCCAAGTACGAAACGAACATTGACGCGGACAATGTCATCATCCGGTATATGCGTTTCCGCTTGGGCGAAGCCGCCAAACGGGAGGCCGATGCCTTCGGCGGACGAAGCCGGCGCGACATCGTCATCGATCATTGCTCGACGAGCTGGGCGGTCGATGAGGTGCTGTCCGCATATGCCATCCGCAATATGACGGTGCAGTGGTCGCTGCTCGGTGAGAGCCTGACGATGTCGGTACACCAGAAAGGCGCGCACGGATACGGCGGCATCTGGGGCGGACAAAACGCCACGTTCCACCATAACCTGATCGTGCATAATTCCAGCCGCAACCCGCGGTTTCCCGGGGAGCTTCCGGTCAAAGACAATGTCATCGACTTCCGCAACAACGTCATTTACAACTGGGGCTTCAAAGCATCGTACGGCGGGGAAAATGCGCGCGTCAATGTGGTGGGGAACTATTACAAATGGGGACCGAATACGCGGGAGCGGGCCAAATCGTTCATACTCGACCCGGCGGGTCCGGGCGGGGAGTGGTACGTGGCCGGCAATGACATCGACGGCTTCCCCGAGGTAACCAAGGACAATTGGAAAGCGGTATCCGGCGCGGACGATTCCATGATCAAGCGGACACAGCCGATCCCGTTCGAGCAGGAAGTGAAGGCGGAGACAGCCCAGCAAGCCTATGAGGCCGTACTGCAGCAGGCGGGCGCGATTACGCCGAGGCGCGACGCGGTGGATGCCAGACTCGTCGCCGATGTACGGAACAGAACCGGACGGCAGATCAACACGCCGGCCGAAGTCGGCGGCTTTCGGATCAACGGGCCGGCGGAAGCGCCGACCGATGCCGATCATGACGGCATGCCGGACAGCTGGGAGAAGACGCAACGGCTCGATCCGGGCAACCCGGATGACCGGAACCGGATCGGCCAAGGCGGCTATACGATGCTGGAGCATTACTTGAATTCGATTGCCGGTCATGTGGCGAACCCGTCCGTCGCACTTACTTCGCCGAAGGCGAACGCAATCTACGAAGGGAATGCAGACATTGCCATCGAAGCCGACGTAAAGCCGGTATCCGGCGCGAACATTCGCAAAGTGGAATTTTACGGCAATGACGTGCTGCTCGGCGAATCCGCCGCAGCGCCGTATCGCTTTACCTGGAGAGCGGTACCGGACGGCACGTACTTCCTCTCCGCTTATGCCGTCGATGACAAAGGCATGGCAGCGCAATCGGATGCAGTGCCCGTTCATGTGAATGCAGCGACGGCGCTTGAAGGATGGCTGACCGCGGATATCGGACAGCCCGGCATCCGCGGATTCGCGGCGCTGCAGGATGGACAGTTCACGCTGAAGTCGGCCGGTACGATCGGAGGCAAATCCGATGCGTTCCGGTTCGTGTACCGCTCCCTCGACGGGGACGGCGACATCATCGCCAAGGTGGAGGGCATCACCGCCGTAGCCGAAGGAACGGGGGCCGGCGTCATGATACGCGCCGGTCTGGAACCTGAGGCGGCCGCGGCGATAATGCGCGTCTCTTACGTCAAATTGGGGACGGGCGGCGCGTTCGAAGCGCGCACCGCCACAGGAGCCGACTTGAAATCGACGGCCGACAAGGACGGCACGTTCCCTTACTGGGTGAAGCTAAGCCGGCGGGGAAGCACAGTGACAGGCTACATGTCGCCTGACGGGCTGGAATGGAAGCCATACGGCACGGCCGACTTAGAGCTTGGCGCTACCGTGTACGCCGGTTTGGCGGCGGATGCCGTGAAGACAGCCAATCGAATCGACAACTATACGACTGCGAAGCTATCCGGCGTTTCCATCGTCAGTCATTGATCCTGCTAACAAAATGAAACAGAGTAACCGGTCATGTGAAACGCTGCACGGCGGGTGGACGCTCGCACTGCGGAAAGTCCATCGCCCTGCACGCTGCTGTAGAACCGCTAGTGACGCAGCCGTACCGCCGAATTTCCAATTTCCAACGCGCGCGAGTCCCGGCTTGGGGGCACGGCACTTGCCCCAAGCCGGGCGGACGCTTCAACCTTCGGGTCCGGCGGCATCCGCCCAGCTGATGACCGCCTCCAGCGTCTTCTTGAGCAGCTCCGCCCGATCCAGGGTCGGCACTGCCTTCACCGCTGCGAACGCCTCGCTGATCTGCGCGATAAATTCCTCCTGCAGCCGCCGTATTTGATCCGTGGTCAGCGCGTACAAATATTCCGGCACATGCTCGTAAGACAAATACCATTCCCGTTGTTCAAGGAACGTGTGCGGGCCGCTTTGATACCACGCCTTGACACAAGCCTTCAAGTCGGCCGCAATCGCGATGTCGCCGCCCGCCATCGCGTACAGCCGGCCGGAAGCGATCAGCAGCCGGTACCTCGACATTCCGCTATCCGGCTGCGTTGCCGGAAGCTTATAAAAGCGCAGCGCTTGCTCCAGCATCGTCACGTAGACGTCGGAACCGGCCGAATCGGGGCGAAACTGGCGACGTATCGCCGCATGCGCGAGCTGCTTGAGCCGTTCGAGCGCTTCAGCCAGCACTTGCTTGCTCACCGGACCGGCGAAGAACAAATGCTGCTTGCCCGCGCGAATATCCGCGCGATCGATCGCTTCATGCAGCTCGTCCTCGAACAGCTCCTTGCCGTAGGCCGTCCAGCGGTCCATGCGGTCGATCAGCTCCTTGCTCAATCCGAACTCCCGGCGGATCACACCGCGGATGTCGATCCCGCCGCCTCCGGCGACGACGTCGAGCAGATCCAGCAATAGCTTCTCCAGATGCTTCGCCTTTTTGACCGCATGGATCGCTTCTTGCGGGACCGTATAGACCGCCGCTGTTTCTTTTTGCTTTAACTCCGCAATCAGCTGTTCGAGCTCCAAACGCAACGATTCATACATGGCCATCCCTCCCTCCTGCATTATGATTCCATTTTGCGGCGCATTTCAGTCCGTTCCGCGATACTTCCCTGAGAGCGCGTCTTCTAAGACGGCGCCATAGGATCCGCGACAATCCGCTTGCCCGAATGGAACCAAATGTGCGAAATTCCTTTTTTTAAATATTCCTTGACAGGAATATTCCGACTGAGGTATACTTCAGACATAATCATGATCAGACGATGCGGCCGGCAACGAAAGCAGATCCGCGATACCGTCGCTTATATAAGCTACGGCGATGAACGCGAGGCAGCCTGTTCAAACATCCTGCTTGCCGTAAGAACGTGAACCTATTAACCGATTGGAGGAACGAAGTGATGCCGGCAGAGAATGCGACAGGAAGCATCGTAACGAAGGTACAAGATCGGGAACTTATCATTCAGCGGGTGTTTCAAGCGCCGCGCGAGACGGTGTATGACGCGTGGACCAATCCCGCGCATTTGCCCCATTGGTGGGGACCGAAAGGATTCACGCTAACCGTCCTTGAAATCGACGTAAGACCGGACGGCGTCTGGCGCTATGTGATGCACGGTCCGGATGGCACCGACTACGACAACAAGATTACATACCGCGAGGTGGAGCGGCCCGAACGGCTTGTCTATTCTCACGGCGACAACGAAGATGACGAGCAATTTCGGGTGACGGTGACGTTCGCGGAGCAGGGCTTCGCGACCGGTCTGTCGATGCGAATGCAATTCAAGTCCGCGGCGGAGCTGGAGAAAGTCGTTAAGGAATACGGAGCGATCGAGGGTGCCAAGCAGACGCTGGATCGTCTGGAGGCGCAGCTCGCGTGCATGTGAGGAATCGGGAACGTTCAAACTATAACGAAGGATGGATGCGTTATGAGGAAAATTAACATTTTATACTGGGCTTTCACCGCGCCCTTCGCGGCGTTCATGTTTCTTGGAGCGATTCCGAATCTGATGTCATCTTCGGACTCTGTAGCAATTTTCGCTCATTTGGGGTATCCGGCCTACCTGCTTCCTTTTCTCGGGATCGCCAAAATACTGGGCTCCATTGCGATCGTCACTCCCGGATTTCCGCGATTGAAGGAATGGGCTTACGCCGGTCTCGTCTTCGATTTGAGCGGCGCCATGTATTCCGTCATTGCTGTCGGCGATCCGGCCAGCAGTTGGATATTCTTCGTGCTGTTCTACGTGTTTGCCGCAGGTTCGTACATTCTCTATCATAGAAGACGCAGCGCACGTTCCAGTCAGGATTTTGTAACGAGCAGCCTCATCCGGCCATCGCAAAACACATTGTAAATTAGGAGGAATGGTTCATGTCCGAAAACAAATCGGCACATTTGGAGGCGGCCGAGCTGGTCATTACTCGCACGTTCAATGCACCTCGCGATCTCGTATTTGAATTGTGGACGAAAGAGGAGCATTTGAAGCATTGGTGGGGGCCAGTCGGCTTCACATTCACTTCCGCCAAGCTCGATCTTCGCCCCGGCGGCCTGTTCCATTACAGCATGGTTTCTCCGGAAGGGCATGTCCTTTGGGGCAAATTCACATTCTATGAAATCGTCGTGCCGGAAAAGCTCGTATTCGCCAACAGCTTCTCCAATACCGAAGGCGACACGGTAAGACCTCCCTTCAGCGAGTCCTTTCCGCTCGAAGTGATGAACACGTTCACGTTCGAGGAGCAGGACGGCATAACGATCTTGACGCTGCGAGGACGTCCTTACAACGCGACGGAGGAAGAAATCCGCTTCTTCGGTTCGATGCACGAATCCATGCACCAAGGATTCGGCGGAACGTTCGACAAGCTCGACGCCTATCTGGCTGCCCTCGGTTAACGAGCAGCCGTTCGACGAAGTCCCCTTGCCGGGCAGCCCGCGGCAGATCATCGGTAGCCGCCTCGTTACCGATCATCCAGCTGCGGCGACCATGCAAGGGGGCTTCGCCATCCCTTTACCAGCGCTCGGCGCGGAACTGGTTCGCCGCGTATTCCCCGATGCGCCTTCGTGTAGCCGGCGACGTGCCGTCAGGCAAACGGTCCATCGCAAAAAAACGGAGCTCGGCAATTTCCTTGTCGGGCTTGGCCCGGGGGATTCCGGTGAATTCGTTAATCTCGAACAATGCGATATGGTCGATCTTCCCTTCGTTCCGGCTCGTATACAGCTGAAGCAGCCGCGGATGGGCCGCAGCCAAGCCGCATTCCTCCGCCACCTCGCGCACAACCGCTTCCTGGAAGCTCTCTCCCCGCTTGACCCCGCCGCCCGGCAAATACCAACCCTCCACATACGTCTGGCGTACCAGCAGCACGCTGCCGTTCTGCACGACGACCGCTCGGCAGCCCATCGTAACCGGACGCCGTATTTTCCAGTACATGCGCGCCAGCCGATACAACCACTTGTGCAGCGTCATTGGAGCACCTCCTCGCCCTTCCTTCATTCTATGCGAAGGCAGCCGTCGTTTCACTTCAACGTTCATGCCGGCTCCCCCATTCGTCTCAAGTTCTTCTTGTTTAACGATAGGTTCGCGGCGTTTGCATCGGCAAGGTAATTTTTGGGTATAGTTGTTTTCGCTAGAGTGCTACGAGATCAGCTTCGTCTGCTTCGCCTTCTTGGCTACGCGTTCCGTGTAACCGCTGAGCGGCTTTTTGAGCGCAAGCGCCACGATGTAGCAGACCGCTATAAACCCGAGCAGAAATAAGATTTGCTTAGCAACGACGCCCGGCAGCATGCCGCCCACGGCCTCGCGCATCAACCCGACCGCATACGTAAACGGCACGAGGGGATTCAGCTTTTGAAAGAACGGCGCCGCCGTGCTGACCGGGAACGTACCGCCGGAGCTTGAGAACTGCAGCACCAGAAATATAATCGCCAGCCCTTTGCCGATATTGCCGAACACAGATACGAGCGTGTACGTAATCGTCACGAATACCGCGCTGATCAAACAGGCAAACAGCACGAAGCCGAATTTGCTCGCGACATACGTACCGAGAATAAAGAAATCGCCGAGCGAAACGATTACAGCCTGACATAAGCCGATCGTCAGGAAGATGCACATTCTTCCGAAATACACCTCATGACTTTTATATATGCGCTCCACGTCCTCCACATCCACCCTCATTAACGATACGAGGAGCATTGCGCCCACCCACAAAGAAAGCGTCGTATAGAAGGGCGACATCGCCGAGCCGTAATTCGGGATCGGGAACTTCTTGATTTCCTTGATCAGCACCGGATTGGCCAAAAAATCGCTTTCCCGCCCGGTATCGCTGCGCAGCCAATCGAGCAGCGCGTCGATATTGTTCTCGCCCTCGAGCCGCCGGATTTGATCGGCTGCCTTGTGGACGGCCGCTTCAAAGGCGGGTAAATCGTCGCGCACGAAATCGGCGGTTTGATGGATGACGCCCTCCACATCCGCGAAATGCGTCCGGTACAGCTCGGACACGCGGCGCAGCTCCGCTTCCGCAGCCGGCAAATCGTTGCGCACGAAATCGGCGGCCCGGTGCAGCTTTTGTTCTACTCCCGGTAAATCGTCACGGACGAAGGCCGCCGCCGCGTTCACAGCTTGCGTCACTTCACTCATTCGCTGTTGGAGCGAAACGGATGTGTCGTGGATGCGCGAGCGAATTTGCGGCATGTCTCCCTGCAGCGCGTCCAAGCCCGCTTGGACAAACCGGATTCCCTGCTGCGCATCCTGCAGGATCGCTTGGAAGTCCGGCAGTTTCGTTTTGGCCGTCTGCAATACATCCGTGGCATTCTGCGCGACGGACTGGAGCCGGTTCAGTGCTGTCTTCATATTCGGCACGATTTCCGTATCGTAGCGAGATAAGATGTCGCCGAGAATCGCGCTCGCTTCCCGGGACAGCGTGTTCAGCCGGTCGACGACCGTCTTGGCCGGCTGCTCTCCCCGCTCGATCGCCGAAGCGATCGAGCGCATCGTTTGCGCCAGCTCCTTCATGTTCACGTTCACTGCGCCGAGCCGTTCCTCGGCATGGCTCAGCGAAGCGCCTGGCACATAGTCATCCAGCCTCGCGAACAAATCGGCTATCGCTCCGGCGATACGGGCCGCGCCTTCCGCCCGGTCCGCAGCGAACGCGAGCGCCGCGAGCACCGGCTTCGGATCGATGTTCGCGCTTTGCAGCAGCGCAGTCACTTGCTGAACCGCATCCGCCGTCTGCTGCAGCAGGATCAAGTTTTGCCGGATGACCGGAATCATCGCCTCGAATGCGGCGTTATTGTTTTGCAGGAAACGGCTGAGCTGATCGGCAAATGCACCACCGTCCGCAGCAATAGCCTCGAGCTTCGGGATGGCGGCTAGCGCCGTTTCCACGATTTCATTCGCCTTGCCGGTATCCTGGATGACCTTTTTCAGCGCCGCCTCGACTTGATCGAAATGCTGATCGAGCTCGGTCACCCGGCTCGCCACGCGCTGAAGGTCGGGCAGCTTCTCTTGAAGCAGCAGCACATCCTGCGCCGCTTCATTGATGCGGGGCCACCGCTCCTCGACGTTCAGCAGCGCTTGGCCTGCTCGATCGATCTCGGGGATGCGCTGCTCCAGCGCGACGATTTTATCGGCTTTCTCGCGAATTTGCGGCAGCTTCTGCTCAAGGTCTAGCGCTTGTTCCCCGACTGCTTCGATATCGGGCAGCCGCTTCTCCAGCTCCAGAATCCGGCTTTCGATACGGCGAATCGTCGGCAGCTGCTGCTCGAATTCCATCCCGAGCTCCTTCATGCGGGTCAGCACCGTCTCGCTTACGGTGCGAATCAAATTTTCGCTGATTTGCGCGGTCACGTTCGTTGCGCCTTTTTCCGTAATTTTCGGGGCGACCGCATTAAGCTTTTCGTTCACGGTGTATACGATTTCCGGCTTCTGCGTATTGCCGCTCACGCTAGCGGCTATCTTCTGAGAGAAGTCGGCCGGAAAGAGCAGGCTGGCGTAGTACCGGCCGCGTTCGACGCCTTGCAGCGCTTCGTTTTCATCCACAAACGTCCAGCCGAGCTGATGGTTGGTTTTCAAGCTTTCCACGACTTCGGTGCCGATATTGAACGATTGCGTTTGAAACGTCGCCCCTTCGTCCAGACTGGTCACGGCAATCTTAATGCCCGACGTGTTGCTGTACGGGTCCCACATCGCGAACAGATTGATCCAGGCGTATACCGATGGCAGCACGGCGAGCGCAGCCATGAGCAGAAGTCCGGTAGGCACGCGGGCAATATTGCGCAGGTCCGTTCTATATATGCTGTATATTTGTTTCATTGCGCACGCTCCTGCATCCGGCGGTTGCCGGTTCATAAGGTCATTGCTTCTTAATTTATCCATGCCATTGGCGTCCCATTCCGCAGGGCGTGACGCGCGAGCAGCCGCTTTGCACGGAGATCTTGCGCGGACGGACAGCCAGTTGATCGCTAACCGCGGAAACAAAGAAGCCCGTCGCCGTACGCATCAAGCGTCCGGTGACAGGCTCAAGACGGAGCGACTCCGCCATTTTCTTTCCCGTTGGACTTGCAGCTCTCAGCTCTCGCTTCATGCGACAAGCCCTTCGCCGACAGCCTCAGCCGCGGTCGTCCCCGCACGCCGGGCGTCCGGCTTTCCGACACGCACGAAGCCAATGCGCGCGTTGCGGCGCTGCATGGCAGTCGATCGAACCCCTCGCGGCGGCCCATCCGATTCTCCCCCGAGCAGTCGCGACAAAGGCGAACCGCTCTGCGCCGTTCAGGGAAGCTTCTCTACCTGCACCCTGCCGGAGAAAAAGGTCGCCCCACCGCCCATATCCGCCACCCGATCCGGCGTCAGCGCATTGACCAGCTGCTTGCGTCCCGGCGCATCCGCCCACAGCCCTTGGCTCACGACGACACCGGGCAGCACATCATCTCCCGCGGCGGCGGTAAGCTCGCACTCGCCTCGGCGATTCCATACACGCACCCGGTCGCCGCTGGCAATGCCGAGCGCGGCGGCATCCTGCGCGTTCATGTGCAGACGCGGCGTTTTTTCCATGCGGACATGCTTCTCGTTGTGAGCAAACGTCGAATTCAAGAAATTGTGATTCGGCGCGGGGATGAACAGAAACGGAAGATCGCCTTCTTCCTCAGCCAGCGGCGCATACGTCGGAAGCGGCGGATAACCGCTGCGTTCCATTTGCTTAGAGTACAGCTCGATCTTGCCGCTGGGCGTTCGCAGCTTGCCGGGGAACAGCGGCTTCACCTTCCCCTTGAGAAACTGCTTCTCTACGAGCCGCTCGTAGGTCATTCCCTCGAGTACCGGATTGCCGGGATGATCCAGCGCCTGACGGATCATGTCCTCCTCCGTATCCTGAAGCGCCTGCTCTTCGAAGCCCATGGCGCGTGCCAGTAAGCGAAACACGTCCACGTTGGACTTGCTTTCCGCATACGGCTCGATCACGGGCTGCTGAATTTGTACGTAATGATGCCAATACGATCGGTAGAAGTCCGTATTCTCGAACGACGACGTCGCCGGCAGCACAATATCGGCGTATTTGGCCGTCTCGGTAAGGAACAGGTCATGCACGACCGTGAACAAATCGTCCCGCGCCAATCCTTGTCTTACTTTACTCGCGTTTGGCGCGACGACGGCCGGATTGGAATTGTATACGTACAGCGACTTGATCGGCGGCTCCAGCTCCAGCAAGGCGCTCCCAAGCAAGTTCATATTGATGCGACGCGTGCCTTTCTTCATCAGACTCGGACGCTGCAGCGCCGCGACGTTATGATCCAGGTAGGCGCTGTTCCCTTTGATCGCGCCGCCGCCCTTGTAGAGCCACGCGCCGGTAAGCGCGGGCAGACAAGCGATCGTCCTGATGCACATGCCTCCGTTGTCGTGGTGCTGCGGGCCGTTGCCGATCCGGATAAAGGACGGCGAGATCGTGCCGTACATGCGCGCCAGCTTGTATATATCGTCTACCGGCACGCCCGTAATGGCGGAAACGGTCTGCGGATCGTACGAGCGCACATGGCGCCGGAGCTCCTCGTGGCCGACCGTATATTCGCGAAGGAACGATTCATCGGTCAGCTGTTCGGCGAATAATACATGCATCAGTCCGAGCGCAAGCGCCGTATCCGTACCCGGCCGCACCGGAATAAACCAGTCCGCCCAGCGGCCGGTCTGATTTTTGTGGACGTCGATGACCACGATCTGCGCTCTGTTCTTACGCGCCTTCTCCGCGAGCATGACCTGGTGCATATTCGTGCTGACCGCGTTAATTCCCCAGAAGATGAACAGCTTTGCGTGAACGGTATCCTCCGGGTCGGTTCCGTAGCCGCCTCCCATCGTATACCGGTAACCTTCGGTTCCCGCGGCCTGACAGATCGTATACATCAATCGGCTGGCCCCCAACCGGTGAAAGAAACGCCGGTCCATTCCTTCCGTCCCGAGCAGCCCCATATTGCCGTAAAAGCTGTAGGGAAGTATCGATTCCGCCCCGTCTTCGGCAATGAGTCTCTTCCAGTTCGATGTAATCGACTCGATCGCTTCCTCCCACGTGATGCGCTCGAACCGGTCCCCGCCCTTCTCGCCCACCCGCTTCATCGGGTAGCGAAGCCGCTTCGCATCGTATATCCGCTCGGCCATATGCCTCACCTTGTTGCAGATCGCCCCTTGCGTCACCGGGTGCGCAGGGTCGCCTTCAATTTTCACAATCGTTCCCGCTTCTTTATGAATGAGCAGCCCGCATTGGTCCGGACAGTCCAGCGAACAGACGGCGGGAACGACGCCCGTATGCCGATCGATCAATGTATTTTTCATGGTGCCCTCCCCCTATCCATTCCGTTACCCACATCATATTGAAAGGCTCCGCACAATACAAGAGGCCCTGCAATATTTGGCTGAGCGATGAAACGGCTCCCCGGACCGCACCGTTGTGTTATACTTGGAGCATCGAAAGCCTCGCAGCGCGAGCGACGGCCTGTCCGGCGGCAGTTCTTCGTCTCAACACCCGTAGAAATGGCAAAGCGGCCGCGTGCCGCTTCGTTTTGTGCTGCGAACGGTATGTAATGCGCGTCGGTTTTACAGCTTATGACTATGTTCAATAAGGAAGTGCAGCTCAGTTGGCTTACTCGTGGAAGCGCAATTTATTTTTCTTATGGATCGGCACCTTTCTGGTCAGCATGGCGTACTCGGTGTCCATCCCGTTCATGTCGATCTACTTGCAGGAAGACTTGGGGGTTACGGACCATCTGGAAGCATGGACGGGAATCATCTTCTCCGCCACCTTCCTGGCCAGCTCGCTGATCGCGCCGTTCTGGGGCTCCGTCGCGGACAAATACGGGCGCAAGCCGATGATGCTGCGCGCAGGCATCTGCCTGTCGCTTGCTTACTTCTTGTACTTCATCGTGCAAAATCCGTATGAACTGATCGCGGCCCGGATTCTCGAAGGCTTGCTCGCCGGCTACATCCCGTCAGCCATTGCGCTCGTGGCCACCAATACGCCGGATAAACATGTCGGCTACGCACTCGGCATCATTTCTACCGCCAGCGCCGCGGCGTCCGTCATCGGCCCGTTAATCGGAGGGGTCGTCAGTCATATGATCGGACCCCGCGATACTTTTTTTGTGGCGGGCAGCATGGTATTTATCGCGTTCCTGATCGCTCTGTTCTGGGTGAAGGAGCCTTCGTTCAAAAAATCGGAGGCCCGGCGATCATCGGTCATCAGCGATCTGAAGGCGGCCGCCTCCAACCGGGTCTTGATGGGCGCGCTGGTCGTCGTGTTCATTACGTCCACCGCGACGATGCTGCTCGAACCGCTGCTTACGGTGTACGTGCTGAAGCTCGGCTCCAGCGAATCGTCCGCCTCGCTCAACGCGGGCATCATTTTCTCCGCCGTCGGAATCGCCACGCTCATCTCGGCGCCGTTCTGGGGCAAATACGGCGCGCGGATCGGATATGAGAAGGTGCTGTTCATCGGCCTGCTCGGCGGCGGAATCGGCAACCTGCTCCAGATCGCGTTCCACAGCCTGGTCGGCTTCGGTTCGCTGCGTTTCGTCTACGGGCTGTTCTTCGCCGCCGTATTTCCCGCGCTCAATGCATTCATCGCCCAGCATACGGATCCCGCGTTTCGCAGCCGCGCCTTCGGGCTGAACCAGTCGGCCAACCAGCTCGGGCTGCTGATCGGCCCGCTGGCCGGAGGCTTCCTGGCGACCCAGCTGTCGATCCCGATTGTATTCGTCATGACGGGCAGCATGCTTCTATTCGTAGCGCTGCTGCTCAAGCTTCCCAAATTCTCCATGCAGCCCAGCGCGTCCGCTTCCGCGGCAAAAGAAACGTCACAGCTGTAAATTGAAGTTCAACAGACCAGGAGTCGGCCGCAAGGCCGGCTTTTTTATGCGGTCATGCGTATCCATACGTTTCCGGCGAATCTGGACCGGGCTCGGCCTTCAAGAAGCCCCTGCTGTAACACGCACTATCTCTTCGTAAGGCTTCGATTAGAATCTTCGATTGGTTTGGGTTCCCTTAACTTGATTTTCTTAACTTGGTTTTCTTAACTTGGTTTCGCTTGGCTTGCTTTGCTTAATTTTGCAAGCCACGGGCATAAATTCGGAATAACACGGCGCTTACCTTGCTGTGGACAATCTTTCTTGTGGATATGTTGACATTGCACCAGGAACATATGCACAAACTTAAGTGAAGGGCTGTTTATTATGTGGATAATCCTGTGGATAAAAGGGACGGAACTTTTATTTTTGACAAATTTAATTGTTTTAAATATAATTGTCGTAACAACTAATTAACGGAGGTCGTGATTCGCCATGACCAAGCAAGCACCCCCTCGGAGTATATTGGACGGCTCAGCCGGTTTTCTTATGGGCGCCACTTACCGTAAAATATCGCAGCTGTTCCTGCAGCGGCTGAAGCCATACGACATTACGCCCGAGCAGTGGCTCGTCCTGTATTGCGTGCATGAGCACAACGGCATGATTCAGAAGGATATCGCCGCCAAATCGTCCAAGGACAAGCCGACGACGACGCGCATTCTCGATATGCTTGAATCCAAAGGATTCGTCACGAAGCAGCCGGGTTTAAGCGACCGCCGTTCCTTTGTCGTGCACGCAACGGACAAAGGCAAGGCATTGATCGCAGCGACGGAAGCCATCGAGCGGAAAGCCGTCGAGGACGCCACGGCCGGCATAAACGCCGAAGAGTACGAGCTGCTGATCGGGCTGCTGCACCGCATCGGCGACAATATCGATCGCCTCAACGACAAAGAATAGGAGTGTACTTCCAGATGCCCGTACAACCAGAATCATCACAACCGCTTAAGCTCGCACCGTCGGCGCAAAACCTGTGGACCACCTCGTTCATTGTGCTGACGGTATCTTATTTTTTATTGTTTCTTTGTTTGCAAATGCTGCTGTCCCCGCTTCCCACTTACGCAAAGGAACGGTTCCACCCCGGGGACTTTACTGTCAGCCTGACGACCAGCGTCTTCGCGCTGTCCGCCATCGCTTCGCGCTTCCTGACAGCCGCCTTGATGCGGCGCGTGCACCGGACGGCGCTGCTGTTCTGCGGCCTCGCGATCGCCGCCGCGGCCACCGCCGCCTATGCGATAGCCGGCAGCATCGAAGCGTTGCTCGCCATGCGCGTCCTTTTCGGGCTCGGCTTCGGGATGACCAGCACGATCATGCCGACGCTCGTCTCTCAAATCATCCCTTCCAGCCGCCTTGGAGAAGGAATCGGCTATTTCGGACTGTCGACCAGTCTCGCCATGTCCTTCGGCCCGATGATTGGCCTGTCGGTGCTGAGCGAATACGGCTTCGGTCCGCTCTCGACGCTCGGCACCGTTTCCATCGTACTGATCGTGCCGCTGCTGCTCGGCTTCCGCTCCATTCCGCCGCAGACCGGCGGACAAGCCCGGCCGGCCGCTCAAGCTTCGGCGGGAACGAAGCGCAAGACGCCGTTCAACGTCAAGCTGCTTCTGCCGGCGCTGCTCAACGCCTTGTTCTCCGTGACGTACGGCGGGCTGCTGAGCTTCCTCGCGCTGTACGGCAAAGAAGTGCATCTGGAACATATCGGGCTGTTCTTCCTGTTCAACGTGATTACCGTGCTCATTATCCGCCCGATCTCAGGGCGCTTGTTCGACAGCAAGGGCCACTCCGCCGTGCTCATTCCGGCCGCGCTGATCATCTTCGCCAGCCTGACGCTGCTGTCGTTCACGACCAGCCTGCCGCTGCTGATCGCCTCCGCGCTGCTGTACGGCCTCGGCTTCGGCGCCATTCAGCCGACGCTTCAGGCGTGGATGCTGCGTGACTCAGCGCCGGAACAACACGCCACGGCCAACAGCCTGTACTACAACGCGCTCGACTTCGGCGTCGCGATCGGCGCCATGGTGCTCGGGCTTGTCGCTTCCGGGACAAGCTATGCGATGATGTACCGGTACTCCGCACTGTTCATGGTCTTATTCCTCATCGTATACGTCATATTCCAGCTGGTCAGCGTGAAGAAGAACAAACCGGCCACCGCTTCGTAAAGAGGGCATGAAAAGCCCGTCATACGCAAAGAAGCCTCCATCAGCCACTTTATGCAGTGAGACGGAGGCTTCCTTTCCTTTATTTCCCTCATAATATTCCCGACATTCACATGCATTTCCCAATTCATCCTGCCAAAAATTCATAGAAAAGAAGGAGTGGCTTACTCTACAACAAAGGATGATCCGGTTGGTAAGATGTAGAAGTAACAACGGCAACCATTTTATAATAAAGGTGGAGAACTTGAATGAAGAAATTTCGTTTTGCAGCCATGGCTTTTGCGGTAGCGGCACTGGTGGTCCTGGGTGTCTCGGGACTCGGAACCTCGGGCGAGGCGGACGCGATGTATTACGGGTATGTGCCTAACGGCATGGGAGAAACACTCGAAATGGCTTACTGGTGGTATTTCCTGAGATAAAAGGGAAAGCTTTATCCCCTCCAAACCGAAGCGCTTATGGACTACACAAATAATCTTCTGCAGAGCAGAGAAAATACGCCGTTATCCGCGTGTAAAAACATGCAGATAGCGGCCTTTTTCTTGTCAGGGTTCCCCTGAAGCGTATCCTCGCCTATTCCTCGCGCGCTTTTTGAACCAATCGTTTCGCGGCATGGCGATCCGAGACCTGCAGCTTATTGAGAATGTTCGAGACATAGTTGGCTACCGTTTTGCTGCTAATATGCAATCGAGCGGCAATTTCGGCGTTGCTGTCTCCCTCCGCAATCCGCTCCAAAATCGCCATCTCGCGTTTGGTGAGCTCCGCAAAGGCGGGATCCTGCGCGGGCACCGTTTGGGGTTGGGAAAAATAATGCATCATCCGGCCTGCAATATCCGAGCTGAATACTGCGCCGCCATTGCCTACCATCCGGATGGATTGCAGCAGCTCCTCCTCGTCCGAATCTTTGAGGATGTAGCCCTTGGCCCCTACCCGCATCGCGGTAAAAACCGACTGGTCGTCTCGAAACATCGTCAAGATCAGCACCTCGACCGCCGGATGCGTTTCCTTGATCAGCCGCGTCGCTTCGATCCCGTTCATACCGGGCATGCGGATATCCATCAGCACCAGGTCGGGCTGCAGCTGCTCCACAAGCGCCAGCGCCTCCTCCCCGGATGCCGCTTCTCCCACCACTTCGAGATCATCCGTCGTTCTCAGCAAATTACGCACACCGCTGCGGAATAACGGATGATCCTCTGCTATCACGATTCTCAATGTTCTTGCGCCTCCTTCGAATAAATCGGCAATATAGCCCGCACCCGCGTGCCGCCATGCTCCGCTGGTTCAATCGAACAATGTCCGCCCAGTTCCGCCGCCCGTTCTCGGAGCGACTGGAGTCCGATGCCGCCTTTGCCCGGAAGCCATTGCGTGTAAGAAGACTGCAGACCCGCGCCGTTATCCGCAACTTCGATGATCAGCTGCTGTAGAGACGACACATCGAGCTTGACCGTGCATTCGGTAGCTTGGCTATGTTTAATCACGTTGGTCAGCGATTCCGTAACAATGCGGTACGCGGCCACCTCCACCGCCGCCGGCAAAACCGGCAGCAGCGGCGGTTCATGCAGCCGGATGTGAATCGGCGTCGTTCCCTGCTCATCCGCAAGCAGCCTCGCCGGCTTATTCAGCTCGTTGATTCTTTCTTGAACCGCACCGATAATTCCGAGCTCATCCAGAGACGGCGGACGCAAATCATGAACGAGCGTCCGAATCTCATCCACTGTCGCACGTATCACTTTTCGAAGATCCCCCAGCATCTCTATGGCAATATCGGGCTGCTTCATGACATATTTCTCCGCCGTGGCCGCATTGAGCGCCAGCGCGGCAAGACGCGGGGCTAAATCGTCATGCAAATTTTTGCGTATTTGCCGGCGTTCCTCCTCTCTGGCCAAGACCAGTCGTTCGCGGGATTCTTGCAAATCCTTTGCCAGCAGCTTCATGCCTAAAGTCATATTCACATTTTCAACGATCGGGCCGGCCTGGTGCAGGAGCACCTCCAGAAATTTGTTGTCCTCCGACGAAAACGCCTCCCCCGGCGAACGAGGGGATAAGTAGAGCGTGCCGAGCTTTTCCCCGAGATGGATGATGGGAAATGACAGCACCTCATGATGAGGCGCCCCGGACGAGGCGACAAAAGCGTCCTGTCCTCCCACGCCGATAGCAATGCCTGCGTAAGGCGACCTTAGCGATTCCCGAATGGTAGAAGCGAGCGCCTCCAGCATCGACTCCGGCGCCATCGGCCGGACCAGCTGGCTTCCCAGCTCCAGCAATACCGCATAAGGATCGTCGTGGCGGCCTTTCAGCATCCGGTTAATGAGCCGCTGCAGCTTTTCCTTTAACGGGGCGAAGGCGACCGCCACAATGGCCGTCGACGCTAAGGAGATGAACAGATTATGTTTGGTCTCGAATAAGCGGCTCAAGTAATAAACCGACACAATATAGATCGCAGCCACGCAAAAAGACAGGGCGCCGTATACCAGCGTTCTGTTGACGAGCGGGTCGATATCCCACAACCGGCGCCTCAGTACGGCCATCGTAAGCGTGAGCGGGATGGCAAGCAGGCTTACATTAAGAATCGCATTGAGATACACGTAAGTCAGGGCGCTCCCGTCATTCAGACGAGGGTCGAACAAAATGCTCATGCCGATAAACCCGGTCATGCCGACGGCAAGCCCGTACACAACCCATTTGGTCTGTTGGCGCTGCGCCGCCGAGGATACTTTGACATACCGGTATATTTGCGAATAAATCAGAATCGCCGTCAAGCCTACATGCCATAACACCAGAAGATAGGCGGAACCGCTTATCTCGTTCCAGATGAGGCCGCGATTGTAAAAACTGCTGACATTCACAACCACAATCAAGATAAACACGCCCGCCGTCCATCGCGGCACAAACGAACCGTTGGGAAAAAGCAAAAACAATAGCGATAATCCCACCCAGCCGAGCGTCGCTACAAATTCAAACCACCGTTCCTGGGCGAATAACCCTTGAAAAGCGACGGAAGTTAACGAAGGAAACGAAGTGCCGAACGCAACCAAGGCCAAGAAGGCCAGAAGGGCCATCGGTTCGCGAAAGCCTTTCCACAAAAGAAGCAGCGCAGCCCCGTAATACACAAATGTAAACAACACATCAATAAATACGAACAGGACGGCATAAGTTTCCAGGGACAGGTGAATCGCTCCCGCATTCTCAAGCGGCATGGCGGGTACGAAACGGCCGCATCCGTCTACAATGCAAGTGGCAACGAGCTTCTGGTAGTACTTGGGGATCCCCGTACAATATAATACTGCCGTAAACAGAGAGAACAAAGCGGCAAAACATTGCAGACCGACAAGGAGCACTTTTTGCGGCTTCCGAGCTGCGGGCTCCGCTGCTCGATCGGCGCTCTCCTCTTGCATTTGCTGCATGGAACCCCCTCCGATTGGAAATCTACCTCTATTATAGCGACCGGCCTGCAGCCTGAATACGGAGAATACGCAACTTCCCGGATCGTTCCCGAATTTCCCGAAAAGCATCCCATTTTTCGTTCCCCGAACATCGTGAGCTCCTTGCTCTGTTTACCATGATCTCCCGTCGACTATACTCGAGCTAGCTAACATAAGCGATATGGATCGGGAGGAGGTTGCACTGACAATGAATGAAGCACGAGCGATTCAATGGCTGGGCCTCATTTGCCTGCTGGCCGGCCTCTGCCGTATGGGGATGACGCCAAGCTCCATGATCTGGGGGACGGACAGCCTCCCGGAGCTGGTCTTCGGATTCGTCGCAAGCATTCTTATGTCTATCGGCACCATTGCCGTCTTTATGGTTCAATCGAGGGAAACGGGAATAGTCGGGTTTATCACCATTCTCGCGCTGATTATCGGCAACATCGCGACAGCCTGCATGCTGTGGACTATGCTCCAATCCGCTGATCCGGCACTTCATCCCGGCGGCGTAGCGCCTGCCTTTATGCGCATGCTCGTTCTGATTGGATTGACAGGAGGAACGCCGGTATTCACATTTCTTTCTTATCGGGCGAACGTATT
Source organism: Paenibacillus solanacearum (assembly GCF_910593845.1). GTDB lineage: Bacteria > Bacillota > Bacilli > Paenibacillales > NBRC-103111 > Paenibacillus_G > Paenibacillus_G solanacearum. Next base: position 53,767 of record NZ_CAJVAS010000011.1, on the reverse strand, counting down.
CCCCCGCTGGGTCATCGCTCTGCTGGTCATGATGCTCTTATCCATGGCGCTGCCGGTAGAGGACAATAAGTATATTGCTTTCTTCTGGGGATTGGCCTATGTAGGCATGGGTTATACGATCTGGGGAGGAAGGTTAAATTTGTCGAAAAGTTAAAAGGGTTCAAACTCGGCTCAGCTTAACGGGTCTATCAGCCTTTGTGCTCACCGATATTGTTCATATAGCTGTTGTACCATCAACGAAGGCTGAAGGCCAAGCTCTTGAAGCAGCAACTGCTTATAATGCTCATAATGGTTATGCAGGGACTGCCGGTCTCCTGCGGCTCCGTATAAATTCAACAGAAGCAGATTGGATTCTTCTTCAAATTCATTACGAGACGCAAGTCTTCTCGCAATTTGCACTGCTTCTCTATATTGCCTCCGATCCAGCAGCCACATTGCGAGACGCTTGGCAAAGGAATCGTATAGTATGGCCAAACGCTCCTGTTCCGCAGTGGCCCATACAAAGGAATGATTCTCGAACAGCTCGCCTGCAAACTGCTTCTCCAGGTCGATTGCCGCTGCTACATTCGCTGCGTCGATTTCGGATAATTCCTTCACGTCGCGCTCAAATTGAATAAAATCGACATCTACCTGATCCAAGTCCACACGATACTGTTCTTGCGCTGAAATGACCATTTCCTTGAACCCATGCGGCGACAATGCTTTCCTAAGTTGATACACCGCCGTATTGAGGTACGCTTCCGCATTCTTAAGAGGCCTCTCCGGGAAAATATCCTCCAAAATTCGAATTTTGGTTACGCTTCGCCCCCGGTGAACGAGCAAATAGGCGAATAACTCCATACTTTTTTTGGAGATCCATTTTACAGCACCCGCTTGCTTACTACTGGCCTCAAAGCAGCCCAGACTCCGAACCGTCAGCCGATGAAGCGTGAGGCCGCTAGCGCCACCAGAAGAAGCATTCCGTCTGCTAGATGCTTGAGTAATCGTCTGGGCTAGACGTTTTTGGGAAATGGGCTTAACCATATAGTCCAATGGATAAACATCATAAGCATGGAGCGCAAATTCTGAATGCGAGGTAGTAAACACGATATCAAGCTCCGCGCGCAGCGAACGCAAGCGGCGGGCCAGCTCTAATCCGTTATCCTCAGCGATCTTGATGTCCAGAAATGCTAGATCCGCGTCCCCGTTCCGGACGAAATCCAGTACCCCTGCCGCATTCTGGAAGCTACCAACAAGCTCCACGCCTGTCATAGTCGATAGCATTCGCCTCATAGCAAACAGCATGGCTGGCTCATCGTCAACTATGAGAACTTTCATCACGCTGTTCCCCTCTCATGGTGAAGTAAAATACGCTTCCTTGGCCTGCTTTGCTTTCCACCCATATCCTTCCGCCGCTTCGTTGTACGAACTGTTGGCTAACGAGAAGACCAAGTCCCGCGCCTTTCTCTCCCATCGTGCCGGGCAATGAATGGAGCTGATTCTCGCTAAATAACTGGCGAGCCTGATCCTCTTCCATACCAACTCCATTATCGCGGACAGAAACGATCACCTTATCTCCCGATAACTGAGCATGTACATGGATTGAACCGCCCCATCCGGTAAATTTAATCGCGTTGGATACCAAATTACGAATAATTAATCCAAGCGCTTCCCGGTCAGCATACACACGAGTGCCTGAAGCAATGTGATGATGCACCCTAATCTGCTTGGCCTCGCTTTTAATATGAAGCACATGACAACATTCCTCCACAACCTCAGACAACTCCAGTAACTGTGGACGAAGAGCCATGTCTTCCCGCTGGCTGCGAAACCATTCCAACAAATTAGTAGCCATTCCGAGTGTATTCCGAATCTGGTCGCCCAGCATTTCAACAATTTCCCGGTGATCCGTACCGAAACGGTCTCGTTCTTCCTCCAGCAATTCAACGAGTTGAAATTGCAATGCCAACGGACTACGAATATCATGCGATACGATCGTGAACAACTGGTCCTTCAACTGGTTAAGCTGAGCAATTTGATCCAGATGGCGCTGCTTCTCCGTAATATCAAAGATAAGCGAAATACTTCCCTGTTCCTTCCTGCGCAGCGTTTGCAGCGGATATACGTTCACGCTGTAAACGTTTCTTCCACCATCCAGCCAAGCGTCAATCTCTACATTGCCTTGCTGCATAGACTGGCACAACGTATTCCAATGGGGCCAACGCTCCAATAGTTCCGAGATATTCCGGCCGGAAAGGCTCGCATAGCCCATCTTTGAAAACCACTGGGAAGCCTGCTTATTGCTATCGATCACTTTGCCTGAGGCATTCGCAATCAGAATACTTTCCTGAAGCGTATCCAGCACAATGTTTCTGGCAAAAGGAACGAGCGAGAAAAATTTATATCGCAATAAGATGATTAGCACCAACATCCCTAAGAAACTACAGTAAACCGACATGGGAAGCAGCCATGATGACCACCCGGGGTTGATTAATTTGACAATCTCTATGATACCCGAAATCGAGATCAGACATAGAACCCACATCCCCGGGCTGCGCATATCTTTACGGATATTCCGTACATACTGAAATAAAAAATAAAAACATACAGCCAACATACTGTAGCAAATCATAGAGAATGTGATCGAATAGATCGTTTTGGCCACTACCAGATGACCGTCATGGAGCTCAATCTTACGATAGATCACATGAAGATCTGAATCGAACCACATCAGCATCGACCAGAGCGCGAATGCTACGATCAGCATCATTTTCCCACGTATCCTTAATAGCTTATCGTAGGCGACCAGTTCAAGTACGAACAAGACAAAGAACGGGACCATTAGGTCTAAAGCGGTTTGATGGATATTACGAAAAAAAAGCTTCTCCTGTAAGGTATCGCTGCTTCTCTCCATAATAACGCCACTTACATAAATAATGCGGCAAACGATCACACCGAGCAAATAATGTATACCGCGTTCTTTTCTAAACCCGTATACAAAAATAAAGATGATGCATGTCATAGTCACGGATGCAATCATAAAGATAAGCTGCGTTGTTGTAGTCATAAAATAGGTCCCTTATGTTTGACTTAAAGCGCTAAGACTCTTTCTATTATATATCGACCATGGAGTCAGCTTTTGTAAGGTTTACCCAGGTTTGTGCAAGGACAAAAAATGGCCGAACCGATAGGTCATTAACAATGACGTACCGGACCGGCCTGAATCTATTGCCTTGTCAAATCATTGGCGATTTCTAATCTGTCAATTCACCGGACATATCGTCAAGAACACGCTGCAACTGCAGCAGGATTGTGGCCGCTTCCGCCCGGGTCGCCGGCTCGGATGGGCTAAATCGATTGCCGTCACGTCCATTCAACAACCCCCGCTTTGCAGCGGTATAGACGAATCCTTTGGCCCAAGCCGGAATATCGGCTTCATCGGCAAAGGAAGTCATTTGCCCTTGCTCGACATCCCACTTCGCGGCCCTTACCATCATGACAGCCATTTCTGATCGGCTCACGGTCTGCATAGGTTGAAGCGAACCGTCTGGATATCCCTGCAAGATGCCGATTTCCACTGCCCTGCTTACCGTATTTGCTGCCCAAGCGGGGATATGGCCTTGATCGGTAAATACCTTATCCGCAGCAGGTCCAGAAACAGCTCCAAATGTGCGAAGCAGCATGGCCGCAAACTCTACGCGTGTAACGAGCCCTTCGGGGTGAAATTCAGTATCCGATTTCCCGTTCACAATCCCTTCCCTTGCAGCTTCACAAATGTTCTTCTCAGCCCAATGCCCCTTGATATCAAGGAACGTACAAGCCGGCTTCTCCGCTGGTACGGGCACTGGCGATGGTGATGGTGATGGTGCTGTCCCTGTCTGACGTTGAATGGTCAAGCTGTACGATTTGACCGCGCCATTCTCCGCTTCGACGATAAGCTCGAACACATTGTCACCCCTTGTAAGGGAGACTGTTGTCCCCTGGGTAAGCGCTGCTTCCCCTAGCCTTACAATGGCATTCGCATCTGAAGCGACTGCCTCGATCCATACCTCATCTGCTGATGTTTCAACTCGGTAGCTTGCCTGTTCTGCTGCAAATACCGGCGTTAACGCCAGTTCATCTCCGCCGGCTTTCACGTTAAGCTGATCAAGGTTCGCATTGCCAGGTAGCTGGACGCCACCACTATCCGTACTATCCGTACTATCCGTACTATCCGTACTATCCGTACTATCCGTACGATCTGTACTCCTCACATTCACTTGTACAGTACGCATCACTGGTACTGCAGCATTCCCCGCTCGATCCTGCGCATCATATTGCAGGATATAAGTGCCTGTAACCTGATCATCTACGCTGCCTGTAATCATAACCGGAATGCTTTCTTCCATGTCCGTCACAGTCACGCCGGGATCAATAAATGGGTCACCCGCCGTAAGAACAATCCAAGCATCACCTACAAGTGTTATAACCGGAGGCTGCGTATCCACCATGAACGTATACTCGGTCGAGAAGCTGCCCGTATTCCCTGCCGCATCCGCTGCGTTTGCACTCACCGTATGCGCACCTTCGGACAGTGGTGAGCTTGGCGTCCAGCTCCAGCTCCCATCACCTGCTGCCGTTACCGTCGCTGCTGCCGTTCCATCCAGCCGGATGGTCACCGCTGATCCTGGCTCCGCCGTTCCGCCGATCACCGGTGCAGCATCATTCGTCCACTCCCCATTCGTTCGCGTTACGAGCACTGGCGCCGCAGGCGGAGTCTGGTCAACTATAAAGCTCGCACGCGCTGCATCGAGAATATTGTGATATACATTTCTCACCACATTCCCGGCCACCAGCACCCCATACTCCCCATCCTGCACGGGACCATTCCAACTTATAGTAAATACATGGGACTGTGCATCAAAACTTGCCATATAGGCCGTAAAAGCTGCACCATCCTTGTCCATGCTGATGAGCGGCAATGCATTCCCGGCATCTAACTGGGCTCCTCCGGCAATCCAATATACCGCTTCGTAGACAGAAACGGTAACCGCTGCTGGCGGTACTTGAAACAGCTCGCCAGGCGTAAAATTACCGAAGACGGCGACCGGCTTGGTCGTATCATACTGGACAAGCAGCGTATTCGACTGAGGATTAACGTTGCCTGCGGCATCGGTTACGGTCCCTGGAGCTACGGTTACTTTCACAGCTCGCCCGCTAGTCGTCGGGCTAACCGTGGCGGAATATTTCGTCGAAGTCACGATAACCAAATTCGATACGGATCCATTCTCGATCTCCAAATCATGCTCCGTAAAGCCCTGAATCGCTTCGCTAAAAGTGATGGTTACGGGAAAGGATCCGTTGACCGTGCCGCTTCCCGCACTGGAAACAGCTGCCGTCGGCGCGATGGTGTCCACCGTAAACGTACGTGCTGCCGAAGGCGCACTCGCATTCCCCGCTGTGTCTGACGCTCGCGCCTGCACCGTGTGCGCTCCTTCGCTCAGAGCCGATGGCGGCGTCCACGTCCAGTTCCCGCTTGCATCTGTGGTTGCCGTTCCTGCGTCAGTCCCGTCCATTACAACGGTCACCGTGCTTCCAGCCTCCGCCGTGCCGCTGACCGCGGGTGTGGACTGTCCCAGCACCTGTTCAGGCATTAGGTTCGTCACGATCGGCACAGGCGGAGCGGTTACATCCTGCACATCGAATGAGAAGGACTGCTGTTGTTCATGTCCCGCAACCGTATCTTCCACCGTTATATTCAGCGTATACGTTCCTTCCGGGTAGCGTTGATCATCGATTCGCGTTGACCAGCTAAAAGTCTGCTTGTCGCCTGTAGCCGGCATTTCATATACATAATCGGTCACGGTTGCATCCATATGATCTTGTATCGCTATGCGGATCGTCAAGGGCTCGCCGATGCTTCCATCCCGGATATGACCCGAAACCTGAAGCACATTGCCGGCCGGCTCTGTGTAGTATGTAGTTGAAATAGGCGCGACCCTTAACACCGGCGAAAATGTCTTCAAGTAAGGAGCGCTGATCCCTTCCTGCATGCCCCAAATCGCCGGGTCCCATCCCCCTGTAGTAATCAATTCCTTCATATTGGACTTCTGTACAGCCCCGTCCGTTCCTGGCATCGTCCCCAAGGTGGTTATACCCGGATTATCGGTTATATTCCAGTAAGATTTAGTAATGGTATAGGGCGGATTGTTGCTATTACCAATCAAGCCCCCGATTTTTCCGCTTCCTGCAGCTTTAACGAGCCCCCCCGACGCATAGCTGTTCGTAATGGCTTTCCCAGGATACCCTATTAGCCCACCTACAAAACTACTAGGGTTACTAGCTTCAATGCGGCCCGTTGCATAGCTGTTGGATATTTCCCCTGTCCCATGTCCGAGCAGCCCCCCGGCCATATTACCGTTGCCGGTCACTGTCACATCGCCGGTTGCATAGCTTGTTGAAATGCCGTATACATTATACCCGGTTAATCCCCCTGCATAGTTGAAACTGCCATTTAAATGAACATGCGCTTCGCTGTTGGACACAATATTGAACGATTGCCCTGATATGCCCCCTGCCCAAGAACCTACTCCGGTTATTTCACCGCTCACAGAAATACGATCCAGCGCGGTCCAGGCATCGGCTGCCCCTACCAATCCTCCAACCTTAGCAATTAAAGATCTGCTCGTAATCTGCACATTCTCCAACTGCACATTTTTGATCACGGTTAGAGTCGGACCTGCAATAGCGGAATTAACAAACCCGAACAAACCTACTTCGGGCAAAGAAGAATCGATGGTCAGGTTGCTGATCGTATAATGACCGCCATCAAAATTCCCGCCAAAAGGGCTGATCGGCACCCAGTTGGCTATCGAAGACAGATCGATGTCCGCACCAAGCTTATAGTGCGAGTTCAGGCTATCCCGGACGTGATTCAGATCGTCCGCCGTCATAATGACGTAGGGATTCCCCAGACTGCCATTCCCCCCGCTAAACGTATAGGCGGCTTCGACCCGCAAGGGCTCGGCGACCCATAAAGGCATTCCGACAAGTAACACGATCAACCCTATGACTAGCTGCTTTTTCAACATTTCATCTCCGTTTCTGCTCCTGTTCGCTTACCTCGGCGAGCCGCCTCGCCAACGGCCAATAAGTATGACCCGTAAACAGTTTAACAGAGCGGAATGAAAGAATTATGAAAGGTAGCGGGGGAAGATCGCAGCACTCAACGGACAGATCGCAGAAAAAATTCAAAGCGTAAACAAAAAATGAGCGCCTCGCACGATGGGGGTTGTACACGAGGTCCTAGCCTCAAAATGCCCATCAGGAGGTTATCAGGAGGTCGCTCTATTTTAATGAAACGCCATTATCGCTCTAACACTCTAATAACTAATCAAAATCGTACCTTTGCTCTTTAAAGGGATTTCCATACATGTGATATCCATTCCGCTCCCAAAAACCCGGCTTATCCTTCTCCATGAACTCGATGCCGCGCAGCCACTTGGCGCTCTTCCAGAAATACAGATGCGGGACGACCGCCCGTACCGGATAGCCGTGCTCGGGGGTTAAGAGCTGCCCGTTATGCCTGATGCCGAGGAACGTCGTGTCCCGCAAAAAATCGTCCAGCGGCAAGTTCGTGCTCCAGCCGTGCTCGCCGTGGAGCATGACGAACTTCGCCTCCGGCTTCAGCTTCACATGCTCCATCAGCGTCGAGACCGCGACGCCTTCCCACACATTGTCCAGCTTGGACCAGGTGGTGACGCAGTGAATGTCATTCTTGAACTCTCTCCGCGGCAGCGCCAGGAAATCCTTGTAGCTGAACGTGACTTCTTCTTCAATCCATCCGAATAGGCGCAAGTCCCATTTGCCCATATCGTTGTAATACGGCACGCTTCCATAATGCAGCACCGGAAAGCCTTCCGTCAGCGTCTGGCCCGGCGGAATGCGATGATTGATTCCTGTATCTTTAGGATCTGCTGGCATCCTTCTGTTCTCCCTTACGGTTTGTTATGCTTACTCTCTAGTATAACCGCAACCGGCGCCATTGTTCCAGTTCGCCTAAGCTCGCCTATTACTTCCTCCCGCCGCAGAAGACAGACGGACAGGCATTATTTACAATAATTATTGGTAAGCCGACCAAAGCAAACATCTTCAAAGGCTTTGCATCTTATGATAGAATAAGAATATTGACTGATTTTATGATCATCTGGGGGATTTCATTCATGTCCAAACCGAAGGGACTATGGCTGAGCGTGTCTATCGTGCTGTTCCTAGCCTTGGTAGCGCTTGCGATTGTATTCGAATCGACTCAGTATTTGTACGCGGCCAGCGGCCTGCCGATCGTAATTGTGCTGCTGCTGCCGGATATTCAAAATCAATACATTCATTCCAGTAAGAAGAAGCAAGCCCGATTTACCAAGCATGGCGAAGGGGACGAAGCGGCAGTCGCCATTACGTTCGCTCCCGGCTATGTGCAGTGGAAGCGAAACAAACTGTATTTCCGGCTCGAATCCGTCGCCGGATCGGATCAGACCGACGCCGCGACCGACAACGACGCCGTGTCGCTCGGAGTACTGCCTTTCGATCTGTGCGTGCATCCGCGCAAGCGGGGCTGGGTCGGCATCGACCTGCCGCAGCTCGCCGAGCGGACCCGGAATTTGTCGGTGACCACCGAGGAAGTAACCCGGCTCGTTATCCGGGTGAACGATCTGGAGAATGTCGGTATGCAGCTGATGGGCACCGCTCCGAATGCAGAAGCCTCCTCCGTTGCCGGCGGCAACACGACCATGCAGGCCTAGCGCTGCGCCAATAAAACATAAAGTGGATTTTCCGTTAGCAAGCTTCCGGAAAATCCACTTTTTTGATGTCCGGGCAGCGACCTACCCGGCGTTAAAATATCCGGCCGCTTGCTGTACCACCTGCTGCATCGGCAAATGGTATGGGCATTTCTCCTCGCACAGCGGCTTCTCCCTACAGGGCTCGTAGTCGGCACAGGACAAAATTTTATCCTTCTGCCGCTCATAAAATCCGTCCCCCTTCGGCAGCAGGCCGAACGTCTGGCGAACTTGGCTCGAGATCATAATATCCGGGATGGTAACCCCGATCGGACAGGAGCAATAGTTACAGCGCCGGCAGTTATGGCTTCCAAGCTCCAGCGCCAGCTGCTCCAGCTCATGCCGTTCCTCGTCGCCCACTTCTTCACGCATCGCCGCGATATTTTCCTTCACCTCATCGATGCTGACCATCCCCGAGATGATCGTGTGCACATCCTGGCTGTACGGGTAGCGGATCGCCTTGGAAACCGGCTGAATAAAGCCCCCCGAGAGCGGCTTCATTGCCGTCTTGCCCATGTTCTGGCGCGTCGCTTCGGGAATCAGCTCCTGCAGCGCGAACGGCTGCGCCAGGTTGAGGTGGAAGAGCACCTGGTCGAACTGTCCTTTGCTGATCCACTTGGCGAGCAGCTCCGGACGGTGGCCGGTAATGCCGATAAACCGGACATGCCCTTTGCGCTTCATCTCCAGCGCCGCCTGATAGGCGCCGTCTTCTTCCATTGCCGCTTTAAACTCCTGAACGGTGTTGACATAATGAACCTGGAGCAGGTCGATCACATCCGTCTTCATGCGAGTCAAACTGCGCTCCATCTCTTCCATCGCCGACTTGTAGTCGCGCTTGTTCGTCTTGGTGGCGAGAAAATATTCGGAACGGCGGTGCGAGATGCTGTCCCCGATAATCTCCTCGCTGTTCCGGTATCCTGCGGCCGTATCGATATAGTTGATGCCTTCATCCAGCGCATAGTTCAGCGCCGCCTTCGCCTGTTCGAAAGGTACGCCCGGCAAGTTCATCGCGCCAAAGCCAAGCGAAGAAACCCGGCTGCCCGTCTGGCCAAACATCGTGTATCGCACGTAGCTCCATCTCCCTTTTCCCATGCGTAATTCGGTTTAAATCAATGAACGGTAAGTATGTGATCATTATAGTGCAAACGTCTGCAAAAAAACAGACATGCCCCGATATAATCAGAGACGCGGCGCAAACAAATAGCGCAGACCGCCGATCGGTTAACGGCTGTCTGCGCTCCGACGGGTGACAACAAATATCGCTTGGACGGCGCTAATTCACCGTCCGCCGCTTCTCCACTTGTCGTTGTCATTCCCGTCGTTCTTTTTGGAATCGTCGGATTTGCGATCGTTATTTTTATCTTGATCTTTTTTATCCTGATCCCGCTTATCCTGATTTTTTTTGTCCTGCTCGCGCTTGTCTTGCTCTTTTTTCTCCTGTTCCTTCTTCGCTTGCTCTCTCTTTTCCTGTTCTTTCTTCTCCTGCTCCCGCTTCTGCTCTTCCGCTTTCTTTTTTTGCTCCTCTAAGCGCCGGGCGGCTTCATCCTTCCGGCGCTGTTCTTCATTTTTTTGAGCTTCTTCCCGTTTCCGGTCTTCTTCTTTCTTCTTATCCTGCTCCTTACGATCGTCCTGTTTGTCTCCAGGCCGAACGGTTCCGGGATTCGGCGTTCCCGGCTTGGTCTGCGGATTCGAAGGATTCGTCCCGGGCCTAGTGATGACCGGCGTCGACTTATTATCCTTACGGTCATCCTTCTTGTTATCGTCCTTGTCGTCCCGGTTGTTGCCTTTATTGTCTGTCGGCTTGCCGGGAAGGGAAAAGCCAGGCTTTTTCGGATCCGTTTTGCCATTTTGCCCGTTTTGTCCGTTTTGGTTCATCGGACTGCCTTGGCCGTTTTTCACGGCTTGGTTGTTTTGATTCGTCTGCCCGTTGGTTTTACCCGGCTGGCTGCCCGTGGTCGCGGAGCCTTTGCCGTTGTTGTCTTTTCTTTCCTTGAGCTTCTCTTCCAGCTTCTTGTCCAGCTGCCCCGACTTCTCTTCTTCCACGAGCTTCTTGATATCCGATTTGCTCGGGATGGAGCCCTTCTGGATGACCTTCGATATTTCCGGCTTATCCTTCGAAAGCTGCAATACCGACCCTTTCTTCAGCTCATCCAGCGTCACGTCCGTCCCGCTGTTTTTGGCATTCAAATACACGGTGTATTTGCCCATGGAAACACCGTTCTGAACCGCTGCCTGGCGTACCTCCTGCGGTGCGGCGAATGCCGCAACCTGGTAAGAGCTCGCCTCGGCCGGATGCGCTTTCTCGATGTGTTTGGTGACCTGCTCCTGCAGTTTGGCGGCGAGCTGCGTATCGCTGACCTTGGCGTTCTCCTGAACGACGGTGCTGGCGATGACGATCTCCGCCTCTCCTTTCGCAAGCGATTTTTCCTCGGCCTTATCCAGCAGGCGGGATGCGACCGCTTCGAGCTTCTCTCCCTTGTAGCTGACATCCTGTACCAATTCGTTGCCGTCATCGTTCAGTCCGCGAAGCTCAAGCACATTCTCGTTCATATCGATGCCCATCTCGATACTCGGGTTAATATCCATCGATATGTAAGCAATGACTTCGGGACTTCCCAGCTTGCCATTGAAGCTGGCGAACAGCACCAGGCAGAAGATCACCGCCGCCGCAATCGCGGAGCGTCCTGCGACAGACGGGCTTCGCCAATTAATTCCGGGTTCGGCATATGTAATCTCTTCGCCGATTTCGCATTTTCTCTTTTTGCGGGATACCCGTTCGAACTTGCCATCCGGCCGCATCACAATGATGCTTTTGTCCGAAACTTCCATGACAACCCCTTTATTCACTCGCAACCCCCCCTTCTTCCGAGTCGTCTCTGATATGTAAATACTCTCTGAGATACGGGTATGGCCCGTTATAAATCAGAGCGACTGCAATAATAAACTTACGGTTGCGCTCAAGCGTCTTGCGGGACACTTCCACCTGATCGAGCAATTCTTTAATCGGAAGCATCCGTTTGGCGACCATGATCCGCATCAACTCCGGGTCTCGCGACAGCTTGCGGGCAATACCGAACAGCGCCTGTCTGGAGTCGTCATGCTTTGGGGAAGCATCGACCAAATCGCCGAACCGGATGCCGAAATCGGTCAGGCAGCGGTTCAGATCGATAATTTCACCGCGGCGTTCCTCGGCGCTCTTCTCCTTCTCGTACTCCTCGATCGCCTGGTGAATTTCAATCGGATTCACCGCGTTGTCTTCCTCGTCCTCCACCTCGAAGGTGCTGTACGGGATTTGCTGCGAGAAGCGCTGCTCTTTGCGGACATAATCAATCAGCCGACGGCGAATCACCTGCTCGGCAAAGCCCAGAAAAGACCTCCCGGCTTGGGGCGAAAATTGGTTAATCGCCTCATTGAAAGCACCAAGCGCGATGCTGAATTCATCGTCGCGAGCGGGGTCGATATATCGTTTGCAAAATCTGCTGGTCACCTTGGCTACATACGGCTGATAATCCGTAATGAACTGGTTGCGCAGACGTAAATCACCTTCCTGGATACAGATTACAATTTGCTCCGGGGTCTGCGTGTTCCCCGAATCGGGGTGGTGTGACTGTCGTTTCCCGAGAAACTTCTTAAATAAAACAAGCAGCAATCGTTCCACCTCGCACTAAAATTTTCGCTATAATCACTGGAATTACGGGGGTCAGAGACGCGCGATTGAAACGTTATTTTCAAGGGGGTTCCCGGAAAATAAGGATATCGCTGCCAACGCCCGTTTTTACAAAAAAACGTCCCTCAATCCGCTGTTTTTAGACAGGCCGAAATAACGGCGTACCCGGGGGAAAGCATCTGCTCCGGCATCGCCAATGCGGCTTATGTGCAAGCGTCGTAGGTCCGACGCATTGCCCCTGCTAAACGTATCGCGGGGAAGGGACGAAAGGAAAGTTCCGTATTAACGGCCTCGCATGGTGTTCTTGCTCTTCAGCTTGTGGCGCCGCTTGCTCAAGACGTTCAGCCGCTCTTTCAGCTGCTGCTCCCACTCGGCGTCATTCATCTGCTTGGCCACCATCAGCAGGTCCAGCGCCATGTCGATCTGGCTGCGCACCACGTCCAGCGGCTCTTCGTTCTCGTTGTTGACGCAGTTCTCGAACAGCTCGGCCTGGTCGCGGCTCTCCACATACTCCTGGAAATCCACTTCCGGCGCTCCGTCGCCATGCGCGTATTCGGCCAATATTTCATATTCGTTCTCCACCAGATGGTGAACCTCCACCCGGTGGCATACCGGACAAAACAACAGCGGCACATTATGAATTTGCGTCCGGATATGCTTTAACGTCCCCTTGGTTCCGATCATGCTTGCCCCGCAACAAAAACTCATCGACATGTCCCCCTGTCTCCTATCTTGTCTTCTCATTTATATATATTCCATGCCAGTATTGTCGTTTCTAAAAAAGAATGCGCAGACCGCTATCCCAACTTTTATTCGACCTCAGCTCACAAAAATCCTCTTTTTTCACTGCGAAATGTGCCAGTTAAATGTTTCCTCCTGCTCCCTTTCCTGCGGAAAATGCATAGCATCGCCGCTTCCTGCAAATTATGTAATAGATATCTCGGGCGAGGAGGCGTATCCGTGAAGTTATGGCCGACATCCGGCTGCGAGCTGCCGGACCGGTATGAGAAGGACCTGCTGCATGTCATGGTGCAAGGTCCTCGCACGCTGTATGCGTACTGGGAAGTAAGCAACCGCAAGCGGTGGCTCTGCTCCCAGCATTTCGAATGCGATTACGGGGTGCTGCCGAAAGTGCTGCGGATCTACGATGTGACGACGGTGTATTTTAACGGTCACAACGCGAACGGTTATTTCGATATCGAAACGACGCCGGACGCCGGAAGCTGGTATATCCATGGCCTCATTCCGGGCGCGGTCTACTTGGCAGACCTCGGCGTGTATACGCTGGAAAGACAGTTCGTCCCGCTGCTTCGCGCAGCCCCGGCGCAAACGCCGCGAGACGCCGAAGCGCCCTGGGGCGCCCCGATCGTGCCGGTCGCACCGCAAGTGCAGCATCAAGCGGTTGGCCGTATGGCACCGATGGATTTTGAAAATTTCAATCTGTACTCCAACTGTATGAAATGAGGTCGTCCTTTTATGTTACATCGCGTACAGCCAAAGCCGGAGCCTTCAGGGTATCTGGCTTTGGTTCTCCATGCCCACCTGCCCTATATCCGCCATTACGACAGGGACGATTACATGGAAGAACGCTGGTTTTATGAAGCGATGACCGAAACGTATCTTCCGCTTCTTGAAGTGTTCGACCGCTTGACCGCGGATGGCGTCGACTTCCGGATCACGATGTCGCTGACGCCGACGCTGCTCTCCTTATGCACCGACCCGCTGATGCAGAATCGGTTCGCCGCCCATCTGGACAAGCTGATCGAGCTGGCGGACAAGGAGATAGTCCGGCTTCGCCGGGACGCCCGGCTTCTTCCGCTCGCCCGCATGTACGCGGAGCGGTTTCGCAAGCTGAAGCAGCTGTACGAAGCCGCCGAACGGAACGTCGTTTCCCGGTTCAGACATTACCAGGACGAAGGCAAGCTGGAGATTATGACCTGTGCGGCGACGCATGGATTTTTACCCTTGATGAAGACGGAGGAAGCGATCCGCGCCCAACTGGCGACGGCCGTACGGGAGCATGAACGCCTGCTCGGCCGCAAGCCGCGCGGCATATGGCTGCCGGAATGCGGCTTCACGCCGGGCGTCGACCGCATCCTGAAATCGCTCGGCATCGATTACTTTATCGCCGATGCGTCCGCTGTCGCCTATGCGACGCCCCGCCCCAACCGGGGGCTGTATGCGCCGCTGATGACGCCCTACGGCGTTTCGGCGTTCCCGCGGGACCCCGAATCGTCGCAGCAGGTGTGGAGCGCCGAGCAGGGCTACCCGGGGGACTGCGATTACCGCGAATATTACCGCGACATCGGCTGGGACTTGGGCTGGAACGATGTGCGGGACTGGGAGCATATACGCCCGTACGTGCTGTCGACGCATGAGCGGGTCAACACGGGCATCAAATATTACCGCATCACGGGGAAAGGAACTCACCGCGAGCCGTATAACCCCGAGTGGGCGAAAGCGAAGGCGGCGGCGCATGCCGGCCACTTCATGTTCAACCGGCAGCATCAAATTCGCCACTGGGCCGCCCAGCTGGACCGCAAGCCGATCGTCGTCTCTCCTTACGACGCCGAGCTGTACGGCCATTGGTGGTACGAAGGGCCGCTCTGGATCGAAATGCTGTTCCGCAAAATCGGATTCGATCAGCATGACATCGGGCTGATTACGCCATCGGCGTATTTGAACGAATATCCCGTCGCCGATACCGGCAAGCTGAACGAATCTAGCTGGGGACGCGGGTCCACTGTGGAAGTATGGCTGCAGGGGAACAACGACTGGATCTACCGGCATCTCCACGAAGCCGAGCTGCGAATGATCCGCCTGGCGACGAAGCATGAGCAGCTGACCCTGGCTGCCGGCCGTATCCCCGTTTCGCTGCTGAAGCGCGCGCTGAATCAGGCGGCGCGCGAGCTAATGCTGGCGCAGAGCAGCGACTGGGCGTTCATCATGGATTCGAAGACGGTCGTCGAATACGCCTGTCGGCGCACGAAAGACCATCTGGGCTGCTTTCGGATGCTGTGCGATCAGATCGAGGCGGAGCAGCTGGACGAAGCGTTCGTCGCCGAGCTCGAAGCCAAAGATTCCTGCTTCCCGGCGATCGACTATCGGGACTATGTGGCGATCGAGCGCACATCGCCGATACCGATCATCCGGGACGCGGACCCGTGGCAGCAGGTACTGCGGGAAACGGCGCATCGGCCGAACCATGTAATGCTCGCTTGGGAGTACCCGCCCAAGTATGTCGGCGGCTTGTCCCGCGCCGTCTGCGATGTGGCGGAGGCGCTGGCCGCCCGCGGCGATATTGTGCATGTCGTCACAAGCGCGCATGAAGGCGCGCCCGACTTCGAACGCCGCAACGGTGTTTATGTGCACCGAATCCCGGTGCTTCATTCGTACGATACGGACTTTTACCATTGGACCTTCGAGATGAACCTGGCGATGACCGACCATCTGGTGCGCTGGAAAGAGCATGGCGGCCGCATTGACCTGCTGCATGCCCATGACTGGATGGTGTACCATACGGCGCGCGAGCTGAAAATGAGCTATGGCGTTCCCCTCGTCAGTACGATTCACGCGACGGAATGGGGCCGCCATCAAGGGCGGCTCCACTCCGCGCTGTCGAACAAAATTCATCATCTGGAGTATCGTCTTACTTATGACTCGGAACGGGTACTCGTGTGCAGCCAGTCGATGAAGCGCGAGGTGCAGACGCTGTTCCAGCTGCCTGAGCCTAAAGTGCTCGTATTCCCTAACGGCATCCGGCTCGACAGCGGCGACTTCGATCCGCAGCATTCAGAGGAAGCCGCTCGGGATGCGAAGCGGCGATTCGGTGTCGAAGACCGCCCCGTGCTGTTCTTCATCGGCCGGCTCGTCTACGAGAAGGGCGTGCAGACGCTCCTTCACGCGATGCCGCGCATAGCGGCCTACGCCCCGGACGCGGTGCTCTTCATCGGCGGCTCCGGCCCGATGGCCGATGAGCTCAAGCAGCTCGCCGCTCCGCTGGGCGATCGCGTCCGCTTCACCGGCTTCGTGGACGACGAGACGAAGGCGGCGCTGTACCGCGCGGCCGATGTTTGCGTCATCCCGAGCTTGTACGAGCCGTTCGGCATCGTAGCGCTGGAGGCGATGAAGCACCGAAGACCGGTCGTCATCTCCGACACCGGCGGGCTGGCGGAGATGGTCGAGCATGGCGTCGACGGCTACAAGGCGCTGCCCGGCCATGTCGAATCGCTGGCCTGGCACGTCAGCGATCTGCTATTGCAGCCGCAGCTCGGCCATCGCATGGCGGAGGCGGCATTCCGCAAGCTCCGGGAACGGTATCTGCTGGAGCGGATCGCCGAAGGCGTGGCGGGTGAATACCGCAAGCTGACGCATGAACAGGCTCCGGTGCTGGCAGGAAGCGTCTAAGCTTGCGCTTCATCCTGCCGTCTGCCGCCCGGTTCATTTTCTAACTACAAGAGGAGTGTTGCGCATGAAAGCCGTTATCATGGCCGGTGGCAAAGGAACGAGACTTCGCCCCTTAACCTGTCATGTACCGAAGCCGATGGTGCCGCTGACAGGCCGCCCTTGTATGGAATACATGATCGATTTGTTAAAAAAGCACGGCATTACCGACATTGCCGTGACCGTGCAGTACTTGCCGGATGTGATCCGCGATTATTTTGGAGACGGCAGCGCGTTCGGCGTCCGTCTTCACTATTTCGAAGAGACCGCTCCGCTCGGCACGGCCGGCAGCGTCAAAAATGCGGAGTCGTTTCTCGACGAAACGTTCATTGTCGTCAGCGGCGATGCGTTGACCGACTTTGACCTGGCGGACGCGGTCCGCTTCCACCGCGATAACGAATCGCTCGCGACGCTCGTGCTCACGCAGGCCGAACACCCGTTGGAGTACGGCGTCGTCATGACCGACCCGGCCGGCCGGATCGTTCGTTTTCTCGAGAAGCCGAGCTGGGGGGAAGTGTTCAGCGATACGGTCAATACCGGCATCTACATTTTGGAGCCGGACATCCTGCAGCGTATGGAACCGGGGGATGAATACGACTTCAGCACGCACCTGTTCCCCGGCCTGCTGAGCGAGCGGCAGCCGCTGTTCGGCTACGTCGCCTCCGGCTACTGGTCGGACATCGGCAATCTGCAGCAGTACCGGCAGACGCAGTTTGACATGCTGGACGGGCGGGTAAAAGTAACTATCCCCGGCCGGCAGGTGCAGCCCGGTATATATGTAGGCAGCGACGTGACGGCCGGGGCCGGCGTCAAATGGGTCGGCCCCGCCTATATCGGCGACGGCTGCCGGATCGGCGACGGCGTGGAGATCGGCGAATACTGCATCGTCGGCAAGCATAACGTGCTGGCCCAAGACAGCGTGCTTGGCCGGGCGATCTTATGGGACCATAACCACATCGCCGAAAAAAACGAGCTGCTCGGCTCGACGCTGGCCAGCCGCATCCTGTGCAAGGAAAGCTCGCAGCTCGCCGACGGCACTGTCGTCGGCAGCCACTGCGTACTCGGGCCGAGAACCGTCGTGCAGCCCGGCGTCAAAATATGGCCGAAGAAGCACATCCGCGAGCATGCCCGGCTGAACGCCTCCTTCATCTGGGGCGATCACGCCGGCAAGACGCTCTACAAAAGCTTTGGCGTAGCCGGCATGCCGAATGTGGAAATCACGCCTGAGTTCGCCGCCCGCTTCGCGACGGCTTATGGCGCCACGCTCGCCGCGGGCAAGACGATGACCGTCAGCTCGTCGCATCATGAGTTCGCGCGCATGCTGAAGCGCACCGCCGCCGCCGCGCTGCAATCGGTCGGCGTGCACGTTGTCGATATCGGCGACGTGCTGCCGCCGGTCGCCCGCTTCGCCGTGCGCAAGCAGCAAGCGGCAGGAGGGCTCCATGTGCAGCTCGGGGACGCCCGCGCCGAATGCCGGTTCGAATGCTACGACGGGCAAGGGTTGCCGATCAGCAAGGCAGCGGAGCGCAAAGTCGAGAACAGCTACTGGCAAGAAGACTACGGCCGCGCTCCCGCAGGCGCGGTCGGCAGCTTCCGCGCCGAAGACAAGCTGACCGAAGCGTATCTTCAAGCCGTGCTTGCCGTCGCGGCATTCGCCCCTTCGGAGGAACGCCGCTTCCGCGTAGTCGTCAGCGCGCATCCGGGCGTCTTCGGATTGCTTCGTCCGCTGCTGCACCAGCTGCACTGCGAGCTCGTGCATTTGCCCGCGGAGCTCCAGCGCGACCAGGTTGGCGCGACGACCCGGGCGCTGGGGGCCGACCTGGGGCTGTGGCTCGACGACGACGGCCGGGGCCTGGTTCTGTATACCCCCGAAGGCGAATGCATCGCAGACGACCGGCTGACCGTGCTGCAATATATTTCGTTCTTTCACAGCTTCCCGGGCGCGCGTATCGGCGCACCCGGCAGCGCGCCGCAGCTGCTCGACAGCTTGGCCGAAGGTCTCGGCTGCACGCTGATCCGCACCAAAGAAAGCATGCGGAGCATTATGGAAGCTTCGTGCGACCTGGCCTTTCATCCGCTGTTTGACGGGATGCTGGCGACCGGCCTTATTTTGCAAAATATGAACCGAAGCGGCTTGTCCGTTTCGCGCCTGCTGGCGCTCATCCCTTCCTTTTACTTGCAGCGCGAACGGATCGACTGCCCCTGGGACCGCAAAGGACTCGTCATGCGCAAACTGATGCAGCAGGCGCAAGACCGGCAGGTCGAGCTGCTCGACGGGATCAAATTTTGCCATGACGGCGCGTCCGTGCTGCTATTGCCCGACTCCGACGATCCGATCTTCAACCTGATCGCCCAGGGCGACCGGCCGGAACGTCTCGCGACGCTCGTGCATCAATACCGCGAACAAATTCTAAACTTTTTGCAATAAGCATACATTGAATTGTCGATGACAAACGGGAGTTCCGCCGCCGTATCGAAATACTGCGTACTGCGAACGGTTCTCCCGCCCCACACTTGGAAGGAGAGGATACCTTATGAATCTGTTATCGATCGGATCGAAGCAGATTGCTTTTATCCGGTATGACGATCAAGCCTCGCAAATGCATATTCAATACCATACGGGCCAAACCTGCACCTGCAACGGCATCAATCCAGAGCAGTACCGGCTGCTGCTGCAATCGCCGAACCGGTACGATATGATTATGAAGCTGACCGCCAGCGAAGCGCACGTTCCGACGCAAGCTTGACGCATCGATACAGATTCGCGCAGTACCGCCACAATCTCCACTTCCAAGTGCATCCCGCGCCGCGTGATGGAAGCGACGTCCCGATGCAGCTTCCGGGCGGAGATTATTTTTTTGGCCGTATACAATCTACGAATGTGGGAATACCAGATTAATAGAAATGTGAAATAATGGATTGACCTGCCCCAACGTTCACTATAATCTAGTAAACAAGGTTCCGCAGACGTAAAGCGCGGGCTGCGGGCCGTACAGAGCAAGCATTCGGTTGGAAGGACGTGAGAGGATTGCCCAGACCACTCGTTATCGGAAACGGAAAGTTCTTGATCAACCTGGATCAGCACACATGCATGCGGGACTTATACTATCCTTATGTCGGACAACTGAATCATGTCGGCGGCTATCAATGCAGAATCGGATTGTGGGTGGACGGCTCCTTCACTTGGCTCTCCGACCCGGAATGGAACAGGCAGCTATCTTATACCGAGGACTCGCTCGTGACCGAAGTGCATGCTTCCCATTACCATCTGGGCATCACGCTTACGATCAATGACGGGGTGCACCAGCGCGAAAATATTTATTTGAAGCGGGTTCGCGTATACAACCACTGGGACACGGTTCGCGAGGTGCGCTTGTTCTTCAACCAGGATCTGGTGATCAACGAAACCGAAGTCGGCGATACGGCCGCTTATTATCCGCAAAACCATACGGTATTTCATTATAAAAAAGACAAGTATTTCATGTTCAACGGCTCCGCCGGCAGTGAAGGCATCTACCAGTTTACGACCGGCGTCAAACGGTTTTACAATGCCGAGGGAACTTGGCGCGATGCGGAGGACGGCCACTTGTCGGGCAACCCGATCGCCCAGGGCTCCGTCGACAGCACCATCTCGTTCCGGCTGCATGTGCCGCCGGTTTCCGAGGACACGCTCTATTACTGGATGAGCGCCGGCAAAAACCTCGAGGAAGTCAAAAAGCTCGACGCCTATGTCAAAGAGAGCGATCCGGGCAAGCTGCTCGACCGGGCGAAAATTTACTGGCAGCGCTGGGTGAACAAAGCCAACCGCGACTACGGCAATCTGAGCGAGGCCTGTATCCGCCTCTTCAAGCACAGCCTGCTGATCGTGCGGACGCAGACCGATGTGAACGGCGCGATCATCGCCGCCAACGATTCCGACATCATGCAGTCGAACCGCGACCATTACAGCTACATGTGGCCGCGCGACGGTGCGCTGATCGCCTATGCGATGTCGATGGCCGGGTATCAAGGCATGATTACGCCTTTCTTCGAATTTTGCGCCCGCGCGCTGTCCCCCGAAGGCTATCTGCAGCACAAATACAACCCGGACGGCACGGTCGGCTCGAGCTGGCACCCGTTCGTCAATGGCGGCAGCATGCAGCTGCCGATTCAGGAAGACGAAACAGCGCTCGTTCTGTTCGCCCTGTGGCAAGATTATGTGCGGCACGGCGATATCGAATTGCCGCAGTCGCTCTACAGCAACCTGATCCGGCGCTCAGCCCGGTTCATGTCAAGCTACATCGAACACGAGCTCAGCCTGCCGAAGCCGAGCTACGACTTGTGGGAAGAGCGGTACGGCATCTTCACCTTCACCGCTTCGGCCGTCTACGGCGGACTTATCGCAGCCGCCAACTTCTGCGCCTTGTTCGGCGATGAAGAGCGCTCAAGCCGCTACCGCCATACGGCGGAAAAAATCAAGAGCGGCATTCTGAAGCATTTGTGGGATGAAACCGAGGGCCGCTTCGTCCGCGGGCTGTATCTGGACGACGGCGTATGGGTGAAAGACAAGACGCTGGAGAGCAGCGTTTACGGCATCTTCGAATTCGGCGTACTGCCGGCCGACGATCCTCGCGTTGTCCGTACGATGAACGCGAATCGCGCCGGGCTGTCCATCAAGACCGAGATCGGCGGCGTCGCCCGGTACCATCACGACTATTATTTCCAGCGCTCGTCCGATATCGGCAATGTCCCCGGCAACCCTTGGATCATCTGCACGCTCTGGCTTGCCGAGTGGGAGATCGAAGCGGCGAAGACGCTCGCCGACCTCGACTCGCCGCGGAAGACGCTGGAATGGGTCGTCTCCCATGCGATGGAGAGCGGCATTCTCCCCGAACAGCTCGATCCGTTCGATGGCGGCCCCGTCTCGGTGGCGCCGCTCACATGGTCCCACGCCACGTATGTGCTTGCCGTCGTGAAGTACACGGAGAAATACAACAAGCTGCGGACCGCCGGCGGGCAAGGCTGAACCGTCCCGGCCGCCATTAGCATGAAACACCCTCTACGCTGTCCGGCTAGCACATGCCGGCGGCGCAGAGGGTGTTTGTACTTGCCGCTCGCTTGTGCGGCTACATCTTCAATAGCGCGCGGCTGCCCGCCGCCTCGGCCAAGCTTCGCTTTATCCCGAGGCAATGCCGGATGGTCGCCGCTTGAATCCGCTCCCGCTGCACAGCCTCGCCGCAGCCGAAAAATTCGTCGTCGCGCAGCAGCTCCCTAAGCGCTGACATCGCAGCGTCCACGGCCGTCGCCTCCGTCTGCAGCAGCACGTAAGCGATCCGGTAACATAACGTCTCGTAGGATTTGAGTACGGTTCCCTTGTCCTTCAGTTCCATCTCCCTGCCCCCGCTCCCGGCAGCGCGGTTCAAGCCTCCTTCACCGCTCCCGCCTTCCTCGCTTCACCTCTTCTATTCCATTAACGATGCGGCAGACCATTTCCTGACGGGAGATATTTATGGGGCACATCATTTTTCAGGAATTTTTTCATGTATTTTTTTCCAGTCCCTCGTCAGATTTCCTTCGGACGGCTCGTTTATAGGAGTGAAAGCCCAATACTCCAAATAAAGGATGGCGGACGCGTATGAAACAAAAATGGAAATGGCTCTTCTTCTTCTCACTCCTGCTGCTTCTCTCTGCACCGGTGCATGCTATGGCTTCCGAGAACAAGGACACCGGAGCAAAAACCGCAGCCCCTCCGGAAGAAGCACATGTCGAATCTACTTTCGACCCTTATTTCAATTATTTGGAGAACGGTTACGGCTACATATCGGCGCAAGGCAGCGGCAAGGTCGCCATCTCCGGCGAATCTCACGCTACCCAATACGTCGATACGTTGGGCGTAC
The DNA here is from genome assembly GCF_910593845.1 of Paenibacillus solanacearum. Lineage (GTDB taxonomy): Bacteria > Bacillota > Bacilli > Paenibacillales > NBRC-103111 > Paenibacillus_G > Paenibacillus_G solanacearum. The sequence continues at coordinate 30,989 of NZ_CAJVAS010000011.1, read as the reverse complement.
AGATGACGCTTCAGCGCTATACCGGGTCAGGGTGGGTCGATGTGAACACCGGAAGCGATTATACGAATGCGGACAGCAAGCGGGTCTATGCTTCGGACACGCGGCAAGTGGAAAGCGGCTACTACTACCGCCTGGTGACGAAGCATTGGGCCATAGAAGGCGGCGTGACGGAATCCGGGTACCGGACATCGTCCAGCGTCCTGGTGAACTAGGCGCACGGCTTGCACGCCAAAAGAACCTCCACATCCGCTCGGATCTTTTCCGCGGATGTTGGAGGTTCTTTTGCTTTGCTGCGGGATAACCGCAGGCTTTCCGTTATTTCATCGACCGGGCCAGCTTCATCATATCTTCCTCGCCGAGCTTGCCGTAAATTTCGATCTTCACGTCCTGAACGAGCCATTCCAGCCGGGAGCCCCCGACCGTATACAGCACGAGGATGGCGTTATAGCCGTTGACGTCCACCTCTTTAATCGTACCGGCCGCTTGATTCACGGTCGTATTGGCGCCGGAGCTGTCCGTGCTCAGCTTTTTTTGCGAAATATCGAGCATATGCCCTGATGCGTGAAGATACGTCAAATCGGACAAGCGGTACACGCCGTCGGCGTCTTTATAAATCTCCACGCGGTCCAGCCCGTAGCCTTCCGGCAGCGCCGCAGGAACCTGCAGCGCGTAATCCAGCTTCTTCTTCGCTTCCTCCACCGTTACTTTCTCCGGATGGACGACGCCTCCGTTTGCAGACGGTCCGCCGATCGGCGTCGGCACGGAGCCGCTGCCGGCCTTGGCATATTCCGGCGGGGGCGGCGTCTTCGCCCCGGTCGTATCGATCTTCTTCGTCGAGCCGAAGAAGACGTTGACCATACCGTCGTCGTTTTGCCGCACCATCGCGAACCAGTTCATGAACGCAGAGGTCGGACTTAAGCCGCCGAACGACAAACCGATCAGCATGGAGCACGCCGCGATGGCCGAGCCGATCTTGACCGACTTCCATCTTCTGCGCCGACGCTGCGCCGCCTGCAGCCGTGCCTGCAGCTTGCGCCAGGCCGGTTCCCCTTCCGGCACCTGCAAGCTTTCATATAGGGACCTCACCGTTTCCTTCATCGCAGCATCTTGCTCCGGCGCCATCCTATTCATTTCCCGTCCGTCACTCATGGCCGTCACTCCATTTAAGTCTGAAAAGTTGCGCCAGCCGCTTCCTTGCCCTGGCCAGCCGCTGCGTCAGCACCTGCTCGGTAATGCCGAGCTCCCGTACGATCTCCTGGTATGGCTTCTCCATAATGTAATGAAGCAGTATGACCGTACGATGGTCGGGACTCAGCTCTCCGATCGCTTGATGCAGCGCTTCGTCGCGAATGGCCCGCTCTACCCTCTCGTCGATCGCCGTATCGACGGCGGACGCACACGAAAGCTCTTCATTTGTATTAACGCGCTCCAGGTCAAACATCTGACGGTACTTTTTATTTTTGCGAAGCAAATCGAGCGCCGCATTGCGCGCCACTCTTCTTAACCAGGCGGACATATTCGAATCCGCACGCGTCTTCGGCCCATGCTCGATAATTTTCATGAACGCATTCTGGATCGAGTCCTCCGCAAGACCGGGATCGTTCAGCAAAAACAATACGTCGCGATATACGAGCTCCCGGAACGAGAGAAACAGGTTCCGCTGCGTCTGTTCATCAAGCGCATAGAAATTGCTGCGGAACAAAAAAAATAATGACTCCGACAAGATACAGTCCTCCGGGATACGATTTCCTTATTTGGGACTTGATTCCATTCTGTATCCTATTATAGAACCGAGGCCCGGACGCTGTCTACCAATCTTGTGAATCATTACGCGCTGCCGCTATTCGTGTATGTATGTTTCCTTGTATCGATCCGCATCCCACAGCGATTCCAGCTCGGCCGGATCGCTCATTTCGATGACCAATAGCCATCCTTGCCCGTACGGCGACATGTTGATCAAGTTCGGTTCCTTCTGCAGCTTGGCATTGATATCGACAACGGTTCCGGATACCGGCGCATACAGTTCCGTCACCGTCTTGACCGATTCCATGCTGCCGAACGGTTCGCCAGCCAGCAGCGAATCGCCAATCTCGGGCAATTCGGCGAACATGACCATGCCGAATTCTTCCTGGGCAAAATCGGTCATACCGATAACGGCGCGCTTGCCCTCCACGCGTACCCAATGATGATTTTCACTGTACTTCAAGCCTTGAATCACTTCCATAATGACGGTTGGCCCCTTTCCCCAACGTGATAAAACCCTCATGCCTGCGCAGCGCAAGCCCGAGGGATCGACAGGTTATTTATTATGCTTTAATCGAATGGCGAAGACGCCTTGCGGCGGATGATGCCCATTCTTACTGTCTCCCGGGCCATTCCGAACATTTCCCTATGGATACGCCCCTGGCCTTCTTCAGTCGTTCATCCCGTCAATCGGGCGCTTACGGCCGGATAATCCCTTCAGCCTTCTTCATCCGAACAGCTGCTGTCGGCCGGAAAGATTCCCCTCATCATCCTGCGGGTCGATTACGAGATCGATCGTATCAAACGTCCCGTGTCAAGTCAACATTGCATCTTTCTCTAGCGAAAAAACTCTTAAGATGAGCCACTAGAGCCATCTTAAGAGTTTTCCCCTTACGGTCTGCCTTCAAGCCTATTTACGAATCGCGTTCACGATCAGGTCGCCCATTGCGGTCGTGCCGATCGCTTTGCTCTTGTCTACGGCGATATCGCCCGTACGGTGTCCTGCATCCAATACTTCCTTCACGGCGCGCTCGATCGCTTCCGCTGCATCATGGTAGCCGAACGTCAGGCGGAACATGAGCGCTACGGACAAGATCGTCGCGATCGGGTTGGCAATGCCTTGTCCCGCAATATCCGGCGCCGAACCGTGTACCGGCTCGTACAAGCCGAACGCGCCTTCGCCCAGCGATGCGGAAGACAGCATTCCGATGGAGCCGGTCAGCATCGCCGCTTCATCGCTCAAGATGTCGCCGAACATATTCTCCGTCACGATGACGTCGAAGCTGGCCGGACGGCGGAGCAGCTGCATTGCGCAGTTGTCTACGAGCACGTGCTCGAGTTCGACATCCGGATAATCCGTTGCGATGCGGATTACTGTCTCTCTCCACAAGCGGGACGTTTCCAGCACGTTCGCTTTGTCGACGGATGCCAGGCGCTTGCTGCGGGTTCTGGCGATTTCGAACGCTTGACGCACGATGCGCTCGATTTCGTTTACGTTATATACACAAGTGTCTACCGCTTCTTGACCGTTCTCGCCTTCGCGGCGGAATTTCTCGCCGAAGTAGATGCCGCCTGTCAGCTCGCGCACAACGATCAGGTCAGTGCCTTCCAGCACTTCCGGCTTCAGCGTGGACGCTTCCTTCAAACAGTCGAATACATTGGCCGGACGAATGTTGGAGAACAAGCCGAGCGCTTTGCGGATGCCGAGCAAGCCCGTTTCCGGACGCAGCTCCTTCGAATTGTTATCCCACTTCGGACCGCCGACGGCCCCGAGCAGTACCGCGTCGGAGCGTTTGCACATTGCCAGCGTATCTTCCGGAAGCGGCGTTCCTTTCTCATCGATGGCGATGCCGCCGAACAAGCCGTGCTCGAATTCGAAACCGTAACCGAATACTTCCTCGGTCTTCTTCATTGCTTTAATCGCTTCCGCCACAACCTCGGGACCAATGCCGTCCCCGGCGATGACGGCAATTTTTTTCACGTCAGCCACGCAGTTCACTCCTCTGATTTTCATTATCTCATTTGTAGCATATTTGGTTTGTAATGACAAAGATATAAAATCTATCATCGCGATAGTTATTTCCTATAACTCGTCCCAAGTCCAGCATGAACGGTCTCACTCGTACTCCTACAACGAAGATTGGTAGATGCTGCATACTGACTTCATCTGGCTATATTACAATAATTTCCGGTTGAATTCTTACGGTACAGCTCGTATTGAAGCCGTCAAAGAACGCCTAACGATTACATTCATGGAGAACATCCGGTCCAAGATTTCAACTTTCCTGCGATCGGACGGATCGAAGGAGAACGACGATGATCGTCGCTAATTCCGAGTTAAAACCGTTATGTGTGCCGAGTGCGAACATTCCGTATGAATAGTATTAATGCGATCATGAATGACGCATATATTTTAAAAAGAGTATGCCTGTGCAAGCCCCTTGCTGTATTGTCAGCGCGGATCCGTGCGGCTCAGAGAGCTACCATCAACGGAATGGACTGTCTGCTTATACGCTCATGCTGTCATGCGCTTTGCAAACGGCAAGCCCCCATTTCTACCATTTTATATACGGAAAAGAGGAGTCCATGGCAATGAGATACAACGACTGCCCGAAAGAGTATCTGTTTGAAGACGACCGCCCGTTTCCAAGCTGCCACGCCTCTACGCTCGTCGTTCTGCCGAACGGCGAAGTTCTCGCTGCCTATTTTGCCGGGACGAAGGAAAAAGACAGCGATTGCGCGATTTGGTCATCGCGAAGATCCTCTGGCGGCGTATGGGCGCCCCCGGTCAAGCTGGCCGATGAAGAAGGCATCGCCCATTGGAACCCGGTCCTCTTCCGGGGTCGGGCAGGCACCCTGCTGCTCTTCTACAAGGTAGGCCATGAGATAACGGACTGGCATACGAGAATCATCAGATCAGTAGATAACGGGCGTACATGGACACCTTCTGCGGAGTTGGTGGCGGGCGATGTCGGAGGCCGAGGACCGGTCAAAAACAAACCGATCGTGTTAAGCAGCGGAGCGATGTTGGCCCCGGCCTCTTTGGAAGCGGCGGTACCATGGAATGGCTTCACGGAGCTGTGGAATGTATTTGCCGATATCTCTTATGACAACGGATTCACCTGGAAACGAAGCCATGTCCCTCTGGATCATGAAGCGGTCGCCCAAAAGCATGACAAGCCAGTGAAAGCGACCGGCGTGATTCAGCCTACACTATGGGAATCGGACGGCGGTCGCGTTCATATGCTGATGCGCAGCACGGCTGGACGGATTTATCGCAGCGATTCGAACGATTACGGGGAAACCTGGTGCGAAGCGTATCCGACCGAGCTGCCCAACAATAACAGCGGGATTGACCTCGTCAAGATGGATAGCGGACTGTTGGCGCTAGTCTATAACCCGGTAAGCTCGACTGCGGGGCAAAGAACGCCGCTCGTGATCCGCCTGTCTTCGGACAACGGCTTGACGTGGGACAACGAGTTCGTGCTGGAACATGAGCCCGGCGGCTACGCCTACCCCGCCATGGTTTCGGATGGCAGCGACTTGTACGTTACATATACCTGGAAGCGCGAGCGCATTGCATTTCGCAAAATTACCGTCATCGCGTAACTCCATTGCCTTCGCGTCGCCTTATCGGCTGTATTTTAAAGGTTTAGGGGCGAGCGTCAACACGATTTCCGTCATCATTCGCTTGATCGGCAAGCCTTGAGATCGGGTGCGCGGCTTCTTCCGTTAGCCTATGATTTGTGTTGCCCCAATGAAAAGATTAAAATAGTTTTAACACGAAATATGTCCAATGAGACTCAAAAGGAGTTCTGCCGCTATGAATTACCGTTTTTCCGATACTATCGAGAGCTTCAAATCGTCCGCCGTGCGCGAAATCCTCAAGCTGACGCAAGGACGCTCGATCATCTCGCTCGCCGGCGGCTTGCCCAACGAGCAATATTTTCCGACGGAAGCGGTAAAAGAAGCGTTCGCACGCGTGTTCGAGCAAGGTCCGCAAGTGCTGCAGTACGGCTTGACCGAAGGCTATACGCCTTTGCGTGAGCGCATCTCGCAGCATTTGGCGCGCAAAGGCATTCAGGCCGGTGTGGACCAGATGCTGCTGACGACCGGCTCGCAGCAGGCCATCGATCTGCTCACCCGCGTCTATATCGATCCGGGCGATGTCATTCTCGTGGAACGGCCTACCTACTTGGCCGCCATTCAAGTGTTCCAATCGCGCAAGGCGCGCATCGTGTCGGTCGAGTGTGACGCCGACGGCATGAATCTGGAAGATCTGGAACGTAAGATCAGACAGTACGCGCCCAAGCTCGTATATGTCATTCCTACGTTCTCCAACCCCTCAGGCAAAGCATGGAGTCTGGAACGCCGCCAAGGCACGCTGTCTATCTGCAAGCGCAACAATGTGCTGATTCTCGAAGACGACCCGTATGGCGAACTTCGCTTCGGCGGAGAGAACGGGGAGACGTTCCCATCGCTGTTCTCGCTTGACGAAGGCGCGGACGGCAGCGCCGTATTGTATACGAGCACGTTCTCCAAGATCGTAGCGCCGGCGCTTCGCACCGGATGGATCGTCGGCGACAAGGAAGTTATTATGCATATGACACGCGCGAAGCAGGCGGCCGATCTGCATTCCAGCTCGATGGACCAGCAGGCGCTGTACCAGCTGATGGCGCATTTCGATCTAAACGCGCATATTGACCTGATTCGCCGCGAATACGAGGCGCGGATGCGGCAGATGATTTCGCTGCTGCAAGCGAAAAACTGGGAAGGCGTCAAGTGGATCGAGCCGAAAGGCGGCATGTTCGTCTGGGTTGAAATGCCGCAGCATATCGATACGCAGGAGCTGCTCAAGCTTGCCGTCGAAGAAGAGGTCGCTTTCGTTCCCGGCATCAGCTTCTATGCGGACGAGCCGCAAAAAAATACGATGCGCCTTAACTTTACGCATACGAGTGCGGATGACATGGTTCTTGCGTTTGACCGTTTGGGCCGCGCATTGGAACGCATGGAACAAGCCTTGGCCAAATAAGGGCCCGCAACGCATTAGGTCAAAGAACAAAAAAGCTCCCTGACGGCTCGATCACGAGCCTCAGGGAGCTTTCGCTTTATATTAAATCAACGTCACGTTATCTCGTCCGCGTGCTGCATAAAGCACAAAAAGGTACGGTCCGAAGCGAGGCGCACAAGACGAACGGGAAACCCGTCCGCCTGCGCGCGTCTTCAAACCGACCTTATGCGCATCAACTCTACAGTTGCTGTGTATTACTTCTTGATCCAGTGCATCAGTTCGCGAAGTTGGGAACCGACTTGCTCCAGCGGATGCTCGGCTTCGAGGCGGCGAGTAGCCGTCAGGAAGGCGCGGCCCGATTGGTTTTCCAAGATGAAGTCGCGAGCGAATTTACCTTGTTGGATATCTTCAAGCACTTTTTTCATTTCTTTCTTCGTTTCGTCGGTGATGATGCGAGGGCCTGTGACATAGTCGCCATACTCCGCCGTGTTGGAGATGGAATGTCTCATGCTCGCCAGACCGCCTTCATACATCAGGTCGACGATCAGTTTCAGCTCATGCAAGCACTCGAAGTAAGCCATTTCCGGTGCATAGCCCGCTTCCACGAGCGTTTCGAAGCCGGCTTTGACGAGAGCGGAAGCGCCGCCGCACAGTACAGCTTGCTCACCGAACAAGTCGGTTTCTGTTTCTTCGCGGAACGAAGTTTCGATAACCCCTGCGCGCGTGCAGCCAATCCCTTTCGCATAAGCAAGGCCGATTTCTTTGGCTTTGCCCGTAGCGTCTTGCGCTACGGCGATCAGTCCAGGTACGCCGAAGCCTTCAACGTATACGCGGCGAACCATGTGGCCCGGCGATTTCGGAGCGACGAGCAATACGTCTTTGTCCGCAGAAGGCGTAATTTGGCCGAAGTGAACGTTGAAGCCGTGGGAGAACATGATTGTTGCGCCTTGCTTCAGGTTCGGTTCGATTTCTTCATTATATACGCGGGCTTGCGTTTCATCCGGCATCAGGATTTGAACCACGTCAGCAAGCTTCGTCGCTTCCGCAACGGAGAACACTTCGAAACCGTCGTTTTTCGCTTGCTCGAAGGAACGGCCTTGACGAAGACCGATAACCACTTTCAAGCCGCTGTCGCGAAGGTTTTGCGCTTGCGCGTGACCTTGGCTGCCATACCCGATAATTGCGATCGTTTTGCCCTTCAATACGTTCAAATCAGCGTCTTTTTCATAGTACATTGTTACTGCCATGGTATAATAGCTCCTCCTTTGATTTAAAACCCTGTGAGCGGGTGTTCAAACGGACTGCGCTTACGTCCTGTTCGAATCCGCTTGAACTCCCGCTCACAGGTTCATTTTACTACGATTCCATCCATCTATAAACGTTTATTTCACTGCGCCGCGAATCATGGCGGTGACGCCCGTGCGGGACAGTTCTTTGATGCCGTATGGTTTGAGAAGCTCCGTCATGGCGTCGATTTTGTCCGAATCGCCGACGACCTGCACGATCAGCGAGTTCGGTCCGATGTCGACGACAGCGGCGCGGAACGTCTCGACGATGCCGAGAATTTCCGGGCGCGCGCTCGGTTCGGCGCTCACCTTGATCAGCGCAAGCTCGCGGGCGACCATCGGATTGGCGCTCAAATCGACGACTTTGATCACGTCGATCAATTTGTAGAGCTGCTTGGAAATTTGCTCAAGCGTATTATCGTCTCCGGTTGTCACGATGACCATCCGGGACAATCCTTTCTCCTCCGATTCGCCGACGGTGATGCTTTCAATGTTGAAGCCCCGGCGTCCGAACAGGCCGGACACGCGCTGCAGCACACCGGGCTGGTTATTGACTAGAACGGAAATGGTGTGTTTGCGGTTCATTCCGAATCCCCCATTAACATTTCATCTAAGGCCGCGCCTTGCTGCACCATCGGGAACACGTTCTCGTGCTTGCGGACAACGAACTCGACGAGTACCGGGCCCGGCGTATCCAACGCTTCCTGCCATGCGCTGCGCGCTTCTTCCTTATTGGTAGCCCGCAGTCCTTTCACGCCGTAAGCGTCCGCCAGCTTGACGAAGTCGGGGCTGCCCGCCAGGTCGATATGGCTGTAACGGTTGTCGTAAATGAGCTCCTGCCACTGGCGCACCATGCCGAGCACTTGGTTGTTGATTACGACGATTTTGACCGGAATGTTATTGATTGCGCAAATGGCCAGCTCCTGCGAGCACATTTGCATGCCGCCGTCGCCATTGATGGAAACGACCAGACGGTCCGGGTTGGCTACCTGCGCCCCGATGGCCGACGGGAAGCCGAAGCCCATCGTTCCAAGTCCGCCGGAAGTGATCCACGAACGCGGCTTGTTGAACTTGTAATACTGCGCCGCCCACATTTGATGCTGGCCTACGTCCGTCGTTACGATCGCATCGCCATTCGTCGTCTCGTGAATCATCTCGATCACGTACTGCGGCTTCAGCTCTGTCTCCGAATCCTTGTAGCCGAGCGGGTTATTGCGGCAGCTCTCCTGCACCCACTGAATCCAAGCCTCCGACTTCGCCGGTTTCGCCTTCTGGTTCGCGATCTGCAGCACCGCTTTCACGTCGCCGACAACCGGGATGGCCGTCGGAACGATCTTGCCGATTTCGGCAGGATCGACGTCGATGTGAACGATCTTCTTCGCGCTGCGGGCAAAGCTGCTGACGCGGCCGGTGACGCGGTCGTCAAAGCGGGCGCCGATGCTGATCAGCAAATCGCAGTTTTGCAGCGCGTGGTTCGCCGTGTACGTGCCGTGCATGCCCGGCATGCCCATCCACAGCTCATGCGCGCTCGGGAATCCCCCGAGTCCGAGCAGCGTCGTCGTGACCGGTATGCGCGTCTTCTCAACGAACTCGATCAGCTCTTTCGACGCGTCGGCGTATACGACGCCGCCGCCGGCGAGAATGACCGGCTTCTCCGCTTCGGCAATTGCCTCGAGCAGTCGGTCGACCTGCAGCTTGTTCGGCTGCACCGTCGGGTTGTATCCGCGAATGTCCACTTTATCCGGGTAAACGAACGCTTCTTTCGTGTTGGACACGTCCTTCGGAATATCGATCAATACGGGTCCTTTGCGGCCGGTCGATGCGATATGGAACGCTTCTTTGATCATCCGTGGAAGGTCCTTCACGTCGCGCACCAGGTAGCTGTGTTTCGTGATCGGCATTGTAATACCCGTAATGTCCGCCTCCTGGAACGCATCCGTTCCGATCAGCGTGCTCGCTACGTTGCCGGTAATGACGACGAGCGGTACCGAATCCATGTAAGCCGTCGCGATGCCGGTGACCAGATTCGTCGCTCCCGGCCCGGAAGTGGCAATACAGACGCCGACTTTGCCGGTTGAGCGCGCATAGCCGTCCGCCGCGTGAATGGCGCCTTGCTCATGCCGGGTCAGCAAATGGTTGAAATCCGGATTGCCATGCATCGCATCGTAAATATATAAAACCGCTCCGCCCGGATAACCGAAGACGCAATCCACATCCTCCAGCAGCAAGCTTCTCAGCAGTGCTTCCGAACCGGTAATGACGTCCGGCTTCAGCAGCTCCTGGCGAAGCTGTTCTTTTGATTTTTGTTGAGTTTGAACGATCATTTCGATGGGCCTCCTCTCAAAGCTCGGGAATATACCAAAAAACCCCTTTCATCCCCGACGCATGGAATGCGTCTGACGGGACGAAAGGGGTTATGCTTCCGTGGTACCACCCAGATTTGTTAAATGCCTCGCGGCAAATAACCTTAGCAGGTAACGTACGCCGCTAGCATTATGGAGACGGCTGCATCGGCTAGCGACGATGTCCGTAATTCCACAATAACGTGACGATTACCTTCGGCACATTAACGTGTGCCATTCCGATTCTCCCTACTAGCTATGGTGCGTTCAAGCGATAAAACCGATGCTTGTGCAACCATACTTTTCAGGAAAACAGCTCCGAGGTGAGCTCGTTCATAAGGGATTAAGGCATTGGTTTCAGCATCTCCGCTGCTCTCTGGTTCATAAGAGCCCCTATAACTTCGTCCTCATCACAGCCGTTAACATCTGTTGTACTTTTTAGCTATTATATGCCGAATCGGAGCGTTAGTCAAGCGTTAATCCGGTCCGTCCGTTCCGACCGGATCGTTCCTGCTGGCAGCGCCGAAGGCCGCCGGTCCCACCGCGAATTACAACGCGCTCGCGGTGATCCTCTCCGCTGAGCCGATGCCTAGCTGCGGCCCGGATCGGCCTGCCCGGACTCGGATGCGGGAACCGGACGGAACGTCCAGTAATAGTTCAAAATAAAATTGGACAGCGGCACGGCAACGACGACCGTGCATTGGCCGATCAGGTAATGCCAGTGCAAGAGCTCGACCGATACGTACATGAGGGCAACGTTCAGGCCGAGCCCTGTGACGGACACGACGCAATATTTGAGCAGCGGCCCCCAGCCGGACGGCGTCGATTGGAACGTCCATCGCTTGTTCAGCACGTATGATACGAGCAGCACGAGCAGGAAGCCGAGCGCCGAAGCGGCGACCGGCGGCACGTTCAACCATTCGACCAGCGCATACAAGGAGGCAAAGTGAAGCACGGTGCCGAGCGCGCCGACAACGCCGTACTTGACCATCAGCCGGATCATGAAACTTCTCCCGGGTGAAACGGCAGCGCGGAGCGGGCGTTCTGACGGTCTGCCGCCGCAGCCGGCGCCGCCTGGCTCTCCAGACGGCGGCTGACCAAATACCGCGGCCGCCCTTTGACCTCGTTATAGATCGAGGCGATGTACTCCCCGATAATGCCCAGCGATATCATAATGACGCTCCCGACGATGAGCAGCAGCAAGATGACGGTGGTGAACCCGGTAACGGCGCTGCCCGTGAGCTTCAGGTAAAGCGTCTGGATCCCGAGCAGCACCGCGCCGAAGAAGAAGATCAGGCCGAACAGGCTGACGAAGCGAAGCGGAATGGTCGAAAAGGCGACGATCGCATTCACCGCCAGCTTCAGCAGGCTGAGAAAGCTCCACTGGCTTGTGCCGCCCGCACGCTCCGGCACCTCAAACGATACTTGCGCCCGGTCGAAGCCGAGCCATGCCGTCATGCCGCGGAAAAACGTGTTGCGTTCCGGCATCTCGCGCCATGCCTGCACGACCCGCTGATCGAGCAGCTTGAAGTCGGAGGCGCCTTGCAGATCATACCCGGACAGCCGGTTCAGGATGCTGTAAAACATCGCCGAGCCGAGCGCTTTGTTAGCCGGCTCTCTGCCCCGGTCTTCCTTCACACATTCCACGATTTCCTTGCCGTCCTCGCGCCACAGCCGGATCATCTCCCGCAGCAGGGCCGGCGGATGCTGCAGATCGGAGTCCATAATGACGACCGCGCGGCCGCGGGCGTGCTCGAGGCCTGCGCACAGCGCAAGCTCCTTGCCGAAATTGCGGCTGAGCTTCAACGCCGTGAAAGAGCCCGACCGCCGCGCCGTCAATGCAAGCTGTTCCCATGTGCCGTCCTTCGAACCGTCGTCAATGACGATTATCTCGTACGAGGACACGAGCGAGCGGAGCTCTTCCTCGATTTGGCGAAGCGAATCGGCGATATGCTTCTCTTCATTGTACACCGGAATGACGATCGATATTTCGGGCTGCGTTCGTTCCACCGGCGTTCACCTCCTTGGGCGTGCGTATCACTTTGTACAGGCGCCATTTGCCGCCAAATTCTTTATCAAGAACGGCCCATGACGTCCCGTGCTCGTAAAACCCGGGGTACGTGCGTTCTTCGGCGCTCTTGGCCGAGCTCTTGTCGGGCTTCGGGCTTAAAATATAATCGATGCCGCTTTCTACCGGCTCTTTCAGCGCATCGGCGAATTCCAAATCACTCGTAATCAGAAACTTCTCGGGATGGCGGCTGTTCAGAATGACCGAGTAGGCGGAGTATGAATCCATCAAAATTTGCTGCCCACTGAGCTCCGTATCCAAGTAACGGGCTACTTCCTTCTCGATCTGCTGCGACGCCGCATATTGCCTCGCATGCAAAAACTTGTTCTCGTCCGGTGCGATCACCGGATCAAGCAGCGCTTGGGTCAGGATGACGGCGCTCATCGCCATGCCGACGAGCACTATAGCGTAGTTGATCACAGATCGTTTCACCCGCGACAGCTCATAAGGCAGCCATGCCACCGTAATCGGGAAGACGTACATGAAATAGCGGAACCATCCGTATGACGAGCCTTTCATCAGCATGAGGAACTGCAATGCCAGAATCGACACGAACAGGAACAGCAGCACGATAAGGTCCCACACGAAAAACCGGCGGTTCCACAGCCGGAGCAGCAGCACCGAAGCGAGCGGGATCGAATAATACGCCGTTTTCTTGGCGACGAACAGCAGCCCGAGCAGCGGATTGCCGATCATCTCCACGAACTGCTGCTCATTCGCCAGCCCCTCCGCCTGCGCCACATTGGAATATTCTCCGCGCAGAAAATAAAGCGGATCGCCCATAATCAAGGCGTTAAACCAGATCCACAGCAGCCCCGAGTAGATGACCGGCGACAGTGCGAGCGCCCAGGTCCCCTCGATCTGAAACCAGCGAAACGCGAAATTGCGCCGCGGCAGCGGCTCGATGTCGGGATCGCTCGGCGGGATTAGCATGACGATGAGGATGATGCCGAGCGCAACGGCGGCTCCGAACGGCACCGCCTCATAACGCGTCCAGAACGCCATCGCCAGCGCAAAGCTGAGCTTGATGAGGCTTCCGACCCTCCGGCTGCGCACCCAAAGCGATAGATGCACGACCGCATACATCGTAAAGAAAATAAACGGCGCATCGCTTAGCCCGTTGGCTCCGAACAGAAACATAAACGGATTGCAGCTGAACGCCAGGCTGAACAAGACCGCAAACCACCGCGACAGACCGAACTGGACGGCGGCCCGCGCGAGCGTGACCGCCGTCATGCCGGCAAACAGGCTGCTCATCAGCACGCCCGCGAGCGCGGAGGAGGCCAGCGCCGGAAACCAGCGGTACGGGAGCAGAAACACCAGCTCGATCAAGCTCGGCAGCGGATTCCAGACGAAACCGATCGCCGCCAGGTGGGGGTCCCGGCTGTACAGGACGTAGAACGCATTGGCGACCCGGCTCATCGTGTCGGAGTGAACGTAGCCGATCACGTGGCTGACATAATAGCCGGCCGCAAATTCCATCCCGAACAGCAGCAGAAACAGCATCCAGTAGATGCTCCGGTGAAGCTTAGCCATCTGCGTCCTATCCTCCCTCCTGAATCGTTTCTCCCCCTGTTGATGGCGGTTTGTGCTTCGCCAGTCCATGCGTCGTTTTTTCCCAATAAAACGGCTTGGTGATCAGCTGCCAGGCCGCTTTCACAGCGGCAATGCTCATCATGACCCAGTAGATTGGCGTCAGCAAGGCGTATTTGACCAAACCGTAAGAGAATACATTTTCCTTGCGCTTCTCCAGATCGTGAATGACCCAATACACGCCAGCCACATTGCTGAATACGAACAAAAAATTGCCGATCAAAAATTCAACCGCGGCCAAATAATAAATGACGCCGGGGAAAAATTGCGGAATCCAGTGCATTTTCCATCCGTACCACAACACAAGCATGACCCAGTAAAACGGGTTCAGCAGCGGCAGCAGCGGCGTGGACAGCACCATCACCTGAAAGCCGAGGAAGCCTTTCAAGCCCAGTTCACGGTACAGCTGCACCGGGTTGCGCATATGCACGAGCCAGGTTTGCATGTATCCCTTGATCCAGCGGGACCGCTGACGAATCCAGTTGCCTACTCGGCTGTTCGCCTCCTCCCACGTGCGGGAGTCAACGATTGCCGTGGAATAGCCCGATTTGTACAGCCGAATGCCCAAATCCGCATCCTCCGTAACGTTATACGGGTCCCACGCATTGATTTCTTTTAAAATCGCCATTTTAAAATGATTCGACGTGCCGCCGAGCGGAATCGGAATGTCGAGCTGCATGACGCCCGGCAGCAGCAGCTCGAACCACATGCTGTATTCATGCGTGAACCAGCGGGTCAGCAAATTTTGCTCGCTGTTGAAGTAGTTCAGCTTCGCTTGAACGCAGGCGCACTCCTTCGGACTTTTCAAAAACGTCAAATGCACCTTTTTCAACTGGTCCGGGTCCGGGCGATCCTCCGCATCGTAGATGACGACATATTCCCCCCGCGCGCGGATGAGCCCGTAATTGCAAGCCTTCGGCTTCGTCTTCGGCAGCGAATGCGGGACCACGATCGTGGTGTAATACGGGGGCAGCTTCATCTTGCCCAACAGTTCCTGAGCCTCCGTATCGTCTTCTTCGATCAGCAGCCGCACGTCCAGCTTCGCTTTCGGGTAATCGAGCTGCTCAATGTTGCCGAGCAGGTACGGAATGACCTCGCTCTCCTTATACATCGGCACGAGGATCGTGTACACCGGAAGCGTCCGCTCATCAACCGCGTCAACCTCTTCCTGCTTGAACCGGAATTGCGCAAAATCGCGCGTACCGTACATGACGATCATAAATTTGAACAGGGTCATGGCAAAGTAAAAAAGCTGGATTGCTATGTTGACTACGATCAGCGTGTGAAACCAGTCCAGTCCCAGCGCGACGACAAACAGAAAGGCGCATATGCCGGCGACGGCCAGCTGGGGCGTCGTAAAAGTGACGTGCGCCGAGTTTTGCGGCTGCTCGTTCACCAGCTTTTGCGTGCTCTCCTCCATTAGCTCGGCCGGGTAAACCCTTTTCCAGAAAAACTCCATTTCCTCATGTGTCGCCATGACCTGCTCAACGGGCATCCCAAGGTGATGCTCGATCTCTTTCAGCGCCCGATCCGTCAGCGGGTTGCCCACGGCGACCAAGAAGCGGTTCATATCCTGATTGATGACGACGGCGTTCAGTTCCCGGGCCAAATACTCGGGCAGCTTGATCAAATCGTCGAATGACAGCTCGTTGCCGATTCGGCCCAGATTGTTCTGATTCGCGATATACCGGTACAGCAGCTCCGGCTCAATGAAGCGCAGCGAGGTCAAAATATCTCCAAGCAAACCGCCGCTTTTGCGCTGAAACTCGAGCGCCGTTTCCAGCTGTTCGGGAGTGATCGCCCCGGCTTCAACCAAGAGGTCCCCGAGACGGCCCTTCTCGTTCTGCCGGCCAACAACAGGCTCGAGCCGTTCCTTCGTCACTAAGCCCAGATCAACGACGATATCCCCGAGCCGGCCGCCGACTTTCTCCTGGTATTGGATAGCCTGGTTTAACTGCTCCTCGGTGAGCAGGCCTTCCGTCAGCAGCAGGTCGCCTAATTTGATTTTGCCGTTATCCACCGGGTCATCCAGCCGCATACGGTAGTCTTCCCGGTTCATAATGAGCATTTTTTGATTCAGCAGCAAATCGACGGAGCGGTTCGTTTGCTCCAGCTGTTCCTTCAGATAGCGGAGCTGCTCCTCCAGCTCGCGAACGCGGTTCTGCCCTTCCCGTTCTTCCCGGAGCAGCAGCTCCCGTTCACGGTTCAGCCGTTCTTCCCGCTCGGCGGCCTGCTGCCGGGTCCACTGCAGCGGATAGCCGAACAAGGCGCGGCGGAACGGGACTACGGATTCCGGTTTCTTCGAATCCATTGCTTCAATCCCGCTTCCAGTTTCTCCGTTTCCGCCAGTTCGGTCTGGATCGCCGCCACCTCTTGCATCAGCCGCGCCTGCTCCCGCTCGCAATGCATGCGCTGCTGCTCCCGCTGCCGTGCCGTCTGCTCCAGTTGCTCATCCAGTTCGGAAAAGTATCGGCGAGCTTCTCTTGCGTCATACCCGAATAGCACGTCTCTCGTCTTCGACTTTTTCCTGACTCTCAAGCAAATACCCTCCTTACCGGAACTCTGTAGTAATTTCGATCGCATCCAGCGGCTCCAGCGCACAAACGACGGCCCGATCTGGCTGCTGCAGCAGAAATGTCTGGCCCGCCGCAGCCGTAAACGTTTCCTCATTCTTACGAACGAACGCCGAGCCGTGAAGAACCATCCAGGTCACCTTGCGGCCGCTGGCTTCCGAAGCATCGATGACCGTCTCCTGCCCTTTGCTCATATGAAGGCGGCGTGTCTCGACCTCGACGCCGTCGGCAAACACGGCGCTATCCAGCGGACGGGACCACTGTTCGGATGAACCGCCGCGCAGCTCCTTGCCGGCCATCGTCCGCAGCGTCTCCTTCAACTCCGCTCCGGCATCCTTGCGTGTAACGAGAATACCTTCCCGGCTGGCCGCGACAACCACATCGGACAAGCCGACAACGACGGCGGGAATATCAAGCTCGTTGACGACATGCACATTACGGCTTCCTTCCGATATATATACGGGGCCCGGCCCGGGCTCCTTCATCTCTTCCGTCAACGCGCACCACGTGCCGAGATCTTTCCATCGGCCTTCGTAGACAATCGCCGTGACGCGCGGCTCGCGCTCGGTTACGGCATAATCGAAGCTGCGGGGATCGAGCCGATGGTAGGATAGCAGCAGCTCTTCATACGTCGTGCCCGCAATGCCCATCTGCTGTAGCATATCGAGCAAATATCCTGCGCGAAAGCAAAAAACGCCGCAGTTCCATAAAGCACCCTGCGCCATAAGCTGTGCGCTTTCTTCAAAGGACGGCTTCTCGTGAAACCGGTCTATGCCGACCGCTTCTCCAGGTAAGGCCGGCCCCTTGGGCAGCATATATCCGTATTTATCCGACGGCTTGGTCGGCCTCACCCCGATCAGCGACAAGTTCGCTCCCGATTGCTCCAGGACATCCGGCAACTGCTCCAGCAAGTCGTAAAACCGGTCTTCCGCCCGGCTATCCACTGGCAGAACGACGACAGGCTCTTCCCGCGACATGCCGCGGTGCGTTACCAGATAAGCGACGGACAGCAAGATGGCAGGAAACGTGTCCCGCTTCTCCGGCTCCAGCACCAAATCCGCTGCCGGTCCGATCTGGTCGAGAATCAATTCCCTTTGGCTTGCCGAGGTAGCAATAACCGTACGCGTATGCAAACCTCGCCGGGTAAGCTGATGCCATACATTTTGCAGCATGGAGATCGGTTCGCCCGTTTCATCGGCAAATATTTGCAGAAACTGCTTCGGCTTCGCTTCCGTCGATAAAGGCCATAACCTTGTTCCCGATCCTCCGGATAATACAATGATGTTCATCTCGCTCACCCGACCTATGTGTATGATCAAATTATAAACGCCGCCTACTAGCACTGCCCCAATATAAAGGCTTTATTTGGTTCAAGCATACCACAACGCTTTTATAATTCTCTTTGGTTAATATTAGCGATTTGTCAGGTTACGGCCCGGTTCTGTGGAATTGTTAAGACGGTGTTAGCAACATAGCTGCCTATCTCTATTATAAAGCCTGCTTCTCAACAATTTCTGAAATTTCGTCGAATGGTGTCGAATTCTATGCGGAAATATTCAAAACCACCCGCGCATACGCGAGCCTTGCGAGTATAAACAAAAAACCGCCGGGTCACCGACGGTTTCGCGATTGCTTTGATGGATTAGGCGTTTACTTTTTCTTTTGCCGCAGCCGCCAAGGAGTTGAACGCGCTGATGTCGTTCACAGCCAGATCGGCCAGCATTTTGCGGTTTACTTCTACGCCTGCAAGCTTAAGGCCGTGCATCAGCTTGCTGTAGGACAAGCCGTTTTGACGGGCAGCCGCGTTAATCCGTACGATCCACAATTTGCGGAAGTCGCGTTTTTTCTGACGACGGTCACGATACGCGTACATCAGGGACTTCATTACTTGTTCTTTTGCTGTTTTGAATAATCTATGTTTCGAACCGAAATAACCTTTAGCAAGCTTCAATACTTTCTTGCGACGATGCGTGCGGATGAAACCGCCTTTCACTCTTGCCATGAGTATCTACCTCCAAAAATGTTAAGTATATCGCGTGAACGGTGATTACTTGATGTTGGCGAGCTGCTGCTTCAGGCGTCTTACATCGCCGGGAGCCATAACCGGGTTCGTGCCGAGTACGCGCTTCGCACGAGCGGATTTATGGGACAGCAGGTGGTTTTTATATGCTTTGTAACGTTTTACTTTACCGGTACCTGTAATTTTGAAACGGTCTTTCAAGCTGCTGTGTGTTTTCATTTTAGGCATGGAATGGTTCCTCCTTTAGAATTGAATTATTGCTGCTGCTTCGGAGACAAGATCATGATCATGCTGCGGCCTTCCAGCTTCGGCTTGCGTTCTACGACGCACAGCTCCTCCACTTCAGCGGCCATACGCTCCAATACGCGCTGCCCGATCTCGGCATGGGCGATTTCCCGTCCGCGGAATCGTACCGACAGCTTCACTTTGTCGCCTTCGCCTAAAAATTTCTGAGCGTTGCGAAGCTTCGTTTGAAAATCATGCTCGTCAATGGTCGCACTAAGGCGAATTTCCTTGAGTTCCACAATCTTCTGATTTTTACGGGCTTCCTTTTCCTTCTTCTGCGTTTCGTAACGGAATTTCCCGTAATCCATAACACGGCAGACCGGCGGTTTCGCCGTCGGAGCCACATTGACCAAATCCAGATTCAGATCGAGCGCAATTTGCAGCGCTTCGCGAATCGGCTTAATCCCGAGTTGCTCTCCGTCCGCACCAATCAAACGAACTTCCCTCGCCCGAATTTCATCATTAATCATGTGCTCTGTACTTATGACCTGCCACCTCCAAAGGATTGTAACCAAGTAAGTTTCCAAGAACTTATAGTTCTTATCAACAAAAAAAGACGTAGGCGCGAAACGCCCACGTCCGTTAGTCCAAGTGATAATCACAGATTCTGATATCGTATCAGAAATCGTTGCTCGTTCACTCAAGTTCGTAACCAGCCAACCCAAGGTCGGTCAGGTGAGAAGCGGGCGCTTCTTCTTTCGCACCAAACTAATATACATGTTTTCCAAGTCGATGTCAACTGCTTTCAAAATCAAGCGATCAACTGGCCTGCTTGCTCTGCACGTCTTCGAGCCGAATGACGCGCGTATGCTCCGTATGGCTCCACTGCTTGTTGTTCTGCGTAAAGAAAGCGTAGAACGTGATCGGCCACCACGACAGCAGGAACAGCGGGAATGTGACCAAATATTTGTACGAACGCCACGGCGCCTTTTCCAATACCAGTGCGATGACGAACTGCGCGTACGTCAGCACGGAGAAGACAGCGAAGAAGTTCGGCGAAATCTGGAACAGCGACGTAAACTTCGGAACGCCCGGAATCGATAAGTCGATCCACAGCACGACCGTCAGAATCGAGCCGATAAACAGGTTGTAGACGTTGGCTGCATAGATCGCGGTATCAATCTTGGCCCAGTTGCCTTCCTTCAGCCCTTTCCAGAGTAAAGGGAAGAAGTAGCGTCTGGCCACGTTAAAATGGCCCTGCATCCATCTCAAACGCTGCCGTGCCGATGCTTTGAACGTGAGCGGCTTCTCGTCGAATACTTTGGCGTCATAGTTGAAAGTCGGATTGATGCCGCGCATCACGCAGCGCATCGTAAACTCCAAGTCTTCCACGAGGCTTGTTGCGCCCCAACCCATATCCTTGAGCAGGTCCGTGTCGAAGCACATCCCGGTTCCCCCGAGATAGTTCGCCAGCCCGAGGTTCGTTCTCGGCAGCTGCCACAGACGGTTACAGTACCAGTAAGTCACCGCATAGGCGGCGGTAATCCAGGAGTCGTGCGGATTCTTTGTATCCAGGTAAGCCTGGATCACTTTCGAGCCATTGCACAGATCGTTGTTCATATGCTTCAAGTAATCGGGACTGACCAGATTGTCGGCGTCGAACATGACGACCGCGTCGTACTGGCGCGGCATCTTCCACAATTCCTTGAGCATCCACTCGATGGCGTGGCCTTTGCCTCTCAGTTTCGGATTATGGCGCTCGCAGGCGTGAACGCCCATATCGCGCGCGATTTGCGCCGTCTGATCGCTGCAGTTGTCGCATATGACGAAAATATCGTAAAGTTCTTTCGGATAATCGAGATTTTTCAAATTATCGATGAGCGCCCCGACCACTTGTTCTTCGTTATGCGCGGCTACGAGGACGGCGAACGTTTTTTGCGGTGCGTGATTAACTCGGTTCTTGCGGCGGTACCAACCAAAAAATGTTAGAACCAACTGATAGGCGCCGATCAAAGCAATAATGATCTGGAGGCCTAACAGGATATTGTCCAGCATGAAACATCCCCCTTTTTTTGTATGTACCCCTGGTTGTCTCTCTAGCGTATCTTATTGTCCTCATAAAATCTGATTCGATGGTGTGAATTGGATTGCGAGGGTAGCCGAATATGATTTTCCTCTCTTTGCTCCGTTTTGTCAAAAGCGCCAAAGCTCACTGTTGTGCCAGAACGAACGTTTTTCTCGGGAAAACGGCGGCAATAACACTCGGACTCTCATCATCCATCTTTTTAAGTCTTATTTTCATCGTTTTTCACAACTTTTATAAGTTCCGACTGGAAAAAACTTTCTACTGTCCGCGCCCGCCGACGTAGCCTATTATACAACCGGATGTACCATTCCACAAAATCCGACACGAAGCGTGACACGCACCGGTAAATGTTTCCCGGCATACACCGTAATAAACGTAACGCCGGCTCAAAAGGTTGCACATGCCGCAATTCGCCCTCCGGGAGACGTATCTTGAGTAGACATGCTGCGCCGCTGCGCGCTTGCGCAGCACAAGCCGATGACGGCCGAACGAAGCGGCCAGCCGCGCCCGGCGCGAAAGCCGGATTAGGCGGCAGCCCCACCGGATACAATGGTGATACAATGGTAACAGGACTGCAGCGTGATGTAATAAGTAAATAAACATGAATGCACGCATTGAAACAGCCGCTTAAACATAGCGTTCATACGGCGTTGATACGGCTGTAACAAAACCGTGTTATAGTTAGAAGCAGATCGCCGGAATTGTATATTCCCGGCAAGGAGGTGCATCCGCATTGAACCGTGTCGCGGCATGGCTGCTGCTGCATGAAAGACGTTTGTTTTGCTTCTTCAACCAAAAGATACACCACCGGACTCTCGATTATTTGTTCGGCACCGTGACGCATTTGGGAGGCGCCGCGCTCAGCATCATGCTGGCGCTCTGCTGCGCCGTATTTGCCGAAGGCAGTCTGCGCCAGGCCGGCATCCAAAGCTGCGTAGCGCTGGCCGCAAGCCATGTTCCCGTCGCCGTCATGAAGAAGAAATTTCCGCGGCTTCGTCCTTATCTCGTCGTTCCTGACGCCCATACGTGCAAAAATCCGCTGACCGATCCCTCGTTTCCGTCCGGCCATACAACCGCCATCTTCTCAATCGCCGTGCCGCTGGCACTGATTCATCCGCTCCTGGCCGCCGTAATGATTCCGCTGGCATGTCTGGTCGCCTTGTCGCGTATATATTTAGGACTGCACTATCCGTCCGACTGCCTCGCCGGCTGCGTGATCGGCGCCGTGACGGGCCTATCGGCCGTTGCATTTTTTGGATAAAAGCATTAATGTTAAATTTGTGCAATTCACTCGGTACAAGGTGTGGTGAACCGCCCATGCGTAAGAAGAGAGTCTTGTTGCTATCCGAGGGCTTCGGCGCGGGCCATACGCAAGCGGCTCATGCCCTGTCCGAAAGCCTCCGCATCATCTCTCCCGAAGTCCAGACGCGCGTGCTCGAGCTCGGGAGCTTCCTGCATCCGACGCTGGCCAGATGGATTTTTACCGCATACCGCAAGACGGTATCCAATCAACCGAAATTATACGGCATCGTTTATCGGTCTCAATATAAAAAATCGATTAACCGTTTCGCCCGGCTGGCGCTTCACCGCATTTTTTATGCGCAAGCCGCCGAGGTCATCCGGCAGCTTCGCCCCGACACCATCGTGTGCACGCACCCGTTCCCAAGCGCCGTCATTTCCAGACTGAAGCGCTCCGGGCTGAACGTGCCGCTGTGCACGGTCATTACCGATTATGACGCGCATGGCGCTTGGGTCAGCCCGGAGGTCAATACGTATCTCGTCTCCACGGCCGACGTCAAGGAGAAGCTGCTTGACCGCGGCGTGCCGTCCGATGCGGTCAAAGTGACCGGCATCCCGGTCCACCCGAACTTCTGGCAGGCGCATAACCGCGAGGAGCTTCGCGCCCGCTTCGGCCTGAAGCCGATTCCGGCGGTGCTCGTTATGGGCGGCGGCTTCGGGCTTGTGGACGACGAATCGTTTCTCGGCCACCTGACCCGCTGGCGGGAGAAGATACAGCTTACGATCTGTCTCGGGCATAACGACAAGGCGATGCTTGAGCTTGCGGAGGACGAGCGCTTCCGGCACCCGCATATTCGGCTGCTCGGATTTACGAAGGAGATCGACAAATGGATGGACGTCTCCGATCTGCTGATCACCAAGCCCGGCGGGATGACCTGCACGGAAGGGCTGGCAAAAGGCATTCCGATGCTGTTCTATAAGCCGATTCCCGGCCAGGAAGAGGAGAACCTGCAGTACTTTGCCCAGCACGGGCTCGGGGAGCAAATCAAATCGGCGGAAACGATCGATCACTGGTTCCAGTTGCTGATCGATCATTACCCCGATGTTCTTCAGCGGCGGGAAGAGCTAAGCCGCGGCATCGCACCGTATAATCCGGCCCATTGCTCGCAGGCGATCGTCGAGGTGCTCCAGCAAATCGGCGCGAAGGCTTAGCAG
Organism: Paenibacillus solanacearum; assembly: GCF_910593845.1. GTDB lineage: Bacteria > Bacillota > Bacilli > Paenibacillales > NBRC-103111 > Paenibacillus_G > Paenibacillus_G solanacearum. The sequence continues at coordinate 7,588 of NZ_CAJVAS010000011.1, read as the reverse complement.
CCTGCGTCGAGGTAAGTGTCCGCGGCCCAGAGCGAGATGCCGCCAGCCGCGGCACGGAATTGGCGCGTGTGAAAAAAAATAAAACCATGGTCCGTCCCGCAGGCGGTTCCATGGTTTTATTTGTGTTTTTATTTGCGTTACTTGTCTTCGGTATTCGCCAGCGCCTGCAAATGGTCGGCCAACGCCTGCTTGCCAATAACCACTTCCATGCGGTGAATCGGCATGCCCTTCTCGGAAAACTTCGTCTCGTATTCCGTCATGATCAGATCGGTTCTCGGCCCTTCCGCATGCAGGTCGAGTGAAATGTTGCGCATGCGCAGCCCAAGATCGGCGAACGAGTTGAGTGAAAACTCAAATAAAGAACGGGAATCCGTCTTAAAATGAATTTGCCCGTTATCGTTCAGAATGTCCTCATATTTCTTCACAAATCCGCCGTGGGTCAACCGGCGGCGGGCATGCTTCTTCTTCGGCCACGGATCGCTGAAATTCAAATAAATCCGCTCGATCTCATTGTCGCCAAACATGTTCTCGATCGATTCGATATTGTACCGGACAAGACGCAAATTACTCAGATCTCCTCCGTGCTCTTCCCGCGACTCTCTGGCTTTCTCGCAGCCGCGGCGGATCAGCTCATCGTACATATCGACGCCTATGTAATTGATATCCGGATTGAGCGCGCTGAGCTGGCTTATAAAGCGCCCTTTCCCCATTCCGAGCTCTACATGAATGGGACGGTCATTGCCGAATACGCTCGACCACTTTCCTTTAAATTGTTCAGGCTGTAAAATTGCAAGTTCCGGCTGCGCCTCCAGCGCTTCCAGAATCCCTTTCCGACCTCTTAAACGCATAATAACACGCAAACCTTCCTTTAACCGATTTTCGTACCGCTTCAGGCTTTGATTATACTCTGAATCGGATCGAAAGAAAAGAACCGGCTAACCGCCCGCAAAGGCGCGATCAGCCGGCTCGACTTCTCGGTCAGGCTTCGAGCAGTTGATAATGGATTTTTCCCGTTTCCGGAAGAAGCATCGTCTCGATGGTCTTCCGTACTTTCTTTCTGGCCTCCGCAGCGATGCGCAGGTCATTATTGAAGCGAACGCCGGCTGCCAGCGCCATCGCTTCTTTTAATGAAAGCTCCAGCATCACTTTCTCTTCGCCATGACGAAGTGTCATGTCATTCATCGCACATCACCTCATCCAATCAAATGCCCGGGTCTCGGCCACAAGGCCATGTTATCTTACTTCGCGCTCGTCCCGGTTGCGTCCGCGCATGCCTGCAAGACCAAGCAGCCCGATCAGACCAAGCCATCCCCAGTTCGAACCGGTCGTGGTCGCAGCATTGGTCCGGTAAGACGTCGTATGGTAGTTGCCGCCATAGCCATAGCCTGTTCTGTCGTTGGCGTTCGTATAAGTGTTCATCCGGTCAAGCATATGGTCGCTGTAGTTGCGGACCGTATTGCCCGCCGTTGTTCCCGTCGTACCGGTTGTCGTGGCATTGTACCCGCCGGTGGCGGTACCGGTCGTCGTGCCGTAAGTGCCCGTACCGTACGTATTCCCGTACGTGCCGGCGCCGGTTCCATACGTTCCGTAGTTGCCGACCGTTCCGGTGCCCGTCCCCGTCGTACCGGCAGCGGTCGTTCCCGTGTTACCGGTTGTCGTGCCGTACGTTGCCCCCATAGTACCTGCCGTAGCCGTCGTCTCGGCCAATGCCTGACCGCTAAAACCGATCGTCGCCGTTAACGCCAATGCCAGAACCGATTTTGCAAACTTATTCATGGGTTGAAGTTTCTCCTTTCGGATCCTGTTATGATGGTGCAATGTAATAAATGCAGCGGCTTGCAGTCATAGCATGATCTCCGTAGGAAGTTCTTATCCCGTGCACGTTCTGGAGGGTTTTGTTAGAGACAAAAGTTCGCTTTTATCGCGATTTTTCGGTAAAATAGTAGCATATTCGCCTTTTTGAAAAGAGGAATTCGCATGCAACTGCTGGATACAGCTTCCCCCCGCCTGTGGGGAGATAAACGGTTTCATACCTGGAATTACGAAATGAGGGAACAGTTCGGCGCCAAGGTGTTCAAAGTGATGCTGGACGCCGGGTTTACTTGCCCGAACCGCGACGGTAAAATTGCGACGGGCGGCTGCACCTTTTGCAGCGCGCGGGGCTCCGGGGATTTCGCGGGAAGCCGCCGGGACGACCTCGTAACCCAATTCAACAAAATTCGCGACCTGCAGCATCAGAAATGGCCGGAAGCGCAATATATAGGTTATTTTCAAGCGTATACCAACACGTATGCGCCCGTCGAAGAGCTTCGCGAATATTATGAAGCGATCCTGCAGCAGCCCGGCGTCGTTGGTCTCTCGATCGCCACCCGGCCGGACTGCTTACCGGACGACGTGGTCGATTATTTGGCCGAGCTGAACGAGCGCACGTATTTGTGGGTGGAGATGGGCATGCAGACGATTCACGAAAGCACCTCCACCCTGATCAACCGGGCGCATGACACGGCCTGCTATACGGATGCCGTGGCGAGGCTGAGAGCGCGCGGCATTCGCGTATGCGCCCACATCATTTACGGGCTCCCGCAGGAAACCCATGACATGATGCTGGCGACCGGCCGGGCCGTCGCGGCGATGGACGTGCAGGGGATCAAGATCCATCTGCTGCATCTCATGCGGAAGACGCCGATGGTCAAACAGTACGAAGCCGGTCTGCTCCAATTTCTGGAGAAGGACGAGTACGTCAATCTGGTCGTCGATACGCTGGAGTTTCTTCCGCCGGAGATGATCGTTCACCGGCTGACGGGCGACGCGCCCCGCGACTCGCTGATCGGACCCATGTGGAGCTTAAAGAAGTGGGAAGTGCTGAATGCCTTCGATGCGGAGCTGAAACGAAGAAATACATGGCAGGGCAAGCGCTGGACACCGCAGTCCCACAACGGATAGACGTTTACAATCACGGCTGAATTCAAGGAGGGATGACGGGTGAAACGAATGTTGATCGTAGCTGCGCTGCTGATTGCCGCCGGCTGCGGCAATCGGCCGGCGGCACCGAACCCGGCGCCGGAGAAGCCCGTCGTCGCCGCGACGGAGCCGGTCGGGCTGGGCGTGCCGCCTCAAGCGGAGGCGGACGCTTCCAAAGCGGCCGCTTCCGCGCCGGAGAGCGGTGCAAGCAGCGAAGCCGGACGCGGCAGCGAGGCTTCGCCACCGGCGGCGAAGCCGACGGCGCCGGTGGCGGCAGCCCCGCAGACGCAGCAGCAGACGCAGGCACCGGCGGTGACGACGCCGAAAGCGCCCGCCGCGGAGTCGCCCACGGCGCCACAAGCGCCCACGAGCAGCGCGCCGCAGCTGCAGGAGCCCGCGGCTGTCACCCCGGCGCCTCCCGCGGCGGCGAAGCCGGAGGACAGCGGCGGCGGAGCGGTAGCGCCGATGCCAGGCGATCTGATCGCGCCGCCGAAGCTCGAATCGTCAAGCGCCGCTTCTTCGTCCGATGCGGCCGCGCTGTTCGAATCGACCTGCGCGGTGTGCCAGGGTGGAAAGCTCGAAGGCGGCAAGCCGCCCCGCCCTTAGCCGTGCCGTGTGTAAGACCGCTGTCCCGCGCCGACACAAGCTTTCCGGCGCGCGTGAATCCAGACGCGCTTTGCCATACTGGTGTGACTTTCACTCCAGCGCCGCAACCGGTCGAAACCTTCGGACCTCCCGCGCTGTGGAAAGCGCGGGTATATGACACGCTTGTTATACCGCCGGATATCCGGCGGTTCTTTATTGATCGCCTCTACGGTTTTGCCGACTGTACCTCTCAATCTCTCTTCATAAAGGAAAGGAACATCGCTGTGGGATTCGTATCGATCTTAAGCTTCACGCATCAACTCGTGAAAGAGCGCGTTCAGCCCGGAGACCCCGCCGTCGACGCGACGGCGGGCAACGGCGTGGACACGCTGTTCCTCGCCAAGCTCGTCGGCGAGAACGGTACCGTGCATGCCGTCGATATTCAGGAGCAGGCGCTGCGGAATACCGCCGCGCGGCTGGATGCGGCGCTGCCGGCGGCCCATCGGACGGTGCTGCATCACCGCAGTCATGCCGAGCTGGCGGACATCGTACCGGCTGACCAGTGGGGACAAGTAGCGGCCGTCATGTTCAATCTTGGCTACTTGCCGGGAGACGACCACGCCACCGTCACACTGACCGAATCCACGCTCACCGCACTGGCGGCTGCGGCGGAAGCGATCCGGCCCGGCGGGATCATCACGATCGTGCTGTACACCGGCCACCCTGGCGGCCGGGAAGAAGCGGATGCGGTGGAGGCGTGGGCGGCCGCACTGCCGCAAAATCGTTACCAGGTGCTCCAGTATCGATTTTTCAATCAAAAAAACAGTCCGCCTTATTTGCTCGCCATTGAGAAAAGACTGTAGCACCGCTTCGTTCCGCTATAGAAATACAGAGACCGGCTTGCTATAATCCACTGTAGATGGGACAGGCGCGCGGAGCGCAAAATCAACCAAGGAAGCAGGGAAGACGTTGAAACCATATCCGCTGCAATGCAAACCCGAGTTTAAAGAACGCGTCTGGGGCGGCAGAGCCCTGGAACGGTTCGGACTGAATTTGCCCGGAGGACAGATTGGGGAAGGCTGGATGATCGGCGATCATCCGAACGGCACAACTTCGGTCGTGAACGGCGAGCTGGCCGGCATGGGGCTCGACCAAATTCGCGAGCAGTACGGCGAAACCTTTTTCGGCAGCAAAGGCTTTTCCAAGAAAAACGGCCGGTTCCCGCTGCTGATCAAGCTGCTCGATTGCCAGGACGATCTATCGGTGCAGGTTCATCCGAACGATCATTACGACCGGCTGCCGGAGGGCGAGCTGGGGAAGACGGAAATGTGGTACGTGCTGGACGCCAAGCCTGGCGCCAAAATCATTTACGGTCTCAAAGACGGCGTCGACCGCGAGCAGCTTGCCGCCGCCATCGAACAGAACCGGATCATGGATTGCTTGAACGAGATTGAAGTGGTGCCCGGCGATTCGTTCTACATTCCGGCGGGAACGGTCCACGCCCTCGGCGCAGGCATCCTCGTCGCCGAAATTCAGCAAAACTCCGACAGCACCTACCGTCTGTACGATTACGACCGGCTCGGTCTGGACGGGAAGCCCCGCGAGCTGCACATCGAAGATTCGCTCAACGTCATCGCCTATGAGGGCTCGGGCGCTACTTATATGAAGACGGATCTTCCCCGTGCAGGCGAATGGCTGACGCTTGCCCGCTCCCCCTTCTTCGTTACGGAGAAAGGCGAAGTCGACGGCAAGTGGAGCTTGAGTACGAATGCCGATAGCTTCGTTATACATATTATTTGCGAAGGGACCGGGTCGATCCGTTACGCGGACGGCGAGCTTCCGGTGAAGCCGGGCGAATGCTACCTGCTGCCGGCCCATCTGGGCAGCTATGAGCTAACGGGCCGCATGACCGTGCTCCGCAGCTACTTGCCTTAGTTCCAACTTCAAAAAAGCAGGCATTCCGAATCCATCGGATGCCTGCTTTTTTTGCTTCGCACTATACTTGGCTTGCTTCCAACGCCATCGTGAACGGAGCCGGACGTGCACCGGACGCATCCGGGGAGAAATAGACGATGAGCAGCTGCTCGCCCGCCGCATCGACTTCTCCTGTCTGCAGGTAATGATCCAGCCGGAACGGGACGACGTCGATCATCGCATGCTTATGCAGCTCCTTCTCTCCGATGCCGAGCGCGGCGAACTGCAGTGACACGTCCTCCGGCCGCTCTGCCAAGTGGCGCATATAGCTCCCTTGCTGCTGCTTGTCCAGGGTGAAGTCCCACCAAATTTTGCGGGGCTTGTACTTGTGGTTCATGAAATAATCGAGCTTCATCAGCCCCTCGATCACTTGCATGCCCTCCGTCTCCCTGTGCTTCAGAAAGGCATGCAGCCGGGTAAACAAATCCTCAAGCTGATGGCCGATCTTTTGCCAGCCCCGCTCTTCCCAATAATCGCCGAACTCCTGGAAAAAATCGAACGCCGACGCAAACTCCCGCTTGATGAGATAGCTCACCGTATGGTCCATCCGATGGGCATTCCAATATTTCTCCAGCACATCCTCCACCCGCTTGATGCGCACCAAGTCGGAGAACGGCAAAATCCGGTTACCGAGAATTTCGTAAGGCGCATGATCCATGTAAATATAGCCGTACTTCTCCGCGTCGTGACGCATCCCGGTACCGCGCAGCATTTTCAGGAAGCCGAGCTGCAATTCCTCCGGCCCCAGCGCGAACACGTCATTGAAGGTTTGGCGGAACGAATGGTAATCTTCCTCCGGCAGCCCAGCGATCAAATCGAGATGCTGGTCGATTTTGCCGCTTTCCTTCACCTTCGTTACCGTCCGCGTCAGCTTGGCAAAATTTTGCCGGCGCTTCACAAGGCTGTTCGTCAAATCGTTGGTCGACTGTACGCCGATCTCGAACCGGAATATGCCCGGCGGTGCGTTCTCCGCAAGGTAATCGAGCACCTCCGGCCGCATAATGTCGGCCGTGATCTCAAATTGAAACACGCACCCGCCATGGTTCTGAATGAGAAATTCGAAGATTTCCATCGCATAATCGCGCTTGATATTGAACGTCCGGTCGACGAATTTGATCAGCTTGGCGCCGGAGTCGATCAAGTAGAGCAGGTCGCTCTTCGTCCGCTCCATATCGAAGTAACGCACGCCTACTTCTATAGAAGAAAGACAAAATTGGCAGCTGAACGGACAGCCCCGGCTCGTCTCGAAATAGACAACCCGGTTGGCGAGACTCGGCACGTCCTCGGCAAACCGGTGCGGCGTCGGAATGTCGTTCAAATTCAGCTTCGGCCTCGGCGGGTTGAGAATGACGCGGCCTTCTTTGCGGTACGCGACCCCAAACACGCTGTACAGCGCCCGGTCGCCCTTCAGCTCCGTCAGCAGATGGTGGAACGTCTCCTCCCCTTCGCCCATAACGATGTAATCGACTTCAGGCAGCCGGTTCATCCAATATTCGGTGTCATAGGACACTTCGGGCCCACCAAGCACAATGATCAGCTCGGGCATGATCTTCTTGAGCATGCCGATCACAACGATCGTCTCTTCGATGTTCCAGATATAGCACGAAAAACCGACCAGCTCCGGTTTCCGCTGGTACAAATCGGATACGATGTTCATCACCGGGTCCTTGATCGTATACTCCGCAATCTGGATGTTGCGAAAATCCCGCTCGCTGTAGCTTTTCAAGTAGCGAAGCCCCAGCGACGTGTGGATGTATTTGGCGTTTAACGTAGACAGTACAATATTGTTCATCCGGTGAAACCCTTCTTTATGCAAAATAATAACCCTATTCTACACGGAAACCGAATCTAGAGTAAAGGGCAGAGAATTTCTGCCCCTCCTCATCAAACCGTACGTGAGGTTTTCCCTCATACGGCTTTCCGATGTTCGTCATTCATGTGCATGCAGATTACAAGAGCGTTTTAAGTCCATATTGACTAGCTAGGAACCTCACTTCTTGTAGCGAACTCATCCATCTTGCGCGTTGCCTCTTCTTGGCATACCATCTCGTGAGCCTCTGCAAAATGT
>NZ_CAJVAS010000010.1 GCF_910593845.1 Paenibacillus solanacearum | reverse complement strand
GCGTGATTTGTAGTGTGCTGATATCTCTGTATCTCTAGAATACAAGAGAACCGCTCAAGGCGAACGGATTTCATTCCGTTTTGTGCCTTGAGCGAAGCGAAAGGAATGGAAATAATCATGAAGAGAACGATATCGAAAGGCCGCCTCTGGACGGCACGCGTCATGTACGGATTGGCCTTGCTGTTTATGCTGTTCGACAGCATCACCAAATTTATTAAACCGGCCCCCGTCGTCGAAGGAACGGTGCAGCTCGGATATGCGGAGCATCATCTCGTCGTGATCGGAGCGCTGGGGTTGATCGCCACGATTTTGTACGCGATTCCCCGGACCACGGTGCTTGGTGCGGTGCTGCTGACCGGATATTTCGGCGGTGCGATTGCGACCCATGTTCGCCTGGATAACCCGCTGTTTTCCCATGTGTTATTCCCGGTGTATATCGCCATCCTGGTATGGGGAGCCATCTGGCTGAAGGATGACAGCGTGCGCAAGCTCATTCCGCTGCGTCAGAAGGAAGATTGAGCCTCGCATGGGGAACATCATTTTGTATTTGCATAAGTCGCTGGACGGCGTCGTTTCCGATCCGCAGCGGTGGATGCGCTTCGGCGACGATATGTTGGAAGACGCCCTTGCGTACTACGATACGCTCGATACGGTCGTAGTCGGCGGCCATACGTACCGGTCCATGGCCGAATATTGGCAAGCTGCGGAGAAGACGTCCGTATCCCTGTTAGAGCGCGCGTTTGCGCGAAAAATAAACCGCATCAACAAAATCGTACTGACGCGTTCCCCGATGGAGCTCGTGTGGAATCATTCACAGCAGCTGCTCCTCAGCGACCGCGAAACGTTGATCCGGGACATGGAGAAGCTCAAACGGGAAAGCGGCGGCAAGCATATATCCGTGGAGAGCGGGATTCGAACGTGGCGCTTGTTTTTGCAAGCCGGGCTGTTCGACGAAATGCGGCTGTTCGTCCATCCGGTCATCGCTGGGCAAGGCGAGAAGCTGTTCAGCGGCTTAGAACCGGAGGTTTCCATGCGTCTTCAGAACAGGATCGACTTTGAGGGCGGTGTCGTCCTACTGCACTATCGCAGAGCATGAAACCGGAATGCAAAGAAAGGCTGAGGGGCTGTCACGGAGCGGCTTCGTGCACGCTTCGGGCAAGTACAAGAGAAGCTCGCTTCCTAAGAGACACTCTTATCGAAGCCTCAAAGCCTCGAAGCCTGAGGCCTTCACGATGCAGGTCCATTCGTGGTTTAGCAGAAGTTTTTCTTGCGAGCAGAACGTCTATTCATCGCTGTAGCGCTTTAATGAAATTAGACTTTCCTTATGCTAAAAAAGTCAAGGATACGCGATGCGTATCCTTGACTTTTTGGCGCGCCCCCGATTCCTTACAGCGAATCGGCGATAACGACCTCGACGCCTTTCAGCTGCTTCAAAAACTCCGGATTCGCTCCGGGATCGGTAATCAGCGTATCGATCTGGGACATCTCGGCAAACGTGGCGATCGACCGGCGGTTCAGCTTCGTATGATCCAATAGCGCGACGACTTTGCTGACATTCGAGACGATCGTCTTCTTCAGTTCGGCTTCGTATACGCTGAAATCGGTCAACCCTTCGGCAACGGTGAATCCGCGCGCGGAAGTGAAGAGAATATCGGCGTGAATTTGCGACAGCAGCCCTTTACCGAGCAGCCCTTCCAGCGAGCTCGAGCCGGGCCGCAGCACGCCGCCCACGACAATGACGCTGATATGCGGGTTGCGGGTCAATTCCTGCGCGGTGGCGAGGCCGTTCGTGACGACCGTCAAATAATCGTATTGAACCAGATGCTTGGCAAGCTCGAGCGAGGTGGAGCTGGCGTCCAGGATGATGCACTGGCCGTTCTGCACGAAGTTGGCCGCCGCCTTGCCGATCATCATCTTCTCCGTCTGATTGACCTGGCTGCGGGAATGGAACGTATATTCCTGCGTCGGAGGCTTGGGCAGCACCGCTCCGCCGTGCGTTCGTTCCAGCAGGCCGTCTTCCTCCAATATTTTGAGGTCGTTTCGGAGCGTACCCTCGGAAACGCCGAGCTCAAGCGATACATCTTTGACCAGGAGCTGCTTATGTTGATTCAATATGTGCATAATCCGGTTCCGGCGTTCAGGTGCTAACATCCATCGCATCTCCCATAACTGAATATTTATTAAAATTATAACAAAACAAAAATGGTCAATCAATAAAATAATACTGAATGCAGCGTAAATAAAACATTTTAAGTATCGTTTTTATTATAAAATAATGATAAATGAAAATAAATCACAATAAACATCAGTAAAAAGCAAAATATTTATTGACAAATACAGGGTCTGATGCAAAAATGGTAATAAATAACCGTACTGTCATACCAAGCGCCAGACACGGATTTATTATCGATCATTCAAGGAGGCAGCCTTATGAACCATGTTGAAATCCCAGAACGAATGAAAGCGATCGTCGCTTACGCTCCGGGCGATTACCGGCTGGAGGAGGTTGACGTGCCGCAGGCAGGGCCTGGCGAAATCGTCATCAAGGTGGAGGCTTGCGGCATTTGCGCCGGCGACATCAAGGCTTACGAAGGAGCACCCAGCTTCTGGGGCGATGCGACGCAGCCGGCGTATATTAAGGCGCCGATGATTCCGGGCCATGAATTTATCGGCCATATCGTGCAAATCGGCGAAGGCGTACAAGGCTTCCAGCTCGGAGAGCGGGTCATCTCCGAACAGATCGTGCCTTGCTGGGACTGCCGCTTTTGTAAGCGTGGTCAATACTGGATGTGCGAGAAGCATGACCTGTACGGATTTCAGAACAACGTGAACGGCGGCATGGCGGAATATATGAAATTTACGAAGGAAGCGATCAACTACAAGGTTCCGCCCGATCTTCCGCTGGAGCAAGCGATCTTGATCGAGCCGTACGCATGCTCTTTCCATGCCGTGCAGCGGGCGCAAATTCAGCTCGGCGACGTCGTCGTCCTGTCGGGTGCGGGAACGCTCGGTCTCGGGATGGTCGGCGCCGCCAAGATGGCAGGTCCAGGGAAGCTGATCGTGCTCGACTTGTTCGAAGATCGGCTGGAGCTGGCGAAGCAGTTCGGAGCGGATCTCGTGCTCAATCCGAAAGAAGTGGACGTCGTCGCCGAAGTCAAGCGGCTGACGGGCGGCTACGGCTGCGACATATATATAGAAGCGACAGGTCATCCGAAGTCGGTGGAGCAGGGACTCGCCATGATCCGCAAGCTCGGCCGATTCGTCGAATTCAGCGTATTCAAAGATCCGGTGACGGTGGACTGGAGCATTATTAGCGACCGGAAGGAGCTCGACGTTCTTGGTTCGCATCTGGGTCCTTATTGCTATCCGCTGGTCATCGATGGGATCGCCAGCGGGAAGCTGCCGACCGAGGGGGTCGTGACGCACCAGCTTCCGTTGGAAGATTACGTCAAAGGCTTCGAGCTTGTGAAGAAGGGCGTTAATTCTTTGAAGGTCATTCTGATTCCCTAGCGGCGAGGCTTGCCGTTAGGCGGCGGCGAAGCCGGACCGGATTGGGGAGCATGCATTCATCCGGGCTCGCGCGTCGCGGTTCGATACGCATGATCCGGGCGAGCAGCACATCGTTCATTTGTCCCGGTCCACCCGGCTGCGCAGTATCGCCTCATGGTTTACGTTTCAAGCTGATTTTCCCTATATTACCTGATGGAGGCTATCGAGATGAGAATAGCGATTGGGGCCGACGAGGCCGGTTATACATTGAAGGAAATCATTAAAAGCTACCTCGGCGACAAAGGCGTGGAATGCGAAGACTTCGGCCCATCCGACGGCAATGAGCAGATCGATTATCCCGATGTCGGGTTTGCGGTAGCGGAACAAATTATGCAAGGGCGGTTCGACAGAGGCATTCTCGTCTGCGGAACGGGAATCGGCATGACGATCACGGCGGACAAAGTGCCGGGCATTCGCGCTGCGCTTTGCCACGATACTTACTCGGCCGAACGTGCAAGGAAGAGCAACAATGCCCAAGTGCTGACGATGGGCGCCAGAGTGATCGGCCCGGAGCTGGCTAAGCATGTCGTGCAGGCATGGCTGGACGCGGAATTCGACGGGGGAGCCTCCGAGCGGAAGGTGCAGAAAATTATGGAAGGCGAACAGCGCCTGAATCAATCGAGGGGGCCGCAATCCGAGAACTCGTGTTCCTGAGCCGGACGAATCTATAACGAAGCTAAAGGCGGTAGCGGTATGAAACAACTGGCCTTGGAGTTTTTGCGCGTAACGCAGACGGCGGCGATCGCCGCCCTGCCGTGGGTAGGGCGGGGCCGCAAGCATGAAGCGGATGAAGCGGCGACGGCGGCGATGCGCCGGGTGCTGCGGCAAATTCAGATGGACGGCGTCGTCGTTATCGGCGAAGGCGAGATGGACGAAGCGCCGATGCTGTATATCGGGGAGAAGACGGGAACCGGGCAAGGACCGCAGATCGACATCGCCGTCGATCCGCTCGAAGGGACGAATCTCGTCGCCGGAGGGCAGAACAACTCGACGGCTGTCATTGCCGCCGCTCCTAGAGGCGCGCTGCTGCATGCGCCCGACATGTATATGGAGAAGCTTGCCGCAGGCGCGGGGGCCGGCGGCGTGATCGATATCGGCCTGCCTGTGGCCGATAATGTGCTTCGCGTCGCGGCCGCACTGGGCAAACCGCTGCGGGAGATGACGGTTTCGGTGCAATCCCGGGAAAGGCATCAGGCGGCGATCGATGCGATCCGAGAGACCGGCGCGAAGGTGCGGCTGTTCGACGACGGCGATGTGACCTGCGCGATTGCCGCCGCCATGGAGGAGAGCGGCATCGACCTGTTCTACGGCATCGGCGGCGCGCCGGAGGGCGTCATCTCGGCCGTCGCCGTCAAATGTCTCGGCGGCGACATGCAGGCGCGTCTGCTGCCCGCAAGCGAGGCCGAACACGAGCGGTGCCTGCGGATGGGCTTATCCGATCCGTGCGGAAGGCTCACGCTGCAGGATATGGTCGCTTCCGACGAATGCGTGTTTGCCGCGACGGGAATTACGCCGGGACCGCTGCTGAGTGGCATTGCGCACGCTTCGGGCGGCAGGCTGCTGACGCATTCACTGCTGACGTCCGGTCCGAGCGGCGTTCACTTCATTCGTTCGATGCACGCAGGCAGTATGGCCGGATAAGCTATAGCTATGGCTCCGGAACGATGTGCGGCGTAAGCGGGCATGCTGTGAACGCGCCCCGCCGAAAAAGTGTGACCGGATAAGGAGGGAGCCGTGTCTGCTTTCCGGACCTATGTTCCAGATATAGACAAAAGGGGAGAAACATCCATGAGTTCCATTCGCTTAATCGTCAGCGATCTGGACGGAACGCTGCTGTCGGAAGACAACCGGCTGAACGATTCCGTGATCGACGCCGTACGCCGCTTTCGGGCGTCGGGCGGGCTGTTTACGATCGCGACCGGCCGGTTCGGGCCTAGCGCTCGTCCGATCGTCGACCGTCTGGATATCGATATTCCGTATATTTTGTGCAACGGCTGCGTCATTGCCGACCGCGACAAAATATGGGAGATGGCGCAGCTGACGCTGGAGGAAATCGCGCCGTTTCTGCGCGAGGCCGATCAGGCGGGCGTAACCGTCCTGCTGTTTGGCGAGGACGGCATCCGGACGCTGCGGTCGACGCCGGAGACGGCGTATTTCGAACAGCGGGAAGGGCTGCCTTGCGTACCGCTCAATCCCGGGGACGAAGCCTGGACGGAACGTCCGGTTCAGAAGGTCGTTCTGATCGGCGATATGAGCCAGATCAGGCCGTTATGGGATCGCTGCCGGAGCGGGTACGCGAGGGAGTATGCGGCCGTCCAGTCGGAGGATCATTTCTTCGAAATTATTCCGGCTCGACAGAGCAAAGGGGAAGCGCTCAAAAAGCTGATGGCGCATCTGGGCGTCGCGCCGTCGGAAGTCATGAGCATCGGCAACCAGCTGAACGATCTGGAGATGATTGAGGAGGCCGGCATCGGCGTCGCCGTAGCGAACAGTCACGATGAGCTGATACGGCACGCGTCGTACGTATGCCGCAACGGCTATGGAGAAGGCGTCGTGGAAGCAATGGAACGGTTCGCCGCCATCGGCGCCGGCTCGAAGGGAGGGAACACATATGTCGATTAGAGGCGTAGCGCACCGGGGCTACCCGAAGCGTTATCCGGAAAATACGCTCGTATCGTTCCAAGCGGCGGTCGAGCTGTCGTATTCGCATTTGGAGCTGGACGTTCAGCTCAGCAAGGACGGCGTTCCCGTCGTCATTCACGACACTTCCGTCGATCGGATGACGGATGGCAAAGGCCGGGTCAACGAGCTGACGCTGGCGGAGCTGAAGGAGCTGCGCATCGCCGGAACCGAGCCCATTCCAACGCTGGAAGAGGCGCTGCTGCTGCTCAAGGACCGGTTGATTGTCGATATCGAGCTGAAGCAGATGGGCAGCTTGTACCCTGGACTGGAGCGCGAAGTGCTGAATACGGTGAAGCGGCTCGATATGCGTGAGCAGACGTTTCTTACGTCATTCGACCATTATGCGCTGTCCCGGGTCAGAGAGCTCGACGACCGTATCGGGCTCGGCGTGATCAACAGCGGCGCGTCGCCGGCGTTGTTCCCGTTCATGAAGGAGATTCGCTGCCGGTATATTTCTGTCCATCATCCGTATATATCCGATGAGTTTCTGCAAATTTGCCGGCGCGAAGAAGCGGTGCTGATTCCGTACACCGTCGATCGAGAGAGCGATATGGCCCGCTTCAGCCGGTATCCCGAGCTGCTGATTTGCACCAATGAGCTGGAGAAGTGGGCGGCATTCGCGCAAGGCGGCTCATAACATTTTTCCCGCACGCGGGTTCGAAACCCGCTCTGTTACATACCGATCCATCCCGGCCCCCGGTAGAAGCGGCTTGCTTCCATCCGCCAAAGGCCGGATTTTTTTGCGTTAAAAAGAAAAATTACGCCACTTTTTTAAATAAATATGGAGAAATATTTCTTTTGGTGCTATACTTTTGACAGGCGCTCATACCATTTATTGTCATGGTCATGGTTAGCTAGTGTTTGATGGAGGAAGCGGAATGAGGAGAAAAATCGTCTATGTGCCGCTGGATGAGCGGCCTTGCAATGATGCGTTTCCCGCGCTGCTTGCCGAAGGAACCGATATTCATCTGGTTCGGCCGGAGGCCGGGCTGCTCGGGCTCAAGAAACGGCCGGCGCCGGTCGACGGGCTGTGGCAGTGGCTTCTGCATGAGGCGGCAGACGCCGACGGGGTAATATTGTCGCTCGATATGCTGCTGTACGGCGGCATCATTCCTTCGCGCCTGCATACGCAGTCGGCGGAAGCCTGCGCGGAAAGACTAGAAGGGCTGAAGCGTCTGAAAGCGCGCAATCCGCGGCTGACCGTATTCGCCTTTCAACTGATTATGCGCTGTCCGCGCTATTCGTCCAGCGATGAAGAGCCCGATTACTACGAGCATTGGGGAAAAGACATTTTCCGCACCGGGTACATTCGGCATAAGCTGGATGCCGGGGTGGCCTCGGAGGAGGAGCGCGCGGAGCTGGTTGAGATCGGCAAGCGGCTGCCGCAGCCGTACCTGGACGACTACTTGCGGCGGCGCGCCGTGAACCGCGAGGTGAACCGGCGGGCACTGAGCTTCGTACTGGACGGGACGATCGATTTCATGATCGTGCCGCAGGACGATTCGGCTCCTTACGGCTGGACCGCGATCGACCAGCAGATGGTGCGCTCGCGCATTCAGGAGCTGAATGTGGAGCTGCGCGCCTATATGTACCCGGGAGCGGACGAGGCGGGCTGCACCCTGCTCGCCCGCATGGCTAATCTGCTGCATCGCCGCGTGCCAGCCGTGTATCCTCGGTTTTCCAGCTTGCAGGGACCGTTTGTCACGCCGCTCTATGAAGACCGGCTTCTGTACGAAAGCCTGAAGTATCATATATTGGCCGCTGGCGGCATGCTGGCCGAAAGCGCGGTGGATGCCGACCTCGTGCTGCTCGTCAACACGCCCGGCCAGACGATGGCGGAAGCCGAAGTGCAATCGGCGCCGAACCCCGGCTATCATGTGCAGCGCAATATCGTGGAGCTGGCCGAGTATGCCCATTACGCGTTGGATAGGCTCGGCAAGCCGTGCGCGGTCGCCGATGTCGCGTATGCGAACGGGGCGGACCTGCAGCTTGTCAAGCTGCTGCGGCAGAAAGGACTGTTGTTCCGGCTTGCCGGCTACGCGGGCTGGAATACGAGCTCGAATACGATGGGCACCGTGCTCGCGCAAAGCATGTTATGCCTGATCTACGGCCATACGGCGAGGCATAACGATTTTCTCGCGCTTCGCTATACGGAGGACGCCGGGTATTGCGCGTACGTCCGGAGCAAGGTGACCGAAGGCGCTGTCAAGGAGCTCGGGCTCAGCTACTTTGGCGTGGACGGAACGAGAGGCCGGGTGGCGTCGATCGTGGCCGCCGAGCTGAGCCATTTCGTAAGGGAACATGTGGACGACGGGCGGCACCGCGTCGTCATCGAAGATTGCTGGCTGCCGTGGAACCGGATGTTTGAAGTCGGGTTAACCGTCCGTCTGGACACGTTGCCGCCCTTGCCGCCGGACCGGCAGGCGCAGGGAACGGGATAAAAGCGACATACAGGAGTGAAACCGAATGAACGATTCTTTATTTGAACAAATTCGGGCGGGGCTGATCGTATCGTGCCAGGCGCTGGAAGATGAGCCGCTGCACGGGGCTTCCGTGATGGCCAAGATGGCTCAAGCGGCCGCTGTGGGGGGCGCCGTGGCCATTCGCGCCAACGGAGCGGACGATGTGCGCGCGATTCGCCAGGCCGTCCTGCTGCCGGTGATCGGGCTTGTGAAGCGGGACTATCCGGATAGCGACATCTACATTACGCCGACCCGGCGGGAAGTCGACGAGCTGATCGAAGCGGGCGCTTCGATGATCGCTTTCGATGCGACGCGCCGGCCGCGGCCTTCCGGGGAAACGCTCGAGCGCCTCGTTATGTACATGCGCTCCCGCGGGGTAATGACGATGGCCGACGTCTCGACGCTGGAAGAAGCGGTCTATGCCGCTTCGCTCGGGGTCGATTGCGTCTCGACGACATTGTCCGGCTACACGCCGTATTCGCCGCAATCCCCGGAGCCGGACTTTCCATTCATCCGCGAAGCGGTCCGCGCGCTGTCCCTTCCCGTCATCGCCGAGGGGAAAATATGGGAGCCGTCGCAAGCGGCTCAGGCGTTGGAGGCCGGGGCATACGCTGTCGTTGTCGGCTCGGCGATTACGCGGCCGCAGCTCATTACGGAGCGCTACGCCTCCGAAGTCCGGAAAGCGGCGGCTGCGGCGCAGGCGGGGCAGACGCCTAGAGGATAGCCGGCCATGAAGCGCCGGCGCATTCGTGCAAGTACAGAGCAGGGCGCGGGCGGCGCCGGGAGGACTGCTCCCGCGCGGCCGCCGTGCACCCGGTCATGAAGGAGCGGGATCGGATGAAGGTGATCGGAATTGACATCGGGGGAACGTCGGTCAAGGGAGTCGTGTGCGACCGGGAAGGCCGCTCGCTGGCCGAAACGAGGCGTCCGACGGATGCAAGGGCAGGACGCGAAGCGATTCTGGCGTCCGTCGCGTCGACGGTAGAAGCGCTGCTCGGCGATCATCCCGAAGCAGCGGCAATCGGTATCGGCACGGCGGGCAGGGTGAATGCGGCCGACGGCATCGTCGTGTACGCCACCGACAATCTCCCCGGCTGGCAAGGAATGAATTTGAAGGCATGGGCGGAAGCGGCGTTCGGGCGCCCCGCCTTCGCCGATAACGATGCCAACGCCGCGCTGCTCGGCGAGTCATGGATCGGCGCCGCCCGCGGCCTGCGGGACGTTGTCATGCTGACGCTGGGCACCGGCGTCGGCGGAGCCAATATGGCCGGGGGCGAGCTCATCCGCGGCGCGAATTGGAGCGGGGGCGAGTGGGGCCATGCCGTGCTTGTGCCTGAAGGGACGGCATGCAACTGCGGGCGAAGCGGCTGCATCGAGCAGTATTTGTCGGGGACGGCGCTCGTCCGGCTCGCTTCGGAAGCAGCCGGCCGCCCCTATCCAAGCGGACTCGACGTCCTGAACGCCGCAGCCGCCGGAGAGCGCCCGGCCCAAGAGACCGTCGACCGGTTCGTCTTCCGTCTGGCGGTGGCCGCAGGCAATATCGCCAACGGCCTTGATCCGGAAGCGATCGTCATCGGGGGCGGCGTGGTCGACGCCCACCCATTGTGGTGGCCTGCGTTTCGCTCGGCGCTCGCGCACGCGGGAAGCCACGCCGACGTTAGGCCCGCGCAGCTTGGCAATCGGGCCGGCACGCTGGGTGCGGCGAAGCTGGCGCTGGACGGGCTGTCGGGAGGACCGGCTGCGTAGCCGCAGTCTGCTCACGGCCGAAGACGGTCGTAAGCCAATTCCGTCATGGATGTGCATTGACGAACCTTACCCGATATGTTATGGTACTACAAATGAGGCATTCCGTCCGGTGTTACGGGCGGGGTGCCTCACTGCTTACCGGCAGATTTTTACATTAAATGTATAAACTGCGGGCGTAAGCGACAACACATTTGGAGGCGAATACTATGATTCAAGTGAAGGAATTTGTCGATTCGGACAGCAGCCTGGCCGCGAACAAAGCGAATGAATTTTTGGCAACGATCAAGGAAGAGCAGTTCATCAGCATCAGCTACGGCACTTTGCTGAAAAGCAAGCCGGATAAAAGCGAATACCAACGAGGCGCCATTCTTATCGTATATAAAACACTGCATAATACTGGGGATTAGTCGAAAATGAAATTTCGTTTGCATCGCAGGGGCAGCGGAGGCCCGGAGTACGTGTACCGGATGTTTTTTCTTTATCTTTCGATCGCATCGGCGGCCGCTGCCTTATTACTGCTGATCGTATTCCTTCTTTTCAAATGAGCGCATGTCAAAAAGGAGAACCGTAAGGCGACGCGAAGCGTCCCTGGAACGGTTCTCCTTTTTCATTTGCAATGCGCAGCACGCTACACTTTGGCGAAGCCGCCGATATAAGCGAATTTGACCTCTTCGATGCGAACGTCGTGCCGGCCGACCGGCGTCTCGAGAATCATCCGCTCACCGGCCGTAGAGAACAGCAGTTGACTGCCGATCGGCGATAGAAACGAAATCCGGTTCTGATCGGGATCGATCTCGGTCGGGAACACGATGGTGAACGATTCCTCGTACCCGTCCTCCTCATAGACGAGCTTTGCCTTGCTGCCGAGCAGCGTAACGGAATGAAGCGACGCCAGCAGCTCGGAGTCGCTTTGCTCCAGCACCGTTTCAAGCATGCCCGCGTATTTGCGGATCAGTTTCTCCATGCCGGCGCGCTGCGAGCTGTGCTGCGGGAAGTATTGATGAATGAAGTCCGTATATTGTTCGTCAAAAAATATGAGCTGATTGATGAGATGCGAACGGGAACCGCTGACGATCCTAGGGTTCATAGTAGATATCCCCCCCGATTTGCTTTTCCATGCTCCGTTTGATGCGATCCATCGTTGTCATGCAAACGACCTCCTTAGAAAAATAAGCTCCCGCAGGAGCTTTCCAAACATTGTATCAGATTCGAATCGCTTATTCCATGCGTTTCCGGCAACGATTGCATAATCTGTGGCGACCGTTGGAACGCTATACAGAAAATACCTGCCGAGGTGCATTCATGCTATCTTTCCTCCGGTTTCCGAAGCGGCGCAGAGGCAAACTGAACGGCTCTCCCCCGAATGCTGCGGCGCCTGCGCCGATCGGCTGCGATCTGGCGATGCGGATCGGGTGGTTTCGGGTGACGTTCGACCACAGCGACGACTTCAAGCTTCATGAGGTTCAACTGCCGGGAGATATCGCCTGCGCGTTTCTGTATATCGACAACATCATCGATCAGACCATGCTCCAGGAGCAGGTCATCGCTCCGCTTCTGCTGGAGGAGCGGTTCGATTCCCCGGAGCGCCTCGTTTCGCATGTAGCGGATCAGGGGCAAATCCCCGTTACCGGCATGAGGACGGTAACGGACCTTCGTCTGGCGACCGACGCCTTGTTCGAAGGAACCGTCGTCATGCTTGTTCATAACGAGCCGCGCATGCTGCTGTTCCCGATGCGGAAGGTAGAGAAACGGCAGATCGCCGGATCGGAGAACGAGAATGTCATTCGCGGACCGAAGGCGGCATTTGTCGAAGATTTGGCGACGAACATGACGATGGTGCGAAGAATTTTGAAGCATCCCGATCTGAAGATGGAACATCGCCAATTCGGCACGTACACGAAGACGAACGTGACCGTGTGCTACATTGAAGGCATTTGCGAGAAGAAGCTGCTGGATGAAGTCAAGGAGCGTCTCTCGCGAATCGACATTGACGGTGTGTTCGGCAGCAGCTATATTGAGGATTTTATCGAGGACAATCCGTATTCGCCCTTTCCCCAGGTGCAGTACACGGAGCGGCCGGATACGTTCAGCGCCTCGCTGCTCGAAGGCCGGGTCGGCATTATGGTGGACGGCACGCCGATGCCGGTTCTCGTTCCGGTCACGCTGTACATGCTGCTGCAATCGGCCGAAGATTATTATCAGCGTTTCGTGGCGGCGACATGGATTAGGTGGATACGTTATTTATTTTTGCTGATCTCGTTTTTGCTGCCCTCCATCTATATCGCAGTGACCACCTTTCATCCGGAGATGCTTCCTCCGAACTTGCTGATCACCGTGGCTGCGGCGAGGGAGAATGTGCCGTTTCCCGCCATCGTCGAGGCGCTGATTATGGAGATTACGTTCGAGGCGTTAAGAGAAGCGGGCATTCGCATTCCGAAGCCGATCGGGCAAACGGTCTCCATCATCGGGGCGCTGGTCATCGGGCAGTCGGCGGTGCAAGCGGGGATCGTGTCCGCCCCGATGGTCATCGTCGTATCGATTACTGGCATCGCATCGTTTATTATTCCGCACTTCGACCTGGGGCTGACGTTTCGGCTGCTGCGATTTCCGGTGATGATTCTTGCCACCAGCTTCGGCCTCTACGGCATCATCATCGCCATTATTTTGATCTACGTCCATCTGGTTTCGCTGCGCTCGTTCGGCACCCCTTATTTGTCGCCGACTGCGCCGCTGGTGACCAGCGATTTGAAGGATGTGCTCGTTCGGGCTCCCCATTGGGCGATGAAGCACAGGCCGCTGCTCTACGGCACGACCAATCGGAAGAGACTCGACGCCCGCTCCAGACTGCCCATTCGACATGATGACGGAGACTGATTCTGATGCTTCTGCGCAAATTAACCTGGCGCCTGCTGCCAGCCTCGCTCTGCCTGCTGCTGCTTCCCGGCTGCTGGTCCCGGATCGAGATTAACGATAGAGCCTTTGTGACGGCGATGTATATGGACAAATCGGAGGAAGGGATCTACGAAGTGTCGCTCGGCTTTCCTTTGCCGAATCGGCTGTCGATCAGCGGCGGGGAAGCGGGCATTTCGACCGAAGGGGGCAACCCGTACACGATTGTGACCAAAACGGCGGAGAGCATTCCCGTCGCCATTCGGAAAATTCGCTCCGACCTGTCTCGGGAGCTGTCCTGGGGGCACTGCCGCGTCATTGTCGTGGGCGAGACCTTGGCGCGGCAAGGCTTGGACCCGCTGATGGAATTCGTTGCCCGTGAACCGAACTTTCATACCAAGAGTTACTTGATGGTCGCTCCCGGTCTGGCCAAAGACATCAGCAAGCTGACACCGGTCTTCGAGCGGTTTCCGAACGAGGTGCTGCGCGAGTTCGCCAGAAGAAGAGTGACGCTTGACACCAGCGTCAAAGATGTATTGGAGGCGGCGGTCAAGGGCGGAGATAGCGCAGCGGCTCTGCTCACGATCGGCGTGTCGGAGATGCTCAGCGAGAAGGGGAAGCGGGGCCCCTGGGTCGGTACGGACGGCGCCGCCTTGATTAGAGGCGGCCGAATGATCGGTAAGCTGAATGTGCAGGAGATGCGGGCAGGACTCTGGATTCAAGGCAAAATGAAAAATTCGGTCATCTCGCTGGACTCGCCGACCGACGGTAAGCCGATCAGCTTCATTATTTTGAGCTCCCATGCGAAAATCCGGCCGGTCTTTGCAAAAGGCAAGCTTCACTTCGAAATTACGATCGAAGCGGAGGACGATGTCATGTCGTCGGAATCGACGATCAATCTCATGGACCCGGATCAGGTCTCGAAGCTGGAGACGCTGCTGTCCGAGCAGCTCATCGAAAGAATCGAAAGAACGCTTAGGAAAACAAGGGACGAAGAAGTGGACGCATTCGGCTTAGGCTGGTACGTCGATTGGCGTTATCCCAAAGTATGGGAGCAGTACAGAACGGATTGGCGCCATATCTATAAGAACACGCCCGTCCATGTAACGGCTCATGTGGTGGTGAAGCGCACAGGCGTGGAGAGTAAATCAATTACTCGTCAGCGCCTGGAACAGAGGGAGATTACGGAATGATCGTCATTACACTTGTTTATGCGGCAATGGCGTGGCATGAATGGCTGTATTTGAGTCAGCGCAACCGGAAAAAAAGAACGTATTGGATCGTCGGGAGCTTTATTGCGGCCGCTTTCCTGTATACGTCGGCGGTATTTTGCTTCAAGGATTTCGCGAGTCCGAACCGGTTGATCGAATATGCGCTGCGTCCCGTGCTGAACATTATTCGCTAATAGGAGAGGGCGCTCGATGCAGCGAATTACCCAGCTACAGCTCGGATTGCTGATCATCATTTTTCATTTTACGACGATC
Source organism: Paenibacillus solanacearum (assembly GCF_910593845.1). Taxonomy (GTDB): domain Bacteria; phylum Bacillota; class Bacilli; order Paenibacillales; family NBRC-103111; genus Paenibacillus_G; species Paenibacillus_G solanacearum. The sequence goes on along the minus strand of NZ_CAJVAS010000010.1, from coordinate 202,526 downwards.
GTCGGGTTTATTGTCCCCATGCTGGCCGAAGTCGCTTCCTATCAAGGGTGGCTCGCCTTGCTGACAGCCAATAGCGCCGGACTGGCGGTGACCTATATTTCGATCGCGCTGGCGAGACGCCGCCCGGGCGAGTTTCTCGTTCATTACGGCAAGGCACTTGTCGGCCGCTGGCTGCATATTCCGCTGATGGTGTTGTTCGGCTTCTTCTTCTTGCATTTGACCAGCATAATCTTGCGGAATATTACCGATTTTCTCGTGCAAATTTATTTGCCGTCGACGCCGCCCTGGATGGTCAGCGCCATCTTTGCCTTCGTCATCTGCATCGGGGTCCGATCGGGAATGGAGGTCATCTTCCGCTGCGCGTCGGGCTTTTTCTTCATTATTTTCAGTGTTGCCTCGCTCAATCCGATCTTTGTGGGCAGAGAGCTGAATTTCGATCGGGCGATCGCCCTGATTACCCATCTCGAGCCGGGCCGGCTTGTCAGCGATACGTATCCGTACATCGGCATGTTCGGGGAAATGTTCGCCGTGCTGTTCATTTTCCCCTATTTGAGCCGGTCGGAGCGAACGTTCCGGACGCTGGTCTGGTCGTCGTTCACTTCGCTGCTGTTCATTGAGACGTATTTCATTATGTGCTTGCTGCTGCTCGGCGAGCATTTGACGTCACAAATGACGTATCCCGTGCTGGAAATGATCCGATTCATCCGGATCGGAGACTTTTTGGAAAATTTGGACCCGATTGTCGTAGCCATCTGGATTTCCGGACTGTTTATTAAACTCAGCTTTCTTCTCTATATTGCCGTGCTGATCGTATCGCAGCTGTTCGGCTTGAAGGATACGAGACCGTTCACCTTCTCGTTCGGCGCGATCATGCTGACGCTTTCCGTTCATGTCGTGGGCAATTCGACGGAACTGAACCATTTCATCATGTTCGTTTGGCCAGCGTATTCGCTGATCGTGGAGAGCTTGCCTGTGTTCTACTTGTTGATGTCCATGCTCAGGAACCGCCGTACGGCGCCTTCTTGATAGGGCAAGGGTCAGATTGCCACATCGCGACATTGTCACATCGTGCGGGAAGCGACTCCTCCCGGCGCTTGGTTAAGGCTCACGGCGGCAGAGGCCCGGGCGAGATCAATATCGGCCTATTGTATTGTCCAATGTTCATCTATACATCCGGCGGCGGCTTGGGTACAATGTAGGGCGTATGGACTGGCAAAGCTTTCCGGTCGTTATCGAGGGGAGAAGGGGATGGGATGATGAAGGTCGTATTGGCTGGACTAGGCGTAGCGGGCTTCGGCATGTACAAGAAATTAATCGGCAAAGGCGGTTTGAGCGTAGCCGTTGCAGAGCCGGACGCCGCGATGAAGAGCAAGCTGGAAGGGCACGACACGCCTTTTTATTTATCGTTTGAGGAAGCGCTTCAGGTGGAGAAGCCGGATTTCGTCGTGAACGTCACGCCGCCGATGGTGCATACGGCGATCAATAACCGGGCGTTCGACCTCCGGCTGCCGGTGCTGTGCGAGAAGCCGATCTCGTTCGACTACGGCGAATCGCAGCAAGTGGTTGAGCGGGCGATGCGGGAAGGCATCCCGTTCATGATCGCGGAAAACTACAGGAGATTTCCGTATGTGCGCAAGCTGAAGGCGCTGCTCGATGAGGGGATCATCGGACAGATGACGACGATCGATGTGCAGTTTTACCGGTATCATCATACCGAGCGCAAATATACGGTCAGCCTACTCGACGATATTGCGGTGCATCATCTCGATATGATCCGCTATTTGACGGGGTGCGAGGGCGCGCGCATTTTTGCCCGCAACTATAACCCGATCGGCAGCTGGAGCAGCGAGCCGGCGGACATCAACCTGCATTTTTTCCTGGAGCTGGATGGCGGCATCACGGTCGGCTATACCGGTTCGATCACGTCGAGAGGGCCATCCACCGAGTGGGGAGCGGATTGGCGGATCGAGGGAACCGAAGGCGTCGTTCAAGTGACCGGCAAGCAGTTTGCCGTATATCGGAAGGACGGCAGCGAGCCGGTGGTCTATAGCGATTTCAGCGGTCTACGGGTGACCGATACGCTGACGGAGTTTTTAAACAGTCTGGAAGAAGGCCGGGAGAGCGAATCGAGCGGCCGGGATTATTTGAAGACGCAGGCACTCGTTCATTACGCCAATGAATCGAGCCTCAGCGGCCGGGTCGCCGACATCGTGCTGCCCAAGTGGTAGGCTGTGCCGGGGAACAGGCGCAGTGCCGCCTGGTTATGCTTCGGTTTCCGTCGTTTTCTCCGCGAATGATCCGCTTCTATTAGTCCAAGGCTTGGCGGTTCTGAGCTTCCATCGAAGCCGCTTATGTTGAAATCGTTTGCTTCTCCATTCTGAACGGACTGCTCGCTGCCGCTTCGTCCTGTTCGGGGATGAGGGAACATCGCTCCGCAATGCCCGATACGGTACGTCCATTCGCTCGCGGTCGCAGCTTCGTCTGGTGCTGGGCCGTCTGCCGGCTGTTAGCTGCAGAGCCGCTTCGAAAAGAATCGCTTGACTCTGACCTAAGGGGAGCCTTTATCGTCAATGTTGAAAGGAGGCAATCCGCTTGCTGTATACGGTAAAAGACGTTTCGGAGCTGTCCGGCGTCACGATCAAGACGCTGCATCATTACCATAAGATCGGCCTTCTGCTGCCTTGCGAGATCAGCGAAGCCGGGTACCGGTTGTATGGACGGAAGGAACTGGAGCGTCTGCAGCATATTTTGTTTTACCGGGAGCTGGATTTTCCGCTGGAGAAGATCAAGCGGCTGCTGGAGGGCGCGGACGACCGTTCCCGGCTGTTGGAGGAGCAAAAAAGCGAGATGACGGCGCGCAAGCACAGGCTGGAGCGCCTCCTTCAAACGATGGACGAGGCGCTGGCGTGCGCCGCGAAAGGAGAAGCGATGGATACGAAGAACATGTTCAGCGGGTTTCAAAGCGAGGAAGAATGGAAAGCGGCGCTGGAGGAGCAGAACAGGCACCTGAAGCAGACTTACGATTACGACATGCTCGAGGAAAACGCGATCAACGTGGAAGAGATGAACGAGAAGGCCAGAGAAGCGATGCAATTTATGAAAGGCATGGCCGATGCGCTCGTCAGCGGAGTCCGGTATGACCATGAGGAGGTCCGGCTGCTGATCCGCGATCATTTGCAGTATATGAACGGTGGCGGAACAGCGCTTACGGCTTCCGAGTTTGCGGCGCAAACGCGTTTCTTCTTGGGCGACGAATTTCACCGGTCGATGCTGGAGTCGCAGCAAACCGGGCTCGCGTACTATATGTGCTTCGCGGCCGAAGCGTTTGCCGCCGGGTAAGCGTGGAAAGGGGCCGATCTGGCCCCTCTTTCCCGTATACTGAACATATCTTTTCGAAAGCCTGGCTTGTCATGACAAGGGCAGGGCAATGAACGAAGAAATGAGGAATGTTTATGAGAATCGACTCGCATCAGCATTTTTGGCGGCTGGACCGCGGCGATTACGACTGGATCACGCCGGAGATGACGGCGATATACCGCGACTTTTTGCCGCAAGACTTGGAAGCGCATCTGGATGCGAACGGCATCGACAAGTCGATTGTCGTGCAGGCTGCGCCGACGCTCGGCGATACCGAATTTATGCTCGGGCTGGCGGACCGATCGGACCGCATCGCCGGCGTCGTCGGGTGGATCGATCTGGCTGGGGCCGACTATCGGCAGCAGCTCGAGACGTTTCGGAGTCATCCGAAGTTTGCCGGCTTCCGGGTCATGATTCAGGAGCTGGAGCGGGCTGAAGACGTGCTGGAACCGGCATTCGTGGAAGCGCTGCGTTACGCTGCCGCGGAGGATGTGCCGGTCGATCTGCTGCTGCGCTCAGGCCAGCTTCCCGCCGTACTGCAACTGCTGGAACAGGTGCCGGGGCTGCGCGGCGTCATCGACCATCTGGCCAAGCCGGAGATCGCCAGCGGGCAATGGGATCCTTGGAGCCCGCAAATGGTCCAAGCGGCGTCGCATAAGAACATCTACTGCAAGCTGTCGGGGATGGTTACGGAGGCTGACGCCCGAAGCTGGAAGCCGGAACAGTTCGTCCGCTACGTGCGGCACATCGTTCAGGCGTTCGGTCCGGACCGCGTCATGTTCGGCAGCGATTGGCCGGTTTGCTTGCTGGCCGCAAGCTATGATCAGGTCGTGGACGTTTTTGCGCAAGCGCTGCCGGAGGAGCTGAGCGAAGCCGATAAAGCGAATATATACGGGGGCAACGCGCTCCGATTTTACAAGCTGGAATCATCCGTTCTTTAATGGGCGTTACGTGTTCTGCCGTCATCCCGAGCACCGGGAGGCGGTATTTTTTTAACCTAAATGAATAAACGGAAGAAAACAAAAATAAATATACAAAAACAAAGACGGGTGTTATGATGTGAATAAGCCATAATCATATAAATCCAACATATCGGGAGGAAACAGAAGTGGTTGCACATTTGTGGGATAACGAAAAGGCGGCTCAGGCGGGCCAAGGGTTGGGGGAGCTCGTATACCGTTCCAATCTGCTCGGCACCGACCGTTCCGTCGCGAACTGGGGCGGCGGGAATACATCGATGAAGACGGTGGAGACCGACTTCAGAGGCCGCGAAGTGGAAGTGATGTGGGTGAAGGGGAGCGGCTCCGATCTGGCGACGATGAAGGCCGGCAATTTCACCGGGCTGCGGATGGAAGACATTCGCCCGCTGATCGAGCGTGAATCGATGTCCGACGAAGAGATGGTGGCATACTTGTCCCACTGCATGATCGACGCCAAGCATCCGCGCGCTTCCATCGAGACGCTGCTGCATGCATTTTTGCCGTTCAAGCACGTCGATCACACGCATCCCGACGCGATTATCAGCCTGTGCTGCGCGGATAACGGCAAAGCGCTGGCGAAGGAAATTTACGGCGACCGCTTCGTCTGGGTGCCTTACGTACGTCCCGGCTTTACGCTCTCCAAGATGATCGCCGAAGGCGTGAAGAGCAATCCGAAGGCCGAGCTCGTGCTCATGGAGAAGCACGGTCTTGTCACTTGGGCGGATAACTCGCATGATTGCTACTTGAAAACGCTTGCGATTATCCAGGAGGCGGAATCGTTCATTGAAGCCCGCGTCAATGAAGGCGCGCTGTACGGCGGTGCGAAATACGAAGCGCTGTCCAAGGAAGAGCGCCTCGATGTATTGGCGCAAATGATGCCGGTAGCCCGGGGCGCGGTAAGCGAAGGCAAGAAGATGCTTGTGACGTTCGACGATGCGGACGACGTGCTGAAGTTCGTGAATAGTCAGAATGCGGCCGTGCTGTCGCAGGTCGGCGCCGCTTGCCCCGATCATCTCGTACATACGAAGATGAAGCCGCTGTTCGTGAACTGGGATCCGGCCGCCAAGGACGTCGATGCGCTGGTGCAGGCGCTGAAGGACGGCATCGCCTCCTATAAAGAAGAGTACCGGGCGTATTTCGAGCGCAACCAAAACGACGGCGACCAAATGTTCGAAGCGTCCCCGCGCGTCATTCTCATTCCGGGCATCGGGATGCTGAACACCGGCAAAAGCTGGGCGATGGCGCAGGTCAGCGGCGCGCTGTATCACCGGGCGATTGCCGTCATGCGCGGCGCGACGGCGCTGGGGCAGTTCGTATCGCTCAGCGAGAACGAATCGTACAACGTCGAGTACTGGCCGCTCGAGCTTTACAAGCTGACGCTGGCTCCGGCGGAAGCGGAATTTTCGCGCAAGGTCGCGTTCGTGACCGGCGGAGCGGGCGGCATCGGGAGCGCGACGGTACGCCAGTTCCTGAAGGACGGCGGGCATGTCGTCATCGCCGACCTGAACGTCGAGGGCGCGCAGAAGCTGGCTGCTGAGTTGAACGCGCAATACGGCGACATGCGGGCGCTGGCCGTCAAAATCGACGTGACGAAGGAAGAAGAGGTCGTTGAGGCGTTCCGGGAAACGGTGCTCGCTTACGGCGGCGTCGATATCGTCGTGAACAACGCGGGGTTGGCCACATCGAGCCCGTTCGACGAAACGTCGCTGAAGGAATGGAACCTGAATATGAATGTGCTCGGCACAGGCTATTTCCTCGTGGCGCGCGAAGCGTTCCGCATCATGAAGAAGCAAGCCGTCGGCGGCAATATGGTATTCGTCGGCTCTAAAAATTCAGTGTACGCCGGGAAAAACGCATCGGCTTACAGCACGGCCAAGGCGGCCGAAGTGCATTTGGCCCGCTGCATTGCGGCCGAAGGCGGCGAATACGGCATCCGCGTCAATTCGGTATTGCCGGATGCGATTTTGCAAGGCTCGCAAATTTGGAATTCCAACTGGCGCAACGAGCGGGCGGCCGCTTACGGCATCCAGCCCGATCAATTGGAAGAGTATTACCGCAAGCGGACGACGCTGCTCGTCAACATTTACCCGCAGGACATCGCTGACGCCATCGCGTTCTTCGCTTCGTCGAAGTCGGAGAAAACGACGGGCTGCATGCTGACGGTGGACGGCGGCGTGCCGGCGGCGTTTACAAGGTAACCATCGGAAGGAGCTGACGCTCGGATGAGCGAATTACAAAAAGGTCACCGCCTGTGGTACATTCCGGACGGATACATTCCGCCGGAAAGCACGGGCTCGCTGGAAAGCCATGAATCGATTTGTGTGCTCAACTGCCATCAAGAAGAAGCTCAGCTATGGATTACGATATACTTTGAGGATCGTCCGCCGATCGAACGCATCGAAGTGCGGCTGGAAGGCCGGAGAACGAAGCATATTCGCACCTCCGGTCTTGCCAAGGACGGGGAGCGCATCCCGGCAGGGGTGCCTTACGCGATGGAAGTGGAGAGCAGCGTTCCGGTCATCGTGCAGTACAGCCGGCTGGACACGACGCAGGCGGCCAACGCGCTGATGTCGGTCATCGGCTATCCGCTGGTTCAACAATAAACAAGTAAAGGGTGAAGGTACAATGAGCTATAACGACCGCGCATATGCATTGTTTGAGGAACGGCAAAACGAAAGAGGCATTCGTCTGGACGAAGTGAAGGCGAAGCTGAAAGCGTTGAAGGTGGAGACGCCTTCGTGGGGATACGGCGATTCCGGCACGCGCTTCAAGGTGTTCAAGCAGGCGGGCGTTCCGCGCAACGCGTTCGAGAAGTTCGAGGATGCGGCCCAGGTGCATAAATTGACTGGCATTTGTCCTTCCGTAGCGATACATATTCCTTGGGATAAGGTCGACGATTACAGCAAGCTGCAGCAGCATGCGGCCGAGCTCGGCGTATCGATCGGCGCGGTCAACCCGAACTTGTTCCAGGAAGACGAGTATATATTCGGCAGCGTGACGAACTCCGACCCGGCGATTCGCCGCAAAGCGACCGACCATTTGCTCGAGTGCGTGGACATCGCGAAGACTGTCGGGTCGCGCGACCTGAGCCTTTGGTTCGCCGACGGCTCGAACTACCCGGGACAGGTGGACATCCGCAAGCGCAAAGCGTGGATGCTGGAAGCGCTCACGGAAATGTACCGCGCCCTGGACCCGAACATGCGGATGCTGATCGAATACAAGTTTTTCGAGCCGGCGTTTTACCATACCGATCTCGCCGATTGGGGCATGTCCTTCAATATGGCGAACAAACTGGGGCCGCAAGCGCAGGTGCTCGTCGATACGGGTCACCATGCGCAGGGCACGAACGTGGAGCATATCGTCGCTTACTTGCTGGATGAGCAAAAGCTCGGCGGCTTCCATTTCAACAGCCGCAAGTACGCCGACGACGATCTGATCGTCGGGGCGCACAACCCGTATGAACTGTTCCTTATTTTCTATCAAATTCTCGATGCGGCGGCGGATGCGGATGCCGGCGTGCGCGCCACGGCGGATCAGATCGCCTATATGATCGACCAGAGCCATGCGATCGAGTTGAAAATTCCGGCGATGCTCCGCTCGGTGCTGAACGTGCAGACGCAGTATGCGAAGGCGCTGCTCATCAACTTCGATGAAGTTCGCGACGCGCAGGAGAAGCAGGATGTGCTGGCCGCCGAACAGGCGGTACGCGAAGCGTATGAGCAGGACGTCACGCCGCTGCTGCTCGCCCTCCGCGAGGAGATGGGCGTACCGGCCGATCCGATGAAGGCGTATTTGCAAAGCGATTACGGCAGCGGCATCTTGGCTCGCGGCAAGGGCGGTGCAAGCTGGTGAGCCGGAAGGTACTGGCGTTTGACCTTGGCGCAAGCAGCGGGCGCGCGATCGTCGGCCTGCTGGAGCCGGGCGACGACGGCGGTCTGCCGAAGCTGACGGTGGAGGAAGTGCACCGCTTCCCGAACGACCCGGTGCAGGTCGGCAAGCACCTGCATTGGGACATCCTGCGCCTGCTGCACGAGATCAAGCAGGGCCTCCTGAAGGCGGGACATCTCGGCCATGAAGTCGAGAGTCTGGGCATCGACTCGTGGGCCGTCGACTTCGGGCTGCTCGGCCGAAGCGGGGAGCTGCTCGGCAACCCGTACCATTACCGCGACCACCATACCGACGGCGTTATGGAGCAGGTCGGCGAGCAGCTCGGTCGCGAGCGCATTTTTCAAGCGACGGGCATTCAGTTTCTGCCTTTCAATACCATGTACCAGCTGGCGGCGCTCAAGCAAAGCGGTTCCGTGCTGCTGGAGCAGGCGGATAAGCTGCTGATGATCCCGGATCTGCTGCGCTACTTCCTGACCGGGGAGATGCGCAGCGAGGCGACGAACGCATCGACAACGCAGCTGCTGAACCCGCTCACCGGCGAATGGGATCGCGGGCTGCTGGCCGCGCTCGGCATTCCCGAACGGCTGCTGCTCCCGCCGACGGCGCCCGGCACACCGGCCGGCCGGTTGTCGGCGGACGTGTGCGCCGAGCTCGGCGCGCCGCCGCTTCCGGTCATCGCCGTCGGCGAGCACGACACCGCTTCCGCTGTCGTCGCCGTCCCGGCCGACGGCCCGGATTTCGCCTATCTCAGCTGCGGCACATGGTCGCTGCTTGGCACGGAGCTGCCGCAGCCGGTGCTGACGGAGCAGGCGCTGGCGTGGAACTTCACGAACGAGGGCGGCGTGAACGGCACGCACCGGCTGCTCAAGAACATTATGGGGCTGTGGCTCGTCCAGGAATGCAAGCGCGCCTGGGACAAAGCGGGCCGCAGCCTGTCGTTCCCGCAGCTCGTGGCGGCGGCGGAGCAGGCCGAACCGTTCCGCAGCCTCATTGACCCGGACGACGAGTCGTTTCTGAACCCGGTCAGCATGCCGGATGCGATCCGCGACTACTGCGGACGAACCGGACAGCCGGCGCCGGAGAGCGAAGGACAGATGATTCGCTGCGTGCTGGAAAGCTTGGCGCTGAAATACCGGCTCGTGCTGGAACGGACGGAGACGCTGTCCGGCAAACGGTTTGCCGGGCTGCATATGGTCGGCGGCGGCATTCACAACGAGCTGCTGTGCCGTTTTACCGCCGGTGCCATCGGCCGCCCCGTCTGGGCGGGACCGGCCGAAGGTAGTGCGCTCGGCAATATTGTTGTACAATATATGGCGCTGGGTCATATTCGGGATATGCAGGAAGCGCGAAGCATTATCCGACGATCGTTTCCGCTCAGGACGTATGCGCCGGAGGAGACGGCGGTGTGGCAGCGCGTGTATGAAACGTTCGGCCGCATCATCGGGGAGTCATAGGCCCAGGTCACCGGACGGCAGGCAAGCAGGTTCGGCGATTGGTTAAGAAACGAATTTTGGAAGCGGGGTTAGCTGTATGCTGGTGGCGGAGAGATGGCATAAAATCGTAAGTCTGGTCAATGAGCGGGGAAGCATCCGGGTAACGGAGCTGAGCGATATATTCCAGGTGACGGAGGAGACGATCCGGCGGGATTTGGATAAACTGGAGGGCGAAGGCAAGCTGCTGCGCAGCCATGGCGGCGCCATCAGCTTGAAGCCGGAGCAGGTGCAGGAAGTGCCCTACCCGGAGCGCGAAACGACCAACATGGAACAGAAGCGCCTGATCGCCGCCGAAGCGGTCCGTCACATTCAGGAAAATGACCGGATTATTCTCGATGCCAGCTCTACCGCGTGGTATATGGCGCAAACACTGCCTGACGTGCCGCTCACAGTGCTGACCAATTCGATCAAGGTGGCAATGGAGCTGAGCGGCAAGGAGAGGGTGCAGGTCATCTCCACCGGCGGCTTGCTCTCCCCGCGTTCGCTGTCGTACGTCGGACCGCTGGCGGAACGATCGCTGCGCACGTACCATGTCGACAAAGCGTTCATCTCCTGTAAAGGGCTTCACGCGCAGCGCGGATTGAGCGAGTCGAATGAGATGCAGGCGCTGATCAAGCAAAAAATGATCGAAATCGCCGATCAAGTTTTCGTGCTGGCGGACTTTAGCAAGTTCGGGCAGCAATCGTTCGCGCATGTCGGCGATTGGGCGCATATTCATGCGGTCATTACGGACGGCGCGGCCGACGAACGCGAGCTGGCGCTGCTGCGGGAGCAATCCGTCCGCATCATTCAAGCGTAAGGCGGGCAGTTAAGAAAAGCTTCTGATCGATGCGTATCGGTTGAAGAATACGTTATAACAAAGCCTCCGGTTCCACTTTCGCGAGTGGAGCCGGAGGCTCTTTGCTGCTCTGCGTATGGATTCGGCATACCGCATGCCGAATGCTGGAGCGCCAGGGGCGGGACGAGCTGCGCTGCGTCTGGCGCGCCGTTCTTATTTTGCGGCGGCGGCAGCCCGCTTCCCTCTCGGCATCCGCAGGGTGAGCAGCAGCATCAGTACGCCGAGTATGGCGCAAATCCATGCCATGCTGTGCAGATGCGAGGTCGTGATGTTTTTGCCGAACAGGGCGGCCAGCAGGCTGGACGACAAAATCGTGCCGATGAAGCGCGATGTCATGAACAGGCCCGAAGCGATGCCGGTCTCTTCCCTGGAGACGAAATCGTACAGCGCGGTCTGCATCCCCAGGTTATTGAAGCCGTTGGCGATGCCGAGCACGCACAGTACGAGGAAAATCGTCACGACGCTTGCCTGATCCCGGATGATCAGCAGCAGCAGCGTCCCGAGGACGACCGCGGACGTACCGACGAGCAGCGAAGGCTTGGAGCCGCTCCGGTCGATCCAGCGGCCGACGAGCGGCGTGACGACGACGCTGAACCCGGCGATCGACAGCATGACGAGCCCGGTCTGCTGCGGGTCCATTTGCTGCACTCGCTGCAAGTAGGAAGGCATGCCGAACATGATGGAATAGAAAACCGCGTTCGTCAAAATGAATTGAACGTAAATGAGCGAAACGTTGACGTTTTTCCGCAGAAACACGACGTCGATGAACGGCTTGCTTTTTCGAAGCTCAAACTTGTACAGAACGACGGTCAGCGCCACGCTGACGGCCAGCTTCCACCAGCTGATTCCGTCCTCGAACGACAGGAAGAACAGCAGCCACATGAAGATCGTTGCCGAGAACAGCAGCACGCCCCACCAGTCCATATCCGCCATGCTGCCGGATGTTTTCGGGTCGCGGGGGAACAGCTTCCAGGCCAGTACGAAAGAACCGGCGATGAACGGGAAGTTAAACAGGAAGATAAGCGGCCAGTCGCCGTAATGAAGCAAAAAACCGCCGAGCGAAGGGCCGAAGGCGGCCGAGGTGCTGGAAAATATTGATAAAATGCCCAGCGCTCTCGCCTGATTCGAAGTGATCCGGCTGCGGATCATCCCCATACCGGAAGGGAAGATCGCGGAGCTGCCTACCGCTTGAATGATGCGAAAGCCGATAAGCCATCCGAAGCTCGGAGACATCGGAGCGAGACAAGACGATACGGTAACAAGCAGCAGTCCGAGCATAAATACGCGCTTGCGGCCGAACAGGTCGCTCCATTTGCCCATGACCGGTTGTCCTATCGCACTGGCCAAATAGTATGTAGAGATCAGCCAGGATACATCGGCGAAGGTAAGATGAAAATCTTCCTGCAACCGGGTTAACGCAACGGAAATCATCGTTGTATTGAGCGGATTGAGCAATGTGCCCAAAGCTACCGCGGTAATGAGCAGCAGCTCGTTTTTGTGCATGCGGGCCGGTTCGTTCGCCAAGAATGTCACCTCTTTCTTTTAAAAAAGAGTAACACTATACGATTAGTATGACAACTATTTTTTTCGACCGATTTGATTGTAAAAAACGCATGCAAAAACCGCCGCCCCCTATGGTACGAAGAGCGGGCGGCGACGTGACTTATCTCATTCCTGCGTGTCCTCGTCGAATACGCAATCTTCCGGAAGAGCCGCTGCCGAAGGGCTCTTCTCTTTCTCCGAAGCGGAAGCCGCTTCATTCACCGCATCCGCTTGATTCGCTCCGGCGACGACATAAGCGTCGCTCAACTGCTCATGCGTCTCGGCTAGCCCCCGGGATGCTTCGCTGCCGCTCTTGTAATCGGTAATATCGTAGCGATTGTCCGCGATTTGTTCAAAGCTTTGATTCAGTGCTTTGGCTGCTTGCTTATCGCTCATAGCGACGGCCTCCTTTCCTGTGAACTGTGTCTGCGTATTGTACTACTGAATTGTACTATTGAACCTCGCGCCGGTTCGGAATCAGTCCGGTAAGCCCGAGCAAACCGAGCAGACCAAGCCAACCCCAGTCGGTGGAGGCGTTGCTTCGAGGTTCGGTTGCATACGGCGTAATGACCCGGTTGCTGTTATACGTCGACCCGTTCCAGTTTTGCGCCCGGAACGCGCCGCCGCGGACCGCATTCGCCCCGTAGCTTGGAACCGGTGCGTCGTCATTTGTATTGTACGCACCGAAAAGGCTCGTACTGCCATAGCCCGTCGTCGTCGTTGTGCTCGTGAAGCCATGGTTGCCGCTAATATAGCTGGAGGAGCCTGCATTAATCGATGCGGACCCGGCGCTGGTCACGCCGTTCGCTCCGGCTGTGGGGGATGATGGATTGCCGCTTTCCGCCGAGACAGGCGTTGCCGCGATGACGGATGACAATAGGAATGCGGACAGCAGCAGCTTGCATGGTTTGTTCATGGTAAGCCTCCTTTTCGTTGTTGGAACAGCCTGAAGGCAATGCTCTTCTTGTTTTGACTTTTTTCCGGCCGTCCTATGCATGTTGGCGTATGGCGGATTGATGGGATCAATGGCGATTATTTGCCTGTGATGGGTTATGGGCTAAGGTAAACCGCTTTCGCGCATAGCTCTGGGCCGCCCGTCGAATAATAACGGCATAACCGATCACAGGGAGGCAGCTATGAAACGCATATGGATTATGGGGCTGACGGCAGCGTTCTTATGCCTGAACGCGGTACCCGTTCAGGCCCAGCTTCCGGAGCCGACTTACAGCGAATCTGCGGTGCCGCAGCCGCAGGCGGTGCATCCCGATGCGTCCCGCGATTCATTGGCAGGAACGCAAGCGGAGGATGGCGTCTACCGGGAAGCCGCCTACCGCTCCGGCCGCCGTACGTATACCGGAGGCAGAACGGCCCCAGGGGCGGGTGCGAGAACGGGTACGCCGGCCGGCAATGTCCGAACGGCGCCAGGCACAGGGCCGGCCAATCCCGCGTCGCCTTATCCGAACCGTGGTACCGGACTGGGCGGCTTATTCGGGGGCTTTGCTGCGGGTGCATTGCTCGGGAGCTTGTTCAATCCGTTCGGTCTATTCGGCGGCGCAGGATACGGAACGGCGTACGGCGGGGGAATGTCTTTCCTGAGCTTGATCGTGTGGGGCGTTGTCATCTATTTTGTCATCCGGTTATTTCGCAGGGCGCGGCATAAATCATAGGCTGCCGCATCGCGGCCGCGAGCCGTTATCCGTTCTCAATATTAAGGAGGAGTAATCATGTCCAGAAGAAGACCGGTCGTTCCCGGCGCAGGCCGAGGGCTGGATCAGTTCAAGGCGGAAGTGATGAAAAGGGAAGGATACGCCTTTAACGCGGAAAGACCCGATCAAGTAAAATACGAGGTGGCGCGCACGCTGGGCATCCCGCTTCAGGCACCGGGCGCCAACGGTCAGTTGACGACCGAACAAGCCGGGAAAGTAGGCGGCCGCATCGGCGGAACGATGGTGCGGGAAATGATTCGAATGGCGCAAGAGCAGCTTGCCCAAGGACCGCGTCGCAGGTAAAGCAGGGAGCGGCAGCGAGCACGGGAAGCAAGAAGAAACCCCGGCGCCGGAGACTGACGGCATGCCGGGGTTATTCACATTACAGTTCGGTTCGTTGTGCGTCATACTCGTTCGCATATTCGTCAAGCGACTTGACTTTCCCGTGCGGTCGTTGCGTTTGCTTGCGAATTTTCCACGCGTTCTCTTCGCGGCGCTTTGAATGGCTCATCGAGATTGCACTCCTTTTCCGAATGTGAATGGTGTTGCTCCTATAGCATGGCAGCCGCGCGCAGTTTTTATGCCCGAACGAAAGCCGCCAGATTTTTTAAGGTACTGTGGAAAATACTAATCATTCAGACCCTTCCCATCGAGAATGTGCTGCCTGTATTTTTCAACCCGCGATTCTCGCGTTTTGGATTGTTTGGGCTCGGAGAAATGATGGATGTATGCTCTCTGTCGTCCCGGCGTCAATGCTTCAAAGGCCGCCTTCAAGGCAGGGGCTTCATCGAGCTTTATTTGAAATTCTACGGGAATGCTGAATTCCTCCGTCTTCTTGAAATTCACTTCCAACCCGGCTTTCTCCACTTCCATGGCTTCATGAATATACGCTTTCAAGATGGCTTCCATTTCAATGATTTGCTGCACATGGGTGAACCGGATCTGGCGCGCCGCTTGGACATTTTCCGTTTGTTGAATGAGAATCCCGTGAGTATCCCGCAGCAAGGCGCCTTTATGAAACAAAAGCGCACAATACTCTTTAAATCCATGGATCAGTACAATATTTTTTTGCTCAAGCGTGTAGCAAGGATGCATCCACTTAAAATCCTCGGTCAGCCCGCAGTCGAGCACGATACTTCTCAGCTTCACGAATTCTTCCTTCCATGTCTTGGCTTTATTTAGAAATCCATCAACCTTGGGATTCAATCCGCTCTTTGTCACCGTAACACTCCTCTTCCGATTTTTAAAAACTAGTATACACTTTTATTCGACGCTATAGTTGTCAATCCTTGCGATCAAGACAGCGGTCACAATGACATCTAGAAGGAAAACGGGGGCGCAATCGTTGAAATGTATGGTAAGATGTTAGGTAGAGTACCATTTCTATTTCGATTAGTGGAGGCGCTTACTTATGGACCAACAATTGCAGCAAGAGGGATACTTTGGAGAGTTTGGCGGCAGCTTCGTCCCGCCGGAATTGCAGGAAGTGTTGAGTTATTTGAGTGAGCAATTTTATAAGTTTAGAGATGATCCGGACTTTAAAGAAGAGCTCAGCTATTACTTGCGCGAATATGTTGGCCGCGAGAATCCGCTAACTTATGCGGAGCGGCTGACCAAAGCTTGGGGAGGGCCGAAAATATACTTAAAGCGCGAGGATCTGAATCATACCGGAGCGCATAAGATCAACAATGCGATTGGCCAGATTCTTCTCGCGAAGCGAATGGGAGCCAAGCGGATTATCGCGGAGACCGGTGCTGGACAGCACGGTGTTGCTACGGCAACGGCCTGCGCTATGTTTAATATGGAATGCGTCATCTACATGGGAGCTGAAGATACGCGCCGGCAGGCGCTTAACGTGTTCCGGATGGAGCTGCTCGGCGCGACAGTTGTACCGGTACATAAAGGCCAAGGACGGCTGAAGGATGCGGTAGATGAGGCGCTGGGCGATCTGGTTCGCAATTATAAAAATACGTTTTATTTGCTCGGTTCTGCTGTGGGTCCGCATCCGTTTCCGACGATGGTCAAGCACTTTCAGGCAATTATTAGTGAAGAATCGAAGCGGCAGATTATCGAGAAAGAAGGCCGTTTGCCGGATGCGGTAGTAGCCTGCGTAGGCGGCGGCAGCAATGCGATCGGGGCATTTGCCCACTACATCGACGAGCCGAGTGTTCGCTTGATCGGCGTCGAGCCTGATCAAGCGCCAACCTTAACCGAAGGCGTCCCAAGCATCATTCACGGCTTCAAGTGTTTGGTGCTGCTGGACGAGGAAGGACAGCCGAAGAAGACCTATTCAATCGCTGCGGGTCTTGACTATCCGGGCATTGGACCGGAGCATAGCGACCTGAAAGTGAAGGGCCGGGCCGAGTATGCGGCGGTCAGCAATGAGGAAGTGCTGGAAGCCTTCCAGGAACTGTCCCGCACGGAGGGGATTATCCCTGCTTTAGAGAGCGCACATGCGGTGGCCTACGCGAAAAAGCTGTCGTCTACGATGAGTAAGGATCAAATTATTATCGTTAATCTGTCTGGCCGCGGGGATAAGGATGTCGAACAAGTGTATCAAATGCTCAAATAAAAGTAACGGATGCATCGCGTATTACAATACATTAGAAATTGAAGGGCGCCCATTTGGCGCTCTTTGTTTCGGTTCATAGATGATTGGGATGCTCGAACAAGAGTGGCTTTTTTAGTGCTTTACCCTTAACCTTAACTTAACTGAACTTGATCTATCATGGGTCAAACAAATAGGATAGGGGCGACAAAATTGAAAATATTGGTAGTTGAAGATGATCTGTCGATGCAGAAGTCGATTTGCATGGGTTTGCGAAAATTCAGCTATGCAGTCGATGCGGCATCGGACGGCGAAGAGGCGTTGCGAATGGTCGAAATCCACGAATATGACGCGCTTGTGCTGGACTGGAATCTGCCTAGAATCGATGGGATCGATGTCCTAAGAGAGATCCGTAAGAATAACCAAGACATCAAAATTCTGATTCTGTCGGCACGTTCCGAGGTAGAGGACAAAATTTTTGGTTTGGACACCGGAGCGAACGATTATATGGCGAAACCCTTTCATTTCAAGGAGCTGGAGGCTAGACTGCGGGCGCTGCTCCGCCGGAGATTCACCCAGACGGATACGCGAATGTCACATGGCGAGCTGCTGATCGACACTGCGTTAAAGACCGCGTACGTTAAGGGCAACCTAATGGAATTGACGAAGAAAGAATACGGCATTCTGGAGTACCTGATGCTTAACAAAGATAAAGTCGTCAGTGCGGAAGAAATCATGGAGCACCTGTGGGACAGCAGCTTCGACGGGTTCTCGAACTCGCTCAAGGTTCATATCAATTCTCTCAAAAAGAAGTTGGCGGCGCTCTTGGGTGAACAGGAAGTGATCAAGAACCGGAGAGGGCTTGGATATTACATAGCGGAGGTGCCGCTAGATGCGTATTAATTCCCTTCCGCTGCGTGTGCGGCTAACTTTATTAATGGCGATGATACTCTCCATCGCATGCTTCTCGCTCATGGCCGCTTTAATCTATACAGCTCGCATCGTTTATGTCGCCCCGCAGCTTGTTCCTAAAGTCAGTACCTCAGAAGAAATGGGGAGAGAGCCCCTTCCAGTAACCATACCGTCTGTGCCTCCAATACCGTCTGCACCTCCCATACCCTCCGTGCCGCCTGTCTTGATTGAGCAGCAGATTAACTTCGCCTCTACTGGCTTCCTGTGTGTAATCTTGATCATCGCTAGCGGAAGCGTCCTTACCTACAGGGTAGCAGGAGGAGCGCTAAAGCCTGTCACAGACTTAAGCAAGGAGATCGAAGAGATCGATGAAAATAATCTGTACAGGCAGGTTCAGGTTCCCCCGTCCAAGGACGAGGTATCGAGGTTGTCCATATCGTTTAATCGAATGATACGGAAATTAGAAAAATCTTTCACAGCTCATAAACACTTTACAGCCAATGCGGCTCATGAACTCAAAACACCGATCGCCGCTATGCTCGCCAGGATTGAGGTGGTACAGCTGGGTGGCCCGCCATCACTTGAAGAATATAAGGAAGCACTGCAGGATACGCAGTGCAATGCGGAGCGACTTAACATCCTGGTTCACGACCTGCTCCGAATGAATGCGGACTTGAATGTGGCCGCCTGTGTGACATTCTCAGCGAAGGAGCTGTTCCAGTCGATCTTAAGTGAGCTTGCTGCGGAGGTTCAAAGCAAGGATATCGATATCGAAGTCCACCTTGAGGATATACCAGTCTATGGAGAGAGGAATCTGTTGCACCGGGCATTCTCCAACATTCTTCATAATGCCATCAAGTATAACAAGCCGAATGGGAGCATTCAAATCACTGGCACACGCCATCCGGATACAACGCGGATTACCATAGCCGATACGGGTATTGGGATCCCGGAGGATCAGACGGACAAAATCTTTGAACCTTTCTACTGCGTGGACAAGTCGCGTTCCAGAGAGCTGGGGGGCAACGGACTGGGGCTGTCCATCACCAAGGCGGTCATCGACAAGCATAGTGGCTCAATACAAGTCCAGAGCGCAATGGGTATGGGCACCACATTCGAGGTTCAACTGCCTAACGCCTCCACCGTTTATTGAAGCGGTTTCTGCCGTACTTGCGTCGGGCCGTTTTTTGCCGAGCTTAACCTAGAATTAACCTTTCCTCCTGTATAGTCATGGTATATCCATGTATTGGGGGAGACGAGATATGAGAAAAATCATTTCAATCGTTCTGATGATGATTGTACTTGCGACGGGGATTGGATTGGAGCGGCAACTTTTGCGTCCGCCTGTGCCGCCATCCGAATCCGGTGCTGATTATCCGGCATACGAGCGGATGTTGACGAATCTAAAGGCGATGACGGTCGAGGCGCATCCACCCGGATCGAAGGAACTGGAGTCGGTACGAGCCTATCTGTTGGAGCAAATACGAGCAATGGGCTTGGAACCGAAGGTCGAGAAAGTAACTTACACGATCACGGACGTGATGGCGGACATGTTTGAGCGCAGTGGCGTACCCGACTTTGAGAATTTGCCGCCGCTTGCTAACGGACTTTCTCACGAGGATAACTTCAAGAATGGCATTCGTACACGGGCCCATTTTGACGAGAATGATAAATTGATTCTGCAAAATATATTGGTGAAGCTGGACGCCCCCGCAACAGATCGTGGCATCCTGTTTTCGGCCCATTACGACACCAAACCGACGACCCCTGGTGCGGCAGACGACATGGTCTCGGTTACCGCCCTTCTGGAAGCCATGCGCGAGCAGGCGAGGAACCCGAATTTGCAATCGGACCTTTATTTTCTATTCACGGATGGTGAGGAATTAGGGACGCTGGGAGCGAAGGAATTCGTTCGATCGCACACGGAGCTTCTCGGTAATATCGATCTGGTCGTCAACTTCGAAGCGCGCGGCAATCGCGGCGGGCTGCTGATGTTTGAGACTTCTGACGACAATCTGGATGCGGTGCGCTACTTTCAATCTGCAAGCTCTCGTCCGCTAGCTTTTTCGTTCACGACCGGGTTATACCTCCGGATGCCCAATGGGACGGATTTGACCCGTTATTTGGAGGCAGGCTACTCTGGCCTAAATTTCGCGGCAGTTGAGGGGATTGAGAGTTACCATGAAAAATCGGATAACTTTGAAAATTTGGATCGTAGTACGGCATACCATTTTCTGATGTCCGCCTTGGAAATGGCTGATCATGCCGCACGGGTTCCATTTAAAGATGGAAGAAAACAGGATAGCCTCTACTTTTCCTTATTGCCCGGCTATTTAGTGATCATGAGCAAAGCCGAGTCTTATGCCCTGTCAGCCGCAGCCGCCGGGTTCGCCCTATGGTATATGATCTTTCAGATTCGAACGGGCAGCTTACGGTTCCGCACAATGATTGCCGAATTGGGCCGGCTGCTCGGATGGATGGCCGGAGCGGCGGTATTGAGCTGGGGAGTCGTATCGGGGGTAACACAATTGCTGAACCTGTCCGAGTCGACGAATAATGATGCCGTGTTCTTAAGTATCGTTTTCGCTGTGGGCGCGTGCGCTCTCGCTGTGGCGATCATTCGAGATAGCAAGCTGTCGCTGCACGAAGCCCTTGCCGGTCTTCTGCCCTTTCTCTTGCTGCTGATTGTAGGTAGCGCCGTTTTGTTCCAAGATATTAGCTATTTGTTCTCGCTTGGCACCATGGGGATTCTAGTTGTTGCCTTACTGGATCGGTACCGAATCGGAAGATGGATTTCGTCAGTCGTGGTCGGCACAGTAATCGTTTTTCTGTATGCGCCTGTATGTTGGTTATTCTATGTACTGTTCATGCTGCCTTTCACCCCGGTAGTGACTGCGATAAGCGTCATTCCCATTTCGATCGCTTCCGCTTTGTTGGCGACAGTATCGAAAGATCCTTCCTCGGAACGAAACCGTCCTGGAGTACAGCAACCCGATAAACACTGATGTTACTTTCGGGAAACCATGAAATGATTTTAGAGGGTCGTTCTATCTGTCTTTTTTTCGGAGAGCGGCTCTGTACAAAAACAGGTTGCCGAATATTAGAAAAACGATTGCAAATAATAAGACACCGGTATGAAGCATAAGTCACAAAGGAAGAGGATTTGGAGTGAAAAACAAAGAGTTGAACAGGGGCCTCAAAGCGCGCCATATTCAGATGATAGCTTTGGGAGGCACGATCGGTGTAGGTTTATTTATGGGCTCTGCCAGCACGATAAAATGGACGGGTCCATCCGTTATGCTTGCTTATGCGGTTGTAGGGATTTTTATATTTTTCATCATGCGCGCAATGGGGGAAATGCAGTACGTAGAACCGAGTACGGGGTCATTCGCTACCTTCGGATATAAGTACATTCATCCTTTGGCAGGCTATATAACGGCTTGGAGCAACTGGTTTCAATGGGTCGTTGTCGGGATGTCGGAAATCATCGCGATTGGCACATATATGAAATACTGGTTTCCCGATTTGCCTGCTTGGATACCGGGTATAATCGCAATGGTGCTTCTCGGCGCCGCCAATTTACTGTCGGTTAAATCATTCGGCGAATTTGAGTTTTGGTTCGCCATGATTAAAATTGTAACCATCGTATTCATGATCGTTATAGGATTGAGTCTCATTTTCTTTGGGATAGGCAACGGGGGTAACGCGATCGGATTTTCGAACCTGTGGCAGCATGGGGGCTTCTTCACGGGGGGCTGGACAGGCTTTTTCTTTGCGCTTTCCTTGGTCATTGGGGCTTACCAAGGTGTCGAACTGATCGGGATTACAGCCGGTGAGGCGGCAAATCCGCAAAAAACGTTAATGCGTGCGACCCAAGGTATCATTTGGCGTATTTTGATCTTCTATATTGGCGCCATATTTGTCATTGTGACCGTCTATCCCTGGAATCAGCTGAACGCGATTGGCAGTCCGTTCGTAGCGACGTTTGCCCAAATCGGTATTCCGGCAGCGGCGGGGATCATCAACTTCGTCGTCATCACGTCTGCCATGTCCGGTTGCAACAGCGGAATTTATAGCGCCGGGCGCATGCTCTATACGTTAGGGGTAAACGGACAGGCGCCCAAAATATTTACGAAAATATCCCGTACCGGCATCCCTTTGCTGGGAACGATTGGCGTGCTCGTCGGACTGGGCATTGGCGTGATTTTAAGCTATATTACACCGGAAAATCTGTTTGTGTATGTATACAGCGCCAGCGTACTTCCCGGTATGGTACCGTGGTTTGTTATTTTGATCAGTCAAATGAAATTCAGAAAACGAAAGGGAGCTGGGCTGGATCATCATCCGTTTAAAATGCCTCTTACCCCATTGACCAATTATGCAACCATTGTTTTCCTGCTCATCGTATTGGTCGGTATGTGGATCAATGATGATACCCGCATCTCCCTAATGGCCGGACTTGTGTTCTTAGGCATGGTTGTGATCAGTTTTTATGCTACGGGCGTTGGCAAAGCCGCTCCTGTGAGTACCGAAGCAGATGATGAACTAACGAACGAATCGGGCTATAAATAATGGAGCCCAATGAAGTGAAGCTTGTAAATGGACTGCCTTCGATCTTTTAGTAACGTTATTTATTGAAATCAAAGAAAGATACGATATAATATTTTTGTAATGAACCGAGATTGCCATTTGCAAAGTGGAAATGGAGTGCATTAATATTCTGAAATTATCCTTGGACGATCCGGATACTTTATTTGCGGTGGCCCATGCTATTGCCTCCAAAGTGAGGATCGATATCATTCGTTTGTTAGATACTCAGAAACTGAATATCGTTGATATCGCCCACAAGCTCAATTTGCCAGTCTCCACAGTAGCCCTTAATATACGCGTATTGGAGACTGCTGGGCTTGTCATCACAGAGACGCTGCCTGCCAAACGGGGAACTATGAAAATATGTTCCCGAAACCTTGAAATGATCCAGCTTAAGCTAAAACAGTCGGAGCAGTACAAAACAAATACGAACAGTTATGTAATAGAGATGCCGATTGGCCAATTCTGTGATAGTGACGTGTATCCTACTTGCGGTTTACTGAACAGCAACGGTATTTTATATCCGTCGGAGGAACCTGCGGTTTTTTATGATCCACAATGCATTACGGCAAGTCTTCTCTGGTTTCGCAAAGGGTATGTTGAGTATAAATTCCCGTCCCTACTTCCGCTAAAGGCGACAATTAAATCGATACAGTTCTCAATGGAGTTGTGTTCAGAAGCACCAGGATTCAATCACAATTGGCCTTCGGATATTACCGCCTGGATCAATGGCGTTGAGATTGGGACTTGGACCTGCCCGGGAGATTTTGGGGACCGCAAGGGAAAGTTAAATCCTGCGTGGATTATCGAAAACCATACTCAATATGGACTGTTGAAAACGTGGAAGGTCGACGATCGGGGAACGTATCTGGACGACGTAAGGGTGTCCGACGTCACGCTGGGAGAACTAAATTTGGAAATTAAGAAGCAAATTCGGTTCCGGATCGGCGTCAAACACAATGCAAGAAATATCGGCGGCATGAATCTGTTCGGCAAACAATTCGGCGACACCGAGCAGGATATCATTATGCGAATAATGTACACGTAAAACGGATTTTTTTGCTATTACACGTTTACAAAAAGAAGACATTTGTCCTCCGATGGTAATGGACGAATGTCTTTTTTGTTATCTTAAATCCTTATAAAACGTACTGCGGCACAACTCAAGATTGCAGAGAAAACATATAGGATACTACGTACCTAATATTTTGTATTACATGAATATTGAAACACAATGACATTTTTGTTTAATTTGTTTTAATATTTTGGTAAAAAAGTATTGAATGAATGGGTTTTCAATGATAAACTTTATTTCAGACATAAATAATGTAACAAACATAAAAAGTGTAATAAAATTTTAACCTTGAGAAGGGGAGGTCTTATCAATTGTATAAAAAATTATTCAAGATCGTGATTACTTCTGCTTTGACGCTAGGTTCGGCAGTCGGCTGCAGCAATAACACCAACTCAATAAACTCGGTTGGAAACGAAGTCAATACGTCCAAAAGTACGCAGCCAGTGACGTTAACGCTCTATTCAATGCCTGCATTCGATCAAGATGAAATTCAGAAAAACATTATCGATCCGGTGACAAAGAGGTTTCCTTATATTTCATTTGAAGTGTTGCAATCGGATGGACCTAATCAGGAAGCGACATTCCAAAAGTTTATGTCCTCAGGGACCGTTCCTGATATTACAATGACCAACTATGATACGATTCGAATACTGCAGGATATGAAGGTTTCGATGGACTTGTCGGAACTGCTCCAAAAGAACAACGTGGACTTAGCGAAATTCAACCCACAGGCGATTGATGCGCTGAAAATGTACAATAACGGCAAAGGGTTGGTAGCGCTTCCATATTTTCTGAATTTGCAGACCCTAATGTACAACAAAGATATATTCGACAAGTTCGGAGTTTCTTATCCCACAGACGGACTTTCATGGAACCAAGCCGTTGAGAAAGCAAAACCGGTAACTAGAATGGTTGACGGGATTCAATATCTGGGATTAAATCCGGGGCGTCCTTATGTGCTGTCCACCCAGCTTGACCAGCAGTGGGTCGATCTGAAGACAAACAAGCCGGCTGTCCAGACCGACGGCTGGAAGCAAACTTTCGATACGATGAAGCAAATCTACTCGATTCCAGGTAACCTGCCTTCAGTCAAAAATCAGTTTTGGGACATTAACCCGACGATGATGAATAAGAAGATTCAAGCAATGGCAATGGTGTGGTGGAACGGACTTCTTTTAAATGTAAACAAATTAAATAAAACCGGCGATACCTTGAATTGGGATATCGTTACAACACCCGTGTTCGAAAGCGCTCCCAAACAGGCGCCATTTTTGGATCAATTCGTTTGGTCTATCTCCTCGCAAAGCAAACACAAGGATGCAGCGTTCGATGTCATTCATTATCTCACATCGACGGAGATGCAAAAAAAGCTGGCGGAAAGCGGCTATATTCCATCACTTATCGAAGATAACGTCCGTCGAAGTCTTGGCGCCGAGAACACCGCATTACAAGGGAAGAACCTGCAGAGTCTATTCAAATCCACATATGCTAAGCCTATGGTTCCCGTGAATTTTAACGCTAACGCTCTGATGAACGCAACGTATGAGGATGTTATGTATAAGAACGAAGACGTTAATACCGCGCTACGAAAGCTGGATGAAGCGATGTTAAAGGCGAATGAAGAGAACAGGGCAAAGAATGCGCCTTAAATCCACGTTTCTCCCGGTATTTATACATTAGAAGAGGTGCAAACATGAGAAGAGCAACACAAGACTCGCCGAATATTTTATTGATTCAAACAGATCAGCAATCTGCTGAGACATTGGCGCTTTACGGAAATCGTTTGGTCCAGACGCCCAATCTGGATAAGCTTGCTGCCAGAGGTGTTACGTTCGAGCATGCTTATTGCAACTACCCTGCATGTTCACCGTCCCGATCATCGATGATGACAGGCCGATATGCTTCTACGATCGGCGTTCATGCCAATCATATGCTTATCAATCCCAATGAAACAACACTGCCGCAGGTTCTGAAAGAGAGCGGCTATCAGACAGCGATTATTGGGAAAAATCACGCTTTTATGGGACAGAAGGCTAAAAACTATTATTCGGATTCGGTGTCTAGTAATGCCAGTATTCTTCAAGACGTATTCGACTATATTCGACTTGCTGAGCACGGACATCTGGTTGATGGCTACAGACAGGATCCTGAGGTGATAGCTGCTCACGAGTGGGCCGTAAAGCACTGCTTCCGAGTGCCGCTCGGTCACGGTAGTAATCCCGCGCGTAAGGAGAAGTGCGGCACGCATCTGCTTGGAGACACCGCTATCGAGTATCTGGAAGAAAAGCGCATGACGGATCGGCCATTCTTCATGTGGCTGTCGTTTCCGGACCCGCACACCCCATATCAAGCTCCTGAGCCCTATGCCTCAATGTATATTCCCGAGGAGGTACCGCTCCCTCCAAAAGACAGCTTGGAGGGCAAGCCGGAGCGCCAAAAGGTTGCAAATATGATGGATGCGATGGATAGGGCTGATGACGATTTAATCCGGAAGGTAAGGGCTGTTCATTACGGAATGATCAGCTTTATTGATGATACGCTCGGACGGGTGTTTGCCAAGATGGGAGAGCTGGGCTTAATGGACAACACGGTTATCATCTTTACTTCCGATCACGGCGATTCGATGGGGGCGCACGGACTAATACAGAAGCATAATGCGTTCTACGATTCGTTCACTCGCGTGCCGTTCATCGTCTCACTGCCGGATTATAAGGGAGCCCAACGCAGCTCGCACATGGTCGAGCTTGTCGACGTCATGCCGACCCTGCTCGAGCTGGCAGGTATTCCGATTCCTTATGAGGTGCAGGGGAAAAGTTTGGGACCGTTTCTGTATGGTGATAAAGCATATGTCCCTAGAGATTATATTGTAATGGAAAGTGGAGAAGACGGCGAACCGATTCGAGTATCCGACATAACCGTTCGACCGGAGCATCCGCTCGACGACCGTTACTTCGTATGGTGTGCATATCGCGAGGCTTGGATGGGGAAGGGCAAGTGTATCCGCACTCATGACTGGAAGTTGAGTGTTTACGCAAACGGAGACGGAGAGCTTTATAATTTGCGCAGCGATCCAGACGAGCTCGTGAACCTGTTCGATCATGAAGAGTATGCATCCATTCGCAGCATACTTGAGCGCAAGCTAATCGTTTGGAGCATGGAGAAAGAAAACCGTATTCCCGAGAACCGCACGGTGAAGTTGCATTACGCCCAGATCAAGGAACAGGCACTTGCCAAAGATCAAGCATCCGTTTCCCACCAATAAGATCAAGCCTCCAATCGGCAATATGGCGGATTGCAACTCAGTCTTGCAAAAGGATTACGAAGGCGAGGAAAGCTAGAATGAAATTAGTTCAATGGATGCTAATCGTTTGCAGCTTATCCCTGGTTGTGATTCCAAACAATCAGAATGCTGTTGCAGATCCGGTCTATTACACTAACGTAAACTTTTCGAATATCAAATTCCACCCGTTGCTTAAATCAAAAATAGGTTTGGCAGGAGCGCTTCAAACAAGGCGCGTCAACGACAGCTTGTCATATATGGATGACATAAGACCGGCTTTCTATAACGGAGAAATTCGTTTCCCGAACACGGCGTGGCCATATCTGACACCTTATCCGATTGAGGAGCTGTCGGACGGAACGATTCAGGTACAAGACAATACGCTTCTAAGAAATTTACACCAAGGATTGAATGATCGAAACATTCAAATTATCCACCAGATCATAGGCGCCCCGAAGCAGTGGCATCCCTACGATGAAGCAGAGGCAGCAGGCGCTAAATTCCCGTTTCCAACGAATCTGGTTAAGTCGGCGGAGGCAATGAAACGATGGTCGCAGCAATATAACAGCTACCCAATAACCTGGACGATGTGGAACGAGCCTGAGCATAATTTAACCGGAGAACGAACCGATGAATCCGCTCAACACTTGCTTGATATTTACGAGGCGTACTACGAGCAGATGAAGCCTGTTAACAGTAAGGCATTATTTGGAATGGCGAATTTGATTCCATGGGGAGCGCAGTTACTTCCGGAATTAGGTGGGCAATCATACATTCAGACACTCATGAGCAAGTACTTTTCTCTTAGATCGACGAAGCCGAATGTGGAGTTAGATTATTTGACGATGAATAATTATGGGCCGAGAATATGGAACGACAGCTTGCTCGAGAACGCTCGCAACGCCCTTGGAACACAAGCCAACAAGACGCCGCTAATGCTTCTTCAGTACGGTCCTTATAATCCGGGCTCACAATGGGATTCAAACGCAGGACTAACCTCGGAGGCCGTTAAATCACTAACCGATCTTGACAAGTTTATGAAAATATCGGATTTACAGGCTGTCGGCTTCGCAGGTTGGATTGGACATCTATTGAGATGGCAAGGGAGCAACGTTCAGGAATTGCCGCTCTATAATATGCTGAAACTATATGCGCAGATGCCGGTGTGGAGAGTCAGCTCAGGCGGCAGTTTACCTTCAGGAGTCAAATCGTTTGCATCGGCGGATGAGCACCGTGCGTCCATCATGCTGTGGAACGATTCAATGACTCCCTATTCGATCAATGTTAATCTGAATAACATTCCCAATGAGATCCTGTCCAAACCGACGCCAACACTTTCCGTATACAAAATCGACGCCAACAATGGAAGCCCGCTTGAGAACGGAACGGCCGCGTTTGCTCCGATAGAGGAACAGGCAATGAGTTCAGCCAGCGTAACAAAGACCGTAACGATAAGCGGTCCTGGAATTACTTACATACAAATTGACAATGGTACGGGAGATGCGGTTTTGGACCGCGGTGGATTGACAAATGCATCTATCTTAAAAAAACATTTTTATAGCGACAGACTGAATGATACAAACGGCAATACGTATGTGAGGGAAAGCTATTGTGCTTACGATGCAGTTAGAGCGACAGCCTATGCCGGTGTTAACGGATCCTTAGGAAGAGCCGTGTGCGGTACAGAATACGAGGGCCTGCCCCATAAGCTGAACGTGGATGTGCTTACCGATAAATTTAGTCAAACCTTACTCTCTACCGACAGCATGTTCGGCATCCGGGTCGACTATATCGAGAATGGAGCTGCTGTTAAGAGTGTATTGTGGCATGGAGATGTGTTCAATTCAGCTCGTACGAAAAATTTACCTTGGGGTAAAGGAGGCACAGCAGCTGACCAAGAAATCATTAGGTCCCAGTTGAATAAAGGAAGCGTCGGGAACCGACAATTCGAGCTTGATTTGATACAGAATGCGCCCAGCTCCTGGGAGGCTAATGGAAGCAGAGCTATGATTTCATTCTGGATGGAATCTACCGGAGAAGGATCGCAGGCTAGATTTATGCTCTCATCCATTGATTGAATCGATTTCTTGCTGAGTTCGACTTCGACCTCCCATGACCTTGGCTAGCGTTCGAGATCGCACATGAGGGGATTCCTAATAAAAGCGACCTAGACAGGTCGCTTTTTCGATTCTTATCCATGATTATTTCCGCATTCAGAGGGAGCCATCGGGAAAAAAGGATAGCGGCTCTCATTGTGCGCTTCCCGTTTCCTCTGTATGACTGTATGATGGTTAAGGAAGGAACCGATGCCCTAGCCGGCATGATTGCCTGAATACATAGCAATGGAGAGGTTTGGCGGATGAAAGCTTTTCTTTGGAACGGATACTTATCGTACTTATTGATCGGTTTGGCACACGTCATTATGGGGTCGCTGCTGCCGGAAATGCTCGCCCATTACGGCAAAGATTACAGTGCGGGCGGACAGCTGGTGTCGCTTCAGTTTTTCGGCTTCCTGCTCGGCGTATTGTCGGGGCCGTGGTGGTCGGGGAAGCTGGGGAAGCGCGGCGCCTTATTTCTATGCCTCGGCTGTTTGAGCGCGGCGGAGCTTGTATTTTTCACGCTGCCGTCCTGGCCGGTCGTACTGACTGTTGCGCCGCTGGCCGGGTTCGGCTTCGGGATGGTCGAGACCATTATCGGCGCGCTGGTCATTCAATTTCTGGAAGGAAGCCGCAAGACGTTTGTGATGACGCGGCTGGAAGTTTTTTTCGGTCTGGGCGCGCTGGGGATGCCGCTGATCTCGTCGATATTTATTGCCGGCGGGTGGTGGCGGGGCGCATTCCTTAGTCTGGGCGTGTTGTCGTTTGCCATGGTCGTCCTCTGGGCGCTCTTGCCGCTCGGACGCATGCAGGCGATGATGCAAAAGACCGCCGCCGGCGAAGGTGCCGAGCTGCATTCTCCGCCCACGTTCAGGCATAAACCGATAGGGCTGTTCGCCATCTTCATCGCGGTGTTCGCGATCTATGTGGGCACGGAAATGAGCGTAGCCAATTTCCTGCCGTCCATCCTTGTGGCGAACGTTCAATTGCAGCCGGAAATTGCCGTGCTCGGCGGAACATGCTTCTGGGGAGCGATGGCGGTAGGCCGACTGTTTGCCGCTCATCTGGCGGAACGATTCGGCTATGCCGCCTACCTGCTGGCCAGCTGCGTCGGCGGCTGCGTGGTGCTCGCCTGCTTTGCGATGGTGCAGGGCGCTGCGGCCAGCTTTGCGCTGATTGCGCTGCTGGGGCTTGTCCTGTCCGGCGTGTTTTCGATTACGCTTATTTATGCGAACAGCTTCTTCAAGGGGCTGGAGGAGCGCGTGACCAGCATATTGATCGCATCCGGCGGCGTGGGCGGAGCGACCTTGCCGCTCTTGACGGGCTGGTGTCTGGACCGAATGACGATTCCGCAGTCCATCTGGCTGCTGGTGGCGTTCTATGCTTTGATGGTTGCGTTGGTCTTCTGGGCTTCCCGTTCGCGCAGCGCCAAAGCAGCGGCTGCCGGCCCCATAGCGGCGGAGCTGTCCGAAACGTAGAAGTCCGGAATGCTCAAATAAGCCTTCCGCAGCGCAGGGTTCCGTGCTGCCGAAGGCTTCGAGCTTGTCGCATTGCAGCGTCTATCGGTCCAAATGCAGCTCTTCCAGCGTATACTGGCCTTTCCATAGAAACTCCATATCGTAAGCCGTGGAATCGTGCAGAATTGCTTCTAGCAAAAAGGTACAGAAGGCAATCGTGAGGGAAGCGAAGAGCGTCAGCCACATCAAAAACTCGACAACCATACCACCCGCTCCTTTCGTTCATGTATCTGACACTATCATTCTATGAATGCGTTCACAAAATGATGATCAGATACGCGAAACAAATGCGTGAGCGGGAAAGGTTCGCCGAGTCCGCGGCTCAGTCCGTGTCCTTCAATATTTGATTGAAAATGCGGCTCAGATGCTGGACATCCTCCTTGGACAGCTTGCCGAAGTAGCTCTCGACCACCTTCTTGCGGTGAGCCCGGAGCGAGGCTAAAATTTCGCGTCCCTTGTCCGTCACGCGAAGGTATACAACGCGGCGGTCCGCTTCCGATCTCGCCCGTTCCGCGAAGCCGCCGGCGATCAGCTTATCCGCCAGCGACGTGATGGCGCCTGATGTAATCCACAGCATATCGGCCAGCTGCGAAACTTTCAGCGGTCCGTCGCATTCGAGCTTCTCCAATATAACCGCTTGCGAGGCGGTTACGCCTTGATCTTCGAATTTGGACCAGCTGGATTTCACTTTTCGAAATAATTGTCTAAACGTTTCTTCAAACTCATAGATGTCATCATCTGGATGCGGCATGCATTTCCCCTCCAACGTTTTTGGCCATAAATAGTATTACTGCTTACGACGCAATCGGTTTCGCAGTAAAATCAATTTTTCCCTATCCAAGCCTTCGCGCGCATGACACAATGAATACAAATCGATGCGATAAAAGGGGATGAGACGATTGACCTGCAACATTCGGAACGTCAGGCTGCCGGACGATTACCGGGCGATCGCGCGTGTGCTGAACAGTTATTTGTCCGAGCCGACGACGTCAGAGCGGCTGGAGGGAGAAGACGCCAAAATTCCCGCGCAGGGCAAGCTGTCAAGGGACGAGGCCGGGCGGTTAACCGGCTTCGACCGGCTGAAGCTGGTGGCGGAAGACGTCAAAGGAAACGTGGTCGGGTACGGCATTGCGTGGCGTGCGCCGTGGACGCCGGCAGGGGAGCTGCACCATACGCTCGTCGTGGAGCCGCAAGTGAGGAAACAGGGAGCCGGCGGCTTGTTGTACGAGCGAATGGCGGAGTGGGCGATGCAAATAGGAGCGTCGCATCTCAATTACGCGGTAAAGGATAACGACCCGGATGCGCTGCGATTTGCCGAAGCGCGCGGATTTCGCAAGGCGCGGCACACGTTCGAATCGGTGCTCGATTTACGCAGGAAAGGGAAGGCTTATGCTGCCGCTCAGGCTGGAAACGGCCCGTTCGAGCGGTCGGGCATTCGTCTGGACACATTGAGCGAATGGCCGGGTGAAGAAAGCGAGCGCAAGCTGTATGCGCTGTACTGCCGCACGACGCCGGACATCCCGGGGTACCGCGAATCCAACCCGGAATTTCGGGAATGGCGCAAATGGACGCTGGAGCTTCCGGGCGCCGCACCGGAGCACGTGCTGCTGGCGATCGCCGGGGAGCAGTGGATCGGGGTCGCCAATCTGGTGTACCACGAGGAGACGAACAGCTTTTACCACGAGTATACCGGCGTCGACAAGGCGTTTCGCGGCCAAGGCGTCGCCACGACGCTTAAGCTGGAAGCGATCCGGCTGGCACGTAAGGCCGGGGCGCGCTACTTGCGGACGAATAATGATGCGATGAACGAGCCGATGCTGCGCATTAACCGCGACAAGCTGGGCTATGTTCCCGTTCCTGGCTTGTACCGGATGGAAAAAACGGTGTCGCCGCTTGAAACGTGAGCGCGATATGGTTTACATTGAATTTATGACTTGGCCGGCATCACGGCCGGCAACATCACCTTGGCCATACGGAAAGGAGACGAGCTGCCATGCATATCGTCGTACTGGACGGATATACGCTGAATCCCGGCGATTTGAGCTGGTCCGCGCTGGAGAAGCTGGGAACCGTCACCCTGCATGACCGCACGCCCGAGCACGAGGTCGCTGCTCGGGCCGCAGACGCGGACATTGTGTTGACGAACAAGACGCCGCTGTCCGCGGCGTCGCTCTCGCAGCTGCCGAAGCTGCGCTATATTGGCGTGCTGGCGACGGGCTACAACATTGTCGACACCGAAGCTGCCGCGAAGCAGGGCATCGTCGTGACGAATGTGCCGTCTTACAGCACCTACTCCGTCGCACAGCTGGTGTTCGCGCTGCTGCTGGAGCTGTGCCATCGCGTCGGACGTCACGATGAGGCGGTGAAATCCGGCGATTGGGCCGCATCGCCGGACTTTTGCTTCACGCGAGCGCCGCTCATCGAGCTCGCGGGCAAAACGATGGGCCTGATCGGCCTTGGCCGGATCGGCCGGCAAACCGCGCGCATCGCCCTGGCGATGGGGATGCGCGTCGTTGCCGTCGGCAGCGGGCGCACCGCCCCCACCCCGGAGGAGGGGGTGGAGTGGGTGACGCTGCCGGAACTGCTGCAGCAGGCCGACGTCGTCAGCCTGCACTGCCCGCTCACGCCCGCGACGCAAGGGCTGATCAACCGCGAGCACATCGCCATGATGAAGCCGTCGGCGATGCTGATCAACACCTCGCGCGGCCCGCTGATCGTCGAGGACGAGCTGGCCGCGGCACTGCGCGAGCAGCGCCTCGCGGGCGCGGGCCTCGACGTGCTGGCGGCCGAGCCGCCGCGCGCCGACAACCCGCTGCTGGCGCTGCCGAATTGCATCGTCACCCCGCATATCGCGTGGGCGACCCGGGAAGCCCGTGTCCGCTTGATGGACACGGCGGTCGCCAACCTGGCGGCGTATCTCGCCGGCAAGCCCGTCAACGTGATCGGCGGCTGAGCATCGCACCTCTGCATTAGAAGGAGAGAAGAAGCGGAATGAAGCATTATGTCGTGTTTTTGCCGATGAAGGATGAAGAGAAGAGCCGCGTATACCGGCCGGAGCATTTGGCCTATTTGGAAGCGCAGCGGGCCAAGGGACGCATCTTCGCCAACGGAAAGTTTGTCGACGGATGGGGCGGCATGGTCATTTACCGCGCGGAGTCGATGGAGGAAGCGCAGCAATGGGCGGAGGAAGATCCGTTCGTCGTGCAGGGCGCAAGAGGCTTCGAGATTCACGAGTGGGATATGGTTCAATAACGATATAGCCCAGCCTCAATCAGGGCGGATGGACGGGATTTCGAGTTCCGGCTATTCGCTCTTTTGCGCTGCGGTTAAGCGGGCCGCCGTGCCGTGTGCGGCTGCGTGGACAGGGCGGCCGCAGCATGACCTGCTCTTAGGGCTGCGTCAGGTTCCGGCTGATTTTTGCAGCCAGCGGCAAGCCGCACAAAAAACCGTTGAAATAAGTAACATTGTCCATTAAAGTGGGGAATAGGAATAGGTTGGAAGCTTGCGATGAGAAGAGGAGAATCGAAACGATGGAGCATTATGTTGGCGTAGATATCGGCGGAACGAATATCGTATGCGGTTTGACGGACGAAGCGGGGAATGTGCTGGCCACCTCCAAAATGGCTACCGAATCGGACAAAGGCGGCGAGCACGTCGTACGCCGCATCGGAGAAGCGATCCGGAAGCTGGCGGAGGAAGCCGGTGTTCAGGTGAAGGCGGTCGGGATCGGCGTGCCCGGTTTCGTCGATCATAAGCAGGGGATTTCGGTGCTGGCGGTCAACCTCGGATGGAAGGACTTCCCGATTGCCGGTAACGTCAGCCGCGAGCTGAACGGCGTTCCGGTGTTTGTCAACAACGACGTGCGCATGTATACGTATGGGGAAGCGGTGGCCGGGGCAGGCCGGGGCTATGCGAACGTACTCGGCATTACGCTCGGCACGGGGCTTGCCGCCGCGATGATAAACGACGGGCAGCTGTACTACGGTGCGGGCGGACGAGCCGGCGAGATGGGGCATATCGGGATGGAGGGCATTCCATACCGGTGCAACTGCGGCTTGACCGGCTGTCTGGAAACGGCCGTATCGGCGAGCGGCATTGCCCGGCAGGCGAAAGATGCGGTTGCCCAAGGCAAGCCGACGCTGTTGGCGCAGCTGTTTCCCGGCGACCGGCTGGACAGCCTGACGGCTGCGGATGTCTCGCGCGCGTACGATCAGGGGGATGCGGTAGCCCGCGAAATTATGGAGCATACCGGCAAGCTGCTGGGCAAGGGGCTTGCTTCCGCAATCACCTTATTCAGCCCGGATGTTATTGTCATCGGCGGCGGGGCGGCGCTGGCCGGCGATCGTCTGTTCCGGCCGATGCGGGAAGAGCTGGAACGCTCCGCACTCGATTTTTATTGGAAAGATCTGCAGATTAAGGCCGCCGAGCGCAATGAGGATGCCGGCGTCGTCGGCAGCGCGCTGTACGCCAAAGAACGGGTACAAGGGCTTCAAGCGTAATAACGGGGGAGACAAACACAAAAAGAAATGGAACCGTCACTGTCATGAAGCGACCGGTTCCATTTCTTTTTGTGCTTATGTTCGAGTCTTCGTGTTTTCTCGTGCAGCGTAGGCGTCATACGTTCCACCGGCATCACGCCGCCCCACAGACCGCGGTTCGACTCCGGGTTCAGCTTGCCCTGCCGTTCGAGCTTCATTCGTTGTTTCTTGGCGCTGCTTTGTGCCATATCCGGCACCTCCTTATGGGATCAATAAGTCTCTCTTCACTATAGCATGGAATGGCCCGGGTTGAAAACCGGCTCCTGCATATGACAGTTTTGGGACAAGTGGCGCCGCGGCGTTGTGCCGCCGAGGTCTTCATGGTAAGCTAAGGATTGTGCCGGCCATGCGCCCGGCGCGAGGACAAGCCGGCTGGTGCCCGGTTTGCCCGGAATATTGTCATGTAATGGAGTGGTTTGCCTTGACATACGACACAATTTATTGGACGGTTATGGGAGTTTCGTTTGTGCTGACGGGAGCGGTAGGCGTGCTGGCGATGCACAAGACGGAGAAGCTGCTGCTGTCGTTCGTCGCCGGCTCGCTTGTCAATATACTCATTATCGGGGCGGCGTGGTGGTGGTGGTCTTCCGTCTTTGCCGGAAGCGAGCAGCAATTTTCCCGGCAATTCGGGCTGTTCGGCTTCGGGGTATGCTTGGTGAACAACGAGGTGCTGCTGTTTTTCGCCCAGCTGATCATGAAACGGAAAATCGGATTCACGTACAAGCCGGATAATCCGGACGATCTGTAACATAACTGTAATGTGATATTCATCGGCCATTAACGTTACGGGGATATAATGATAGTCGACCCCCTTTTTTAATATATATCCCTTGACGGCCTGCGATCGGAATGATCGCGGGCTTTTTGTTGTTTTGCCAGGACATTCCGCTTCCGCTAAACAGCGGCCGGCACGGAAGCGACCGCAGCAAAAAGACTGCAGAGCTGTTCAGCCCGGCAGTCTTAAGGTTTGGAGCAGATGGATTAAAATTTGGAGGCCGCTTGAGCCGTTTGCTTCAAGCCTTCGGCTACGATTTCTTTTGCACGATCAGGGAACTGATTATGTCCTTCGATCACGACGACTTCAGGGTTTTGGATGCCGATGAAGCCCATCATCGTTTTCAGATAGTTCAGGGACATTTCGAATGCCGTCATCGGGCCTTCGGAATACACGCCGCCGCGCGCGTTGAGCAGGGCGACTTTTTTGTCTCCGGCGAGGCCCACCGGACCGGTTTCCGTGTAGCGGAACGTTTTGCCGGATTGCGTAATATAGAACAAGTAGGTCAACAGCTGCGCCGGAATCGTAAAGTTCCACAGCGGGAAGGCGAAGACGACTTTATCGGCTGCGAGGAATTGGTCCAGGTAGCGGTTGGCCAGGTCGGCTGCCTGCTGCTCGCCGGCTGTTGCTTCAATGCCCTTGGCTTGCTTGAACAGGCCGGTCATCATCTCGGCGCCGAAATACGGCAGCTCCGTCTCGAACAGGTCGAGCTCTTGGATCTGGTCATTCGGATTTGCTTCTTTATACGTGCTCAGGAACGTTTCGTACATTTGAACCGAAACCGCTTGGTCGGCGGGCCGGTTGTTCGCTTTAATAAAAAGAACTTGCGCCATTTCGTAAACATCCTCTCAACATAATTTATTTACTTTATAATAACAACTTACTTTACGTAAGTAATGATATATAACTAACTTACAAAAGTCAAGCGATTATTTTTAAGTTACTATTGCATGAAGGGCCGCACATAACGTAAAAAAGCAGGGAACTTTACCCGGAGAGATTACCGGGCCGCTCGCCTGCTCTGCTTTTTTCCTTTATTTTCATAATCGAGAAACTTGATTTCTTTTGCGTCCCAACGGAAATTGGCGATAAAAAAACCGATGCAGGCGAATACGAAAAGCCGTATGTACAACCATTCCTTCGTAAACGTGTGCTGGGTCAGCCATTGGACCGCCGTGAACAGGATCGTCAGCACAATCCCCCACTGCAGTACGCCGAATAAAAAAACGTATCTGCCCTTGCCTTTCTTTCTCATTTCACGCCATTTGGCGGCTTGCGCCTCATTCATCGCACTCATTCGAAAGCCGATCCTCCCGCAGTCATTCTAAACTTTAATCCATTCAAGAACGAATCCGCCATTTCCTGCCTGTTCGGAAATTGTTCACAATATTCCTTCGGCGCGCGCAGCCGCCAAGCATAACGGATACGAATATAGTAATGGAAAATCGGTTTCCGCACAAACGGCCCAGACGGGTACGTCCTTGTTTTCTGCAAAAGGAACAGCAGTAGCATGCGCCTCTCGCTGTTTGGCGCAGGGAAGCGCGGACTTTACGGACGCATCGTCCGGATGCCGCGCAGCAGCGAGGCATCCCATTTTCGCCGGAACTGCCTAATTATGGTACAATCGATATGAACGTCAGCGAAAGGAATGAAATCGCCTCATGAGCAAATTTATTTTGTTTCCTTTGTTATGGTGGCTTACAGGGAATCCATTTATCGCATTGCTGGTCTTATTGATTATCTTTTACGTATTCGAGCGGCGCTTCATCGGTCTTACGCCAAGCGTGCTCAAGCCGCTGCAGCGCGGCCGGCGGCTGAGCAGGCTGAAGGAAGAGCTGCGGATGAATCCGCATCACACGACGACGAAGCTGGATATCGCCAGAATTTATATGGAGCAAAAAAAGTACGCCGATGCGCTGAACCTGCTGCGCGAAGTTGCAGCTGTCATGGAGGATTCGGCGGAAGTGCTGTGCGAGCTGGGCATTTGCGAGCTGCGGCTCGGCCGTCTTGCGGAAGGCGAGGCTTACCTGCTTGAAGCGCTGCAGCGCAATCCGCGAGTCAAATACGGAGAGCCGTATTTGCGTCTTGGCGAAGCGTACGCCGCTTCCGATCCGGAGAAAGCGATCCGGTATCTGGAGCAGTTCCGCGAGGTGCATTCGTCCTCCTGCGAGGCTTACTACCGTCTTGGCTTGCTGTACGGGCAGCTCGGGCGAAACGAAGAAGCCCGCCGGGCGTTCCGTGAGACGGTGGAACTGTACCGGGGGCTTCCAAAGTACAAGCGGCGTCACGAGCGCCGGTGGGCGCTGCTCGCCAAATTCAAATCGTAGCGGCCGCCCGGAACACCCGGGAAGGCGCGTACGGTGTCAGGTCGAGCAGCGGCTGTTCACCAAGCGCAGCCTGCTTCACGAGACGCCCGGTGACGGGCGCCAGCAGGATGCCATTGCGGAATTGGCCGGTCGCCAGCAGCAGGCCGGGCGCGCCGTCCCAAGCGCCGAGGAACGGCAGCGCGTCGCGGGTGCCGGGACGCAGCCCCGCCCAGGTGCGGACGAACTCGGCTTCCGCCATCCGCGGAAGCAGCTCAGCCGCTTTGGCGTACAGCTCGGCGATCGTCTGTGTATGCAGTCGCTTGTCAAAGCCGGCTTCGAGCTGTGATGCGCCGATAATGTAGCTGCCATCCAGCTTCGGCACGATATAGCAGCCTTTCGTGAATACGGTGGAGCGGATCAGCGGCGCATCGGTGCGTACCGCGATGCACTGTCCCTTGACCGGAAACATCGGAAGGGGAAGGCCGATCGGCTCGGTTAAGCCGGGTGTCCAGGCGCCGGCGGCAAGCACTGTCAAGTCCGCGTACAGCGGGCCTTCCGATGTCTGGACGCCGGCAACGCGTCCCGTGCCTGGTTCGGTGAGCAGCCGGATCGCCGGCGTCCATTCGCGCAGGAGACAGCCTTGGTTCACGAGCGCTGCCTTCAGCGCCGCGGCGAGCGACACGGGCTGAACTTGATGGTCGGCCGGCAAATGCAGTCCGCCGCGAATGGCGGGCGAGAGCGCCGGCTCCAGGCGCAGCATCTCGTCCGGCCCCAGCCAGGCCGCTTCCTGAATCCACGCCAGCCGGCCGCGCAGCTCCTGCTCGTCTTCGGCGGTCAGCGCCGCGCGCAGGATGCCTTCCGTCCGGTACTGCACGGAGATGCCGCTCACCTGCTCCAGTTCATCCGTCCAGTCGCGGTACATGCGCAGGCTGGCGCGGCACATCTCGTAGAACGGTCCCGGCTGATGCGTCTCGACTTGCGCGCCGAGCATGCCCGCCGCCGCAGTGGACGCTTCCTCGGCGAGGCCGCCCTTGTCGAGGACGGTGCAGCGGAAGCCCGCTTTGCCGAGCTCGTAAGCGGCGGCGCAGCCAATCACGCCGCCGCCGATGATCAATGCCGTGGGATGGGTTCCCGCGGCGGATGTTTGCTTATTCTGTATCGTCATGGATTGTCTCTCCTTGCTCCGTTCATTCAGCCTGTCCGGCGCGGTCCGGCTGTCGTTCAACGGGCGGACGGCCGGGGGCGGTCCAGCGCTTCGCGAAACGCGGCGATTTGTCCGGCCGGATCCGCGTGCAGCAGCACCGAGGACAGGACGGCGATGCCGGCCGCTCCGGCGGCCAGCACCGATTGGACGCGCTCGGGCTCGATGCCGCCGATCGCGATGAGCGGCGCGGGCGAAGCCTTCGCGGCCTCAGCCAGCGCGTCAAGTCCGCGCGGGGCGAGGCCGGGCTTGGAGCCCGTGGCGAAGACGTGGCCGAACAGCACGTAGTCGGCGCCTTGCCGGGCCGCCTCCGCCGCTTCTTCGGCGGAATGCACCGAGCAGCCGACGGCCATGCCGGGCGGCGCGATTCGCCGCGCTTGTGCGGGCGACAAGCTGCCGCCGGTCAACTGCACGCCGTCGGCGTTCGCCGCGAGCGCCGCATCGAGGCGGTCGTTCAGCACGACCGCCGTATGCGGCAGCAGCGGCTTGAGCCTCGCGTGCCAGTCGACCAGCTCGCGCGCGCTGCGGTGCTTCTCGCGCACGTGCAGCGCATCGATGAGCGCGCCGGGGCAGCGCTCCAGGATCGCCGCGACCGTCTCCAGCTCCTGCTGTCCGGTCGTAATGACATGAAGCTGTGGCCGTGCAGTCCGCATCGTCCGAACCTCCCGAAATTGGCATTTAATCTCATCATACTGCTGTACGGCGGTGATCGTCAAAGCGTTTTGGGAACTTGTCATAAAATGATCACGAACCTTCCCCGGCGAATCGGCGGTTTGCCTTGACGCTGACGGAACGGAAGTAATAAACTTAGAGGAGAAGATAGCGTGTCCGTACGGGCTTGAATGGTAAGGGAAGACAGGCTGCACGGGAGTCGCCGCCGCAGGAACGCCGGGGAAGACGATGCGGCGAGCGGGGCGCGGCCGGCCCGCACCTTGGCCATTGCATGGCACGATAAACAAAGGGAGTACCGGGGGGAATTACAACGTCATGACATATAAAGCGTTAACGATAGCCGGATCGGACAGCGGCGGGGGAGCCGGCATTCAGGCCGATCTGAAGACGTTTCAAATGCTGGAGGTTTACGGCATGTCGGCGCTCACCGCGGTGACGGCGCAAAATACGCTGGGCGTGCACGGCATTTATGATATTCCGCTCGACGGCATCGCCAAGCAGATCGACGCCGTCTTCGAGGATTTGGGCGTCGATGCTGCCAAGACGGGGATGCTGTCGCAGCCGCAAGTCATTGAGCTTGTGGCCGAGCGGGTGCGTGCACACGGCTTGAAGCGGCTAGTCGTCGATCCTGTTATGATCGCCAAGGGCGGAGCCAGTCTGCTGGCGGAGAGCGCGCAGGACGCGCTGCGTGAGAAGCTGCTTCCGCTTGCGGCGGTGGTGACGCCGAACATTCCCGAAGCGGAAGTCATTACGGGGAAGAAGATTGCGATGCTGGATGAGATGAAAGAAGCGGCGATGTACATCGTGAAGCAATTCGGCGCGGCAGCGGCGGTCGTCAAGGGCGGCCACAGCGAGGGAGCGCCGACCGATGTGCTGTATGACGGGGAGCAGTTCCATCTGCTGACCGCGGAGCGCTACGCGACGCGGCATACGCATGGGACAGGCTGTACGTTCTCGGCGGCCATTACCGCGGAGCTGGCCAAGGGAAGGACGCTGCTGGATGCGGTGCATACGGCGAAACGATTCATTACGCTCGCCATTTCGGAGGAGCTCGGCATCGGAGCAGGGCATGGACCGACGAACCATTGGGCCTACTGGCGTGCCGAGCAGGTCAAGAAGTAAGGGAGCCGAATACAAAGATGAGCTATGAATATTTGATGCAGGCGGTACTGCTGATTTTTTTGCTGATTGTATGTTTCCCGATCATCGTATGGTGGTCCAAATGGAAAAAGAAGAAACGGAGATAGCCCAATGTATTATGTGAACCATGAACAAATCGAGATACGGCTGGCACAAATGCCGGTGCTGCTGGAAGCTTGCCGCGAGCTGCAGCTGCGGTGGACCTCGTCCGGCCCGGAAGCGCTGCTGCTGCATCTGGCGCAGGAACGGCTGCTGCATCTGGCGATCGAGATCGTGACCGATGTGGGAAGCTTATTGATTGACGCGTTTATGATGCGGGATGCCAGCAGCTACGAAGACATTATCGACATCCTGGAAGGGGAAGGCGTGTTCGGCGAAGCTGTGGCCGCCGTGTTGAAGGATTTGGTTCAGCTGCGCCGGCCGCTTGTGCAAGATTACCCTGTTCTTCGGCGGGAAGGGCTGCATCCATTGATTGCGCGCTTGCCAGAGGCGATGCAAACGTTCGCCGAAGCGGTCCCCGCCTTCATTAGCAAGGAGAAGCTGTAACTTCAATAAACGGGCGGACGATGCCGGATAAAGCGCGCATGCGCAAGGCAGCGTCCGCCTGCGCTGCTTCCTTTACCGCTGCAGCGACGGGGCTGCTTGGAATGTCTTTTCCGGACATCGTTCAGGCTGCATTTCCCGCGATCACACTGATCGTTCCACGTGCCTGCCTCTTCATTTTTTGACCGCCCGAATGGC
Organism: Paenibacillus solanacearum; assembly: GCF_910593845.1. GTDB lineage: Bacteria > Bacillota > Bacilli > Paenibacillales > NBRC-103111 > Paenibacillus_G > Paenibacillus_G solanacearum. The sequence goes on along the minus strand of NZ_CAJVAS010000010.1, from coordinate 161,331 downwards.
CTCGCTTGCCTTCATTGCTTTCTTACAAAGCATTCATTTCCACGACTAGGATTTTACATACATTTTAGTATACTAATTTACTTATGCTCCGTTTTCGTATACAATAATTTTATTCACAGCATTAATCATTGAAGTGTAAGATCAGCAATTCAACAAGGCGGTGAACCGGTTGAACAAGGAACAGGATGTATCTACCCGAAAAGTCATATTGAACATGCTGAAAACAAGGGGCGCCCTGAGCGTCAACGATATGTCCAAGCAGCTCGGCATTACGGAAATGGCCGTTCGCCGGCATTTGAACACGCTGGAAAGGGATAGCCTGATCGACTCCAAGCTTGTGCGGCAAGCGATGGGGAGACCAACGCACATGTATTTTTTGACCGTTGCCGCCGATGAACTGTTCCCCAAGAAATACCATCACCTGACACTCGATTTGCTGGAGGAGCTGCAGGCGGTAGCCGGGGACGAGAAGGTGGAGCTGCTGTTCGAACGCCGCAAGGATAAGCTCATCAGCCGGTACGAAGAACGCATGGCCGGCAAATCGCTGGACGAACGGGTACAGGAGCTTGCCGATATCCAGAATGCGAACGGGTATATGGTAGAGCTGGAGAAGACGGAAGCCGGGAACTATGTGCTTAACGAGTACAACTGTCCGATCGCGCAAGTGGCCAATCAGTACAATCAAGCGTGCAGCTGCGAGCTGTCGATGTTCCAAAGCCTGCTCGGAACCGAGGTTGAGCGGACCGAATGCTTGGCGAAGGGCGACGGCAAATGCACGTATAAGATACAAAAACAATAGAACCATCTTCTTCGCGCTCGTTCCCGAAGAAGATGGTTTTTTTGTCGGGTGCACCGACCGCATCGTTCGAGCCGAACGATTATTTCGCTGGCGACTGGCTTTCGTCGGCTTCCCTGTCTGCATCAGGCTCTGGTTCCGGTGTGGCGGTTTCCATGACCGGATGCTTCGCGGCCCATTTGCCGTTAATGTAGGCGATGCCGAATGTGATGATGCCGAGCAGGAACAGCACGATCACTTTGTAGATCGTCTCGCTGCCGTACAGATCGAACAGCAGCGTCTTGACTGCCACGCCAACAAGGACGAAGGAGCCGAAAGCACGGTACATCGTCTGGCGGCTGTAGGCGCCCCAGAAGAACAGCAGCAGCGCATAGATTCCCCATGCGACCGATAGCGTCAAGTCCAAGTCCATGATGCCGCCCAGCTTGTAATAGTCGATCATATTTTCCGCTTGCACGGTGAGCAGCCCGCCGACGACCAGGTGGCTGAGTACCGAGAAGACGCAGGCCAGACTCCGGTTGTCGCGATCCCGAAGCTGTCCGAACTTGCCGGTCAGCGAAATATAGAAGCCAACCGCGGCGAGCAGTTCCCAAGCGAGCGCCGCCCAGTTCAGGAAAGGGATATAGACGCCGAACCATATGCCCCACGGCGTATCCCATGTCGTATAGAACCAGTAAATTCCGACGATAATCCAAACGGCCATGCCCGCTCCCCGCAGCGGTTCCCAACGCTTCCGCGCGCCGACGATCAGCAGGATGACACTTACGGCGAGCCAAAAGTATACGTTCAGCAGCGGTTTGACGGCGAGACCGTGGCCGAACTGGGTCGAGGCGATCAAGATGAGCAGAATACCGCCGCACAGCTTCGACCAAACGGGCCCGGACATCGATACGGTCATTTTCCCTACAGCGAACGCGAGCGCCACGTAGACGATCCCCATCAGCAGCAGCGGGTATGCAAACGATGCGTGGCCATCCAGTAAAATGACGGCCCATAAACCGAAGAGGACGGCGTTGACGAAACCGAGATACAGGTTCAGGCCATCGAATTTCAGGTTATTTTTCCACGAGGAAACGAAGAAGGCCAGCATGTAAAAGACATAGGCGGCCAGCGCATAGCGGAACGGCAAGCTCCAGACGCGGTCCAGCAGCGGGTCCATTTGAATAAAGTAGATCGCGTACAGCAGCCACGTTCCGATGAAGCCGAACAGCTTCAGCTCGGTCCAGGCCAGACGGATGCTGACCGTAAAGTAAGCGCAGTTCAGCACAAGCAAATAAAGAAACAAAGTAAACACTTGATCCGTCTCCGGCCGCAAAATCATCGGGGACAGCAGCCCGCCGAGCAGCGCCATATTCATGACGAGCCGCAGTCGCAGCCGGTAAGACAAGACGCTCATGCCGACGGTCAGCGCCAGCATGCAGAGGAAAACAGTCATGGAATCCCATAAGGCGAAGTAAATGCCCGAGTAGGAGAACGTGGTGTACAAAATGGCCGAGCCGAGCCCCGCCGCGATTTCACCCGCCAGCTTATGCCTGCCGAGCAGCTTCAGTCCGCCAATGACACAGCCGGCGCCGACCGAAAGGCCAAGGCCGATTTTGATCGAATCCGTGAGCCAGCCTTGATTCAGCGTGTACTTGAATAAATACGCAAACGCGCTGAGAATAAACAGAGCGCCCAATACGCTGATCCATGACCTTCGCAAAAAATCATTCATGTTCCGCGCATCCCTCTCTTAGCTCATTCTTCTTGATTTTCAGTGTAAATGGCGCGTTCGTTTCCAGTAAGTACTAACTTGCTTTAGTACCTTTACGCCGGGACCGCCTCGTTTAGACTTCGGACAGGCGCGAACGTACCGTTCATGAGCTGCATAACTTTCCAAACGGCTTCGTTCATAAGGTGGGGGGGCTTGGAAATCATAACAAGAGAAGAGCGATGAATACTTGTCAGGAGGGATTGATTCGCATGGACAAGGAATACATTCAGAAGCTGGAGCATCAGTTCGATCGTCCGTTGACCGAAGGGGAAGCTGCCGAAATATTGAATGAGGAAGTCATTCACCGCGACGACGAGGATTTGTACGACGATCCGGATGACCAATGGATTCCTGCAGCCCTTGGCCGCTGGATGCGCAACGGGCAGTAAAGGAGCTTTCGTTCGCTGCATCCGGCGGTTGCTTGTACCGGCGCTATCATTCGGGCAGGCAAACGCAATAAATGAATAATTGGGTTGACAAATGTAAAAAAACGGAATAAGATATGTGAAATCACCAAAACGATGAACCGGAGAAGTAACCGGATCGCGCTGCGCACAGAGAGCTGTCCCATGGCTGGGAGGACGGCGGCGGCCACCGGCGAAAGACCCCGGCGAGTTCCGCCTGAACGATCGCTTTGCTGCGATCCGGTAGGAGCGGACGCAATCCTGCGTTACGGGTTTAAGCTGATCGTGCTTTGTTGGCGCGATAATCAGGGTGGTACCGCGAACTCAACCTCGTCCCTATGTGGGACGGGGTTTTTCTGTTTTTTTTAGGCGCTGCGCTGGAGGGCTCCCGCGGGCATCCGGGGGATGCCGCTGCCGGGAACAACGTGAATGGTGGAGACGAATTAGGGAGGTGATGCACATGGATGATGGCGACGATGATAACGATGACGACAATAACAATTTTGCAGTAAGTCATACCCAACACAATAAAAGGAGTGTCTACTCATGGAAATTCATTCCAAACAGCCCATTCGTGTGCTTTGCGCCCATGTCTCCGAGCATGTGGAACGCCCGGTAACCGTCCAAGGATGGGTTCATAGCATACGCCATCTCGGCCAGCTGGCCTTTGTGAACGTGCGCGACCGGAGCGGGATCATCCAATGCGTCTTCGAAAGAGAGCTGACGGAAATGCCGCTCAGCCTGGAATCTGTGCTTTCGGTCTCCGGCATCGCCGCACTCGCGCCGAAAGCGCCCGGCGGGATGGAGATCCGCGCTGTCTCTGCTCACTGCATGAGCGCCGCCGCGCCGTTGCCTTTCGAAGTCAACAAAAAGACGATCGGCGCAAGGCTGGACACCGTGCTCGATCATCGGGTACTGTCGCTCCGGCATCCGCGGCTGCATGCGACTTTCCGCATCCAGTCCGCCTTGGCAGGAGCGTTTCGCGACTACTTATGCCGTCGCGGCTTCACTCAAATTTTCACACCGAAGATCGTCGCGGCGGGGACCGAGGGAGGCTCCAACTTGTTTCCCGTCGATTACTTCGGGCGGCAAGCGTATTTGGCTCAATCGCCTCAATTTTACAAGCAAATGATGGTCGGCGCCGGTTATGAGAGAGTGTTCGAAATCGCCCCGGTATACCGGGCGGAGGAACATAATACGTCCCGCCATCTGAACGAATATGTCTCACTCGACGTCGAGATGGGCTTTATCCAGTCGGAGGAAGAGCTGATGGATTTGGAGCAGGAGATGCTGCGGTATATGCTGGAGAAGGTTGCTGCCGAATGCGAAGCGGAGCTGGCTCTGCTCGGCGTCGACATCCGGCTGCCGGATGACATCCCGCGCATTCCGGTTGCGGAAGCGCAGCGCATCGTGGAGCGGAAGTATGGCAAGACATCGCCGAAGGGAGACCTCGACCCTGAAGGCGAGCGGCTCATCTGTCAGCATGTGGCGGAAAGCGGCAAGGCGGCGCTCGTATTCATCACGCGGTACCCGCGTGAAATTCGCCCGATGTACGCGATGCCGGCACCTGAGAACGGCGCGCTCACCGCTTCGTTCGACTTGATCTTCAACGGTCTTGAGATCACGACCGGAGGCCAGCGTATTCACGATTACGAGGAGCTCGTCTCCTCGATTCGCGGCCGGGGGTTGGACCCGGAGCATTTTGCCGGTTACCTTGACGTGTTTCGTTACGGGATGCCGCCGCATGGAGGGTTCGCCATCGGACTTGAGCGCCTCACCTCGCGTTTGCTCGGCCAGTCCAATGTGCGCGAAGCTTCGGCATTTCCGCGGGATCGGACGCGGCTCGCCCCGTAATCGAAAGTCGGCAGCCGAATAATTTCGCGTGTGAATTGAAACGAGATGGAGCAGGTCGCTGCGGCGCCTGCTCCATCATTTCATTTCTCATTAGGGTAGTTTAGCATCAGGCAGTGTTTTTACGTACGGTTCTTTTTCTTACGGGATACACGCCTGAGGTTTTATATCCAATCAGCGCGGGGACAATGATAACTAGAACGAAGGCGATTAAACCAAGCCATGTATTGACGGAGCCCGATACGGCCAAACAGTATATAACGAAAAAGACGTACAAAAACGAATGGAACAAAATACCGAGTCCTCCGAGCAGCATATAGAGGATTTGAACTTTGCTTTGAGAGTACGTATAGCCGTGTCTGGCGTATTTCAGACCAAAAAGACTGAAAAGTAATCCGGCTGTCACGAGTAACGTCGTAGCCAATAGGAACGTTACCTTGACATTGCTGTTTTCCGCCAATGTACAGACCATGTTTAGCGGCCATATCATCGCGAGAATGACTATGCCTGCAACAGAGGGATGCATTTTTTTCATTGATCTCCTCCTTCTTATTACCATTATAATACCATAATATGGATGGGGTGCATCTGTTTATTCGCCTTTCCATGCAGCCATAATGTGATTTTCCAACGTGTACGGCTCAGTCGATCAGCTTCAGGCCGACCGCGGCGGCCAATACCATGGCGATAAACAGAAGACGGCGCCAATCCTTCGATTCCCCATACACCAGCATGCCGAGGAGCGCGCTGCCGACGGTGCCGATGCCGGTCCATATCGCATAGGCCGTCCCCATGGAGATCGTCTTCATGGCGAACGATAACAACATGAGGCTGAACAGAAATCCGCCGATCAAAATCAAATAGGACGTGAAGCTTTTCGATTGATTTACCTTATTGATGCCGGATACGCCGATCACTTCGCAGATTCCGGCCAATATGAGAGCCAGCCAAGCCATGGTTACTGCACCTCCTTCGCCGAAGACTTGCCTGTAATGACCTTTAAGCCGATGACCCCGGTAACGAGCAGCAGGATGAGCAGCAGCTTCGCTATTTTAAACGGCTCACCGAAGACGACCATTTCCGTAATGACGGTTCCCGAAGTGCCGATGCCGGTAAATACGGCGTAGGTGGTTCCGACGGGAAGTCGTTTGGACGCCCGTATGAGCAGATCCATACTGATCAGAATGGCGATGATGGTACCCAGCCAGCTGATCGTGTTGCTAGAATGCTTCAGCCCGATCACCCAGGCGATTTCAAATAATCCGGCAATGAAAACCATGGACCAATTGCGATTCATTGTTCATTCCTCCTTGCGATGCATCGATGGATGATGTCACCCCTAATGTACCCTTACTTACCGAAAAGAAAAGCCCGGGAAAGATATCACTCTCGTGATATCCTCCCGGGCTTTTGTCCCTCCGTGTCACCGGCGGGCAAGGCCGGTGCGTTTCCCCTTGGACCAGCCGATGATGCCTCATCGCGGAACCCTAGAAAACAGAAGTATGCTCTTTTCCGTATGAATAAGGTAGCTTTATCATAGCGTAACTTGGCTAATGAATCAACTGGTAAGGCTGCGCTCGCCTTAATATGTAGCGCGGTTGATCGTCCTTGCGGCGGAGGAGGGGGAGGAAGCTTTCTTGTCCGGCTCGAGCCGGAACCGTTCCATCAGCCGGTCATACGTTGCTTCGGATACCGTCGTGCCGCCTCCGGACGGGAGGAGGTCACCCGTCTGCTCCGTTTGTGCGTGTAGCGCATCGATCGCCTCGCGCAGATCCGATACTTTCGGAACGATGAAAGGACTGATCCAATCTCCGTTCAAATGGATAAAGTCGATCGTGCTCGGCTTCAGCTTCGAGAAATTGAGCACGAAGTTTCGCAGCTGATCTGCCGGGATATCGGTTTTCACACTGCGGCCTGCAATTTCCAGCATATCTCCCCACTGGGCGATGCCGCTGAAGGAAGTCATCTTGTTCAGCAGCTCGTTCAGTACTTGCTGCTGCCTTTGATTGCGGGCGATATCGGAGGACTCCGCCGTTCCGCGATTCGATTTGCGATATCGCAAGAAATCGAGGGTCTGCTTGCCGTCCAGCGTCTGCAGCCCTTTCTTCAGGTTAATGTTCGTTCCGTCCTCGTCGTCTACATAACGCATATCCATATCGACGTCCACTTTGACGCCGTTCAGGGCGTCGACGACATCGCGAAATCCGTCGAAATCGACGACGGCCATGTAGTCGATCGGCAGGTCGAACATGCGGCTGAACAATGCTTTCGTTTTGGATATCGCCGTATCTTTATTTTGATTGTAATAATAGGCGTAATAATAATTGATTTTTTGCGAGGACAGACCAAACTCCTTCGGCTTCAGCTCCATATCCCGGGGAATGGAGAGAATCGTGGCGGAGCGGGTTTGCGGATTTAACGCGACAAGCATCAATACGTCGGCATTCATGCTCCCGCCGCTGCCTGCGCGATGATCGACACCTGTCAGCAAAAACGTCATCGGTCTCCATTCGTTGCCCGTCGGTGTTTTTCCGGAGATCGGGGTGGTGGTAATGGGCGGTGCTTCGCTCAAGTCGGCAGGTCCTGCAGACATCTGCTTCAATGCATGATTCGCCTGATAGACGAGATAGGCGCTATATCCGCCGGCTCCGGCGCATACTACGGTCAAACAGATCAAGGCGGTTTTCAGAAATTTCGACCGCTTCTTTCTGGGTTTGGGTGCGGGCATGTTAAGCCTCCTTATCGTGCCTGTCGAACACTGTCTATTATTATAACGTAAAAAGGATGGCAAAAGGTTACATGAAAATTACGTATGTAAAGTAATTATACAATTTTTTGCCTATCGAATCTTGTGTCGATACGGACAAGCGATCGACCTGCTTCGACACGATTCCCAACGTAATTGACGAACGGAAACGAGAACCGGTTCAATTTTTTTTGAACGTCGCGATCGCGCTTTTTCGAAACGGCTGCGAACTGGCAAATTCGACGCTTGGAGCCTCGATTCCCTGAATTTGACAATGGATTGGAGATCGCCGATAATGGACATGATGTGTTCTTATCATATGAAAGCTGGTTATCATTCGTAACCTTATCTTGATTCCTGTCAATCATACCTAAGCGAACCTGCGCAACTTCATGCGCGTTCGACATAATGGAAAGGGGAAGATGAACCATGTCTTATGATATTGCTATTGTAGGTGCCGGTCCGGCGGGAGCGAGCGCGGCACTGTTTGCTGCAAAGGCCGGAAAGAAAACGCTGGTCGTCGACAGCGACCAAAGCATTACGAAACGCGCTTGGGTTGAAAATCATTACGGTGTTCTGGAAATCACCGGTCCCGATCTGGTGGACATCGGCAAGAAGCAGGCTGCGAAGTTCGGCGCCGAGCTCGTTCAGGATAAAGTGACGAACGTGACCAAAGCAGGCGAAGGGTTCCAGCTGCAAACCGAAGGCGGCAACAGCTATGAGGCCAAGCATGTCATTCTTGCCACGGGATTGATGGTGGACCTGGCTGAAACGATCGGCGTGAATACGAAGCCCGGTACGGAGCCGCGGATCAAGACGGTATTGGAGACCGATGCCAGCGGCAAGACGAACGTGGCGGGGATTTGGGCGGCCGGAACGGCGGCCGGCGTATCCGTGCATACGATTATTACGGCCGGCGACGGAGCGAAAGTGGCGATCAACGTCATCAGCGAGCTGAACGGCGAGCGTTACGTGGATCACGATGTCATGAAAAAAGCGTAGCATACGAAAGGGCGGCCCTCGACTGCGAGGAACCGCCCTTCTTTATGGAATTATATCAAGATTAAATTTTCGAGCGTTCAACCAGCCGGGCCGCTTTCTCGCGAACCCAGTCAAAATGGCCGGCTCCGATTTCTTTCAAGTTCACGAGCGAACCGCCGATGCCTACGCCATAACAGCCGATTCGCATAAATTCGCCGATGTTGTCTTCATTCACGCCGCCGACCGCCATCATCGGAATATGATTGAGCGGGGCCATGACTTCTTTCAAATACCCGAGTCCGAGACTCGCGCCCGGGAATATTTTGATCGCCGTTGCGCCGGCTTTCCACGCTTTGACTACTTCCGTCGGCGTCATAGCGCCGGGGAAGATCGGTGCCCCGCGTTCTACGGCATAACGGATGACTTCTTCATCCGTATTCGGTGTCACGAGATACGATGCGCCTGCGTCCAGCGCGCGCTTTGCATCCTCGACGTCGAGCACGGTGCCGGCGCCGATGTACATGGAGTCGCCGTATTGTTGCTGCAGCCGCCCGATCATCCCGAGCGCGCCTTCCGTATTCAGCGTCACTTCCATGATCGGAATGCCGCCGTCCCGTAGAGCTTCGGCCACACCGGCAATATGTTGTTCTTCAACGCCGCGTACGATCGCGATGATTTTCACTGCTTCGATGAGCTTCAAGCCTTGTTCACGATTCATTGTGTTGTCCTCCGCCTCATTCTTAGTCGCATACGTTCATTATATCACTGGTTGCCAAGCTTCACCACGATTTATCGATGCCGGCATGCGCTGTTTGGCGAACCTGCCGATTGCTTTTTTTTACGGGCTATCTATGATAATCTGTAAGTTAGCGAAAATAGACGGGCCATTCGTCTTCAGGGAAAGACGAAGCGGCGTCCTGATCCGCATCGCAGCGCCGGAGAACGCAGGACCATTCGGTAACTGAGCCAGATGCGGGCCGATGTGTTGTCCGATACATTATAAAGCAAGGGAGACGATCTATGATGTCGACGAGCGAGAAAATCAAGCTGACTTCTTATTCCACGAAGGGCGGCTGCGGCTGCAAGATCGGTCCGGCCGATCTGCATCAAGTGATTCGCACGCTGCCTCCGGCCGAACCCAATCCGAACCTGCTTGTCGGGCTCGATACGAGCGACGATGCCGGGGTATACAAACTGACGGACGAACTGGCTTTAGTCCAGACGGTGGACTTCTTCACGCCGATTGTCGACGATCCGTATGCCTTCGGCCAGGTCGCTGCGGCCAACGCGCTCAGCGATATTTACGCGATGGGCGGCAAACCGTTAACCGTGCTCAATATCGTCGCTTTTCCGATCAAGAAACTGGATAAAAGCGTGCTGGCGGACATTCTCCGCGGAGCAGGCGATAAAGTCAAGGAAGCGGGCGCGACGCTCGTAGGCGGCCATTCCATCGACGACAATGAGCCGAAGTTCGGGCTTGCCGTCACCGGCCTCGTTCATCCGGCTAAAGCCAAGACGAATACCGGAGCCAAGCCTGGAGACAAGCTGATACTGACGAAGCCGATCGGGGTCGGCATCTTGACGACCTCGATCAAGAAGGACGCCTTGAGCGAAGAAGAGATTGCGCGGGTGACGAAGGTGATGACGACACTGAACAAAACGGCGGCCGAAATGATGGAGCCGTACGACGTGCACGGCTGCACGGACGTGACCGGCTTTGGCCTGCTCGGTCATGCCGCCGAGCTTGCCAAAGGCAGCGGCGTCGGCGTGCGTGTCGGCCAAGCTCAAGTGCCTGTGCTGCCTCGCGTTCGTGAGCTGGCGGAAGCGGGCTTCGTGCCCGGCGGCACGAAAAATAACTTCGCGCATCTGGAGGGCACCGTGTCGTTCGCGCCGTCGATCGATCAGATCGACCAGTGGATCTTATGCGATGCGGTTACGTCCGGCGGGCTGCTGATCTCCGTCGCCGCGGACAAAGCGGAGGCGCTGCTCGTCGATTTGCGCGGCGCGGGCGTAGAAGCGGCGATCATTGGCGAGACGGTCTCCGATCATCCGGGCGAGATCCGCGTGGAGCCGTCCTTGTAATCGATAGACTTGATTCGTCTGATCGCACGCCGATTGCCGCAAGCTATCGAAGCGATTGTACAGTTATTTCATAAAAGGAGCGAGCCTTTTTGTTTCAAGACATCCAAGTGCACGAACTGCTGGAGCTGCAAAACAAACGGGAGCTGGCGCTGATCGATGTCCGTTCTCCCGGAGAATACGAAGAATTTACCATCCCCGGAAGCAGTAACATACCGTTCTTTACGAACGAGGAGCGGGCGGAGATCGGGACGATCTACAAGCAGGTGAGCATCGAGGCGGCCAAGCAGCGCGGGCTTGAGATCGTCTCGGCTAAGCTTCCGGCGTTCATCCGCGAGTTTGAGTCGATCGAGCCGCGCAAGGCGGTGTTCTGCTGGCGGGGCGGCATGCGCAGCCGGACATCGGCGACGCTGCTCTCCTTGATGGGCATTCGTGTATACCGGCTTGCCGGAGGCATTCGCGCCTATCGGCAATGGGTTACCGGCTTGCTCGATTCGTTCGAGCTGAAGCCGGAAATGATCGTCATCGGCGGCAATACCGGAACGGGCAAGACGCTGATTTTGCGTAAGCTGGCCGAGCGCGGGTACCCGGTTCTGGATCTGGAGCACCTGGCCGGACATCGAGGCTCGATCTTCGGTCAAATCGGCCTGAAACCGAATAACCAGAAGACGTTCGAATCGCTGCTGGCGCACGAGCTGCTGCGTCTGAACGAAAAGCCGTACATTTTGGTCGAGGCGGAGAGCCGCCGGGTCGGCAAAGCAGTGCTGCCTGAATTTCTGGTGCGGAAGAAGGAGCAGGGCAAGCCGATCATGGTCGACATGCCCTTAGTCGAACGGGTACGGCACATTACGGACGATTATCATCCGCACGAACACAAGGACGAGTGCTTAGCAGCATTCGAACATATACGCAGGCGTATTCATACGCCGATATCGGCGGCGATTGAGCGTCATCTGCTGCTCAATCAATTCGAGGAAGCGATCGCGCTGCTGCTGGAATATTACTACGATCCACGGTACGAGCATTCCGAGAGCCGGTATGCCCACGAACCGGCCCGTGTGCAGGCCGACACGCTGGACGATGCCGTCGAACAAATCATAGCCATGCTGCCCTAAGTCTCGGCTTTCACAGCGAGGCTTTTTTCTTTTTCACGCCGTTTCGAAAAAAAATGGCCGTTTCCTGTGTCAAGACAAGGCATGCCGTCTTATACTGTATTATCTCAAATGGGCATTCGTCCAGAAGCAAGCTGAAGGGACGGAGGTGGATGCATGTGTGGTGGCAGTACGGTGTAGCGCTGTGTATGGCAGCCTTCTTGATCGTGACGGTGTACGGGATCCGGCTGCTTCGCCGGGCAGATGCCGCTTTGCAGCAGGCGGAAGCGGCGCTCCAAGCGGTTCAGCGGCAGGTAACGCATACGGCCGGTGAATCGGAGCGGCTGTTCCGGGCTTCTACCGCTTTGGTAGAAGAGGTGCAGGTCAAGCTGGCTGCCGCAGACGCCTGGTTCAAGGCGGCGAACGAGACTGGGGAAGCGATGAATCGCGTTTCCCGCTCCGTCAAGGTCATGTCGCAAACGGTGGAACATTCGGTTCTTGAAGCGCGGAGAGCCGTACATAACAACCAGGATACCGTGAACGACCTGATGGAACTGACGACCGCCGGCATTCATCTCTGGCATCGCCTGCAAGCTTACAAGCGATCCAAATCGAAGGAGTGAAGAGGAATGGCACAGCATAAAGGCAAAGATTTGTTGGTAGGCGCGGTGGTTGGCACCGTATTGGGAGCGGTATCCGCCTTGTTGTTCGCCCCCAAATCGGGACGCGAGCTGCGCGCCGATATTGCGGAAGGATGCCAGCAAGTGAGCGAGAAAACGCAGCAGTTCGCCGGAGAAGTGGCGCAAAAATCGAAGCAGCTGGCTTCGAACGTTGTAGAAACGACGTCCGATTGGGCCGGTAAGGCGAAAGACGCTGCCGTGCAAGCGGGCCAAGGGGTCAAAGCGTTTGCGCGAAGCAAAGGAACCGGCGACGAGGTGGCGGCTGCCGAAGCTTCCGTGGCAGCGACGGCCGTCGATCGCGAAGAGCAATAATAAGCGAAACACCCCTGTTTGCTTTATGTGCAAACGGGGGTGCTTTTTTTACCACTTGGACGGATCGATTTTGCTCGGATCGAGTCCTTCCCATATGTTCTTGATCGGAGCGGTCTCAGGCTCGTCGAACACGAGCCAGGCGGTAGGGAGGTAACGCTCTCCGTACTCGCTTGCCGGTTTGTTGACGATTTTGTTGTCCTTGACCAGCACAGTCGAGGAGCCACCGTCGAGATTCGCCGCCGTCACTGCGCCGTGCTCGAGAAATATTTTTTGAATGTCGAACAGCGTAGCCCCGATGCTGTGTCCCGGCTGACGGCCGTCGATAATGGCGAACATGATCGTGCCGTCTTCTTTTTGCGCCATGCACGTACGGGGAGCGATGCCCCAGCCGTCCGCCTGGTTTTTAATCTGGCCGACGCCGTTGACGATGAACTTGGGAGCGAACGTCACCGCTTCCTGCACGCCCATCTTGATCAGCTCGTTCGGCGTATACTTTCCTGCCACCATGCGGCCTTCTTTATCGATGCCGACGATATGATTCGACGTATTCATTCCGCCGTCATTATAAAATATTTTGCCGCCCGACATGACCAGCCCTGTCGGCTGGAAGCCGTTGCCCATCCATTCGGGATCGACGAAGCCGCCGGCGTTCACGCCTGCGACGGCCCCAAGGCGGGATACCATGGAGGAGACCTTCTCCCCTTTGCCTGCTTTGCCGGGAACGGCAATCCGCAGCTTCTTCGGATCATTGACGATCAGCAGATGCCCCTTGAAGTTCGTTCCCTGGATCGGCTCGATTTCGACAATCGGCTTCTTCACTTCTTCCACGACAGGAACGACAGGTTCGGGGGCGATATGGACAAGCTGCTTATCCTCAACCTCCGAGTACTTGTCAAATTGCGCCCAATAACGGTTGACGCGCTTGTCCAATTCCTCGCTGCCGATCAAATACTTGGCCCAATGGCGGTGCTGCGTCGTGATCAGCGTGTCGGCCATTAGCAAACGGACGTTTGTGCCGGATTCGGTGAGAAAAAACCAGACGCTGCCGATTATGCCGAAGAAGAATACGAAGAATACCGTATAAAAGAAAAGAGTGATCAGCGGGGGAGAGGCTTTGCGCTTCATGCGTTTGTTCTTTTTGTTTCCGAGTGCTTTCGCGCTTTGCGTACGCGCGCTGTCGGATAAAGGTACGGACATAAGCAGTTCCTTTCTGATACGAGGTAATGGACAGAGTGCCGCTTATCTTTAATAACGAAAAAAAAAGAAAAAAGTTGCATAAATCTGCCGCTTTTTTCTAATTCACGTATAAATGCTTGTTTTCTTTAATTAAAAGCTCAAAATCGGGGGCAGGCATCGGTTTGCTGAAGACGTAGCCCTGAATCTCATCGCAGCCTTGCGTAATGAGGAAATCGAGCTGCTCCTTCGTTTCGACGCCTTCGGCCAGCGATTTGATCTTGAGCCGGTGCGACATGGCGATCAGTGCAGTGACGATGGCCGCGTTGTCTTCGTCGGACGTGATGTCCCGGATGAACGACTGATCGATCTTCAGCGTATGGACGCGGAACCGTTTCAAATAGCTTAGCGAAGAATAACCGGTCCCGAAATCGTCGATAGAAATGCGCACGCCGAGCGCTCTAAGCCTTTGCATCGTTTCGGTAATGTAAGGAAGGTTGTTCATCGCGATGTTTTCCGTTATTTCCAGGCACAGCTGATCCGGAGCAAGGCCGGACTCTTCCAGCGCCTCCGTGACGATCTGCACGAAGTTTTGCTGATGAAATTGAATGGCCGAGATGTTGACGGAGACAATTAACGGCGAATAGCCCATCTGGAGCCATGCTTTGTTTTGCAGGCATGATTGCTTCAGCACCCAGTTGCCGATCGGCACGATCAACCCGGTCTCTTCCGCGAGCGGGATAAATTCGGCGGGGGACACGAGCCCCCATTCGGGATGGCGCCACCGCACCAGCGACTCCATACCGAACACGGCGCCGTTGCTCAGATCGACAAGCGGCTGGTAATATACGTCAAATTCGCCCCGTTTAAGCGCCTTGCGCAGGTGGATTTCCAGATTGAGCCGCTGCATCGACCGCTTGTTCATGTCCGGCTTGTAATAGTGGTACGCGTTCCCGCCCTTTTCTTTCGAACGGTACATGGCGATGTCCGCATTTTTCAGCAGCGTCTCCGCTTCCTGTCCGTCATGCGGATACATGCTAATGCCGATGCTCGCGGTGACAAATAACTCATGACCCTCGATAACGAACGGTTCCTTGAACAAATCCGGAATCCCTGCGGCAAACTGGGACGCTTCATCGATATGTGTCAGATTCGTCAATAGTATGATAAACTCGTCTCCGCCGAAACGGGCGACGATGTCCTTTTCCGCAACGTAGACTTGCAGCTTGCGCGCGAGCAGTTGAAGCAGCTGATCGCCGACGTGATGCCCGAGCGTGTCGTTAATGACCTTGAACCGGTCCAGATCAAAAAATACGATGGCCATCATGCTGCCGTTGCGCTGCGACTCTTCAAATTGCGCCTTCAGCTTGTTGTCGAACATGAGTCGGTTCGGTAAATTGGTGAGCAAGTCGTGATAAGCCATATGCACGATTTTTTCTTCAGCTCGCTTGCGTTCGTTCACCGCGCGAATGGTGGCGTACGAACGAAGCAAATGGTAGTCGCTCGTTGCGCTAATGATTTTAGCGAACAGCTCTTCGTGCAGTTCGGGGTTATGTTCGGTGGAAGAATAATCGCCGGTCTTGATGAGCTGAACGGCGTTCTCGATGTGCTCCTTATGTATACGGGCGGCGGAAGCCGTTTTGGCATGCGGTCGGTAATCCGATGTAAGGTAAACGGTCCCTTTCTTCGAATCGTACGATTGCACATGATTCATGTTGACGATATTCGTATTATCAAGCAGGCGAAACCCGTCCTCGAACAACCATTCTTCCAAGCTGTCGAATGAAAAGTCAAGGTAAAATTGCTCGTCTTTGGTGTGGATGATCACTTCGCGCTCGCGAATCCGGTTGATTTTGACGACGTCGCCGGCATCAATGACCAGAAGCTCGGACCCTCTTTTGCCATCCCGAGTCACGGGGATTTTCTGCATAAATTCAGCTCCAGAAGATAAAGATTAGGCTGCCGAACGAAGACCCGGCAGCCGTCATTGTGATTATGTATTATTTTTTCAGCAGTTCTTGAGGAGTTTCGGGACGGTGTACAATAACGCAGTTTGTTCCTAGCATCAAAGCAGCAAAAGCCATAAGGAAAGTATTTGCTATAATAGCTACACGTGTTCTCAATTACTTTGTCCCCACCTTTCAATGTAGTCTTTTATGGAGTAAGCTAGAGAGGTAGTTAGAACCGATTGCGAGAAAAAAACAGTTGCTAATACGGAAGACTGAAAATAAAAATTACTGCTGACAATACACAATGCGATTAGCTTAAGTAATGGGTAATATTTGGGTTTTATTCTACTTACACCTTTAATCCCGTTTGGAGCTGTTTTGCAAAGAATAATAAATGCAATGCAATTTATTATGAATCCCAGATTAAAATAAAGAAAACTTGAATGAGCGACTAAAGTAATTAGACAAGTAGAAAATAAGCAGCAGGAAAATGAGGAAGAGAGGTGCAGCCCCCCACTGAAGTAACGTAAAACTAAAAAACCGACAATTGATAACATCGCATATATGAATCTATCTGTAAGTGTGCAAATAATAAGAGATACAATAATCGCAGATGAAGTATTTATTAATAACGTCAAAGCGTACTTTAATGCGATTTCAGAACCTGCATTTTTGTTATGTTTTCTTATGGACTGCGCTATGTAAGTGGCTGAACGATCAATATAATTCATTTTCTTTTCTCCAGTCTTTCACGTCGTTCCTTCCATAATTTTTGGTTATGCTTGTAAGATAAATAGATACAGAGCAAGAAAACTACGGTGGAAATAACCGGGATTAGAACGTGGACGAGGCTTCTTTCAAAAGAATACAGTTCAAATTGTAGTAATAATACTGCGATGACCAATATGGCTGAAAGGTAAAAGTTGTAGCCTCTAATTGCGTCTCTCATTGTGAAATGAAATCCTATCTTTCTTGTTAACAAAAAGGACATGATCAGTAAAATTACAATGATAGTTGGGATTTGAACGTAAGCATTATTATTCTGTAAGTCTTCGACTGTTACGAGGTTGGTGGCTACTTCAATAGAAACAAATACAAGTTCTATTGTTGCTGTGGCTAAGGTACCGATCAAACTAATCAGGAATGAGAACAGTAGCGGGAGTCTGAATAATATAACAATCATTACAATCTCAGAGACAAAAGTCGGCAAAACTGCAAAGCTTGACAAGCCTAGCCCTACTCGAATATACATTGACACAATAGTCATTATGACAGCAATCAGAACAATTTTATGTAGGGAATAACGAATTTGAAGTCTGAAGGCGCTCAGAGATAACATTAACATTGCTATATATTCCAAAGACGAAAAAATAAAGCTTAGAGCCAAATTCATCATAATCTCCTTTATAGCCATTTTAATAGATGACTAGGGATATGGACATAGATATAAAGTCTTATTTTTTGCTATATAATGCTATCTGTTGACAGCCTTAGATAAAATTCTGCGCTTCCCTGTGTTTAAGTTTAATACACTATAATATACTTCACAAGTAGAAAATTGTCGATTAAATTACGTCTTTTTTGGTTATTTCATTGTAATAACGTTGCCGATATGAGGGCAGCAATATTTAAAATGGCATGGATCATGATCGTAGACACGATCGTATTTGATCTCTTATAGATATAGCACAGGAACAGACCGACGACGATATAGATGACGAATCTTTCGATACTGTAATGAATGATTGAATACAGGATCGAGGAACATAGCGCCGCAGGCCAGAATCCAAACTTGGCGGATAAGCGGCCGAATATAATTTTCCGGAACACCACTTCCTCGATGATCGGGCCGGTAATGACTATATATATCGGTACGATGGGAAAAGAATAGGAAGCTTCCTCAGCGATCGTATGGACTGTTCCGAACACGAGCACCCCGATGGCGTATGTATAAATACAGTATGCGAGACCTTTGTATACCCATATGTACAATTCGCGATTTTTCAATAAATTAAAGTCAAAGTGTAGGATTTCATCCTTCAACAGCATCGACACGATCACTAAACAAACCAGAGGAAGAAACGTGATCGTATATTTATTCTCGTATAGAAGGAGCGAGCCCGGAATCGTGATCAGAGCGAAGACCAATAGAATGAATACATACCTTTTGTCCATTTATTCACCTGTTTGATTTTATGTAAGTAATGCCGGTTTGTGTCAAGCGCCAAAGCGCAAAACAGGTACTTGCAGCGATATTACAGCACAGCTTAGATCGGATAACTCTGTAGTCATTCTCGAATTTCCC
This sequence comes from Paenibacillus solanacearum, assembly GCF_910593845.1. Taxonomy (GTDB): domain Bacteria; phylum Bacillota; class Bacilli; order Paenibacillales; family NBRC-103111; genus Paenibacillus_G; species Paenibacillus_G solanacearum. Next base: position 143,211 of record NZ_CAJVAS010000010.1, on the reverse strand, counting down.
GATTATATAAATGATGAAATAAAAGAACCATGAACATGCTTACTGAGGTTAAACCTGCCAGAACAGAAGCGTGTAAGAAAACCACGGTGGCGGTCCCGAAGATTACAATGAATAAACCGGATGACACCAAGAAAAAAGTATTGCGTTTGATGTTAGTAAACGCTGATCTTGAGATTTTTCGAAACGGAACAAATGTAAATCCAATTCTAAACTTGTATAGTACCGTTGAAAGCACGACATTGATTATTAAAAGATAAAAAAGCGGCAAAATTTCAGCAGCTTGGGCTATCTCCAAAAATTCAGCGATATGGAACCGCGTGTAAAAAAGGTAAAGAGAAACTTCTGCAATAAAATTAATCGTATAAACAGCTAAGGTAACGATTAAAGTATGCAGGAATTGAATTTTGAAAATATAGTAATAAAAAATAATAAAACAGACCGGTTGAAACAATATCATATAGTTAGGCATTTTTAAGGACTGCAATGTAAAAGAAATGATCGACACATGCGTCATTAACAGCGAGCAAACAATCATTTTGTATGTATGATCTTTCACCTTTTGTCTAAACAAAATAAGCGTAAAGACAAGCATGGAGATCCAGAACATAAAAAAGGATATAAGCAGGAATAAATAGTTGATCATGGCGCCTCCAGCAACGTGTAATGTCCAATCCTATGGCGGAGGCTCACTGCGCCGCGAATCGGACCTGTCCCCCAAAAGTCAGTTGTATGCGTATCATATTCATCTCCTCGATTCTTATTTTATTTTACATGATAGTTTTATTCGTTGACCTCCTTTGGATATAGCACGTAATACTATATTATATCTCCCAACAAATTGCCAAAACTGGATAATCATCGGTTAGAATCCGAAAAAAAATCAGCCGTATCCCCATACAGGCTGTTACAATCGAAGTATCTATGATTTTTTATTTCATTCGACGCAAGTAGAAATGATCCTTATCCCGTCTATCATCGGATAGCGGCTATACGTTTTTCTCCGATGCGGTGAACGTGATTGGCGTGCCGGATTTGCCAAATGTAAATTCGAGGCTTTTGTTTGTATTGACCGCGACATTGCGCACAATCAGGTCGTGATATTTGCGCTGCCTGATCGCCGAGATCGTGACGCCCGGGCCTGTCCCGTCTTCCTCGAAAAAAAGCATGCCGCGGCGCTCGTCGTAATGGCGGATTTGATTGAAATTTACGTATAGATCGGCGTCCAGCTTCTTGAAATTATGCTCCTCCAGCTTGTCCAAAAAGGCGCTGAAGTCGAGCAGCGATTCGATGCTGTGCACCAGTTTCTCCTGGCCGGTGTAATAGGTAGCGTCTTTATTGCCGATCTCGATGTAATGGACATGCTTCAGATCGAGATTCATTTCCGCTTCGGCGTCTTTGGCCGGACTTAGGGCAAGGTCCTTATTGACAAGATGGCCTGCTTTCATCATGAGATCCATATATGGATAACCGTATGCGACCGACAGCTTTTGCAGCGTATCGGGCGAAGGGGTGATACGGTCATTGGTTGAACGGTTGCGTTCCAGCTCGAGATCCCGGATATAGGCATGAGACAGGCCGCTTTTTCTGGCCGCTTCGCGTAAAGACATGGAACCCCGCAAACTTTCCAGGAATTTCCCGAAATTAACAATAGGTTGTCCCACCAAAATCAACTCCTCTCTTCACTTTCTATTGTACTGAACGGAAGGCGGAAAGGAAACAGTAAATCTAAAACATTATGAATCTGTCTAACCATCTATTGACTCTCTGTAATATAGATACTACATTAAAAGTAGTATCTATTTCTGTCACAGCATTCCGATAGAGGGGGGAGAAACGTTGAGAGACAAAAGAATGAGCCGTTTCAGTACCTATGAATCGTTTCACGTCGATTTGAATGGATACAAGATTGCCGATATCGTGCTTACCGACCATGCGCTGAGCCGTTGGGACGAGCGCGTTGAAACGGGCAAGGGCGGCGTCGAGCAAATTTGCAGTTATCTCTGGGACAAACTGAAGCTGAATCGCGTCCAGCCGTACTATCCGAATGAGCACGACGTGCTGCTGATCGATAATGACCTGGTCATGGTCGCCGAGTTCAAGGAGCTGAAGGGCGAGACGGATATCGCAGGCAATCCGCTTCATAAAATGATTGTCATTACGTTCCTCGGCCGCATCTCCGAGGAGATTGAGCTCAGGGATTTGAAATCGTACTATGCCTGGCTCCGCCATACGCGGCGGATGACGCTGGTGAAAAATGTGCGCAAACGAAAATAACGGGATAAGGAATCACATCTAGCCGGGCTGAATCAGGCCGGTCTTTTTGCGTTCTCAAGTTTACCGAACCATCATGCATAATTCCCTTCCACGCGTGGGGAAATTAGGAAGAGCGAGGAAGGAGTTGAGCATGATGGCAAGGGATTTGCCGATCGGCAATGGAGAAGTGCTGATCAATTTTGACACGCACTATAATGTTCGGGATATTTATTATCCTTATGTGGGTCAGGAAAACCAGGCGCTCGATCATTTGTCCCATTTTGGAGTGTGGACGGAAGAGGACTTTTTTTGGATTGATCATCCTGAGCTAAAAAAGCAGGGCGGGTATTTGAATGATTCCATGATTACGCATGTCGAGTGCAGGCATGAGCGGTTAGGATTGACGCTCACGCTTCGCGACGGAGTCGACGCGCAGGATAACGTCTTCATACGCAAAGTTGTGATCGAGAATCATCGGGACCGCGAGCGAACGGTGAAGCTGTACTTCCATCTGGATCTTCATTTGTACGGCAACGGGGTGGGTGACACCGTCTACTTCGAGCCGGAGCTTCAGTCGCTCGTGTTCTATAAAGGGCATCGTTATTTATCGTTATCTTGTCTGGCGCCGGACAAGCCGGAAGCGGCGGTATCCTCCTATGCGATCGGGCAAAAGGAGATGAACCGGCTGGAGGGCACGTGGCGCGACGCGGAAGACGGGCAGCTCGGCCGCAATCCGATAGCGCAGGGCTCCGTCGACGGAACGGTCGAGCTGGAGCTGAACGTCCCGGCGAACGGGACGGCCGTCGGATGGTTCTGGGTATGCTTCGGCCGATCGCTCCCCGATATCAAGAAGCTGGAGCAGAAGGTGCGGGGCGCAAGTCCCCATGCCCTGCTGCAGCGCACGTATAATTACTGGCTGCAATGGCTCGGGCAGGAGCGTCACGATCTGAAGCTGCTCGACGCGGAGATGGCTTCTTTCTACAAGCGAAGCCTGCTGATCATTCGAACGAACATGGATAACCGAGGAGCGATCATCGCCGCCAACGATTCGGACATTATGAAATTTGCCAAAGATACCTATTCGTATATGTGGCCGCGTGACGGCGCCTTGATCGCGCATGCGCTGGACCGGTCCGGGTATCACGCGCTGACCCGCCGGTTCTTCCAGTTTTGCAAACGGGGGATTTCGGAAGAAGGCTTTTTGCAGCACAAATACAACCCCGACGGGTCGGCTGGCTCCAGCTGGCATCCGCGCATCAATGCGAAGGGCGAGAAGCAGCTCCCGATTCAGGAGGATGAAACGGCCCTTGTGCTGTACGCGCTTTGGCACCATCACCAGCTCGCGCATACGGTGGACGAGGCCCGCGACGATTACGAGCAACTGGTCGTTCCGGCAGCCGACTTCATGACGAAGTACGTGGATGCCTCCGGTCTCCCGCTGCCTTCCTATGATTTGTGGGAAGAACGGTACGGGGTGCATCTGTTTACGGCGGCCAGCGTCTACGCCGGGCTGCTGGCGGCGGCCGGATTCGCGGGTGTGTTCCGGGACAAACAGCGGGCCCGGCGTTACAAGGAAGCGGCGGATCGCGTGAAACAAGCGGTGGAGACGCAAATGTTCCACGAAGCGGAGAACCGGTTCGTACGATCGCTCTATTGGAATGAGGAGAAGCGGGGGTATGAGCAGGATTTGACGCTCGATGCGAGCATGTACGCCGTGTTCGACTTCGAGCTGCTTCCGGCGGAAGACCCGCGCGTCGTATCGACGATGAAGGCGATTCGGGATCGGCTGTGGGTACGGACGGACGTCGGCGGGCTGGCCCGCTACACGAACGATTATTACCATCAGGTGACGAAGGATACGGCGAAGGTGCCGGGCAATCCGTGGTTTATATGCACGCTCTGGTATGCGGAATGGGTGATTGCCGTAGCGAAGAGCGAAGCGGAGCTGCAGGAGGCGGCCGACCTGATGAAGTGGACGATCCGGCATGCGCTGTATTCGGGCATTTTGGCGGAGCAGGTCAATCCGTTCAGCGGCGAACCGCTATCGGTGTCGCCGCTGACGTGGTCGCATGCTTCCTTCATCAAGGTCGCTCAGGAATATATGGCCAAGCTGAAGCGGTTCCGGTATCAGGCGCGCAGCAAAGAGGAGCCTAGCGATGCGAAGCTGCTGCAGAAGGCGGGTGAGCGCGCATGAAGGCGGTACGGGTAACCGGGTTGGTGCCCGGCGGCGCGGAAGCAGAGAGCTCGGCGAAGCGGCTGGAGCTGTGCGAAGTGGTGCGTCCGGAGCGGCGAACGCCGTCGGACGTGCTGGTGCGCGTGCTCTGCGTCGGCCTCGACGGGACCGACCGCGAGATCGTCACGGAGCGTTACGGCGTTCCGCCAGCGGGGGAGACCGCGCTGACGATCGGCCACGAATCGCTCGGCGTCGTGATAGAAGCGGCTGCCGACAGCTTCTTGAAGCCGGGAGACGCGGTCTGCGCGCTGGTGCGCAGACCTTGCTCCGATCCCGACTGCACGGCGTGCCGCAACGGGCAGCAAGATTTTTGCGAGAGCGGCCGCTATGTAGAGCGCGGTATCAAAGGCGCGAACGGCTACTTGTCGGAATATTACGTCGAAGACGCAAAATATCTCGTCAAGGTACCGCTGCCTGCACTGCCATACGGCGTGCTTGCCGAGCCGCAAAGCATTGTGGAGAAGGTGTGGGATGAAGTGCAGCGCATCCAGCAGCGGCTCGTCTGGCAGCCGAAGACGGCGGTGGTGCTGGGCTCGGGGCCGCTCGGTCTGCTAGCCGCTTTCACCTGCCGCTGCCTAGGGCTGGAGACGATCGTATGGTCCAAATCGTCGGATGATTCGGCCGGAGCGGCGCTAGTTCGCGACTGCGGTGCGGTGTATAAGCAGGCCGGCGTTGACAGCGGCAGCGATGCGGCGCCGCTGAGCGGCTATTTGCGCCAAGCGGGCAAGCGCGCCGATCTCATCTTCGAATGCACAGGCTACAGCCCGCTCGCGTTCGAGGCGATGACGGCGCTCGGGCCGAACGGCGTGCTCGCTTTGCTCGGCGTCACGCCGGGCAGCCGCAGCATCGAGATTCCCGCCGACCAGGTGAATCAAGGGCTGGTGCTGGAGAACAAGTGCGTGCTCGGTTCGGTTAACGCGTCGCGCAAAGATTTCGAGACCGGGCTGTTCCGGCTGCAGCAGATGGAGGCGAAGTTTCCGGGCCTGCTCGGACGGCTCGTGACGGACCGGCTGCGGCTGGAGGCTGTGCCCGGGCTGGATTTCAGCCGGATCGGCATTAAGGCGGCCGTCGATCTGGTGCCGCCGGAGCAATGGGCTGAGCTGATTAGCGGCACCGGCAGCGACGCGGTGTACAGCTTCTCCGTATAACCGAACGTTCATAAGCTCAGGATGCAATCCCAAGAGCCCATTCGCTTGAAGCTGAAGCGGATGGGCTTTTGAGCGCAGCATGGCCGGCCTCAGCGGCGCTTTTACATGCAATCGTACGGGTTGTAGCCTTGATCGTGACGATAATCGGTGGGCGACTTGCCGAACCATTTTTTGAACTGCTTGGAGAAGTACAGCGCATCGACGAAACCGACGGAGGAGGCCACCTGCTCGACGGTCAGAGGTTCCTGCAGCAGGAGCTTGGCGCGCTCCATGCGGATTTTGAGCAAATACTGCATGGGCGACAGGCCGGTGTGCTGCTTGAACATTTTGGAAAGATGTGTCCGGTGGTAGCCGAGCGATTGCGCCATCTGTTCGATGGAGATCGGCTGGTAATACTGCAGCGTCAGCCAACGGATCGCCTGCTCCACCTGCTGGCCGATCGCGGACGCTTCCTCGTTCGGCACGTCATCCTCGGCCTGATCCTGGGCATACGCGGCAAACAAGAGCCGCATATAGCCTCCCACCTGCATGTCCGCTCCGGCGGCGCCCGTCTGCAGCGTCTGCTCGATTCGACGAAACAGCGCCGCCATTCTGCGGGGACGCCTGGAGGAGGCGACCGGCTGCTGCGGGTTCACGCCGAACTGCTGCACGAATTCTTCCGCGCGGGCGCCCTTGAACCCGATCCAGCAATAGCTCCACGGGTCGGCCTCGTCGGAGGCGTAGCTGACGAGCTCTCCGGGCGAGATGAAGAAGCTGTGTCCTTTCTCCAGACGGTAATCCCGGCCGAGGCAGCGGAAGACGCCTTTGCCCGACATCACCAGATGAACCAAATGGTAATCGAGCACCTGCGGCCCTACTTTGTGAGCGGGCTCGGTCTGGGCGTGTCCGCTAAACAGAACGGTCAGTTCTCCCCGGTCCGGCTGCGGGTTAAACGCGGAAAAATGATGAACATGCGGCATATGGATCACCTCGAACGGTTCTGATATGATGGAAGAAGAAAGGAGAATCGTATACATGAACTGGAAAACCTTTGTCAGGGAGAACGGACTGCATTTATCGTGGGTCGTGGCGCTGACGGCCACGCTCGGAAGTCTTTATTTTTCGGAAATATTGCATTACACGCCCTGCAAGCTATGCTGGTATCAGCGCATTTTGATGTATCCACTCGTGATTATACTGGGCATTGCCGCCGTACGCAAGGAACGACATATGTACTTGTACATATTGCCGATGTCGGTATGGGGCGCGGGCATCTCGCTTTATCATTATTTGATGCAAAAGACGGATTGGTTCAAAAGCGGTGCAGCCGCTTGCGGCCCGGTCCCGTGCGATGTCGATTTCATTAATTGGTTCGGCTTCGTGACGATTCCATTCCTCGCTTTAACCGCTTTCGTCATCATTACCGTACTGCAAATGATGACCTGGGCAGCGAATCGTAAATAATTCGGCCTGTACAACGCACTACATTTGTCCATACATAAATGGTTTGTGTCCATATGTTTTCCCCGCGAGTAGGAGTATAGTCTAATCGTGGCTTACTGCTTATCAATAACCCAAATACGGGGAGGCAATGGATAATGTCAAAAATTACTTTTTTAGGTGCGGGAAGCACGGTTTTCGCCAAAAATGTGCTCGGTGACGTGATGATGACGCCGTCGCTGCAAGAATTCGAACTGGCTTTGTTCGATATCGATCCGGTGCGCCTGAAAGACTCGGAAAATATGCTGAACAATCTCAAAATCTCGCTTGGCAGCGGCTGCAAAGTCAAGGCGTACGCCGACCGCAAGGAAGCGCTGCGCGGCGCCAAGTATGTTGTCAATGCGATCCAGGTCGGCGGATACGATCCGTGCACAATTACGGACTTTGAGATTCCGAAGAAGTACGGCTTGCGCCAAACGATCGCGGATACGCTCGGCATCGGCGGTATCTTCCGCAACCTGCGTACGATCCCGGTCATGCTTGATTTCGCCAAGGACATTCAGGAAGTGTGCCCGGACGCCTGGTTCCTCAACTACACGAACCCGATGGCCGTGTTGACGAACGCCATGGTCACTTACGGCGGCGTAAAAACGGTCGGCCTGTGCCACAGCGTGCAAGTATGTATGCCGCATCTGTTCAAGACGCTCGGAATCGACACAGCCGGCGTACAAACGAAAATTGCCGGCATCAACCATATGGCTTGGCTGCTTGAGGTAACCAAGGACGGCGTCGATTTGTACCCCGAAATCAAGCGCCTTGCCAAGGAGAAGCAAAAGGAAACGCACAAGGATATGGTCCGCTTCGAGCTCATGTTCCGCTTCGGCTACTACGTCACGGAGTCCTCGGAGCATAATGCCGAGTACCATCCGTATTTCATCAAGAAAAACTATCCGGAGCTGATCGAGCGCTTCAACATTCCGCTGGATGAATATCCGAGACGCTGCATCCGTCAAATCGAAAAGTGGAAGACGATGCGCGAAGAGCTCGTCAACAACAAAAACCTAGAGCATACCCGCTCCAAGGAGTACGCATCGTTCATATTCGACGCAATGGAAACGAACGTCCCGTACAAAATCGGCGGCAACGTGATGAACACCGGCCTGATCACGAACCTTCCGAAGGAAGCGTGCGTCGAAGTGCCTTGCCTGGTCGATTCCAGCGGGGTTACGCCAACCTATGTCGGCGATTTGCCGCCGCAGCTCGCCGCGCTCAACCGGACTAACATCAATACGCAGCTGCTTACCCTGGAAGCGGCGATCACGAAGAAGAAAGAACATATTTACCATGCCGCCCTGCTCGACCCGCATACCGCTGCAGAGCTGTCGATCGACGACATCGTTGCGCTGTGCGACGATCTGATCGAAGCGCATGGCGATTGGCTGCCGAAGTTTAACTAGAGCCGTTATACGATAAAAGAACCGCGTTTGCGGTTCTTTTTCGCATGTATGCCGGAAGCGGGCGGAGGGCGGGAAAGCCTTGATGTGCTTCGGTCCGGGCGCATTAGCGGCCAAAGACGGTGTTGTCGATTCCGTTCTATCCATAGTATCTGCCCATCGTTTGGTATATAATAGATGATATATCCATCTCGTTCCAGTGTACATACCTCCATGCAACCGCTGCCAGGATACGATGGGAATGCCGATTCGAAGTTGATATCCTGCCGCACCCCGGCAGGATTGCGCTGTTTACTCGCTGTTTCGGCGCAGGTCACGAAGCCATCACAGGGTACATCGAGGAGAAGATTCGGCCAGCGGGGAAGCTGGGCGATTTTTTCGGCTGCCGCTTTCATGAAGAAGAGGTTTCAGCCCCGCAGGGCGTACGGTCATTGAACGAGACGCAGATCGAATCAACGAAAGGATCGATGACATTGCAACGAAACGATACGTCCGACGAACAAAACAATCATTTAACGCGACTGGCATCGGTCGGGCAAATTGCCGCAGGCATCGCTCACGAGGTTCGCAATCCGCTGACGGCCGTGAAAGGGTTTTTGCAGCTGCTTCAGGAGCAGTCCCCTCACACCTATTTGGATATTGCCCATCAGGAGCTTGATAACGCCATCTCCACGCTGCAAGATTTGCTGAATGTCTCCAAGCCGGACCTGGATGACGAGCCGTATCAGAGCATCAATCTATGCGTGGAGCTGGACGCGATCCTGAATTTATTTCAGGATAAAATGTACAAAATCCGGGTTGAACGCAAGTACGAGAATGTCGATCTGGAAATCATGGGACGGAAAAATCAACTGAAACGCGCGATCTTCAATGTGATTAAAAACGCCTTCGAGTCGATTAGCGACGAGGGGACTGTGTCCGTCAGGCACAGTCTGGACGCGGACGGCAAGCAGGCGAGAATTATAATCTCCGATACGGGGAGCGGCATTCCGAAAGAAAAGCTGGCATTGCTCGGAACGCCGTTTTTTTCCACGAAGTCGGAAGGCACGGGGATGGGACTCGTACAAGTATTTTCCACCGTGTATCAGCACGGCGGGACGATCGATATCGACAGTGAGGAATCCAGAGGAACGACATTCTGCATTCGGGTTCCTATGGAACGTTCAAGGGCGTCGGGAGTGGTGGAATTGGACTTAACGTATCGTCCGGACATGAGCCTCGAGCAATTCATGCTGCACAATAAAGAGGCGTTCGAGGAATCGCTGCTGAATGAAGCCATGAACTTGCGCGAGCTGCTCGTCGATATTCAAACGATCGGAAGCATCGATCTGCTGCAGAACGCGCATAAGCTGGTCATCTTCCTCGTACGGAACCAGCATTACGAAATTATGAATTTTGCCAAGGAAGAAGGCATGTTGTGGGCGAAACAGCCGTCGCTCAATTTATCGGTGAAATTGGAATGGTTCCAATCGATACGGCGGGTGCTCTGGAGCTTCCTGTACAATTACGACCGGTTATGCGGAACGGCTGTTACAAGAGAGAGCTATTATTCACAAGAAAGGCAAATCAACAGCACGCTGGACATTTTTTTGCAGCAATTCGTCGTCAGCTATACGACGATCAAGGACGAGCTGATTCAGGCGCATCAGGAGATGATCAACGATCTTTCCGTTCCGATCATACCGATGTCCTCATCCATTTCGATACTGCCTTTGCTGGGTACGGTGGATACGCACCGGGCAAAAATGATCCGCGAGAAAGTGCTGCATCAAGTTGGAAAAATGCAAATCCAGACGCTGCTCATCGATATGTCCGGTGTGGCGCTGCTCGATGCGGTCGTCGCCGATCATTTGTTTAAAATTGTGAATGGCATCGGCTTCATGGGATGCAGTGCCGTCATTACCGGAATTCGGCCGGAAATCGCCAATACGATGGTGGAGCTTGGCATTCAGTTTAATGATAAAGTCAAGGTCAAGGGAACGCTGCAGCAGGCGTTTGAGGAAATCAGATCTTCGGCGCTGCTGTAGTTTGGCGCGGGTGTGCCGTGCAGCCGTGGTCGTCGAACCACCGGGCAAGGGCGGTTTTCGTTGCCAGGACATGGCCTGTTTGGTAAGATGATGAATACGAACGCGAATTCGCTCCGCGTGCAAGTCAGCGTGCAGTCGCTACAGCGCGCTTACCCTGGGCGCGAGCGGGAAGGACAAGCCGCAGGCTTGGTTCCGTCCTGCTGCGATTACCGGAAGGAGATATACGCATGAAGATGACGGCCAGAAGCATCGTGGCGGCAGCGGCCATTGCAGTGCTGCTCGTTGCCTGCAGCTCGAACCGGGAACAAGCCGCTCAAGTTCCGAAGGATACGCCGGGTCAGAGCCAACCGGCTCCGCCTTCCGATTCGGCCGCTCCGCCTCCGGCGCCGCCGGTCTTACCGGAGCCGGCAAAGGAAGACAAGGCGAAGGATGAGAAGCCCCAGCCGGAGAAGGAGCCGGAGCCCCAGCCGGTCAAAGAGGCGAGCAAGGAGCCTGTCAAGACAGCGCCGGCGCAGACGGCGACCGGTTCCGTATACGGGGGATCGTCGAAGTCCGATCCGGGCAACCGGAAGGAGCTGTCCTGGTACTATATGAAGAAGCCGAAGGGACAAGTTCCGGATTTCCCGCATGAGACGAAGACGTTCAGCAAAGACATGAAGGCGTTATGGGTCGGGACCGGCAAAAAAGTATATTTGACGATCGACACGGGCGGGCCGCTCGGAGACACCGCGACGCTCGTCAAATCGCTGAAGGATAACGATGCCAAGGCGAACTTTTTCATTGCTGGATACAATGTGAAGAAAGATCCCGATTTCGTGCGTACGCTGGTGGCGGACGGCCATCTGGTAGCCAACCATACGATGACGCATACCGATATGAATTTGCAGACGGACGAGCAGATTCGCAAGGAAATTCAAGATTACGAGAAGCTGTACAAGGAAGTGACGGGCAAAGACATTCAGCCTTATTTCCGCTTTCCTTACGGAAAATACAATACGCATATATTGAAGTTGGTTTCGGACATGGGCTACAGCTCGGTGTTTTGGTCGACTGCCATGCGAGACTGGGAGCCGCGCAAGAACGGTGCCGAGGATCCGTACAACGATATTATGAATAATTTGCATGACGGCAATATTATATTGATGCACCAAGGTTCTCCGGAAAATATCGAGGCGCTCGACCGGATCATCAAAGCTGTGAAAAAAGCCGGCTATGAATTCGCGCTGCTAACCGATATCGAGCCGCCCAAACGATGATACGCTGCACTCATTTGATAAAAGATTATCCGCTGCCGCCAACAGCGGATTTTATTTTTTAACCGGATTTTGATAAGATGATAAGATTCGGGCGTGTCCGCCGTCCCGTTCATCATGGTACCTTTCGTTTCGATCGTTCATAACTTATAACTATAATCGTTTCATCACTTCTAAGACAAAGGAAGCGAATACGTCGTGCAGCAAGCCATAGCCATACTGGATTCAGGAGTCGGCGGCTTGACCGTGGCCAAAGAGGTCATGAGACAATTGCCGCAAGAAAAAATCATATATTTCGGCGATACAGCGCGGACGCCGTACGGGCCCAGACCGGCTGAGGAAATTTCTCGCTTCACCCATCAAATTGTAGATTACTTGCTGCAATTTCAACCGAAAATGATTGTGGTTGCCTGCAATACGGCCACCGCCATTGCGATTGAAGAGATTCGGGCCAGGCTTACCATTCCCGTCGTCGGCGTCATTCATCCCGGCGCGAGAGCGGCGATCAAGACGACGCGAAATCATCATATCGGCGTCATCGGGACCGAGGGGACGATCAAGAGCAGCGCGTATGAGCATGCTTTGCGCCAAATCTCACCGCAAATTCAGGTCGTCAGCCTGGCCTGTCCGTCCTTCGTGCCGCTGGTGGAACGCGGGATGTTTCGTACGGACGAAACGACAAGAGTCGTGGAGGAATCGCTGTCGGAGCTGAGGAATTATCCGATCGATTCTCTGATATTGGGCTGCACCCATTATCCGTTCCTGGCCGATATTATCGGCTCGGTGATGGGATCGAGGGTGACGCTGATCAGCTCGGCGGATGAGACAGCCAGGGAGATCAGTACGATTTTGTACCACAAAGGCATGCTGGCCACGTCCAATATCGTGCCGGTGCATCAGTTTTTTTGCAGCGGCGAGCCGCGGATGTTCAAGTCGATTGCGCAGACGTGGCTGAACGAGCAGATCAAAGTGACGCCCGTCGTCTGGCAAGTTCCGAATATTATATAACGATCCGGCATACACATTAGCACACCTAAGGGCATGGGCCCAGGGTGGCTTGCTGCAGCCGGATGATGCAAAGCGCTGGCGATCCTCTGCAGCGAATATGTTCGGGAGGGTTGTCATGTGAACCGTTACCCTATTCAAGCGGGAGACAGCATCGCGGTACTGGCAGGCCGCTTCGGCCTGTCCGTCGCGGAGCTGATGGCGGCGAACCCCGGCATGGATCCGCGAAGGCTGCGCATCGGACAAACCGTCATCATCCCGCCGCGGGCGCACGCCTCCATCGTCGACACGTCCGGGGCATATGGCTACGGAAGCTTGATGAGCGATGTGGCCGCTTTGGAGATGGCGTATCCTTTTCTGCAAACCGGCATGATCGGTCAGAGCGTAATGGGGAGAGCGATCCCCGTCATCCGGATCGGGTCGGGCTGCAAGGAAGTGCATTACAACGGGGCGTTCCACGCCAACGAATGGATCACGAGCGCGCTGCTTGCCAAGTTCGTGGAAGATTGCGCCCGAGCGTGCTGTACATCGGGTCATCTGAGAGGATACGACGTCAAGGCGCTGTTCGAGCGCGTTTCGCTGTATGTCGTGCCTATGGTGAACCCCGACGGCGTGGAGCTGGTGCACGGGACGCTGGGTGCGGGCGAAGCGCTCTACGCGCAGCTGGTGCAGTGGAACGGCGGAAGCTGCGACTTTTCCGGGTGGAAAGCGAATATTCGCGGGGTCGATCTGAACGACCAGTTCCCGGCCTTCTGGGAGACGGAGCGGGCCCGCAGAGACGTTCCCGGTCCCGGACCGCGCGATTTTACCGGAGAAGCGCCGCTGACGGAGCCGGAAGCGCAGGCGATCGAAGCCTTCACCCGCTGCCGCGACTTTCATCTGGTCATGGCTCTTCATACGCAAGGCCAGGAGATTTACTGGAATTACCGGGACTTGGAGCCGCAAGAAGCGGAAGCGGCTGCGATCCGGCTAGGCCGCGCGAGCGGATACGTTCCGGTGAAGCTGTCCGGCAGCGATGCCGGATATAAGGACTGGTTCATCCAGGAGTATCGGCGTCTGGGCTTTACCGTTGAGGCGGGAGATGGAGTCAATCCGCTGCCGATAGAACAGTTCGACGCGATCTACGAGCGCTTGATCGGTTTGCTGTTGGAAGGACTGCAGCTCTAGGAGTGCGCGTCTGCGTTTTTCTGTCGCGCGCGACTCCCAAGGGTACGTTCCGGCGATGCCCGGCAGTCGATCGAGCCCTACGGCGTTTTTCGGGAACCCCCGGAGGACGCCGTTTTTGCGTTCAAGCTGACGCAACGGAACCGGTTGCCGAGCAGCTTCGTCATCGCGGCCTATTCATTCTGCTGCGGCGGCAGACGCTTCGGAGGAATTTGTCCATTCCCGGTCTCCTGTTTGTTTTCGCATTTTCGCGCTGCCGTAGTATAATACGAATAAGCTGTTTACAAGCTGCTGCGATAACGGATGGGAAGGGAGCGAGACGTTATGTGGTATCGATTATGGTCGCTGCGCCGCTGGGGTCACGTCTTCAGCCGAATCGTTCCGATTTTGAATTCGCCGAAGGTGCCGCTGGGTGAGAAGCTGTTGTTTGCCGTTCCTGTGCTCATCTACATTGTGATGCCGGACGTGCTGCCTTATTTGCCGATCGACGATGTGGCCGTCACCCTGCTGATGATGAACTGGTTCACCAGCCGGGCGGAACGGAAATACGGCGCTTGAAACCTTGAATCTTGAAATATAAGAAAGGACCTGACGGCTCGCTTGACGCCGTACAGGTCCTTTTGTTTTTTTATCCCATTCGCTCCGGCCCGTATTCCTCCGCCGGCATGCGAATCCACTTTTGCAAATAGCCTTGCTCGTACAGCGCTTTGATCAAAATGATCAGGATCGGAGACAAGATCAGGCCGGCTACACCGAACAGCGATAAGGATATGATCATGAACGACAGCATCGTAAATGCCGATACCCCCAGCGAATCGCCGGTAATTTTCGGTTCCAGAATTTGTCTTACGGTTACGACGATGCCGAGCAGGACGGCGAGCCAGATGGCGAGCGACGTTTGTCCGACGATAAGCAGGTAGATGATCCATGGGATAAACAACGTCGATACGCCCAGCAGCGGCAGCACGTCGAACACGGCCGACAGCAGGGCGATCGAGAACGCGTTCTTCACGTCCAGCGCGAGCAGGGCGATGAAGACGACGACGAACGTCAGACTGATCAGCTTCGCCTGCGCCTTGACATACGTGACGATGCCGGCGAGTACGTTCTCTCGCAAAAACTGAAATGCCGTCTTGAACGTACGCGGCGTCTTCTCGCTGGCCGTCTTCTTCCACGATTCGATCTCGCTGCTGAGGAAGTAGGCAAGCACGACGCCGATCACAAAGTTTACGACGATCGTGGAAATGGACGTAATCGCATTAAACGTAGCGGTGAGGAACTCGCGGACGATTTCCGTCGCCTTCTTCGTAATTTCCGCCGAATATTCTTTCAGCTTGTCGAGCAGCTCCAGCTGCGTCGGCAGGGAGCCGAACCGGTCGTTCAACTCGTCGGTGCGCTGCACGATCTGCTTCTCCAGCACGGCGGCATAATCCGGCAGCTTATCCTTCAGGCTAATGATTTGCGTCGTGAAGATCGCGCCCGCTCCCGTGATGAGGCCGAGGATGATGAGGATGAACACCACCGTGGCGATCGCCGATGCAATCG
This sequence comes from Paenibacillus solanacearum, assembly GCF_910593845.1. GTDB lineage: Bacteria > Bacillota > Bacilli > Paenibacillales > NBRC-103111 > Paenibacillus_G > Paenibacillus_G solanacearum. Next base: position 127,710 of record NZ_CAJVAS010000010.1, on the reverse strand, counting down.
ATTTCTTGAGCCCCCGCCGGTGCAGGAAGCGGGCGAGGGGCTCGATGATCATATAGATGATGAACGCCCAGAAGATCGGCGTCGCGATGCGGTACAGGTAGCTGAACACGAACATGAACAAGTAGACCGTCACGACGAGCAGCGCGATATCGAAGATCGTCTTGTAATATTTTTTATAAAAGGAAAGCATCCTTCCACCTCGGCACCGTAATACCGGAGCGCCTATGCGCGCCCTCGGCTTGATTTCTTGCAGCTTCGACGCCGGATGAAGTCTGTCCCGCTGCGGGAGACAGTGCTTGCGGCGGGCGCAGCAGTCCGGCGATCCGCTTGCGGACGCCGAAATTGCGGTGGCGCGGCCGTGCGGCTCGTACCTTCCAGTTTATAGGATTGCGCGACCGATCGCAACAAACCCCGCAGCGGCAATGGCGTAGCAGGTATTGCTTTCGAGCCCGGCTTTCTATACAATGGACTAAAACATAACCGGTAGGAGATGTACCCGATGAATTGTAAAATTTCGCGCAATGCGGCAAAAAAAATATTGGAAGAGCTGGAGCAGGAAGAGGACAAGTCGCTCAAAGTCCGCGTCTATATTACGCACTCACACGGAGACCATGCTCACTATGGCATGAGCCTGGACACACCGACGGACAAAGATGTGGTCGTATCGACCGACAAGAACATTGATGTTATTCTCGAGAAGGACCAACCGTTGCTGGATGGCATCCGGATCGATTATTTCTACGTGCCGGAAGAAGGCTTTGCGATCACCAATCCGAGCAAGGGCAACCACGGCGACCACTAACAGCCGGAAGAATAGCTCTTCAAGGAAAGGAACATCTGCATGGCCAACGATATTCGTGTTTGCGACAAATGCAAGCACATGAAAATGAAAACGGCGCTGCCCAAGCTGCAAAAGATGGCGCCCGACGCCGACATCAAAGTCGGCTGCAAATCGTACTGCGGTCCTTGCTCGCGGTTCGCCTTCATCTTTATTAACGGACGCTATATTACCGCCCCTACGGAAGACGAGGTCATCGAGAAGGCACAGAAGTACGTAAAAAAATAACGATAATCGGTCGATTGCGACAGACCGGACGCACAGGACTCATTGGCCCGATTAGGGCGAAGGAGTCCTGTTTTTTGTTACGGCAAAAACACGTATGGGCAAGAGCGAGCTCTTCTTGTATAATGAAACTCTATTTAATTAACCATTGGTATATAAGGAGAGCTGCCCGTGCTGGCACAACTTAGAATTTTCAGCTCCGGACGAGTGGCCTCGTTTCTGAAGCAATATCATCCGATCGTTCATCTGCTGCTTGTCGGCACGGTTATGGCGCGGATGGCTTCCTCCATGAGCATGCCCTTTCTGGCGATTTATTTATCCCGCGAATCGCAGCTCAGCCCGCTGCTGATCGGCGCGATTATCGGGCTCGGCTCACTGGCGGGGACGGCCGGAGGCTTCGTGGGCGGCGCCTTGTCCGACCGGTTCGGACGCAAAGCGATCATGATGACCGCCTTGCTCGGCTGGGTCGTCGTCTTTGCCGGATTCGCCCTCGCGAAGGCGACGCTGGCGTTCATGCTGCTGAATATGCTGGGCGGGCTGTGCCGGTCGCTCTATGAACCGGTGTCTCAAGCGCTCATGGCGGACGTGACGGAGAAGGAGAAGCGCCTCAAGGTATTCTCGCTGCGCTACATCGCTATCAATGTCGGCGTAGCCGCAGGTCCGCTGCTCGGCGCCTATGTCGGCGCGTTCGAAGCATGGCTCCCGTTTCTCGTGACCGCCGTTATTTACTTCATCTATGCGGTGATCCTGTACGTCTGCCTTCACCGGTTCGGCATACGCGCAATTGAGGGCGAGCAGCGTACAACCGTGACGGTCCGTTCGGCATGGCGGGTCGTCGCAAGCGACCGCGTCTTCGCCTGTATATTGCCGGGGGGATCATCGGAGCGATCGGCTACTCGCAGATGACGGTGACGCTGTCGCAATATGTAGAGCAAAACGTGGCCAAAGGCGCGACATTGTTTGCCCTGCTCATGAGCTTGAACGCGGTCGTCGTCGTGCTGCTCCAAGCGCCGATTTCCAGATGGGCGGATGGGCGGACACCGATCGTGGCGATCGTCACGGGAAACCTCATGTTCGCGCTCGGCGATATCGGCTACGCGTTGTCGCACAGCTGGACGGCGTTCATGGTTTCAATGTTTCTGTTTACGCTCGGCGAAATGTTGAATTATCCGGCGGCGAACGTACTGATCGACCGGCTGGCGCCCGACGGCATGCGGGGAACGTACTTCGGGGCGCAATCGTTTTCCAATATAGGCCATTTTATCGGTCCGCTGCTCGGCGGCTATCTGCTGTCGAATTGGGGCGGAAGCCGGCTGTTTTTGTTGCTGGCTGTCGTGACCGTATTCGGCTCCTATTTTTATTGGAGAGGCTGCCGATTAAACAAAATAGTTCGAAAGTCCCTTTGAAATTGAATGAATTGAGAACAAAGGATCATGTTAACCATAGGTCTAATCTTTTATTCTTTATATAGTTAAGAAGAAACAAAAGGAGACAAATTTCGATCTCGATTTCGGTCTCGATAAAGGCAAACCGGACGAAAGTCCGTGACGCAAAGCTACAGGGGCTAAAGCGGTTGTCGAGCCATGCCAGCCAGTTGTCGAAGGAACGGCGATGACGTATTGATAGACGGACTCCCGTTACTGCAGTTTTGCGACGGAGGGGTCTTTTTTGTTTTGGAAAAGGAGCGTTTGACAAGGATGTCGGATAAAACTTGGAATATTATGACTCGGAGAGGCTTTTACACGAAGATCGGTTCCGATTTGATCGGAGTGTACGCTTCCGCCGAAGGGCCGAAGCTGTTCATTAACCGGGATGAGTATGAGCTCATGTCGTCTTGCTGGGACGTGGAGATGGTCGCAGGCAGACGTCAGCATATTATTAATTTTTACTGGTGCGGCGAAGTAAAGCTTTCCTTGCGGTGCGAAGCCGAGAGCAACTTGTTTATGTCGCTGTACGACTACCTGGGATGCAGGCCGCTGGCCGCGCGCAACGCGTAAAGAAACGCTGCATCGTTTGCAACGACCGAAAGCCGACTGTGTTCGCCGCAGCCGGCTTTTTTGCTATGTGGGACGGGTATGTTAAAAGTTGGTCTTTACTTCATCTATTCGTAAACTATATTATAAATGCATCAAGCAAAACCGCTGAAAGCTATACCACCTTGGAAGGGACTGCCCTACATGTCACAAGTATTGTCCGTTAACATCGATGAACTGGCCGAAATCGCCAAAGCGCTTTCCTCCGAGCTGCGCATTGAAATATTTAAAGCGATTCAGAAGAAGAAGATCAATGTCAACGAAATTGCGGAAATGTTCAATTTGCCCGCTTCGACGGCGACCGTCAACGTGAAAAAGCTGGAGGAGGCGAAGCTGATCCGCACGGAATTGATTCCGGGCATCCGCGGCTCGCAAAAAGTATGCTCGTCGCTCTACGACCGGATGCTCGTCGATTTCGGGAAAACGGAGAAGGAGGACCCGGCGAACTATCAATATATTAGCATGCCGATCGGCCATTACGTCGACTGCGATATGATGCCGACCTGCGGTCTTGCTTCGGAAACGGGGCTGATCGGCTTTTACGACGATCCGCGCAGCTTTTACGAGCCGGAGAAGGTGAACGCGCAAATTTTATGGTTTCGGCAAGGCTTTGTCGAATACCGGTTCCCGAACAAAATTCCGTTCAACAGCCGGCTGACCGGCATCGAGGTGTCCATGGAGCTGTGCTCGGAAGCGCCGCTGTACAACAAGGATTATCCTTCCGATGTTACCGTGTGGATTAACGGGATCGAGCTCGGCACCTGGATGAGTCCGGGAGATTTCGGCGGGGAGCGGGGCTTGCTGACTCCGGCGTGGTGGGAGACGCATGTCACGCAATACGGCGTGCTGAAAAAATGGATGGTAACGACGGAAGGCACGTTTATCGACGGAACGCAGGTTTCGGATTTGACCGTCAGCGATCTGGCTATCGATGGGAAGCATTCGTTCTCCTTGTGCATCGGAGTTAAGCCGGAGGCGGTCAATCAGGGCGGCTTGAACTTGTTCGGCCGCAAGTTCGGCAATTACGATCAAGATATACTGCTGCGCATGGACTACGAACCGAAGAAAAGAGACGCCTATTCCTCCTAAAGGAGTAGGTCTTTGCCCATTAGTTCAATGAATGTTGTTACGAAACAAAAATATAAAAATAGAAATGGTGGGATGTACAATGAATGCGGTTGCAAAAAAACGGATTAGACGTTGGTTTGGGTTCCTGCTATCGTGCCAGCTTCTGCTGGCCGGATGCAGCATGAAGGAAGCGCCTTCCTCCGTGAAGGAGGCCAGCGATTCAGCCCCTCCGGCTTATTATCAAAATCCGCTGCTCAAAAACGCGGCCGATCCGGGGGTCCTGAAAGCTTCGGACGGCAAGTATTACGCTTACCCGACTGGAGGCAACAAGTTCGAAGCGTATTCCTCGCGCGACCTTGTCCACTGGAGCAAGGAAGGGGTTGCTCTGAGCGGCAAGGAGCTGAAGTGGGCCAACACGAAATTTTGGGCGCCCGAGGTCATTGAGCGAAGCGGCAAATATTATATGTTTTTTTCGGCGGCGGCGGACGACGGCGTTCCCAAAATATCGGTCGCGGTCAGCGATTCGCCGAAAGGACCGTTCAAGCACCCGAGCGAGAAGCCGTTGTTCGATTTCGGCGTTGGCACGATCGATCCGTACATATTTCAAGACGACGACGGCAAAACGTACATGTATTATACGAAGAACCTCTTTGAGGTCGGAGACCACAAGGAAAGCCATATTTATGTGGCGGAGCTGGCGCCTGACCTGCTCTCGGTCAAAGGAGAGCCGAAGCTGCTGCTCAAGCCGGAGCAGGCTTGGGAAGTGGCGAGCGGGAAAATGCGCTGGAATGAAGGAAGCTTCGTGCTTAAACGCAACGGGACGTACTATTTGATGTACTCGGCCAACTGTTACTGCGGCAGAGCGTACGCGGTAGGCTACGCCACATCGAAGCAGGCGACCGGTCCGTTTACGAAGTATGCGAACAATCCGATCCTGAACGCTCCCTATAAAGAGGTGTCGGGTACCGGACATCACAGCGTGACGGCTTCCCCAGACGGGAAAGAATTGTTCATCGTATATCACACCCATATCGACCCTGCCAAAGGCGGAGGGGCGAGGCAGTTGAACATCGACCGCATGGGCATTGCGCCGGACGGAACGCTCTACGTGAACGGTCCGACGATGACGAAGCAGCCGATGCCCTCCGGCGTCTCGGAATGGAGCAATATCGCTCCGGAAGCGACCGTCACGGCCAGCTCTGCGAACAAGTCGTTTCCTGCGGACAACGTCAAGGACGGCATGTATGCGATGGCCGTGAAGAACGGCAAGGGCGAATGGGTAACGGAAGGGGAGCCGGAAGGCTCATGGATCAAGCTGGATTGGAGCAGCCCGCGGGAAATATCCGACGTACTGCTGTATGACAGTGCGGATACGCGCAGAGCCCTGCTTTCCGGCAAGCTGTATGTCGATGGCGATAAAACGCCCCTGACCGTAACGTTTCCCAAAGAACCCGGCGCTGCGGCGATCGTAACCGTCGGCAGGAAAAATGTGAAGTCTTTGAAGCTGGTCATCGATCAGACGCTGCTGGCTGGAAAAGAAACCGGTCTAGCGGAAATGATCGTTTTGGGCAAAGATCATATTTTAAAGCAATAAATATTGTAATAAAGCAATCATGATTGCAACAAAGAATTGACGTGGCGGAAAGCGATCGGTTATTCTTTTAATGAAGTTAATAAATATGAATTGAAGCAATAATTATTGAACTAATGAGAGAGATCATTACGGATCGGATGGGGAGGTTAACGACCAATGCACAGGCAGCAATACCCGCGTCCTCAGTGGGTCAGGGAACAATGGCTGAATTTGAATGGAACATGGGAATTTGATTATGACGATCGGGATGAGGGAGAAGCGGAACAGTGGTATGAGCGTCACGAATATGCGCGCCGCATCGAAGTTCCATTTTGTTACCAGAGCGCCTTAAGCGGCATCGGAGAAACCGATTTTCACGATATCGTCTGGTATCGCAAAGAAACAGCAATACCCGAAGCGTTCCGGGGCAAGCGCATTCTGCTTCATTTCGGCGCGGTCGATTACAGCAGCAAGGTGTGGGTTAACGGCCGGCTGCTCGCCGTTCACGAGGGAGGGCATACGCCGTTTACGGTCGATATTACCGATGCCCTTCCGCCCGGCGAAGGCAAAGCTTCCATCGTCGTCAGAGCGCAGGATTACAGCAAGGACGTTACGCTGCCGCGCGGCAAGCAATATTGGAAAGAAACGTCCGAGTCGATCTTTTACACAAGGACGACCGGCATATGGCAAACCGTATGGATCGAGCCCGTGGAACCGGTACATATCGCCAAGCTTAGGCTGACGCCGAACATTGACGAGAACGAAATTCAGATCCGCACGTTCCTCTCGGCACTTCCCGCAAACGCTTCGGCGCAGCTGCAGATCCGCGTTACCTTCGAGGGGCAGCCGGTCGCCAGAATCAGCACGGACGTAACCGAGCGGGAGGTCAGCCGCACCATCAAGCTTAACGACTTCAACGACCACGGCCTCGGCCGCTGGTGGACGCCGGAGTCTCCGAATTTGTACGATGTCGAGCTTACGCTTGAGGTGGACGGGACGATTGCCGATAAGGGCGCCGCTTACTTCGGCATGCGCAAAATATCGATCGTGGATGGCAAGCTTTGCCTGAACAACCGGCCTTATTTTATGAAGCTGGTGCTCGACCAGGGCTATTTTCCCGACGGCCTGCTGACCGCACCAACCGACGAGCAGTTGAAGAGAGATGTCGAGCTGACGAAGCAGATGGGCTTTAACGGCGCAAGGAAGCATCAGAAGGTGGAGGATCCCCGGTATTTGTATTGGTGCGACCGTCTGGGCTTGCTCGTGTGGGGGGAGATGGCCAACGCCTATGATTATTCCGAGGCTTACGCCGCAAAGTTCACCAAGGAGTGGCTCGAGGTACTCGAGCGCGATTACAATCATCCGTGCATTGTGGCATGGGTTCCGCTGAATGAAAGCTGGGGTGTGCCTCGCATCCTGGTCGATGCGAAGCAGCAGCACCATGCGCTGGCCATGTACCATCTGACCAAGTCGATCGATTCGACGCGTCCGGTCATGTCCAACGACGGCTGGGAGCATGTCAAGTCGGACTTGTGCACGATTCACGATTATGAAAGCAAGGCTTCCGTATTGACGGAAAGATACAGCTCCGTGGCGAACGCGTTAGCGAGCAAGCCGGCCAAACGTTGGATTTACGTGCCGGGATACGATTACCAGCAGGAGCCGATTATCGTGTCCGAGTTCGGCGGCATTTCTTTCCGCAAAGGAGCGCAAGAAGGCTGGGGCTACTCGGCAGCAAGCGACGAGGAAGATTATGTCCGGCGTCTGGCGGACGTCGTTCATCCGCTGCTGAATTCGCTTGACGTGCAGGGCTACTGCTATACGCAGCTGACCGATGTGGAGCAAGAAATTAACGGACTGCTCACCTACGACAGACAGCCGAAAATTCCGCTCGAATGGATCAGGCTGATCAATGAAGGCGGCTATCCCGCTCTGTTGGCGAAGAACGAATCGTTGCGCACCCCGACAAAGCCGCAGACCTCATCATAGGATAAAATAAGGAAAAAGTGGTACCAATCAAGCGGAAGCCGGCTTTAGATAAGCGGCTTTCCGCTTTTTTTTGCGCTAGGCAGCCATGAAGCTTTATGATAAAACGTATGGCACGCACTGGAAGGAACGATGAAGATCCAACGAAATCGCGAATCGGCATGTAACCTTTTGGGTCGAGAGCGGCACTTCTATGATAGCAAGACAGAAAGGAAATGAGTCATCGTGCTGCAGTGGATCGAAAAGGCAAGGCAGGGAGATCGGGATGCGTTTGAGCGGCTTGTGCGGCAATATTCGGCCATGGCGTACGCTGTGGCCTACGACAAGCTGCGTGACGCGCATTTGGCCGAAGATGCGGTACAGGAGGCATTCGCGGAAGCGTTCCTCCATTTGCACAAGCTTCGGGAGCCGGAGGCGTTTCCGGGCTGGTTCAAAGCGATCGCCCAGCGCCGGTGCAATCGGCTGCTTCGCAGGAAGCGGCATTTGACGGCACCGCTGCATGAAATGGATCAAGTCGCCGGATCGCAGCTGAGCGTGTCTGAGCTCGCGGAGCGCAACGAAATGCACAGCGGGCTTCATGCATCGATCGCTCATTTGCCCTCTAACTTGCGAATCGCCGTTCAGCTGTTTTATTTTCACGGTTATTCCCTGCAAGAGATTTCGGCTTACACGGGAACGAAGGTGCCCACGTTGAAAAAGCGGCTTTACGACGCCCGCAAGAAGCTGAAGGGGATGCTGCCCGTCGCCGATGTGGTTTCGATGTTTCATGATTTGTACGAAGGAGGAGAGCGTGCGATGCTTCATATAGTCAATGGGGATTCCGTAGCGGAGAAGCTGCGGCAGGGCGTCGTCCAAGGCGATATTCTCGTATGGCGCGAAATATACCCGGAGGGGCCGGTCACAGTGGGACCGCTGCGTCCTGAGGAACGAGAGCTGCGGGCAAGCTACTTGGAACAAGCGATGGGAATCCCAAGCGCGGAGTTCATTCGTCTCAGCGAAGCGCAAGAAATCGAATTGAGCGATTTCGGAAAATACAAAGACGTCGTACTCTGGTTCGAGCATGATTTGTTCGATCAGACGATGCTCTGTTACTTGCTTCATTGGTTCGCTCGTCAAACGATGGGGAAGACGACGTTAAGCTTGCTCAGCATCGGCGCCTTTCCGGGAATCGAGCTGTTCCGCGGGCTCGGTCAGCTGTCGGTGAGCCAACTCAAAACATTATCGGGCACATGGCAGTCCATTGGACAGGCGGAGCTGGCGCTCGGCAGCACCGTATGGGAGGCGTACTGCGCTCCCGATCCCGAACCGCTGGCACGGCTCATTAGCGAACAACATACGGCAGTGCTGCCGTTTGTACACGATGCCTTTCAGCTTCATTTGTCGAGATTTCCGTCTACGTTTAACGGACTAGGCGTTGTGGAGCAGACGACGCTGGAGCTCGTGCTCCGCGGCGTGAACCGGCCGACGGACTTATTCGAGCAAGCGGGCAATCAACTGAACGATCTCGGCATGGGCGATCTTCAATATTGGCGCTGCCTGGCGCTCATGTCGCAAGGTCCGGCGCCGCTCCTTACGCTGGAAGGCTTGGATACGACGTTTCCAAGCTACTCGGCTCCTTCGCCATCCTTTCGCCAGTGTACGGTCGCGATGACGGGGCTAGGTGAGCGCGTGCTGGAAGGGAAAGAAGATTGGATCGCAGCGAACGGGATCGACGTACGGTACGGCGGCGTCCATCTCCAGGGGCGGTCCGTGCCGTGGCGATGGGATCGTACGAAGCAAACTATCGTTGCCGCCCGACGGTAAAATCACGGCTATAGCAGCCTAACGGCGCCATATACTTTCGCCGACGGGCGCTCGTAAATAAAGCCTCCGGCTCCGCTTTGGATCAGCGGAGCCGAAGGCTCGTTGGGGCATTTCGTCCGATAGCAGATGGGTCCGGCGTTCCGGTCAAGCGGAAGTTCGCCTGCCTTGCTGCGGAGTTACTGCTCCGGCTTGCGCCATCCGTACAGCCCGCCGGGCGCGAAAAATTGATACAGCGCGCATTCGATGCGCCCGTTGAACAGCTTGCGCTTCTTGTCGGCGGTACGGCCCATATAATGCTCGAGCTGCTTGTTCGGGCTCAGCACAAAAGTCGACCATGTCGGCAGATGCACATAGACCGATCCGAGCTGGCGAAGCGCCTTCTCCACTTCCTTGGAGTCGCCGAGCCGTTCGCCGTAAGGCGGATTCGTGATGATGCAGCCGTAGTCGCCCTCCGGCCGCGCTTTGCCTACCGGCAGCGCCGAGAAGCGAAGCTCCTTCGCGAGCCCGGCCGATTTGGCCGCGGCCATCGCCACATCGATCGCCGCGGGGTCAATGTCCGAGCCGGCGATCGCAAGCGGCACGTCGTCGCGTACGAGATCGAATGCTTCCTCGCGGGCCTGCTGCCACAGCGTCTCCGGGACGAGCGGCCACGCTTCGGCGTTGAAGCTGCGCCGAAGCCCCGGCGCGAGGTTCCAGGCGATCATCGCCGCCTCGATCGGGATCGTGCCCGACCCGCAGAACGGGTCGTACAACGGCCGCTCGGCCTGCCAGCGGCTCAGCAGGATGAGCGCAGCCGCCATCGTTTCCTTCAGCGGCGCTTCCGTTACAAGCTTGCGGTAGCCGCGCTTATGCAGCCCGGGACCGGTCGTATCGAGCGTCAGCGTCGCCACATCGTTCAGCAGCGCCACCTCGATCACGAAGCGCCCGCCCGTCTCGCGGAACCATTCGGTGCCATACCGCTGCTTCATTTTCTCCACGACCGCTTTCTTCACGATGCCTTGACAGGCGGGCACGCTCGACAGCTGCGATTTGTGCGAACGCCCTTCCACCGGAAATTCCGCATCCTCCGGAATCCAGTCCGGCCATGGCAGCGCCTTGGTGCCTTCGAACAGCTCGTCGAACGTCCGCGCCTCGAACTGGCCCATTTTGACCAGGACGCGGTCGGCGGTCCTAAGCCATAAATTGGCGCGGCAGATGGCCATTGCGTCGCCGACAAAGGTAACACGGCCGTTCTCGACCGTCACCTGGTCATAACCGAGATCGCGGACCTCGCGGGCCACGATCGCTTCAAGCCCCATGGGGGCGGTAGCTATCAATTCTATCGTTGGGGAAGCCTTAAGCATAACGAATTTCCTTTCATTTCATCGAATCGTCGTTAGTTGAAGTCTGTTTGGAAAAGCCATACAATAACCTAGTATAGGCGATTGGACTCGAATACACAACGACCGCCGGCACAGGCAGGCGTATAATTCGCAAGGAGGATGGTGGAGGATGGAGCGACTGACCGGAGAGCAGTATGCGGAATCGTTATTCGCCAAGGATGAACAGCTGGAGCGGGTCAAAGAAGGCCTTCGCGAAAGCGGAATAAGGGACATTTCTATCGCGCCGGGCTACGGAAGATTGCTGACGCTGCTGGTGAAGATGATCGGCGCCAGGCAGGTGCTGGAGATCGGAGCGCTTGGCGGCTACAGCGGCATTTGCCTTGCCCGCGGCTTAGGGGCGGACGGCAAGCTCGTATCGCTGGAGCTGGTACAGAAATACGCCGATGTGGCGCAGAAGCATTTGCAGCAGGCGGGGCTCGGAGACAAGGCGGAATACCGCGTCGGCGAGGCGCTCGACAGCCTTGAGGCGCTTGCCCAGGAAGGACGCACGTTCGATTTGTTTTTCATCGATGCGGACAAAGGCAATTACCCGAACTACCTCGAGTGGGCGATCAAGCTCGCAAACCCGGGAGCGATCATTGTCGGAGACAATACGCTCATGCACGGCGAGACGATGGATCCGAATGTCAAAGGCAACCGCGTCGTCAAAATGCGCGAGTTCAACGAGCGGATCGTGCGCGACCCGCGGCTGGAGGGCGTAATCTTGCCGGCGTACGACGGGCTTGCGATCGCGAGAGTGAAGTAAGCAAATGCCGGCTGGCAGGGCCGGTGAACCAAATAAGCATGCATGAATAAAGAAGGGGCCAGCCGAATGGGGATTTCACTCGGCTGCCCCTTTTTTCGCGTACACATCATTCATGCCGCCGGCAAGCGACTGATGCCGGTCAATCGAACATGAAATCGTACGCATCGTAGTCCTTGCGCAGCCGCCCCGGCGGGATGCCGAGCGATTTGCGGAACACTTTGCTGAAGTAATTGACGTCGGTATAGCCGATTTCATGCGAAATCCGCTCCAGCGGCCAGTCGGTTGTCCGCAGCAGCTCCACCGCTTTTTCCATACGCTTGCGTGTCAAGTATTCGACCGGTGTTTTGCCGACGGACCGGTTGAACAGCTTGATCAGATGATATTTGGATACGCCGAGATGGCGGGCGAGCTCGGCGAGGCTTTTTAGTTCGTAATATCGTTCGTCGATGAGCCGGACTGCTTGCGTCACAATTTCCGGCCATGCCTTGGGCATTCCAAGCCCTTTGCCGTACCGGTAAAGTTCCATCAGAAACTGATAAGCGAGCGTAGACAGTTTGTACGCGTCGCTTATTTTTTTGGAGCTCGCCTCCTGGTAGATGTGGTTCGCGAGCCGAATGGGGCTGGAGTGCTCGGAGAAGTGGTGCACGCTGCCGAGCTGGCCGGCGAAAAAGGACCAGCATTTGGGGGCTTCGCTGCCGTCGAACGACAGGAACAAGCACTCGTAATCGTTGCTTTCCTCCGGAATGTAATAATGGTAATCGCTGTGAAACGGCACAAAAAAACCTTTCCCGGGGTCGAGCGGAAACACCTGGTCGCGGATCCGGATGGCTGCCTGGCCGGCCACGGTATATTGGAACAAATACGCGCCGCCGTGGTCTTTGCGGGTCATCCCGGCATGGCTGTAATCCGACGTTTGTCTTTCTCTCCCCACTGCATACAGGCTGACGGGCAGCGGCGCCGCCGTATCTTGAAAACGAAAAATATAACTTAATCTTTGATTTTCCTGCAGCATCGGTCTCGTTCCCCTTCGCGCCTTGAGAGAAGCACAATAGAAGCGCAATATTTTACCCTATTCTGCCAATTTCGTTCATTGTGCCGCGTGTAACCCCTTCCATATACTACAAGTATACCACACGGAGGCCACTGCAAAGCGGTAAACATCTTCCCTAATCGCTGCACAGCATTTCCGCGAACGAAGAAGGAGAACGCCGAAGATGATTTTCGACATGAACGATTTTGGGTTGCAGGCCGGCGGGGAACACGACGCGACTTTGGCTGTGTATGACGCCTTGAAGGCGTGCCGTCAGGCTGCTAAGCCGACATTGGTTTTCCCGGCCGGGACGTACCATTTTCATCCCGAGAAGGCGGTGGAACGGTATTACCATATAACGAACCACGATCAGGGGGCAACGAGCCGGACTGCATTTCCCTTGCTGGAGATGGAGGGGCTGACGATTGACGGGCAAGGCTCGCAATTTATGTTTCACGGCCGCATCATTCCTTTTGTGCTGGAGAAGGCGCGCGACATTACGCTGCGCAATTTCTCCGTTGATTGGGAGCGGCCGATGTTCGAGCAGGGAACGGTTGCGGAGACCGGAGCGCAGTCGTTCGTCGTCCGGCTTGGAGAAGGCGTGACGTACAAGGTAGAATCCGGCCGGTTGTATTTTACGTTCGGCGGCAGGGAGGAGCCGGTCTGGGGGCTGCACGATATCGACCCGCAGACGATGGCGCACGCGTATCAGAGCGGGGACCGGATTAGCTGGAGCTCGTTCAAGAAGCTGCGGATGGAGGAAGTCGGACCGGGCCTGATCCGGGTAGGCGGAGGCCCGAAGCATATGCCGCAGGCGGGAAATCTTATCGTCATGCGCATCGGCCGGCGCGAGCACCCGGGACTGTTCCTCCAGGATAGCGCGAATGTGCGGATCGAGAACGTGACGGTGCATCACGCGCCGGGCATGGGGCTCGTCGCGCAGCGCTGCGCCGATATCCGCCTGAGCCGGTTCGACGTCAAACGGAAGCCGGGTTCCGGCCGGGCGGTGACGGCGACGGCGGACGCGACCCACTTCACGAACTGCAAAGGCTCCATCGTGCTGGAGGACTGTCTGTTCGAGAATCAGCTGGACGACCCGCTCAACGTCCACGGCATTTACGCCCAAATTGCCGAGCGCCTGTCGGACCGTTCCATCCTCGTCCGGCTGATGCACGGCATGCAGAAGGGCGTCGTCATCGCCGAACAAGGCGAAGAGATGCAATTCATTCGCAGTGACAGCTTGATGTCCTACGCTTCGGCGGAAGTCGTAAGCGCGGATCGGCTCAACGCCGATTATACGGCGATCGTCTTCGACCGGCCGCTGCCGGAGACGATGCAGATCGGTGACGCCGTCGAGAACAAGACGTGGAATTCGGACCTTACGGTGCGCAGATGTACGGTCCGGGCGAACCGGGCGAGAGGCTTCCTGATTACGACGCCGGGAAACGTGCTGCTGGAGCATAACACGATCAGCGCTCCGGGGGCGGGAATCAAAATATCCGGCGATGCGAACCTGTGGTACGAGTCCGGGGCGGTGGGCGACGTGACCATCCGTCACAATCATTTCCTGGCTTGCAACTATTGCTTCCCGGACTGGGGGCAAGCCGTGATCGACATCGATCCGGAAATCGCCGAGCCGGAAGCGCATCCCGCAAGCTATCACCGGAACATCCGGATTGAACGGAACGTGTTCGAAACATTCGATATCGGCATTGTTTACGGCCATTCGATCGACGGCTTCGTGTTCCGCGACAATGTCATCAAGCGGACCTCGGATTACCCGATGCATAGGGGGATGACGCACGCCATCCAGCTCAAGGCGGTCCGCAACTGGCTCATATCCGGCAACGAATGCCCCGAGGATGCGCGTACGGCCCTGATCGGGGAAGAGAAGGTCGATATTTCGGTTCATCGTACAGCCAAGGTTTAATGAATGAATCATCATATCATGGAGGGATTCGCATGAGGTTGGTAACAAAGGGTCTGCTGCCGCTGCTGGCGATCGGAATCACGTCAATGATGCTGTCTGCCTGCGGCGGCTCGGGGACACCCGCGCCCGGCGCGCCTGAGGCTAATGCCGAAACGAAGCCGGAAGCGTCTGCTCCGGCCAAGGTGGTTGCCTATTCGTACTGGCAGGAATTTTCTGATGATTACTGGAATAAATTGTTGATCGAACCGGTGAAAAAGCGGTATCCTCATATTGATCTGGAAATCGTCAAGCCCGGTACGAACGGGACGAAGCGGCTGGAAGAAATGATCGTTGCCGGCGAAGTTCCCGATATCGTCATCAGTGACATCGGCACGGCCAAAGGCATCGGCGACCTCGGCTTCAACTATGACATGACACCGATGATCCAGAAATATAAACTCGACTTGAGCAAATATGATCAAAGCACGATCAATTACGTCAAGACGTTCAGCTCGACCGGCGGCATCATATCGCTTCCTTACTCGACCAATTTTATCGCTTTGTTTTATAACAAAGATATCTTCGATAAATTCGGCGTCCCGTATCCGAAAGACGGCATTACGTTCGATGAGGTACTGCAAAAGTCCAAGCTGCTGACCCGTTCCGATAACGGCACGCAATATATCGGCTTTGACCATAACAGCATTCACTTTTTGGCCGGGGGGATTACGCGGGATTATTTCGATCCGAAAACCGGCAAGGTGAACTTGTCTACCAAAGAGTGGCGAATGGCCTACGATTTGTTAACCCAGCTGATCGCCATCCCGAACAACCGTTTTCCGCAAGATAAAACGAAAATTACGCGATGGCATAACGAGGATTTTTACAAAACGCAGATCGTCGCCATGTCGGGCGTGCCCAACCTGATCTCTGCCGGTCTTCAAACGGTGCCCGACATGAACTGGGATATGACCTCCTACCCGGTGTTCAAGGAGTACCCGCGGACAGCGCAGGCCGCAGGCGGCTATTCTTTATTCATGAATCCGAACAGCAAAGTATTGGACGATGCGTTTAAAGTGGTCCTGACGGCGTTATCCGAGGAAACGCAGTTGAGGGTGTCGCGAAACGGCGCCGGTCCAGTGCTGCTGACCAAGGAAACGATGGATGCCTTTGCCGCGGATTTGCCTTACACGAAAGGGAAAAACGTAAAGGCCGCCTTCTACAACAAGCAGTATTGGCCGAAATACCCGACCATCTACGACGCAACCGCTCTGGGCATCGCCTACAACCGTTCGCTCGATCTGTATAACGGCAAAGACATCAACACGGTCATTCGCGAAACCGAGGAAGAAATTACGAAGAAAGTGGATGAAATGAAGCTCGGCACCAAGTAGGATTCGTCCAGCCGCAAGACTGAGGCAAGCGGCGGTCCCTATGCCATTCGCAGCATGCGCTGGGGCTGAGTACAGAAAGGGGCTTCTCAAGCGGTGTCCATTTTACCCTCGAATTTTAAAGACACTCCGGAGCGCAGGCGGACGGGGAGAACTATGCGGCTCGCCGGGTGGCTGCTGATGGCGGTGCTGGCTGCCGTGTTGTCGGCTTGTTCCGGTCTGCTGCTCCCAGGCGGGACCAAGCCGGCCGCCGGTTCCGCTCCGGTTGAGCTGCAACTGCTCTCGCTCACCGATTTTCACGGCTACTTGCAGCCGACCGCGGACAAGAACAACAGCCAGCTCGCTACGCCCGAAGGCCAGCTTCGGGTCGGCGGAGCGGCGTATGTCGCGGCGCATTTGAAGAAGCTTCGTGCCGAGCGGGGGCAGGGGCATTCGATGCTGCTGTCGGTTGGCGATAACTTCAGCGGCTGGCCGTTTGAAGTCGAGGCGTTCAAGAACGAGCCGACCGTCGAATTTTTGAACAACATCGGGGTCGAGGCGTCCGCAGCCGGCAACCACGAATTCGATATATCCGCCGACTTTTTGACCCGGCATATGATGAAGGGAGAGTGCTTCGGCACGGCGGATACGGACAGCTGCTTCAAGAACTCCGCGGGCAAACCGTTCGGCGGCGCTTCCTTCGAATACCTCAGCGCGAATATCAGCGATGCCCGTACGAACGGGCTTGTGCTGAAGCCGTATATCGTCAAGAACGTGTCTGACGGACGCGGAGGAACGATTCCGGTCGGCATCATCGGCCTAACCGAAGCTGCCGCCTTGACGAAGGAGCCTTTGTCCATTCAGATGGGCGTGCTTGCGGCGGATGCCGCTCCCGAGCTGAAGGCGGGCATGCCGTCGGACCCTGCGGCGAGAGCGCTGGTGGAACCGGCAAACCGCTACGCCAAGGAGCTGCAGGATCAAGGGATACAAACGATTATCGTCCTGATGCACGAAGGCGCGAAGCAGAGCGGGCCCTATAACGGCTGTCTGAATCCGACCGGCCCGGCGATCGACTTCGCCAAGTATGCGTCGCCCGCCATCGACGTCATTCTGACGGGGCATTGGCACGAGGCGTTCAACTGTTCGATTAACGATCCGGCGGGCAATCCGCGGCCTGTCATGGAGGGCGGCTTTCACGGCAAGCTGATTACCGAAGTGAATTTGAAGATCGACCCGGCGACCAAGGACGTCATTCGCGGAGTCACCGAGGCGAATAACCGTCCGGTCACGCGGGACATTGCACCGGATCCGGAGGTGGCAAGCCTCGTCTCCTACTGGGTCCAGCGCGCGAAGCAGCAATGGGCGGAGCCGCTGGCCAGTCTGACCGGCGACTTGTCCCGGACACGCAATGCGGCAGGCGAAAGCGCGCTGTCCGACGTCATCGCCGACGCGTTCTACGCTTCCGGTCAGGCGGATCCTTCCAGCCCGGCCGAATTGGCCATGATGTCCGGCGACCCGAAGCGGGATTTGACTTATGCCAAAGGCCAAAATCCGGCGGACCGCGATGGAGTCATTACGTTCGGGGAGCTGTATGAGAGTTACGGCACGCAAATATCGCAAGTCAACGTCAGTTTTACGGGCGAGCAGCTCATTCGCATTCTGGAGGAGCAGTGGAAGAAGAAGCCCGACGGGACGGAGGCGTTCAGCCCGCTTAACGTCTCGCACAATGTCCGTTATGTGTACGACCGGACGAAGCCGATCGGACAGCGCATCGATCCGGCGCAGCTGTTCATTAACGATAAGCCGGTCGATCCGAAGAAGTCGTATCGGGTTGCAACCACCGGTCTGCTGGTTGTCTCCGGCGCCGCCACGTATCCGTCATTTGCAGGCTATACCGGCGCAAAGCGAATCGCGGCTTGGCCGGTTGCCGATTACTTGAAACAGCAGCGAGCCGTGAACGTGCCCGAGCTGAACCGGGTTCGTTCGCTCCAACCGTAAAGCCGCAGCACAAAATGAGCCCTGACGTGTGTCAGGGCTCATTTTGCTGTGAAGCGGGGCTATGCTGCCGTATCCCGGGCTTCCGGCCGCCGCCAAAGGCTCAGGACGCTTTGAGCAGTCCGTCTTTCGGCTGCTCCGGCGGGGGCTCGGGCTTTTTCGGCTGGCCTTTGTCGTGCAGCACGACCGACCGGGGCGGTTCGCGAAGCTCCATACTGCCGTAATACCAGATCATCAATTCCGCGCAGACCAGGATGAACAATACTTTTTTAATATTGATTTTCACGCCAAGCACCTCCTGCGGAAAATGAACCATGCAAGACGCTGCGGACTTCCTAACTCTCGGAAGTCGCATTCAGCGTACGCCGGTAGAGCGTCAGGCGTACCCAAATCATATTCAGAAACAGCATGACCGCCGCCACCATAAAAATGCCGCGGATGCCGATCCAGCCGGAAAGCGCGCCGCCGATCACCGGACCGAGCATGTTGCCCAGGCTGAGCGAGCTCGTGTTGAACGCATACGAACGGCTTTCCATCCCGTTTGGCGTATACTGCCGGATCAGCGTCTGCACCGACGGCAGCAGTCCGCCCATGAAGATGCCCAGCATGAAGCGGGCGGCGAACAGCTGCCATATGTTCGTGACGAGCGCCTGCGGGATGAAGGCAAGCCCTGCGCCGATCAGCGCGATGGCAAGCACCTTGACCGAGCCGATCCGGTCGCCGATTTTGCCGAGCAGCGGCGAGGCGATCATATTGGAGAAGCCCGTAATCGACCCGACAAGCCCGGCGTAAAAGGCCAGCAGTTCGCCGCTGCCGTGCAGCTCCTGCACGAACAGCGGGATCAGCGGCATCGAGCTGAGAATCGAGAACTGGATCACGAACGTTACGGAATACAGCGCCGGCAGCTCCTGGATTTTGCTTAATTCTTTGAGTCCGACCCAAATCGACTGTTTCGGCTGTCGTTTCGCCTGCGCCGAATCGAACGACTCCTTCACGAGGAATGTCGCCAGCAGCGAAGCGGCGAACAACAGCCCGCCCGTGATGTAGAAGATCGGCCGAAATCCGATCCATTCAGCCAGCAATCCGCCGAACAGCGGGCCGAGAATCGTGCCGGCCACCCCGCCGGACTGCAGCGTTCCCATCGCCATCCCCATCTTCTCCCGGGGCGTATTGGTCGACAGCAGTGAAACCGCCGCCGGTACGAAGCCGGAGATGACGCCGTTGAGCATGCGCAGCAGCAGCAAATGCCACGGCGTGAGCGCGAAACCCATCAGCGTCATGACGATAGCCATTCCGAAGCCGGAACGCAGCAGCATGACCTTGCGGCCGTACCGGTCGGCGAGGCCGCCCCAAATCGGTTGAAAGATAAACGAGGTGACAAAGTTGCCGGCAAAGATGATGCCGGCCCACATGGCGACTGCATGCGCATCGTGAATGCCCATTTCCTGAATATAAAGGGGCAGGAACGGAACGATCATCGTCATGCCGCCCATGACGAGAAAGTTGCCGAACCATAGGACGGTCAGATTGATTTTCCAGTTTGCCAAAACGGTATCCCTCTTTCTGAATGCTGCAAATGACTCGTGCGTTAGCGTCGGTTTACCATTCGCGGGTAATGCTTCCTTTGTATTATAGCACAATTCGGCGCGCTCATCGCATGGCTTGGCAGCGGCAGCCAATCATCGGGATCGCAGTGGTCTCGTTCCGGCATAGGGGGCGCTGGGGCGTCCCGCGGGTGTGGATAACCTTACATTAGCTTAGCGCCCGATCCGGGTGAGAAGCAGAGCATTATTGCACCCGTCCGCTGCGCATCTCGTAGCGGAACCGGTCGAGCTCGGGCATGCCCGCCTGCTCGGCAATTCTGATCACGCGCTCGACATCGTACGGCACGCGCACGAGTCGGACGGAGAACGGAGCCGGCCGGGTCTCGTGCATGATGCCTTCCACAATGGCATAGCTGGCTTGCGCCAGTCCGTCATAGGGAGCGCCCACGCTGCCCGCATTAAACAGCATCAGTCCTTGCCGTTCTTGCGATTCGAGCATGCGCACGAAAGGGACATGGATGTCTCCGTAGCCGACGACATCGGGGGCAAGTCCCGCGATACCGTCGAAATCGCCCGTCAGCTCCGTGTTGGCGAACAAGGCCAGCTGTTCTTCAATGCCCGCATCGCAGTGTACCCGGCGATAGACGCTGTGGGCGGAGGCATGCAGCATCCGGATACGCCGGCCGCTCATCGTCAGCTCCGCGCAGAACAGCAGCTGCGTCAAGTAGTTCAGCCGGTTTGCGCCAAGCTGCTGCAGCTGCCATTTGCCCGCTTCGAGCACTTGGGGGTTGCCGATGCCGAGGTCCCAGTTGCCGAGCACCGTCGTTTCGCAAAGCTCGCGAATCCGGTCGACCGCTTCCGCCGGCTGGGGGCCTTTGCCGACAAGGTCGCCGAGACAGATGATGCGCCGGATCCCCCGGCTATGTATGTCATTTGCGACCGCTTCAAGGGCGGGAATATTTCCGTGAATGTCGGAGATGATGGCAATGTTGTCCACGAATACATTCCTCCAGGATGGTGGTAATCGATTCCAGTTTGTTGTGCCCATTATACCACACCTCGGGAACCCGCTGACACGCTGAATCTCGGAAACGGCGAACAGCCTTATGCGAAGATGGCTCCAGCGCGCATGATTCAATGGAAAAAGCAATGCCGGATCGCGCCAAATGTCCGAATGCCGGATGCGCCATCTTCATTTCCTACCGATCGGTATGCGCGCTTACCGATTATTATTGGAACTTTGGCCCATGACCTCGGCCGGAACATTTGGTATAATGGACCAATGAGAACATGTGCGCTCGTTTTGGAACAGGCAGCCGCGAAAAGGAGTAGGTTACCATTACATCGCGTTCTGAGAAACATAAAAAGCATAAGGAAACGAAATTTAAAAAAACGCTGTTGCTCAAAATCGGCGTACTGACCGCGCTGACGATCGGTTCGTTCGCATACCTCGTTCATTGGCTTGATCAGCCGTCCCAGCCGGGACCGGGGCAAGTTGCCGCGGAGTCGCCGGGCGTATCCGGCAAGCCGATTGGCGGCGAATCGAAGCCGCCCGCGGGCACGGCGCCGAATGACAAGCCGCCTGCGGATTCCTCCGGCGGAGCGGCCGTGCCGCCGGCTCCGGAAGAACGCGTGAATCTTGCGTTTATCGGCGATGTGATGTTTGCCGATAAGGTAAGCGATTTGATCCGCGAGAAAGGCAAGGAATATCCGTTCAAATACGTCAAATCGTATCTGGAACAAGCCGATATTGCGGTGGCGAATCTCGAAACGCCGATCACGCAGCGGGGGGCGGCGCAGACGAAGGAATACGTGTACCGCTCCAGTCCGGACATGCTGCCGGAAATGAAGAAGGCCGGGATCGATTTGGTGAATTTGGCCAATAATCATAGCATGGATTACGGGCAGGAAGGGCTTGTCGATACGCTCGATTATTTGGATCTGCAGGACATCCTGCGCGTCGGCGCAGGCCGCAATACTGAAGAAGCGTATCGTCCGGTCATCATGAACCATCAGGGTATGAAGATTGCCTTTCTCGGCTTCAGCCGGGTCATTCCAGAGACGAGCTGGTATGTAGGCAAATCGAAGCCGGGGCTGGCGGAGACGTACAGCACCAAGCTTCCGCTTGAAGCGATCGCCAAGGCCAGGGAGCAGGCCGATCTGGTCGTCGTGATCGCGCATTGGGGGGAGGAGCGGAACGACTTGCAGGTGAAGCATCAGACCGACCTGGCGCATCTGTATATCGACAACGGCGCCGATCTTGTCATCGCGAGCCACCCGCACGTGCTGCAGGGCTTCGAGCAGTATAAAGGCAAATGGATCGCCTACAGTCTAGGCAATTTTATTTTCACGACCAACAATAATCCGATGACTTGGGAAAGCATGATCTTGCAAGCATCCTGTACGAAAGCGCGCGCCTGCGAATTAAGCATGGTGCCGATCATTACGAAATGGGCTCAGCCGATCCAAATGCCGGAGGAAGACGGCTGGAAGCTGTTCGAACGGTTGACGGGAATATCGGTCAATGCGAAAATCGATAAGGAAGGGAAAATAACGCTCGGTCCGGTCCGGACGCCCAAGTCTTCCATCGTCAAGCCGCAGGATAGTACGCAGAAGCCAGCGGATACCGGCAAGACTTCGGATTCCGCCAAGACACCCGCATCGACGTCGACGCAATCGTCCGGCGCCTCAGGCAGCAGCGGCGCTAAGCAAGGAGAGACGAAGACGGGAACGGGAACCGCGAAGCCCGGCGATACGAAACAAGGCGAGGCGAAGCCCTCCGATCCGAAGCAGAGCGGGACCAAAACGCCCGATCCGAAGTCATCGGGCGCGAAACAGAGCGATCCGAAGCAATCGGAGACCAAGCAGGGCGACACGAAGCAAGGCGCCGGTTCGAAGCAGACCGAGACGAAGAAATCCGGCACACCGCCGCCGGAATCGAAGACGGCAGGGCCCGAACAAACCAACATGAGATAAAAGGATGAGTGACGAAGATGAGCGATACGATTCGCAATATTTATTGCGTCGGCCGCAATTATGGCTTGCATGCGGCGGAGCTGGGAAATGACGTGCCGGAGGAGCCGATGATCTTCACGAAGCCGACGCATGCGCTCGCAGCGATCGATGGAGGCGAAATCGCGCTGCCGGACAGCCGCGGGGAAGTGCACTTCGAGGCGGAGCTCGTGCTGCGCATCGGACGAGACTACGAGCCCGGGCTTACAGTGAACGAACTGGTGGACGGTATGGCGCTCGGCATCGATTTCACGCTTCGCGACGTGCAGTCCGTGCTCAAGAAGAAGGGTCACCCTTGGCTCCCAGCCAAAGGCTTCCGTAATTCGGCCGCGCTCACGCCGTTCCATTCGTTTCCGGGATTCGAGGAAGTGAAGCAGGTGGAATATACGCTCGTGAAGAACGGGATGGAAGTGCAGCGGGGAAACCTGAACGACATGATCTTCGATTTCCAGACGGTCATCGATTATATAGCGCGGCATTACGGGCTGGGCGCGGGCGATATTATTTATACCGGCACGCCGGCAGGCGTGGCCGCGGTGAAGGACGGGGACCGCTACATCTTGTACTGGGGAACGGAAGCGTTCGGCGCGTTTACCGCGCGGCTTGGCGAATAAGCGCGAAACGAAATAACCGAGAGAAAATGGACGACACAAAGGCTGCCTAGGGTAGCCTTTGTTGCGCTTTGTTCTCCATAATCCATTGGCAAAGGGGAAGGAACGGATGTTCGACATTGGGATCGGTCTGGCCGGCAGTGCGGCCATCGCCGGAGCGGCATACGCGAAGCGGTCGCTTTCCGCATCGGGCTTTGCCGCTGCCGTCGTGCTCGGGACGCTGATGTATGCCGCGGGTAGCGCCGCCTGGTTCGGCACGCTGATTGCATTCTTTATATCGTCGACGCTGCTGTCGAAGTGGAAAGGCCGCAAGAAAGCGGCCGCCGAGCGCGGCTACGCCAAGTCGGGGCGGCGCGATGCCGGGCAAGTGGCGGCGAACGGCGGGCTTGGCCTGCTGCTGTGCCTCGGCCACGCGCTGGCGCCGCACCCGGCGTGGTGGGCCGCCTTCATCGGCGTGATGGCGACGGTCAACGCCGATACGTGGGCGACCGAGGTCGGCGGCCTCAGCCGCACGACGCCGCGCTCGATTGTGAGCGGCCGCCAAGTTCCCGCGGGCACCTCGGGTGGCATCACGCCGCTTGGGCTGGCCGCTTCGGCGGCCGGCGGGCTGTTCATCGGCGTTGCCGGATGGCTGCTGCTGACGCTCGCC
Source organism: Paenibacillus solanacearum (assembly GCF_910593845.1). Taxonomy (GTDB): domain Bacteria; phylum Bacillota; class Bacilli; order Paenibacillales; family NBRC-103111; genus Paenibacillus_G; species Paenibacillus_G solanacearum. Next base: position 103,937 of record NZ_CAJVAS010000010.1, on the reverse strand, counting down.
GGCGGGCCGGAAGCGAATTACGGCGGCGCTTCTTCCGCCCTCGGTCTGGCGCTGATGGGCGTTGCCGGCGGCCTGCTCGGTTCCTTGGCCGATTCCTGGCTCGGCGCCGTCCTGCAAACGATGTACCGCTGTCCGGTCTGCGGCAAAGAAATCGAAAAAAACCGCCACTGCGACGCAGCGGCGGTGCGGATTCGCGGGGCATCGTGGATGAGCAACGATGCCGTCAATGCGATCAGTTCCGCTATCGGCGGGCTGATCGGCTGGCTTCTTCTGGTATGGCTGCGCTAATCGTCCTTGCGGGAATACGCCTTGTTCGTGACGTAGATCGCCATGGCCGAAATGATGAGCGCAATAATAATGCTGACGATAATAATGGCGGTAACCATGATGCGAAAGGCCTCCATCCGGGTTCATTCTTGTGCCCATTGTACCGTACGGAGGCGAAAATGCCAAGCTTTACGGCCTTTTCGGCTCCCAAGGCGGCAGCGTCAAGGTGCCGATCTCGCGCAAGTCGGTCAAATCGTTTGCTTTGATCATGCCTTGCGACGAAGTATACAGCGTATCGCCGATATACAGCAGCCGCTCGATATTTTTATCGCTGCCGTACCAGGAGCGGCCTGCCTTTTGGATGTCGCTGTCGGACAGATGCGTAATTTTGCCCCGCAGTTGGAACCCTTTCGTCAGGTCGAGCTGATATACATAAGCACCCTGGAACGTAAACTCCCCGTAACGGCTAGCCTCCTTGGCCGATCCGGCCGCGTCGGAAGGCGTGCGCACTTCCGCGACGCGAACCGGGAAGGCGAGCAAGTTTTTCTCCTTGGAGAACAGCAGCGCCTTGTGATTGCGCAGCAGCTCCGAGTCCGTGCCCCGATCGCCGATCGCCTCTTTGAACAGCTCCTTCGGATTCGCCACATCGGTCACGTCGAACATCGCCAGCTTCATGCCCTGATAATAGGCGGTCGTATCGGCGCCCGGAATGCCGCTCTTGTTCGGGACTTCCACCGTATCTTTGCCGAAGCCGATGATATGATTTTCGTCATACGGGTGCAGGTAGTCGCTGTAGCCCGGTATTTTCAGTTGTCCGAGAATGCTCGGGCCAGCCGGGTCTTTCAGGTCGATGACGAACAGCGGGTCCACTTTTTTAAATGTTACCATATAGGCGCGGTTTCCGGCGTAACGGACTGAATATATGCGTTCCCCCGGCGCAATGTTTTCGATTTTGCCTGTGATGTTCATCGTATCGTTCAATACGTATATATTGTTCTTGGACGTATATTCATCGTTGCGCCACATTTCGCCGCTCGTGGTGGCGATGCGGAAGTAGCCGTTCGATTCGTCCATCGAAAATTGATTGAGCGGCTGGCCGGGCACCTTGCCCCGGCCGGAGTACTGGACCAGGCCGTTATTCATGGCGAACTTGTAGACGACACTGCTCGAGTCCATCGGAGCCGGTCTTGGGAGCAGCCGCTTCACCGCAGGCTCGCCTGCTTGATCTGCCGACGGCTCGGCCGGTTCCGCCGGTTGAGCGGCAGGTTCATACTCATTCACCGTAACATACAGGTTGTTCTGCGACGCATAGACGTACTGCCCGGAGCCAAGGTAGCTGGTGACCTGCATTTTTTGATCCGGCTGGCTCACGCTTAAACCGCCGACGAGCAAGTAATTCGGCTCAACCGATTTGGGAAAATAGCGGATATCCTCGAATCCGATTTGAATAAAAGCGTCGCCTGCGGCGGAATCGCGGTACGACGGCGTCTCGATGGCTGCCGGCTCGGCCGCGGAGGTGCCGTTCAGCGGCATGACCCGGTAGTTGATGCCTTTGTTCGCCACGATATACAGCGAATCGCCGACCTTGCGGGAGGAGATGTAGCTGCCCTCCAATTCCGCTTCGCGGACCGGCTTCAGATTCGTTCGGTCGCCGAGCTCGTATACGATTGCTTTGGTCGCCGAACGGCCGCGCGGTACAGGCCAGATGGCGATTTTGCTGCTGACCGCCATGTCGGAGCCCGATCTTGAGACCGCAGGAGCAGGCTGTACCGATCCGCTTGGGTCCGGATAGTACGTATTGCCGATGACAATCAGCTGGTTGTCGTCCACATAAATTTCCCGCGGATTGAAGTTCGGGTCGGACCAGTATACCGTGCTTACGACGCTCATGCTTTCCGCCGGATACGCCTTGGTGACGAGGACGCGGTTGCGGTTCACCTGATAAATGTACGTACCGTCCGTCTTGATGACGTCGGCTTCATCAACGCCTTCCACCTGCACATTCGTACCGGAGTAGGAAGGACTGCCGCCTCCAGCTGCGGCGGAACCGGAGGCCGAGGAAGCGGCTGACGCAGGAACCGCCGCGGACGCTTCCGATTTTGCCGCCGCGGAATCCATCGTCACCATCGTTTTGGCCATCAGACGATACGAGCCGGCGGCGGGCGAATCCTTCAGCAATTGCTGCATTCGTTCGAGCGAACCGACGGTCGGCAAGCTTTTGTCCGCGTCCACAATCGAGACGGTCTCATTCAGTCCGTCCCAATACACGTTGAAATCGAACGATTCGCTGAAGAAGCGGAGCGGGACGAGCAGCGATTCGTCATTAAGCAGAGGGCTTTCCTCCAGCTGGACGGCGGCGCTGCCGCGAATCGCCTCTTTGCTTCCGGCAGTCAAGCGTATTATGCGATCTCCTTTCGCAGCGGTCACCGTCTGCTGTGCTTCGTCCCACGCAATCGTGACGCCGAGCGATTCGGAAATGTCGCGGAGCGGGATCATGAGCGTACTGCCGACCAGACGCGGAGCGACGGCCAGCCGGACAGGGCTGCCGTTGAGCTGTACTGCGATGCCCCCTTCAGTGCTGGCTGCTTTGGACGGCTGCACGGGCGCGGCCGAAGTCAGAAGGGTCATCGCAAGCAGCGTTGCGACAAGCGTACTTTTTTTCACCTGAAACTCCCCCCATAGGATACATTTACCTTTCTGACGCAGGATGGAGTCAAGATGTTTCACCTGAGATAACGGTTGTCCCCGTTTTTTTGCACAAAAAAAGACCGAAGCGGCGAATGGCCGGCCTCGGTCGCTCGTTATTTTGCCAATTCTTCCATTTGTCCGAGCAAATCCTTGAAGACGCTCATCGCTTGCTTGATTGGCTCTGGCGTGGACATATCGACACCCGCGCGCTTCAGAATATTAATCGAGTAGTCGCTGCCTCCGCTCTTCAGGAAACCAAGGTAGCGGTCGACTGCCGGTGCGCCTTCGTCCAAAATTTGCTTGGCGAAGCTGGTCGCCGCCGAGAAGCCGGTTGCGTATTTGTACACGTAGAAGCTGTTGTAGAAGTGGGGGATGCGCGCCCATTCCATCTCGATGTCCTGATCGACGATCATGTCTTTACCGTAATACAGCACGTTCAGGTCGTAGTACACTTTGCTGAGCAGCTGCGGCGTAAGCGACTCGCCTTGCTCCGCTTTCTCGTGAATGATTTTTTCGAATTCCGCGAACATCGTCTGGCGGAATACGGTCGTACGGAATTGATCCATGTAATAGGTGAGGAGATACATTTTCTCCTTCGGATCGGTCGTCCGCTTCAGCAAGTAATCCATCAGCAGCGCTTCATTGAGCGTGGAAGCCACTTCCGCCAGGAAAATGGTGTACTGCGCATAGCGGTAAGGCTGATTTTCGTCGGACAAGTACGAATGTAGCGCGTGGCCCATCTCATGCGCCAGCGTGAACATGCTGTTCAGGTTGTCCTTATGATTGAGCAGTACGTAAGGATGCGTGCCGTACGCTCCCCAACTGTAGGCTCCGTTGCGTTTGCCTTCGTTCTCGTAAATGTCGATCCAGCTGTTGTCGAAGCCTCGCTGCAGCACGTTCAAGTAGTCCTGCCCAAGCGGCTTCAAGCTCTCCTTCACCGTCTGCTTCGCTTGGTCGTATGTAATGTCCATATCGAACTCTTCGACCAGCGGCGCGAACAAGTCGTACATATGAAGCTCGTTGACCTTCAGCAGCTTTTTGCGGAGCTCCATGTACCGGTACATGAGCGGCAGCGCTTCGTGGACGGCATCGATCAGGTTCGTGTACACTTCCTTGTCGATGTTATCGCCGAACAGCGACATTTCCAGAACGGAAGGGTATTTGCGCGCCTTCGCATAAAAAATGTTTTTGGTCACATTAGCCGACAGCGTCGAGGCGATCGTATTTTTCTGCTTCGCGTACGTCGCGTACATCGTTTCGAACGCCTGCTTGCGGACGCTTTGGTTGCGGCTTTCGAGAAATTGAATGTAGCGACCGTGCGTCAGCTCGACTTCTTCGCCTTTCTCGTTCTTTACTTTCGGAAATTTGAGATCGGCGTTGTTCAGCATGCCGAAGATCGTGCTCGGCGCTTGCGACATATTGCCGACCTGCGCCATCAGCGCTTCCTCCGCTTTGCTGAGTACATGCTGCTTCTGGCGGATCATTTCCTCCAGCGTCCGTTTGTAGGACGAGAGCTCCGGCGTTTTTACGAGCTTCTGCAGCTGCTCGTCGGACAGGCTCAATATTTCCGGGGAGATGAACGAAGTCGCTTCGCCCGTCTGGACGCTCAGTTTGGTCGCTTTATCCGATAAAGCCTGGTATGTAGGGTCCGCCATGTCTTCATGATGCTTCATGTTGGCGTATACGTATAAACGTTCCGTTTTCTGCGAGATTTGATCCTCCAGATCGAAGCATTCCTTAATGGCGGAAGCGTCGCTTAATTTCCCTTGGAAACGGGCGACTTCCTTCAGCTCGCTCTGAACCTCTTGGAATTCCTTGTTCCAGGCTTCCTGGTTCTTGAACATGTCTTCCAGATTCCAGCGATGCTCTGCGGGAACCTCGCTTCGTTTCAGTACTTGATTCATGGGAGCCCTCCTTGACAAATGATTTGGTTTCGCCATGCCGTCCGCCCGGATCGCGGGAGCAACAAGCGTGCCGGAAAGCAGCATCGCGGTTAACCATATGGGGATCAGTCGCATCGCCGCTCACGCTCCATAGATAAGATGTCCATCAGGAAAGCTTTGTATAGTATGGGCGGAGCGCGGCTCAAATATTAGTATATGGAATTTGCAGGAAGAAGTCTAATGACTCAGGCTCTACATCGGAGCGGCCAAAAAGCTGTATACGATCAGCGCGAACGAGAACGCCACCATCACGAGTGCCAGCAGCGCCAGCGGACGCTTCACCCCGGAAGGCAGGCTGTCTTTCTTCATGATCAGTATGAGCGCCAGCGAAAAAGAAACGATCAAAAACGTAATAATCGACGCGGCATTATTCATCCATTGTCACCTCTGGTCCCAGTATGGTTACGATATGTTCATTCTACACTATGTTCGCCAAGCAAAGGCGATTTCCTCCAGCCGCTGCCGCGTGTTTCTTAGGCGGAAGGGCAAACTAGGGTGGACACAGACTATGGTAGACAAGAAAAGGAGAGATTGTTTTCATGAGCGATACAGCCACTTTATCTCCCCCTGCGAGGCCGCAAGACCCGGTCAATGCGGGGCAGCCGCTCCCCCTGGCGCAGCGGACGGCAGCGCAGTTTATTGTCGAGCAGCTTCGTCTCTGGAAGGTGGAACGCATCTATGGCGTGATCGGCGACGCCAATTTAAGTTTATTGGATGAGCTGGGCAAACAGAACGCGATCCGCTATGTTCCGTGTCGGCACGAGGGCGGGGCTGCCTTGATGGCTTCCGCGGAAGCGAAGCTGACGGGGCGGCTTGCGGTATGCCTTGCCACCAGCGGTCCCGGGATCGCGAATATGCTGAACGGGCTGGCGGACGCTGCGCAGGACCGAAGCCCGGTATTCGTGCTCGCGGGACAAGTGGACACGTCGAAGTACGGCACGCGGGCGAAGCAGTATATCGACCAGCAAAAGCTGTGTGCCGCCGTCAGCGGCCGTTCCGAGCTGCTGGCCCATCCGGAGGCGCTGCCGCAGCTGATGGAGCAACTGCTCGTTCATTCGGCTGCGCAAGGACAGGTGACGCTCTTGTCCGTCCCGAAGGATCTGTACGCAAGTCTGGTAGCGGGGGAGCCTGCGCCATACGGCAGCCACCTCTATCAGCCGTTATACGCTGCGGATACAGAGACCGAGGAGCTCGCACAGCTGCTCAGTGCGGCGCAGCGTCCGGTGCTGCTTATCGGCCGGGGCGTGGCTTCGGTGCGGGAGCAGGTGAGGGCCGCAGCCGAGCAGTTGAACGCCGCGGTCGTGACGACGCTGCCGGCACGGCCGCTGTTCCCGAACGACCATGAGCTGTATGCCGGCGGGCTGGGGCAAGCGGGGAGCGAAGCGTCCAGCGTGCTGCTTGCCGAGGCCGATGTGATCGTCATGCTCGGCGCCACCTGGTGGCCGGAAGACTATGTCCCAGTACAGGCACGGATCGTGCAGGTCGATAAAAACCGCGAGGCGCTCGGCATCGGGCATCCGCTGCACAAAGGGATTGTCGGCGACTTGTCGCAGATCATGCCCAAGCTGAGCGAACGGCTGAACGCTGCCTCTAGCCAGGACCGCAGCCCGTGGCTGGCGCGGATCAAAGAAACGACCGCCAAGTGGAAGCGGCAGATCGAGACGGAGGCCTCCGGCGACGGGACGCCGATCCCGCCGCAGCGCATTATGAAGCTGATTGCAGAGCAGGCTTCGGACGACGCCGTGATCGCTATTGACACCGGCGACGTGACCTTATGGTTCAATCGCATCTTCCAGGCGAAACCGTCCCAGGACATCCTGGTCTCCGGCCGTTGGCGGACGCTTGGCTTCGCACTGCCGGCGGCTATCGCGGCGCAGCTCGCTTATCCGAACCGGCAGGTGATCGCGATCGCCGGGGACGGCGGGGCCGTGCAGACGATGATGGAATTCCAGACGGCGGTCGAACAGCAGCTGCCGATCGTATGGATTGTATGCAACAACGGCGCCTATGCGATGGAGAAGCATCGGATGGAAGCGGCGGGAATGAGTACGCTGGGCAGCGTCATCCGCAATCCCGATTTCGCATTGATGGCTCAAGCCTGCGGCGGCACGGGCATGAAGGCAGCGACGGTGGATGAACTCGCGCAGCAACTGCAGCAAGCGCTTGGCTCTCGCAAGCCGGTGCTCATCGAAGCAGCGACAGCCTGCATTCCGGTACCGCATACGAAGATATGACATAAAATAAAGCGGATCGGCCGGCAAGGCCGAGGGCTTCCCGATCGCTGCTTCCGATCGTTCCCCGGCTTTGCGGCCGATCCGCTATTTCATTTGCGATATCAGGTTAACTGTTCGTTTCCAGCTTCACAAGGACGAGGCGTCCTTTCTCGTCACGGCTTACCCGGAAATTATCGTCGGGCTGAATATTCGCTTCCGTCTCCAGCTCGTGCGGGATGGTCAGCTGCCCCCGCTCGTTCACCGAGATCAAGAAGCCGAGCATTTTTTTCCACAAGCCTGCGAGCAGCACTCCGACGACAACGACTGCGACAATGACCCATTTCAGAATGACGTTTTCTTCAAAAAATACTTTGACGTACAGATCGCCAGTGATCATTTTTGCGGCCGTAAACGCCAGCACCGCCGAACCGATATAGATGATCCAAGGGTATTTCTCCACCCACTTGATGAAGAGCGTGCTTCCCCACACCATGATCGGCACGCTGATCAACAAGCCGATGACGACGAGAAGGAAATCGCCGTGCGCCGCTCCCGCGACCGCCATAACGTTATCGAAGCCCATCACCGCATCGGCGATAATGATCGTCCGGATCGCCGGCCATAGCTGAGGTCTTGCTTCAATGGCGTGGTCTTTCTTATCAACGAGCAGCTTGTAGGCGATCCAGATGAGGATGAATCCGCCAATCAGCAGCAGCGCCGGGAGTCCCAGCAGCCATACGACGGCGAGCGTCGCAGCCGCGCGAATGACGACGGCGCCCACCGTCCCCCAGATGATAGCGCGTTTTTGATGCGTCTTCGGAAGATTGCGGGCGGCAAGTCCGATGACAATCGCATTGTCACCTGCCAGCACAAGGTCGATCAGAATGATGCTGAGCAATGCGGCAAAAAATTCAGCGGACAAAAGTTCCATGCTGAGCCACTCCTTTTTTCGTAATTTACACAAAAATGACCTCTACCATACGGTAAAGGTCATTTCATACGCAGAAAAAGACCTTTACCATTATAGGCAAAGGTCTTGCTAACAACGTTTCGTTGCCAATAAAGCCGGGGCTCTGATAGGAACCCGAACTGACGACTTTACTGTAACAGCTACTCCCCTTTGGAGGACATCCTTATGTAATTGCCCTTATTATAACGAATGGACAAGGCGAGAGTCAAGCCTAGATTTTGCTTCTGTCTAGTTTTTGCTTCTTGCAGACTCAACCGGCTGCATTCGCGTTATACTTGCCTGAACGCTTCCATGATCCGCTCGTACTCTTCTTCGCCGTCTTCGAACGACGCCTTGGAGAACCGCTCGTTCACCCAATGCATCATTTCCGGTCGGCTTAAAAACGTACGGCAGTCTTCGCCCCATTGATCGGATATTTCGCGCAAAATGAGCTGCTTGCCGTTGACTTCGACGGTGAGCATGTTCCATTTGTCCTTCTTGTATATAATATGTTTTTTGATCATGATATTCGCAGGCTCCGTTTCGTGAATTATGATAGTCCATGCGCGAAATGATACCGCAACGGGAGCGGAAATGCAAGAAGCCTGGCTCATAGGCTCATAGCTGATAGGATATGTTATCGAACGTTTTCACGAGAAAGCGGACGAAACTATAACTGAAATAATAAATGAAAGGAAGCTATTGCCAACCGGGCGACCGCAGTGCTACAATGTGCGATAAGCTCCAGCACCAAGGCCGGAGGGCAGGTGGGGGCTTATCGCAAGACGCAGTAATTATAATTAGCCGAGCAGAGGAGAGCTGAGAAGAGATGAGTGAACAGCAACAGCCAAAGTATGAACAGACGGGTGTGGCCATGACATGCCGGTCATATGAAGAGTACGTGCGAATGTTTGCGCTGGAGTCGGAGCTGGCGCCGCGAGGTCCGGTATTGGACGTTTCCGGCGGGGCGTCGTCATTTGCTGCGGTATTATCCGGACAAGGAATACAGGTCTCGGCGGCCGATCCGCTCTATGTGATGCCGCCTGAGAGTATATATGCGCACGGTGTGCGCGAGATTGAGGTTTCGACAGAGAAGCTGTCAAGGCTGGAGCGGCAGTTCGACTGGAGCTTTTACGGCAGCCTGACGCAGCACCGCGCTATGCGGGAGCAAGCGCTTGAACGTTTCATCGCCGATTACCGGAGCGACACGGAGAAAGTCAAGTACGTTGACGCCGGACTGCCGAATCTGCCTTTCCAGGACGATACGTTCGGCCTGGTGCTTTGCAGCCATTTCCTGTTTTTGTACCACGAACAGTTCGATTATGAGTTTCATGAGAAAGCGGTCTTTGAGCTGCTCCGAGTGTGCAGGCCGGGCGGCCAAGTGCGGATGTACCCGATCTATACGCTCGGCTGGGATCGTTACCCGCACATGGAGCGGCTCGTCCACGAGCTTCGCAAGCGCGGCGCGCAGGTGGAATTCGTCCCGTCGGAGCTGCCCTTCATTCCAGGATCTTCTGAGCTTTTATGCGTCTTTAAGCACACTTCGGAGCGCTGACGCATATTTTTAAGCGAGTTGATTTATCCTTATAACGGTGATATAATTTACACATTCGCCCATGATGGCGATACATCTAGGAGGTTGTTTTCATTGAAAGGTACAGTAAAATGGTTTAACGCAGAAAAAGGCTACGGCTTCATTCAAGTAGAAGGCGGCGACGACGTATTCGTTCACTTCTCTGCTATCCAAGGCGACGGCTTCAAAACGTTGGAAGAAGGCCAATCGGTTGAATTCGAAATCGTTCAAGGCAACCGCGGACCACAAGCAGCTAACGTTCACAAACTGTAAGATTGAAAACTAACTAAACCAACCGGTCCGTTTCGGACAATGGTTGAATCGATATAAGTTTTTTCAAGAAATCAAAACGATCTACTTCTTGAACTTCGCTTCTTGATTTCGTAAGAAAACTTACCGCATTCAGTGCGGTCGCTCGTTGGAGTTACATCGATCAGATAGTTTTCTTTTCTTGCTTCTTATCTTGCGACAAGCAAACGAAAACCGTTTTCGAATGTTTACATTCGAAAACGGTTTTTTTAATTTTCTTCTGGTTATGCGGAAAAACAGGCATGGGAGATGGAGCCTCGCGTGCCGAGGGAGGTTCATATTATTTGCGGAAAGTATTGACAACATTTATGAGAATGATTATTATTTTCAAATGAATAATGATAATCATTCTCAACTGTTGGCAGGGATGATGACAGCGAAGTTTCTTGCCGCAAGCGAGTCAGGGGGAACGTAAGATGAGGTTGAAGAAGAGCAAGCCGATGTTCATCGTTTTATGTCTTATTTTTTTGTTTTTGACGACCGCTTGCGGCACGTCGAGCCCAGCGTCGAAGGAAGCCGGGCAGCCGGCCGCGAATACGGGCGCTCAAGAAGCTTCCGGGGCAAGGACGATCAAGCACGCACTCGGGACGACCGAGCTGAAGGGAACAGCGAAGCGCGTCGTTGCGCTGGAATGGTCGTATGTTGAGCATTTACTGGCGGTCGGGGTACAACCTGTCGGCGTAGCGGACATTAAAGGGTACAAAACATGGGTCAATATCTCTCCGCAGCTCGACGCTAGCGTCGTAGATGTAGGCGCGCGTACGGAACCGAGCCTGGAGGCGATTGCCGCCTTGAAGCCCGATTTGATCGTTGCGCCGGATTTCCGGATCAAAGCGAGCTACGAAATGCTGAGTAAAATCGCCCCGACCGTTGCCTTCAATCCATATCCTGCGGAAGGAGAGGGCAACCAGTTCGAGGCGATGGAAAAAACGTTTCTAGCTGTCGCGGAAATGGTGGGCAAAAAGGCGGAAGGCGATAAAGTAATGAGCGATCTGCAAAAAACGTTCGACGATGCGAAAGCCAAGCTGAAAGCCAAAGGCAAGGAAGGCGCGGAGATCGCGGTCACGCAGGCGTATTCCCAGCAAAATGCCGCCGTGCTGCGCATGTTCACCGACAACTCGATGCTGATTCAAATCCTGAACAAGATCGGGCTTAAAAATTCGTTCAAGTCGGCGAAATTCGAACCGAACGGCTTCTCTACGACGAGTGTCGAAGCGCTGCCGGCTGTGCAGAACGCCAACTTCATGTATATTGTGCAGGATAACGACAACATTTTCGAAAAGCAGCTGAAAGATAATGCGGTGTGGAACGGATTGACGTTCGTGAAAGAAAAACGCACCTATAAATTTCCGGGCAATACGTGGACATTCGGCGGTCCGTTATCGGCCAAATCGATCGTCGATCTTGCGACCGGCGCGCTGGCGAAATGACGAATCTGGCCGTGAACAGCGCTGCGGGCGCTGCCCGGTCCATCGGCTGGAGAATACCGCTCCTGTTCGGGGGAGGCGTGGTCATACTCGCCTTCCTCCTCTTGATCAGCTTGATGTATGGGGAGGCGGATATTACGCCAGGGCAGGTGATCGGGGCGCTGACCCATCCGCAGGATAGCGCGGCGCATCAGATGATCCGCGGTATTCGTCTTCCGCGGGCGGTAATGGGCCTGCTGGCCGGCGCAGCGCTGGCCGTTTGCGGCGCGCTGCTGCAGACCGTTACGCGCAATCCGCTCGCATCCGCTTCCACCTTTGGTTTGAACGCCGGTGCGTACTTTGTCATTATGGCTGCCGCCGTATTCGTTCCTGCGCTGAAAGCTAACGCGCCGCTGCTGCTCGGATTGGCAGGAGCGCTGGGCGCAGCGGCGATGACGTATTGGATCGCCGGAGGCAAGCGAAGCACGCCGGTACGGATGGCTGTGGCCGGGATGATCGTCGGCTTGGTGCTGTCCGCCTTTACGAGTGCGCTTCAGCTCCTGTTCGAGACGCAAGCGTCGCAGCTGCTTGCCTGGGGGGCCGGCTCGCTGATCCAGAACGACTGGAGCGGCGTGCAGTATGCATGGCCGTGGATAGCGGGCGCTCTTCTCTACGCGATGGTGTTCGCCCGCGCGTTCGACCTGTTGGAGCTCGGCGAGGAAACGGCCCGCTCGCTCGGTCAGAAGGTCGAGCTGGCCCGGTTCTCCGGCATGGCGGCCGCTGTGCTGCTGGCCGGCGTCACGGTCAGCGTCGTCGGCCCGATCGGATTCGTCGGGCTGATCGCGCCGCACCTGATGCGGCTGCTCGGCCTGCGCCGCCATGCGATTCTTCTGCCGGCCAGTGCCCTATGGGGCGGCATCATTCTTGTCGGCGCGGACACGGTCGCCCGTATGTTTCGCAGTTCGGTCGGCGAACTGCCGGCGGGAGCGGTGACGGCGGCGATCGGCGCGCCGTGGCTCATATGGCTCGTCATCAAGACGATGAAAGGGCGGCAGTCGCAGGAAGGCGGGACGTCCATGAGCGTTGGGGCCATCGGACGGCGATTGCCGTATCCCGCGCTCGTCATCGGCCTGCTGGTGCTTCTGATCGTCTTGATGACCGGCGGACTCATGGCCGGAACGCTGCGTCTGTCTGCTGCCGACATCGGGCAGGTGCTGCTCGGAGGGGGCGAGCCGTTTGCGCGGAACGTCGTCATGGATTTGCGCTTGCCGCGCATCCTGGTCGCAGCATTTGCCGGGGCGGCGCTCGCGATTGCCGGCTCGATGATGCAGGGAGCGCTGCGTAATCCGCTGGCCGATCCTTCCGTCCTGGGGGTGACGTCGGGAGCGGGCTGCGGGGCGCTGGCCGTCCTCGTGCTATGGCCGCAAGCGCCGGCCATGATGCTTCCGCTAGGCGCGATTGCCGGTGCCGCCGGGGCGGCGGTATGCGTGTATGCCTTTACATGGCGCAAGGGCTTTCACCCCGCCGCACTCATTCTGGTCGGGATCGGCGTATCGGCGATCGGCACGGCAGGCATTCAGTTTTTCGTGATCAAGTCCGGCATCGCTGCGGCGCCTGCCCTCGCTTGGCTGGCTGGCAGCACATACGCGCGCGGCTATGCGGAATGGCTGCGGCTCGCCGTCGTGACCGTCATCCTCGCGCCTGTGGCTTGGGGGCTGGGACGTAAAATCGACCTGTTAGCCTTCGGAGACCAAGTATCGCTTGGTCTCGGGTTGAAGCTTCAGCGCACGCGGCTCATTGCCACGGCCATCGGCGTCGCCTTGGCCGCGACCGCAGCCTCCAGCGTCGGCTCGATCGGATTCATCGGCCTGCTCGCGCCGCACGCGGTCCGGCTGATGATCGGCCACCATCACCGAAGGTCGGTCGTCCTCTCCGCGCTGCTCGGCGCCGTCCTGCTGGTCGCGGCAGATTTTATCGGCAAAACGGTCATGGCGCCAAAAGAAATTCCCGCAGGCATTATCGTTGCGTTGCTGGGGACGCCATATTTGCTGATGCTGATGTATCGCAGCGCGGTCCGCAAGTAAAGGCAGGTGACTGCGGCGTTCGATTGACCGAAGTCCGCTATAGAGCGGGGAAGCCCCGGAAAAGCGGCGGCAAAGGGGATCGGCGCGTCGACGGTGGGAGAAGCGATACGGCAGAGGGCAGCGACCCACGGCCCGCACGAAGCGCTTAGGAGCGGCAGAAGAATGAACTGCCGATGTGCATAGAAAAAGGATGGAACCAGAGTGGCCGAGGCCGCAATAGGTTCCATCCTTTTTATCATGACAAGCTTCAGGTCACGATCCGCAAAATATCGTCCACTTCCTTGCGTGCAAGGCGGGCCGGACGTTCGGAAGGGTATCCGAGGGCAATGACCATATTGATCTGGCATTCCGGACGAATATCCAGGTAAGCGCGCAACTGCTCCTGCGCCAGCAGGACCGGGCCGGTCATCGGGCAAGTCGCAAGGCCGCGGGCATGGGCGGCGAGCATCAAATTTTGCGCGGCGAGACAGCTGCTCTTAATGCCTTCCTCGGCCCATACCGCGTCGTCCACCAGCTGCACGGGATCGAAGATGCGCTCCCGGAATTTGGAGTTATACGGCGTGGCCAGGCAGACGATCAGCACGGGCGCTTCCGAGAATGCGGTAGCATAGGGGCCGAACGATCTGGTCAGCATCCGGGCTTCCTTCGAAAGGCCGCGCTCTTCCGCTTCGGCGGCTCTCTTGTGCAGCTGCTCCCACGTCAATTTTTCGATTTCTTTGATCATGTCGCGGTTTTTCACCGCGATGAATTCCCAGGTTTGCGAGTTCGTATCGCTTGGCGCGTAACGGGCGCAGTCCACGATCTCGCGGATATCTTCATTTGAAACGTCTTGTTCCGTATATTTTCGGACGCTTCGGCGGTCCAGCACGATCGATTTGAATTCTTCGTAAGAAGCGGGCAATGTATTGTTCATTCTGGATCATCCTCTCCACGGTGTACCCGTTAATCTTAGTACTTGGTACTAAGAACTATCCCTCATTATAACGCGCTTTGCCACGTATAACAACAGGACAGCCGAAAATGCGTCGCACATAACAAGCGGTCGGTAAGCCAAACTTGATCGTGCTTGCCGGAATATACCGCTTGCCTTGTGAACGCAGTACGGCTGGCTTGCCGGGACCGCCTATTGCAGCACGACGGTTTCGCCCTCCTGCAGCCCGCTCATGATTTCCGTCTTCTCCGGCGTCTCTACGCCCACCTGCACGACACGGCGTTCCAGTGCTCCCGAACCGTTCATCACCATAACGTAGGACTCATCTTTTTCCCGCTGTACGACGAGCGTCGGGATGACAAGCGCGCCTTCTTTTTTATCCGTTTGGATCGAGGCCGTCAAGCTGAGTCCTGCGATCAGCCGTTCATCCGGCTCGAGCGAAATGACGACCTCGAACTGCGCGGCTGTCGTGACGGTGGCTTCATCCGCATCGGTATCGTTTTTGGCAAATTTGGACAGCCGTTCGACCTTTCCTTGCAGCTTGACGCCCTTGAGCGCGTCGACCTTCACCTCCGCATCCATTCCTTCCTTGATTCGGAACAGGTCGTACTCGCCGACGATAGCTAGAAGCTGAAGCTTTTTCAGGTCGACGATTTTGCCGACCCGCTCGTTTTCTTTCAGCGATTGCGGCTCTTTGGTCGATTCGAACAAGAAAATGCCGCCCTCCGGCGCAGCGAATTGCGCCGAGTGAAGCTTCTCCGTCATCTCGGCTAATTGAACGTGGGAATGCTCGAGATTCAGGCGAGAGATGTCTTCCTGCATTTTGCGGCTTTCCGATTTCGCAAACCGCTGCTTGGCGTCCGTTTCCGAAATGCCCGCACTTGCCGACGCATCGTTATCGATCGTCTCCTGAAACTGTCCAAGGCGAATATCCATTTCCATTTTCTTGGCGTCCGCTTGCATTTTGGCGATTTCGTTGCGCAGCGATGCATCGTCGAGCCGGAACAGCATGTCTCCTTTGGCCACCTGGGCTCCGTCCGTAACATGCCACGACTTGATATCGGCCGAGAATGGCGCATTGATATACGTTTGCTTTTGATACGAAGATTTGCCTTTCACTTCAACAGTGTTCGTCAAATCTTCTCGCGTCACTTTGAATTGCAGTGCATTCGCCGGATTGTTCATGGACGACGAAGTCTGCTTCGAGGGCTGGCTCTGCCAATATAACAAGCCGGTTATGCCGAGCACGACAATGGCGGCAGCGACGGTAATCCACTTTTTCTTCTTCATAGCTTCCAGTTCTCCTACGCTTTAGTCTCGTTTAATCGCGGTCAGCGCGTCGGTGCGCGAAGCCTTGACGGCCGGATAAATCCCGGACAACACCCCCGTCATGATGGCGAAGAACAAGCCGACGGGCAGGATCCAAGGGCTGATAAACAATATTTCCTGCTGCGCTCCCGGACGGGCGGGGGCCAGCTTCATGACGGCGATATTAATTCCCCAGATGACCCAGTATGACAATAAAATGCCGGTCATGCCGCCGAGCAGCCCGAGCAGCGCAGACTCGACCATAAACATATTGCGAATTTGCCGCAAATTGGCGCCGAGCACCTTCATGATGCCGATCTGCCGGCGGCGCTGGTACGTGGACATCGTCATCGCCACGATGATCGAGATCGACGCGACGAACAGGATAAACACGCCGACGCCGCCGAAGATGAGCCGAATGATGACAAGCTCGCTTTGCATCCGCTCTTCGCGGTACAGATTCGTTTCCACCGACAGCTTCAATTTTTTGATCCATTGTTCAAGTTCTTTGACATGGGAGCTGTCGTCGACCTTGATTTTCACTTCGTTGTATGTACCGCTGCTCGTACTCCGGTTCGCTGCCGAGCCCGTAGAGGATTTGCCGTTTTTTTGTTCCATGGCATCCAGCAGCTTTTGGCCGAGGGCAGGGGAGACGAAGGCGGTTTTCTGGTTCATGACGACGTCGTCGGGCACGCCTTCGGGCTTCTTCAGTATACCTACGACCCGCAGCGGGAAAGGCGTTCCGCTTTCCTCCGTGCCGAGGTTGGGCTTATAAATTTGCGGCGTCAGGACGATCTGCTTCTGGTACATCGGATACGCAATATACATCTGGTCCTCCAGCCGCTTGGCCGCCTGCGCGCCGTCGAGTCCGCTTCCGTTCTGAAGCTGCCGCGACCGCTGCAACTGCTGATCGAACAAGCCCATCGTTGCGCCGTAGCTGAGGATAATCGTGTTGTCTTGATCGGACGGCCCGCCCTGATGTAGCTCGAATCCGAAATCGGGCAGCGTCTCGAGCTCGGTGGCGTACAGGCTGTTGATGTATCCCCGCTTGTTATCGACGAGAAACTGAAAGTTGTTCAGTGTCTGATACGTGCCGAGCGCCTTGACATGGGGGAAGCCGCGGATCAGGTCGATTTTGGCCTTGGTCAGCACGTACGGCTTGGCCGCATTCGGGTCGCCGGAGTCGCTCTCGTCCCCGCCGTGACCGCTGCGCACCGTAATTTCATCGGATTTTAAATAGAAGCTCATCTGCATGCGGCTGTAATGATTGATCGATTCGCCGAAGGCCAGCGCTACAACGATGGAAGCGGAGCCGATGGCGATCCCCATGATGCACAGCGCAGTAACGACGACGCGGCGCTTAAGCTGATCCCAGCCGAGCCGCATATAATCACGAAATCTCACTGCGCTTCACCTGCCCACGCCGCATCTTCGACGAGACGGCCGTCGCGCAGCTGAATGACGCGCTGCGTGCGTTTGGCGACCTCCAGCTCGTGGGTCACGATAACGAACGTGATGCGAAGCGTCCGGTTCAGCTCGATGAGCAGATCGATGATTTCCTTCTCGGTCTTCGTATCGAGGTTCCCCGTCGGCTCGTCGGCAAAGACGATCGCCGGCTCCGTCACCAGCGAGCGGGCGATGCTGACCCGCTGCTGCTGGCCGCCGGACAGCTGGGAAGGGAACATCTCCGTCTTCCCCCCGAGCCCAACTTTGTCGAGCAGGGACGTGGCTTTCTCCCGGCGCAGCTTGGCTTTCATGCCTTGAAATACGAGCGGCAGCTCAACATTCTCCCGGACGGTCAAATGCGGGATCAATTCGTAGGATTGGAATATAAAACCGATTTGCGACCGGCGAAACTCGGCCAGCCGATTCTCATTCATCGTCTCGATGCCGCAGCCGCCGATCACAATACGTCCCGAGGTCGGCTTCATTAGCCCGGCCATCAGGTTGAGCAGCGTCGATTTGCCGGAGCCGGAGCTGCCGAGCAGGGCGACCATCTCGCCTTTGTCCACCTTGAAGTCGATATGATGCAGGACAGGCGTCGTTTCGCCGCCGTTCGTAAAGCTGTGTGAAAGTTGTTCTACTGCAAGCACATAACCCCTCCGTTGTCCCAGTAAGATACATACGATAAGACGGGGCATTCCCGGTGAAGTTGCAAAAAACAGGCCGATTTAAGAAAATGTTAAGTTTTGCATGCAGCAAAAAAACGCCGGGAACGCCTCTATACATAGACGACGCTCCGGCGATAAACCTTGCACTATCGGGCGGAATTTATTTTTTCGGTTAAATCTTCCGTACTGCGTGCATTGAGCAGCAGGAAGCCGATCATAGCCAGAGCCGATAAGGCGGAGCCGGCGGCATACATCGCGTGAGGGCTCCAGTGGTTAAAGATCCAGCCGCCCAGCGTGCCGCTGACGAGCCCTGCGAGGCCGGACCAGATGACGGCATACAGCGCTTGTCCGCTCGCCCGGAACTGATCCGGTACGATGCGCTGAATGTAGCGGATCGCCGTGAACAGGAAGATGCCGAACGACAGCGAGTGCATCGTCTGGATCGCGATGACCCAGAGCGGGTTGTCGACCAGGCTCATCAGAAGAAAGCGCAGCGCATACACGAAGGAGCAGATGGCAAGCAGCGGGAGCTCCTTGTACTTGTGGCCGTGCTTGCTCAAAAAAATAAATATGGGAATCTCGCTTAAGGCCGACGCCATCCATGAATAGCCGACGATCGTCTGATCGGCGCCGAGCCGCTGCAGGAACAGCGCCAGGAAGCCGTCATTCATCCGCGTGGCGAGAGCGGCCGTGAAGATCGTCAGCAGGAAGGCGAGAAACGGCTTCGACGTAACAATCGGGACGAGACCGGCGAAATCCGGTTTCTTATAGGTGGGATCCCGCGCGTCGGTAAGCAGCAGGGAGAGCAGCAGCGAGACGGCGATGGTCGTCAGGCTGAGGGCGGGCACCAGCCCGGTCCCGAACCCTTTGAGCACCATGCCGAAGACGAGCGCGCCGAGCGCGAAGCCGATCGAGCCCCATACGCGGAAGGAGGCATAGCTTTTTTTCGTACCGCTGATCGAGAGCAGCGTCATGCTGTCGTTAAGTGAGCTCATCGGCGATTGGAAGAAAAAGAAGATTGCCATCAGCACCATCAGCAGCCAGAAGGTGACGGTCTGGAACACCAGGAAGGCGACGATCAGCTGACCGATCAGGATGAGAATCATAATCTTTTTTACCGTACGGTACTTGTCGCTGGTAAGCCCCCAGAACAGATTGGACACGATGCCGATCATCGGGCCTACGGAATAGAGCAGCCCGATCTGCAGGGTCGAGAACCCTTTGTACTGAAAGTAGAGGGGAAAGTAGGATATAATGATCGACATTGTAGCATAAAAAGAAAAGGTAAAACCTCGCAGCGCGACATCGCTGGAGGTCCTTGACTGACGGATCATAATGATTCACTCGATTCGTTGTTTTTTCTGGTTGTCGTATGGATATGAGGCAGCGGCCGGTTCTCGCTTCTGGCAAACTCTCTGAGCATGTACAAGACGACGAGCGCTTCGGCGACCATGCCGAGCGACTGGGCCAGCGCGCCGATCATCCCGTTCCAGCCGGGAGCCGCCGCGATGCAGATGACTAGCGTGACGAGCAGCGTCAGTACGTTGGCCGCTTGCGACCAGACCATCACCTTCGTTTGGCTGCGCAGCATCAGCAGTCCGTTGCCGAAGTCCAGCCACGGGAAAATAAACGTCATGATCATGAATACCTTCAGCGTAGACAAGCTCGCTAGCATCAGCCGCTCGTTGACGCCCATCACTTGCTCCATGAACCATGGCCCGGCCGAAGTATAGGCGAGCAGTGCGATCAGGCAGCTGGGAATGAGCGACAGCATCAGCGTGAACCGGCGGACCGCCGCAGCGTCCTTACGGTAAAAATTAAGCACAATTTGGTGAATATAAGAGAAGAAGCTCTGAACGAGCTGCGTCAAGCTTCCGGCGATGGCGAACGCGGCGATGGAAAGCTCGAGCTGCGTCGTTTTGCCGAGAAACGCATTGATGGCCGGTCCGGCGATGACCGCGATCGCCGATGAGTACAGCAGCGGTTTGTAGAACTGGAATATTTGCTTCGGCCGCTCGATTTCATGATCCGGCTTCTTCTCGGGAATGCGGCGCAGCAGCGCGCGGCCTTCCCAGAAGCTGACGGCCGCTTCGATGATCATGCCGGTCAGGAAGATGACGGCGCCGACGGTCCCGCTCGTTACGCCGGTTTTGATAAAATAGAGCGACAGCGCATACATGCCTGCCAGACGGATGAGCATCCCGATCGTAAGCCATTTGGTACGCATGTTAAAGATGATGATGCCATGAAAAATGCAGCGGATGCCGGAAAAAATACTGACGAACATCAAGACGCGGTACACGTTCACCATGGGGCCAGCCAGCTGCTCGTCCGCGCCGAATAAATGCAAAAACACCCAAGGGCCTACAGGGGTGTAGCTGATCAAGCCGCCTATGAGGAAAATGGAGCCAAGCACGTATAAGCCGACAAGCGACATCGCGCGGAAGGAACGGCGGTCGCGCACGAGCGCCGAACAGGTTTGGCGAAGCAGCACCGCAGGCCGTTCCGTAATGCCGAGGATGCTCATCGGCAGGGCATAGCTTGCGATGAGCAGCTCCGGATGGGCCGAGCGCGCAAGCGTACTGTTAATAATGACATGAGATATGGTTACAAGGCTCGCCGATATTCCAAGAGGAATGAAGAAAGCGAGAAGCTGCCGGAATGAAATACGGACCTGGTCTGGTTGATTCATAGTCGCTCTCCCTCTTTCAATGTCACCCATTATAACACGGATCCCAGCCTAAAGGAGATAAAATTTACTTTTTGACTGGAAGCTATCCCACCGTTCGTGTTACATTAATATAGATAAACTGTCAGCGCCTTTTTCGTCATCCAGAAAGGAAAGGTGGAGCAGACATGGAAGATTTTTTTGCGCTTGACGAGCGGCTCGGGATTCCGCTGCCGCAGATGCAAAAAGATTTCGACGCGTATACGAAGTCGGAACAGACGGAGATGCTGCTGCGCTGGGAGCAAATACGAGGTACGATTCCCGAAAGGATCAAGCAGATCGAGCGCGTCATTATCGCGAAGCAGGATGAATTGAGCGTGGAGAACAATTTTGCCAGGTCGTGCCGGTTGAACAGCGAGATTGCCGATCTCGCAAGCGCGATCAACGACCTGCATTTATGGTTCCGCGTCAATCAGGATATAACGGCGGAACGGATGCATCGCTAACACCATCCGGGCCCGCTGTCGTCGCGGCTGGGACAATCTGCCGCATGGCATCGGTTGTCCGTGCTCACACCGCCGGGTGCAATGCTGCATTCGGCTTCCGCACATGACAACGGTTACGGATACAGCCGTTGCCGGTTGTCCGCAAAATGATGAAAGAGGAGGTTGGAGGCTTTGACTTGGAACGATAGCTTGCGAAGGCTTACCGCACAGCTTACCGGCCACAAGCCTTCGCTGTACCCGACGGAGGAGCTTGACGATTTGATGGACATCAAGATCGCCAGGCTGTCGACGAACGGTTTTGAAGGAGACCGATTAACGTACGCGTTAGCCTTGAAATCCGGCCTGCACTTGTTTAATGAAAGCCTGGACCCGTCGCATGATCTTTCACAGGAAATCCATACGCCGACCGGCAGCTATTGGCATGGCATCATGCATCGGATGGAGGGCGATTACGGCAATGCGAAATATTGGTTTCGCCTGGTTGGCCGCCATCCCGTCTACGAGGCGCTTGCCGGCGAAATCGGCACGCTGCTGAAGCAAACCGATCTGCGGCAAATCGGCAGCGCCGTGCTGCGTGAGCCGCTGGAGCGATTGAAGGACGAGGGAGCGTGGGACCCTTATCTGTTCGTCGACATGGTGGAGTGTCAAGTTACCCAGGCGCGGGATGCCGCCGGCGAAGCGCTGCTGATGGACATGCAGCATATCGAGATGCTGCTGCTGCTGGAACATTGCTACGCCGAGAGCGGCGGGGAAGGCGAGCTTCTTGAGCCCCGTTAGCCTACGCCGCGGCGAGCAGGCGCCCCGGGGACCGGTCGGTTTGATGCTGCGCGTGTACCGCTACGTGCTTCCCGAAGTGCGGGAGCAGCTGCGTTACTGGCGCGGGAGAGCGGAGGCGATCCCCGATCCCGAGCTGCGCAGGCAAGCGCTTGCCAGCATGGCAAGCAAGCAGTTTCACTGCGAAGGCGGCGCCGTGTATGCGGCGGCGCATTTATCGATGCGTCATATATTGATTCCGCTCATTGTCGCGTTTCAGACGATCAGCGATTATTTGGATAATTTGTGCGACCGCAGCACGTCGCTGGACCCGGAAGATTTTCGCCGGCTGCACTTGTCGATGCTCGATGCGGTGGACCCGGCGGAGCCGCTGCACGATTATTACGAATTTCGCGAGGAGCGGGAGGACGGCGGTTATCTCGGCGATCTGGTGAAAACATGCCAGGCGAGCATCCGCCTGCTGCCGTCGTTTCCGGATGCGGCCAAGTCGGTCCGGGAGCTGGTCGGGCTGTACTGCGATTTGCAGGTGTACAAGCACATTCACCGAGAGCTTCGCGAGGAGGCGCTGCTGGCATGGTGGCAGCGGCATAAGGCCAAGTATCCTTCGATCGGCTGGAACGAGTTCGCTGCGGCGAGCGGCTCGACGCTCGGGGTGTTTATGCTGTTTCTCGCAGCCTCGCGCGCGGAGCTGAGGTCCGCCGACGTCGAGGCGATTCGCGACGCCTACTTCCCGTACATATGCGCACTGCACATTCTGCTCGATTATTTGATCGATCAGGAGGAGGACCGCGCAGGGGGCGACTTGAATTTTTGCAGCTATTACGACAGTATGGATGTGACGGTAGAGCGGCTGGCGCTGATCGTGTCCGAAGCGCGCGACAAATCGCAGCGGCTGGAGCATCCGCCCTTTCACCGGATGATCATCGAGGGCCTGTTGGCACTGTATTTGTCTGATCCGAAAGTCAGCAAACAACAGGATGTGAAGCGAATTTCCCGGGAGCTCATGAAGAACAGCCCCATGACGCGGATGTTTTTCTTCGTGAACAGCATCTGGATTCGCAGAACTTCTTAGTATATATCTTCTATAGCTTATGGATAGAAGCAAGTGAACTCAAGGAGGAACCATCATGTCAGTTAAAAAAATTGCGGTGCTCACGAGCGGCGGCGATTCCCAAGGAATGAACGCGGCTGTTCGCGCGGTCGTGCGCAGCGGTCTGTATCACGGGCTAGAGGTGTTTGCCGTTCAACGCGGCTATGCGGGTCTCATCAACGACGATATTCGCGAGATGGATTTGCGCAGCGTGGGTGATATTATCCAGCGCGGCGGCACGATATTGCAATCGGCCCGCTGCAAGGAGTTTATGTCGCCGGAAGGGCAGCAGCTCGGGGCGGATAATTTGCGTAAGCGCGGCATCGACGGCATCGTGGTCATCGGCGGCGACGGCTCGTATCAAGGGGCCAACAAGCTGAGTAAGCTCGGCATCAAGACAATGGGAATTCCGGGGACGATCGACAACGATATTCCGTTTACGGATATTACGATCGGTTTCGATACGGCCGTAAGCATCGTCGTGGACGCGATCAACAAGCTTCGCGACACGATGAGCTCCCATGAAAGATCGTCCGTCGTGGAAGTTATGGGCCGCCATTGCGGCGATATCGCGCTGTATGCGGGATTGGCCAGCGGCGCGGAGACGATACTCGTACCGGAGGTGCCGTACGATCTGAACGAGATCGCAGCGCGGATGGCCACGAACTTCTCGCAAGGAAAGCGCCATAGTATCATCGTCGTAGCTGAAGGCGCTGGCAAGGGAGAAGACATCGCAGCGGAAATTATGCGCCGCAACAGCATTGAAGCGCGCGTGACTGTGCTCGGCCACATTCAGCGCGGCGGAGCGCCGACGCATAATGACCGGATTCTGGCCAGCAACCTCGGCGACTTCGCAGTGCGTAAGCTGATCGAGGGGGATTCCGGCAAGTCCTGCGGCATTATCAAGGGCGAGCTGGTCGCTACGGATATCAATACAGTCGTCAACTCGAAGAAGCAGTTCAATATGGAGCTGTACGAGCTTGCCAAACGGCTGTCGCAATAACGCAAAGGTGGAATCAACACAAAAAGACGCAGCGTAGACACGCTTCGCGTCTTTTGTGTTGTTAGCGTACGGAGGCGGCATAGAAGACCGCGATGCGATAGGGACATGCCGTTCTTTATTGCGCCTGATCAGCTGGGACGATGCTGTCCGGCAGCAAGCGCTTCGATGATTTCGCGGGTTGGCCGGTTGCCTTTCTTGGCATAGACGATCGTGCCGTCGCGGTCGATGACGTACACGGTGCGCTGCTGGCCCAGCAGGCCAAGCAGCATATGCCCGACATCGTACAGCTCGCGGATGCGCTCGCCTTCATCGGCTACTAGCGGAAAATCATACCCGTACTTTTCGGCGAATTTGCGATGATCCGTCACCGTGCCGGGATTGACGCCGACCACGAGGGCATCGTAGGCCGCATATTGGGTTTGGGAGTCCCGTACGGCGCACAGCTGCTTCGTGCAGATCGGCGTCTCATCTTTGGGGTAAAAAATAAGCACGACCGGCCGTCTCCCCAATATTTCCGTTAGGCGAACGGCGCCTTGTGTGCTCTCGGCCGAGAACGCGGGAGCGGGTGTTCCTATCGCTAACATCGCGGTACCTCCTCGTACTGGAATTACTTTTATTGTATCGAACGAGCCTGTATGCGGCAAGCGAAAGTGCGAATCTATCCGCTCCGGAGCCGGTTTGCTGTGTGCAGACGTTGACTTTACTTAATTTTCTATATTACGATGTATGTAAAGTGATCGAGAGGAGATTGTACATATGAAATTTATGATTGTGTCCGGCAGCAACCGGAAGGATGCGACAAGCACGCAATTATGCCGTTATATCGAACGGCTTCTGCGGGAAAGCGGTCACGAAGCGGCGCTGTTCGATTTGTGGGAAAAACCGCTGCCCTTTTATACGAAAGATTCGCAGCCGGAAGACGCCAACGTGAGCGAGCTGAAGCAAGGTCTGCTTGAAGCCGACGGCATCGTGCTGGCCACGCCGGAATATCATGGCAGTTTATCGGGCGTGCTGAAGAATGCGCTCGATTTTGCAGGCTTCGACCATTTCGACGGCAAGATCGTCCTGTCCGTCAGCTCGGCCGGCGGCGCGGTAGGCGTCAGCTCGCTGCAGCATTTGCAGACGATCGTTCGCAACGTGCACGGCATCAACTGCCCGGAGTGGATCTCGATCGGCGGCGCGCAGCGCACATTTTCGCCGGACGGCGTTCCGGAGGACGAGAAGACGCGGGAGCGTGTGCAGCGGACGCTGAACTATTTTACCAAGATGGTCCGAACGTTTCGGATGAAGTAAGCGAACCGTTCTATGAAAGGGGGGAGCAGCACAATCGTGGCTTCGATATTGCATAACGATTGGGCGCCTCTGCTCGAGGAAGAATTTCAGAAGCCGTATTATTTGCAGCTGAGGCAATTTTTGAAGCGGGAATACGGCACATATACGATCTATCCGGACATGCATGATATTTTCAACGCGCTTCACTACACGTCTTACGAGCAAACGAAAGTCGTTATCCTCGGGCAAGATCCGTATCATGGTCCAGGGCAGGCGCATGGACTCAGCTTCTCGGTAAAGCCGGGTATTCCGGCTCCGCCGTCGCTGCAAAACATGTTCAAGGAGCTGCACAGCGATCTTGGCTGCCGTATCCCTGACAACGGGTATTTGGTTCGTTGGGCCGAACAGGGCGTGCTGCTGCTGAACACGGTGCTGACCGTTCGGGAAGGACAAGCCGCCTCGCATAAAGGGAATGGATGGGAGACGTTTACCGATCGCGTCATTTCCCTTCTGAACGAGAGGGAACGGCCGATTGTGTTCATCCTGTGGGGAAGCCATGCCGGACAAAAAAGCCAGCTCATCACAAACCGCCGCCATCATATTTTACGTTCCGTTCATCCAAGCCCGTTGTCGTCTCATCGCGGATTTTTCGGCAGCAAGCCTTATTCGCAGGCCAACGTGTTTTTGCATAGCATCGGCAGCGAGCCGATCGATTGGCAAATTCCCGACATCGGACAACGAGGTCAGTAGCTATTACACCGCAATCATCGGAAGCCCGGTTCCAGCCTTATGGAAATCGGGCTTTTCATATTTCCCTGCCATCTTGCCAGTTCACGATAAATGATTATAATGAAGGAGTTCGCCAAGTGAGCGGCACATGAAGCTGCGAATAGACGAATAATACGGTCATTTCGACAAAGGGTCGGATACGATGAAAAAACAAATATGGACGCTGCGGGGATTGAACTTCTCGTATTATGCGACGAGCGCGGTTCTTATGCCTTTTCTGCCCATTTACTTTGAGAACAGGGGCTATTCTTCTTCGCAGATCGGGCTGCTGATGATGATCGGCCCGTTCGTTACGCTGTTCGCCCAGCCGTTCTGGGGATATTTGAGTGACCGATACCATACGCTGAAGCTGCTGATTTGCGCCTTATGGGTAATGACGGTGCTGTCCAGCGTAGGTATTTTTCAGACGACAAGCTATTCGTTTGCGCTGTTGTTTATGCTGCTGCTTTACTTCTTCATGCAGTCATCGGTGCCGCTGCTGGATACGATGACGATCAAATCGACGTTCAAAGCGAAAGTAAGCTACGGGATGGTGCGGATGTTCGGCTCGCTCGGCTTCACCTTGATGGCGATGTGTTCCGGACCGCTGCTGCAGGCGCTTGGGGGACTCGATCATATTCCGTATTTGTACTGGACCCTCTGGATTCTTCCGCTCGGATTGCTTCTGCTGCTTGAAGACGACAAGGGAGCGGGCGGGCGCCGCGCTTCATTGTCCGATTTCGGCAAACTGCTCGGCAACAGACACTTTCTGTGGTTTTTACTGCTGATTTTCGTGCTTACGGTGCCCCACCGGATGAACGATGTATTGTTGGGGCTGTACCTAAAGGATCTCCACGCGACGAATACGATGGTAGGGCTGGCTTGGGCGATTGCGGCTGCTAGCGAAATTCCGACCTTCGCCCTGCTCGGACGGTATATGCATAAATTCAACGAATTGGCGCTGCTCGGGGTCATCGGCTTGATCTATACGGTTCGCTGGCTGTTGTACGGATGGATAACCGATCCGTTCATACTGCTGCTGCTTCAAGCGTCGCATTGCATCACGTTTGCCGCGTTTTGGATCACGGCCGTTCAATACGCGGTCAGGCTTGTGCCGATGGAACTGCAATCCTCGGGACAATCGATCCTGTCGATGGTTTTTCTTGGACTCGCGGGAATTACGGGCGGTCTGGCCGGAGGCTGGATTAAGGATCAGATGGGCGGAGCGGTCATGTATCAGCTTGGGGCAGGGATGGCGTTCATCGCAGCGCTGCTGCTGCTTGGCACCCACGCGTATTACCGAAAAAAAAGCCATCCGCTCTAATGGCAGCGGATGGCTTGCTTATTCCCTATTTGCAATGCGAACGCCTTATTCCACGAAAGGCTTCTTCTTGTGCCGCGCGCTCGATTACTTGCCGGATGACGGCTGCGCCGACGGAGCCTCGACTTGTACGGGAGTCGCCGCCAATTCTTTCTTCGCTTCCGGCTCGCTCGGCGGATCTTCGGACGATTTACCGCTGTTGCCGTTGGTCGCATCCTTGAATTCACGCAGCATTTTGCCGAATCCGCGCCCCAGCTCAGGCAGCTTGCTCGGACCGAACAGAAGCAGTGCGACGAGCACGATTAATATTATATGCATGGGAGTCAACGCGTTAAACATAGTTTGGACACCTCCGAAATCGTTCAGCTTCATCATAACATGATTTATTTTAACTTTAACATAAAATTATTACGAATCCATAACATTTTTTTGTGCCGCGTCAAAAGGCTGGCGTCCGTCTCGATCGTTCCTCTGCCGTTGCAGCCGTGCGGCTGTAAAAAACGCCTCCTTCATTAATGAAGGAAGGCGTCTTTCTGATGTTCGGAAATGCTGTATTGAATAATTTCCATCGCATCCTCTGCTACTAACGAGGAAAGACCGTTACGAAGGACGATTTCGGATTCCAGCTCGTTCTTCGTAAGCGTAGGATACAACTCAGGGGTTAATTTCATTACAATCGTTGCCAACCTTACTGTTTCCACAAGCATCACCCTTCCCGTCGTCATCTGGCGCACAAAGTTCGGAGCGAATTACGAGTAACAGAGGTAAAGCCATAGGAATCGAAATGAAATTGTAAGTTAGTTGCTTCTCTCATTATACCATAAAAGGCATACGGATGTATGGTCTCTTATACACATTTATGGATCGTTCTGCCAAAATATGCATTATGTACGTCGAAATAAGCCCATGACTCCAAGCGTTTGCGTGACGTTGACGAACGCTTGCGCGTCCCATTGCCGAATTAATAGCTGAAGGTCATTCAGCTCGTAACGGGTGGTGACAGTCATCAGCATGTGCTGCGGCTCCTTCATATAGCCGCCTTCCGTCTGGATCACGGTAACGCCGCGATGCAGTTTATGCATTTTGCTCAGCAGCAAATCTTTTTTTCGCGTTACGATAAACACGGTCACCTTCAGATGCCGGATATGAATCGTATCCATTACTTTGCCTGTAATAAACATCGATAGCATCGAATATAGCGCCAAATCCCAATTTTGCTTGTAATAGCCGAGGGCTACAATGACGAATCCGTTCATCACGAACAAGAAGGTGCCCAGTGAAAAATCGCGTTTGCGCGTCAGGATGGAACCGATAATGTCGAAGCCGCCGGTCGATCCTCCCGCACGCATCGATAGTCCGGCTCCGAGCCCTACCAGTACCCCCCCGGTAACCGATGACATGATCAAATCCTGACTCACCGGCCGGACGGGCAGCCACTGCATGAACCATGTGGTCAATGAGACTGAAATGACGCTTAAAATGATAAACTTGCGGCCGATCGTGATCATACCCCAAACAAGAACAGGCAAGTTCAAAATGAAATAGAGCAGCGAGATGTTCATATCGGTAAAATAACCGACGATCATGGCGATGCCGGATATCCCGCCGCTCAGCAGCTGATGCGGGATTAAAAACAAGTTAAAGCTTACTCCGATCAGGGCGGAACCAATAACGATGAACAGGACGGCTCCGGTCAAGGAGCGTTGAACCATGGCCAGCATATGCGACACCTCCCGTCCTAGTATGGGTCTTTTGCGGGGGTGGCCATTCAAATGCCTGGTAAATCGGAGGAAGGGTGGGTCGACCGCGCAACGCAGCGATGTGACGAACGAGGGAAATAAAAAAGCAAGCTTCCTGGGCGGACCCGGAGAAGCTTGCTTGTGCCAATCGGCGTTACTTGCGTTTGAATGAGCCGGAACGGCTGCTCGTGCTCGGCTTGCTGCTAGTTGGCGCTTTGTACGTCGGCTTCGAGCCGTCATTGCGGCGAATGTTGGACGACGATGACGACGAAGAGCTTGATTTGGGCGGCGTCGTCACGGACGAGCCCGATTTCGGCGTTGTCGTCGAAGTCGATCCGGAAGCAGCCGGGGGCGCCGTCGATGAGCTCGATTTGGGCGGTGTCGTGGTGAAGCTGCCTTTTCGGTCCGAAGTCGTAGGCTGCTGGGTTTGAGCCGGCGTTTTCGACGCCGTTCCGCTTGAACCCGCAGGGTACGGTGCCGCCTGATATTTGCCGTAGTCATCGTAACGCTTGCTGGACGTGTACCCGCGATAATCGTAGCCTCGGCTCGAGTTAAACCATCCGCCGCCAAGTACCGATTGGAGGATGGAGGCGGTCAAATAGCCTTGCAAGAAGGAAGAATCATAATTCTGCTTCGCGTATTCGATGGAATCCAGCTCGACCAGCGTATTGGCTTCGTTGCTTGGATCCTTTTGTACGTTGACGATTTTATTGTCGTAGACGAGAAACATATTATCGAGCGATTCTTTGCTGGTTTCCGACGGTTTTTCTTGCTGCGCGAGCTCTTTGGCAACGGTAGGTACGTCCTTGCCTTCCACGACGTATACTTTTGCCGTACTCTTGCCTTGGCCCTGGACATCGATTAGAGAGTAATTGTCCTTGACGTAGCTGCCGGCGTCGCCGCATCCCGCCAGAAGCGCAAAGACGAGCAATAAGGCTAGCCACTTGTATGCTTTGTTCATGATGCGAAGGTCACCTCCTGTATACGCACCTGAAGCAGTGAATGATGGGAAACAATGATTCCGATATGTTTAAAGCCGTCAGCGCTGCGTGCCTTTCATGAATTTGACTTGCCCCGCAGGCGTGCGGCTGCCTTCCATCGCCACATATTTGCCGTCCTGCCATTGCAGGAAGAAGTACTGGTCGTCTCGGCCGAAGTAGCGCCAGAACAGCACATCGTCGTTCGAGCGAAAATCCGTGTTGCCGTCGGAGCGGACTGTGTCGCTGCGGTTATGCTCCAGCTCATAAGTAAAATCGCGGCCTAGGTCAAGCGATGAAGGCACATCGTTAGGGTCGTCAAGCGAGCCTTCGATAAATTCGCATATGAAGCATTCATACGAGCGGCCTTTCTCGACGACGAGACATGAAATATGTTTGCCGTTCTGCAAATAGTATGCAAAACGGTGGGGGGCAAATCCGCGGTCGAAATACGTAAGCTTGCCGGAGACGACATATTCCTCAAGATCGACGGTGACAATATCGCCTACCAGCGAATCCTCCAGCGGATTCGTCGGCTTTGCTTCCGGCTCCTGCTTATTGGCTTTCATAATCGAACTTACTCTCTTCCATATGGACATGGATGCTCACTCCTCCATTGTACAACCACGATATCAAGGATGGTATCAATTTTGTTATCCAATTGCTATTATATACGATCTAAAATGTTTTAGGGTTTCAATTTGAACAAGGATGGAATATGAATACCGATTATGGTATAATACTAAAGATATTCTTAAGTACGGCCTTTAACTGTTCATTTTTAAACACGCTCGGGAAGTGTTTATGAAGAGAAGAAATATATGGAGATAGGAGTCGCACTTAAGGGTATAGATACAATGAGAACCCTAAAAGACAAAGGAGACTGAAAACATTTGAAAACATTTAGTGAATTCGGCTTGGAACCAAAGGTATTGCGCGCTATTACAGAGATGGGCTTCGAAGAATCAACCCCGATTCAAGATAAAGCCATCCCGGTAGCAATGGAAGGCCGCGACCTGATTGGCCAGGCACAAACAGGAACAGGGAAAACCGCCGCCTTCGGGATTCCGCTGATCAATAAAATCGATATTAAAGAAGAACGGATCGTCGCGCTTATCATGTGCCCTACGCGGGAGCTTGCTATTCAAGTCGCCGAAGAGATCGAGAAGCTCGGCCGTTTCAAAGGCATTCGATCCCTGCCGATCTACGGCGGACAAGATATCGTGAAGCAAATTCGCGGACTTCGTAAAAAGCCGCAAATTATCATCGGTACACCAGGACGTTTGCTTGATCATATCAACCGCAAAACGATCAAGTTGGACGACGTGCAAACCGTCATTCTGGACGAAGCCGACGAAATGCTTGACATGGGCTTCATGGACGATATTCAAGCGATCCTGAAGCTTGTGCCGGAAGAGCGTCAGACGATGCTGTTCTCCGCCACGATGCCGATCAACATCCAAAAACTGGCACAGCAGTTCCTGCGCAATCCGGAGCATGTGTCCGTCATTCCGAAGCAGGTTAGCGCGCCGCTGATCGACCAGGCGTACATCGAGCTTCACGAGCGTCAAAAATTCGAAGCGTTGTGCCGTTTGATCGATATGGAAGCACCGGATCTGGCCATCATCTTCGGACGGACCAAACGCCGTGTCGATGAGCTTGCCGAAGCGCTGCAAAAGCGCGGTTACACCGCTGAAGGCTTGCACGGGGACTTGTCCCAAAATCAGCGCGATAACGTAATGCGCAAATTCCGTGACGGAAGCATCGACGTGCTTGTTGCTACCGACGTTGCGGCTCGCGGTCTGGACGTTTCCGGCGTGACGCATGTCATCAACTTTGACCTGCCGCAGGATCCGGAAAGCTACGTTCACCGAATTGGCCGTACCGGACGCGCAGGGAAAGAAGGCGCAGCCTACACGTTCGTAACTCCGCGTGAAATCGATCATCTGCACTTCATCGAGAAAATTACGCGCCACCGCATTACGCGCAAGCCGATGCCGAGCCTGGCCGAAGCGATCGAAGGCAAGCAAAAGATGACTGCAGAGCGCGTTCTAGAAATTTTGCAAAAAGATGAACATAACGAGTATAAAGGTTTGGCGATTTCGCTGCTGGAGCAGCACGACTCCGTCCACCTGCTCGCCGCTGCGCTCAAGCTGCTGACAGGCGACAAAAAGGAAGTCGAAATCGAGCTGACGCCGGAAGACCCGATCCGCGCGAAGAAAAGAAGACCGGACGTTCGCAGCAGCGGCCGCCGTCCTTCCGGACCATACGGCACAGCCGGCGGCGCACGCCGCGGCGATCGTCCGTATGACCGCGATCGCGGGGGTTACCGCAGCGGTGGTGGAGACCGCAGTGGTGGCGGCGGAGACCGTTCACGCCGTGACGGAGGCCGTGACAACCGCGATTACCGCGGCCGTACGGACAACCGTGACCGTGGTTACTCCCGTCCGTCCAACCGGACAAACGAGGAAACGCTCGTTTAACTAGTCAGGCCAGAGGCAAGCGCGTTCGTTACGGCGCGCTTGCTTTTTTTGTACGTGAATTGCAATATGCTGTACGCTTATTCCATAAAAAAACGGCAGACGCCCGGCCGTATAACGGATGCGGGCGTCTGCCGGCTCATCAGTCGATCGAGGTTGTCAGTACAGCAACCCGCGGCTTACGATCACCAGCAATATAAACAATACGAGAATCGTGCCTGTGGAAGTCCAAAATCCACCCGCTACATGACTCATGAAATAAGCCTCCTTGTTCATTTGGTTTGACTAGGTATTCTACCATCAACATATGCCCGCACGGGCGAACGGTATAGACGGGTACCTAGATCACCCGAAATAGGCTATAATGGATATTATATCGCAATGACAACGAGTTACTCGACAGCTGCCAAATAAGGGGGACAAACGATTGGAATTTCGTGGATTAATGGGTGGAGTATACCGCATAACGGAATGGATCATGCGGCTATCCGTCATCAACTTGCTTTGGGTGCTCTGCGCCGCTCCGTTTTTTTTCCTCGGCTTGATCCTGCTGCAAGCGCAAACATCGGATCAAGTGTTCCAGATGCTTTTCTTGATGTGCGTGATCTCGCCGTTTACGTTGTTTCCTTCCACGACCGCCATGTTTAGCGTCGCTCGCAAATGGCTAACGGGCGAGGAGGATGCGCCGCTGCTCAAAACGTTTTTCCGCGGCTACAAAAGCAACTTTTTGCAAAGCATGCTCGGGGGGTTCATTTATCTCATTCTGGGCGTTATTTTATATACGAACTACTCGTTTTACGGCGGCCAGACCAGTGTGTTCGGCGTCCTTCGCTTTCTGGTACTGTCGCTTTCCGTCATTTTGACGATCTCGCTGTTTCACTTTTTCTCGATCTTGTCGCATTTGCACATGAAGCTGCTGCAAATCATGAAAAGTGCGCTGCTGATCACGATCGGCAGTCCGATTCGTTCCTTGTCGCTTATTGTGCTAATCGGCGTCATTGTGTACGTCAGCTTCTTCAAGTTCACCTTTTTGATTCCGTTTTTTATGGGAAGCTTGATCGCGATCGTGTCGTTCTGGCATTTTAATCTGATCTTCGGTAAACTGCAGATGAAGCAGCAGGAACTGCTGGAGAAGGAAGCGGAGGCCGAGGAGCAGAAGCAGGGCGGCGGAACGGACGAGCCGGAATCTTCGGACGAACCGAGAGCGTTGCAATCGGGAGAAGCTGGGGATGCACAGGCGGAAAGAACGGCCTCGCCGGAGAATGACATTCGGGAATCGGAGCATACTAGGAAGAAGGAATAGCCGTGATTTTCCGTCAATTCCATTACAATTATGGCTTGATGAGGTTTACTTTCCTGGGTGAAACCACTATAATGTAGTTACAACAAAATCCTGCGATGTACGTTTCGGTTTTCAGTTGTTTTGAACCAATGACTGTTTCTTGGGAGACCTATATTGAATCGCGGCTGACATGCCCTCGAAAAGGGACTTCAAAACCGATTCTGCGGACACCCACCTGCGAGAGCGGGTTTGAAACAAGAAATCGGACGGCATTTGCGGGTTTTTTTTGTGCTGAAATGGTCGTATACATAGGAGAAAGGGTGTTAGAAATGAAGCTGTTCATCGATACAGCGAACGTGGATGAGATCCGTAAGGCGCATGAGCTTGGCGTCATTGCCGGCGTTACAACCAACCCGTCGCTGATTGCGAAAGAAGGAAAAGATTTTTTTGCAACAGTAAAGGAAATCGTGTCGATCGTAGGCAATTTGCCGATCAGCGCGGAAGTCATCAGCTTGAAAGCCGATGAAATGGTAGAGCAAGGCAAGAAGCTCGCCGATCTGGGCGAAAGCATCGTCGTCAAAATTCCGATGACCGAAGATGGATTGAAAGCGACGAATCAGTTCGCGAAACTCGGGATCAAAACAAATGTTACGCTCATTTTCAGCTCCCCGCAAGCACTGCTTGCCGCGCGCGCTGGCGCTACATACGTATCGCCGTTTGTCGGCCGTCTGGACGACATTAACCAAGTGGGCATGAAGCTGATCGAGGAGATCAGCACAATCTTTAAAGTGCACAACATTGCTTCCGAAATCATTACCGCAAGCGTACGCACGACACCGCATGTCATTGAAGCGGCGCTGCTCGGCGCGGATATCGCGACGGTTCCTTATAAAGTAATCCAGCAAATGGCGAAGCATCCGTTGACGGATGCAGGCATCGAGCGTTTCCTCGCCGACTGGCAGGGCGCAAACTTGTCATCCTTCTAAGAAGGCCAAGCCTCGCCGCAATGCGTTTCCTTATACGATATATGTAATTAAAAAAGAGCAGCGCTTGTCGTTCCCGGAATGGGGAGCGCAGGCGCTGCTTTTTTATTGGATGTTGCATGATTGGCTTAGACCAGCTCGTGAAGCCGGTGGAACGTATCCCTTAACGTCCCGTACAGCGACCGGTATACGTCATAATACGCTTCGTAGCGCGCCTGATTCGCCGGGTTCGGCTCGACTCGATCCACAACGCGAATCCACTGCTCGCACAGCGACGGAATATCTTTCTGCAGGACGCCGGAAGCAGCCATAACGGCGGCGCCATAAGCCGGCCCGTCCGTCGAGTTGACCGTAACGACCGGATAACCGAAAATATCGGCGATCATTTGTCGCCAGAACACGCTGCGCGCCCCGCCGCCGTTAACCCGCAGCTCGCGGATTTCGATGCCGGACTGCTTCACCAGCTCCAGCGAATCGCGCAGCCCGAATGTAATGCCTTCCAGTACGGCGCGCGTCAGATGGGCTTTCGTATGCCGCAGATTGAGGCCGATAAAGCCGCCGCGTGCTTTCGGATCGGGGTGCGGTGTCCGCTCCCCGGTCAAATAGGGAAGGAACAGCAGTCCTTCGCTGCCAAGCGGGGCATTTTGCGCCAGCGCGGTCAAAACCTCGTATACGTCGCGGCCTTCCGCAGCGGCCTGCTGCAGCTCCTCGTAGGCGAAATGGTTTTTCCACCATTGGAACGAGCCGCCGGCCGCCAGCATCACGCCCATGCGATGCCATTTGCCCGGCACGCCGTGACAAAACGAATGCAGCCGGCACTCCGGATCGGCCTCGTACGCATCGTCGTGCACGAAGACGACGCCGGATGTGCCGAGCGCGACGGAGGCGATGCCGCCGGAGACGACGCCGACGCCGACGGCGCCGCAGGCCTGATCGCCGCCGCCGGCGACGACCGGCGTGCCGGCGGCCAGGCCCGTGCGGCTTGCCGCTTCCGGCAGCACTTGGCCGGCCACGGCGTTGCTCTCGTAGAGCGGCGGCAGCCATTCCGCAGGAATGTCCAGCCGTTCCAGCACTTCCTGCGACCAGCGGCGGCCGGCCACGTCAAGCAGCAGCGTTCCGCTGGCGTCGGCGAGATCCATGCCGAAGGCGCCGGTCAGTCGCAGGCGGACGTAGTCCTTCGGCAGCATCAAGTGCGACGTGCGCTTGTAATGCACCGGCTCATGGTTGCGGAGCCAGACGACCTTCGGCGCCGTAAAGCCGGTCAGTGCCCGGTTGCCGGTCAGCCGGCCGAGCGCTTCCTTGCCGATCGTCCGCTCGATCCAGTCGCATTCGGCGGCGGTGCGCTGGTCGCACCACAACAGCGCCGGCCGGACGACGTCCAGATCGGCATCGAGGAACACCGAGCCGTGCATTTGGCCGGACAGACCGACGCCTGCGACTTCCTCGCCGCTGACACCCGCCTTGGCGAGAAGCGCGCGAATGCAGTCGGCCGTGCCGTTCCACCAATCTTCGGGATGCTGCTCCGCCCAGCCCGGCTGCGGCTGGAGCAGCGGATATTCGACGCTGTGGCTTGTTCTCACGGTTCCGGCTTCGTCGACCAGCAAACATTTCACTGCCGATGTGCCTAAATCAATGCCCAAAAAATACGTCATGCCATCACCTCATACAAGCTTTATTTTCGGAATCAAGGCTGATTCACAAACTTTGTTTATTAATTAAACAAATACATGATTTACTATATTCGCACAATGTTAGCGAATTCCTGCCGCCCATTGTTTTTTTGTCTCCCTATTGAGGGCATGCGGTTTTTGCCCTTGCTGCCTGGATTTGTTACAAAAATCGTAACGAATTGCCCATTTCCTCTTTCTCTTCTTAGCAAACAATGTTATCATAAAGGATAGCGTTAGCCCGGGTTTATACAACCTCACAGACCATGCTGACGAAGCAGTTTTGCTGGAAGCGCAGAACTTATAGGAGGGAAGGCTTTGTTAAAGCGAACCTTAATCGGACTCATACGCAGCGCTGAAACAACAGGAGAGAAGGCAAAAGACCCGGCTTTGAAAACCCGGTACTATAAAATCTCCATGGATCAGGCTTGGGATGAAATCATCAACATGTTTAAAAAATTGAACGGGTACAAATTGCTTCACGAAGTGAGAAACGTAGGGGAGATTGTCGTAGAGAAACGAACGATTACCGGCAGGACGCAGGATATTACGGTAACGCTCTTTTCGATTAACCCGCTGAAGACGGCGGTCGATATTTATTCGGCCTCTCGCGGTTCGCTGGGCGACTTGGGCTCCAACTACCGCACGATTCTTGATATTTACAAGCATATCGATAAGAAGCTCGCTGCTCATAAAATAAATAATTAGCAACAAAAAAACAGCGTGGGAGCTTTGGCGGCTCCCCGCTGTTTTTGCATGTGCGTCCGATTAAACTAATTTCTTAACGGCTTCGACAGCCGCTTCGTAGTTCGGATGCTCCGTCATTTCTTTCAAGTATTCGACGTATTGAATCGTGTCGTTCGCATCGATGACGAAGATCGATCTCATGTCGAGCTGGAACTCTTCGATCAGTACGCCGTATGCTTTACCGAAGGAGCGATCCTTGTAGTCGGACAGCGTGACGACTTTGTCGATGCCGGCAGCGCCGCACCAGCGGGATTGAGCGAACGGCAAGTCTACGCTGACCGTAAGCACGACTACGTTGTCGCCGAGCTTAGCTGCTTCTTCGTTAAAACGGCGCGTTTGCGCGTCACAAACGCCTGTATCGAGAGAAGGTACCACGCTGATCAGCTTTACTTTTCCTGCATAGTCGGAAAGAGAAGCCGTTTCAAGCAAGTTTTTGCTAATAGTGAAGTTCGGAGCTTTATCTCCGGCTTTCAGTTCGGGTCCGATCAATGTAATCGGGTTGCCTTTGAATGTAGCTTGTGCCATATGTACATGGACCTCCTTCAAATGTATAGGAATGATTGGTATTCCACCGCTTTTTATTATAAGCTTTTCACAAGGAACTTGTCCAATGGAGGATAGGAAAGGAAGTAGCGTTCGTGGAACTAAGACAGCTGCAATATTTTGTGAAAGTAGCCCGTAAACAACACGTCACCCAGGCGGCGGAGGAGCTTCACGTCGCGCAATCCGCGGTCAGCAGACAAATTCATCAGCTCGAAGAAGAGCTCGGAGTGCAGCTTTTCGTACAGAAGGGCCGCAACTTGCAGCTGACTGCTGTCGGCAAGCTGTTCCTGAGCCGTGTGGAAGGCATTCTTACCGATCTGGAGCGGGCGGTTAATGAAATACACGAATACCTTGATCCGGAGCATGGAGAGATTCGCATCGGATTTCCGCACAGCCTCGGCATTTATTTGCTGCCGACCGTCGTGGCGCACTTCCGCAAATCGCATCCCGGCGTCAAGTTCCGACTTCGGCAGGGCACCTATAACAGCTTGATTCGCGATGTGGTGAAAGGCGAAATTGACCTCGCCTTCATTTCACCTTTTCCAGAGAAGCATGACCGCGTCTGCGGCGAGCTGCTGCTGCAGGAGGAGCTGTACGCGATTTTGCCGCAAGGCCATCTGCTGTCGGAGTACAAGCAAATCCGGCTCGAGCAGCTGAAGGACGAATCCTTCGTTATGTTCAGTGAGGAATACTCACTGCGCTCCATCGTGCTTGAAGCATGCGCCAAGGCAGGCTTTACGCCGCAGATCGGGTTCGAAGGAGAGGAGACCGATACGATCCGCGGTCTGGTCGCGGCGGGAATGGGCGTCAGCCTGCTGCCCGAAATGGCGCTTACCGAGATCAGCGAGCTGCAGCCGGCGAAAGTACGGGTCGTCGATCCGCAAGTTACGCGGAGCGTAGGTCTGATTCACCGCAGCAGCGAAAAGCTGCCGCTTGTTGCCGGCGTGTTTCAGCGTTTTTTGCTCGACTTCTTCCGCGACAAATAGCGATGGGCAATAAAAAAACCGGAGAGCTTCCGTCTCCGGTAATCTATAGAATGAACATCAGGCTGGCGGCCGCGGTGCCGAGCAGCCAATCCATCAGCGGCACCTTTGCATACAAGGTGCTTTTTGCTTTTCGGTCGGCTTGCCGAATATTTTCTTTCATTTGCATTTCCAGTTCGAACAGATTCATCATGGTTCCTTTCCTCCTGTTGAGCGGCTGTGAGCGGAAGGGGCGGGCTCGGCGGCTCTTGTTTCATCGGTTTATACTTTTATTATAGCTTGATAAAGATGAACAAAAAGTGTAGCATTAATTTTGACACTTTCATCTTTTACGGGAGGATCGCGGCGATGGACCATTACTACATGAAATTACGAAAGCGCTATCCCCATTCGATGGAAGGTGATGAAATCGAAATTACGATGGGCGAGCTGACGGAGCTGTTTCACTGCACCGGCCGCAATGTAAACCTGGTGCTTCGGCGCATGGAGGAGTCCGGGTGGATCCGGTGGTTCCCCGGCCGAGGGAGAGGCCATCGCTCCAGGCTCGTGTTTTTGGCTCAAAGCGAAGCCGTTGTGCTTGAGAGCGCTCAAGCGTTTGTGGAACGGGGCGACATTCAGCAAGCCTTTGCTTATCTCGACGAGCATTCATACCTTCCTTCCATTAAAGATCAATTCGTGTACTGGCTTGACATGCATTTCGGGTTCAGTCCCGAGATGAAGAACGAGCAAAAAACCGACACGCTGCGGCTTCCATTCAGCAAACCGATTGAAACGCTGGATCCGGCCTTTATTACGTATGTCGTAGAATGCCACATGGTCCAGCAAATTTTCGAAGTGCTTGTCAAATATAATGAAAAGACAGATATGATCGAAGGCAACTTGGCGCACTACTGGACCAGCTCGAATAAAGAGACGGAATGGACGTTTTACCTGCGGAAGGGCGTTTATTTCCACCATGGCAAAGAAATGACGTCATCGGACGTGAAATTTACGCTGGAACGAATCAAGAACGAAGAGCAGGGCTCGCCGTTTCACTGGCTGTTCACTGACGTGGGACGCATAGAGATACTGGATAAATATGCGCTGCGAATTGTTCTCAATAAAGCGAATCCGCTGTTTTTGCATCATCTGAGCTTGGACCGCGCTTCCATCGTGCCGGCGGATGCCGTTCAGGAGATGGGGAGCCGGTTTCGGCGGATGCCGGTTGGAACCGGACCGTTCAAGGTGGTCCGCAATGATGACAGCATGCTTGTGCTGGAGGCGTTCCCGCGGTATTTCGACCGGAGAGCTCATCTGGACCGGATCGAAATTTGGTTTACGCCGGAGCTTGAGCGCAAGGCCAGCCATTTGTCCGCGCCATCGTACCAAATGCATTATCAGTGCCATATTGACGGAGAAGTCCCGAACGATTGGCAGGCAATCGAAACGATCGGGCGCGATTGCAGTTTTGTTACGTTCAACATGGATTTGCCCGGTCCGCAGCAAAATGTATATTTTCGGAAAGCGTTTCTTCACGGGCTCGACCGGAAGCAGCTGAATGTGTCGGGGATGGGGGAAGTCTCCCTGGCCAAATGGTTTCACGAGCTGTCCCGTGAGCACAGCGACACGGATGATCAATACGATCCGATGACGGCGAGACAATGTTTGGCAAGAAGCGGGTACAAGGGTGAGACGCTGCTCCTGACGTACTCGTCCAACTTCCGGAACATTGCGGAGAGCATTCGGGAGCAGCTTTCCGAGCTGGGCATTCGAATGGAATTGCGGCAGATGGATAGTACCAAAAATGTGGAGCATCGAATGCGGCAGATTCATCAATCGCATTTTTGCCTATGCCGCAATGTGGTCGAGCAGGACTTGGAACTTTCGGTGATTGAGCTTTTTTTGGCGGCGAGTTGCCATGTCAGGGCGCATCTCGGTACGGAAATGCAACAGCAGACCGACTGGTTGATCCGCAGGCTGTACCAGGAAGGCTCCTCGGTCATCCGCGGCACCTATTTGAACCGGCTGCGCAGCCTGGTTACGGAGCAGGTGTATGTGCTGTTCTTATTTCAGCATACACAGCGTACCGTATTCCACCCGTCGTTGAAAAACGTGTCGCTCAATGCAATCGGATGGGTGCAGTTTCGCGAATTATGGTTTGAGCCGACAACGGGACAGACGGCGAATGCGGCTGGGGCGGAATAAATGTTAGAATGCAAGCTGAGCAACAAATGCTGAGATTGCAGTATCCACTGACTGCAGCTGTCAGGGAAGTTCATGTAATCTGAAGAAGTGATAAGCTTCCGCAATCGAACGTTTCTGACTCAGATTGGGGGATGAGAGATGACGACAAAAAAGGATAACGAGCTGCCGGTATTGTATTGCCGCGATCAGACGGAATTCGAGCAGTGGCTTGAGCGGCACCATGCCGATTCGCCGGGCATAAGGCTGAGGATGGCCAAAAAGGATGCGGGCATGGACTCCGTTACGTATGCCGAAGCGTTGGAATGTGCGTTATGCTACGGGTGGATCGACAGTCAAAAAGAAGCATACGACGACAAGACGTGGGTACAGCGTTTCACTCCGCGGAAACCGAAAAGCATTTGGTCCAAGGTGAACAAGGATAAAGTGGAACGGCTGATTGCCGAAGGGCGAATGAAGGCGGCAGGCCTTGCCGCGATCGACGAAGCGAAGCGCAATGGGCAGTGGGACAAGGCCTACGCTTCGCAAAGCACGGCTGAGATCCCGGACGATTTGGCGGCTGCACTGGAAGCGAGTCCGCCGGCCAAAGCATTCTATGACAGTCTGGACAAGCAGAACCAGTATGCGATCAAATTCCGCATTCACCAGGTTAAGAAGCAGGAGACCCGTGAGCGGCGTATACGGCAATTTATCGAAATGCTGGAAAAAGGCGAGAAGATTTATCCGACGAAATCGTAAACGCGGCAAGCGCTGCGAAGTGCGATAAGGAGAGGTGGATGAAGATGAGTAAGTTTGCGGCGTACGTTAAATTCAAGGCGCACCCGGGCAAGGGCGAGGCTCTGGCTGAAATATTGCTGGAAGCGGCGGAGCAATGCAGGACTGTGGAGGACTGCGAACTGTACATCGTCAACATCTCCGAGGAAGACCCGGATACGATTTGGGTAACAGAGCTATGGAGCGATCAGGCAGCGCATGACGCTTCGCTGCAGGGCGAGGAGGCAGCCGCGATGATTCGACGCGCCATGCCCCTGATCGCGGGAGCCGAACCGGTTCGGCTTAAGCCGCTCGGGGGCAAGGGTGCGTAGCCCGGCTTGCGAATGATTCGCTGTCTTTGCAAGGTAGTAAAAAAGACCGCACTTGAGCGGTCTTTTTTACTATGGGCGTATCCTTAATCGTCGCTGCGGTTGGTGAAGATCATAATATACTTGATGAGCTCCAGCAAGGAGATCAGCGCTGCGGCTACGTAGGTAAGCGCGGCAGCGTTCAGCACTTTGGCTACGCCGCGTTCTTCGTCGTTGGTGATGAAGCCTTCGGAAATCATCAGGTCGCGGGCCCGGTTGCTGGCGTTGAACTCGACCGGCAGCGTAACGAGCTGGAACGCTACCGCCGCGGAGAAGAACAAAATCCCGAGGCCAAGCAAGAAGTTGAATTGTTGGAAGATCAAGCCGGCAATAATCAGCAGCGGCGCAACGCCGGAAGTGAAGTTGACCGCCGGGAACATGCGGTGACGCAACACGAGCATAGGATAGTGCACTTTATGCTGTATGGCGTGGCCGACCTCATGACATGCGACGGATACGGCCGATATCGAGTTTTCGTAGTAGACCGGCTCCGACAGCCTCACGGCACGGGCGATCGGGTCGTAATGGTCCGTCAATGCACCCGGCACCGGTTCGACGGGCACGTCATACAGTCCGTTCGCGTCCAGCAGGCGGCGTGCGGCGTCGTATCCTGTCATTCCGGACGCAACAGGCACGTCGGACCATTTGCCGAATGTCCCCTTTACGCGGAACTGAGCCCAGATCGACAGTCCGAAGGCGATGAAGATCAAGTAATCCATCGGATGAAACCACATAGAATCCATTCCTCCATATATTATGTTTATTAGGAAAGGGGCCCTTTACCTAGCAGCAACAGAAGCGCTTCAATGCAGGCCGCCGCAGGCGGCGTCAACATCTTGTGCAGATTTTTCATCTGTGAAGGCTTAAGCTTCTCGAGCAGCGGCCCTACTTCCTTCGCTTCTTTTTCAAGCTGGTTCAGCAGCAGCTGCAATGATGTAAGCTTATCTGTCACGATTTCATCTCGGCTAACCTTATTTATACGCGATAGGCTTGCCTTGATTTCCTCCAAGGTATACTTCTCCCTTTTCATATGTTCAATACGTTTCAGTCGCGCTAAAGTTTCATCGCTATACAGACGATAATTTGTTTCCGATCTGGATTCCGGTTCGATCAGCCCGAGCTTCGTGTAGTAGTCGATTGTTCTGGGACTGACTTCCGATAAGCGGGCCAGCTCACCGATTTTGTACAGTCTCATATCCCCATGTCCCATCACCTCTTTACCTATTAATATGTAGTCTTTCGTCTCGTTAGTATTAATGATACCTGAATCCAAACCATACAGTCAAACGTTATGCTTTCCATATCGAATGACACGGGGTTGGAGCGGCGGCATAAACTTTCAACATGCGCTTTCCGCGCTGCATGGCAGTTGGTCGAACCCGGATCGCCACGATCATTGGAAGACATTCGCGCGAGAAAAAGATGGTTTAAGAGCAGGGTTGAACAAGCATCATGGAGGAAATCTGAATTATGTTATATTCGCGTTAGATTATTTTTCGCATTTTCTTCATTTTTTTATGATCAACATGTTGCAAATTAAAAGAACTGTATTATAATGACATTAAGAATTTCAATAAATGTTATATAAATTAACATTTGTGAGGGAGTGGTCAACATGGTTAAAAAGTTATTGTTATCCATGGGCTTTATGTCAGCATTCATGCCGGCGATGGCATTCGCTGCTGACGACGCAACACCCGCTCAGCTGCAAGGCGCGATCGATGCGGTATGGGTTATGTTAGCGGCCATTCTCGTCATCTTCATGCAAGCCGGCTTCGCTTTGCTCGAAGCAGGTTCGACCCGGATGAAAAACGCCGGTCACGTCGCAGGCAAGACCGTGCTCACCTTCGGCTTGTGCGCCATTGCGTTCTGGGCGATCGGCTTCGGTTTCGCCTTCGGCGACGGCAATGGATTTTTCGGAACGACGGGCTTCTTCGTCGACGGAACGGAGGAGCAGGCGCAAGCGGCGTTCAGTTCTCTGTCGTTCTCGGATGTCCCGATCGCGATTAAATTTTTGTTCCAGCTCGCTTTTGCCGGCGTATCGCTGGCGATTGCGTGGGGCGGCTTCGCGGAACGCGGCAAGCTGCCGGTTTACTTCATCTTCGGCATTTTATACACTGTACTCGTCTATCCGATTGTAGCTCACTGGGTATGGGGCGGAGGCTGGCTGTCCCAAATCGGCATGCAGGATTTCGCCGGTTCGACGGTCGTCCACCTGCAGGGCGCAACCGCGGCGCTGGTTGCCACACTGCTGCTCAAGCCGCGGATCGGCAAATACAATAAAGACAACACGCCAAACCTGATTCCTGGCCATAACCAGGTGCTGTCCGTGCTCGGGGTCATCATTCTTTGGATCGGCTGGTTCGGCTTCAACCCCGGCTCGACGCTCAGCGCGATGAACGACGGCTTCTTCGGATACATTGCGCTTACGACGAATTTGGCCGCTTCGGCCGGCGCTGTAGCCGCGCTAGTCGTATCCTGGATCTACTTCGGGAAGGCGGACGTTCCGAGCATGCTGAACGGCGTGCTGGCCGCACTGGTGGCGATCACCGCGTCCTGCGCCTTCGTTACGCCGCGCGATGCGATCATCATCGGAGCGATCTCCGGCATCCTGACGTTCTTCACGGCGCAGTGGTTCGAGAAGGCCGGCGTCGACGATCCCATCTACGCGTTCTCCGTGCACGGGATCGCCGGGATTTGGGGAACGCTCTCGACGGGGATCTTCGCTACGCCGGAGCTTGCGGAGAAGGTCGGCGTTGGCAAGGCTGGTTTGCTATACGGAGGCGGCTTGGAGCAGCTGGGCGTGCAGGC
Organism: Paenibacillus solanacearum; assembly: GCF_910593845.1. Classification (GTDB taxonomy): domain Bacteria; phylum Bacillota; class Bacilli; order Paenibacillales; family NBRC-103111; genus Paenibacillus_G; species Paenibacillus_G solanacearum. The sequence goes on along the minus strand of NZ_CAJVAS010000010.1, from coordinate 59,239 downwards.
CCTTGGCGTATTTGGCGCATTCCTGTTCGTGCTGGTGCTTTCCTACATTATATTGTACGTTATCCAAGCGACGATCGGCCTGCGCGTTACCGAGGAAGAAGAGATTACCGGTCTGGACTTGTCCGAACACGGAACGTACGGGTATCCCGAACAAATGAGGAAAACGCCGGGGGGCACTTCGAACTCGGTTTAGTGGAAGACCCTATCTACAATTAACTACAAATAAAGGGGATACGTTATGGAACGTCACTCATCGGAATGGATTCTGCAGGAAATCGCAAGCGCCCGTAATATATCGGAGCTGCGCGCGTTCCGGGGTCAGGCGCATGAGGCGTTCCAGCGGCGTCTTCTTTTTTCCTCCCCGCTGGATTGGAATCGGGATACGAACGCATTTCATGATGCGATTATTCGCCAAGTCGTTGCATGGGCGGAGCGGAAGCTGCTGGATGAAGGGGCGGGCTCGCCGCCTCTCCCTTACGCCTTTTTGCTCTTCGGCAGCGGAGGACGGAGCGAGCAGACGCTCTGGAGCGATCAGGATAACGGGCTCGTGTATGCCGATCCGCAGTCGGAAGCGGATCGGCAGGCGGCGGAGACGTATTATCCCAGGTTGGCGGAGGCCATATATACGCTGCTGCTGTCGGCCGGGTATCCGCCCTGCAGCGGCGGGGTGATCTGTACGAATGAGCGATGGCTGAAGCCTTTGGCGGCGTATCGCTCCATGCTGCTCGACTGGTTCGGCGAACCGGATTGGGAGCATGTGAGATACTTGCTCATTACCGCCGATTTGCGGGCAATTTATGGCGATACTTCGCTGGCCGACCAAATCATGGATGTGTTTCAACAATATTTGGCCGATAAGCCCGAGATGCTTGAATATTTGCTGCGCAACACGCTTCATCACAAAGTATCGATCGGGCTGTTCGGGCAGCTGATCAAGGAACGGTATGGGGAAGATGCCGGCGGCGTAGATATTAAGTACGGAGCCTATATTCCGATTGTGAACGGTGTCCGGCTGCTTGCCCTGGAAGCCGGCGCACGCTGCAGCTCTACAGAAGATCGCATCCGTTCGCTCGTATCGTCTCAGGCGCTTGAGGAGGAGCTGGGAGACGACTTTCTGGAGGCGCTGGCCATCGCCTTGAAGCTGCGGTCAATGACTCCGTACCAAATCGAAGACGGCCATTATACGACCCGCGGCAAGCTGTCGGCCGAGCAGCTGACCAAAGAACGGGCATCCGAGCTGAAGCTTTGCTTGCGGATTGGCAACGACTTGCAAAAGTATGTAAAAAAGAGAGTTCATCGGGAGTTGTGAAAAAAAGGTTAGGTGATCGGAAATGAAAGATATGAAACCTGCCGGACGAATGTGGAGCTTATATAAAATGGGAGGCCTGACGCCGGCCATCACTTCGATGTTCGATGCGCGAAGCGCTCAACAGATGGCTTTCATTCGATCCATGATGAAGGAACAGCGTAAAAACTCGCTGTACGATATTTCGCTGGATTCGGTGGAACTGGTCGTTTTCGATCTGGAAACGACCGGTTTTTCGCCGTATAACGGAGACGAGATCATTTCCTTCGGAGCCGTCTCAGTGGCGGGGAGCTTCATCACCGAGGAAACGTTTTACAGTCTGGTGAATCCAAAGCGGAGCATCCCGAAGGAAATCGTAGAGCTGACGGGCATCTCCAATGAAATGGTGCAGGAAGCGCCGGACATTCTGCATGCTTTGAAAGGATTTCTCGAATTTGTCCAATCCAAAATATTGATTGCACATGGCTCGGGGCATGATAAGCACTTTCTGAATTCCGCGCTCTGGAAAACGTCAAAGGTCAATTTATCGCACCGGCTGCTGGACACGATGATCATCGCCAAATGGCTGAATCCGAAGCTGCCTGCGTATGATCTGGATTCGATGCTGGCGCTGTACGGCGTAGAAACGACAGTTCGCCATCACGCGCTGGAGGATGCGGTCATGACGGCGAGGCTGTGGGTGAAGCTGCTGGAAGAAATCAGATCCCGGGACGTCCATTCGCTGGGCGATTTGTATTTGCAATTAAGCCATCATCTTTAAGAGAGTCTTCCCGCATGCTGCGCAAAGCAGTAAGCTGAAGGCTCTTTTTTGTCGGTCAAGCACAATTGTCGTTTGTGCCGATCTTCATCGTGATTCTGTTTTTTCAGCGATATATTCAATCCTCTACGATCATCGGAATACCGGACCATGCAACCGTACCGTCATCAAGTGCAGCATAACGATATACCTTGGCAAGCGGGACACTGCCTTGAAGCGATACGATCCAATGCGTTGCTGTTCGATGCCAGGCGGTGAGCAAGTCTTCGCCAGAAGGGACGGGTGGAGCTTGAGGGTGGGAGTGAGCGATACCGAGCAGGATTGCACCGCTAGTCTCCAGTTGATATAAGACGCTTACAACCTCGCGAGGGTCCATGTCAAAATGATTCTCCGGCCGCGGCGACCGGTTGCTTACGGGAATAAAACGATCGATTCGATCGGACACGGAACTGTCGCCGCGATAACCTGACAAAAAGCCGCATGCTTCATGCGGCTGTTGCTGTATGCAGTATGCAATCATCTCGCGATAAGCTTGCTTGCTGATGCGAATCATATCCATAGTTCCTTTGCCGCTTTTACATCCATTATAATGCGGCGGAGGTCAACCTCCAACCTTCCCATGCGGTTTGACCAGGAAAAACACAAGTCCGAGCGTAATCAAGGCCATGGTGGCGACGGTAATGAAAACCATCTGATGCGATTTCTCCATCATCCACCCGAACAAAGGCGGTCCTGCCGCTACGCCCAAAAAACGCAAGCTGTTGTAGATGGACGTAATCATCCCGCGCTGGTCCCGTTTGACCGAGCCTGTAATCATCGTATTCAGGCAGGGGAGCAGCAAGCCGGTTCCGATACTGCTCAAAGTAAGCAGGCCGATAAACAGGTATATGTTTTTATTAAAGAGGAAGATACACAATCCGAGCGCGACCGTCATGATCCCAAGTCCGATATTGATGAGCCAGCGCATGACTGTTCCGTTTTTCTTGATCAACGACCCGGTTGTGTAGGACGTGATGACAAGGCCAAGCAGCGGAATGGCAAGCACCATCCCTTTCTTTACACCGTCGATATGGTAAGGGGCAACCTCCAAAATATCGGACAAGTAGAAGAGCACGCCGAACAATACGAAGAGCGAGACCGACCCGGCTATAAACGATGTAATTAACCAACGGCCTTTTTCCTTCAGTACTTTGCCGATGCTCCGCAAGTATTCGCCGAGCTTCATCGGTTCCTTCGTTTTCTCCGGTTCCTTGATCAAGAACATGATCGCCAGCAGCGATAGCGCGCAAAAGACGGGAAAAGCAAAAAAAGCCGCGTACCATACAATAAGGGCGAGCAATGATCCGATGATCGGACTGACGACTTTACCTGTGCCGTTCGAAGCCTCCGTTAAGCCAAGCGCCTTGCTTTCCGTTCCTTCCTTATATAAATCACCGGCGAGCGCCATGGCGATCGGAGCTGTTCCTGCGGCGCCAAGCCCTTGAATTGCCCGGGCAATAATGATCGTTGTGTAGGAGTTCCAGATCGCCCCGAAGCCTGCCAGAACTCCAGCGGCGCCGTATATAATGAGCGATGGAATCATGATGCTTTTCCTGGAAAATCGGTCGGATAAATAACCAGATAGTGGAATAACCAGGCCGGCCGTTACCGAAAAGAGGGTGATGACTAGACTGCTTTGGAATTGGCTGATGCCCAATCGTTCCTGCATGTCGGGTAAAATTGGAACGAGCATCGAGTTGCCGAGCACGAGGACAAGCGGAACGGAAGCGATCGCAATGAACTCCCATATTCTTCCTTTCGATTCACCGCTATTGTTCCCCTTCGTTTCGGCTTGTCCGGTTCGCTCCTTCGGCTTCCAGCTTACGTCGCTTTCAAACGTAATATCGAGTTTTTTTCGCTTCGTTTTTTCCATTACTTCATTCTGCTCCTCTATTTACATAAGATGAACCTAATGTTCCCGTATCTATCATTCACCATGCCTTAGGACGATACCTAATGAAGGAAAACGGCATTAATGTAACGTTTGCCGGCATTTTGGAGATACTGGAAAAGTGCGGCGCAAGCATGCGCCCATCCGAATAGCGACTACGAGGAGCAAGCAGATGAAAAAAATCACATGGTTGGCGGCAATCGCCGTCCTTTTAGTTGTGCTGGGTCTGTACCAAAGTAAAGCGGGGGACGCTGTTGCACAAGCATCTGCGGCCCGGCCGGAGCTAAAGCAGGGTCAAGCAGTACCTTCGTTTTCTTTGAAGGGCATGGATGGGGGAGAGTATCATGTCGGCGGTCCGCGGGATAAGCCGCTGATCGTTAATTTCTGGGCGTCATGGTGCGGGCCTTGTCACGAGGAGGCCCCGGACTTGGCGCAGCTATACGAGCGGTACAAAGGAAAGATCGATCTGTACGCCGTGAATGTTACCAAAGGAGACAGCCTCAAGGAGGCGCGGAGCTTCGTCAAACAATACGGGTATCACTTTCCCGTGCTGCTGGACGCTCAAGGGGAGGCGGCTGCTGTTTACCGGATCTTGTTTGTCCCGACCAGCTTCTTGATCGACAAACACGGGAATTTAAAAGAAGTGATTCACGTGCTTCCGCGCGATGAGCTGGAGCAACGCATACAGTCATTAATTGAAGCGTAACGAAAAAAAGCTGCGGTCTCCGTTATGAAAACGGGAACTGCAGCTTTTTGGTAGTTTATTATAGAAGCATTAATGGTTTACAAGCCCGACTTGCTCACGCTGTTCTTCCGGCTGATGGCTGGTGCGCGATTGCGAGAGAAGGGCATAGCGCATACTGTCGACGAGCGCGTGCCAGCTCGCTTCGATAATATTTTCCGACACACCTACCGTATTCCATGCATTTTTGAAATCGGACGATTCGATCAGCACCCGTACTTTGCCGGCTGTCGCATTTTTATCGTCGAGAACGCGGACTTTATAGTCGGACAAATGCATATGCTGGATGCCCGGGTAATGCTTTTTCAAGCATTTGCGGAGCGCGTTGTCGAGCGCGTTGACCGGTCCGTTGCCTTCCGCCGCATTGTATACGGTCTCCCCATGCACCTTCAGCTTGACGATCGCTTCGGAAAGAACCGGTTGTCCGGCCGATTTGGTCACCATGATTTTGAACGATTCAAGCGTGAAAATTTCTTCGAGCATACCATAGGCATTGCGCATCAACAGCTCGAGTGTCGCATCGGCCCCTTCGAACTTGTAGCCCTGATGCTCCATTTCCTTGATTTGCTCGATCAGCAGCTTCGTCTGCTGATTATTCGTATCGAACTCCAGCCCGAGCTCCTGGGCCTTGAATACGAGGTTGCTTTGACCGGCCAACTCGGAGACGAGCACACGCTGCTTGTTGCCCACAAGCTCCGGCGTAATATGCTCGTATGTACTGGAGTCCCGCAAAATGGCCGAGACGTGAATGCCGCCCTTGTGGGCGAACGCCGCCGAACCGACATACGGCTGATTGATCGGCATATGCATATTCGCGATTTCGCTGACATAGCGGGCAATACTGCTTAAGCTCGCCAACTGGTCCGCAGAGATGACGTCGTATTTCAGCTTGAGCTGCAGGTTCGGGATGATGGACACCAGATTGGCATTGCCGCATCGTTCACCATACCCGTTAATCGTGCCTTGAACTTGTCGGGCGCCGGCCATTACAGCTGCGATGCTGTTGGCAACGCCGAGCTCACAGTCATTATGCGCGTGAATGCCGATCGGCGTAGCGATGTTCTGGCACACGGTCTTTACGATCTCCGTTATTTCATGCGGGAGCGTACCGCCGTTCGTATCGCACAAGGCGATCCAGTCCGCGCCGGCCGCTTCCGCCTGCTTGATCGTCGCCAGCGCATATTCGGGATTGCTCTTGTAGCCGTCGAAGAAATGCTCAGCGTCGTAGATCACTTCCAAGCCGTTGCTCTTCAAGTAGCGGACGGAATCGTAGATCATCGCCAAATTTTCTTCCAGCGTCGTCTGGATCGCCGTATGCACCTGAAAGTCCCAGGACTTGCCGAAGATCGCCGCGGCGGCCACGCCGACTTCAAGAATCCGGTTCAAGTTCGGATCGTTCTCCGCCTTGGTCCCTTTGCGGCGCGTGCTTCCGAAAGCCGTCACTTTCGCATGCTTGAACGACAGCTCTTTGACGCGAATGAAAAACTCAATATCTTTATTGTTGCTTCCCGGCCAGCCGCCTTCAATATAAGAAACACCCAGCGTATCGAGCTTCTGGGCGATTTTCAATTTGTCTTCGACGGACAGGCTGATTCCTTCGCCTTGGGTACCGTCCCTAAGTGTCGTATCGAATATTTTGATCGTGCTATTCATAAACTGGCCTCCTGATCCATCAACCTCTGTTGCGCTGATACGGGACCGAATCGTTAACTTGATCGTATTTCCCTTCTCAGCCGCAAAGTATATTACATCATTATAGCACAATTTTCCCGGGGCCGTGTACACTTTTTCAGGCGAAGGTCCCTTGTTCGTCTTGACCTTGATTCGGGGTGTAGGTATGCTGGGAGAAGATGATATCGCCGGAGGTGTTCCTTTTGTGACGAACGCGGGCTCGAGCGGTTATCCTGTCAATGGAAGAGTTATTTTGCATATCGATATGAACGCGTTCTACTGCTCGGTTCATGAAGCGGTAGAACCGGAATTGTATAAAGGCAAGCCACTTGCCGTCGCCGGAAGCGTGGAGCTGCGCAAAGGCATTGTCGTCACTTGCTCCTACAAGGCGCGTGCGGTAGGCGTCAAAACCGGCATGCTGGTAAAGCAGGCGCTTCGTCTATGTCCGGATCTGGTCCTGATCCGGCCGGACTTCGATTTGTACCGGCAGTTTTCCCGGCGGTTCATGAAAATCGCATACGAATACTCGCCGCTCGTGGAAGCGGTGTCCATTGACGAATGTTATGTCGACATTACCGGTTCCAAAATATTCGGCGTGCCGCTCGATATCGCTCAGGCAATTCAGCTGCGCATTCGCGAGGAGCTCGGTCTCCCTTGCTCCATCGGTGTCGCTCCGAACAAGCTGCTGGCCAAAATGGCTTCGGACATGAAGAAGCCCAATGGCATTTCGGTGCTGCGGAAGCGCGATGTACCGCATGTGCTGTGGCCGCGGCCGTGTGCGGAATTGTTCGGCATCGGCCGGAAGACGGCGGAGAAGCTGAAGAAGCTGCAAATTCATACGCTCGGTCAGCTGGCTAAGGCGGATGAGCGGCTGCTTACCGATCGCTTCGGCGTGTATGGGGCTCATCTGCTGCTTGCCGCTAACGGCGAAGACGATTCGCCGGTCAATCCGGAGCGGGAGCAAAGCAAATCGATCGGCCATACGACCACGCTGCCGGTCAATGTGAAAGACAAGCATGACATTCACCGCGTATTTCTGAATTTGTCTGACCAGGTGGGACGCCGGCTGCGCAAGCAGGGGCTGCTGGCCCATACGGTGCAGATTACGATCCGCGACCCCGACATGAAGACGATTACCCGGGCATCCAAGCTGCCGCATGCTTCCGAGAACGCCGACGAGTTCTACAAAGCGGCATGCAAGCTATTCGATACGCAGTGGCAAACCGGCGAGCCGGTCCGCTTGCTCGGGATTACGCTGCAAAATTTGGAGGCGAAGCGGGAGGCGGCCGTCCAGCTCGACCTGTTCGACTACGAAAAACAGCCGCTCAAAGAAAAGCTGAACAAAGCAATGGATGCGCTGCGCGACAAATACGGGGAAAGCGTCATTTTGACGGCAGGCATGCTTAGCGACGATCCGTCCGCACTGATCCGCAACGGGAAAGTGCGGGGAACATCGCTGCAGATGGATCATTTGAAGCTGAAAGGGCTGGAGGAAGAATGACGAAGGTGATCGGATTTGCCGGATATTCGGACAGCGGCAAGACGACGCTGATCGAGAAGCTCGTCCCGCGGCTCGAAGCCGGCGGCCTGTCGGTCGCGGTCATAAAGCATGACGGCCATGGGCACTATAAAGAAGTCGAGGGAACCGACTCCACGCGATGGATCGAGGCGGGCGCTTCGGCTGTCGCCGTCCTGTCGCCGCATGCGCTTCATCTATATGAACGGTGCGCTCCGGCATTGGGGCAGCTGATTGAGCAGTGGGAGGGACGCTACGACCTGATTATTATCGAAGGGTTCAAGCGGGAGCCTTTTCCGAAAATCGCGGTGTTCCGTTCGCCTCAGCAAGCGGCCATCGTTGCCGAGTTGTCCGAAAGACCGCTCGCTTGGGTAACGACGGATGCAGCTTACGCTTCCGAACCGCCGGGCGGGACTCCCATCTACGATCCCGATGATGTGGAAGGCATCGCCAGTTTCATTGAAGGACTTGCGGAATAACAAATACCGGAAGCCCTGTTCCATAGCAGGAAGGTATCAAACCGTTCTCTACTTTCTATTTGAACTTTCAAAGCATTTATATTATATTTTAGGATGAGGCTGCACAATTAAGGAGGAATATAAGTCATGGCTAAATACACATGGGTGGAGAAAGATACCTGTATCGCCTGCGGCGCCTGTGGCGCGACCGCACCTGATATTTACGATTACGACGATGAGGGTCTTGCTGAAGTTATTTTCGACGGCGACGGAAACACGGGTAACACGGAAATTCCGGAAGATCTGTTCGACGATCTGCAGGATGCGCAAGACGGCTGTCCTACCGATTCCATTAAAGTAGCGGATGCTCCTTTTAATAAATAATCGGTTTTTGCAACGGCGAAAAGAGCCTGTTCCCATACATGTGGAGTAGGCTCTTTTGCTATACTCATTTTCCCACTCTTGCAGCGTCCGCCCTCTTGTATATCCCCGCACAACCGACAACATTCCGTTCTTTTCGGCATTTCACCGAATCTATCCGCAGGAACGACCTTTCCGATGGGAAAGGTTTTTTCTTCATGTTCGCTTGATAAAAACCGATATAGAAGAGGAGCATGCGGAAAGAAAGGGGTCTTGTCGTGAAAACGAAACCAACGGGCGAACAATTGGAGCTGTTTTTCAAGCAGGACCCGATGTATTTGAAAAAATACGTCAAGGCGCACCCGGAAAATAAAATGGCCTGGTATTTGCTCGGGCGAGATTACGAGTCGCAGGGAAAGCAAGGGAAAGCGCTCTATTGCTATGCGCAGGCCGGGGAAATCTACGAAGCGTACGAGAATCAAAAAATAAGTTTGCCTACGGAGGAGCTGGAATCGATCGAGCGCTGGCATGCCGGCCGCAAACGGGCGCGGACGCGCGGCGTACTGCGCTGGGCCGTCCTGCTTCTGCTGGCCGCGGCCTCCGTATTGATCGCGCCGGGCTCATGGCCGTGGACGCCGGAGGAGACAAGCCGGGAGCTCCCGCTTCCGCCGGATGTAAGCAGCGCGCAGGTGCGAGAGACGAAAGTATACTACTTGTCCGGCGGCAAGAGCAAGGCATCGGTCGGCGCCGCGCTGCAGCAAATGCTGCTGCAGGAGCGGGTCAGCAGCTTCGGGCTGCTGGCCAGAGGGCTCCCGCTCGGCGGGACCTCGTGGATCGGCTGGTTAAAGAAGCCGCAGCTCATTCTGTCCGTGGAAGCGAAGCAGGACGCATCGCAGCAGCAAATTTATTATCATGACGCGCAGAGCTGTGAATGCGAGCCGAGCGATTCTGCCAAGGCGGAGGCGATCGTCGATGCGTGGATGTCCACACAGGAGCAGGAGCTTGTCTTGAAGTCGGCGCTGGCCGCCTATATGGAGCGGAACGGCCGCATGCCGCAGCAGAGCTCCGAGCTGACGGCAGCGTACCCGAACAATATGCTGCCGGGACTTACGCCATACATGCAGGAGCGGTTTGAACGGCAGAAGGATGCGCTGGGCGCAGAGCTTGCAGCGGCGAAGCAAGCTTCGGCTGCGGGGGCCAAGGCGCTGCCTGAGGCGGGCACGGACGGACTGACCAAACCGCTCGGCGAGCCGATGCGGATCATCGTGGACAAGACGGCGCACCGGCTCGCCGTAGCGAGCGGCAATATCATTGTACGCAGCTATGCGGTAGGTTTGGGCGGCTCCCGTACGCCGGAAGGGACCTTCGCCATCTCGGAGAAGGTGCGCAATCCGAACGGCAAATCAGACGGCGAGTTCGGCAGCAGAGGTATGACATTATCCGATACGAACTACGCGATTCACGGCACGAATAAGCCGTCCAGCATCGGGAAGGATCAATCGCTGGGATGCATACGAATGCGCAAGGAAGATATTGAAGAGCTGTTCGATCTGGTGCCGCTCGGCACACCCGTTACGATCGGAAAAGGGATGCTGCCGCTCGAAGAGGTGCGTTCGGGCAAGCCGTATCAGGTGCCTGCCGTAAGCGACGATACGAATCCGGGCAAAGTATACCGCTGGCTGGATTGATGCGCGTCGCATCGCGAGCCGTTATCAACGAACCGCCGCAGACTCAAGGATTCAAAATCAGCAGCAAGGCCATGGCGATGACGATGAGCCCGAAGATAGAGCTGATCCATATAATCAGCTTCTTGTTCGGCTCGTCCTTTTGTTTGCGCTGAACGTAAGAGGTTTTCTTTTTTGGCATGCGGATCAGTCCTGCCTTTTCTAGGGTTTAAGCCTATTTTAGCATAACCGGAATCGATTCGCCGATGCAGAATTCACAGATGCCTACTTTATTTTTGAGCGATTTAACGATAAACTGTCAAAAGAAGGGTTGCACTAGGATACGCGGCTTCAGAGGGAGAGAACATAACAGATGCTTTACAAAAATATAGCAAAGCCGGTGCTGTTCCGGATGGATCCGGAACAAGCGCATCATCTTACGATCGACGGGCTTCATACGGTTGGAAACGTGCCGGGCGGACGCAGACTGCTCCGCGCCATGTACGGAGTCAGGCCGTGTCCGGAGCTGCAGACGGAGCTGTGGGGCATCCGCTTCGATAATCCGGTCGGGCTTGCCGCCGGCCTCGATAAGAACGCGAAGGCGGTTCCGGGCTTTTCGAACATCGGCTTCGGCTTCATGGAAGTCGGGACGGTGACGCCTAAACTGCAAGAGGGCAACGAAAAGCCGCGCTTGTTCCGGCTTCCGCCGGACGCTGCGCTCATCAACCGGATGGGCTTCAACAACGTAGGGATCGACGGCATGAAGCGGAATCTCCGCAACCAGGGACATCGTTCCATCCCGCTTGCCATTAATATCGGCAAAAACAAAACGACGCCGAACGAGCAGGCGGAGGACGATTATCGCGCTTGTATCCGGGCTTTGTACGGGTACGGCGATTTTTTCGTGGTCAATATCAGCTCGCCGAATACCCCGGATCTGCGAAATCTGCAGCACGGAGACGACTTGTCGCGGCTGCTTGCCGCGGTCATCGGCGAAATTCAGGCGCAGCACGCGAAATTCGGCGGGAGGCAAAAGCCGGTGCTCGTCAAAATCGCGCCGGACTTAACCCCGGAGGAAGTCGAGTATACGGTGGCTACGATCGACCGGAGCGGCGTATCCGGCATTATCGCCTCGAACACGACGCTTTCCCGCGACGGCTTGTCCCACGAGAACCGGAAGGAAACCGGAGGGCTTAGCGGCAGGCCGCTCACTGAGCGCTCTACCGAGCTCATTCGGACGATATATCGGTTAACCGACGGAAAGCTGCCGATCATCGGGTCGGGCGGTATTTTTACGGCGGAGGACGCATACGAAAAAATACGAGCCGGAGCCAGTCTGGTCGAAGTGTATACCGCCCTTATATATGAAGGTCCTGGGCTTCTGCGCAAGCTGAACGACGGGCTCAAGACACTGCTGCGCAAAGACGGGTTCAGCCGCATCTCGGAAGCGGTCGGATCGGCGCATCGCTCGAAGTAACGTAGCTCCCGCCGGTTGTGCGGGGGCTGCAGGTGTCAGCAGCTTTCGTCTCTGTGAGAGAAGGGGAGCTGTGGAGGTTGATGACTTCACTCCCAAGCAGCAGGGGAAGTTGCACTGGCTGACAGCTTCCATCTGAATAGGGAATAGAGGGAAGTTGCGACGTAGGAGGTTGACAACAATGGAAGGCTGGGATTGGAAAAAATTTCTGCTGCCTTACGAGCAGACGATTGAAGAACTGAAAGTGAAATTCAAGACGCTTCGTACCGAGCTGAAAAGCCGTGAGGAATACTCGCCTATCGAATTCGTAACCGGACGCGTGAAAAAGGTGTCCAGCATCCTCGAGAAAGCCAAACGGCTTAATGTGCCGATGGAGCAGCTGGAGACCGGGATCGAGGACATCGCAGGCATCCGGATCATGTGCCAGTTCGTGGAAGACATCGACCGTCTCGCGGAGCTGATCCGGCAGCGCGAGGACATGACGGTGCTGTATGTGAAAGACTACATTAAAAATAAAAAGCCGAGCGGCTATCGAAGCTACCATATTATTGTGGAATATCCGGTGCAAACCGCGCTCGGCATGAAACGGGTGCTTGCAGAAATCCAGCTCCGTACGCTAGCGATGAACTTCTGGGCGACTATCGAGCATTCGCTGAACTACAAGTACCGCGAAAGCTTGCCGAAGGAAGTGGTGAACCGGCTGAGCAAGGCGGCGGAAGCGGCGTTCCTGCTCGATCAGGAAATGAGCAGCATCCGCGAGGAAATTATGGAAGCGCAGAAGCTGTTCGAGGATAAGTCGAACATCGTTTCCAAAGTATTGAACGGCATCCATGAGCTGTACTTTTTCCATCGTGTGCGCGAGGCGGCGCAATTCCAGATGCGGTTTAACGAGCTGTGGGATACGGATGACGTATGGCTGCTGAAGGAGCTGCTCGGTCAGGTAGAGGAAGCGATCGTCCGCGCGAAAAAAGGCAACTCCTCCAAATGACGCCGATTCGAACGGGGGAGGTTCATCGACTTGCAGACGTATGACCGATTGTACGTTCAATTTATATACTATTTTAATATGGCCCGCGATTATTTCGAATGTCATGAAGTGCTGGAGGAGCTGTGGCTGGAAGAAGGCCGCGATCCGCTGTACCAGGGGCTGCTGCAAGTCGCGGTCGGCCTGTACCATCACCAGAACGGCAACGCCAATGGCTCGATCAAGCTGTTCACCGCAGCGCTGGAGAAGCTGGAAGGGCATCCGGCGGAGACGCTCGGAATCGATCTGGCGTCGCTCCGGGAGGAAAGCCGTCTTTATCTGCATAAGCTGCACCGGCTGCACGAGGAGCCGTTCGCTTGTTACGACTTGGACATTCGTATCGTCGACCCGGTGCTCGAAGAAGCCGTCGAGAAGCTTCGGCTGCATCCGCCAGGCGAGCATGAGGCGGACACGAACCGGTGACGACCGAACTGCGGGAAGAGGCAAGTCACAGCATTCAACGAAAAAAGTACTGGATCGGTTGCATCCAGTACTTTTTGGCGTGTCGCGAAAAAAAGGCTTATGACTTGTATTTGGAAATGAAATTTTTGAAAGTATCGGCCGTTTGCTCGCCTTCGATGCGCTCGACTTCCTTGCCTTCCTTGTAATAAATCAAAGTCGGCGTCGCTTGAATTTTGTATTTGTCCCAGCCGTTCTTGAATTCTTCCAGATTAAACTGCTTGATGTCCGCACTGAGCGATTTGGCGACAGGCATCAGTACGGGAGTCGTCGCTTTGCAGTGAACGCAGGTGGAAGCGAAGTAGTACAGGAAGAAACTTTCCTTTGCGGTAATCTTTTTGTCCAGCGCGTCCGGCAAGATGATGTTCTGGTAGTTCGGGTCGTCCAGCTGCTTGATCGTTTCGGGATGAAGCTTGCCCGGCGCGATGCCGTATACATTGTCCGTATATTTGCCCAGCTTTGCCTCGGTTGACTGTTGATTGACAATATACAATGCGCCGAAAAGTACAACAATGATCGATAAATAAATAGCCAGTTTCTTCATCTTGCTCCTACTTTCCATCGAAAATATAAAACCAACCTGTCCGCCTAAAAAACATAGGTTACTAAATAAATGTTCCTAACTTGATCATACAACAAACAGGAAGGAATTTCGACTGTCTTGTGGAATTTAAATTAAACAGATTTGCGAACATAAGCCGCAATCATGGATGTTGACGACTAGGGAGGCGCAGGGGGGTCCATGATCAGAAGACAATCGGCGTATATAGGCTATATTCTCGGCTTTTGCATCGCGTCGCTGCTGTTTTACGGCTTGTATTTGACCAGCGGGGCAAAATCGACGCGGGACGCGATAAAGCCGGAGCGTGCGGCGGACAATGTCGCGGTATTTACGGAAGCGCCAAGCTATCGAGTCGTTGACGCGTTTAAGGCAGAGAACGGCTCCATCACGGCACATGAATTCCCGGAGTTGACGGCATCGAAATCGAAGGTAACGAAGGGCACGTTGTATACACTAAAAGACGGGGCGCATGTCATTGGGCAGTACAGCTTGCCGGATCGCAGCCAAATCGTCTATATTGTCATGCGGACGAATATGCGGGATGACGGAACGTGGAGCCAGGCGGACGCGGTGACGATTGATCCGAAGCGGCAGCTGCTGCAAAGCGACCCGATCGGTTATTCGTTCGGAGCAGCCCCCGAGCAAGCGTTGCGGTTCACGAAGCTGCTCGGCTTTGTCAATAACGATGAATGGTTATACTTGACGCTAAAAAACGAAGGCCGGGACCGGGTGCTTCGCGTGAACCGGTTTTCGGTGGCGAAGCGTACGGTTACGCCGGTGCTCGATTTGTACCGCTTCCAGGACGGAGACAGAGCGTTATCAGCGATAACCTTCGGGGAATCGGCCGTATCGCCCGACGGACGGCGGCTGCTCCTGAAGGACAGCGGCAGAGGGATTGTCAGCTACGATCTGCAGACGGGCGCCGCGAACATTATTGCGCCGCCGGTGCCGGAGCTGGAAGTAAGGGACAAGCTCATCGCGTCTCCTGCGGGCATCGCGCTGTATGCGGCCGGTTTGTTCCGCAGCGATGTGCGATGGATCGATCTGAATACGTCGGAGGCGAAGCAGCCATTTGCCGCGGAGACGGGTCTGGTGGAGGCGGGAATGGACGCCGGCCGCAAGCTGCTGTACTACAACTTCACGTATGACCGCGAGGTGCGGCATTTTAGTCTCAACGATAACCGGGCGATGCTGTATCCGTTCGGCGTGCAGTTCGCGGACCTGAAGGGCGCGCCGCTGCAGCGGTTCAGCCTGCCGAAGGATTCGCCGGAGCGGCTGGAATACGGGGGAGGCTACAGCGAGGACAAGAAGATCGTGCTGCTTCACCGGTTCACGGTGGAGACGAACGGCCAAGGGCTGCCCTACAAAAAAACGACAGGCTGGCTAGCCGGCGATTTGTCGACCGGTACGATGACGCCGCTGCAAAAAATCGACGTGCCCGACGGCTGGGACCGGAAAGACATCTTGTTCGGGAGCGCGTTTACCGATGTCAACAACGAAACGGCAGCGGAGCAGGTGTTCGTGAACATGCCCGATCGCACGTATTATTCGTCCCGCTGGCGGACGAAAGAAGCGGTCCTGCTGCCGGAGGAAGATGCGATCATGTATGCGGATGAAACGAGCAAGCGGATCTTCGTCAGCTCGTTTACACGCCCGGACCTGATCGTTGCAGTGAACAATTATAAGAAGTACAATTGGGATAATCGCGATTTTGTTTGGCTGAGCGGACATTGGCTGTCCCGGTATCATACGCAGCCGGAAGGCGACAAAATATATTTCTTCCAGATTCCTACCGAAACGAGTTGATTTGTCGATGACAGGGCCGGCTGCGCCTGCTGCTTTTTTAGAACGAATGAGATCACTTCTTGGGGCCGAGTATTCGGCCTTCTTGGCGTCTTACGAGGAGGACCGGCTGTACGGGCTACGGGCGAATACGCTCAAAGTGTCTGCTTCCCGTTTGCTCGAGCTGACAGAGCTCAAGCTGGACCCGGTGCCCTGGGCGGAAACGGGCTTTTATTACGGCGAGGCGGCGCGTCCGGGCAAGCACCCCCATTACCATGCCGGCTTGTATTATATTCAGGAGCCGAGCGCCATGGCGCCGGCCGAGCTGCTTGGGGTGGAGCCGGGCGATTATGTGCTCGACCTGTGCGCCGCGCCGGGCGGCAAAACGACCCAGCTTGCGGCCAAGCTGCAGGGCACGGGTCTGATCGTGGCTAACGATGTGCACCCCGACCGGGTGAAGGCCCTTGTCAAAAATATGGAACTGTGCGGCGTGACCAACGCGGTTGTGCTGAACGAGGACCCGGAACGGATGATTCGCACGTTTGCCGGTTATTTTGACAAAATTCTCGTCGACGCCCCGTGTTCCGGGGAAGGGATGTTCCGTAAGGAAGAGGACATGGCGAAAGCTTGGCAGCCGGATTGGGTGAACAAGTACGCGGACATGCAGCGTACGCTGCTGCGTCAAGCCGGGCAAATGCTGCGTCCCGGCGGACGGCTCGTCTATTCGACTTGTACGTTCTCGCCGGAAGAGAACGAAGCGATCATCGCCGAATTTCTGGACGCACATCCGGCGTTTGAGGTCGTGCCCGCTGTGACCGGGCACGGTGGATTCGCCCCGGGGCGGCCGGACTGGCTGCCCGAAGGCCGCTACGCGAGAGCCGGCGAAGTGGCCGGCACGGCGCGCTTGTGGCCCCATCGCCTGCGGGGCGAGGGCCACTTCGTAGCCGTGCTGCGCCACCGCGGCGAAGCCGGCGTGCGGCAGGCGGTCGCGCACGCCGCGGCAGCGTCGGCCCCCGCGCGCGCGCCGCGCAGCGGCAGCGCAGCCCGTGCCGGCCGTGCGGCAGCGGCGGTGGCCGACCCGCGCGAAGCGCTGGCCCGCTTCGCGCGCGAGCATTTGGCCGCGGCGCTGCCCGCGGCCGTGGAGCTGCGCGGCGAGCATGTCTACGCCGCGCCGGCAGGGCTGCCGCCGCTGGACGGCATCCGGGTCATCCGGCCCGGATGGTATCTGGGCGGCGCGGCCAAGCAGCGCTTCGTGCCTTCGCACGCGCTGGCGATGGGGCTGCGCGCGGAGGATGCGCTGCGCCGGATTATGCTGACGGCCCACGACTCGCGGGCCGTGCGCTATCTGAAGGGCGAGACGCTGGAGCTCGCCCCGGAAGAACTCCACGCCGCGCATGAAAGCGTGGAGCGGAAGGGCTACTGCCTCGTGTGCGTCGACGGACATCCCGTCGGCTGGGGCAAATGGCAGGACGGCCTGCTCAAGAACGAATATCCCCCCGGGTGGAGGTGGACCTAATGAAAGCGACGATGCGTCTGGACAAGCTGCTCGCCCACACGGGCTACGGTACGCGGAGCGAGATCAAGCTGCTCGTCAAGCGCGGTGCCGTGTCCGTAAACGACAAGACGGCCAAAGACAGCGGCATGCAGGTGCAGCCGGACCGGGACCGCATTATGGTCGAGGGTGAGCCGGTGGCGTACCGCCAGTTCGTCTACCTGATGCTCAACAAGCCGCAAGGGGTCGTATCGGCTACGGAAGACACGAGAGACCGGACGGTGCTGGATTTGCTCGGAGACGAATACGCGCATTTCGAGATTTTTCCCGTCGGACGGCTGGACAAAGATACGGAAGGATTGCTGCTGCTGACCAACGACGGGAAGCTGGCGCATAATTTGCTCTCTCCCCGGAAGCATGTGCCGAAGACGTATTATGCGGAGGTGGACGGCGCCGTAGGAGCTGACGATGCCGAAGCGTTCGCCCGTGGCGTGACGCTGGACGACGGCTATGTGACGATGCCGGCCCGGCTGAATATATTGCACGGCGGTAACCCGGATCAGGGACAGCGGTCCATAATCGAGCTGACGCTTATGGAAGGAAAGTTTCATCAAGTCAAACGAATGTTTCAAGCCGTCGGTAAGAAAGTCGTATTCTTGAAGCGGCTTTCCATGGGCCCCCTGGTCCTTGATCCGGCGCTGCGTACCGGACAAAGCCGCGAGCTGACGGCAGCGGAGCTGGAGCAGCTCGTCCAGGCGCAGCGATGGCAAGAAGGATAAGCAAGCGCGCTGCCAATGCGTCAGAACGGCGCGCGCCTGCCGCAATGTGCAAAGAGAGGTCGGGACAACGAGTCCTGACCTCTCTTTGCGCATTAGGATGCTGCAAGCAGGCGGGGGATCAATATATTCCTGCGCGAAGGATGATCACCAGCAGGATGTACAGTACCAGAATCGTGCCTGTCGATGTGAAAAAGCCGTGAACATGAGACATGGAAATCATTCCTCTCGATATTGTACCGATCAGGAGGGGTATCGGTTTACTATAGGTTATGGCCGTCTGCCCGGATCCGCTATAGTCATATGTCCCGGCGAATAAATCTTGGGCTCCGGAGGGCACGATATACAGGGGCGGCCGAAAACTGTGCTTCCACTATCGCCTAACTTGGAGGGAACCGAATGGCTAATGTGATGCTTAGACCGGATTTGAAGACGGCTGGCGGCGAAGTCAACGATATATTATTCAATCATCGTTCCGTGGGCACTTTATCGTTGGTATACCGGGAAAATGACCGCATTGCGGGAGCGCTTCAGTTGGAGCAAGAGGTTCTTTCGGAATCGGAAAAGGAAGCGGTTTTCGAAAGCGTGCACGCCTATGTACAGGCTTTGGCCGGCGCGATCCAGGCGAAGAGCTGCGAAGTGATGGCTACATACGGCAGCTACGACCATATTATTGCGACGGAAAGCCTGGATGAAGCGTATCCGCGAATAACCGGTATCGATGAAGATTTCGATTTCGATTCCGATTGGGTCGATACGGATACCCGGATCGAAGATGAGGGCCCTATGGAACGGGGAGACTACTCGATGGCCGACTTTGAACTAGTCGTTGTCGGCGAAGCGGACGATGCGATTGAGTATCATATTTACGACAAAGACGAAGATTGGGTCGCGGAAGTGTTCCTCCAGATCGAAGACCGCGAAGTGAGCGGGACGGTGAATTGGCTGATGGAGCCGACCGAAGAAGAGCTGGATGTCGTGGCCGACCTGCTCGTTCTGGATTTTGACGACGATCAGGTGGACAGCTTCGTGATCGATATGAAGTTCAATCATGAAATCATAGAAACGATCGAACTGACGCATGAAGATTTACTGGACGAAGCGGAGATGGAAGCGGAGGCTGAGACAGTATCGGACAGCGAGCATGTCTGGTACAAGCGCAGCGATCAGCATGATTACTCCGTAATGCTCGTGCGAGACGACGGAGATGTGCTGACCTATGAGATTTATCAGTCAACCTACGGCGGCTTGCCGATCGGAACGGCAACGATCGATATTAGCCAGCGGCAGTTGACCGGGTTTATTGATTTTCGCGTAGCCGGCAGCAGCGATGACCGCGAGCTGATCTCCATGATGCTGATGCAGGAGCTGGATAAGGAAAAAGATTTCGACACGATCAATTTGAGCATGATGCACCAAAACCGGCTCATCGAGGAAGTATTGCTCGAAACGGAACAAGTGCATTAAGTTCGCAATGCGTATAGAACGGTAAAACCGTCCGGGCATGCAGGAGCGGTACCCCGATCGTTAGACAGCTAACCATCGGCGTGCGGTTCAGGCCATGCCCGGATATTTTTTTTATGCTCGTTACGATTTTCTGAGCCCTTTCGGGTAATGATTTTTCACTTGTCCGTCCGATTGCTTGCCCCAGCCCAGCGGATAGTCGTCCGCTGCGATAACGACCCAGCCTTGCTGCGGCAGCGCTGCGGGGAGCGTCTCGCCCTTCAAGTAGCGTACGATTCGGGTATCATTCGCATCCAAACGGATCGTTTGACGGGCTGCGCCTGCGCGGTCGCCGCAAGGCATCGCCAGCGCCAAAGCATGGGCCGGTTCGATGCGTCCTTTGCGGCATTCGGCCAGATGCAGTCCAGGCCGCAGCACCTTCAGCCCGGTCAGCCACGTGCTGCCGAACGGACAGCCGTTCGCTGAAGGGAGCCAATAGAGCTGGTCGCCGAACAGTACCGGTTCCCCCGGGGGCAGGGGCAAGCTCCCTCCGATCAGCGATTCGGAAGCCCAGCGGCGAAACTGCTCTATCGCTTCCTCCCCCGGCCGCCGCCCGCCGCGGTTGCCTTTCGAGCGCCGCGCCGCATCCGTTCGTTCCGGCCTCTTAGCCGGCGCCGCATCTTCGCGGGCATCGCCGCTGAGCCGGAGTACGGCGACAAAATGCCCTTCACCCTGCTGGAGGTGAGGCCAGATGCGCTCTGTCCGTTCCAGCGACAGCTCCGGAAACCGCCGCAGCAGCGCTTCGACCGTCCGCTCGTTCTCGAGCTCGTTAAACGTACAGGTCGAATATGCGATCCGCCCGCCCGGCTTCAGCATGGTGACAGCCGATTCCAGTATATCGAGCTGCCGCGCCGCACACATGTCGACATGCCCCGGCGACCATTCCGCAACGGCTTCCGGGTCCTTGCGGAACATGCCCTCCCCGGAGCATGGTGCATCGACCATCATTTTATCGAAGAAGCGGGGGAAGCGCTCGGCGAGCTGCTGCGGCGTCGCACTGACGACGACGGCATTGCGCACGCCCATGCGTTCGATGTTTTCGGATAGGACTTTGGCGCGCGCGCCGTGAATCTCGTTGGAAATGAGCAGCCCCTCGCCGCCCAGCTTGCCGGCGATATGCGTCGATTTGCCGCCGGGCGCAGCCGCGAGATCCAGTACGACATCGCCCGGCTGCGGGTCCAGCAGCTCAACGGCCGACATGGCCGAAGGCTCCTGAATATAGTAAAGCCCGGCGGCGTGATACGGATGCTTGCCGGGCCGGGTGTCTTCCTCATAGTAGAAGCCCGTCTCGCACCACGGCACCGGCTCCAATGAAAATAAACCGCGCAGCCGGTTCATCGCATCGCCGGTCGCGCTCAGTTTGCCCGGGTTGATGCGCAGCCCTTGCGTTCGGGGCATAGCGTAGCTGCGGAAGAAGGCGTCCGCCTCCGCGCCGAGCTGTTCCTTCATTTGTTGTATATAAGCCTCTGGCAGTGCAATCATAGCGATCATTCAAACTCCTTTATTCAGTCAGCTTGTCCTCATACGATTCCCCAAAAGGTTTCCCGTTTCATTATACAAGTTTCACCATATTGTAGGAAGCGATTCCCGCATGATATAATGGTGTGTGTTTTTTGGTAGAGAGGTGAACAGCGATGGAATACGAAATTCCTAGAAAAATACAAACCTTGGGTCGCGATATACAAGAAAACGAGCTCAAATATCACGATAAAGAAGTGCTCGTATCCAAAGAGTTTACGTTCGACAGCGCCCATCACCTGCATTGCTATGACGGCAAATGCAAGAGCCTGCACGGCCATACGTACAAGCTTCAGGTCATTATGCGCGGCAAAGTGGACAGCCGGGGCATTGCGATCGATTTTGCCGATATCAAACGAATCGCCAAAGAGCGGATCATCGACCGGCTGGATCACCGGTATTTGAACGAGGCGCTCCCTCTGATGAATACGACAGCGGAGAACATGGTCGTCTGGATGTACGAGCAGTTGGATACGGCACTGCGGGAAGAAGGATGGCTGCCGAACGTACGCGTGGAGGAAGTCCGCCTGTGGGAGACGCCGACAAGCTACGCTGCGGTAACGGCGCAAATGATGGGAGATGATCGCGCATGAAGCGGCCGGATGCTGCGGTGTACGACGTGAAGCTTCCGATGGTGGAAATATTCGAAACGGTCGAGGGCGAAGGAACGCGCGCGGGATTTCCGACAGTGTTCGTTCGTCTGTTCGGCTGTAATCTGCGCTGCACGTGGTGCGATACGAAGTACAGCTACCCTCCAGCGGAGGCGGAGCATGTGCTTACGATTGGCCAAATTGTAGAACAGGCAACGAGCTACAGCTCCACGCACCTGTGCTTGACCGGGGGGGAGCCGCTGCTGTACGGCGACAAGTCCGCCTCGCTTATCGAAGCGCTTGTGGCAACGGGCCGGTTTACCGATTTGCATATCGAGACGAACGGCGCCATCGATCTGGGCATGTTCCTGGAGCGGATCGACGCGCCGGAAGTGCGCTATATTATGGATTACAAGCTCCCCGACTCGGGCGAGTCGGATAAGATGATTACGGCCAATCTCGTCAAGCTGCGGTCCCAGGATGAGCTCAAGTTCGTGATAGGCAGCGAGCGCGATTTTCTCGCGGCCAAAGAAGTGCTGTCGGCCTATCCGACGGCGGCGCTGCCTTTGTTCAGCCCGGTATGGGAAACGATGCCGCCGGCCAGACTCGTCTCCTTGATGCTGGAGCACGGGCTGTCCCGCGTGAAGCTGAACATGCAGCTGCACAAAATCATATGGGACCCCGCGAAGCGGGGCGTGTAAACGGAACAATAATTAAAGAAGGTGCAATGAAGATGAGTATAAAAAAAGCGGTCGTCATTCTTAGCGGCGGCCTGGACAGTACGACATGCATGGGAATTGCGCGCGATCAAGGGTATGACATTTACCCGATTACGTTCGATTACGGACAGCGCCAGAAGAGAGAAATTGAAAATGCCCGCCAAGTTGCGGCTTATTATCGAACGGAGGACCGGCACAAGGTCATTTCGCTCGGCTTCCTGAAAGAGTTCGGCGGCAGCGCGTTGACCGACGAATCGATCGACGTGCCGGCAGCGGGCGAGACAGGGACGGTCGATTCCGATATTCCGATCACCTATGTGCCCGGACGGAACTTGCTGTTCTTGTCCATCGCGACATCCTATGCCGAAGTCATCGGCGCGGAAGCGATCTATATCGGCGTCAATGCGCTCGACTACAGCGGTTACCCGGATTGCCGTCCGGAATTTATCCGCAAGGTGGAGGAAGTGATGGCGCTGGCCACGCGCGTCGGCGTGGAGGGCGGCCCGATCCGGATCGAGACGCCGCTGATCGATTGGACCAAGGCGGAAATTATTCGCGAAGGCAACCGTCTGGAGGTTCCCTATCATTTGACGACCTCGTGCTATAACGGGCAGGAGGAAGCATGCGGCGTATGCGACAGCTGCCGTCTGCGGCTGAAAGGGTTCGAGGAGAATGGCTCGAAAGACCCGATTGCTTATCGCGAAGCATAACGAAACGCAGCAAAAAGTCCGGTTCTTCCACAAGCGGCAAGCCGCCGGGAGAGCCGGACTTTTGATCATATGCAAGCATGGTTGCTCTATTAATACCATCAAATCGCTATAGAGAACGACCGGCGGGTATGAGGAATTACCTTCATTCGCCACGGCAGCTTCTTGCCCAAAGGCATGGACCCGAAAGATTCTATGTATGATCGGGGCATGGCTACTTCTCGTAGGTGAACGATGGATCCCCGGATTGATCCTTCCGCTTCTTCTCTTTCCAGAACAACACCGTCAGCATGCGTTCGATCCATTCTTTGTCGCCTTCCGTCAGCTCGATGCCGTCGAAGATCAGGTCGTTTTCCCGCAAAAACCGCCGCAAATTGATGCGCGGCTTGCGATAGGCGCCTTCTTCCCGGGCTTGCGGCGATTTCTCCAAATAGCCAGCAATTTGCATCAGCTCCGTATAAGGCATATTAAGTCCTTCCGATAGCTTCATCAGCACATCCGGGGACGGGATTCCGCGGTTTCCGTTTTCGAGCTGCGAAATATATGCTGCAGAAACACCGGACCGGTCAGCGAGCTCCCGGATTGTAAACCCTTTCATTTTGCGCATATCTTTCAATTGCTCATAGAAATCCATCGCGACACCTTCAATTCTAGTAAATGGAAAGTTAACGTTATTATAATAACAGTAAGCAGAGTTCAGCACAAATATATTTTTGGATAAAATCAAGCGAATGACGGTAGTTTTAATATAAACAAAAGTAAATATAATAGGTTGCTAGTGTGAATATACGTGGTATAATCAAGGGGGAAGATACAAATATTGGAGGGCGGACTGTGAAGATCAGAGCAAGAACGAACGCCATCGTGAGAGCGAGAATCGTGAAAGGGATGACGCAGCGGGAATTGGCCAGACTTTCGGGACTAAGCTTCGCCTATATCAGTTTGCTGGAGCGGGCGGTGAAGCCGGTCGGACCGGCAACAGCCAAAAAAATCAGCGAGCTGCTGGAACAGCCGATCGACGATCTGTTTACGATCGAGTAGGCGGCAGGCGGATTCGGTGTTGAAATATAGCATCCTATCCGGTATTCTGGATAAAGGAAAATTTTACAAAGCGAGAAAGGATGATCGTGTTGCGGAAGGGTCGGATCGTTCCAAGCCATGCATTCTATTTCGCATTTGGAAACTAAGGCGGCAGGCGCTTTAGTTTTTTTTGTATGCGCGTCTCATCCTATTCCAGAGGAGGCAGGTAAATCATGAGTCATTATAAGCGTGTGCTAGTGAAGCTCAGCGGCGGCGCCGTTGCAGGAGAGGAAGCGTTCGGTTTCGCGCCGGACCGGCTGGAACATATAGCCGGAGAGATACTATCGGTCGTGAACATGGGGGTCGAGGTGTCGATCGTGATCGGCGGTGGCAATATTTTTCGCGGACATATGGGTGAGGCGTGGGGAATCGAGCGTGCGGAAGCGGACAATATCGGGACGCTGGCAACCGTTATCAACAGCCTGATGCTGCGCGGCGTGCTGAAGTCCAAGACGGACAAGGAAGTGCGCGTCATGTCCGCCATGCCGATCAACGCCGTAGCGGAGCCTTACATTCGCCTTCGCGCCGTGCATCATCTGGAAAAAGGATATATCGTCATCTTCGCCGGCGGAAACGGGCAGCCGTACGTGACGACCGACTACCCGTCGGTGCAGCGGGCGCTGGAGGTGAACAGCGGCGCGATTCTGGTAGCGAAGCAGGGCGTGGACGGCGTGTACGACGGCGACCCGCGTGTGGTCCATTCGGCCCGGAAATATGTATCGCTCCCGTACGACGAGGTGCTTGCCAAAAACTTGAAGGTGATGGACCAATCCGCATTTATTCTGGCGCGGGACTACTCGCTTCCGATTCATGTGTTCAACTTCGATCAGGCCGGGTCGATGAAGGCGGTATGCGAAGGCAAGCACGTAGGGACGAGCATTTACCGCGACGCCCCCGTTGCTTACGAAGGCTAAAGCCCGACGACCTTGTTCTTGCCGCTCGTCTTCGCTTCGTACATCGCTTCATCTGCTTGCTTGACCAGCTCGTCGGCGGTTACTCCTTTCTTGGATCGGCTGTAGCCCATGCTGACCGTCACGATCGACTCCCGCTCCACCCGGGCGCGAATCCGCTCCGCCAGCTCGGCGGGGTCGGTGTCCGGGTCTGTGACCAGCACGACCAGCTCCTCGCCGCCGTACCTGCCGCATAACCCGGCGTCGGCGGTCTCTTCCTTCATAATTTGCGCTACCTGCTTCAGCATCGCATCGCCCGTCTGGTGTCCCTTCGTATCGTTCAGCTTCTTGAAATTGTCGATGTCGCTGAAGATGACGGATACGGGGACGCGCCCTTCGATATACTGCGTCACCCGGCTGAAAAAATATTTGCGGTTGTACAGCTTCGTGAGCCCGTCCGTAATGGAGGAATTATAAATCGCTTGCATAATTTCGATCACGCGTTCGAATATGAACAAAAATAGCACGATATGGAATAAAAACGGAATCGTCTGCTCGGACAGCTTCAAATAAGGCTGCTTGTCGTCGAATAAATACACGTTCGCCATATGCAGCATATGCGCGGCAAAATAGACTGTCAGCATGATCTGGTATTTGCCGTTCTGACCGATTCGCGGGCCGACGAGCAGAAAGCTGACGAACAGCAGTATAAACAAATACAGCTCCATGAATAGCGGCCGCAGCAGCGAGGTCTGCTCCATATTCTCCTGCAGCCATTCCGGAATGCTCCAGTACGTAAGAGAGATCGCGGCGGTCCCTGCCAGGAACAGGAAGAATATGGCCATATCGCGTTTGCGTGTCGCGTTATACAACTGGTAGATGCCGATGTTGAGCAGTACGAAAGCGAGCAGCTTGAGCAGCAGCGCGGTGAATGTACCGGCATCGCTCTGGGTTTGGGTCACGGCGTGGGCGACCAGCTGTCCGTACTGGACGATCAGGATGACCAGCGCAATGACCATGGATAAATACCCGACTTTGCGCCGGGTAATGAGCAGTCGAAGTGAGACGAGCAGCGTCATTACGATAATCACGATCAGCATGGAATACATAAAAAACGAGCCGGCCGGTCCGAACAGCAGCTCCGTAAACGTGGCATTGTTCATGAAAATGAGAGTTCCTCCCGATCCGTCCGCATCTTCCCTTGAAATATACGCGTGCCGCGATTCGCAGGCCTGTGCGGATGCAATATGCCTATTATACCAAACATACATTCGTTTCGTGAAGTCTTGTCGCCGCGTTTTTTACCTGTTACGATGTAGTGGAGACATCATTTAATTTATTGCTAAACGATTCGAATGCAGCAGCGTTTGATAGGATCGGACCGAAGGAGGATATCATGCGTATACTTCAAGCGTTGTTTTTCCCCCCCGAACAGCCGGGCGGCGTATCTTCCATGGTGCCTTTTATGCTCGACCGGTTCAACAGGAGAGGCTGGGAAACGGAGTTGTTCTCGCTGCCCAAACGGGTGCGCGGCAAAGGAACGGAAGAGGTTCGATTCTCCACGTTCGATTGGGAAGCGTATGCGGGAAACCCGGTAGTCGATAAATATATCCAAACGATCAAAGATTATATTTGGTGGACCCGGATGCGGATCAAAACGACATATGATATCATTCACGCGCATCATCCGATCGCTTGTTTGGTCATGAAGCGGCTGTTTCCGGACACGCCGGTGCTGATGACGGTCCATTCCAGCTACGAGCGCGAGCTGATGCTCAACGGCAAGATCAGAAAGGACGGACCGGAGTATGCGTTCCTGACTTCGATATACCGGGAGCTGGAGGAGCAGGCGGATCAACTGATTACCGTCTCGAATTCGTTCAAACATTATTTGTCCGATTTCGTGCAGGAGCCCGAGCGGATCGGCGTCATTCCGAACGGGTTCGACGAGAAGCGGTTCCGGCCGGTGCATCATGAAAACCAGGTGCCGCAGCTGATCTCCGTCTGCCGGCTTGTGCCGGCCAAAGGACTCGATACGCTGCTGTATGCTTGCGCGGAGCTGAAACGCAAGGGCCATCCCTTCGTACTGCATCTGATCGGCGACGGCCCGATTCGCCCGGAGCTGGAAGCGCTGGCGCAAGAGCTCGGCATTTACGACGACACGATATTTTATGGCTATATGCTGCATCCGGAAGATTTCATGCCGTTCTTCGACGTCTTCGTGCTCCCGTCGCGGGCGGAAGCGTTCGGCTCGGTATTCGCCGAAGCGGCGCTGTGCGGGCTGGCTATCGTCGGTACCGATGTGGGGGGCATTGCGGAGCAAATCGAGCACGGGGTTAACGGATTGCTCGTGCCGGTTGACGATGTCCACGCACTGGCGGCTGCGCTGGAAAAGGTGACGAGCGATTCGATGTACCGTTACCAGCTCTCGCGCGTTGCTCTGGATAAGGCGCTCAATACGTACTCGATGTCACGGGTGGTGAAGCAGCTGCGCAGCGTGTATCGCACGTACAGGAAAGAGTCCTGACAGCTGGTTTCCAAAATTGGAAGACAAGGCGGAATATCTGGTCGTTCCCGCACGGGAGCGCGCGGAGATCCGCCTTTCTTTTGCACAAAGGAGAGTTGCGGATTGGTATCGTTTCGGTTTCTACATACGGCAGATCTTCACTTGGACAGCCCGTTCCGGGGACTGTCCAAGCTTCCCGAGCCGCTGCGGGGGAAGGTCAGGGAGTCGACATTTCGCGCGCTGGACCGTCTGGTAGCGCTGGCAGAGCGGGAACGGGTCGATTTTGTCTTGATCAGCGGCGACGTATACGATGCGAAGGACCGTTCACTGCGGGCGCAGCTGCGCTTTCAGCAGGCGCTTGAAACGCTTGCCGGACAGGGTATCCCGGTATATGTCATTCACGGCAATCACGATCCGATGCAGGACGGATATGCGGCCCGATTCACGCTGCCGGATACCGTCTGCGTGTTCGGCTGCGAAGCGGTGGAGAGCCGCGTGGCGACGAACAAGGAAGGACAGGCCTTGTGCCGCATCTCCGGCATTTCGTTCGCCCGAGCCGCCGTGACGGACAACTTGTCGCACGGGTTCCGGCCGTGGGAGGACGGGCTGTATCATATCGGCATGCTGCACACGAATGTGGACGGCGACCCGCAGCATGACAATTACGCGCCGTGCAGCTTGCATGATTTGACCGTTCGCGGCGTCGATTATTGGGCGCTCGGGCACGTCCATACGCGGCAAGTCATGCGGGAGCGCCCCTGGGTTGTCTACCCGGGCAATGCGCAGGGGAGGCATATCCGGGAGACCGGCGCTCGGGGCTGTTATGTTGTGGAAGTATCATCTTCCGGCGATACGGGCTTGACGTTTCATCCGCTTGACGAAGTGCGCTGGCTTATGCGTACGGTATCGATTGCCGGTCTGGAGACCGAGCAGCAACTGATGGATGCGCTGGAAGAAGCGATCGAAGCGGCGCGGGAGGCGGCCGAAGGCCGAACGGCGCTCGTGCGCCTCGTCTTGACGGGCCGCGGGCCGCTGCACGCCGTTGTGCGGCAGGCGGGGTCTCGGACAGAACTGGCCGCCGGGCTGCGGGAGTCGGAGCTGCGGCATGGTACCGACGGCATCGTATGGGTCGAGTCGATCGACGACCAAACCGGTATAGCGGCGGATCGCGGGGAGCTGGCGGGCAAGCCCGGGTTTCTGGGCGACCTGCTGCGCCTATCGGAGGAGACCGGGCGGGACGAAGAGCGCATGCTCTCGTTCGTGTCCGAAGCGCTGGCACCTATGGCAGGCCACCCGCAGCTCGCCTCGCTGCTTCGCTCCATCCCGGCCGACGAGCTGGAGGAATGGCTGCGAGAGGCGGAGGAGCTTGCGCTGGATGCGCTGACAGCAGGTGAGGCGGCAAAAACGGAGACGGGGTGGAAGGCATGAGGATCGAGCGGCTGCATGTATACGGCTTCGGAACGCTGCGCGATATGGAGCTGGAGCTTGCTCCGGGGGCTGTTCTGCTGTACGGGCCGAACGAAGCGGGCAAAAGCACGCTGCTGGCGTTCATTCGCGGCGTTTTGTTCGGATTTTCCGTCCGCAGCGCCGCCGACCGGTATGCACCTCTCGGCGGAGGGGCTTACGGCGGCGCCATCACGCTGACGGATGCGGAGGGACGCCGCATTCGCGTCGAACGGACGGACGGCTCGTCCGGAAAGGGCCGTGCGCCGTCTGCGGGCAGTGTGCGCGTGATCTTCGATGACGGGAGCACCGGCGGGGAACGCGAGCTGTCCGCGCTGCTTGCCGGCATAACGCCGGAGCTGTTCCGCAGTTTGTTCGCCTTCGGGCTGACCGAGCTGCAGGAGCTGGGCACTTTGCAGAGCGACGAGGTGAGCGGCTTTCTGTACAGTGCCGGGCTTGGCACAAGCGCCTCCGCCTTCCGCGCGGCGGAGCGGAAGCTGTCGCAAGAGCTGGAACAGTTGTACCGGCCGCGTGGCCGGGCACCGCTGATTAATAAGGCGCTGCAAGAGCTGGCGGAAGCGGAGCGGGAGCTGGCCGGCAGTCGCGGCGAGGCCGAGCGTTATGAAGCGCTTCGCACGGAAGCGGAGCGGCTGCGGCAGCTGCGGGAGTCGCAGGAGCACGAACTCGCCGCTTGCGAGCGGCAGGCCGAATGGCTCCGGCACTGCCTCCGGGCGCGCCCGCACTGGCTTCGCCGCCGACAAGGGCTGCGCGACGCGGCGGCGCTGCCGGAGCTGAGCGGGTTCCCGGAGGACGGTGTGACGCGTCTCGAAGCGATCGAAGCCGAGCAGGAGCGGCTTGCCGCGCTGTCTGATGCGGCGGGGCTCGCCTCGGCCGAGCTTTCCCGCGAGCTGGATGGCCTGGAAGCGCAGGCGGCGGAGGGCGAGGCGCTGCTGCTCCACCACGAAGCGCTTGAGCGGCTGATCGAGGAGCGGGCAGCATACGAGGAGGCGCAGCGCGGCGCTGCTCGCGCAGCCTTCGACGCGGAGCAAGCAGCCGACGAGTTGGAGCGGACGTTAAGACAAATCGAGCCGCGGTGGGATGCGGCGCGGCTCGATGCACTGCCGTCGCTCGTCATGCTGCGCGAGCAGGCTGCTGCGTTCCGCGAAGAGTGGAACGCCCGCAAGCGGGAAGAGGCGACGCTGGCGGGCGAGGCGGACCGGCTGACGCTGGAGCTTGGAGCAGGGGACGCAGCCGGCGATGAAGAGAGCGACGCAGTCGATGTGCGGCAGACGCTCGAGCAGGTCGCGTCGACGCGTCGCCTGTACTACGAGTGGAAGGAGGCGAAGCAGGCGGCGCGGCATGCCGAAGAACGGCAGCACGATTGGCAGCGGCTGCAACCGGTCGCCGGCGTTAGGGGAGCGGACCGGCGCATAGCCAAAGGTGTCTTGCCGCTGCTGACGTATGCCGTGTACGCTTCGACCGTCCTGCTGCCCGTGCTGCTGGCTGCGGCGCTGCGCGAATACGTCGCCGCTGGCGTCGCCTTTGCGCTGCTGCTGGTGTTCTCCGCGGGGCTTACCTTGCTGGGCCGCAGCGAGTCCGGGCGCAGCGGCCGGTCCCGTTCCGGCGCCGGCGAAGCGCCTTCGGCGGCGCGCGAGCAGGCGCACGCGACCGAGCGCGAAGCCGCGCTGACGGCGGCATTGCGCCGCCTCCCGCGGCTCGGCGCGCCCGCCGGCGCCGCCGAAGCGGCAGCCGCCCGCGAAGCATCGCCGCCGCTTGAGGGTATCGAGCCGGGGCTCGACGCCCTCGAGCGGCAGCTGCGCGCGCGCGAAGCGCAGCACGGCGAGCGCCGCCGCGCCGCGGAGCGGCTCGCTGCGCTGCGCGCACAGCGCGAGCGCCACGCGGCGGCCGCCGAGCCGCTGCGCCGGCGCTGGGCCGCGTGGCTGCGCGAGCTGGCGCTGCCGGAGGCGGCGAGCCCCGACGCGGCGCTGGCGCTGCTGCAGCTGGCCGAGCAGGCGCAGCGCCAGCTGCAGCAGCTGCGCCGCCACGCTGCGGCCCGCGAGGCGCTGCAGCGCGAGGCCAGCGGCTTCGAGGCGGCGGTCGCCGCGAAGCTCGGCGTCGCCGCGGGGCGCGAGCCGGTTGCGGCGCTGAAGGCGTGGCAGGCGGAGCTGGGCCGCCAGCTTGCGCTGCGGGAGCGGCTCGCGCAAGGGCGCCGGCAGCTGGCGGAGCACGCGCGGCAAGCGGCGCTGGTGCGGCAGCAGCAGGAGCGGCAGCGCGAGCGGCTGGAGGCGCTGCTGCAGGCGGCCGGCGCGGACAGCGCGGAGACGCTGCGGCGGCTGCAGCGGCAGGCGGAGCGGTGGAAGACGCTGCTCGCCGAGCTGCGCGAGGACGAGCTGGCGCTGGTCACGCTTGTCGGCGAGGCGCAGCTGGCGCGTCTGGACGAGCAGCTGCAGCATATGGACGAGGAACAGCTGCAAGCGGAGCTGTCGCGGGTCGAACAAGAGATGACGGCGCTTCAGGCGCAGCTGGAAGGCTGCAGGGAGCAGCTCGTCCGGCGCAAGTATGAGCTCGAACGGCTGGAAGCGGGCGGCGATCACGCGGAGAAGCTGCAGCGGGTCGAGGAACGCCGAGCGGAGCTGCTGCAGCTTGTGAAGCGGTGGGGGGTGCTCGCCATGTGCGGCACGCTGTTCAACCAGACCAAACGGCTGTATGAGCATGAAAAACAGCCCTCCGTCATGAGGAGGGCTTCCGATTATTTTGCAATGGTGACCGGCGGACGGTTCTCCCGCATGGTCGCCCCGCTCGGCGAGCAGCGGGTGCTGGCCGAGCAAGCCGGCGGCGGGCTGCTGCCCGTCGAACAGCTGAGCCGGGGAACGGCGGAGCAAATGTATTTGTGCATCCGTTTCGCGCTTGCCGACGAATATGCGGTGTCCGGCATCCGGCTTCCGCTCGTGATCGACGACCTGTTCGTCAATTTCGACGATGACCGCCTGGAGCGCGGCATGGAACTGCTGCAGACGATCGGCGAACGCCATCAACTGCTGCTGTTCACCTGCCATCAGCACGTGCTGGAAGCGTACCGGCGCCGCTTCCCCGTTCCTTCGGTCATGCGGATCGGGTAGAAGCGGGGACCTCGCAATCTCTCAGGCATGCCGGAGAACGGAGAGATGCGGCTCCTTGAACTTCTACGCCGCGAGGCGCAAAATCAGAATGCCGACGATGGCACACACGAGGCCGCCTGTTTCCAGGCGGCTGAATTTTTCTTTCAGCCCGAATCGCGCATAGAGCAGCACGATGACGACGTTCATGGCAATGACCGCGGAGACCAGGCCGGTCACGCCGAGCTTGAATGCGGGCAGGATGAGCATCATGCCGCAAATGTTCGAGATGCCGACGAACATGCCCCACAGGAACGTTCTTTTGGCGGACCAGCGGGGAGCCGGGACGGTTTCGGGAGCCGGGGAGACGGATGGCTCTTGCCGCCCGGAGCTCTCCGTACCGGCGGCGGCTGGCGATTCCGCGCCGGCCGCCGTTTCTTGCACGGTCTGCCGCAGCTGTGCTCGGGCCTGACGCTCGCGGGCTATGTCCGCGGCCCATGACAAGCCGAACAGCAGCGTGCCGGTTGCGTACATGACGACGAGCGTAGGCAGGGGCGGAGCGCCCAGCAAGGTCGATGCCTTGGATGACAAGTCGGTGAAGCCGAAGAACAGCATCGTCAGCACGCCCCAGCCGGCGCCTTGCAGATGCTTTAAGGACAGGTCGCTGGAGTAGCGGATCATGAGAACACCGCCCATGATGACGATGAATGCCCCGAATTGCCATATATTCAGCTTTTCTCCCCATAACCCATAAGCCAGCACGGCGACGACGACCGGCGGAAGCGCCGTAAACATCGCCACGAGCGAAGCTTTGCCGACGGCAAAGCCCTTATACATGGCGGCGTTGGAGACGAATGAGAACAAGCCCATCAGCACGCCAACCCATACGGCGGATGTCCAGGCTTGTCCGGCCGCGAAGCCGGCCACCGCGGCGATCGCCAGCCCCGAAAAATAAACGCCGAACAGCAGCAGGTTGCGCTGAATCGGCCGCTGTGACGTCCATTGATACAAAATCCCCCGAAGGCCGAAGCACACGGCTGCGGCAACGGCATATAGAAACCACATGATGCATATCTCCTTGCTGCGATTGTAATCGTTATTCCTCGTAGATCATTTTTACGGTCATGCCTCCGTCGATGACCCAGTTTTGCCCGGTGATGAAGCCGGCCTTGCTGCTTGCCAGATACAGGCAGGCGGAGGCGATGTCGTGCGGCGTGCCGACGCGGCCGGCCGGATGCTGCAGACGGTCCTGCTCGGAATGAATGGGCTTCTGCCGGTTGGCCGTCTTCTGCCAGTCCCGCGTCTCGATCCAGCCGGGGCTGATCGCGTTGACCCGGATTCCGTAGGGGCCGAGACTTACCGCCATCGCATGCGTCAGAGCGACGATCCCGCCTTTGCTTGCGGCGTAGGCTTCGGTGTCCGCCTCCGACATGAAGGCGCGCGTCGACGCCATATTGACGATCGCGCCTCCGCCTTGCTGCGTCATCGCCCTGGCGGCCAGCTGCGATGCGTGGAACGTGCCGCGCAGATTGACGTTCAGCACTTGCTCGAACCGCTCCAGCGGCAATTCGAGCATGGAGCCGCCCCGTCCGATGCCGGCGTTATTGATCAGTACGTCGATTCGTCCGAAATCTTCCAGCACGAGCTTGAAGAATCGCTCTGTTTCATCGGTTTTTCCGATGTGACACGGCGCGAACAGTCCCGTACCGCCCAGATCGCGAATGTCCCGGGTCAGCTCGCTGCCCGCTTCTATATCAGTATCGGCAACGGCTACCGCATAGCCGGCCTTGATGAATTCCAGCGCAATGGCTTTCCCGATGCCTTGCGCCCCGCCTGTAACGACGGCTACCTTGTGCATAAGCCTTACCTCCCCGTAATGGATGATATGGATGGATGGCATGAATCCCATGAATCCCAGAATCTTATGAATCGCTTCCCCGTAATGGTACCATAACTTCCGAGAATCAACTACTGCGCGTGAATTCGGTAGGGAAGTTATGCTAGAATAGAAAATCATGTCCTGCAAGACGAGAGAGGAGGCTAGGTCATGGACCCCGAGCAGCGTACACCGCGCGAAATGACGTACAAGGCCGGTTGGAAACGGAGCAAGATCGTTTCCACGCCGGGCAAGACGGAGGCGGCGTCCGCGAATGCACAGCCCGAAGCGGCCCGCGCGATTCCCCGCCCGCTGCGCTCCGTCGCTATGTTCAACGAACGCGTGATCTGGAAGCATACGCCTCTCCCGCCGGTTGCGGCGATGAAGGCCGTCCTGATCCTTTTGCCGGCGGCGGTATTTGCCTTGTTTGTCTGGATGGTCTTCTGGCTGTCCCGTTTTACCTGACGGCTCGCAGCGGGGCGTAACGATTCGTCGCCTGTGCTGCAGAGCCCGTGATGCATTCGAAACCAACATTATCGAACGATGTGAGGTGGCTGCAACATCATGATGACATTGCTTGCCGTTGTCGGCGGTGTGGTCGGCTTGACGGCTACAGGCTCCGCTGTGTTGATGGGGTGGACGCTTTACTCGCAATCCAAAGCGTCGCCTGCGGAGGCTGCGGAAAACGGCGACCCGCGCGCTTCCTTTTACATGCACGCCGCGCCGCATTTATCCAGATGGACTTTTTTCGATTATGCGTTGTTTGCTTTGTTCGTGATCGGCAGCCTGTTTCTGTTCACCGACCTGATAGCGGTCCTTCGCGATAAGGATGCGTTTCCTCCGTATCATTACGGTTACTTGCTGTGCGGCTTTATTTTTACGCTGGCCGGCATGCTGATGATGGCGGTGCGCCTTGTGCTTACCGTCTCGCTAAGTCGGACGCTCCGGTCCGCGCCGGTGCCAGATCATCATGACCATCCAGGCCATGCTGAGCATGCCGAATAACGGATAGAGCGACGCCAGCAGCGTCTTGAAGCCGATCTGGCTGACAGCGTAAGCGACGATCAGGATGAGGGGGACGATAAGCTTATACTTCAGCCTCGTCCGCTGCTCGAGCTGCAGCGCAAGCCCGTAGACGTCGGACAGCAGCGTCGTGAAAATTTCCCCGTAGATCACGAGGATGAACGCCATTTGCAGCACCGGACCGAGCCTGTGCACGATTTGCGCCATCGGGATCTCGAATCGTGCGATGTCCGGCATTTGCGCCGCGAGCGCAAAATGGCCGGCCATGAGCATGCACCCGATCCACACGCCCCCCAGAATGCCGCCCCACCGCAGGACGAAGCGGTCTTTGATCTGCGCGCCGAGCGGCACGAGTACGCCCTGCGCCATTGTCAAATTGAATGCGGCATACAGCAAAGGGGCGAACCAGACCCGCTGGGGGGAGCTGCCGGCGTCCAGTTCAATCCAGTTGAAGGATCCCGGGGCGTTCCAGGTGTCCCACACGATCAAGACGCTGAAGAACGCCATCAGCGGAACGACGATCGAATTGGCGGCCATGATGGCCTCCATTCCTTTGGTCAGCAGCAAAAAAGCGAGCAGCAGCGTGATCACCAGCCCCGCTTGATACGGAAGATGAAGCTGTTCCTTGAATACCGAGCCGGCGCCGGCTAACATGACGGTGCATACGCCGAACAGCGTGACCAGCGTAAACAGGCTGACCCAATTGCCGATTCGGCGCCCGAACAGCAAATTGTTCAGGTCCTCGTACGATTTTGCTCCCAAATCGCTGGAAATCAACATTAATTTGATCCCGAGCCATACGAATAACGCCGTCGCCAGACCGATGGTCAGCGTGGCCATACCGCCGTACCGGGTAAAAAACTGCAGGATTTCCTGACCCGTAGCAAAGCCCGCTCCGACGACCGTGCCGACGTATGTAAAGCTGACCTGCAGGATGCTTCCCCATTTTTTCATGAGTCCGTGCGTCTCCCTTCCAACGGCTGTATAGTACAACCTATGAGATTCGTCCAAGCCTCATGCCTTAATTGAGAAGCGGATGTTAAAGTTTTGTCAAAAATGGGGAAGCGCGGCCAGTACTCCCTTGGGAAATGTCAAATATTCTGCTACAATAAGAGATACTTGTCTGTTTAAACCTACTTTCGAATTTTGCTTGGAGCGTGTCAGGGTGGAGCAACTTATTGGGCTCATTGATCAGTACGGTTATATTGCGTTATACGGGCTTTTGGCGCTGGGCATTGTCGGCATACCGGTCCCGGATGAAATATTGATGACCACCGTCGGCTCGTTGACGGCGGGAGAGGAGCCGCTGCTGAGCTTCTGCATGTCGCTGCTGGTCAGCTTCTGCGGCGCGATGACGGGCATGATGATCAGTTATTTTTTGGGCAAAAAAGTGGGCAAGCCCTTTCTGTACAAGTTCGGCAAATGGGTGAAGCTGACGCCGGAACGGCTGAATGTGGCGGAGAGCTGGTTCAAGAAGTACGGTCTTTGGGCGGTCGCATTCGGGTACTATGTCCCCGGCATACGCCACTTTACGTGTTACCTCGCCGGCGTGAGCAACGTCGGGATATGGCGTTACTTGCTGTTCGCCGGTTCCGGCGCGCTGATCTGGTGCTCGACGTTTTTGACGCTTGGCCATGTGATCGGAATTAACGCTCCGGTCATTCTCGATATGATGCATCAGTATATGGGGCTGAGCATTACGGTGATCGTTCTGCTCATTGCCGTCGCCTTCTATATTTATTGGCGCATTCGCAAAAAGCCGCTGCTGTAGACGCGCATAATGAAAAACCTTGACCCGCGGGGGATCAAGGTTTTTTTGGGATCCTGAAAACGTTTTGCGTACGAAGCCGGTTTGCCGCGCAAACCATAAAGGCTTGGCTTGTTTGCCGGTTCCATACGCTGTGCGCCGGAAATGCTATTCCGCAAAAAGCTTGATCGAATTTACTTTTTGCGACTTGGGATCAATGTCGAGCTTCAGTATGGCGCCCGGCGATTTGTATGTCATGACAAGGCTTGTGTTGGAATCTGGCTTCCCGAGCGCCTTGCTCACGTCGGCCACCGGATCGCCGAGCTTCAGCCCGTTGAGGCCCGGATCTATGCTTTCGCTGCGGATATCGATAAATTGCAGCTGATTTTTTTGGTTAAAACCGGCCAGAAAGTCGGTGTAATCGTAGACGGTAATCGGATCGGCGTCGTCTTCCATCATGAAGGTGTTCTTCGGTTTCCCGAGCTTCTCCGTCATTTCTTCCGTGCTTGTTTTGAGCGAAATCCCGAGAAGGGTCGGTTTCTCCTGCGTATATGGAGTCTTGATCTCAATCTGCGGCTTCGTGCTCGTATTCGGTTTAGACTCCCCGCGCTGCGGCTCTTCCGGCTTGGGCTGTTCGCTGCTGACCAGCGCTACCTTGCTCTCTGAGTCAGACGGAGGATCGGCTGGGGCTTGCGGAGGCATTGCGGCCTCGGCCAGCTTCTCCTGATCCTGCTCAGGAGCGGACGGCAGCGAACCGGACGGTTCCTGCTTCTGAACCGCAACAGGCTGTACCGGCGCCGGCTTATGGTTCTGGCATCCCGCGGCAAGCAGCGTCATCGTGACAAGTGCGGACATGTAGCCGATGGAGGTTCTTTTTCTATTCATCTCGAACTCCCTTTCTCTGTAACTTCCTCGTTACAGCCTTACTAATCATACCTGTTTGCACCCGGCTACTCAAAGAGCAAAAAAGGCCAAATCTATTCAAATAACATACGTTTCGCCGGTTTTCATTTTGAAAACTTGCTTTTCACTTCATAGAATGCCAGTTTCACGCCTTATAACCTTATATACCCATATAGACGAAGAATGAAGCGTAAAAGTTGCATAAATTTTTAAAAGTTCCAGTAAGGAATACTTGAAACCGTCTTTGGCGATATGATAAGTTTACGGAAAAGGTTTTGACCAGCGAAAGGCGAGGATACGCATGGAGTTATTGAAACAAAAAATAAAAGAGGTCGGCATCGTCGTAAATGACGATGTCATCAAACTGGACGCCATATTGAATCATGCGGTCGATCCGGTTTTAACGACGGCGATGGGGAAAGAATTCGCGCGGCTGTATCGCGAAGAGAACGTGACCAAGATCATGACGATCGAATCGTCGGGCATTCCGATTGCATTCGCCGCGGCGCAGGAGCTGAACGTGCCGATGGTGTTCGCTCGCCGCAAAAAAACGCTCAACACCGATACCGAAACGTATTGCGAGCGTGTCCCGTCGTTTACGAAGGGGATGGTCACCGACATTATGGTGTCCAGGGAATTTCTAAGCGAGACGGACCGAGTCGTACTTATCGACGATTTCATTGCGAACGGGGACGCGGCCAGAGGGCTGATTCGGATCATTCGCCGCTCCGGGGCCACGCTGCTTGGCCTTGGGATCGCCGTAGAGAAGTCGTTCCAGGCCGGAGGCCGAACGATCCGCGAATCGGGGATCCGTGTAGAGTCGCTCGTCAAGATCGCCTCGCTAAGCGGCGGCAGCATCGAATTCGAATAGCGGCGCCGCTATCGAATAGCAACATTTGCATCGGATATTTCGCAGGCGAAAGCCTTCCCATGGTCGGCGTTTTCCATTATAATTACTTTCAGAACACTTGGGTCGCGCTCAAGCAGCAGGTTGTTTGGCGTAAATTTCCAGGAGGTGTGCTGCTGTGGGGAAAGAAATTCCAACCGATTTTTTCGTAACCAAATTGAATGAGGCGAAAATTCATTTTGAACGTGCCCTTGATTGTAAGCATACGGAGTTTGACGACCTGTATCCCTACATGATCGAGCATCCTCAGTTTTTTTGGTACAAACGATATGTTGCTTGGTCTGAACTATTGACGGTCGTGAAGCTTTGCAAGGAACTGGAGATCGATTGGCAAGGACAGTTTACCGAACAGCAGGTTGACTATGTAAATAAGCGGGTTATGTCCAGCAAGGTGCTCGATTACTGGTTTGAGACGAACGATTCGAAAGAACATGTAGGCTAAGTCAACGGATGATCCAAGCTTTACCGATACACAGAGCCTGTTCCCGGCCGGCCGCCGGGGGACAGGCTCCTTTTGTGTCGAACGGACGGACACGGGACGGATCTGTGAAGTTATTGCTTCAGGATGTTCATACTCTCGATGTGCTTTTTTGTCTCCGGTGTTCCGAGCTGGTGGAGCAGTTTGTAAATTTGCGCAAGCGACCTGTCGTAATCGTCATTCGGCTCATCGTGATGGTATTCCCGGAATGGGATATGCGAGCGGACGGCCGACGCTTCTTCCGAATCGAGACGATCGTCGAACAATTCCTCCAACTGATCGATCTCGTCCTCGGTCGCCAAAATTTCCAGTTCAAAGTTGCCGATCACGTCTTCCGGCTCCAATATTTCGGCCGAGCCGACGGTAATGTAGTACGTTTTTTTGTGCGCGGTATTTTCGGCTTCCATGGCTATCCATCCTCTCTCTCTTCTCGTATCGAACGGGTCTGTTTTATTGTATCCCCAAAATGGTGTAATCTTATAAGGCAGGAGTCTATAAAGGTCAAGGAGGCGCTGCTTATGATTTCGGATGAACAGTTGGATCAATACCGGTTGAACGGAACGCTGCTTCGCGTTGTCCGCGACGCCGATCGCACGAATGACGTCAGAGGTTATGTCGTCGCATGGGACGACACGACAGTGCTGATTCGCAAGAGGACCCGCAATGTGGTGAAGCTGGACCGGAGTTACTTGTATCAGCCTTACGAAGAAACGCGCGCCGAGCTGTGGCCGGAGCAGGAGGACAAGCCGTGATTCCCGGGCTCCGAGACAGCTTCACGGATCTGGGTTGGGCCAGCTTCTTCGCGATTCGTTCGGACACGCCCATGCGTACGCTCAATTCGTCGATGTGGGGCGAAGGCTTCGGAACGCACCGGCATTTGATGAACCGACAGGTGGACAAGCACTACCATTGCGACGATCCGCTGGCTGAGATGCACGCGTTTATGGCGGCGCATGGGATCGATGGGCTTCAGACCGCCGCGCTGCTGACGGCTGCGGATTTGCGGGACAGGGCGTATGAAGCCGAGCGGATCCCGGATGGAAGTGAAGTATGCTGCTGGGTGACCGCAGGGTTCAGCAACAAAGCGCGAGCGGGGCGGGCGCAGCAGGTGAGCGCCTTATATCCCGGCACGATCAATACGATCGTCGTCGTGGATGGCACGTTGACCGATGCCGCATTCGTCAACGCGGTCATTACCGCCACCGAGGCGAAGACAGCCGCCCTGCACGATTTGGGCGTACGGGTCGACGATCGGGACGACGCCGGCGCATTCGCGACAGGCACGACGACGGACGCGGTATTGATCGCCTCGATGCAGCGCGGTACGTCGTTCCGGTATGCCGGCACCGCCACGCAGCTCGGCTATGCTATCGGCCGCACGGTATATGAAGCGGTGATGGCCTCTGGAGCCCGTTACCTGAGACGGACAACGGCGCATGAACCGGGCATTTCCGGGCAAGCCTAGCCATAGATGAGAGTGCAGGAGGATCAAGGGGGTGAAGTGGTGAAAAAACGTCAGGCGGAACAAGCGAAGGACGATTACATCATGCTGGAGAAAGATTATATTTTACGGCTCCGGGAAGGAAATAGCGGGGTAGAAGGCGACGTCATCATGCTCGACACGAGAAGGCCGGGCCAAGGCACGCATTTGTTCGATGCGCCGGCGCATGAAACGCCCGAAGCGCTGGCCGCATGGGCAAGAGGAGCGTTACGTGCGTTCCGGGAAGGCTGAAGGAGGACGAAGCGGGCGTATGAGATTCACGAACGGAAGGCGGACAGCAGCACCAGCAGTCCGAGGGTAGCCAGCAAGCTGACGGCCACGAAGACGAGACCGCCGAGCAGCAGCGCGATCCCCGGAAAAAGAAACGCAACGATCATCGCGAATCCGATCGTCCAAAGCGCCGCTCGCAGCGTCAGCTTCAGCATGGTCCACAGCAGCAGCGCAAGCAGCATTCCCCCGGCAATTTGCAGCAATATCATGATTCATCGCTCCTTTTCCCCTGGTACCTATTCATGAACATGTATATGGCCAAGGCTGCGAAAGGATGACTTCAAATGCAATGGACACGCATAAATCGTGAAGGACTTGCATAAGATGGTATTCACTCTTAGATGCCATGGAGGGAGCGTGCTGCGTGATGAAGGAAGGCTCGGCTTTAAAAGGAACCGTGTTCGGAATTTTGTTTACGCTTCCGATTTGGGCGCTGATCGTCTGGGGCGTATGCGAGTGGTTGAACGGCTGATCCAATCGGGCTGTTCAATTCCAATTTCCGTTTAAAAAAATGCTATTGTTTGCTGTTGACTTCACTTTCGAAGGATGATAAGATACTATTTGTCTCCTAAAAAGAAGGCTTTGCGAGAATGATATGGATTTGCGGTCATGGCGGAATTGGCAGACGCGCTAGATTCAGGTTCTAGTGGTGTAACAACCGTGGAGGTTCGAGTCCTCTTGACCGCATCATTCCCACCCCACTTTTTATGCGGCAATGTATATGCGGTCGTGGCGGAATTGGCAGACGCGCACGGTTCAGGTCCGTGTGGGCTAACCCCCCGTGG
This sequence comes from Paenibacillus solanacearum, assembly GCF_910593845.1. GTDB lineage: Bacteria > Bacillota > Bacilli > Paenibacillales > NBRC-103111 > Paenibacillus_G > Paenibacillus_G solanacearum. The sequence goes on along the minus strand of NZ_CAJVAS010000010.1, from coordinate 17,725 downwards.
AGGTTCGAGTCCTCTCGACCGCATTCTTATGTATAAAGTGCAACCTTTCAGCAGCCTGCTGAAAGGTTTTTTTTGAAGAGTAGGCTTCGTGCGGAAGCCTTCCTTAGAAGAGAAGATAATCACATGGAAAGAAGGAAGTAGACAGCGATGCATATCCGATTAGCCGTTTCCTCAGACCTGCCCCAAATACTCGACATATATAATGATGCGATTCTGCATACGGTGGCGACCTTCGATACGGTGCCGCGCACGCTGGAGCAGCAGGAGCAATGGTTCGAGCAGCATGGCGCCGCGTACCCGGTGCTGGTAGCGGAGCAGGACGGCGCCGTCGTCGGATGGGCTTCGGCGAACCGGTATTCGGACCGGCTCGCCTATGCGAGAACTGCGGAGCTGTCGCTGTACGTACGGGAAGGTCAGCGCGGCCAAGGCATCGGTAAAGCGCTGTTCGAGCGGCTTTTGGCCGAATCGAAGGCGGCGGGCCTTCACACGGTATTGTCCCGCATCGTGGAAGGGAACGACAACAGCATTCATATCCATCATGTGTACGGATTCGACACGGTGGGCACGATGCGCGAGGTCGGATTCAAATTCGGCCGGCTCCTTAACGTGGTCCTTCTGCAAAAAATATTGTAAATAAGGAAAGCAGCCTCGCGGATCGCTCCAGTGGGACCGAAGGCTGCTTTTCGCCGTTTCATGCAGGACGCGTACAGTTCGCGGTTGCCGCGGAGAAATGATCATGATCGAACGCATAATGAAAGTTGGCGTTGATGCGGCTGTGCTGCGTCCCGATCCGCTTGACTCGATTTTCACGGGCCGATATAATGTAAGTTATGTAAAGACTGGCAAACGAGCGCCTATGCCGCTTGAATAAAGGCACCCCGAACGGGGTGCTTTATTAACGATTTGAAGCGCTCCGGCGGGAGCTTTCATCATAAGGACCAAGCATTGTCAAGCTTTCGGGGAAGTCGGGCTGAAAGATGCGGGTCTTTGAAGGCAAGCTTCCGAATGAACGCGAATGCAGCTTCGCCGGCATGTCCGGTAAGATAGGGATTGCATTCGGCCGGCAGTGTTTGACCATGGTGCGGTCGCAGGACGAAAGGGGTTCATCGGTAATGAATTACAAACAATGGCTCGCCGGACAATTGGCCGGACAGCTTGAAGGTGTCGCGGAGGAATCGATTGCGGAGCTGGTCGAATATCCGCCGAATCCGCAAATGGGCGATTTGTCGCTGCCCTGTTTTAAACTGAGCAAACAGCTTCGCAAGGCGCCGCAGGCGATCGCCGAGGAGCTGAAGTCGAAATGGTCGGGCAACGACGCGGTTGCTCGCGTAGACGCAGTATCCGGCTATTTCAACGTGTATTTGAATCCGGCAAAGTTCGCCTCCGATGTGCTCTCGGAGGTGCTGGAGAAGGGCGAGCGGTATGGCTCGCAGGAGACGGGACAAGGCAAGAACATCGTCATCGACTACTCGTCGCCGAATATCGCCAAGACGTTCCATATCGGTCATCTCCGTTCGACCGTGATCGGCAACGCGCTGTATAACATTTTCCAATTCATGGGCTATAACAGCGTCGGCATCAACCATCTCGGAGACTGGGGGACGCAGTTCGGGAAGCTAATCGTGGCGTACAAGCTGTGGGGCGAGCAGTCGAAGGTGGAGGCTGAAGGCATTGACGAGCTGCAGCGGCTCTACGTCAAATTTCACGACGAAGCGGACGCGAAGCCGGAGATGGAGGACGAAGCGCGCGCCTGGTTCGTGAAGCTGGAGCAGGGCGACGCGGAGGCCGAGAAGCTGTGGCGCTGGTTCGTGGAAATCAGCCTGAAGGAGTTCCACAAAATGTACGACCTGCTGGGCGTCAAGTTCGACTCCTATGCGGGCGAAAGCTTCTACAACGACAAAATGGCGGCGATTCTGGACGAACTGAAAGCGAAGCAGCTGCTGGAGGAAGACGAAGGCGCGCTGCTTGTCCGTCTGGACGATTACAACATGCCTCCGGCGCTCATGGTGAAAAAAGACGGCGGTACGCTGTACCATACGCGCGACGTGACGGCGGCGATTTACCGCAAAAACACGTATGATTTCGAAAAGGCGATTTACGTGACCGACGCAGGGCAAAGCCTGCACTTCCAGCAGTGGTTTAAAGTGATCGAGCTGATGGGCTACGACTGGGCGAAGCAGCTGCAGCACGTGCCGTTCGGCAAAGTATCGCTGGAAGGCGCGAAGCTCTCCACGCGGAAGGGCAACGTCATTCATCTTGAAGAATTACTGGCGAAGGCGATCGAGAAGACGCGGGAAATTATCGAAGAGAAGAATCCGAACATGGAGAACAAGGACGAAGTGGCCCGCAAGGTCGGCGTCGGCGCGATCATCTTCAACGATCTGAGCAACAATCGGATCAAAGATATCGTGTTCTCTTGGGAAGAAGCGCTCAATTTTGAAGGGGAGACCGGCCCGTACGTGCAATACACGCATGCAAGAGCGTGCAGCGTGCTGCGCAAGGCGGGAGACGGCGCGGACAAGCCTGACGCTTCGGCGATCGATGCAGCACAGCTGACGAATGCGGAAGCGCAGGGCGTTGTGCGCGAGCTGTACTTGTTCAAGGAGCGCGTCGAGCAGGCGATGCTCAAGCTCGAGCCTTCCATTGTCAGCCGGTACCTGGTCGATCTGGCGCAAAGCTTCAACCGCTTCTACCACGAGTGCCCGATTCTCGTAGATGATCCCGGGGTTCGCAGCGCCCGTCTTGCTCTGGTGCAGAGCGTGCGGGTTACGCTGAAGAACGGATTACGCTTAATCGGTCTGGACGCGCCGGAAAAAATATAGTTGCATCCATACGAAAAACACCCGCAGAAGCGGAAGAATCCTGTGCTCAGGCTCTTCACGCCGCTGCGGGTGTTTCTTTGCAGCCGGGGCCTTATTTGCCGCGGTGCATGCATCCGGACTACCAACCGGACCGTGATTTTACGCTTGTCACCGATTGTCACGATCCGGCTTCGTTTCGTATGGCCTGGCGTTTGCTGCCGTCTTCTATTGACTATACTAAACGGAGGAGGTTGATAGACAATGGCCAAGAGCGACGAGCTGGTGAAATATTTGACAGTACAGGTCGTGAAATATATCGAAACACCCAAGGATGTACGCAAGCAAGTCCGCGCGGGGCGCAAGGAAGTGCGGGAGCAGTGGCAGTACCGCTGGTTCGGGCTGCTGCCGGTGGCGCTGCGGATTTGGCGCGAACGCTATTTCCGCATTAAAGAGTAGGAGGGCAAAAAAAAGGAAAAGCTTTGCACCGCGGAATTGGCCAAGGCCGGTCCGGTGTGGCGTAAAGCTTTTCTATATAGGGAAGAGGAGAAAAACCGTAAGTTAAGGATAAAACCCGCCGGACGAAGCCAGCGTTTCAAAGGGCAGGTAACGGTCGTCGTCCTGGAGGACTTTGACATAGACGTCACCGCCGGACCATACGTGATAACCGGATACGGACAGCGGCACAATGACGCTTCCCGCGTACAGCTCGGCCGAGAAGACCGGTTTGCGGGCGCTGCGGATCCATTCCTCCAGCTTCCGCTGCGTCATACCGGGTTCCGGTTTGCCTTGCACCCACGGCAGCCGCTGATTCGGTTCAGCGGGCGTCGTTTGCCCGGCTTCTATTATATTATGCGCAGGTTCGGTTTTCGTGAACGGCTTTATTCCCGGGCTTGTGCCGGTTTCCGGCTTCGGCAGCTTGCTCCCGTCCTGAAACGGGAACTCCTCGCCGGTCTTCGCATCGAGATACCATTCGCGGTCCGCCCCTTGCACGGATACTTTCCATAAGGCTTGCAGCGGGTTGTAATACAATCGTTCAGTGGTATAAGCATAATCGATCAGTTCCAGCTGCACCATACTGCGGTACAGCGTTTGCATGCTGAACAGCGGGAATTCGCCGTTGCCGTATTCGGCCAGACGGTACGTCCCCGGTCCTGCATCGTTCAGGACCAAGTAGCCGATGTCGCGGCCGCTGGACGAGATAAGAATGACCCAGCCGTGAGTCCCGGGACCGAGCGGATAGCTTGTCCATGTGCCTTGCTTCCATTGCTCGAAGCCCGGCTGGGCCGACAAGACGAGAATGAACCGGTTGGCTGCCTCAGACAACGAGGCGGAGCGAATTTCTTCCGGAATGCCAGGGGCAGAGACGCTTGCCGCCGTTTGCCGCGATTCAGCGGGAGCGACAGGCTGCTGCAGCGCTGCGGAAGGGTAAGGCTGCGCGAGCAGCATGCTTGTACACAGCAGGAACGCGGCAAGTCCTAACGTTCTTAATTTCATCAATTCACCTGCTTCGCTAGTAGGATAGGCGGCCGGCCGCTTCAAGTCGAAGATGCCGCTCAAAGCGTCCTGAGCCGAAGGCCGTATGCGCGTGCCGGTGCGAATATGCCTTTATTTTATATGGTATGCGCTAAAAAGTTTGTTAGAACCTGTAGCCGGCATCAAAAAAGTTTTCCCGTAAATACGCTTTCGTTCGCGGTCGTTCGTCAGTACGCTCTCCCGTTCGTCTGCGGGAAATGAAACAAACCGCAGTTGATGACGGATATTTGGATGCGCGGGCGGTACTGCCACTCGACTTCCTGCAAGCGACCGGCATATTGGGCTTCGATTTCGGGCTTTTTATCCGGTTCGGCCGCCTGCAGCATCGGCTCGTAGTAATCCTTTACACGGATCCGCTCATCTTCCAGCCGCAGCTGCGCCTGCTGCGCCCAGCTGTGATCGTAAGCAGCAAGCTTCCGTTCCAAATGCTCTTCGAGGAACAGAACGGCTCGCGGCAGGGCGACCCGGTCGGGCGTGACGTAGACATGCGCGGGCAGGCGCGGCGTGAGCTTGCGCGGCAGCACCCAGTCGTGAAACCGCTCGCGAATTTCGCCGGTCTGCAGCTGAATGCCGATGGAGTGAATCTCGCTGCGCTTCATGTCGGAAGCCAGCTCGACTTTGTAATTCACGCCGAGCCAGCTTTCGTACGGTACGGTTTGCGGCTGCTTCGACGGCTCCGACGCGTACTGCTCGAATAAGCGTACGAAGCGCCCTTTGGCGCGGACCGCGCTGAAAATTTGCTCAAGCTTGCCGCTGCCGTACGTCAGCTCGTCGCGGGGGATGCGCGCGGTGAATGTCGTCGGCACGAAGCCGAAGTAGCGGCCGAGGATGCTGTCTCCTTGCGGCTGCGGCCCGCCGGCTGTCTGAGACGCTGCCGGTTCTCCGCTGGCAGGCTGAGCGGCCGGAGCGGGCGCTGAAGCCGTGCCCGGAGGCGCTGCGGTGCTGATGCCTGGCGCCGGTCCGCCCGGCGCTCCGTGCGGCTGCAGCTCACGATACGTCTGCGGATCGAAGATGTACGTGCAGGTCATCGTCTCCGGCGTGACGCCCGTCCGTTCCACGAAGCCCCAATAATACGGCCGGTGCGTCAAGTCCTTGTCCGCCGAGACGGACAGCTTGACCGTGACGTAGGCGGGATGCTTCTCGAGAATGTCGCATTTTTCCGCATCCAAATATTTGAGGACGAACGTGCGGATTTCCTCTGTCGTCATCATGCTACGGCTGCACCTCCGTCTGGATCGTCTGGCCGACGGCGTTCAGCATACGCTGCAGTCCGGCGCCTTCCACTTGCTCCTGCTCCACTTCGGACTTCAGCATGGTGAAAGAGCGGCCCAAATCGTCCAGCTGCCTGCGCATATCCTCCTGACTGGCAGAGGACAAAATCATCTTCGCCAAATGCGATTCGAGCGATGTCTTCTTCTCGAAACGCTCCAGGATGGTGTCCAGCTCCCCGATGACCAGCTCGAACATGTTGATCTTCTCGTGCAGCAGCGACAATATATATTCCTCGATCGTTCCTTGCGTCGACAGGTTGAAGATGTTGACGTCTTCCTTTTGCCCGAGACGGTGGACGCGGCCGATCCGCTGCTCGACGCGCATCGGATTCCACGGTAGATCGAAATTGATCATGTTGTGGCAAAATTGCAGGTTGATGCCTTCGCCGCCGGCTTCGGTAGCGACGAGCACCTGCGCCCGGTTGCGGAACAGGTCCATCATCCAGTCTTTTTTGCCCCGGTTCATGCCGCCGCGGTACGGAACGGCTGTAATTTTGTGATCCTTCAAATATTGCAGCAAATATTCCTGCGACGCCCGGTACTCGGTAAATATAATGACTTTGTCGTTGATGTCCTGGACCAGCTCCATCGTTTTTTCCGCTTTCGTATTTGCTTTAATGCCGCGGATCAGCTCGACCAGCTCCCAAATTTTGGGGCGCAGGGGCGAATCCTCGGCCGTTTTTTTGAACAGATTGACGAGGGTGATGAACACCGCGTCCCGGCTGGAGCAGACTTCACGCTGCAGCGTTACGAGCGACAGGACGCTGCCAAGGTCGCCTCCGGCTTCCTCATACCGCCCTTTGACAAAATGGGTGACGCCGTCATACAGCGCTTGCTCCTCATCGGACAGCTGGAGCGGGATGTTGCGCACGATCCGCTTCGTGAAGTTGACATTGCCGTCGCTGCGCCGGTTGCGGATCATGACCTTGGAGAGCTCCTGCTGCAGCTGTTCCTCGTTCTTCGGCACGCGCTTGTCGACGACAAAGTTCGCCTGAAAGCTCGTCTGGCCGCCGAGCTGCCCCGGCTTGAGCAGCGTAATCAGGTTGTACAGCTCCTTCAAATCGTTTTGCACCGGCGTCGCCGTCAGCAGCAGGCAGTATTTTTTGCGAAGCTCGTTGATGAATTGGTAATTGGTCGTTTTTTTGTTTTTCAGCTTATGCGCTTCGTCCACAATCAGCAGGTCGTATTCGAGGCCGAGCACAATTTCGCGATGCGGATCGCGTTTGGCTGTATCCATCGAAGCGACGACGATGTCGTTTTGCACCCACATGTATTCTTTCTTTTGCGCCACGGCGGGAATGCCGAACTTTTGGTTCAGCTCGCGCACCCATTGCAGCACGAGCGAGGCGGGTACCAGAATAAGCGCTTTTTTCACCAGTCCGCGAATCAAGTATTCCTTCAGGATCAAGCCGGCCTCGATCGTTTTGCCCAGACCCACTTCATCGGCCAGAATGGCCCGACCCCGCATATCGACCAGCACTTTCCTGGCTGTTTCGAGCTGATGTTCCATCGGGACGAGACCTGGCAGGTGGGTCAGGCATTGCAGCTCGTCGAAGCTGCGGATCAAGCCCGCTTGCTCCGTCTCATAGGCGAGCTTGTACATCGTCCATCCGTCCCACGGTCCGTTGCCCAACGCTCTGCCGTGCAGCTCTTCGAACCATTCGCGGTCAAAATGCATCTGCACATGATCGTTCAGCTGCCGCACGCGTTCATTGGATTCATTCGATGTTTGCATAGATACGGCGCCCCTTTTCCATCGCGGAATGCATAGAGTTACCATTTATTATGCTCAAAATACGGTCTTTCAAACCGAAAGGGGATGCATTATGATGGGGAGGAGACTTCTGCGGGACAAGTTCTCGTCGTCATGTCGAGCGAGTGAGGAAGGTAGAGGGACGATGAAGAAAATCATGCTGTGCGGCGTAACGGCCGTTTGGCTGCTCATTGCGGGCACGGGCTGCCAGTCTGCTGCGTTATTGCCCCCGGAGGGGAGCGAAGCTCCTTCCGCCGGAAAGAGGGCGCAGGCGGACCGCGCTTACGGGGATCTGCTCGTTGCCGACGACCATCGGGTGTTCAGTGTAGACAGCAAGGCGCAGCGCGCGCAGGAAGTGCTGCATACGGAGCAGCCGATCAGCTCGGTTTGCTATACGAAGGATCATGCGGTCGTGACCGTATTCGAACCGGATAACCCGAATGGCTTCCGGGGGTTGTATGTACATGACAACAACAAAGACGGCTACGACCAGGTGGCGACGCCGGCCATGGCTCCGAGGCTCAGCTATGTGAACGGGGACTTGGCTTTTCTCGCTTCCGCCGAGGTAACGCCGCAGCCGGACGGCGATTATACGAAGGTCGGCATCTATCAGTTGAAGCAGCGCCAATGGGTCAAGGAATGGATGATGCCCGGCGGGGTGGAGGACGTACGAGGCAGCGGCAATACCGTCTGGATCGTCACGTCGAACAACGCTTCGACCAGTTCCAATGTATCCAAGCTGGACCTTGCGACCGGCCAGTGGGACAAGCTGATTCAACAGCCGCGCCGGTACCCGCTTGATGAGGCGGAGGTGGACACAAACGGCGAACTCTACCTGATGATCTCTCAGCGGCACAAGAATGAATGGTCCAATAAAATATTCCGATTCAATCCGCAGCAAAATCCATACGAGCTAACCGGAAATTTCGTCAGCAATACGCGGCCGTATTCATTCGCCATCCGGGCGCTGAACGGCAAAATGCTCATTGCGCGGCATGATGCGACCGGCAGCAACCCGGAGCTGGAAAAACCGCTGTCGCTGCTCGATCTAAAGTCGCGGAAGCAGGTGCATCTGGCCTGGGACCATCAACCGGTCGCCCTGGAGCGGACAGAGAGTGAATTTGTGGCGCTGGCCGAGGACGGGGCGCTTGCTTTTATCGGAACGGAAGCGACGGAGAAGCCGGACCGGACGGTCGTGATCGAAGGGCTGGAGGCAGGACGCTGGATCAGCGTGAAGAGATAAGGTATTGTTGAAGGGTAACGAAATCGTACAAGTTCCGAATCTAATGAAGAAGGTGCAGACGGCATGACGGAACAGTGGAGGTTTATTTATTCGGGGCAGTGCTCCCCGGAATATAATATGGCGGTGGACGAAGCGATCTTGACGGCGCATAGCGAAGGGAAGGTGCCGCCGACGGTCCGGTTTTACGGCTGGAACCCGGCGACGCTGTCGGTCGGTTACTTTCAGAAGGCGAACGACGAGGTCGACTTTGAAGCGCTTGAGCGTGAGGGGATCGGCTTCGTGCGCCGGGCGACCGGCGGGCGGGCGGTGCTGCACGACCGGGAGCTGACGTACAGCATCATCGTGTCGGAGAGCTACCCGGGTATTCCGCGCAGCGTCACCGAGGCGTACCGCGTGCTGAGCGAAGGACTGCTGCTCGGCTTCCGCAAGCTGGGTCTGGCGGCGGATATGGTGCAGTTGGTCAACGAGGAAGAGAAGGAGAAATATGCTTCGATGGGCTCGGCGGCCTGTTTCGACTCGCCATCCTGGTACGAGCTTGTCGTGGAGGGACGCAAGGTTGCGGGAAGCGCGCAAACGAGGCAGAAGGGCGTCGTGCTGCAGCACGGTTCGATTTTGCTCGACCTTGACGCAGACCAGCTGTTCCGGCTGCTTCGTTTCTCAAACGAACGGGTGATGGAGCGGATGAAGCAGCAATTTTTGAAAAAAGCGGTTGCGATCAATGACGTGCTTCATAGCGTGAATCGGCCTGCCGTTGGACTGGCGGACGTGGAGACGGCGTTTCGGGAAGGTATTGCGGAAGGCTTGCGCGTGGAGCTTATTCCCGGCGAGCTGACCGCGTACGAGGAGGAGCTGGCGCAGCAGCTGGCGCAGGAGAAGTATGGCAGTGAAGCATGGAACCTTCGGAGATGAGCGAGCAGCTCCTCCGAAGGTTTTTTTTGAGGACAGGGGTCTGACTTCCGCTTTGTTGCGTTTATGCGGTTGGAATGGAGGTATCGAACGCCTGCTGCAGCCTGCGGGTGACCGCTCCCGGGCTCCCGTCGCCGATCGGCTTGCCGTCGACGCTCGTCACGGGAGTGACTTCCACCGTCGTGCCGGTGATGAACGCTTCGTCGGCTTCCAGCAGCTCTTCCACCGTAAATGGCATCTCCTGAACCGGAATGCCTTCCGCCTGCGCCAGGCGCAGCACAACCGCTCTCGTCACGCCGTGCAATATCAGGTTGTTCGCCGGATGGGTGCGCACGACGCCGTTTTTGACCATCATGATGTTGGAGGAACTGCACTCAGTCACGGTGCCGCTGCGGTGAAAGATAACGTCGCCGGCGCCCCGGTCGATGGCGGTCTGCTTGGCCATGACGTTGGGGAGCAGGTTCAGCGTCTTCAGGTCGCAGCGCAGCCAGCGGATGTCGTCCGCTGTGATGGCCGCGATGCCCTGTTCCATAGAGGCATACGGACGCGCGAGCGTCTGGGTATAGGCCATGAGCACCGGTTCGGCGCCGGATGGAAAAGCGTGAACGCGGGCAGCGGCGCCTCTCGTAATCTGCATGTATACGATACCATCCTGCAGTCCGTTTGCTTGGATCAGCTCCTCCAGCCGCTGCGTGAGAGCCGGTTGGCCGAGGGGAAGGTGGATACGCAGCGCGTCCACCGTTTTGTTCAATCGCGTGAAATGGGCTTCCGTTTCGTACAGTTTTCCGTTGTACACCCGAAATACCTCATAGGCGCCGTCTCCGAAGTAATAGCCCCGGTCCTCCGGCGAAATATGAACTTCCGTCAACGGAGTCAGCCGGTCTTGATACAAGTAGATTTGCTGCATGTCTGCATCTTCCTCCGATCAGTATGTAGGGATGGGGTTGGGTGTGATGTTGATCTTATGAGGCGAACGTTTGTTTGCTTTTTACGTACGCTTATGTTATTATCGATATTAGACTAACAAGTGCAGCATCGGTTGTCAAAATCGATTTTTCTATGTTCCCCGCAGATGGAATCAAGGCAATAGGTCTTACGGGCAGAAGACATAGTTCCTTCGGACCTGCAATCGAATCGAACGGTGTCGAATGAAATGGAGATTTGGTAAGACAAAAAAGAGAGATTGATAGAGCAAATAGAAGCTTTCGGTCCTGTTGCCGGAATTTCAGCGCCAAAATCGCCGGCGATTCATTAGAAACACTATATATTGTATTGTATAATGAATTTCGCATACCAGATATTGTGATTTTTCAGAAAATGGATAAGCGTGCACCACTCGTCAGAAATGGCTTTATAGCGCCTTTTTTGACGTTTTTGGTCTTCCGGCACTTGTCTTTGCGCGGCCGGAACGGGCAGCCAGACCGGTTCGGATGCTTGTCTTTGTTTCTAGATCATGTCGAATTCGAGGGCAGGTTCCATGCCCTCACATGAATACCATTTCCGGGAGGTTGTCGATTTGAAGATCATGCAGCAAACCAAATTGGAAGGCCTAAGCGAGAAAATATTTCTTGACCGTTACGCGATGAAAGACGCCGATACAAGCCATACGAAAGTAGGCGATACGGTGCTCGTGCTTACGAAAGACGATCCGAAGTTTCCTGCCAAAGAGGTGGGTGAAGTCGTCGAACGTCAAGGAAGACAGGTCAAGGTCAAGCTGAGGAACGGTGACATCGTCGAATCCGCCGTTGAAAAGCTGACGCTGACGCTGGAGAAAACGCCCGGACAAATGTGGGATCGCTTGGCCGCTGCAATGGCTTCCGTAGAAGCTTCTCCTGAGAAGAAAAAAGAATGGACGGAGAAATTCCGCTACATATTGGATGACTGGAAGCTTGTGCCGGGCGGCCGGATCGCTGCCGGCGCGGATGCGAGCGACGAGCTTACCTTGTTCAACTGTTACGTGATCCCGTCTCCTCACGACAGCCGTGGCGGCATTATGGCTACGTTGTCGGAGATGACGGAAATTATGGCGCGCGGCGGCGGCGTAGGCATCAACCTGTCCTCGCTCCGTCCTCGTCGTTCCGTGGTCAGGGGCGTCAACGGCTCTTCGAGCGGCGCCGTATCCTGGGGCGGCCTGTTCAGTTACACGACCGGCCTGATCGAGCAGGGCGGCAGCCGCCGCGGCGCGCTGATGCTGATGATCAATGACTGGCATCCGGACGTCGTCGACTTCATTACCGTGAAGCAAACGATGGGACAAATTACAAACGCCAACTTATCCGTTTGCGTCAGCAACAGCTTCATGAAGGCGGTCAAGGAAGATCTCGATTGGGAGCTTGTCTATCCCGATACAGCCGATCCGGAGTATGACGACATCTGGGACGGCGATCTGGAGAAGTGGAGGAAGTCCGGCAGGAACATTATCCACTACCGCACCGTTAAGGCGCGCGATGTGTGGCATACGATCATTGAGTCCGCCTGGAAATCGGCCGAGCCGGGCGTCGTCTTCATGGAATATTACAATCAGATGTCCAACAGCTGGTACTTCAATCCGATCATCTGTACGAATCCGTGCGGAGAGCAAGGGCTGCCGGCGTGGGGCGTATGCAACTTGTCGGCCATCAACTTGTCCAAGTTCTACGACGAGGCGAACAACGATGTGGCGTGGGAGGAACTGTCGAAGGTCGTCCGTTACTCCACCCGATTCCTGGATAACGTAATCGACAAGACACCTTACCACTTCGAAGAGAACCGAGTCAACCAGCAGGGTGAGCGTCGCATCGGGCTTGGCTCCATGGGCCTTGCCGAGCTGATGATCAAGCTGGGCATCCGCTACGGCAGTGCGGAATCGCTTGAATTCCTCGACAAGCTGTACGGCTTTATGGCGAAGGAGTCTTATCTGGCTTCCGCCGACATCGCCGAGGAAAAGGGCTCGTTCCAGCATTTCGACTGCGAGAAGTTTCTGCAAAGCGGCTTCATGAAAAACATGGTGGACGTATTCCCGGAAGTCGGCGCGGCGATCAAGAACAAAGGAATGCGAAACGTAACGGTCATCACGCAGGCGCCGACCGGCAGTACGGGAACGATGGTCGGTACGTCGACCGGGATAGAGCCGTACTTTGCCTTCGAATATTACCGTCAAAGCCGTCTCGGCTTCGATAAGCAATATGTGCCGATCGCGCAGCAGTGGAAAGATCAGCACCCGGGTCAGGAACTCCCAAGCCACTTCGTCACTGCGATGGATTTGTCGGCGGAGGATCATATCCGCGCGCAAGCGGCCATTCAAAAATGGGTCGACAGCTCGATCTCCAAGACGGCGAACTGCCCGTCCGACTTCACGGTCGAAGAAACGAAGCGGCTGTACGAGCTGGCCTTCGATCTCGGCTGCAAGGGCGTTACGATCTACCGCGACGGCAGCCGTGACGTGCAGGTGCTGAGCACCGACAAGAAGGAAGAGAAGTCGGCGGAGGCGAAGCCGGCCGAAGCGGCAGCGCAAGCAGCCCCGGCTGCCGAGACCGCAAGCCGATCGGAGGAATCGTCGCTGACGAATTTGTCGCAATCGCTGGCCGTGAAGGTCGACGCGAAGACGGAGCGCACCTTCGACAAGCAGTACAAACGCCGTCCGCAAATTTTGCGCGGCGCTACGTACAAGTTCAATACGCCATTCGGCATGGCTTATATTACGATTAACGATATGAACGGCAGCCCGAGCGAAATTTTTATGAACGTCGGCAAAGCCGGTTCCGATGTGTTCGCCATGTCCGAAGCGCTCGGCCGCGTCTGCTCCTTGTTCCTTCGCTACGGCGATCACGGCGACAAGGTACAACTGCTGACGAAGCATCTGAAAGGCATCGGCGGTTCCGGCGCCATCGGCTTCGGCGCCAACCGTGTCGAATCGATCGCCGACGCGGTCGCCAAGGCGCTGGAAATGCACGGCGAGTCCACAGACAGCGCAGACGACTACGTCACTGCCACACAAGAGGTCGTCATGGAGACGACCGCGCAGTACGCGGTTACCCGCAATGCGGCAACCTCGCTGGACCTGTGCCCGTCCTGCGGCTCCGCCTCGCTGATTAATACGGAAGGCTGCAAAAATTGCAGCAACTGCGGTTATAGCAAGTGTAGTTAAGTTTTTCTGTGTCATGAGCTGTAATTAAATAAATGTGAAATTCCAGAATTAATTGGAATTGTTTCATAATTCGTTAGACGGTTTGTTGCAGAATTCGTTAGAAACATTCTTTTATGCACTTAGTTGAATAAAAATACAACGGGGTAGGCAATGATGGAAATTGTCTACCTTATTTCTGCCGAAAAGAGACGATGTCTGATGAAAATGCTACCTAACCGGATAGATAAATACTCTGATGAATCTTTAGAAGGGTTCTTATATAGATTAGCATTCATAAATCATCGTGAACTTAAAGATCTAAACATTAAGTATATTCGTGATTATGCGAAAGAGAAAGACATCCAATATAACTTGGGTAAGATTCATGATTTAACCGGCCAATCTATTACTGAAGACCAGATTTACCCATACAACTGGTATTTACAAGGACTTACCTTACCTGAGTGGAAAACGAAGTTATATACCCGCTGCTGCCCAGAATGTTTAAATCTTAAACAGTATCACAGGGCTTTTTGGTGTTTAACTCATCATACTTATTGTTTTGAACACAAAATCTATTTATTAGATCAGTGCCCATGTTGTCATGCAAAAATCAATATTAAGGATGTTACACTAGGAAAGTGTGGAAACTGTTCATTCGAATATAGGAAAAGTAATGCCCAGAGTACTCCTCAAATTGAAGAGTATTTATCAGGATCAGGTGAGTTTATGGGGGTTGATTCCCCATTCCTCTCCCATTCGCTTAGTAATATGGAACAATTAATCCTAACTCAATGGTTATCCTATTATCTAGTTGATAAAACGAATTTCTATAATTTGGATATGAGTAATACTGAGAAGAAGAGGCTTGCATACAATGGATATTTCCGAGACATAAAAATTCAATTTCAATTGATGACGCATGCACGTCAACTATTGTCAGCTTGGCCTACAAAATTAATTTTATTTCTGCAGGATCAATTCGCAAATAATCACAATAAAATTCAAGGATTTTTTTCGAGATTTATTTATATGATAACTGATCAAAGACTCAATAATTTGTTATGGCATTCTTATTTGGACGAAGTAGGGTATGGTGGTTATCACAAATTTACATCAGAGAATATTGAATATGATAATAATTATTTACAAATTGCCACATTAAAGATGCTATATAATATACCTCAAGAGGTTTTGCATAAGTGTTTGAGAAAATTAAATATAACATTAGTAACGCATCCGCGAAATCACCGAAAACTTATACATAAAAACCAAATTTCATTAATATTGAACGAATTCCGCAATGCCAAACATAGTTTCAATTACTATTCGCTGGAAGAAGTCGCTCGTGTTCTAGACAAAGATAAACTTTCAATTACTATAATCTGTGAGTTCATTGGTATACCTAGTCGGACATACATAGGGGAGAAATGTTATCATTTTAATACGCTATTGCAACAGAAGGACGCATTTGATAAATATGCAACCATTGATGAATTTCTTCCCAGCAGCATCTGGGATTCAAAAACTCTTATTAATTATTTGGATCGTGTCGGAGTAAAGATATTTTTTAAATCTAGGCATAGGGTGCGAAAATATCTCTATAAAAAAGAAGAGGTCATTTGTGCATTACAAGCTCTCAGTAATGATCTTGAAGATTATTTACCTCGCCCTACGGTAATGGAGAAATTAGGGTATGCCTTGCTCAATGCAGGTCAACTGGAAGGTTTCTACCTACAGGGACACGAAGGCACACCTTATTATTTGAAAGCATGTGTTGAAGAAATACTTTTTTTGTTCGATAAGATGAGCATAAACGAAGTTAGGAAACATCGGCGTTTGGGAATTTCAGGTTGGCTTTAAAATGACATTAGTCAAATTTAAGCAAAGTAAAAGTATTTACACGATTGAAATATTGGCTGATGCTGTCCCCTCCCTTTAGTTTTTTTAACGACTGTTGATCTTAGACGAAATCCTATGTAATTAAAACAATTAGGTAGGTTAGGTTAAATATGGTATTATTAAGGCAGACAATGTGGACGGTGGAGTCATGGGCGCGCCAATTCATTTCTATCAGGAGTTGAGAGTGCCTATGATTCCATTTTTCAAAAAAAGCTACTATCGTACTTAAGTTCGTTTCCTCGTTGCTCGGAGCTTTCTGGGCAGGACGTGGAATTTACAGAGCGTTGCGCAGAAAAACGAAAAACCGCCGTTTATAGATTCAAATTATCAAGACTTTTTTACAAAGAAAGAGTGCTGTAAAGCGTTCTTTCTTTGTTTATATGTGTACAACGATATGGGACAATAGACTTTATTATTTATGATTTCAGACAGTTAGCGGCTAACTTATTCGTGCAAGTGTTAGCAGAAAATAAAATTGTGATCTGGAAAATAAAGTATTAGACTGAGAAAATAAAGTTCTAGACTGACTGCTCAGTTCATTACGGGGCAGTTTTGCTGGATGCCACGATCTTCTAATGGGATAATTGTCTTGGAGGGATTGAGTCATGTATAGTGATCGAACATAAACTGAAAACGCACGTTAACCGGCAGAAACAGTTATAAAAAAAGATACTAGAGAGAATCGTTCAACCTTGAACTACAACGGAGGTATACATAATGAATCTAACGGATGCCGGGAAATTATACGCAGATAATTTAAAGGAATCGTTTTATAAACAAAGTTATCATGATCGCCAACTAGTGATATTTGAACCACAGTTTTTGCAAGATGATACTCGGGGGTATAATAATTTAATAAATGAACACAGATCATTATCTGGTGCACGTCAGTCTATACTTAAGTCATTGGAAGAGTCAGAAGATCGGTTTTATATAAAATCTGAGGGGTTAAGACAACGCATATCAGGCGATCCTAGTAAAGCAGAACAGTATACTAAATTATTAGCATTGTACGAAGATAGTTACTATGAAATGCGTAAAAATAAGCTAGGTATTAATAGTTATTATTTCGAAAAGATAAATTTGCATAGTTTGGGTATGGGGACAGAAGGGATCAATTTAATTTCTGAATTTGAATGTGCGATGTTACAACTAGAATTTCCGATGGGTCATCCAAAAGCGAATACTCTTTACTCAGCCCATCCTTATGATAAGAATAGGTACTATCCACTTTCTGATTTTCATCCTTTGATCTTTGAAGATAAATTCATCGAAGCAATTAATCTGCTAATGTGTCTGGGTGCCACTAAGATTCAGATAGAGAATAGTGTAGGTCTTTCTAGAGATTTTTCAGGTGATGCAATACTATCGAGATTTCCTTTTAAAATAGAGGCTAATTATACGCAATTGCGGGATTCTAACACGCAACGGGTATTTAAGGCTGAATTTGCCGAAGGTAGAGAACCTTACATACCCCAAAATATATTTTGGTACAACCAAGATCCAATGTGGAACCCAATTATTCAAGGGAGGTTACTTCACGGATTAAAAGACTTTTCATTATTTATTAAAAATGACAATGACTTTGGCATTGACGGTAATATAAGTTGTAAATTATTAGCTTTGGGATTTCAAATCGGGGGGAGTTATAAAAAACACGAATCAATAGAATGGCATGTCTCTGGTACCTTCTAAGACCCTCTTCATAGATTGCGGCACATTACCGACATAATTACCTACAGGTATTTCAATAAATTGAGGATCACTAACATAGCAGAGAACGTTAGCAAAAAAACAGCGGCAGTCTAGGACATTTTCTCAGTCCTTGGCTGCCACTGTTTTTATTTGTGAGGTCAGTCTATTACTTATTTAAGGAGGCTGATGGTTTGTATTTTGATAAACCGCGTGGGATAACACATCTTGTCTATGGAGTTGTCAATAAAAGTGCAGTTTGAAAACACACTCATACAGGTATCCCGTTACTAAGCTGCTTGCGACAGCATTCTTTCGCGATAAATGGATGGCGGCCAGCCCCCTGGATTAGAGGTGTAGATCCGCCGTCTATTGTAGTAGACCATGATGTATCTGAAGATGATCGATTTAATGTAGGCCATCGGATAGTACTCGGTCTTGATCTTGTACAGCTTCTCTTTCTTGAGCGTAGCAAAGAAGCTTTCCATTCGTGCGTTATCATAACAACGCCCCGTGCCG
>NZ_CAJVAS010000009.1 GCF_910593845.1 Paenibacillus solanacearum | reverse complement strand
ATTAAAGACGCTCTTGTAATCTGCATGCACATGAAAGACGAACATCGGAAAGCCGTATGAGGGAAAACCTCACGTACGGTTTGATGAGGAGGGGCTGAAAGTTTCAGCCCTTCACTCTAGCCACTTGTAGTGAGGGTATCTAAAAACATCTCGCAAGCAATGCGGTTTCATAAGAATATCATCTTCGCTTTGAATCGTTGTTCCGTTCTACTATAATGTTCGTATATTTTATATCCAATCAAGTCAGTTTTGTGTTCGTTCCTTACGAAAGCAATACATCGTGTAAAGAGGCATCCATAATGAAGAGGCAGTCAGCATATTGCGGCAGCCATGCAGAATCGTCGCGGAATATTTTTTCATAGCGGGGTGCTTATTTGTCATGTTGAGTGATGAAAGATATGAGGCTGCGGAATTGTCGGACGAAGCGAGGATCGTACCGCTGGGAGACGGAGCGCTCGTCGTTGAATGCGGAGACGCGATCACTTTAGATTCGCATAAGCGCGTAAGGCAATTATCCAATTACTTGGAGAGCCATCCGTTCGCCGGGATGACAGAATGCGTTCCGGCGTTTACCACGGTTACGATTTACTATGATGCCATGACGCTGATGGCGGAACATGCAGACAGCGTCGCTCCGGAAGACCGGGATTTTCCTTTTGCCATTGCGGTCTCGATCGTCGGCCGAATGGTACGGCAGCTGAAGGATCGCCCGGTCAAGCCCGCAAAGGTTGTGGACATTCCCGTATGCTACGGGGAAGACTTGGGCCCCGATCTGGACGTCGTTGCGGCACATAACGGCTTGTCGACCGAAGAAGTGATCGATATTCATACGGCCGCCGACTATCTCGTCTACATGCTTGGCTTTGCGCCGGGCTTTGCTTATTTGGGAGGCATGTCCGCACGAATCGCTGCGCCGAGGCGGCAAACGCCGAGATTGGCCATCCCGGCAGGTACCGTGGGCATTGCGGGCGAACAGACGGGGGTCTACCCGATTGTAACGCCTGGCGGCTGGCAATTGATCGGCAGGACGCCGACGCGGCTGTTTATCCCGGAGCAGATGCCGCCGACGCTTCTGAAGGCCGGAGACATTGTTCGGTTTTACCGAATCTCCCGAGGCGATTATGACCGGTGGGAGGAGCCGAAGCGATGAGTCTGCTGATTACGAAACCCGGACTTCTGACGACGGTTCAAGATATAGGAAGGTTCGGCGCGCAAAAGTATGGCGTTATCGTCGGCGGCGCGATGGATGCGGCAGCTTTGCGGATCGCCAATCTGCTGGTCGGCAACGACGAGGGCGAGGCCGGTCTGGAAATAACGATGCTAGGGCCGGAGATGATATTGGATCGCGCAATGACGATTTCGATTTGCGGCGGAGACTTGTCGCCGAAGCTTGACGGGGAGCCTGTTCCGATGTGGAGAACGGTGTTTGCGGCGAAAGGAAGCTGTCTGCAATTCGGTACATTGAAGCAAGGATGCCGGGCTTACTTAGCTGTGGGCGGCGGTCTCGATATTCCGGTTCAGATGGGCAGCCGGTCAACGTATTTGCGGGCGGGGATCGGCGGCTTCCAGGGCCGGGCTCTTCGAGCCGGAGATCGGATTCCGCTGCGGGTACCGTCCCATCGCAGCCGGAAATGGTTAGGCGCCATGGCGCTCGCATCAGGCGGAGCCCGCTTCGCGGCAAGCCGTTGGTCGGTCAGCCATGACCTCATCCCGCCGTATGCGGAGAGTCCGGCGACGATACAGGTGCTAGCGGGCCAGGAAATCCATTTGTTCCGGGAAGAGAGCGTGCACGCCTTCTTCAACGCAACCTACACCGTTCTCCCGCAATCGGACCGGATGGGATATCGATTAACGGGCGAGACGCTGGAGCTCAAAGAGAGGAAGGAAATGATTTCTTCCGCCGTTACGTTCGGAACCATTCAAGTGCCGTCCGACGGCAAACCGATTGTGCTGATGGCAGACCGTCAAACGACCGGCGGTTATCCCAAAATCGCTCAGGTGATTACGGCAGACCTGCCCCTGCTCTCCCAGGTTAATCTGGGAGGCCGCGTGCGGTTTTGTCTCGTCTCTTTGCGGGAAGCGCAAAAAGCATACGTGATGCGGGAGCAAGCGATTCAAACCCTACGATGCGGGTTGGAGCAAAGGATAGAGGAAATCGAGCTGTAACGGACTCGCTTATGCATGTCAGGATGGGTTCGGGTTCGCTATGGGCCATAAAGGAAAGAGGGGGAATCGAATATGCATGTTGTTGACTTGAATTGCGATATAGGGGAAAGCTTCGGGGCGTATAAGCTTGGCAGCGATTCCGACGTTCTGAAATATGTCACATCGGCCAATATCGCTTGCGGCTTTCATGCCGGAGATCCTGCGACCATGCGGCGAACGGTGAAGCTTGCGCTGGAGCACGGCGTAGCGATCGGCGCGCATCCCGGACTACAGGATCTGATTGGCTTCGGACGGAGGGATATGGATATTTCGCCGGAGGAGGCTTATGATCTGGTTGTTTATCAGATCGGTTCGTTATGGGGATTCGCACGGTCGGAAGGCGCGAAGCTCCAGCATGTGAAAGCGCACGGCTCGTTATATAACATGGCGGCTCGGAATGCGGCGCTGGCGGAAGCGATCGCCGAAGCGGTCTATCGCGTCGAGCCCGAGCTCATATTATTCGGGCTTGCCGGCAGCGAGCTGATCAAGGCCGGTAAAAAAGCGGGACTGCGAACGGCAAGCGAAGTGTTTTCCGACCGGACGTATCAGTCCGACGGCTCGCTCACCTTAAGAAGTCAGCCGGACTCGCTCATCACAGATGAGCGCAGATCGGTGGAGCAGGTGATTCGAATGGTTACGGAGGGCAAGGTGCTCTCCCAGCAGCATGTAGACATTCCGATTCAGGCGGATACCGTTTGTATTCATGGCGACGGCGCACACGCCGTACAATTTGCCGAGAGAATCCGGCGTTCTTTAGCGGAAGCGAGCATTGTCGTACAGCCGGTTGGCGCGACGCTGAAAGCATAGTCGGGATGAGAGGGGCGACAGCGCAAGAAAGCATTGCATCTGCAAAGCGACGTCCTGCTTATCGCAGTGGTTGCCGACCGGCGTTCAAAATGCACGTCTTCTAAGAATTCCGCGCAGTCCAGACCCCAGCCCGCGGCGCTGCGTTTCGTCATCGGGCACGGTCAACAACGCGGCACGATCGGACTAGCGAGCACGCGGATGAAGCCGCATTACGCACGAACGTGGGTGAATGCGAATGAAAGAAGGATGAGCCCCCCTGGCGGAAGCTCATCCTTCTTTCGTTTCAGTCCGATCTTGTTTCGACCGAACAGTTGATTTGTGCACTAGCCCATTTTTTCGCTATATGAGATAATTTGAAACATTTCACGTTCTTCCTGCGTCTTCCCTGTCAAAGGAGTTGAAGCGCATGAGATTTCACAGCATCGTACTTGCTCTCGCTTTGCTTTGCACCGCGGCGACGGTGGCATCATGCCAGCCGGAACACCGTCCCAAGGACTCTGCGGGGAGCGAAACGCCGAGCCGCAATGCAGCGGCCTTCAAGGCTCTGGATAAAGGGAATATTATAGCAAAAGACGGAAGCCGCTGGCTCATTACCGCATACGTCAATAAGAATGGCTCGCCTTCGATCGACGCCTATTGGTTTACGGTCAACGAGCAGACGCAGCTGCTCGGCCCGGGCGGTCAAAGCTTGCAGCCCGAGAACATCGCCGTCGGTGCGGAAGTGGAGGCTTGGCATACGGGGCCGGTGGCGGAATCGTATCCCGCACAGGCCGTTGCCGCCAAAATTGTCGTGCATGCAGACGCGCAACCGGCCCCGGCCGGCATGATCGGCCAAACGCAAGCCGTGCAGCAAGCGCTGCCGTCGTTATCCAAGCCGACCGCGGTCAAAGCTGTTAAATCGGCGTTGCTGGATGCCGTCAAGGGCATATGGACCATCGAGCTTATTCAGCATGAAGCGGCCGAGCAAGCCGTAACGGTGCAGATTGATGCCCGTACCGGTGAGCGTATCCAGACGCCGGTTGCGCAAAATGACGCCTTCCGCCTGTTTACGCCCGTTCCCGGCACGAAGGCCGGACCCGGATTTACGGTGGAAGGCGAAGCGCGCGTATTCGAAGCCGCCTTTAGCTGGACGCTGGAGGACGGACACAACATCTTGGCCGAAGGTCACGGGATGGCGGACCTGGGGGCCCCGGCGTGGGGACACTTCCGCTTCGACGTCACCTATGCGCAGGCTTCGCAGCCCAACCTGACGCTTATCTTGTTCGTTCACAGCGCCAAGGACGGGAGCGTCCAGCAGGAGCTGATCTTCCCTCTGCAAGCTCCCGAGGACCGTATCCGCTATTCCGCAGATGAAAACAAGTAATCCCGCTGCTCTAAAGGAGCGAAGCGGTTCAAGGCTGCCGTCAAAGTAAGTGGACGGCAGCCTTGTTCTATATCGGCGCGGCTTACGGTTGGCGGCAGCCTTGACAGCGCGCCCTGCGCTTACTCCCCGAAGACGGCAAGCTCGATCCGGCCAATACGCGCCGGGTCGGAGATCAGATCGACAGCGGCGATTTTGCCGTTCTTCACCGTAAATTGAAGAACGTACAGCAGTCGGCCGCGCGGAGCTACGATCGCTCCCGCGGAGCCGTTCACCCAAGCGGATTGCGCCGCGTTTGCGCGACCCGCAATTTGCTTGGCCAGCGCGGCGGCGCCGCGGGTGACGCGCGATGCCGCTGACTGACGGTCATCCCGGAGCATAACGTCCGGATCGAGCGCCGCGACTAACGCGTCAAAGTCTCCGGCATGCGCCGCGGCAAGAAACGCGTCAACCAGCTCCCGTTGACGGGCAAGGTCCGTACCGGACGCGGCTGTCTTCCCTTGAATTCGGCGGCGCGCCCGGCTGGCTAGCTGCCTTACGGCAACTTCGGATTTGCCCACAATCGGGGCAATATCGCTGAAAGGGAGGGCGAATATATCGTGCAGCACGAACGTGACCCGTTCGGCCGGATTCAGATGGTTAAGCACAACGAGCAGCGCGAGACCGACCTCATCGGCGAGCAGCGCTTCCTGCTCAGGGTTTGATCTGTCTTCTTGGCTGACGAACGCATCGGGCAAGTGCGCTTCGATCGATTCCTCGCGCCGAGATTTGCGCGACCGCAGCATATCGAGACAGATCCGCGAGATGACGGTGGTCAGCCATCCGGCCAAGTTCCCGACTTCCCGTGTATCCGAGCGGCTGAACCGCAGCCAGCACTCTTGCACCGCATCCTCCGCTTCGTTCAAAGCTCCCAGCATCCGATAAGCCACGGCTTGCAAGTGGTCGCGATGCGCTTCGAATTGCTCTGCAGACTCCATAAGCTCGCTCATCCTTCCCATTCCTTTTCATCTATCGTTAGCCCTCATCCTATTGACGAATGCCAAGCGGCCGATGTGACAAGCAGCATGCTTTTGCTCCCAGTAACATTCCATTCATTCGGCCTGTCACACTGCCGGCGTCCCGATTCGTCATTGTAGTATAGGGCCGAAACACCCGCCCCGATTCCAGCATGAGGAGTGTATTTAACGATGACGAAGAGCATGAACAACCTCGTAACGAGCTTACCCGAAGCGGCGCAAGCGCTGCAAGCGCTGGGCCAAGCCTTGTTCGCATCGGCCGAGCGCAGCGGCGTTCCGAAGCGTACGCTGTTCCTGGCGTATCTTCGCGCCAGTCAAATCAATGGCGACAGCGCTGGCGTGGAGCTTCATTCGCGCAATGCCATCGCGTCCGGCGAAACAACGGAGCGCCTGCTGGCTTTGCCGGTCTGGCGGGAAACGCCGCATTATACCGATGCGGAACGCGCAGCGCTGGCGCTCAGCGAGGCGGCTACCCGCTTAAGCGACCGAACCCATCCGCTGGCCGGCGGGATTTACGACGAGGCAGCCCGGCATTACGATGGGGAAGCGCTCGCCACGCTGATCGCCGGCATCGCCACCGCCAACCTGTGGAACCGCCTTAACGTAGCTAGCGGGCACACGGCAAACGCCGGGATCGGCTAGGCAGCGCTTTGCAGGCTGTATTCACAAATGACAGTAGAGGCAGGTATGAACATGTGGCAACCGTATTATATATTACCGCGCACCCACTCGATCACGAGCAATCGTATAGCATGGCGGTGGGACAACAATTTATACAAGCTTACCGCGAGGCAAACCAAGCGGACGAAGTGATTCATCTCGATTTGTATCAAATGGACATTCCGCAGCTGGATGCGGATATATTTAGCGGCTGGGGCAAGCGCGGAGCCGGTGTCCCCCATGAGCAGTGGAGTGCCGCTGAGAAGGCGAAAATACAACGCCTCGACGCGCTGGTAGACCAGTTTGCCGCCGCCGACAAATACGTATTCGTCAATCCGATCTGGAATTATTCCTACCCGCCCGTGATGAAAGCGTACATCGACTGCATCTGCATTGCCGGCAAAACGTTCCAATACATCCCGGGCCAAGGCCGAACCGGTTTGCTGACCGGTACAAAAGCGGTTCATATTCAAGCGAGCGGAAGCGTGCTGTCTCCAGGTTCGGCTGGTGAGGAGTTGGAAATGGGGCATCGCCATCTGAAAGTGATTATGGAATTTCTCGGTGTTCCCAGCTTCGAGGGCATTTTCGTAGAGGGCATGGCGGCCGCTCCGGATCAAGCATCGGCGATCCGAGACAAGGCGATGGAGCGCGCGAGAGAGATGGCGAGAAGTTTTTAGCAACATGCCGAAGTGCCGGGGGCTAGATACGCGTTTCATCGCTGAACCTTCGTAAAATATGCATACTTCTTCTTTAAATAAGCGAAGAACGGAATTCGCGCTTGTGACAAAATGAAGGGGAGAAGAAGGAACCATAGTCGACGAGGAGGCTGCGGCCAGATGAGCAAACTGACGCAAGAGGAAGTCGCTTTTTACAAAGAGAACGGATATTTGCTGTATCACAAACCGTTGTTTTCGCCGGAAAAGCTGCAAGGGCTGACGGAGCTGTTCGAGGAGCAGCTTGCGCAAAAAGGGAAGAAGCTGTCGGATGAGCTGGATACGCCTCATTTTCGCGAAGAGCGGCTGCTCGATTATTTGTTAAGCGAAGAAGTGCTGGATCTCGTCGAGCCGATCGTCGGTCCGAACATTGGGCTGTGGTCGAGCCATTTTATATGCAAGGACCCGTACATCGGCCGGGCAACGCCGTGGCATGAGGATTCGGCGTATTGGAAAGGACGGGTGAGCAGCTTCCACAACATCGTCACGGTATGGCTGGCGATTGATCCGAGCAACCGGGAAAACGGCTGCATGCGGGTCATTCCCGGGACGCACGCGAACGGCTTCTCGGAGTATGAGCCGGTAGACCGGTCCAGCAATTTATTCGGCTCGCGCATCAAGCAGGTGGACGAATCGAAGGCGGTATATTTTGAATTGAAGCGTGGCGAATGCTCACTGCATGATTCGCGGATCGTGCACGGCGCGGAGCCGAACAAAAGCCCTTATCGGCGGTGCGGCTACACGATGCGGTATTTCTCCACGGATATTCAGCTGAATCCGGAAAAAAACCAAAACTTCAAAGTATGGCTGGCGCGGGGAAAAGATTTGGCAGGCAATGCTTATGCCAATGTATAATAGAAGAAAAGCGGCACGGATTCCATAAGGCGCATCGGAGGTGGAGCGGTGAAGAAGAAGGAGCCGGTAAGACTGCTGAACGATCGTTACGTCGGATCGGCCTTCCCGCTGCAAATCTATTCGCAGGTGATCGATTCGCATTATGACGTGCACTGGCATGAGTTTTACGAGCTGTGCTATATATTGAAGGGCAAAGGCGTGAATGTCATTAACGGGCTGCCCGTATCGCTGCAGGAGGGGAGCTTGTTTTTGCTGACGCCGGCCGATTTCCACGAAATTTATTCGGTCGGGGATGCGGCGATGGCGCTGTACAACATCGTGTTTTCCGAGGAGCTGCTCACGAGCGAGCTGCGGTCTCTTCTGTTTGCCGGACAAACCGCTTATTCCGTACAGTTCGGCGGAGCGGGCGACGCGCCGGTGGAGCAGGAGTTTCGCCGGATCGAGGCGGAAATGGGCGTTCGAACGAGCGGTTACCCGATCGTGGTCAAAGGCTCGCTCGAGCGGATTCTGGTGGAAATGTTCCGCAAGTCGAACGCAGCCCCGCGAGAACGGGAGCGCGACACGTCGCAGCAGGCTTCATCGATCAGAAGAGCGATGATGTATATGCAGCATCATTTTCGCGAGGAGCTGAAGCTGGAGGACGCGGCGCGGGAAGCTCAGATGGCGCCGAATTATTTTAGCGCGTGCTTCAAAAAAACGGCGGGCATCTCCTTCCAGCATTATTTGCAGGAGCTGCGCATTTCGTTTGCCGGCTCCTTGCTGCGCGCTTCGGCCCTGCCGGTGACCGACATTTGTTTGGCGTCTGGATTTCAGACGCTGTCGCATTTTGAGCGGGTGTTTAAGCAAAAGCATGGCAAGTCTCCGAAAGCCTACAGGCAATCGATGGAGCAGGCGGCAATCCGATGAAGCGGGCGCCGAGTCGGTCAAGGCTGACGCAAAGGTGTTATCGAGCAAGCAAGCAGACGGCGTAACCGCCGGCAGGAGGGCGTTTCTATGGAAGCATTGCGTGTCAAATGGGCACGATGGTTAACCGGCGGGGAGCGGGCGGATTCCGTCGGCCCTGAGCCCGAAGCGGCAAGCCGGATCGAGCAGTTGACCGACCAAGCGCGGAGCTGCTGGGAAAGCATGGAGACCGACGCGAACCGGACCTGTCTGTGGAGCGATGCGGCAAGCGTTACGGATTCGGGCGCGCTGACGACGAATTACGGCAGGTTGTTCCAAATGGCAATCGCTTTCAAGACAGCGGGCTCACAGCTAGAGGGCTGTGCGGCATTGGAACGGGACATAAGGGATGGGCTCGACTGGATGCTGGCGAACCGGTACAACCGGGACGTTGCGGCTTACAGCAACTGGTGGCATTGGGAGATCGGGGCGCCGCTGGCATTGACGGATACGGTGCTGCTGATGCGGGAGCATCTGTCCAAAGGGCAAATCGCTGCTTATATGGATGCCGTCGACCGGTTCGCACCCGACCCGGAGACGTACCTGGTCTCCCGCTGGCCGGCCAAACCGTCTACGGGCGCGAACCGGGTATGGATCTGTAAGGTAATCGCGATCCGCTCGATTATACTCGAAGACGAAGCAATGCTGCGGAAGGTCCGCGACGCTTTAAGTCCGCTTTTCGCGTATGCTGACGCAGGGGACGGATTTTACCCGGATGGCTCGTTCATCCAGCATGATTCCCACCCGTACACGGGAGGCTATGGCAAATCGCTGCTCGCCGAGCTGGTGCCGCTGCTGCATTTGCTCGAAGGGACTGATTATGAAGTAAACGATCCGCACAAGCCGCGGATGTACGACTGGGTGTACCAGGCGTTCGCGCCGCTCATGTTCCGCGGATCGCTCATGGATATGGCGAGCGGCCGCGAGGTTTCGCGCGATGCAACGCAGAACCACGAATCGGGACATACCGTCATCGGCGCGGTGCTGGCGCTGTCGGCCTTTGCTCCGCAGCCGCATGCGGACCGGCTGAAGCGCATGGCGAAGGCGTGGATCTTGGCCGATACGGCGAAGCCGTTCCAGCGGCACGCCTCGCTTTACTTGATCGGGCTCGCGTCCGAGCTGCTGCGCGACGAGCGGATCGAGCCGCAGGAAGAACAGGCGGCGTACAAACTGTATGCCCATATGGACAGAGCGGTTTACCGCCGGCCGGGCTTCGCTTTGGGCATCAGCATGTATTCAAAGCGGGTGTCGACGTACGAATCGATCAACGGGGAGCATTTGCACGGCTGGTATACGGCTCACGGACACACCTCGCTGTATGACGGCGACCTGACGCAATATGCGGACGGCTATTGGCCGACGGTGGATCCGTACCGGCTGGCAGGCACGACGGTGACGAACAAGCACAGGGCGGCCGGGTTCGGCCATCGCTTCCTCAGCGGCGAAAGCTGGGTGGGCGGCGTAGAGCTGCTCGGCCGTTACGGCACCGCAGGGATGATGCTGGAAGATTACCCGGCGGAGGAGGGCCGCGCTCCGCTGCGCGCGCGCAAATCGTGGTTTCTGTTCGACGGCGAAGCGGTTGCGCTCGGCACGGATATATCGGCCGAGGAGCCGGTGCAGGTCGAGACGGTGGTGGATAACCGCAAGCTGAACGCAGAAGGCGCGAACCGTCTGATCGTGAACGGGGAGCGGATGGCAAGCTCCACGGGCTGGTCCGGCGAGCTGGCGGCTGATTGGATGCATCTGGAGGGCAATGCGGCGGGGACGGGAATCGGCTATTATTTCCCGGAAGCGGCAGCGGTACAGGCGAAGCGCGAGCGAAGAACCGGCCGCTGGAGCGATATTGGAAGCGGGCCGAGTCAGGATCTTGCAAGGCATTACATATCGTTCGGGCTGAACCACGGCTCCGCTCCGAACGGGGCACGCTACGCATACGTACTGCTGCCCGGCGCCGGCGCGGCGGAGACGGAACGCTATGCGCGCTGCCCGAAGGTGAAGATCGTCGCGCACAGCTCGGCGGTGCATGCGGTCTCCCACGGGCCGTCTGGGATCGTCGGCGCGAATTTCTGGACGGACGACACGGCGACAGCCGGCTGTCTCACCTGCACGGGAAAAGCCGCGGTTATGGTGCGAACGGATGCCGACACGATCGAGATCGCGGTCAGCGACCCGACGCACGAGAATGACGGAGCGATTGTGCTGGAAATCGCGGTGGAAGCAGGGGACATCATCGAGGCGGACCCTCGCATCGAAGCGGTCCGGCTGCAGCCGACCGTGTTGCTGAAATTTCATGCCGGCGATGCCCGCGGCGGCACGTCCGTCATTCGACTGCGGAGGGCAGCAGCCGGGGATATAGACGGCACCGCGAGAGCGGAGTGACATAAGCGTAAGCGCTGCGCGGCGGAGCGGCAATGCCGTGGTCGTCTCGCAGCAGCGCGATTGGCTCGGAAGAAGAACCGGAGAACGGCGTTGACATGTGACCTACGCGCTTCGATTCCGCTTATAGTCAAGCCGACCCCGTCAGACGATCCGTTCCGAGTGCTATATTTGAGGAAGTTCACAGCAAAAAGCGACCCTCTGACCGCCGAGGCGGAAAAGGGTCGCTTTTGTCATAAGAGTCAACTTAATACACGTCGCGCTGGTAACGCCCTTGCTCCTGCATAGCGCTCAAGTAGGCTTCGGCGGCTTCGCGAGTCATCGCACCTTCTTGTTCGATGATGTCGATCAGCGTATTATGAACGTCTTTCGCCATATACTGCTTATCGCCGCAGACGTAGAAGTATGCGCCGCTATTCAGCCATGCGAACAGTTCTTTACTGCTCTCAAGCATCTTATGCTGTACATACACTTTGGCCGCCGAATCGCGGGAGAAGGCGGCGTCTAATCTTGTCAGAGCGCCCTTCTTTTGATAAGCTTCCAGCTCGTCTTGGTACAAGAAATCCGTCGCCGCATGCTGATCTCCGAAGAACAGCCACGATTTGCCGGTTGCTCCGCTTACCGCACGCTCTTGAATAAACGAACGGAATGGCGCGATGCCTGTTCCCGGACCGACCATAATAATATCTTGATCTGTCGATTCCGGCAGATTAAAGTGTTTGTTCTGTTGAATGAAGACGGGGAGCGTATCGCCTTCCGGCAAACGCTCGGCGCATAAGACGGAGCAGACGCCTTTGCGCTCGCGACCGTGAGTGATATAGCGAACGGCGCCGATGGTCAAGTGCACTTCCTCCGGGTTCGCGGCAATGCTGCTGGCGATGGAATACAGCCGCGGCGGCATTTTTCTCAGCAAGGAGACGATGTCTTGGCCGGAAGCCTTCCACGGGCCGAAATCCTGCAGCAAATCAAGCAAATCGCGTCCGTCGACATATGCCTTCAGTTGGTCGATGTTTTCAGCCGCTACAAGCTTGTGCAGCTCCTCATTGTCTGAAAACTCGGCGGCTTGCTGAACGATCTTTCTCGACAGCAGCGTAATCTCGAAGTACGTTGCCAGCGCTTCTTGCAAGGGAAGCGTATCGCCCTGTTTATTAATGATAACGGGCTGGTCCGCATCCCATTTCATGACCTCAATCAAGGAAGCTACAAGTTGGGGATCATTTGCGGGAATAATCCCGAGGCAATCGCCCGGCACGTAGGAGAGCCCCGATCCTTGTAACGAAAGCTCAATATGTCTCGTTTCTTTTTGTGAACCGGCCCCGTTTAAGTTTACGTTTTTAAGCACTTTCGCTTGGAATGGATTTGTTCTTGAATAAGTTGTCGGCATCGCAGCTGAAGATTGCATAATTCACCTCGAAAAAATTGTTTTATTATGTAGAATAGCACAATATTAGTGAAACAGATATGTCATTTCTCGCACAATTTCTATTATTAACATTTATTCATTCTATAGACTCTTTGCCACTTTCAGTTGGAAAAATATGTGGGTTGAAATGAAACAATGTTCATGTCAAACGTCGTCTCCGTATACAAGGGCGATCCGGGAATGCGCTTGCCGGATTGTGTGAAAGCCGTTGCACCCATAGACTTTATAAAACCGCCCCGCTGAAGGAATATGCTCCTCGGCGGGGCCGGTTTTCATGATGTGCCGATGGAGCGAAGCGGACTGCCCTTAACGAACGGTATCGCCAGCGAAGGACAGCCCGAATGCGCGGCCCGTTGCTAGTACGCGCCGAACTGGGCTTGGTGCAGGCGGGAGTAGGCGCCTCCGGCGGTTACCAATTCCTTGTGCGTGCCGTCTTCGACGACGCCCTGCTCATTGACGACGACAATGCGGTCCGCATGCTTAATCGTAGCCAGCCTGTGCGCGATGATGAGCGTGGTGCGCCCTTTCGAGAGCTCGGCGAGCGATTGCTGAATCGCCAGCTCGGTTTCCGTATCGAGCGCCGACGTAGCTTCGTCCAGGATCAGAATCGGCGGGTTTTTGAGGAACATGCGCGCGATGGCCAGACGCTGCTTTTGCCCGCCGGACAGCTTGACGCCGCGTTCGCCGATGACCGTATCCAGCCCTTCCGGCAGCGACCGGATGAACTGATCCAGCTTCGCCCGGCGTGCGGCTTCCCAGATTTCCGCTTCTGAGGCCTCCAGCTTGCCGTAGGCGATGTTCTCGCGGATCGTGCCTCCGAACAGGAACACGTCCTGTTGAACGATGCCGATTTGCTTGCGCAGCGAGGACAGCTTCATGTCGCGAATGTCGATGCCGTCGATCGTAATTCGGCCTGATTGGACTTCGTAAAAGCGCGGCAGCAGCGAACAGAGCGTCGTCTTGCCTGCGCCCGAAGGCCCGACGAAGGCGATCGTTTCGCCTGCGCGAATGGACAGGTCGATCCCGTTCAGCACATTCGCCTGATCGCCGTAACCGAAGCCTACGCCGCTGTAGCGAATTTCTCCGCGCAGCGTGCCGGGCTCGACGGCGTTGGGTGCGTCGGTAATGTCCGGCGCGAGATCGAGCAGCTCCGTATAGCGCTTGAAGCCGGCCGCGCCTTTCGGGTAGCTCTCGATGACGGTGTTGATTTTTTGAATTGGTCCAAGGAACACGTTGGTCAGCAGGACGAAGCCGATGAACTGCCCGTACGACATATTGTCGTTGAGCACGAACCACGTGCCGCAAATCAGCACGAACAGCGAGACGAGCCGCATCAGCATGTAGCTGACCGACGTATTCCAAGCCATAATTTTGTAGGCAATCAGTTTCGTCAAACGGAAGCGCCCGTTGTTGACCGCGAACAGCGCCTTCTCATGCTCTTCGTTGGAGAAAGCTTGAACTACGCGGATGCCGCCTACGTTGTCTTCCACCCGTGCGTTGAAATCGGCGATATCCGAGAACATGCGGCGGAACGCATGCGACATCTTTTTATTGAAGTAGCCCGCGAAGAAGATCAGGAAAGGCACGACCGCGAACGTGATGAGCGCGAGCTTCCAGTTGATTCCGAGCATCAGCGCGAAGGCGCCGACCAGCGTCATGCAGGCGATGAACAAGTCTTCGGGCCCGTGGTGCGCCACTTCGCCGATTTCCATCAGATCGCTCGTCATCCGGGAAAGCAGGTGGCCCGTCTTCTGGTTGTCGAAGAAGCGGAATGACAGCTTCTGCACATGATCGAACAGCTTTTTGCGCATATCGGTCTCGATATTAATGCCCAGCATATGCCCCCAGTACGTGACGACAAAGTTCAGGAACGTGTTGATCGCATAAATCGCCAGCAGCCCGGCGCATGCCCATACGATGAGCGTCCAGTTGTGGCTCGGCAGCAGATCGTCCACCACCCGGTTAACGGCCAGCGGAAATCCAAGCTCGAGCAGCGCCGCGATCACGGCGCAGGAGAAATCGAGCATGAACAATCCTTTATACGGTCTGTAATAGCTGAAAAAACGGCGAAGCAAGAAGCATCACATCCTTATCGACAACAATTTCATAAGCATCCGGCTTGTATAAATCATTAATGATTCCATATTTGAGTCAGCTCGTCAATTGTAAATTTGCGGCCTGGCGGATGGGAAGCGCTCCATTCGATCGATTTCTCGGAGAGCGTCACCTTGCCTCCTTTGACGGCGCGCATTTGCTTCCATACTTCGTTTTTCTCCAGCTCCGCGAACGATTCCTTCGAGGTCCAGTACAGCAGGATTCGGTCGGGATCGGTTGAGGCGAGCCCTTCCATGGAGATGGATTCGGCTTTCCCGTTGCTTACGATCGGATAAGCGGGTGTTGCGCCGAGCTCCTGGAAGATCAGATTCGCGATCGGACTGTCGTCATGCTGCCAGATGGATTTGCCGTTGACTTCGATGACGGCCACCTTCTCTTTGCCGAGCGTTTGGGCGAGACGGTTTTTCGCCTGCGCGGCATATTCCTTCGATTCGCGGATTTGGGTGTCGGCGAGCGATTCCTTCCCGAAGATGGCGGCTATGTCGCGGTGAGCGGATTCAAAGTCGGAATATTTAGTGATGACGATGGTTGGCGCGATCTTGTTGAGCTGCTCGTAAGCGGCTGTATACATCGGAGAATTGCCGATAATGATCACGTCGGGCTTCTGCTCGATGAGCAGCTCGTAGTTGATCGGATTCGCCCTTCCGATATGCTTCGTTTGCTTTAAAGAATCGATCAGGTAGGAGGGAAGGCCTTGCTCGTTCTTGTACCAGGTCGGATTGTCGGTCATAGCGACAGGGATGACGCCGAGCGAGACGGCGTTGCCCGCCATATAAAATTCGCCCCAGATGATAACCGGACGCTCGGGCATTTTTTCGATGACGGTTTTACCGAGCGCATGCGTAATGGTGCGCGGGTATTGAGGTTTATCGCCTGTAGGGGCCGCGGCCGAAGGCTTATCCGGCGTTGCCGCCGTACCGGACGGCGTCTGCCCGCAGCCTGCAAGCAGCGCAATCGCGAAGGCGAGCAAGAGGTACACAGCGAGTTTTGACTTCAAGGTAAACATGGAATCCTCCTTAGGTTGGCATACAGCACTATGTAAATGATAATGATTTTCATTCTCGAACATTATAGACGGCGATGGCGCCATTTGTCTACCCAAAAAAATGAACCGGCATACGATGCAAGCTGTGAGGGAACAGGCAGTCCCCGCGATCCGGATCCAAGACATGAAACCATACGATCGACGGGCAGCAAGCTCACGGATATCGATGAAATGGGCAGGCCGCTGCTGCGCGTACTGACATGATCCCATTGGCGGGTGTCGGATTCATGGCCGATGCCGCTTGACATAAATGGAGCGGCATGCTAGTTTTTTTGTTGATCATGATAATCATTATCATTTATAATAATCTCATTAGAAAGATGGAGGAGCTTATGCTGTCGTTACGAAAATACCGGATGATCGGCGCCGCCTTACTCATCGCTTGCCTGCTGTGCCTCCTTGCTGCTTGCGGTACGAATCAAACGGCCGGCGAAGCGAAGAAAAGCGACGTCATTACATACGAGGGGGCGAAAGGGCCCGTACAGCTTCCGGCGAATCCGAAGCGGGTCGTCGTAACGGTGCAAGACTATGTGGGCGACGTGCTGGCTTTGGGCGTGAAGCCGGTGGGCGCCGCAGGGTGGGTGTTTCAAACGCCTTACCACCAAAGCTTGGTGAGCGGAGCCGAGAACGTGGGAGACATGACGGGCATCTCCTACGAGAAAATATTGAGCCTGAATCCTGATGTCATTATTACGTATCAGGAGGATACGTACGAGAAGCTGTCGCAGATCGCTCCCACCGTACTGATTCCGTACGGCAAATATAACTACCGGGACCGTCTGCTCGAAATCGGCAAAGCGCTCAACAAGACGAATGAAGCGAAGCAGTGGCTCAGCCGGTTCGATCAGAAAATGCAGGAGAAGAAAATACAGCTGCTGAAAACCGTCAAGCCGGACGCCAAAATCGCCATCGTCGAAATTACTCCGAAGGAATTGTTCATCTACGGAAAATCGTTCGGCAGAGGCGGCGACATCGTCTATAACGGACTTGGCTTGCGCGCTCCCGCGAAGGTGGAGCAGGACGCTTTCCCGCAAGGCTGGGCCAAAATTTCGCTGGAGGCGATTCCCGACTATCTCGGGCAGGCCGACCAGCTGTTCCTCGGCGTACGCGACGCGGCGGTCGGCACCGGCGCCGGGGAAGCCGAAAAGCGCAAATCGGAAGTGACGTCTCTGGCTGTGTGGAACAACTTGCCTGCCGTGAAGGCGGGGCGGGTCCACGAATACAGCGTACAGTCGTTTTACTTCAACGACCCGATCGCACTGGATCAGCAGCTGGACTTCATAGTGGACCGTCTGACGAAATGAGATTGAAGAAGGAGAACGGCAATGAATACAACAACCGAAGCGTCTTCTGCGTCTCGACCCCAACTGCGTACCCGTCCCGTGATCGCCGTTATGATCCTGATCGGCGGGCTGGCTGCACTCGCTCTGGGGCTTGCGACGTCCATATCGGTCGGTGCGGCGGATATTCGCCTCCAGACGGTATGGGAAGCGCTGTTCCGATTTAATCCGGATCTGACGCAGCATCAGATCATTTGGGAGCTTCGCCTGCCCCGGGCGCTGGCG
Source organism: Paenibacillus solanacearum (assembly GCF_910593845.1). GTDB lineage: Bacteria > Bacillota > Bacilli > Paenibacillales > NBRC-103111 > Paenibacillus_G > Paenibacillus_G solanacearum. The sequence goes on along the minus strand of NZ_CAJVAS010000009.1, from coordinate 201,229 downwards.
GGAGCGATGGTCGGCGTCGGATTCGCAGTATCCGGCGCCATTATGCAAGGAATGACCCGCAATCCGCTGGCCGATCCCGGACTGCTTGGCATCAATGCCGGCGCGGGGTTCGTGCTTGCGTTATGCTTTGCTTTTTTTCCGCAGCTGCCGTTTTCCCAGCTGATTCTGTTCTCGTTTATCGGCGCGGCGATCGGTACCGGCCTCGTTTATGGCGTTGGGTCGGTAGCCAAGGGCGGTTTGAGCCCGGTTCGTCTGGCGCTGGCGGGAGCCGCGGTCAGCGCGCTGCTTCTCGCACTGAGCGAGGGCGTTGCGATTTATTTTAAAATTTCGCAGGATTTGGCCTTCTGGTATGCCGGCGGTGTGTCCGGCACCAAGTGGATGCAGGTCCGTATTATGTGGCCGTGGATCGCGGGCGGCGTCATCGGCGCTTTGCTGCTGTCGCGCTCGATTACGGTATTGAGCCTCGGCGACGAGATCGCCGCGGGGCTCGGCCAACGAACGGGACTCGTGAAGCTGGCCGGCGCGCTATTGACGCTCGTGATGGCGGGTGCTTCCGTATCCGCCGTCGGCGCGATCGGCTTCATCGGTCTGGTCATTCCTCACGTGTCCCGTGCGCTGGTCGGTGTCGATTACCGCTGGATTATTCCATGCTCCGCCGTGCTTGGCGGACTGCTGATGGTGCTGGCGGACATCGGGGCGCGCATGATTCATCCACCGTTCGAGACGCCGATCGGCGCCTTGATCGCGCTGATCGGCGTACCGTTCTTCTTGTACCTGGCGCGCAGGGAAAGGAGGACCTTGTAGCGATGCATCCATTTCAAGATATGCATAAAGCCCGATCGGTTCGTGCCTATGCGGTCATGGCCGCGTTCTTCGTGCTGATTGTCGGCGTTTTCGTAGTCAGCATGAATATGGGATTTACCCGGTTGTCTCCGCTGGAGGTACTCTCAACCTTGTTCGGCGGAGGGACCGACAAGCAGAAGCTCATCTTATTCGAATTCCGGCTGCCGCGAATCGTCATTTCCGTTCTCGTCGGCTGCGGCCTTGCGCTCTCCGGAGCGATTCTGCAAGGATTGTCGCGCAATCCGCTCGCCGATCCCGGGATTCTCGGCATTAACGCCGGCGCCGGGCTGGCTGTCGTCTTGTTTATTTCGTTCTATCCGGTGAAGACGGCTGCGCCGGCCTTCATGCTGCCCGTGCTCGCCCTTGTCGGCGCGGGGCTGACGGCTGCACTCATTTACGTACTGTCGTATAAAAAAGGAGTCGGCATCTCGCCGGTGCGCCTCATTCTGGTCGGCATCGCCGTCGCCGCCGGCATTCACGCGGCGATGATCGTGCTGACGATCCGGCTCGAGCCGCAAAACTATCAATTCGTTGCCATATGGCTGGCCGGCAGCATCTGGGGCACCAACTGGAAATTCGTGCTTGCCCTGCTGCCGTGGATTGCCGTTCTCATACCTTACGTCATTTATAAAGCCAATGTACTTAACGTGCTCAATCTGGGCGATCAAACAGCCGCCGGACTCGGCGTCCGGCTCGAGCGGGAGCGCCTGACGCTCCTCGCGTCCGCCGTGGCGCTGGCCGCTTCCTGCGTCGCCGTCGGCGGCGGCATCGGCTTCGTCGGCTTGATCGGACCGCATCTGGCCAGACAGCTGATCGGTCCGAAGCATCAATTCCTGCTCCCGGCGTCGGCGCTGGCCGGCGGACTGCTGCTGATCGTCGCCGATACGATCGGCCGCACGATGCTGCAGCCGAGCGAAATCCCCACCGGCATTGTCGTAGCCGTGATCGGAGCGCCGTATTTCTTGTACCTGCTTGCCAAATCCAAAGCGTGACGCAACCCAAAGGAGGAACGAACGATGATTCGTTTATACACACAGGAGCTGGATGTCGCATATGAAGACCGCGTGATCGTCAAGGGGTTGAACTTATCGATACCAACAGGCAAAATTACGGCGCTCGTCGGCTCCAACGGCTCGGGCAAATCGACGATTCTCAAGTCGATGGCCCGCATCATGAGGCCGAAGGGCGGCCAGGTGCTGCTGGACGGCAAATCGATTCATCAGCAAACGACCAAGGAGGTCGCCCGGCAGCTCGCGATTTTGCCGCAAAATCCGACCGCCCCGGACGGGCTGACGGTCAGCGAGCTCGTATCGTACGGCCGGTTCCCGCATCAGAAGGGCTTCGGCTCCTTGAGCAAGGAGGATAAGGACGTCATCCACTGGGCCGTCGAGATGACGGGCATGACCGAATTTGCCGACCGTCCGGTCGACCAGCTGTCCGGGGGGCAGCGGCAGCGGGCATGGATTGCGATGTCTTTGGCGCAGCAAACGGATATTTTATTCCTTGACGAGCCGACGACGTTCCTCGATATGGCCCATCAGCTCGAAGTGCTGAAGCTGCTGCAGAAGCTGAACAAGGAAGAAAACCGCACGATCATCATGGTCGTGCATGATTTGAACCACGCGACCCGTTACGCCCAGCATATGGTTGCGATTCAGAAGGGGCAAGTGGTAAGCGAGGGCGCGCCGGAGGAGGTCGTCACGAAGGAAGTGCTTCGCCTCGTATTCGGCATCGAGGCGGACATCGTTCCTGATCCGAGAACGGGCGTACCGCTCTGCTTGCCGTACGAACTGATCGGGTCGTCCGAACCGGCGTCCGAGAAAGCCCAAACGGTCGAGAAGGAAATGGCCGTCGCGCGATAAGAGGCGGCGATTCGGCCGCAAGCATGGCCATTTCGGGGAGCTTCGCCTGACAAGTTTAAAGGGCGGGCTCTCTTTTTGCCGTGGTTCATGATGTCGATGGGGGACAAGGGAGGAGCCAATGATTCAAGACAATCGCTTGAACGATATGCCGCATGTTTTATTCACGGTGCACGCCGCCGTCAGCAAACTATGTCGCCCCGGCAGCCGGTTCCGGAGCCGGGCGCTTCACCGCTACTGCCTGATCTACGTGAAGGAGGGCGAAGGCGAGCTGCGTGTGGACGGCGAGACGATAAGACTGAGCGCGGGATGCGCGGCGCTGCTCGCGCCGGGGAATCGGGTAGAAGCGCGCGTCGCCGCGGAGCATCCGCCCGAGCTGTATATGGTGGCGTTCTCGTATCGGATATGCCGGCCGGCGGAGCAGGAGCTGACGGCAGCCGATCTGGAGGCGCAGGCGCCTTTGTTTGCGCCGCTTGCGGGAGATCGGGTGCAGCAGGTGCCGCTGTCCACGGATTTATTGGAGCAGCTGGCCGGCACGGCTGGTGAACCGGATGCGCTCCAGTCCTGGCGCCGTCATCTTGCCTTCCAGCAGCTGATGTACCAGATCGTCTCAAGCCGGCGGGCGGAAGCGGCAGACGGCGATATGCGGCAGACGATACGCAGCGCTGCAGCTTACTTGGACGAGCATTACCGCAACGACGTTTCGTTGAAGTCGCTGGCCCAGGCGCACGGCATCAGCCCGTCCAACTTTTCGCATATTTTCAAGAAGCATACCGGCGTGAAGCCGATGGATTATTTGCTGCAGCTGCGCATGAACCATGCCAAAGCATGCCTGTCTGCCAATTCGAGCGTGGAAGAAGCGGCGCAGCAGGCCGGATTTCGCGATGCCTTTTATTTCAGCCGGTCATTCAAGAAGCATGTCGGCGTCTCCCCCGCCTATTACCGCAGGCAGTACGGCAGCGACAAAATCATGACGCTGTTCCCTCATTTGAACGACTATCTTCTGGCGCTGGAATTGCAGCCCTTCGCCACGCTCTCCTATACGGGACATGATCAGGTCAACGGCTTTCTTCCCTACATCGCCGAACAGCTGAAGGATACGGTGACGATGGACGGAAACTGGCAGCATCCCGATGTGGAATCAGTCGCGGAAGCATGCCCGAAGCTTGTGCTCGGCTCCGACTGGAACCGGATGGACGCAAGACGCTTTAATCGGGTGGCCCCGACCATTACGCTGACGTTCCGGGAAGACTGGAAGCATATCTTGCATGAATTGTCCGTCATTTGCGGCCGAACGCCGCAGTATGCCCGGTGGATCCGCCGTTTCGAGCAAAAAGCGGCCAATGCCCGAAAGCGGTTGGCGGCGCGAACACAGCCGGGACAGACGGTCATGGTGCTGATCGTGACGGCCGACGAGCTTCGCGTCTACGGCGGCAAGCGGCAGTTCGGCCAGCTGCTGTACAAGGAGCTCGGACTGCTGCCACCCGGCGGCATCAAGCTGGAGGAACATTACAGACGCGTCACGCCCGACGAGGTGAACGCGATGAACCCGGACCATATCTTTGTGACGACGAGCAATTCCACGATGAAGCGCACAAGGCTGAGCGAGCTCCAGGCCAGCGGCTCGTGGGCGGCGCTGGCGGCCGTGCGCAGCGGCCGGGTATACGAGGTGCCCAGCTGGCTGAACGGGCATGCGCCGATTCAGCACAGCTTATCGATCGATATCGCGCTGCGGCATCTTTTGCAGACGGACATCCCTTTCCGTGCAGCGGAGGACAAGTAGATGAGAGGGAAGCGGTCAACGATTTTGTCCATGCAAATGAAAGATTTCGTACATGGACGAGAATCCGGCAGTTCCTTATAATCAATTATCGACTCACCATTGATAATTATTCTCATTACATGTTTTCAGGGGGAAACATCATGCACAGAAAACCAGTTAGACTTCACATCGCATGGATTGTATCGCTCCTTCTCCTGGCGTCGGCGCTGGCCGGCTGCACGGGATCAAGCGGGAGCGCCGGGAACGAAGCGGCGGGCGGGGCGGCGAAGACGGCAGCCGCCGAGCGCACGGTCAAACACCTTCTCGGAGAAACGACGGTGAAGGGAGAGCCGAAGAGGGTCGTGTCGCTGCATCCGTGGCTGACCGATTTTCTATTGTCGATGGGCGTGACGCCGGCAGCGGCGCCGAGCGCAGGCCCGAACAATCCGAAATTCCCGTGGTATTTCGAGAAAAGCTTGTCCGGTACCGTCAACCTTGGCTGGCAAATTCCGCAGCCGAATCTGGAATCGATTTTGGCGGCAAGCCCGGATCTGATCGTTGCCAACCAAAATCACGAGAAGGTGTACGAGCAGCTATCCAAAATCGCCCCGACGATCGCGATCGAGCCGTTCAAGGACGATAATGGCAACCGGAGGATGCGCGATACGCTGCTGCAATTCGCTGCCATGATGAACAAGGATGAGCAGGCGAAGCAGGCGATCGCCCAATATGATGCCAAGGTGAAGCAGGCACGCGATCAGGTGAAGACGAAGGTTGGCAGCGGCACCGTCATGTTTTTGCGGGTAACGGAGAAGGATCTCCGCTATTACAGCACGTCGCTCTTTGAGGTGCTGTACTCGGACCTTGGACTGACGCCGCCGCCTTCCGTACCGGATGCGAAGACGGGCTATGTTGCGCTGTCGATCGAGAAACTGCCGGAAATTAATCCCGATCATATCTTCCTGCTGGTTGAAAATAAAGATAAAATCAGCTCGATCGAACAACTGACGCTGTGGAAGCAGCTGAAAGCGGTCAAAAACAATCAAGTGTACAGCGTCGATTACGATTTGTGGTTCCAAGGCTTCGGGCCGATCGCCAATACGATGATGCTGGAGGACGCAGTCAAAAAATTGCTCAAATAACGGGAGGAATCGCCATGTCAGCAACATCGGAAACATGCCCGCTCGTTTGCGGCGAAGACCGTCCCGTAGAGCAGCGATACTGCGCCGAAGTATCCGGTTTCTGTGGCGAAGACCCGATCGGTTCCGCTCCAGGGCATCGCCGATATTTACTCGTTGAAGTGCCGCTGCCTTGGGAGCATCAGGTCGAGCAGTCGAAGCATTTTCCCGAAGGGCTCGGCGAAACGCTGAAGCGCGTGCAGGCGGAGGTGCCGCCCTTCCGGCTGCTGGGCTTTGCCCCGGAGCCGCTTCACAGTGTGGCGGGGCACCGCAGGATCATCTGCTACGAGCGGCCGGACGGGCCCTTTGCGCGGTTCGACAAACGGGAGTTTATCGTCCCCGAGCAGCGCTTGAACGCGCTCGTTGAAGCGCTGCTGCATGCAGAGGGCGATCTGTCATCGTTCGAGGATTGCCTGACCGCGGACGGGGAGACGAGAGATTTGTTCGTCTGTACCCACGGGAGCCATGACGTTTGCTGCGGCAAATTCGGGTACCCGGCCTACAAGGAGATCTTCGACCGCTACGCGCTTTCATCCGGCGGACGCTTGCGCGTATGGCGCACGAGCCATTTCGGCGGGCATCGCCACGCGCCGACGATGATCGATTTCCCCGAGGGACGTTACTGGGCGCAGATCACCTCCGAGCGGCTGGATGCGCTGCTGCTTCGTCAGGGCGGCTTCGAGCCGTTGGCCCGCCATTATCGCGGCTGGGGCGGCGTCGGGACGTTCGAGCAGGTGGTGGAGCGCGAAATGCTCCTTCGCGAAGGCTGGGACTGGATCGAATATAAGAAACAGGCCGAACTGCATAAGAAGGATGAGGCTTCAGCTGTCGTGCGGCTGCACGTATGGCGCAGCGAGGATGCGGAATGCGAAACATACGAGGCGGAAGTGAGCATCTCGGGTAAGGTCGGTACCGGCGGCTGCGGCCATGGCTGGGGCGAGGCGAGACAGTTCACCGTTTCGGATGTGACGCAGGTATAAACCATAGATGACCACATGAGATAAGGCGCTGCTGGACGGGGAATCGTTCAAGCGGCGCTTGTTTTGTATCTGCACTTGTAAGCGACTTGGCGAACGGACGGCCCTCGAGCCGGATGGCATGCAGCGAAACACCGGAGGAGGGGAGCTGCACGCGGTATGCATGTTCCAGAACGCCAAGCGCGCTGCCTGACTTTATGAATCTGCATGCCAAAAGACGCTTTCATCGCCGTAAGGGCCTGAAAGCGTTTTTACTTGTCGGCCCGGTAAATAATTTCCGTTCCCCGGCCCCAGTTGTCGCCGAATACACAGATCTGCTTGTCGGAGCTTTCAAAGACGGAGACGGTGGCGTTCTCGCCGATTTTCGCTTTCATGTCCTTTCCCGCAGAGCAAAGGAAACATGCATTTTGTTCATCATGGTTTACCTCGAAAAAATGGATGGAATGGAACGGTGTAAAATAGAAAATGGAAATTTATCTTGATAATGAGAATCATTATCGATATGATTAGATAGTACAGTTTTTTTTCGTTGGCAGCCGATTGTTGTAATCAGGATGAAAAGACGGTATATTTATTAATAATGATAATCATTATCATCTTAGTGGGGGAGAACGGGAGATGAATCAAGAGGTATTCGACGTGACGATCATCGGCGGAGGCCCGGCTGGGTTGTATTCCGCCTTCTATAGCGGTCTTAGAGAAATGAAAACGAAGATCATCGAATTTCAGCCCAGGCTCGGCGGAAAAGTGCATGTTTATCCGGAAAAAATGATATGGGACGTAGGCGGGTTAATGCCGACGTCCGGAGCGAAGCTGATCGAGCAGCTCGTGCAGCAAGGATTGACTTTCGGACCTGAAGTCGTGCTGAATGAAAAAATCGAATCGATTTCGCGCGAAGAAGACGGCTTGTTCGTCCTGCGCGCCGCTTCTGGCCGTGAGCATGGGTCCAGAACGGTCATCGTCGCCGTCGGCGGAGGAATTCTGAACCCGCAGAAGCTGGAGATCGAAGGAGCGGAGCGGTTCGAGGTGACGAACTTGAACTATACCGTCAAGTCGCTCATGCGGTTCAAGAACAAGACGGTCATTATATCCGGCGGAGGCAACTCTGCGGTCGACTGGGCCAATGAGCTGGAACCGATCGCCCGACAAGTGCATTTGACTTACCGCAAAAACGCCCTGACGGGTCATGAAGCGCAGGTCCGGCAGCTGATGAACAGCTCGGTTGTGTGCCATTTCAACACGTCGATCACCAAATTAATCGCCGGCGACGATCATGAAACGGTCGAGCGCGTGCAGCTCACGAATCATGAAACAGGCGAGATTAGTTACCTTGAGATCGACGAAGTCATTATTAATCACGGTTATGAGCGCGACACGGCGCTGCTCAACAACAGCGAACTCCGTATCGACATCGCGGACGGCTATTATATTGCCGGCACGGCGTGCAGCGAATCGTCCATCCCCGGACTCTACGCCGCCGGAGATATATTGCGGCATGACGGGAAGCTGAATTTGATCGCCGGGGCGTTCCAGGACGCGGCCAACGCGGTGAATAAAGCGAAGCAGTATATACAACCCGACGCCACTAAAGTCGGGATGGTCTCGTCGCATAACGAGCTGTTCAAGCAGCGCAACCGCGAGATCGTGAAGCAGCTGATGGAGCTGTAAATGAGATTTTACTTGGAGGATTGTTCATGATGCATAAGTATAATAAGTCGGCGGGCCGCTTGTTCGGTATACTGGCGCTATGCGCCATCGCGCTGTTGTCAGCCTGCGGCAAGTCGGCCGCTCCGGTCGCCCCTGCCGCACCTGCCGCAATGAAAGACAGCATGGGACATGAAGTGAAGGTGCCGGCGAACCCGCAGCGCATCATCGCCTCGTATTTGGAAGACCCGCTGCTCGTTCTCGGCATTAAACCGGTGGCGCAATGGTCTGTTAAGGAAGGGAACGTGCAGGACTATTTGCGCAGCGAGCTGGAAGGCGTGCCGATCATTCCTTCGACGCTGCCGCCGGAAGTCGTGCTGAGCTTTAACCCGGATCTGCTCATCATTGGTCCGGAATCGGCAGTGGAGAAAGGGCTCTACGAGCAGTATTCGAAGATTGCGCCGACGTATGTGCTCGGCAGCGAGACGATCAACGACTATCGCCAGACGCTGAACCGGATGGCGGAGCTGCTGAACAAGAAGGATGTGGCGAGCAAGGCGCTGCAGCAGTATGACCAGAAGGCGGCCGCAACGAAGGAGAAGCTGAAGCCATCCATCGGCGACAAGAAGGTTGCCATTCTGTGGCTTACGAAGAAAAATTTTTACGTAGTCAACGGCAAAGTAGCGAGCGGGGCTGTCGTATACGGCGATCTTGGCCTGAAGCCGCCTAACATTCTCTCTGTGCTTCCGGATGCGAAAGCGAACTGGACGCCGATCTCGCTTGAAAAGCTGGCGCAGCTGGACGCCGATTATATTTTCCTTGTGAACCACGACAAAGGGCTGGCCGGTAATCTGGAAGACCCGTTATGGCGCAACGTTCCTGCCGTACGTGCCGGTCATGTATATGAGATGGATTCCAAGAGCAGCTGGCTGTACAACGGCGTCATCGCCGGGCAAAAAGTAATGGACGACATCGTCAAGTCGGTTTCCGGCTAGCGGTCGCCCGGATATTACATCAAGGCGGCTGGCGCGTTATACGGAGGCAGGACTGTGCCTGACAGCAGGAAATACAAAACGAGCACCATCATTCGTAGAGCTACGGATGATGGTGCTTTTTTGTTTTATTCCCAGCAAGAGGCGAACCGGCACGTGCGGTGCCAAGGTTATGTCAATCCCGAGCTCAATCGCCGATCAGCTTCTTTATTTTCCGTTCGAGCTGCTCGCGCTCCATCACGTACAGCACTTCGACGATTTTACCGTTCTTGTCGATCAAATAGCTGGTAGGGATGGCCCGCACTTGATACGGGCCGGTCGCGTCTCCTTTCGGGTCGAGCAGGACAGGGAACCGGAAGTCGAACTCGCGGACGGTCTCCTTCACATCCGCGAGCGTATCCTGATGGGTGACGTTCACGGCGTACAGATCGAGCCGGTCTTTATATTGATCGTACAGCGCCTTTAAATCCGGCGCTTCCTGGCGGCAAGGTCCGCACCATGAAGCCCAGAAATTCAAGAGCAGCGGTTTGTCCCGGCTTCCGCCCACGCGGCACGGCTGTCCCTCGAGCGAGGCCAGCTCGAAGGAGGGCGCTAGGTAGCCGGGTTGCGGCGCGGTATCCGCCGGTTTCGCCGCGTCTTTGGCTTGAAACACATGCCAGTAGACCGTCGCTCCGGCGAATAACAAAATGATGATGACAATGATCCGGTTACGCAGCATCCCCGTTCCTCCTTAGCCGTCAGCAGCTGCCGCCGATGCCGGGCAGCGCCTTGAGCTGAATGCCGTGGGGCTGCGCGCCGACGGTAATCCGGTCTGTGACTTCCTGTTTCTCGGTATCGATCACGGCGACCTGATTCGAGCCGCTCAGCGTTACGTACGCTTTCGTTTGCTGCCGATTGAACGAAATATGCTTGGCGCCGGGCAGACCGGTGAGCGTCTTCACCGCTTTATAGCTTTGCAGGTCGACAAAAGTGACGGAGCTGCCCTCCATACCGGTGACGATTGCCGTTTGCCCGTTATCGGTGACGACAACGTCCGTCGCTCCGTCGATCGCGTCGATTTTGCCGAGCAGCTTGCCGTCGGCGGTGTTATAGATTTCTAGGGCGCGGTCGCCGGCGACGGGGACGTACAGTGTCTTCCCGTCATCGCTTACTTTGCCGGCGCGCGGGATTTTGCCGGTCGCGATCGTGTGTTCAACCGTCTTCGTTTTCACATTGACGATATAGACCTTGTGATTCTCATGATCGCTGATATACAGCTTGTCGCCGAGCAGGGCGAGGTAATTCGTTTTGGCGCCGGTGCCCAAATCGATCGTGCCCGCTTCCTTGCCTTCCTTCGTATCGACGAGATAAACGAATTGATCCGCTACGGCGGCGACATATAACGTTTTATTATCAGGTGAGAGCACCATGCCGTGCGGCATGGGACCGACAGGCACTTCCTTTACGACGCTGAGCGTCTGCGTATTGATGATCGAGATCGTGCTGCTGTGCATATTGGCCGCGTACGCTTCGCGCATCGTGCTCGAGAAGATGACGGTCGATGGGGATTCCGACACCGGGATGTTCCCGACCACCTTACTGGAGACGACATCGATGACGGAGATGCGGTTCTCCTTCTCGGAAGGGACATAGAACTGGATGCTCGTCAATTTGCCGGCGGCTGGTTGATTGGCAGCAGCCGATTCCGCGGCATTTGCGGATTTCCCGTGCAGTCGTAGTTCCGCCTCTTGCTTCGTTTCCAGGGCGCATCCGCTTAACAAGACGGTCAACGATGCGGCGCCGATGAGCAGACTTTTTTTGTACGTATTCATTGCAGGCTCTCCTAACTTGAACAGCATGTTCGTGGACCTCAAAAATAATCATTGTATTTCTATCGGAATTGATGATATTATACGGTGTAATCGCGATGGAAAGCAATCATTTATTTTCAAGCTGTAGGGGGAATGATCGATGAAAAGCAAGAGCAAGTGGATGATTTTAACTATGTTGGCGGTTGCCTTAATGTCGGCCGGCTGCGGTAAAAAAGAAGCGCCTCAAGCTGCCAATGCCAATACAGGGGATACCAAGACCGGCGGGTCGGCGGCTGTGGTGAAAGCGTCCGATACGTATCCGAACGCGCATCTGCTCGCAGACGTCAAATGGGCGGAAGAGCATGCCAAAGACGGCAAAGTGAAAATATTCGACGTGCGTGCCAAAGGCTATGAGCAAGGACATATTCCCGGCGCGATCGCGTTAAACTCCGGACTGCTTAAAGACGCCAAAAACAATACGATCCTGGCGACCGAGCCGTTCACGGAGCTGTTCCAGAGCCTCGGCGTGAACAGCGACACGACGGTGCTGCTGTACGATGAGGGCAATGCGCTGAATGCGACGCGCGTATTTTACGCACTGGAATATTACGGGCACAAAGACAAAGTGAAGGTGCTTAACGGGGGATATGCCGCCTGGGCTTCCGCCGGCAAAGATGTATCGACCGACAAGCCGGCGGTGACGAAGGGCAATTTTGTCGCCAAGCCAAACGATAAGCTGGTTACGACGAAGGATCAAATTAAGGAATTGAACAAACAGCAGTGCGTGCTGCTCGATGTTCGTTCCGCCAAGGAGTACACAGGCGAGGACGTTCGTTCGCAGAAGGGCGGGCATATCGATCAGGCGGTCAACAAGGAATGGAGCGATGCGGTCGACGCGAGCGGAGCGGACGGCGTGCCGAAATTCAAAAGCTACAAAGATTTGAAAGCGGCCTTCGATCAAATCGGCGTCGTGCAGGACAAAACGGTCGTTCCGTATTGCCAGACGAACGTGCGCGGGGCCCACACTTATTTTACATTGCGACTGCTCGGATTTTCCGACATCCGTCCTTATGAAGGCTCATGGGCGGAATGGGGCAATGCGGCCGACACCGAAGTCGTCAAATAAGGAGCGGATTCCATGGCACAGATCATCGAACATATATCCCATCTCAATTCGCAGGAGCTGATCGAATTCGCGGGCGACCCGGAGCGCCGGACGATTGTCATTGACGTACGGGAGATCGAAGAGTACGAAGCGGCCCACATCCCGGGCATTCCGCTCATTCCGATGGGCGAGATCATCGATTGGATCGAGAAGCTCGACCCGCAGCGAGCGTACGTATTCGTGTGCCGGAGCGGACGGCGGAGTATGGAGGTCGCCAAGTTTTTCCGCGCCAACGGCTTTGCGCAGGTGCACAATTACTCGGGCGGCACGCTGCAATGGCAGCAGGAAGGGCGCGAGGTGGCCACCGGCCGCGAGCGCATCGTCGACGCGTTTGCACTAGACCAACTGGAGAGGAAGATCAACCTATGAGCTTGAACGAACAACAACTGCTGGAATTGAAAGCCGATATTACCGTCGATGCGGTGGGCGAGGTATGCCCGCATACGTTGAACCTGGCGCTGGACGGCCTGAAGCGGGCGAAGCCGGGCGAGATCGTCGTCGAAATTACGGATCATACGATCGCGACGAAGACGATTCCGGCCGCGGTGAAGATGAACAAATACGGGGAGTTTCTCGGCGTTGCCAAGAAGAACGGGCAGTATCATATTTTCGTGAAAAAAATATAAGGATTGAGCTGGAAGGGGAAGACTGATGGCATACACATTGGATGTCTTTATACTGGCCGGAGTCTTCGGGTTCCTGTACGGGTTTCTACTGCAGAAGGCGGACTTTTGCTTCGTGGCCTCGATTCGCGACTGGATCAGCGTGAGGGATAACCGGATATTGAACGGCGTGCTCGTGCTGATCGCCACGGCGCTGCTCGGCTGGGCGCTCGTGCTTACGCTCGGCGTCAAGCAGGTGTCCGACGTCTGGACCGTACCGCTCGGCGGCGCGAATCTGCTTGGCGGCATTTTGTTCGGCATCGGGATGACGATCGCCGGCGGCTGCGGCTCGGGGACGCTGTACCGGTGCGGCATGGGGTATGTGCAGTTTTGGATCGTGCTGCTGTTCGCAATCGCAGGCAATCTGCTGTTCGCCTTTATTTATGATCCGTGGGCAAGGGAAGCGCTGCAGCCTTTGACGCTGGTCGAGAACGGATATACGCTGTATTCTTTGCCCATCCCGTATTGGGTCATTCCCGTTGTCCTCGTCGCCGGGATGCTGCTTATCGCGATGTACCGGCACGGCGCGTCCGGATTTTGGAACGGGGTGAAGGCGGCGCTGACCGATTGGGAGAACAATCCGTTCAAGCAATCGCACTGGGACATTCGTCTTGTCGCTTTCCTGATCGGCGTCGTTGCGACGGTTCAATTCGCGCTCATGTCCAACGTGGGCATCACCGGTCCGGAGACGCGTATCGGGGCCGTTGCGCTGGCGCAGCTGCTCGGCGACGACGTCGTATTCAACAACACGTATTTGAATGCGCTGTTTGCCGATTTCCCGCGGGTTGGTCTCGGACCGGAAGAAACGCTCGTCATATTTCTCATCATCGGCTCGCTTGCGGCATCGGTGCTGAGCGGAAGCTTCAAGATCCGCTTACCGCGCGCCTCGCGCTTGCCCTATGCTATCGGCGGCGGCCTGCTGATGGGCGTATCGTCGCGAATCGCGCCAGGCTGCAACATCGCCAACGTCATTACGGGCGTCGGCGGACTGTCGCTGAGCAGCGTGCTGGTCATTGTTGGCATGATGATCGGTATCTTTATCGTCGTCGCCTATGTATTCAAAATGCCCCTGATGCTGTTTCAGCGTTACGACTCGATGTAATGCCAGGGAACGTGCACGTATATAGAGCGGATCGGGACACGGCCCAAACACGATTCTCCAGGGGAGTCGTGTTTTTGATTCAATCATTGGGCGTACGGTTCGCACAGCCGGTGGAGGTCTCGGAACTTTTTTGAAAAATGGCATTGACAAAGATGGGCTGCAGGTGCTACGATCCATTTATAAATAAATCATAGTAAACGCATCGGAATAAAAGAATTACTTCGAAAAAAAATCCGTCTACTGGACCACCAGAGACACGATATGACGATCGAGTACGATCGGCTGTTGTGTCTTTTTTTGTTGTCTGTTGGGGCGTGGGTGACAAGAGCTTTTACTTACGAAGGAGGGATGGACGGCATGTCCGTTATGAACAGCGATTATCGGGTCGAGACCGCGGGACGCGCCCCGCGACAGGCGGCAAACAGCAAAAAAACGTTTTGGCGCTACGTCTGGTTTCATCGTTATTTATATTTGATGCTGGCTCCGGCGCTTGCGTACTACTTGATATTCCACTATATCCCGATGTATGGCGCGATTGTCGCGTTCAAAGACTTCAGCATCACAAAAGGGATTCTCGGCAGCGACTGGGCCGGCTTCAAGCATTTCGCCTACTTGTTCTCGCAAGATAAGTTTTGGCAGGTAATCAAGAATACGATCATCATTAGCTTGTATCGTCTTACCTTCGGATTTCCGGCGCCGATCATCGTCGCCTTGCTGATGAATGAGGTCCGGTCGAGACTGTTCAAGCAGACAGTGCAGACCGCTATCTATTTGCCGCATTTTATTTCATGGGTCATTCTCGGCGGGCTGCTGCTCAACCTGCTGTCCACGGACAACGGCGTCGTCAATAACGTCATCCGGGCGTTCGGCGGGACGTCGGTCGGCTTTATGAGCGACGAGTCTTACTTCCGCAGCACACTCGTGTTCTCGATGATCTGGAAGGAGTTCGGATGGAACACGATCATCTATATGGCGGCGCTGGCGGGCATTAACCCGCAGCTGTACGAGGCGGCGTTGATCGACGGCGCGAACCGGTGGCAGCGGCTGATGCACGTCACGCTTCCGCTTATGCGGGGCACGATCATCCTGCTGCTTATTCTAAGGCTGGGCGGCATTATGGAAGCCGGCTTCGAGCAAATCTTCGTGCTGTATCATCCCGGTGTCTACAGCGTCTCGGACATTATCGACACTTATGTGTATCGCATCGGCTTGACCGAAGGCAGGTTCAGTCTGGCGGCGGCGGTCGGGTTGTTCAAGTCGCTGATCAACTTCGCATTGCTCGTTCTCGCGAATCGGCTCGCAAGGATGATGGGAGAGCAGGGCGTTTATTAATGAAGAAAGGGGAATCGATATGCACCGTACGGGAACCGCAGGCAAGCTGTTTGACACCTTTAACTATACGCTGCTGGCGCTGCTCGCGCTGATTACATTGTACCCCTTCTGGGATACGCTCATCGTCTCGATCATACCGCTCGACGAATACTTGAACGCAAGCGTCCATTGGCTTCCGAAGACCATCACGCTCGGATCGTATGAATATTTATTCTCGATGAAGGAGCTGTGGAATTCGTACGGCGTAACGATCTTCGTTACGGTTGTCGGCACGGCGATCAGCATGCTGCTCACGGTGACGGCCGCTTATGCGCTGTCGAGAACGGAGCTGAAGGGCTACCGCGTCATGATGTTTCTCATCGTGTTTACGATGATGTTCAGCGGGGGCATCATTCCGACGTACCTGATTGTCAAAAATTTGGGCATGATGAACAGCGTCTGGGCGCTCATCATCCCAAGCGCGATCAATACGTACAATTTGATCATCATGCGCAACTTTTTCTCGTCGCTGCCGGACGGCTTGATTGACGCAGCGCGCATCGACGGCTGCAACGACATCGGCGTCCTGTTCAAAATCGTCATCCCGCTATCCATGCCGGCCATCTCGACGATCACGCTGTTTTACGCCGTGTCGCGCTGGAACGAATTTTTTAACGCCGTCTTTTTTATCAGCGACAAAAATTTATGGCCGCTGCAGCTGTTTTTGCGCAGCATGCTGTTCGAGAACGAATCGTCCTATTCCGGCGGCGGAGACGGCTTGTTCCTGCTGGGGCCATCGATCAAGATGGCGACGGTGATGGCAGCGACGATTCCGGTCATGCTCGTGTATCCGTTCTTTCAAAAATATTTCGTCAATGGGGTCATGATCGGCGGCGTCAAAGAGTGACCGGCCGGTCCAACATAAAAAAATCAAATGGTGGAGGAAACATACGATGGGGACAAAGAAGAGAACGTGGAACAAATGGATTGCAGGCGCGAGCGCAGCTTCCTTGCTGCTTGCGGCAGGCTGCTCGAATAAACCGGCCGGCTCGGAGGCGGGGAACGGCAACGAGCCCTACGAGCTGACGTTCCTGACGACGGGAGACCAAGGGGCGAAGCCGCTGCAGCCGAACGACCGCATTATCGCGGAAATCAACAAGCGGCTGAACATCAAGCTTACCGTCAAGATCGTGCCGGAATTTTCGTACGACAAAATCAACGTCGCGATCGCGAGCGGAGACTTGCCCGACGTCGTCACGACGCAATACCCGTCCGAATCCGTATCGCAGTGGATCAAGGAAGGCATTATCGTGCCGCTGAACGACTATTTGAAAGATACGCCGACGCTGAAAGGAAAGCTGGAGGGCGACTTGAAGTGGACGGCCATCGACGGGAAGTTTTACGGCTACCCGTTCATCAGCGGCGTGGAGCGGTCGAACTACACGGTGCAGTTTCGTCAGGATTGGCTCGACAAGCTCGGCCTGAAGCCGCCGCAGACGCTCGAAGAACTGCATTCCACGCTCAAAGCGGTCGTGGAGAAAGACCCGGACGGCAACGGCAAGGCCGATACATACGGCTTCATTACGAATAAGCCGAACGCCGGCGACGCACTGACCGCCTTCGATTTCGTATTTTACGCTTATGGCTTGCCTTACGGCGACTATGCCAAAGACGACAAAGGGAACGTGATCCCGAAATTCGAGCATCCCGCCTTCAAGAAGGGGCTCGCCGACTTGCGGAAATGGTACGATGAGAAGCTGATCGATCCGGAATTTATCGTATACGACCGCCCGACCAAGGAGCAGAAGTTTTTCCAGAGCAAGGCGGGCTTTATGGACGGACCGCTGTTCCGCCACGTGAGCCGGATCGAGGGCAGCCTGCAGCAGGTCATCCCGACGGGCAAGCTCGGCTATACGGCACCGCCGACCGGACCGGAAGGGAAGCAGGGCATGGCGACGAAGTCGAAAAACGCCCTGTTCACCGCCGTGACCAAGAAGGCGAAAAATCCGCAAAAAGCGGCGCAATTCATCGAGTTCTTGCTGTCCAAGGAAGGGCGCGACCTGCTTCAGCTCGGCATCGAGGGCGTTCACTACACGAAGCAGGGGGACAAAATCAGCTACAACGAGTCGGAACGCGAGAAAGACGGCTTCGCTCCGAACGGCTGGGCGCATCCGATCGCATGGGGCAACGTCACTTGGCCGATCGACGAGAGCTACTTGCCGCAGACGGAGCCCCGCATTGAACGGGCGCTTGATTCCGTCAAGGTGGCATCCAAATACATTATGCCGAATCTGATTAACAAAAAGACGGACGCGGAGATTGAATTCGGCAAAGCGGTCAATGAAGTGTACAACCAGTATTTCGTCAATTTGCTGAACGGCAAGCTCGACGTCGACAAGGGGATTACCGAATTGGGGCAAAAGTGGCGCCAGGCCGGCGGAGACAAAATACTGAAGGCCGTCACGGAGGAGTACAAGAAGAACGGCGGCAAATAACGCAATCCTAAATAAAAGGTTCATAGCCGAAAAGGCGTAACGATAACCGTCTATTTGAGAGGAGAATGTCATATGTCTGAAGTAGTAGCCAATCATGAGCGTCCCTTGCAATTGCCTGTCCGCGGTCTTAAGACCGGTCCGCGTATCGTCCGCCGTCTGCCCGAAGGGGTAGAGCCGCAGCCGTACAC
The DNA here is from genome assembly GCF_910593845.1 of Paenibacillus solanacearum. Taxonomy (GTDB): domain Bacteria; phylum Bacillota; class Bacilli; order Paenibacillales; family NBRC-103111; genus Paenibacillus_G; species Paenibacillus_G solanacearum. The sequence goes on along the minus strand of NZ_CAJVAS010000009.1, from coordinate 183,261 downwards.
GCTGTTCAACGTCAAGCCGCACGGCCCGATCATCGGCGCCGATATCGAAGGCGTCGACTTGAGCCAGCCGGTGTCCCCCGAGCTGCAGAAGGAGCTGAACCGGGCCTTGCTCGAATGGAAGGTTATCTTCTTCCGCAATCAGCATATGACGAGCGCGCAGCAGCGGGCGTTCGCCGAGCTGTGGGGCGAGCTGGAGACCCACCCGTTCCTGCCTGTAGGGGATTCGGACGAAGTCGTCCGCTTCGCGAAAAACGAGAACGCCGTCGGCCGGGAAAACAGCTGGCATTCGGATGTGAGCTGGCGGCTCAACCCCGCGCTCGGCGCGGTGCTTCGGCTCATCGAGGTGCCGGAAGCGGGAGGCGATACGCTGTGGGCCGACATGGGAGCCGCCTACGACAACTTGCCGGATGAAGTGAAGCGGCGCATCGACGGCTTGACGGCGATCCACGATTTCACGCATGTGTTCGGCGTGAGACTGCCTGCGGATCAACTCCCGATCAAGCAAGCCGAATTTCCGGCGGCCGAGCATCCGGTCGTGCGCACGCATCCGGAGACCGGACGCAAGACGCTGTACGTCAATCCGAATTTCACGGTACGGATCGTGGGACTGGAAGCGGAAGAAAGCGAAAAGCTGCTGCAATACTTATTCCAGCAGGCGCAAGTACCGGAATATCAGGTGCGCTTCCGTTGGGAAGCGAACACCGTCGCCTTTTGGGACAATCGGGCCACGCAGCATTACGCTTCGTCGGATTATTATCCGAGCCGCCGCATTGCGGAGCGGGTTGCGATTGTCGGAGACCGTCCTTATTGATAAGATCATAAATAGGAGCAAGAGTAAGGAAACCTGGCGGCATGCCGGTTTCCTTTTGCTGCCGAAGGGAGCGTTCAGCGTTGAGCCATTTTGCACCAAAACCGAACATCATTTTTATTTTGATCGACGATATGGGCTGGACTGATCTCGGATGCTACGGAAGCTCGTTTTACGAAACGCCGCATCTGGACACGCTGGCCGCCGAAGGCGTGCGGTTCACGGAGGCGTACGCCGCCTGCCCGGTCTGCTCGCCGACACGGGCAAGCATCATGACGGGCAAATACCCGGCAACGCTCGGCGTAACGAACTGGATCGGAGGAAAGGCGCGGGGCAAGCTGATCGATTCGCCTTACGTCGACCATCTGTCTCTTGAGGAGAAGTCGGTCGCCGCAGCGCTGAAGGAAGGCGGTTATCGCACATGGCATGTCGGCAAATGGCATCTGGGCGGCCGCGAGCATTATCCGGACAACCACGGATTCGACGTGAACGTAGGGGGCTGCCACTGGGGCGCGCCGAAGAAAGGATACTTCAGCCCGTACGGGATCGACACGCTGGAGGAGGGGCCGGAAGGCGAATATTTGACAGATCGGCTGACAGACGAAGCGATTCGGCTCATCCGGCAAAACGACGGTTCGCCGTTCTTCCTGAACTTGTGGCATTATGCGGTGCATACGCCGATTCAGGCGCATCCGGAGCTGACCGAACGATTCGCAGCGAAAGCAAGAGCACAAGGGCTGGACGAGGTCGAAACGATCGTGCAGGGCGAGCTTTTCCCGTGCGAGCACAAGAAGCATTTGCACGTGCAGCGGCGAGTCGTCCAGTCCGACCCCGTCTATGCGGCGATGGTGCATAACCTCGACGCGAATATCGGGAGGTTAATCGAAGCGTTAAAGGAGACCGGCCAGTACGAGCATACGGCGATCTTCTTCACCTCGGATAACGGAGGATTGGCGACGGCGGAAGGCTCGCCGACCAGCAACCGCCCGCTGCATGAGGGGAAAGGCTGGATGTACGAGGGCGGCGTGCGGGAGCCGTTCATCGTCAGGTGGCCCGGCGTCACGAAGCCCGGGACGGTGTGCGACGTGCCGGTGACAAGCCCCGACGTATATCCGACGCTGCTCGGCATCGCCGGCCTCGCTCCGCTGCCGGAGCAGCATACGGACGGCAGCAGCCTCGTCCCGCTGTTGCAAGGGGAGGACGCCCTCGAACGTGAAGCGATCTATTGGCATTACCCGCATTACGGCAACCAGGGAGGCACGCCGGGCTCGTCCATTCGCATCGGCGACTATAAGCTCATCGAATTTTTCGAAGACGGGCGGCTCGAGCTGTACGATCTGAAGAACGACATCTCCGAGACGCGCGATTTGTCGTCGCAGCTTCCGGAGCTGGCACAGCGCATGCAGGCGAAGCTGGCGCAGTGGCGCGAGCGCGTCGAAGCGCGGATTCCGCAGCCGAATCCAGACTTTGTCCCTTGGAGATAGCCGCTTGCGGCATGCTCTTGACCAGGGAGCTACGTGAACCGCAATGCTTATTCCCGCATCGCGGTTTTCCTGTACGCGGTCGGCGACATGCCCGTAAGCGCCTTGAACTTTTTGCAAAAATAGCTGCTCGACGAATATTCGGCGGTGCGCGCGACTTCGTCTACGGTAAGCTGCGTCTCCGTCAGCAGCTTCTTGGCGATCTCCAGCTTTTCCTGCGACAGCTTTTGCTTGAACGTCATATGGAATTGCTTCTTCATCAGCCGGTGCAGATGGCGTTTGCTTACCTTAAGCGCGCTCGCCATTTGTTCCAGCGACAGATCGGACGGTTCGCGATTCATGAGGGCATCGAGCAGATGCTCTCTTTTTTCGTTTAGCGTCTTGCGGGGCAGCGCGTAGTCGGCTTTGTTCTCGCCCCGGTAGCTGCGGACGGCATTGACGATAATTTGCGAGACGTAGCTGCGGATGTTGTGATAATACCCGACAAGCCGGTTGTCCAGCTCGTCCATGATGCGCTGGAACAACCCGATGCTGCCGTAGGCGTCTTCCCCGAACCAGAAGCGTGTCGAGGACAGCGTTTCGATGAGCGCGTCGGTTTCGATCCGGAGAAACTCGTTGTCGTCGTTCCGTTTCTTGGTCACGGTGATATCGAAATTAATGCAGCATTCCGCGAGCGGATTGTCAGCGTCGGTTGTCTGCTCGTGGTAGACCAGCGGGCCGGTCAAATAAAACGTATTCGGGGTAATCCGGTAATGGTTTCCTTCGGCAATCAGCTGACCGTACCCGTACGGAATGAAGTGCAGCTCATAGCCGCCGTGCGCATGCTTCTTATTCGTCCGCATCGAAGCGGGAACGAACCGGATATACCACACGTTGATTTGCAAGTGACCCATCTGAACCCGCAAGTCCAGGTCGTCATAATCCCTGCGATAGGGAATCTCCATCCCGTATTCCCCTTTCCGATTGCACAATCGGGACATTTTCCTTGAAATATTGTCCATTATGTCTATTTTAAACCAATTGCGCATTTGATACCATAACGGTATTGTAAGGGTTTACATATGGAAGGCGTAAGAGGTATGGCCAGTCTTTCCGTAAAAGAGGGAGGTTGACGATCATGGTCCGTTCCGTCGTGAAACAAACCGCGGCTGCCTTGACGCTCGCCGCGCTTCTGGCTTCTTGCAGCAGCCCGGTCGGCGCACCGAAACAGCCGATTGCCGAGGCGCCGCCGGTTACTTTGAAAATTTATATGTGGGACGCCATTTTCCAGGAGGATGTGTTCCAGAAGCTGATCGCCGAGCCCGTGAAGAAAAAGTATCCGAACATTACGCTGCAGCAGGTGGTGCGCGGGCCGAACACGCAGCCGGAGAGCATCGTGACGAGCGACGACAATGCGGTCGACATCATTATGGCGTGGAACGACGTACTGTTTCAGTTTCAGGATTTGAAGCTGCTTAGCGATATGACGCCGGAGGTCAAGAAAGCGGGGCTCGACCTCGGCCGGTTCGACGCCCAGGTGCTCGACGGCATGCGCGACGGGGATAAGAAAGAGATATTGTACGGGCTGCCGTTTGCGCAAGATTTTTACGCGCTCTTTTACAACAAAGACTTGTTCGACAAGTTCGGCGTCGCTTACCCGAAGGACGGCATGACATGGGAGGACGCGATCGGGCTGGCCAAGAAGCTGACGCGCGAAGACGGGGGAGTTCAGTACAAGGGGCTTGACCCGGAAGGGCCGGAGAAGCTCGGCAATTCGCTGTCGCTGCCGTTCGTCGATCCGAAGACGCAGAAGGCGGCGCTCGATACCGCAGGGTGGAGAAACGTATTCGATACGCTCAAGCAAATTTACGGCATCCCCGGCAACCAGAATACGATCTCGAATCACGCGGGGACGGTAAACCGCTTCGCCAAGGATAAAAATGTCGCGATGTACGCCTCCCACGGCGTGGTGAGCGCGCTGGCGCAGTCCGACGTGAATTGGGATATCGCCCAATACCCGAGCTTCAAGGAGAGGCCGAACGTGTACGGCATGGTGAAGGCGTACGCACTCTGCATTACGACGACGAGCAAGCACCGCGAGCAGGCGATGCAGACGCTGCAGGTGATGACCTCTGACGAGGTGCAGCTCGCTTATACGAAATCGACGGCGATGCTGTCGGGGCTGAACAATCCGGAGATGAACAAGCAGTTCGGCGCAGACCTGCCGCTGCTCAAAGGGAAGCATATCGAGGGCATTTTCAAGAGCAAGCCGGCGCCGTTCGTCGCCCAATCGACGTTCTCGGGCAAGGCGCGCGCGGCGCTGGAAGCGAAGTTCAAGGATGTAGCCGCCGGCAAAGACATCAATACGGCGCTGCGGGAGGCGCAGGAAGAAGCGGCCAAGCAGATCGAGGCGCTGAAAAAGTAAGCGGCGTCCAAGAACGAGAACGACGTGATAGGAGCAGCGCAACGTCCGGCATAATCGCTTATGCCGGGCTTTTTGCGTTGTTTGCTGTTCATCGGGACGCGCCGATCCGGCTTCTTTACGATCCCGAGCAGCCTACAGCCGGTGTTCCTTGCGGTACTGCATGGGGGTCATCCGAAAGTTGCTCTTGAATACACGGCTTAAATAGAAGCCGTTCAAGTAACCGCAGCATTCCGAGATTTGATCCAGATTCAGATTCGTTTCGGCGAGCAGCCTCTTCGCTTTTTCGAGCCGAAGGGAGGTCAAGTACTTCATCGGCGTAATCCCGAGCACGGACTGGAACCTTCGGTACAGCTGCATCCGGCTTAATCCGATTTCCTGTGCCACGGCATGAAGGCTGAACCGCTCGAACGCTTTGGTTTGAATCAGCGTGACGGCCTGCTGGATGAGGGGATCGGCCGGCTGCGGCCGGTCGTCCTCCAGCAGCTCGCCGATCTCCTCGCAGTACAGCAGCCAAAGCCGGTGCAGGGTATGGCTGCGGCTGATCCGGCTCCACCGGTCATGCAGGGGGCTGTACCGTGTAAAGGCCGAGTAAATGTCCAATAACCGGTCGGAGCTGCTGAGACTGACCTTGCCTGACGGAAGGGGGCCGAGCCGGTCCGGCGGGATCGCGTGGCCTTCATCGTCCATCCAAACCATCCGCAGCACGAACAAGGAGACAGGGGAGATAACGACGCGCCGGAATGCGACGCCGGGTGGGCAGAACACAAGATCGCCAAAAGAAGCGGTCGTGTGGCAGTCCCCAATTTCAAAGTAAAACGAGCCCCCCGCTATGGCAAAAACAAGCCATTCGCGCTGAATGCTCTCGTACTGGAAAAACTGCTCATGGTGCACGAAGTGCCTGAAATAAGTAAGTCGCGGAATATGGCCGCACAGCGGAAACATGTGCATGAACGATCCTCCCCAGATCTTGGATGCCCGGCAACCGGAGCGATTGCGATGAAACCGCGTATTCCGTTAAAAAGTATATCATTCATTTTACAATAATGCATGGTAACCTGAAAGGGCTTTCAAATACAATGGAGTAGGGGAGCGGGCCCGCTGCACCGATCTGAGCGGTTAAGGGGTGTATGGGATTGAGGAAGCATCGGAAGAAATTGACGAGCTTATGTGTATTGGCTGTTGCGGCCATGACGGCGTGCAGCTCAGGAGGCATCCCGGCGGATCAACCGGCTTCGCAGGGGGAGCGGAAGGACGGGGAGCCGGCCCGATCGTATGCCAATGATCCGGCTGAACTTGTTATTTTCGGTCAAGTCGGCAATAGCGAGGAGGTCTGGAACGAGCGGTTCGGGAACGCGCTCAAGCAGAAATTTCCAAACTACAAATTTACCTATATTCCGAAAGACCGTCAAAATACGATATCCAACCTGATTGCCTCTGGCCAGACCATCGATCTTGTCCATGATACGATCAGCGGTGTGCGCGAGAACATCATCAAGACGGGCTTAGGCCAAGACTTGACCGAGCTGATGAAGAAGCACAAGGTCGACATGAACCGTTTCGAGCCGAATGTGTTCAAATCGCTCAGCAATGCGGGGAAGCTGTACGGGTATCCGCTTCATGACGGCGGCCTTGTTCTTTACTATAACAAGGATATTTTCGATAAATTCGGCGTGCCGTATCCGAAGGACGGCATGACCTGGGACCAGGCTATCGAGCTCGGCAAGCGGCTGACCCGTTATGACGGGCGCCAGTATATCGGACTGGGCGTTTCGATTGACCATATGCTGACGATGAATCCTTACTCGCTGCCGTACGTCAATTCGTCGACGGAGAAAGCGGCCATTCGTACCGAGGCCTACCGCAAGATGGTCAGCAAAAGCATCGTCGAACCGACGGAAGCGAGCGGCTATCGGGACTATTTGAAATCGCTGAAGCGGACGTTAAACAACAACGACTTTATGAAAGAAAAGAACGTCGCCATGTTCGTGATGAACTTCTACCTGCAGCTTCAGCCGGATTTTGAAACGTTCAACTGGGATATGGTCAGTCTGCCTACCTTTGGCGATTTGCCAAGCATCGGCAGCCAGCCGTATCCGAACGGATTATTCCTGACAAGCACGAGCAAGTACAAGGATCAGGGGATGGAAGTGCTGAACTATCTCGTCTCCGACGAATTCCAAACGACGCTGTCCAAGAAGGGCTTTGTTCCCGTCGTCAAAAACGAAGCGGTCCGCAAGGCGTTCGGACAGGATTCCCCCTTCAAGGATAAGAACATGATTCCGGCGGTATTCACCAATAAGCCGGCCGCTCCGATCGAGCGCTATATCCATGACCGGCTCGTTGCCAGTCCTTTGACGAAACAGCTTGCCAGAGTCATGATGGGCGAAACCGATCTGAACACCGCACTGCAAATGGCGGAGGAAGAAGCGAATAAAGCATTGGAGGCAGAGAATAAATAATATGGATACTTTACATCAATCCCGTATGCTGGACGCGCTTGGTCTGAATCGCCGGATGAACGGCGAATCGGCGGCCGGCACGGAGACGTATGACGTCATCGTATTCGGCGGGGGCTCCGCCGGATGCGTGGCTGCTATTCAAGCGGCGCGAACGGGCAGGCGAACGGCGCTGGTCGAGAAGAACGGGGTGCTGGGCGGTACAACGACCGTGGCCTCGGTCAATTTCCCAGGGCTGTTCCACGCCTGGGGGAAGCAGGTCATTCGCGGCATCGGCTGGGAGATCATTGAGCAGACCGTCAAGCTTGGCGGAGCGAAGCTGCCGGATTTCTCCGTTACGCCCGCGAAGCATTGGCATCAGCAAGTATTGGTCAACCGCTTCATCTACAGCGCCGTTCTCGATCGGCTCTGCCTGGACGCAGGCGTCCACCTTCGGCTGCACGAAATGCCGGCAGCCATTGTGCCGGCGGAGGACGGATACGATGTGGCGCTAGCCGGCAAGACGGGCCTGACTTGGGTGAAAGCCGCCAAATTGATCGACGCGACCGGCGACGCGAACGTAACGGGGATGATGGGTTATCCGCGTAAAAAGGGCGAGGTGCTGCAGCCCGGAACGTTAATCAACGATATCGGCGGCTATAATCTGGCTGAAGTGTCGAGAGAGCAGCTGGAGCAGATCTACACGGAGGCATTGGCGAAAGGCGAAGTCAGCCGCAGCCGCTCCGGTCTGTACCACGAGCTGAAGGTCGGACGGATCAACATGCATGTGCAGGGAATCGACGGGTCGAATTCCGAAACGAAGACGCAGGCGGAGATCAAGGCTCGAGAAATGCTGCTGAACACCGTCAGCCTGCTGCGTAAGGTGCCGGGATGCGAGAACTTGGAAGTCCGGTATTTCGCGGGTGAATGCGGCATTCGCGAAACATGGCGAATCGAAGGCGAGACCGAGGTCGACGAGCAGTCTTATATCTCCGGGTACGTATGGCCGGATGCGGTATGCTACAGCTTCTACCCGATCGACCTGCATCATCACAGCGGATACCATATCGAGCAGAAAATGATTCCGCAGGGCGTTGTCCCGACATTGCCTTATCGGGCGTTGATCCCGAAGGGCAGCGACGACCTGCTCGTAGCGGGACGTTGTGCCGCCGGCGATCGAATGGCCAATTCCGCCTTCCGGGTACAGGCGAGCTGCATGGCCACAGGTCAAGCGGCAGGTCTCGCCGCCTCCATTGCCGCAGAGCGGCGCATATCCGTTAGAGAGGTGCCGATGGATGTGCTCAGGGCGCAGCTTCAGCGCTTCGGAGCGATCGTCCCGCAGGCCGATTGAGAGGTGCAAGCGCAAGGCGCGATCTGTTCGTTAGCTAATGCGGATTAGGGAGCGACCATCACGTTCACTTGATCGCTTCGCAGCTTTTCCATCAATGGCTCTTCCAGGCTTCGGTCGGTAATGAGGGTATGGATTTGATGGGCGGAAACGAACGTGTTATTGCAGCTATTGCCGATTTTGCTGCTGTCCAGCAAGGCGACTACGTTGCGGGCGAATTTGGCCATCAGTTTTTTTAGATCGACTTCGTATACGTTAAAATCCGTCAATCCGTCTTCATACGTAAAGCCCGTTGCGGATGTAAACATGGTGTCAATATCAAACTGGCATAAGATCGAGCTGCCGAACTTGCCTTCGATTACGGGGGAACCGCTCTGGACCACGCCTCCGATTAAAATAACCGTAAGCAATGCATTGTTGCTCAATTCCATGGCGGAATAAATGCCGTTCGTAATGACGGTAGCGCGAATGTCTTTTCTCGCTAAAAGTTTCGCAAGCTCGAAGGCGGTAGAGCTGGAATCGAGGAGGATGCATTGCCCGGGGTAAATCATTTTGACGGCTTCGCCGGCAATGGAGATCTTCTTGTCCGAATTCATCAGCTGCCGGGTGGCAAACTTGTATTCGACTCGCCCGTTCGCTTTCATCATCGCTCCGCCATGCGTGCGCTCGATATGTCCTTCGCTTACCAGAACATCCAGATCCGAGCGCAGCGTCGCCGGCGTGACGTTGAGCAGCTGGCACAGCTCCTTGACGGTTGCGCGCTGGTGCTCATTCAAATATTCGGATATTTTCGTCCTTCTTTCGTAGGCGAACAGCTTTGACAATCCTTTCATCTCCCTGACCTTGTTTAGCTTCAATCGCTTTCATCATATCAATGGTCGGAAGGAAAAGTCAATTTTATGCCATGAAAAAGGAATAAAAAGATAATAAAAAGCAGCCGATGATTGTGTAAATAGTAATTTATACGTCATTTTTGCCATGTTCATCAGTTACAATTAAAATTGAAGGATAGAAAAAGATAATAAAAGGTATTTACTGCAGCTTCCTATACATCGATGGGGACATTCCGGTTAACTTTTTGAACAAACGGTTGAAGTGTGCAGCATCATAATAGCCAAGCTCCATCGCAATTTTTTCGATATTAGCTCCCGTTGTTAAGAGCAGCTCCTCGGCCTTCGTAATACGAATCCTGTGCATGTATTCAAGAGGAGCCATGTTGTAGTGCTTTCTGAAGCTTGTAATGATATGCGATTCGCTTCTATTGGCGAACTGTGCCAGCTCTTTAATCGAAAGAGGCTCCCGGTAGTACTCCGTAATATAATTGCGAACCTGCTGAACGACGCTTGGCTGCTTGCTTGAGCTTTGCTGCACCATAGACTCTTGATGAATACGCACGATCAATTCCAGCAGCATATACTCACAGATCGGTTTAAAATACATATCCTTCTTGGCCCAAATGGCATACATATGGGCGTAGGATTGCTTTAAATACGAATGAAGCGACGCCGTTTTGAATACGACCGCTTTATGATTCAGATCCGGAAAGTGCTGGAACACATCGTCTCCTGTAAAATGGATCGAATATTTGGTATGAGCATCTTCATTGACAGCTTCGCCTTGCCGTCCCAGACCCTCTGCAATAAATAATACATCCCCCTTTTCCACGACATACGGAGTCCCCTCGATACGGTATGCACAAGCTCCTTTTTCGACAAAAATCAACAAATGATGCGGAGAAGTTAGAATCTTATTATACGCTTTCCACTTTTCGGAGAAATCCAGCAGAATTACATTTTTAATCGCCATTCCCATTCCCCCCGCCTTGGGTTTCAATATCGAAATGATATTAAAGTATCGTACAAGAAAATAAAAGTATCGTAAATAGTAAACATGTATTCCTCTTGATACAATGAAGTTGCAATAAAATTATTATACAATAAAAGAGCAAATCCAGAAGGGACGTTCTTCAAATGGAAAAGCGACGCAGAGTACTCATTATCGGAGCAGACGGATTAAGGCCAGACAACATAAGTGCCGATCATATGCCCGCCTATTGCGAAATCTTGAAGAAAGGGACACGCTTCTCATCCTTTCATTCCTCCTACCCTTCGGCAACCCGCATAAGCATGAGCACGTTAACGACAGGCGCATATCCCGGCCGTCACGGCGTATTTGGCAACTGTATGCACATCCCGGGCTTTCCGTTGGACGATGGGTGGGTCCAAACCGGCAACGACCGGCATTTGAGAGCTTTTCATAAAGAGACGGGAGGTCCTTTATTACTGCTGCCGACATTGGGCGACCGATTGAAGGCTAACGGGAAACGATTTGCCGCTGCCGCTTCCAGCTCGCCAGGCGCTTCGTTCATTTGGGATTTTAACAATCCGGAACATATTATGAATTCCGCCTCGACCTATGGCAGTCCAAGTCTCGTTGAAGCACACCGCCGGATGGGCCCTCCCGCGGAAGAGACTTCGGCGCTCAAGAAAGAAAAGACGCTGTGGGCCGTCAACGTGTTGACCGAGATGATTTTGCCCGATCCGGACAACGAGGTTATGGTGCTTTGGATCACAGAGCCGGATGCAGCCAACCATGCTTATGGCTTAGGGTCTCCGGAAGCAATCGAAGCGCTGAAGTTTGTTGATCAATGCGTAGCGGATGTCGTAGCATCCATAAAGAGATTAGCTCTTGAAGATCAGCTCGACCTGCTTCTGATCAGCGATCACGGCCACGTCAGCGTAGAGCCCCGAAAGCATCTAGGCGATTGGCTGAAGGAGTACGAGAAGGAGAATCATTTACCCAAAACGTGGGGGACGTCGGATTATTATGTGTATTACTTCGGCCAAGGGCGCCCAGAACGGTCGCAGCTCCAGCATTTGGCGGATTGGTTAAATCGTCAGATCTGGTGCGGACTTGTATTTGCCCATCCTGAATATTCGAATGAGCTTTCGGGCGTTATCAGTATGGAGGAGCTGCTGGGACCTATTGAGCATAACCGAATTCCCGTGCTTGCCGTGAATCCCGTGTGGAGTGATTCCCCTAATCCGTTTGGCGTTCCGGGTATGTTACACAACATTTCCAAGGATAGGCGGTCTACTCACGGATCGACGAGTCCCTACGAGATGAAAGCTTTCTGCGTCGGATACGGTCCGGATTTTAAGGAAAACGCTGTATCTGACATCCCCTGCGGGATTGTAGATATTGCCCCGACCGTTTGTCATCTCTTGGGGCTATCGGAGAACGGTTTTGATGGACGCGTTCTTTATGAAGGATTCAAGGGCGTAGACGACGTACCGCAATGCTTGGAGAAGGTGATATTCGCCGATCCCGAGGAAACGAAAGGGCTCCGCATATTCCAAGTCAACGGCACCCGATATATCGGCGGCTCGTTCTTTAAGGAATAATCGCATAGCAAGGCAAACCATATGAATAAATGAGGTGGACACGATGAACCTAGTTAAAGCAGCTAGCATCAGTACCGCAGTTCTCATCGCCATGCAGGTGACAATCGGTTGTGCCAGCGAATCCGCTGCTCCGTCAGCAAGTCCGGAGCCCAAGAGCAATCTGCTCGACACGATCAATGAACCGGTCACTTTGAAGGCGTATATCCCTACGCTGGATGACGCCAAATACAAACAATATTTTGCCGATCCCATCGCAAAGAAGTTCCCCAATGTAAACTTGGTTCGGCTGACGCCTAAAGCGACTACCGGCAAGGCCGGTATGGAGGAGCTGATTGCTCAAGGCGAAACGCCCGACCTGTTCTACACGACACCGGCATGGTTCGGCAAGCAGAAGCCGATGGAGGTATTCGACGATCTTACGCCATTAATAAAAAAATACAATTTTGACCTGCAGCGTCTGCAGCCTACACTGCCTGCCCAAATGAAAGCGTATTCCGATCCGGGAAAAATCGAATTTATGCCCGTATCCAGAGAAACGCTAGTTCTGATGTACAACAAGGGGTTGTTCGACCGATTCGGCGTTCCTTATCCGAAGGATAAGATGACCTGGGAGGAAGTTCGGGCCTTGGCAGGAAAGCTTACCCGTAACGAAGGCGGGAAAACGTACCGCGGCTTGGATATCACCCCGAACTTCTTAATTCACAGCAATCAGAGATCCATTCCGCTGGTGGACAACAAGACCAATACTCCATTGATTGCAAACAATGCTTGGGCCGATTATTTGAGTGAACTGTTGAAAATATACGAGGTTCCCGGGAACCGTCCAACCGGCAAAAATTTGGGCTCGCTCAATTCTTTCTACAAGGATCAGGATGTGGCGATGTATGTTGGCCATCTGGCACATATGGATACCGTAGCCCGTCTTGAAAAAGGCGTGATGGATTGGGACTTAGTGACAATGCCGGTCTTTAAGGATCTTCCGAACCTGGGCACGCAGGAATATACAAGACTGTTAGCCATTACCCCCACCTCTAAGAATAAAGATGCCGCCTTTAAAGTCATTGCTCATCTTCTTTCCGACGAGGTCCAGCTCGAACAGAACAAGAGCGGAGTCATGACCGTTCTGAAGGATGAAGCGATCAAAAAGCAAATTTTCAAGGACCTTAAGGATTTGGATGGGAAAAATATTAACGCGATTACGGCCCTGGAGCCCGCTCCAACGAAAGAAACAAGTATACACATGGATTATGTCGTAACGGCGGCGGTAAGGGCCGTCGAGGCGATTGTAACGGGATCCACCGATTTGAACACCGCATTACGGAAAGAAGCGGATGTGGCCAAAGGGAACATTGATCAAGTCATTAAATCGGGTCAATAGGCAAGTGGCCTCAGCTCATTCATGCCGGAGAAAGGGTAGCGCTCATTTATGGAGATCCATATCTATCAGCTAATCGAGGGAGCACGCAAGGCCAAGGGGCTGACCGTTATCATCGATGTTTTCCGGGCTTTCTCGGTTGCCTGCTTTGTAACAGCTAGCGGTGTCAAGGATTTAATTCCGGTTGGAGATATCCAGACGGCATACAGGTTAAAAGAGGAAAATCCGGATTACATTCTAATGGGAGAAAGGGGAGGGCTCATTCAGCCCGGCTTCGACTACGGGAATTCCCCTTCTTCCATTGAATTCGTGGACTTTACAGGTAAGACGGTCGTGCATACAACAAGCGCGGGTACACAAGGAATCGCGAATGCAGTAGGCGCGGATGAAATCATTACAGGCAGCTTTGTCAACGCGCAAGCCATCATCGATTACATCCGTATGAAAAAGCCGGCCAGCGTATCCTTAGTATGCATGGGGTGGGAGGCGAAGGAAGAAGCGGATGAAGATACGCTGTTTGCACAATATGTGAAGAAGGTCCTGGAAGGACAGCCGGGAGATTTCAATGCCATCGCACACTTTATGCGTCACGAAAGCAGAACAGGAACGTTTCTGGATACGCGCGATCCGGCGTCCGCTCCTCCCCGAGATTTTGATCTGTGCTTAAGCTTGGATAAGTTCAATTTTGTCCTAAAGGCAGAGCCCTATAGGGATTCATTGGTTCGATTGCAAAAAGTAAATCTATAACTGGCCTCGTCCTCTCCGATGAGAGGTCGACCGATATTTGGGAGCAGTACCTGAATCCCGAATGATGTCAGGGAGCGCACAGCGAAGGACCGTCCGGTGTTTGATAACCGGACGGTTTTTCTTTATTTACGCGCCGAATGATGGTTCCGACGGCTTTTTTTTGAAATGATCGTTTAAACCGCCAGGAAAATGACCATTCTACTAATATCGCAGATACTCTAGCTTCTTCGAAACGATAGAGGCAGATTGGCAGGTGCAAACCAACCCATGTCCATTTTCAAATGGTTGAACAAATTTAAGAGAAGGCGTCCGCCTCTGCGGGTGCCGGACACGGCTTCAAGCCAAGCCGAGAGTACGGTGATCAGCGGCAGCGTCGAAGAGACACTCGCGTCCGTTAACCGGGTATTGGGGAACAACGACGACTTGGGGATTCGCCGTTTTCACGTATTCGGCACGTACCCTGCCGCCATGTTCTATTATTCTACCATGACCGATCAGGTGATGATCAACGCGGATATTTTAAAACCGTTTATGTACACGCCTCCCCATCTGGAAGGCAAGTCTATTGAACGGTCCCGGTTGAAAGAGACGCTGATGAACGACTCGCTGTTTCATAGCGAAGTGACGACGGAGGGCCGGTTCGACAAACTGATCTCTGCGGTGCTGCGCGGCAATACGGTCGTCATCGTCGAAGGTTTGACGGAGGCTTTCATCATCGGCACGCGCCATATCGAGCAGCGGGCCGTCGATCAGCCGGCAACCGAGCAGGTCATTCGCGGGCCGCGCGAGGGCTTTATCGAGATGATCGATACGAATATCGGCCTGCTCCGCTACCGGCTGCAAACCGCGGATTTACGTATCCATACGATGGAAATTGGCCGCCGGACCCAGTCGAAGGTCGCGATATGCTACATGGACGGCATCACGAATCCCGACCTGGTCGAAGAGGTGAAGCGGCGTCTTTCCATCATCGAGATCGACGCCATTCTGGATTCGGGGTATCTGGAGCAGTTTATCGAAGATAACCATCTGTCTCCGTTCCCGCAGGTGCAGTATACGGAACGCCCGGACAAAGTGGCCGCCAACCTGCTGGAAGGCCGGGTCGCGATCATGGTCGACGGCTCCCCGCTGGCGCTTGTCGTTCCGACCGTGTTCAGCCAGTTTTATCAGACGGTGGAGGACTACACGGAACGGTTCCTGCTGATGAGCGCGATCCGGCTTGCCCGTCTTGTCGCGCTCGTCTTCTCGCTTGTCTTCCCGTCACTTTACGTTGCGATCATCTCGTTCAACCCGGAGCTGATTCCTACCGAATTCGCCGTCGCGGTCGCAGGCGGACGGGCGGGCGTTCCATTCCCGGCGATTATCGAGGTGCTCGTCATCGAAATTTCGATGGAGGTGCTGCGGGAAGCGACGATCCGCTTGCCGCAGCAAGTCGGCGGCGCGCTCTCCATCGTCGGCGTGCTGGTCGTCGGCCAGGCCGCGGTCGCGGCGGGATTCGCCAGTCCCATCACGGTCGTCGCTATTGCGCTGACGACGATCGGATCATTCGCCACGCCGGCGTATAACGCGGCGCTTGCGCTGCGGCTGCTGCGGTTTCCGCTCATCGTGCTGGCCGGCATATTCGGGCTGTACGGCGTGATGATCGGCCTGATTCTCATCGCCAATCATTTGCTGTCGCTCAAATCGTTCGGCGTTCCGTACATGAGCCCGCTCGTGCCGGGGAATTTCGAAGGAATGAAAGACCTTGTCGTTCGCGGCCCGCTCTGGTGGATGAACAAGCGACCGACGTTTCTCCACCCTTCCGACCCGACGAGAATAAGCGACAAGACGCTGGAACAGCTCAAGCAACCGCCGGTCAATGTGCTCGACCCGTTAAAATTCAAAGAATCGAAGGAATGATCACATATGCAGTATTCACGACAAATTACGACCATCCAGGCGGCCGCCATTCTGGTCAGCACCATCATCGGCGTCGGCGTGCTCCCGCTCCCGCTGTTCGCCGTCCGCGCAGCGGATTCGGGCGCCCCGCTCGTCACGCTGCTGGCCATGCTGCTGGCTTTTGTCGGATTGGCGCTGGTGGCGCTGCTCGGGATGCGTTTTCCGGATAAATCGATTATCGAATACAGCGAAGAGGTGCTTGGGAAGTGGCCGGCCTGGATCGGCAGCGCGTGCATCATTGGGTTCTTCGCCGTGCTGACGTCGCTGACGGCGCGCGAGTTCGGCGAAGTGGTCGTAACGTCCGTATTGAAGACAACGCCCGTGGAAGTGACCGTTATTGTCATGCTGGTGCTGGCGGCCATCTCCACGCGCAATGACATGACGACGTTTGCCTATATTCACCACTTTTACTTTCCCGCACTTCTGGGTCCAGCCCTGCTGATCGTCGCGCTTTCCTTGAAAAACGCGGAAATCATCAATTTACAGCCGATCTGGGGTAATGACCCGAAGGGGATGACCGGCGGGGTGCTGACAATCGCCGCTTTGTTCCAAGGCTCTTTCATATTGACGGCGGTCATTCCGTCGATGCGCCGTCCCGACAAAGCGATGAAGGCGAGCATCGTCGGCATACTGATAGCAGGCCTGCTGTACGTCGCAATCGTGACGGCAACAGTCAGCGTGTTCGGGGCCGAGGAGAGCAAGGTGCTGCTGTGGCCGACGCTCGAGCTGGCCAAAGCGACGTCGCTGCCCGCGAACATACTGGAACGGCTTGATGCGGCGTTTCTGGCCGTCTGGGTAACCGCCGTGTTCACCACGCTGTTCTCAAGCTATTATTTGACGATTCACTCCATGAGCAAGCTGTTCCGTTTGCGCGATCATCGCATGTTTTCCCTTTTCCTTCTGCCGCTTGTATTCGTCATGGCGATGCTGCCGCTCAACATTTTGCACATGTACGAAATTATACAGAATGTCGGCCGCATCGGGCTTATTCTTACGATTGCTTATCCGGGCGCGCTGTTGCTAATCTCGATTATCCGCAAGAAGAGAGGGGATCGCGTTGGGAACACCCCGATGGATCGTAGCGGTTAAGCTGCTCTGCGTCATGCTGCTGCTCGTACCGCTGCTGACCGGTTGCTGGGACCGTCTCGAAATCGAGGAGCGCGCCGTGGTGTTGGGTATTTCGGTCGACGAGGCGGAGCCGGAAGCGGAGAAGGAAGAGGATGAGGTCTCCCATATCAAAGGGGGCTTCCCCGCCCCGCAAAAAGAAATGATTCGCGTCACCGTCCAGATCGCCATTCCCGGAAGAATTCCGCTCGGTCCGGGTGAAAGCGGCGGCGGGGGCAGCGGAGCCGAATCATCGGTATGGGTCGTTGACGTCGTTGGCCATACGATCGACGATGCGATCATGAATTTGCAGCAGCAAATGTCGGGACGTCTCTTCTTCGGGCATTTGCGCGTCATCGTCGTCTCCGATGCCGTGGCGCGAAAAGGATTGCAAAATTTGAACGACTATTTCCGGCGCAACTCCGAGGTGCGGCGGATGGCCTGGATGCTGATATCCAAAGGCGAAGCCAGAGAGCTCATGGCAGCGTCGCCCAAGCTGGAGCGGGTGCCGACGCTGTACTTGATGTCGACGATGGACAGCGCCGTCAAGATGGGGAAATTTCCGAATGATTTCGCAGGGAACTTCTGGAGCAATTCGTCCAAGAAAGGACAGGAAGGCCTTCTTCCGTATGTAGAGCTCATGAAAGCGGAGAACGTAGAAATTTCGGGTCTGGCGATGTTCAAGAACGACAAGCTGGTCGGCGTCACGCAGCCGCTTGAGATCGGCGCCTACATGGGGGTCAAGGGCTTGAACCCGGCCGGCTATCGGGGCACGATTAGCATAGATGGGCCGGAGGACACGGTGACGCTGTATGCAACCCACCGCAAATCGAAAATCGACGTCTCGATTCGCGACGGCCTTCCTCATTTTACAGTTACGATTCTCAACGAGCTGAACATTGAGGAAAAAATAAGCGACGCGTTTCGTATTGAAAATCCGGAGGTCATTAAGGAAATCGAGCGGAAAGACGAACAGGGCGCCCAAAAGCTGCATGAAGGGTTGATCAAGGCGACGCAAAAAATCGGCTCCGACATATTCGGCTTCGGCGAATATGTGCGGGCGAAGGAGCCGAAATTTTGGAACGAGCATGTCGGGAACAAAGGGGAATGGCAAAAGATGTATAAAGAAGTTGCGATCGACGTGCATATCGACGTTAAAATTCGACGGGTAGGCATGAAAGCCAGATAACGCTTGAAGCGTAAAGGAGAGGGGAGAACGCGGATGGTCGGCACCGGTTCGATCGGTTATATCGGCTATGCGATCTCGTTATGGCTCGTAACGGGGATCATTATTCTATGGCTGGATGTCAGCGCGTATGAATTGTCGAAGATGATGAAGGAGAAGAAAGTGACCCGCTTCGTCGGATGGCTCAATGTGTGCTTCGGACTGCTGACGCTCATCGGGTATTGGACGATGCAAAGCTGGGCGTGGTAGCGGCCCGTCTCAAGGTTCATTATTTTGTCACCCCATTCGCTGCCGGGCTGTGGAATAATGGGAAAGGGTATCCATTTCATAGCGGAAGGATTGGGGCGCGAATGTCCATGGGTGAGATCAAGATTTTTGCCGGGAGCACCGGCAAAGCTTTTGCCGACAGCATGTGCCGGTATATGGGAGCGGAGGTCGGCCGTTCGGAATCGTTCACGTTTTCCGACGGGAATACGTTTGTCCGGATTGGCGAGACGGTACGCGATAAGGACGTATATCTGGTGCAATCGATCGGCCTTCGCCCTAATGACGAGTTTGTCGAGATTTTGTTCTGGATCGACGCTTTCAAGCGGGCGAGCGCCAACACGGTTACTGTCATTATGCCTTACTTCGGTTATGCGAAGGGGGACAAGAAGGACGAACCGCGGGTATCGATCCGGGCGAGAGTATGCGCGGAATCGATCGAGCTCGCCGGAGCCGACCGGGTGGTCGCCATGGATTTGCACAGCCATCAGATTCAAGGATTTTTCAAGAAGCCGGTCGATCATTTATTTGCTCTCCCCGTCCTGTGCGAGACGCTATTGCGCATGCAGCTGTCCGATCCGGTCATTGTGTCCCCGGATGCCGGGTTTGCCAAGCAAGCGCGCAAGTACGCGGATTACCTTGGAGCGCCGCTCGCTATCGGGGACAAGACAAGGAAAGACCACAGCGAGCGGGCCGAGATCATGGAGCTGATCGGCGATGTGCGCGGGAAGACGGCGGTCATGATCGACGACTTCTCCATCTCCGGCGGGACGCTGGTCGAGCTGGCGAAGACGCTGGTCGAACGCGGGGCTGCGCGAGTCATCGCCTGTCTGTCCCATATCGTGCTGAGCGAGGAAGCGGTGAAGCGAATCGAGGACAGCCCGATTGAACTGCTCATCGGCACCGATTCGATCTATAATCCGCATATTGCCGGCTGTTCCAAGATCAAGGTCGTTTCCGTCGCGCCGTTATTCGGCGAAGCCATCAGCCGAATACATAACAGGGAATCCATCAGCCCGCTGTTCGACAAAGTCCCGGACAAGCTGATCACCGGTTCGTTTCAATAACTTTGTATTCTCCAGCGAGTCTGCCACGGCAGGCTCGCTTTGCATTTCTGCGCATAAAGCCGCAAATGCCCCCTCTTTTCCACAATTGTCCAATTCAATTTGTGCACTAGCCGTCTCCTCTCCCTGGCACATTCCATAAGATAACGTAAAATTATTCGATTTGGGGTGGTTGAATGACGCAACATACGGACCAACCGGATGACCGAATAAGTGAGCCGCTTGCTTCGGCGTCTGCGGAGATCGACACCAAGCCGAAAGTATCCGTGGTGATCCCCGCCATGAACGAGATGCGCACGATCGACAAGATCGTTCACGAGGCGAGGAGCGTTCACCCCCTAACCGAAGTCATTGTCATTGATAACGGATCCCAGGACGGGACGGCGATGATTGCGGCGCAAGCGGGTGCGCGGGTGATCCGTTATGCCGCTGCGCTCGGTCATGACGTCGGCCGAAGCATCGGCGCCAGAGAGGCTAGGGGGGATATTATATTATTTACGGACGGGGACATCGTCATCGGCGCCAATAACCTGATTCCGTTTGTCGAGGCGGTCGATCGCGGGGTGGACGTGGCGCTCAACATGTATGAAGGCAAGCTGCGCTCAAGCGAGATTACGACTGTCGCTTTATGCAAGAAGGTATTGAATGCCATGCTGCAAAGATCCGATTTGGGCGGATCGTCGCTGACGACCATTCCGCACGCGATGAGCCGGAGAGCGCTGAATATCATCGGGCTGGAGTCGCTGGCCGTGCCGCCTAAAGCGCAAGCGATCGCGATAACGAAAGGGCTCCTGGTGCAGCCGGTACATTTCGTCGATGTCGGGGCGGTCAATCCAAAGCGAAGGAAAAAGCCCGACCCGCTGGTGCCGCTGATCACGGGAGACCATCTCGAAGCGATTCATTGGCTGCTTAGCCAAGAGGGACCTCGCGCCAACTTTTCGGATCTTGGAAGGAAACGCGAAAGGGTGGTGGATTAGATGAGAATGGCCCGGAAGAAAGCTTCGGCGAGCAAGCCAAAGCTTTCGCGCAAGCGCGCACCGGCGAAGGATCCTCAGAAGGACTGGGAAGAGAAGGCTTATGCGGCCGGCGCACGGTCGGTCGGCTGGTTCTGGCCGAAGCTTGCCGCCGGCGAGCCGCCGAGCAGCGTCCAGTGGGCCCGCCAGCTTAACTTATGCTGGGCCGAATGGTTCGGCAAGCACCGGTTCAATGAGATTCCGCAGTCGACTTACCCGCTTGCCTGCAAAAGATTTATTCGCGGATATTGCGAAACGGCGAACATTCAAATCCATAACGATCTGCTGCTGCCGACAACGAAGAAGGTAGGCTGCGTCATTACGGCAATGAACGAAAGCGTGACGCTGAACAGCCAGCTCAATGAACTGGCACGCCTGCCTTTCGAAGAAATTATCGTTGTCATCAACGGGTCGTCCGACGACAGCTACGAGGTGGTCCGCAATCATCCGTGCAGGGCGACGATCGTTCATTTCGATGCGGCGCTGGGCTACGATGTCGGGCGCGCGGTCGGAGCCAAAGTATCCATGTCCGACATCCTGCTGTTCCTCGATGCGGATATGTCCGTCGGCGTTGACTTGCTGCTGCCGTTTATATACGAAGCCGAGAAAGGGGCGGACCTCGTCCTGAACCCGATTTCGCCGCTGCTGCCGCCGGCGGATCGCCGGGACATGGTATCCCATGTCAAGCAGTTTTTGAATATATGCACGGGAAGAAAAGATTTGCAAGTCGATTCGCTGACGGCCGTTCCCCATGCGCTGACGCGCCGGGCGATCGAGCACATCGGAACGAGCATGCTCGCCGTTCCTCCGGTTGCCTACGCCAGGGCCATTCAGACAAGATTAACGATAGCCCGCTCGCCGCTTCCGGTGAACGTCATTGCGATGAACCGTGTTCGGAAGGAGCAGAATACCGGATCGGGCAATCAGGTCGAACAGCTTATTATCGGAGATCATCTCGAAGCGTTATTCGTCCTGATGGAGCAGGCGAGTCCGAGACTGCAGTTCCCTGACGACATGCGCCAGCGCCACTATATTCAAGGGGGGAGAGATAGTGGATACGTCGAATACAAGCCTGATCATTCCGACATACAACAGCAGGGACCTTCTCATTGAGAGCATTGCCTCCATCCGCAGGCAAGTGGATGAAGATGTGGAAGTCATCGTCGTAGACAACGGCTCGAAGGACGGGACGGATGCTTACTGCCGTAAAGAGCAGCTTACGCTGATCACGCTGCCCTGGAGCAGCTCGCTGGCGGCGGCAGGGAACGCCGGACTGAGGCTGGCGTCCGGGGACAATATACTGCTGATGATGCCGGGCGTGCTCGTATCGCGCCGCTGGCTCAAGGAGATGCTGCACAGCCTGTACAAGTGGCGAGACGCCGGTGTTGTGCGTCCGGCGCATATCGAGGCGATCAAGCAAACGCCGGTCATCGCATCCGTCCCGCGCGAGAAGCAGGTTCATCAAGCCTGCATGCTGTTTCGCCGCGAGCTGCTCGGCCATGTCGGTTATCTTCAGAAATCGCCCGTCTATGAAGACAATGTATTCGATGATTATGCCGATCGCGCAGATCAGGTCGGGTACCGGAACATGACGACGGGCAAAGTGACGTTGAATCATGCCCGGCATACGGAACCGTTGCCGCACATTCGAAGCGAATAGCCCAAGGAAACGGCATACGCCGGTTCCTTGGGCTGCCATGTCGTCTTTTGCTCCGGCAAATTCGTGATAGGGGGGGAAAACGGCATTGGAGCCTTGCAAAATTTTTTTTCTGAATCATCTGTCCCATTACATTAACAGTTTGGGCGACGCATTGTGCCAGATGGGGCATAAGTTATGTTATCAAACGTCCTGGAATATGAAGGAAATTGAAGCCGGCATCACTTATTTTCGGCCGGATGTGCTGATCACCACGGGGATTGATGTGATGATGTTTGATCCGGCGTTAAGCGTCATTCCGGAGCTATGCGACAAGTACGGAATGTACCATATTTATTGGGCGACGGAGGACCGAATTCATTTTGACGGCATCTCGCTTCCGTTCGTCCGTCTCGTCAAGCCGGATGCCGTCTGGACGATCCATCCCGATTGCGTGGCCAAGTACCGTGCGCTGGGCAAGCTGTCGGATTATTTGAACTTTGCATTCAACCCGCGTCTGTTCCCGCCGAAACCGGATGACGGCGCGAAAAAGGAGAAATACGATGTCGCCTTGGTTGGAACGACCCATCTGGATACGAGGACCTTCCGTTATGACAGCTTGCGGCAGCTGCTGTTCCCGCTGTTTGCAGGGGATACGGGCATCCGGGTCGATATATGGGGGAACGGCTGGATCGATAACGCCGCCATGATCGAGAAGGAATTCGGCGTGACCGTCCCGCCGTCCTGCATTCACGGCTTGCTGCCGTACAAAGAAACGTCGCGCGTGTATCGGCAAAGCAAAATTATGCTCGGCGTGCAAAATGCCCGCGATCAAGTTTCCCAGCGCACGTTTGAAATACTGGGCTCCGGCGCTTTCATGATCGCTAGCCGGACGGAGGAGCTGGAGCGCCTGTTCGAGGACGGAAAAGAAGTCGTGCTTACCTCCAGCCCCGAAGAAACGATCGAGCGGGTGCAGTATTACTTGCCCCGGCCGGAAGAACGGCTGCAGATCGGGCGCAGAGCCAGAGCGAAAGTGATGGCCGGCCATACGTTCTTGCACCGCCTGGAGCAGTTGTGGCCGGCGGTTCAACAATCCGTAAACCAAAAAAGGAGAGTAACGTAATGATCGAACTGGTACCGCTACAACGACAATTTCAATCGATTCGGCAGGAGATGCTGCAGGCGCTTGCGGATACGATCGACTCGGGCAAATATATACTTGGCCCGAACGTGCAGCGGCTGGAACAGGAAATTGCCGATTACTTGCAGGTGGATCACGCGATCGGTGTCGCCAACGGGACGGACGCGCTGGTGCTCGTGCTGGACGCCTGCGGGATCGGGCCGGGGGACGAGGTCATCACGTCGCCGTTCACGTTCTTCGCTTCCGCAGAAGCCGTGTCCCGGGTCGGCGCGATTCCGGTGTTCGCCGATATCGACCCGCAGTCGTACTGTCTCGATCCGGTCCGCGTCGAAGAGAAGATTACGCCGGCCACCAAAGCGATCATCCCGGTGCATATATTCGGACAGCCCGCCGATATGGATGAAATGATGCGTATCGCGGAAAAGCACGGTTTGATCGTCATTGAGGACGCTTGCCAGGCATTCGGCGCGGAGTATAAGGGGAGGCGTGCGGGAAGCCTTGGCCACGCCGCTTGTTTTTCGTTCTTTCCGACGAAAAACTTGGGGACGATCGGCGACGGAGGACTCATCGCCACTTCGGACGAACGGATGGCCGAGCGCATTCGGACGCTCCGGCAGCACGGCAGCCGCCAAAAGTATTACCATAGCGAGATCGGCTACAACAGCCGGCTGGATGAGCTGCATGCGGCGATTGTACGGATCGGGTTGACGAAGATCGACGATTGGAACGGCGAGCGTATCCGGCTCGCGGGCCGCTACCGGGCCGCCTTCGCGAACGCCCCGCATGTGCGCGTCGCCGAAGAGAAGCCGGACCGGACCCATATTTATCATTTGTTCTGCATCGAGTCCGACCAAAGGGACGTGCTGCAGCAGGCGCTGGCTGGCAGGGACATTCACAGCGGCGTCTACTATCCGCTCCCGCTTCACCTGCAGGCCGCCTACGCGCACTTGGGTTACCGTCCCGGCGATTTGCCCGTATCGGAGCGGTTGTCGGAGCGGATCTTGGCGCTGCCGATGAGCGCGTTCTTGTATGACAGCGAGCAGGACCGGGTGATCGAGGCCATCGCCGCCGCTCAGGGAGACGTAGCGCCATGATCGGATTCGGACTCATCGGCTGCGGCCGAATCGCCGAACGGCACATCGCTTCGCTGGCGAAGCTGGCGGGAGGCCGGCTGACCGCGATTTGCGACGTTCAGGATGCGCGTATGGCGGCGGCGGAGCAGGAATACCGCAGGCTGTCGGGGACGCAGCACCGCATAGCCGCGTACCGGGATGTCAAGCCGCTGCTGCAGGATGAGCGCGTTCAGGCGGTCGTTATCGCGACGCCATCGGCCTTTCATGCCGAGCTGGCGAAGCAGGCGATCGCCTCGGGGAAGCACGTCATCCTGGAGAAGCCGATGGCGCTCTCCCTGCGCGACGCGGAACATATCGTGCGCGAAGCGGAGCGGCGGCAGGTGGTCGTGCAGGTATGCCACCAGCTGCGCTATAAGCCCGTGATGATGCAGGCCAAGCGGCTCATCGACGCGGGAGCGATGGGACGGCTTTATCTGGGCGTTGTGTCCATGAGGCTGCAGCGGTCCGGCGCCTATTACGAAGCCGCTCCATGGCGGGGAACCTGGGATCAGGACGGCGGCATGCTGCTGAACCAGGGCATTCATTTGATCGATCTGCTGCAATGGTTCATGGGGGACGGTCTCGACGTGTACGGCAGCATGCAGCGCGGGCCGATCCCGAAGCAGACGGAGGACGTCGCCGCCGGCATCGTCACGTTCCAAGGCGGCGCGATCGGGATCGTCGAAGCCAATACGCTCACGTTTCCCGGCAATCTCGATAACAGCCTGACGTTGTTCGGAGAGAAGGGAACGATCAGCATCGGAGGCATTCGATTGAACGAAATCCGCAAGTGGGCGTTCGCCGACGCGACCGTCCCCGCCCCGGAAGACAACGGCGATGCCGACGAGCATCTTCTCATGTATGAGCAATTCATCCGGGCCATGGCGGGCGGCGAAGCTTCGATGATGATTGATGCAGCGGAAGGTAAGAAGGCGCTGGAGCTGATCTTCGCGCTGTATGAGTCGGTGCGGACGTGCAAGGCGGTGCCGCTGCCTTTGGCGAATTTTTCAACAGAGATGATGGCGGATTGGGAGGAATGGAAATGAACTACCCGTTTGGCCATGTGCTCGTAACGGGGGGAGCGGGATTTATCGGCTCGCAGCTGCTGCTCAGGCTGCTCCCACTCTCGCAACGCATGACGGTCATTGACGATTGCTCGACGAGCCGGCCGGAGAACGTGCCCGTGTCGGAACGGCTGACGTTCATCCAGGCGTCTTATGTCGATGACCGGCTGCTGGAGCGGGTGCTCCCGGACGTCACGCACATTTACCACATTGCCTGCAAAAACTTGGTGCTGTCCGCGCAACATATGGATGACGATTTCCATGTCAATTTATACGGCGGCTATCTGCTGCTGGGGAAAGCGAAGGAGCTGTGCGGCCGGCTGCAGCGTTTCGTATAC
The DNA here is from genome assembly GCF_910593845.1 of Paenibacillus solanacearum. Lineage (GTDB taxonomy): Bacteria > Bacillota > Bacilli > Paenibacillales > NBRC-103111 > Paenibacillus_G > Paenibacillus_G solanacearum. The sequence goes on along the minus strand of NZ_CAJVAS010000009.1, from coordinate 157,399 downwards.
ACGTCGACCGCATCGATTTACGGGAACGCCGCCGTGCTGCCGACGCCCGAAGGCTGTTACGAGACGACGACGCCTTATGCGGCAAGCAAATTTTCCATGGAGCATTATTGTCAGGTGTATCATCGCATGTATCGCATGCCGATTGCCGTACTCCGGCTGTCCAATGTGTACGGACCCGGCCAGTTAACGACCAACCCTTACTGCGGCGTCGTGGCCAAATTTTTCGAGTCGGCCGATCGAGAGGCGGCATTCAACATTTTCGGCGACGGTACGCAGACGCGCGACTACACCTACATTGGCGACGCCGTCGAAGCGCTTCTATCGGCAGGCATGCATCCCGATGCGATCGGCCGCCTATTCAATGTCGGGACCGGCGTGGAAACGAGCGTGAACCGGCTGGCCGAGATGGTAGCCGAGACTTGCGGCGTGGCGCATCCCGAGTTTGCTTATCAGCCGAAACGAACCGTCGATACGATATACCGCCGGTGCCTCGATGCGACGCTGCTGCGCCGGACGCTAGGGTGGGAGCCCCAAGTCGGCTTGACCGAAGGACTCCGGTTAACCAATCGGTGGAGAAAAGGGGGAAGCGTTCCGCATGAGAATTTTTCACGGAACGATTGAAATTGCCGGCCAAATGGGCATCTTGAGCGGCGAATTGAAACGAAGAGGGCATTTGGCGAACGGCTACAACATCTTTCACTCGTATTTGGGCTATAAGGATCATTTGTACAATACGAATGTCGTCGAGCTGGAACAAATGAGCAAGCACCTGATTAACTTTTTCGACTTGTTCCACTTCCATTACGCCAGCAGCCTGTTGAAGCAGTACAAGGATCTGGAGATGATCAAAGACAAGGGCAAAAAAATGATCATGCACCATTGGGGAAACGACGTGAGGTTTCATGAGCAGGCACGGGAGAACAACCCGTACGTATACACGGGCGACTCGCCAGCCAACGTAGTGATGCACAACCGATTAAACGCTATAAGCCAGTATGTGGATGAAGCGATTGTACAGGACTACGAAGTGTATACGTATGTGGAGAAGTACTACAAGAAAGTTCACGTGGTGCCGATTTCCATCGACCTTGCGCCGTTCGAGCCGCACTTTCCGAAAAAAGACGTCAAGCGTCCTTTAATTTTGCACGCGCCGACGAATCCTGACTTTAAAGGGACGGTGGCGATTGAAGCGGCCATCCGGCAGCTCAAAAAATCATACGACTTCGAATACCGGCGCATCGAGAAGATGAATCACGAAGCGGCGATCCAGCTCTATCAGGAAGCGGACTTGATCGTCGATCAAATTCGCTGCGGCTCGTACGGGTTGCTCAGCGTCGAGGCGATGGCGCTCGGCAAACCGGTCATCGCTTTCGTTCGAAGCGACGTAGCCAACAAGTTTCCCGCGGAGCTGCCGATTTGGAATGCGAACCCGGATACGGTGATGACGGCGATCCAGACGCTGCTCGAGAATCCCAAACTTCGGAACGAGCTTGGAAAAAAAGGGAGGGCGTATGCCGAAAAATACCACGCCAAAGAAATCGGAGTGGATATGCTGGAGCGGATTTACGCGAATCTGCCTTCCGGCTAGCCACGGGAAAGGAGCGAATTCAAGTGAATATGCTGGAGAAATCGATGTTGTTCGTGCCGAATCGTTTTTTTGCCGATGGGCATGAGATGTACGTTTCCTTCAATATTGCGGGCATTCCTCGGGATATGTCAGTTACCGCCATGACGATCATGATTCCGCTGCCCGAGCATACGAGCGGCATGCTTCATTTGCACGAAATTACGCAGGGTTGGGATGAACAGCTCATTCAAACGGCGCGTCCCGCGCACTCGCTGTCCATGAGCGCCATTCCGACCCCTGCCGATCTGCAGGAAGGCAGCTGCGTACTGACGCATTTGGCTTATTCCTGGCGCTTCCGCAGCCTGGAAAACCACGGCGTGCATATCATACTGGAATCGCCGGGAGCGGCGCCGTTCACTGTAAGCCACATGCCCTACATTCTCATACGCACGCTGTAATCAATTAGAGGCCTACCAAGCGATGCAACGAAGTATCGCCAATAAAAAAACGGCAGCTCCGCCTACAGACGGAACGGCCGTTTTTTGTCGTTGCGGCAGTCTTGCGCGCAGGATCATTGCGGCTGGCGGATCAGTACGCGATACCGGGATAATTCGTTTTCACATAAAGACCTTTGACGAACGTGTATAAACGGATATAATCGATCAGCTTTTCCCGGTAGAGCGTATCCAGCGTCTGGTTCGGGAACGGGTAGACGAGAAACGATTCGTTCATGTACCGGCTCATACTCGCGAGACCGAGATTGAAGTAATCGAGTTGATGCGTAGCGTTGTATATTAATCCTTTGCCCCAAGTGATCTGGATTCCCGTATGATAGTGTCGCGAGAATAAGCAGGCGTTCCGGATCCAGCTGGTATCGTAGCTGGTGTTGCCGGTGTAGTTCGTATTCAGCAAGGTCAAATGGAAGCCGAGCTCGGACCATTTGATAATGCCGCCCGAACCGTAATTCGCCAGCCACATGCTGAGCAGCTTTCTGGCCGAGATGGCGCCGTTCACCCATTTGACGAGATTCTCGTCACTGGCGTCGATCGTTTCCCTTTGCCACAAAAATCCGCGAAACTCCAGCCTGTCGTGCAAGTCTTTCCTGCTGTTCCAACGGTTCATGAATTGATCGATCCACCAGATGACGGCGGCGAACCGGTCCGTTGCCACCTCAAAATCAAGATTGCGTCCTTGTACGACGCCGAAGCTTCGCTGATACGGGTGAGGGTACGGGATCGAAACCCAAATATCGACCTTCTCGGTTCCCGTCACACGATGCAGCGCCTGAAAGTTAGCATCGGGCGCGAACAATGCGTCAATCCATTGCTGCCAGTCGATCCGTTCCGAGGGCTCGCCGAAGCCGACGTACAAGGGATAAATGAAATGACTGTCTCTCGTGCGGACGGCGTTGAATATGAAGCCCTTGAACATAGAGTCGATCGGTTGTCCGTTCAATATATATTTTGCATAATACTGCAGTTGCGCGTCGGTCCACTTGAGCGGCGTATCATCCAGTAAGCTTCCGCAGGGGAGCACACATACATGATTGCGCAGCTGATATGCCGTAGGCGACAAAAATCCGCTGGACGATGCAGGAATCATGGTTTCACTCCTTCATGAAGGTTGGTGCTTGCTCATTATCAATAGTATGTTTGCGGAAAAGGCAATGTCCTAAACGGAAATCCATTTTTGACCAAAACACTGGCAATGGTTATGCCATCTGAATAAATCGTAGTATCGGATTGTTGTTACTCTGAATAAGGAGGAACCGTATGAGAATCGTTCACGCGCCCACGGAAATATCGGGGCAGATGCGCACGCTTGTAGGCGGGCTGCGGCAAGCGGGACACCAGGTTAACGGCTATAACTGGTTTCATACGTACTTGAAATACAGCGGAAATATCATTAATACGGATGCGTACGAGTTGATCAAGATGATCGAGCCGCTTGCGGGCTATGCGGATCTGTTTCATTTTCATAACAGCAACAGCCTGCTCGTCAAAAATGCGGATTTGCCCATGCTGCACGGCAAAGGCAAACAAATGGTCATGCATCATTGGGGAAACGACGTGCGCTCTAAGAACGCAACGGCCCGGCTCAACCCGTACCCGATTCCTCCGAGCTATCATACGGATGAGCGCATTCATGAGAACTTGACCTACATCAGCCAATATATAAAGCACGCGATCGTGCAGGATTATGAGCTGTACCCGCATGTCGCCGACTATTACGAGCATGTTCATATGCTGCCGCTGGCCTGCATGCATGAGGAAATTCCTTATGCCTATCCGTCGGCGGATAACAAGAATCCGATGATCATTCACGCTCCGACGAACCGGGAATTCAAAGGCTCGGCCTACGTCGAGAAGGCGATCGACGACCTGAAGCGGACCCATGCCTTCACGTATAGGGCGATTGAGAAGATGAACCATCAGCAGGCGATGCAAATGTATTTGGAGGCGGATATTATCGTCGACCAAATCTTGTGCGGCACTTACGGCATGCTGAGCGTCGAAGCGATGGCGATGGGGAAAGTGGTCGTCGCGTATGTAAGGGATGACGTGCTCGCGAAATTTCCCGATGATTTGCCGATCGTCGTGGCCAATCCCGATACGATTCGCGACGTGCTCCGCAGCCTGATCGAAGACCCGAAGCGGCGAAGAAAAGTTGGAAAAGCCGGGCGTGCCTACGTGGAGAGCTTCCATTCGGTAGACAAAGTCGTTCCGAAGCTGCTCGGCATTTATTCGAAAATCGAGGGAAGGACAGTTGGCGGATGAACAAACTGAATGTTATTCACGCGCCTTTGGAAATCGCCGGACAGGTCGGACTCATTTGCGAATTTCTGAAGAAGCGCGGGATTCGCAGTGTGGGCTACAATTACTTCCCGAACTATTTGGCGTATAACCGGGTGATCAATACGGATTCTTACGAGCTTATGAAAATATTGGACTACGCGGTGAGGGAGTTCGATGTGTTTCATTTCCACAACAGCTATACGTTTCTGGAGGAATTTCGCGATATCCCAATGATCGCGGGCAGCGGGAAGAAAATGATCATGCATCATCGGGGCAACGATGTGCGTTCGCGGACGCGCGCTTCCCGCCATAACGGCTATCACAATCCTTACGTGAACGCGGAATGCTCCCTTCCGGACGAACAAATCGACCGGAACCTGCGTTTCTTCGCCAAAACGATGTCGGCCGCCATCGTACAGGACTATGAACTGTACCATTACGTGGCCGACTATTATGCTGCCGAAGGCAAGCCGGTGTACGTGCTGCCGAGACTGTTCGATCCCGGCAAGGTCGAGCTTCCCGCCCCGCAGGCGCCTTCGGCGGTTCCGCTTGTCGTACATGCGCCGACGAGCCGTGATTTCAAAGGGTCGGAGCCTATTATCCGGACCATGGAACGGCTGCAGAAGGAAGTGCCGCTTCGGTTCCGGCTTGTAGAAGGACTGAGCCATCAAGAGGCGATGCAGCTGTACCGCGAGGCGGACATCGTCATTGACCAGGTGCTCTGCGGCGCTTACGGCAATTTGAGCGTCGAAGGGATGGCGCTTGGCAAAACGGTCGTCTGTTATATCCGCGACGATTTGAAGAGCAAGTATCCGCCTGATTTGCCGATTGTCTCGTGCAGCCCGGATACGTTGTACGAAGGGCTGAAGCCGCTGCTGTTGAACCGTGAGCTGCGGGAACAAAAAGGAAGGCAGGGGGTGGCGTACGTACAAAACCATCATGCTGCGGATAAAGTCATCGATCAACTGATTAGCATTTACGATGGGGTCATGAAAGGGGGCGAGTAGTATGGACGGCCGGAAGGAGCCGGTGTATGGATCAGGCGTTACGTTCGGACAACATGTGGTCATCGAGGAGGATGTGGTGATCGGCGACAATGTCACGATCGGGAACTTTGTCGTGATCAAGCGCGGCACGAGAATCGGCAGCGGCGTTCAAATCGGCGACTTGACCGTACTCGGCAGAGTACCGTTCGCCAACAAAAAAATGGCGCTGAAGCCTCCGGCGGAGCTGGATCCTTTGAACATCGGCAGCAGCGTCAAGATCGGGTGCAGCGTTGTCATTTACCGCGGCGTGACGCTCGGGGATGACGTGCTTGTCGGAGACATGGCGAGCATCAGGGAGCGTGTGTCGGTCGGAGAAAGCAGCATTATCGGCCGCAGCGTCGTAGTGGAGCCGAAGACGGCGATCGGCAGCCGCGTTACGGTGCAAACGTCGTCTTACATTACAAGCGACATGATCATTGAGGATCAGGTGTTTATCGGCCCGTGCTGCTCCACATCGAACGACAAGTACATGGGAGCGGGAAATTACCATCATCAGGGGCCGACGATCAAATTTCAGGCGCGGATCGGCAATAACGCCACATTGCTTCCGGGCATTACGATCGGCGAGCATGCGGTCGTCGGCGCCGGAGCGGTCGTGACCAAAGATGTTCCTCCGGGAATGACCTATGTGGGCAACCCGGCAAGGCCGATCAAGTAAGTGAAACGTCATCTCACAATAAGAGAAGGAGGATGTATCGCGATGACCGGAAGCGCAGAGCGTTTGTTTCGTAAAATAGCTGTCATCGGCCAAGGCTACGTTGGACTGCCGCTGGCCCTTCTGTTTGCCAAGAAAGGTTTCACCGTACTAGGGATTGACGTGGATTCGCGCAAGATCGAAGCGCTGCGTCAGGGCCAAAGCTACTTGCCCGATGTGCGGGACGAAGAGATCGAATCGAGCATAAGCGCGGGTCAGTTTTATCCGACCGACCGTTTCAGCGACGTAACGGAAGCCGATGCGATCGTGATTTGCGTGCCTACGCCGCTGAATACCCAGCATTCTCCCGATCTTACGATACTGGAAAAAGCGGTTGGCGAGCTCGGAACCTATTTGCGCCGGGGGCAGCTTGTCATTCTGGAAAGCTCCACATTTCCCGGAACGACGCGCGACGTCGTTCGGCCGGCGCTCGAGAAAGGGAGCGGCATGACGGCGGGCATCGACTTCTTCATCGGTTACTCGCCGGAGCGGATCGATCCGGGCAATGATAAATTCGGCGTCGAACAAATTCCGAAGGTTGTCAGCGGGCTCAGCGCGGAGTGTCTTGAATATGCCGGCGCCCTCTACAGCCGCATCTTCGACGAGGTGGTGACCGTCTCTTCGCTGGAGGTTGCGGAGCTGACGAAGCTACTGGAGAACTCGCACCGTCTGATCAACATCAGCTTCATCAACGAATTTGCCTCGATCTGCGATGAACTGAACATCGACGTATGGGAGGTCATTGCGGCAGCCAAGACGAAGCCGTTCGGATTTACGCCGTATTATCCGGGGCCGGGCATCGGCGGACACTGCATACCCGTCGATCCGCTTTATTTGCAGTGGAAAGCGCAAAAGTCGGGCGTATGGAGCAAGTTTATTCAAATTGCCGATGAAGTGAACCGGTCCATGCCGGCCTATGTGGCGGACCGTGTGAAAGCCTTGCTGGTCAGGCACTCGGCGCCGGAGCATGCCCATGTGTTTATTTATGGCGTCGCCTATAAGAAGGACATTAACGATGTGCGGGAATCGCCGGCGCTTGAGCTCATTCCGTTGCTCGTACAATCGGGATACGACGTCTCTTATCACGATCCGTACATTCCGGAAATCGAAGCGGCCGGCCGCACGTATCGAAGTGTCGATATGAATGAGGATACGCTGCGCAGCGCGCATTGCGTCATCATTTTTACGGACCATTCGGTTATCCCGGTGGAAGCGATCGTGGCCGCGGCGCGGCTTGTATTCGATACCCGCAACGCCACTTCGGGCGTGCCTCATCACGGGAACGTGATTCGGATGGGAGCCGGCGAAGGGGCGTTGTAAGCTTGACCACCAAACATCCAATTTTCAAATATTGGCTGATTTGACTCAAGCAGCCATTGGCAGTGCGACATATTGTATACAGATTCTGCAGAGAAGGGAGGTGATGCACATGCCACTTATATTGAATGCTTACACCACCACCGCCAATACAACGATCATCGCCGATACGGGAGCGCCTCCAGGATCTCTGCCAACGCCGGCGGTTGTTGTAACCAAAGCTCCCGAAATGCCGTTCATCGATGGAAACGGAACATATATCTTCTCTCCGTTCGACGGCCCGGGGGCAACGGTAACGCTGGAATCCGTATTTGAGATCGGCCCGGGATTGCTTCCGATCTTTACGGTTGGACTTCCGATAACCGTCAATTTCGCCTATGCTGCGAACTTGACGGCGACCAGCTCTGCTGTTCTGGAAGCGGTCAACTTGCTCGGTATTGTCGTTCTGACGGTTCCGTTGTTCACTGGCGTAACGAACGGCGGGAACAATCAGAATGTAGCCATCGGATCCGGTGACGCCCTGTTGCTGGCTACGCTGCTGCCGACGCTGGAGACGATGACGATAACGGTCACGACGACGGTAACCGCGCCGGAGGTTGTACCGTATCCGTTCGAGTCGGACGGTTCTTATCTTGGCAACCTTCGCGTCCAAGCGCTTGCCGTACTGTAATCTGATGGTAGCCGCTCGAATGCTGCATTCGAGCGGTTTTTCATATGTCCGGTTCCGCTGGGAAGCATCGAGTTAATAAGCCATACCCGGATAGTGGGCTTTCGTATACGTTCCGCGAATGAACGCATGCAGCCGCTCGTAATCGTCAGGCCGCGACTCGATCAGGTCGCGCAGCGTTTGATTCGGAAACTGGTAGACAAGAAGAGCGTCATGCATATAGCCGTTTTTTTCGGGGAGGCCGTGGTTCAAGTAATCGAGCAGATGCGTATCGTTATATAGAACGCCCTTCCCGCAAATGATCTGAAACCCCGCACGCGTCATTTTGGCGAACAACGCGGCTTGATCGAGCCATTCGACGCCATAACCGGCATTGCCGTAATAATTCGGATGGACCGCAGCAGCGTCAAAACCGAGCTGTGCGTACTTCAAGGCACCTTGCCCTCCGTAATGGGGGAGCCATATCGCTTGGAATCCTTTGGCATGAACATCATGATTCGTCCGTTTGACCAGAGGCTCGTCGCCGGCGTCGATCGACGCCCTTGGCCAAAGAAAGCCGCGAAAATGGATATGGCCGGCAAGTCCCGCCTCGCCTGCCAACCGATCCGAGAAGCGGTCGATCCACCACGCAACGGCCGCATAACGCTCCTCTTCCGTTCGAAAGTCCAGGCGCTTCCCGCCCACCAGGCCGAAATCCGACTGCTGCGGGTGTGGATAAGGGATCGACACCCATACGTCGAACGGCGGCCCGTCCGCTAGCGAGCATAGAGCGTCCAAATTATGGCCGGGAGCAAAGATGTCGTCAATCCATTGCAGCCAATCGTCCCGATCCGCAGGCGTGCCGAAAGCGGCATACATCGGATACAGAAAACGACCGGGTCTGGAGCGGATGCCGCTGAGTATAAAGCCGCCGAACATGGGCTCTGCAGGCTTTCCAGATCGCGTGCAGCATACATATGGCGCAAGGTCGAACGCGGTCCAGCGGCTTACGTCGTGCGGGGTACGTCCGCCAAGCGGCAGCACGCACAGATGGTTGCGCCACGCAAGCGATGCCGGAGAGAAATAACCGCCGGGGGATGCGGTCGACATACGAAGGTTCACGCCTTTCCCGAATTGGATTTACGTCTACAGTATATGTGCGGAGAAGCAAAAAGGTTTTACCGCAATCCGCGGATAACGGGGGGAGCAGATTGAAGATTGTGCACGCGCCTATGGAAATCGGCGGTCAGATCGGCTTGTTCTGCAAAACGTTGAACGAGGAGGGGCATCAGGCGGTCGGTTTTCAATTTTACCGGACGTTTCACGGCTTTACCGACCATATCGTCCCTACGGATCAATACGAGCTGATGAGCCTGTTCGGCGAGCTGATGGACGACTTCGATTTATTTCATTTTCATTTTACGATGTCGATCGTACCCGGCTACGGCGATCTGGATCTGCTGGCGAAGGCGGGAAAGCCGATGGTCATGCATCATTGGGGCAATGACGTGAGACGAAGCAGCATCGCCTCCTTGCGCAATCCGTATGTCGTTACAGGGCGTTCGCCGAAGGAGGAGCAAATTCATGAGCGGCTGTCGCGGGTCGGCGCGGTCATTCCGGTCGGCATCGTGCAGGATTATGAAGTGTACGACTACGTGAAGCCGTATTACAACGAGGTTCACGTGCTGCCGCTGGCGGTCGATCTGGATCGGCTCCGGCCGGCGTATCCGAAGGAGGAAGAGCAGTGTCCGCTCGTCGTCCATGCGCCGACCGATCCGGCGTTCAAGGGGACGGCCATCGTCGAGCGCATCGTCGGGGAGCTGCAGCGGGAATGCCCGCTGCGCTACCGGCGCATCGAGCGGATGCGGCATGCGGAGGCGGTCGCGCTGTACCGCGAGGCCGATATCGTCATCGACCAGCTGTTATGCGGCTCCTACGGCCTGCTGAGCGTGGAGGCGATGGCGCTCGGCAAGCCGGCCGTTGCATTCGTGCGGGACGACTTGCTCGGCACATTCCCGGGGGGCTCCCCGCCGATCTGCAGCGCGAATCCGGATACCCTGTACGACGTGTTGAAGACGCTGCTCCGGTCGGGGAGCCTCCGGAGGCAGAAAGGAATCGAGGGGCGTGCCTATGCCGAAGCGCATCATGACCGCCGCGCCGTCACCCGGCAGCTGCTTCGGCTGTACAGCCGGGTCGCCGGCATGGCGAGATGATTCTGCTTGCCGATGCGCTGCGGACAGCAATATTGTTGTAATATTGCACAACGCAGCGAGAGAAGGGACCGGGCGGATTCATTATAATGAGATCAGCGGTATTTCGATGAATCGATGCTCCGGAAAGGGGAACGGTGATGAACGGCGTCGGACGACGAAACAAGCGGCGAGGCGCGATCGCGCTGCTGGCCGCAGCGGCGATGTGCCTGCTGGCGCTGCTATGGGCCGGACAGCGGGAGAAGCCGGCGGCGGTGAAGGGGGATGGCGCTATGCAGCCGGATTATGCAAGGTACATTACAGAAACATTCGAGGATTTGACGAAGAAAGTGGACTTCGAGGTGGTGCGCAAACGAATATACCAGTCGAGCACCGCCTCGATCGATACGCGCAAATCAACTAATTTCGCTGCGTTATCGTGGCGGATGTATGCGCTGACCGGCAAGCAGGACTATCTCGATTACAGCAAAAAAACATGGGATATGCTGTTCGAGGAATGGCGCAAACATCCCGATTTGTATAAGAAATCGCCGTACAATTCGTTTTTCATCGGCGAATCGCTGATGATCGCCTACGCAGGCTTGAAGCAGAAGGGACTCGTTTCTGCGGAAGACGAAGCGATGCTCCAAGACGCCCTCAAGGTGACGAACGTATACCAGCCGGGCGACCATAACCAGGCGTTATCGCGCATCGTCGGCACGCTTCGTTCGCTGGCCGCCTTCCCGGGCCATCCGGATGCGGGAGCTTGGCGGAGCAACGTGGAGCGCGGCTGGAACAACTGGTACCGCAACAAGGACATTACGGAGAATGCTAGCGGCTACATGTCGATCAGTCTGATGCAGGTAATCAAGATCGCCAAGCTGCGGGGAGCAGAGCAGGAGCTGCAGAACCCTGAGGTGCGCCATATGTTTACCCGCTATCGCGATATGATCGCCCCGTCGGGAGCGATACCGGAATACGGGGACGATTATTTTATGGAATGGACGAACTGGATGTACGTCTTCGAGAGTGCGGCCCGCTTGTACAACGACCCGAGCTTCTTGACGGCGGCGGCGAACGTCTTCCGGTTCGGAACCGCCCATTATCCGCTTGCCAGTCATCCGTCCGACTTCAGCGCGAATCTGGATCAGTTGACCTCGCTGTTCTGGATGAGTGACCTGCTGTATCTCGAACCGGCGAGCTTGAAGCCGGCGGAGTGGCCGCGGGCAAGCGCCGTGCTGCATCGAAGCGAGCCCGGCAACCCGAAAGCCGCGGATAAGCTTATGTTATCCGCTTCCGGCAAGCCCGGCGCTCCATTCGTCATGAGCGAGCTGTTCGGCCGGGGAAGCCATGCCCATACGAATCGCACGGGAGCGATTCAATATTACGAGACGGGCGGCATCCCGCTTTATCATGGGATGGCCCGCCACAATAAAGGAGCGACCGATTCGAACATCGTCGCGATGCTGCCGCAGATCAGCTCGCATAATTATCCTTACGGCGAAACGAAGTTCGAGCCGGATACGTGGTACACCGAGTCGATTCCTTCGCAGCTGCTCCGTTTGTATGAAGAAGCGGACGGAGCGGAAGGTAGCACGAAGGCGACCTTCAAGGAGCTGACGCTGCGCCTGGATGCGGGGACGAGCGATGCCAGCCAGCCGTTCGAGCTGATCATCGATAACTTGCGGCTGGAAGGGCCGGCCGGCGTACGGATCATCGACGATTTCGAGACGCTCGGCGCCAGGTGGACGCGTCCGGATCAGCCGTATGCGCTATCGCCGGACAGCACAAGCGGCCAGGCGGCGCTTCGAGTGACGATCAAGCCGAAAGCCTCGCTGTTTTACTCGACGCGGGAACGGTACGACTTAACGTTCGACGTAAGAGATTACACGACGATCAAGTACGATTGGAAGTACAAAGCGCCGGCGCGGACGATTTCGTTCATTTTCCGGCCGAACAACGACTCCGGCCTCGACACGAAGCCCGGCGACCTCAATATCATGCCGGCCGTCTTAAGCCCGCGTGCTGAAGACAAGGCGCAGGACAGCTATGGTGAGTATACGCTGAACAATTATTTCGGCTTCGATACGACGCTTACGCGAAAAATCGTGCTGACGGCGGAAGGCTATCTGATCGTGCAGGACCGGCTGCAGCCGGGCAAGTCGACGGACGGCTATGCCGCCGGCCCTGTCTGGCAGCAATATTCCGCGGGCGACCGGGGCGACAACTGGTTCGACTCGCAGGGCGAGATGAAGACGGCCGCCGGCCAGCGTCTCCCGTGGAAGGCGCTTGACGGTACGTCGGTTCCGGCACGGAACGTGCTGACGTACTTCGAGCGGGCGGAAGAGCGCGCCTTCGGCATACATAAGGCGTCGGTCACCAATAATCCGACGCCCGCTGCGACCGTGTACGCGAAGCAGCCTGTGCACGCGGGGCAGCCGGTCACCTTCGTGTCGGTGCTGGTGCCGCATGCGCCCGAAGAAGCGGCTGCCGATACGGCTGCCCGCATCTCGGTCCAGACGGCCGGGACCGGCGGCTTGAACTCTCTCGTGACAATTCAACCGTCCGGCAGCGGCTCAAGGCCCGTGACGATTCGCATCGATGCCGTAGATTGGAGCGTCAAGCGCGAATAGCGGTACTGAGCGAAGTGTGGCCTGACGATACGCAACTAGCCGAAAGAACGCTTCCCACATCTCTTCAAGACGAGGGCGGAGGCGTTCTTTTGCCGTTCGGCCGGGATCAAGCGCTGCCGGCGCATTTAATGACGGCGTAGCCGTTGTTCAATCGGCCGGATTGAACTATAATGAGAAAGGCACGCTCCATGGCATCTTGTATGAACATGCGAACGGTTTTGTCCCAGGTCTGGTCCTCAAAGGCGGAATATTCCGATTTCGTCTAAAGGGTTGAATATTGGGGCAAAACGGTATTATAATAAAACGTCATCCAAACGTGAGCGACCGCAATCACATGAATAAGAAAACACAATCACCGGGGGGAAAAGAAGTGGAAACGCCAACGTCAACACTGGAACAGCCAACGCAGAACATACGAATTTGGGAATGCGTAGAGAAAGAATGCATTGCCTGGGTTCGCGAGGAATTCGTCACCGAGGCTGTGCCTGCATGCCCATTATGCAAAAGCGCGATGGTGCGAAGCGAGAGGCTTGTGCCGCTGGCCAAGAAAAAAGTAAACCGCACATTTTTATTAGGCAGAAGACGGTAATTGTACATACGCATAAGCCGGTCCCCTTGACCGCTGCGCCACCGCAGGGCGGGGGAACAGCACGTACGGCCAAGCTCTCTATTCGGTTGCAGAACCGATGGGGAGCTTTTTACGTTGTGTCTATGCGTGGTTCGTCAGCCAGGGAAAAAATGAGTAATAGTCATTTTGGAACGACCGGGCGAAGCGGCATATAGGGTATACTGGTTAAAAACGGTGACAGCCTTGACGCATCTGCGTTAACGGCTGAATATCATCCATGCCGGAGGAGGAGATACATAGTGAAATCATTCAAGCCGGAAATGACGATCGAACGCGCCCGGCACCATTTGCAGACGATCGAGCCCATGGCGATTGAGGGTCTCGCCCCGATTGAAATGGGGGAGCTTAGCAAAGTGTTCCGCTATCAGGCAGGGACGCGAAGCTTTGTCATTCATTTTAAAAGCAGTCAAGAGACGGTCGATAAAGTTAAGCTCATATCCGAACGCTATTCGCCGGAACTGCCGATCCCGCGGATCGTCAAGGTCGGCACCTGCGACGGACTGCCTTATACGATAACGGAAGAAGCGGCCGGAGCGCCGGTCATTGCGCAGGGCAAAGAAGAAATTATCCGCGTCATCCCGGACCTGATTCAGCGGTTCGCCGCGATGAACCGGATTCGCGTCGACGATACGAGCGGCTTCGGCTGGATCACGCCTTCGGGAGAATCATCATCGGCTGCGTGGGCCGATTGGCTCGCGTCCTCGTTTAAGGAAGAGCAGGAAGGATTTCATGAGGGCTGGACGGCGCTGTTCGAGAGCAGCTTTCTGGAAAAGGACGTATTCGATCGGGTGTACGAGACGATGATCGGCCTTGCGCAATATGCGCCCCAAGAGCGGTACCTCGTTCACGGAGACTTCCATCTCGGCAACATGCTGTCGGATAATGGCCGGATAACGGCGATCGTCGATTGGGAGATGGCGATGTACGGCGATTTCATGTTCGACGCGGCGGTGCTGCATTTGTGGGTTCCCCAGATCAAGTTTCCGCAGCGGCTGCTGGAGCATTGGGAGCGGGAGGGGAAGGAAATCCCCCATTTCGAGGAACGGCTGGTGTGCTATCAGCTGTTCAAAGGGCTGGACGGGCTGCGCTTTTATGCCAAGAAGGACCATAAGCCAAGCTACGACTTCATGAAGTCCAAGGTCATCGAGCTGCTCAAGCAAGCGGAATAAGCTGGCGCCTTGCGCGGGAGGCCTGAATGCAAGCCTTGTGCCTGCGATCAGGCCCGCTAGTGCGATAAAAAGCTATTGTCAAGTATAAAGGCGTATAGTATAATCAATGTGAGGAAAGCGCTTAACTAACCTTTGTTTAATTGCTCGGTTGGATTGAACGAAGGTTTTTATCAAAGGACTAGGGTAAGCGCTTTCGTCAACTGGCGAACAAGTTCACCAACAAGTCAATCCAACCAGGCAAGAGCGAGGGAACCGATGAACACCACGATTATTGACATTGCGAGGCATGCAGGCGTTTCCAAGTCGACCGTTTCGCGCGTCATTTCCGGGAAAGGCTATACGAGTCCCGAGGTGCGCGAGAAAGTGCTGCATGCGGCCGAGGAGCTGCAGTATAAGCCGAACGCGCTGGCACGGGCGATGGTGTCCCAACGGACATTCAATATCGGCATCATCATTTACAGGAAACATTATCCGATCGTGTCGCACCCGATCTACGGTAAAATCGTCGACGCCATTTTGGCGGCCGCCGAGTCCTTGAACTATTCCGTCTTCGTCTCCACGGACAAAGAGATGTCGCAGCGCACCGCCGACTACATGCTCGAGAAGCGGGTCGACGGGCTCGTCCTGATCAGCCGGCTGAGCCAGGAAATGATCGGTTACATCGACGGCTTCGGCATTCCGTATGTGATGGTGAACGGGACGGTGGAGAACAACAGCGTGATCCAGATCGTCAACGACGACCGGAAAGGCGGCGCGATCGCTGCGGATCATCTGTATGCGCTGGGCCACCGGAAGATCGGCGTCATTGCCGGACCGCAGGACCATCGAAGCCATCATTTGCGCTATGAAGGGTTTATGCGGCGGCTCCGCGAGCTGGGCTGCACCGCAGAGGAGCGGCATGTCGCATTTTCTTCGCAGTCGACATTCGACGAAGGAGCAGCTTGTTTTCACCGAATGTGGGAACGTTCCCACAGTGCGCTGCCGACCGCGATCTTTGCGACCAACGACATGCTTGCGCTGGGCTCCATGCGGGTCATGCAGGAGAGAGGACTGCGCATACCGCAAGACATTTCCGTGATCGGCTCGGATAATATCGATTTCGCAAGCTACTCCAATCCGCCGCTTACGACGGTGCATACCGAGAAGGATCGGATGGGACGCGATGCCGTGCATATGCTGAACCGTCTCATTCAGAAGCTGGAGCTTCATCCGCAGCGAGTCGGTTACGAGCCGAAGCTGGTCGTTCGGGGTACGACCGGGCCTTCTCCAAGTGCCGGATAGCATCCGGACACAGCCCTTTGAATAAATGTAAGCCTTTACAAAATCGGAGGTGGTGGTATGTAGCTCATGATTGCGGGAGCGATCGCATGATTACGAAAAGCATACGATGATCATTATTGGAGGGGTAAACAAATGAAAAAGAAAGCGGGCTTACTGAAGCTGGCATTACCGCTAGTCCTCATTTCACTCTCAGCATGCAGCGGCGCACCGTCCGGACAAGGGACGAAGGGAACGGCAAAACCGGAAGATACGAAACCGCCGGCGCCGCCGGAACCCGTCACCTTGACCATCACCAATCATAAGAGCGTAGGATTTACCGAGAAAGATTTCCAGACGTATTTCGTCGAGCCGGTTGCCAAAAAATACCCTCACATTAAACTCGAATATATTAAGCCGGACAAGGGGACGGAACTGGAGGACCTGATCGCCGCGGGCAAAACGCCGGACCTCATCTTCGCCAGCAACGGTTACTTCGCACTGCTGAAACAGCTCGACATTATGCAGGACATGAATGAATATGTGAAAAAATATAAGGTCGATTTGTCCATTTACGATCAGCCGATTCTGGAGCGGATCAAACAGGCGGGGGACAAGGGCGAGCTGTACTCGATTCCGTTCTCGCTCAACTACGGCATGATGCTGTACAACAAAGATATTTTCGATAAATTCGGTGTTCCGTATCCGAAAGACATTATGAGTTTCGAAGAAATTCTTCCCATCGCGCAAAAAATCAACCGGACGGAAAACGGAATCCAATATGTCGGCTTTGAACCGCAAAATGCCGATACGATTTCAGGCCAACTAGGCATTCCGGCTGTTGGCGCCGACGACAAGCCGAATTTCGATAAGCCCGAGTACAAGAGAGTGTTCGATTTTCTGAAGCAGGTATACGACCTGCCCGGCCAAATCGGTCCGAACGGCAAGCATAACTGGGGCCGAAACGGATTCCTGAAGGATCAAAACCTGGCGATGTTCCTCGAGTGGACGAACGATGCCGCCGCTCCGCTGGAAGAAGCGTCGAAGTCCGGCTTCAACAGCTGGGATATTTCCGCGCTGCCGAACTTCAAAGATAAGCTCGGTAACGGGCGGCCGGTCGATTCGCATATGACGTTCATTTCCAAATCGAGCAAGCATAAGGAAGAAGCGTTCCAGGTCATTCTCGAATCCGTCTCCCGGGAAACGCAAATGCGGGTCAGCGCCAATGCTCGGATCAGCTCCATACCGGACAAAACGATCCAGGCGAACTACGCCAAAAATTTTGAAAGCTACAAAGGGAAAAAAGTGCAGAACATCTTCCTGACGAAGCAGACGCCGCAGCAAAAATCGTCCAATTACGGCTCCAAAGCGTCGAGCATTGTTCGCGAGGAGCAAAAGAACATGGCGCTCGGGCTGAAGGACGTCAATACGGCGCTTAAAGATGCGCAGGAACGTGCACTCAAAAATGTCGAGGAAGAAAAGTCAAAGTAAGGAAGCAACGATACGCGTCATTCGCAAAAACCCGGCCGGCGGCCGGTTTTTTGCGTTTTATATGATAACTCAACTTTCGTCTGAACCAATGCCATAGGGGAATCTTTAAAATGGTTTCTGAGTAGTTACAAGAGTCCTATCAGATTGAAAAGCATAAACGTAGAATGTAGCATGCTTCTGCGTTTGAAGGTAGGATGCATGAAGCTGGAATATCGATACAGAAAGGAGGGTGAAAGTATGTCTATTGATGACTTAATTATAAACGGTAGCTTTGAAACCGGGACATTAGCCCCGTGGACCGGATCCAGTGCGTCGATTACAAGTCAATATTCCCATGCAGGCTCTTATTCTGCAAGACTGGCAGGTGGCAATGCGAATTCCTTTGTATTCCAATTTGTCCCTGTACAAGCTAATAATCGGTATGAATTTATCGCTTCACTTTCAAAGATTGGAGCAGCACTTAGCCCAATTATTAGCATCTCGGTGGGTTATTACGATGCCGCGTCTACCTTTCTTGGCTACGGGTTGATTATTACTATACCATCAGGCAGGCTTCCTATCGCAGACAACGGCGAGTGGTTGGAGATCTACGGGAATACGAGTGCTGCACCGGCTGGAGCAACACAAGCGCTTATATTAATTAATAAGCTGCCTCAAGCCGGAAGCCCAGATGTGTTAACCGACGATGTTGAGTTGTTGGAAGTGAATGTGATTGGAGTACCGGGAGCGACAGGAGCTACAGGAGTCACAGGGGCAACGGGAGCGGCAGGAGCCACGGGAGCGACAGGGGCAACGGGAGCGGCAGGAGCGACAGGAGCCACCGGAGCGACAGGAGCAATAGGAGCCACCGGAGCCACAGGGGCTACAGGGGCTACAGGAGTCACAGGAGTGACAGGGGCAACAGGTCCAGCAGGAGGAGCGACGGGAGCAACAGGAGCAACAGGTCCGCAAGGTCCGACAGGTCCTACGGGGTCAGTAGAACCAAATCCGTTTCATGTGTATGTTCAGGCGGGAGCCGTAGGTGGCAACGGGACGCAAGCAAATCCGTTTGGAACGATTCAAGAAGGTGTTACAGCGGTATCTCCGACTGGAACGGTTCACATCTTGGGAGGAACTTACCTCGTTAGCTCGACTATAACTGTCAATAAACAAGGGGTAATTATTAAAGGATATCCTGATACTCTGATTGTACTGCAAGCGGCTGTTATTGCATTCCTGGTTACGGGGGAAGGGGTCACGATTCAAGGGCTGACGGTTACGAGTGATAATCCGTATGCTATTGAGTTTATACAGTTTGCCGGAACAAATCATAAATTGATTGACAATGTGATTTATGGTCCGCCACAGGCAGGAGATTCATCCAACTGGGTCGTCAATCGCGGCTTTGTTTCTCAAGGAAATGTGACGAACTTAATAGTACAAGATAATATATTGTATTCTCTTCGACAGCCTGCTTATCTAAATCCGAACTCAACAGGGTTTATCATCAATAACGTTGTCTTTAATTCAAGAGGCTGGGTCGTTGATAGGGCCATATTTGTATTCTCAGGTAACTCGTGGGGAATTCCAGAAAATGCCGTCGATATTGCATTATTGATCGGTACACCAACTGGAGCGCCATACGATCCACTAACAGCTTTAAGTAATAATAATAGTAATGCAACGATCAGTGATCAAAGATAGAGACGCTATACAAGTAAAGTAAACCTTCTACCTACTAAGGAGCGAGAAGGTTTTTTGTTTTCTTAAGGCAAGGTCGCCTGCTCCGGCGAATCCGGCTCATGGGCCGTTAGCCGCTTTTTGCGAAATTCGGACGGGGTGCAGTCATTGTACCGCTTGAAAATGCGGATGAACTGGGTCGCGTTCGGAAAGCCGGATTGGATGCCGATATCGGCGACGCCGAGCGGCTTGGTCAGCAGCAGGCGCTCGGATGCTTTAATACGCCGCAAATGCAAATAATCGACGAACGACATGCCGATCTGCTGCTGGAAGTATTTGATAAAGTAGTGATATTCCAGATGGACCAGCGGGAGCACGTCCTGGATGCGAATCGGTTCGGTGTAACGGGCTTCCACATAATCGAGCACAGGCTTCAACCTTTGCCAGTCGGGAGGAGACATGGGGGCGGGGGAGACCGCGTGGCGTACGATCAGGGCGAGCAGCTGCTTGAATGCACCGCTGACGGCTAGCTCGTAGCCCGCTCCCATTTCGCTCGCTTCGTTATAAATGCCGAGCAGCAGCCGGAACATCGCTTCCTTTGCGGCTGGCTTGTCATTCAGAGCATCGTTTACGCAATCGAGCGGTTCCGACAGCTCTAATAACAGCGGCGCAAAATCTTTGGCGTAGGAATCCAGCTGAGCGAGCATATCGAATTGCAGTACAATTTGTTTGACTTGTTCCGTCCGACGGGTCCGGTGCAGCCGGGTAGAGCCGATCAATAGCAAGTCGCCGCCCTGCAGCTTATATGTGCGTTCGACCGTTTCCACCAGCATCATGCCTTCCAGCAAGAGGATCATTTCCACCTCTTTATGATAATGCCATCGATTCCACGGGTCGGACGGCAGAGCGGGGAACTCCAAGTCCCAAATTTTGTAGCGCAGCAGCGGATGATGGTAATTGACGTGTTCGTTCCTTGCCGTTTCCTCCATCGCTAACGCCTCCCTTTCACAAAAGACAGTTTTGTACGATGATTAGACAGTTCTGTATCTGGAGCTTCTCCCGCAGCAGCCTTACAATAAACATATAAGTAAGCGCTATCATAAAGAGCGAAATGCCGTTGAACCGGCGCAAAGGGGGAGAAGATTTGATCAAGATTGGCTTGATGGGATGCGGGGTCGTAGCCCGTTACGGGCATATTCCTGCCATTGCGGCATCGCCCCATTTTGAACTGACGGCAATGTACGAGCCGGACGCTTCCCGTACGAACGTATTGCAGTCCGAACACAACGTACCGGTATTTACGGACACCGACGACTTCTTTCACGCCGGCTTCGATGCGGTCATCATTACGTCGCCCGCCCCTTGTCATTATACCAATGTTCTGGAGGCAGCGCGATACGGCAAGCATGTCCTGTGCGAAAAACCGCTGGCCACAGACGAGCGGGAGGCGGCGGAAATGATCGCCGTCATGGAGCGAAGCGGCCTGCTCTTATTCACCGCGTTCGATTACCGTTTCAGTCCGGCCGCCCAAACGATCAAGAGCATTGTACAAGACGGACGTGTCGGCGATGTTCGCTCGCTGCGGCTGAGCTATATATGGAATATGCACGGCAAGTTTGCCGATCCGGACCCGGCTTCGCCCGATCAGCCCCGCCAGCTGAATATGCGCCGTGCCGGCCGCATGCTCGAGGGCGGTCCGATGGTGGATTGCGGCGTACATCAGATCGATCTTGCGAGATGGTGGCTCGATTCCGAAGTGACAAGCTGCCGCGCGGAGGGCGCCTGGGTCGATGAATATGAAGCGCCGGATCATATGTATCTCCATATGCGTCATGCAAACGAGGCGCATACGCTCGTGGAGATCAGTTACTCTTATGGCTTTACCGCCAAGGAGCCGGTCTCGCATTTTACGTATCGTCTGATCGGGACGGAAGGCATCGTTTATTACGACCGGGAAGCGAAAATATTCGAAATGAGAAATTCTACAGGCACGACCCGGTTTCCTTTTGCCAAGGAAAAAAACTTTTCCGGCATGTACGAGGCTTTCGCCGGAGCGATTCGCAGCGGTCTGCCCGGCGATGTGCCGACAGGCAGCGACGGGTTAATCGCAACCCGGATTGCGCGGACGGCGACGGAAGAGTTGATCGGGCGGCGCTTTGGACCGCTGCAACCTGCGACAAACGAAGGAGGATGGCTATGAAACGAAACAAAATACTGGTGCCCTTCCTAAGTCTGGCATTGCTTTTTTCGGGCTGTGCGGGAAAAGACGCCGCCGCTCCGCAGCCGGAGTCTCCCCAAGCGAAGGATGTGCCGGCATCCGTTACGAAGGATCCGGTAACGATCAAGATGTATCATAAAGGGGGAACGATCTCCGACGAGGAATTTAAAAACTATTTTGTCGAGCCGGTCGCCAAAAAATATCCGAACATTACGCTGGAGCTGGTCCGGGACGGCGCGAAAGGGAACAGCCCGGAGGAGCTGCTGACGAGCGGCAACTTTCCCGACCTGATCTATACGAGCAATCCGAGCATACCGGTGTTTCAAGATTTGGACATTATCGAGGATTTGAACCCGCTGATCAAAAAACACGGACTCGATTTGAGCAAATTCCAGGACACGGGCCTCGAGATGATGAAAGGATACGATAGCAAAATATTAGTCGGACTGCCCTTAACGATGAATATGTCGGCCATGATTTACGATAAAGATATTTTCGATAAATTCGGCGTTCCTTACCCGAAAGATATGATGTCGTGGGACGACGTAATCGCGCTGGGCAAAAAATTGACGATAACGGACGGCGGCACAAGCTACATCGGAATCGACCCGTGGCGGGTAGAATCGGTAGGAAGCCAAATGACGCTGCCGGTCGTTGATCCGAAGACGAATAAGTCGACGATCAATATCGAGGGCTGGGGCCGCGTGCTGGAGCTGTTCAAGCAAGTGACGGATATGCCCGGCTATGTCAATAACGGTAAGTTCGAGTATGATTTTTTCAAAGACAATCTGGCGATGGCTCCGATGTGGGCGACGGATTTGGTAGGTAAATTGACCGATCCGACGGTAGCCAAGCTGAAAAACTGGGACCTCGTTTCAATTCCGTATGTAAAGGGCTACGAAGGAAAAGGCCGCAATGTGGATACCCATATGCTGATGATGTCCAAAGTAAGCAAGCATAAGGACGAAGCGTTCGCCGTGATCAAGGAAGTCACCTCCGACGAAGTGCAGATGATGATGGCCAAAGCGGGGAGAATCAGTCCGCTGAAGGACTCGTCGTTCCAAAAAAACTATTTGCAGTCGAACGCCTCCTTTAATGGAAAAAATGTTGCGGCGCTGTTCAAGCTGACGCCGACGGCGTTCCCGGCGCATTCCAAGTATGAAAATCAGGTGAGGATCATCATCAGAGGGGCTAAGCAAAGGCTGGCGATCGACCGCAAGGATATCAATACGATATTAAGAGAGCTGCAGGAAGAGGCAGACAAGTGGATCGAGTCGCATCCGTAATGCGAGGTACGTCAGGGGAGAAAGGAGCGGCAGATGATGATATTCGATGTGGTGCGATTCGGAGCTGTTGGGAACGGGACTGACTTAGCGCATGAGGCGATACAACAAGCGATCGACGCGTGTGCGGACGCGGGCGGCGGAACGGTCTACTTCCCGGCCGGCACTTACTTATGCGGCACGCTGCGCTTGAAGTCGGGCGTACATTTGCATCTGGAACAAGGGGCGGTCATTGCCGGATCGGAAGACGCCGCCTTATATCCCGAAATTTGCAAAACGCCTTACGGCAACTTGCCGGGTCAAATTCAGGCGCTCCTCTGGGCTGACGGCGTGTCGAACGTGGCGATTACCGGGCAGGGCATCATCGACGGAGGGGGCAATTCGCCATTGTCCCCGAACGAAGCGGTTCATGTACGGTTCCGGCCGGCGCTGATCTTTTACCGGGATTGCCATAACGTGAAGTTTCTCGACATTACGCTGCAATATTCCTGCTTTTGGACGCTTCATTTGCTTCGCTGCAGCGACGTGCTCGTTCGCGGCGTGACGATTTTGGCGCATCGGGAGCGCATCAATACGGATGGGATCGACCCGGACGGCTGCCGCAATGTCATTATAAGCGATTGTATGATAAAAACAGGCGACGATTGCATCGTTATTAAGAGCACGGAGGGCGATGCATGTGAAAATATGACGATCACGAACTGTATCCTCAGCTCCAGGCACGCCGCCTTAAAGCTCGGTACCGAGGCGATCGGACCGATCCGCAACATCGCGTTCAACAACTGTATCATCAACCAGACGAATGTAGCGATGGCGCTATATATGAAGGACGGCAGCAGCTACGAAAATATTATGTTCAGCAACATGGTCGTCGAAGCGTACAATGAATTCCCGGTCGTGATCGACGTCACGCCGCGGTATTACAAGGAGCCGGCCATCGGACATATTCGCGGCATCGTATTCGACAACATGATGTTCACCGGAAAAGGCAGGATGTATATCGAAGGCGCCGAGGAAGCGCCGATCTCGGATCTGACGCTTCGCAATATCACCTGGAACATTACCGGACCGTGCAAAACAAGCGATGTCAAAAAGCCGGACGGGGCGCGGAGGATCGAAATCGATCCGAATCGGATCAATTATGCGGTACACCCGTATCAACTCATCGCCATCCACGTGGACGGGCTGCTTGTCAGCAACTGGAAGGTGTTCAACCGGAGCGGGAATGAGCTGCTTGACCGCGGGCGGTTTTATTTGCAGTTGGTTGATCACGTCACCCTCGAGCATATCCGGCATCCGGAAACGATGCCCGGACTCGAGCAGGCAGTGCTGATCGATTGCGACCGGCAGGAGTAACTTCATTTCATTTCGTTTCACTCCTGCGTTTTTGGCCCTCCCGTAACCGATCCGAACCGTAGCTAACCGAGCTGAACCATCGACCGGAATAAGGAAAACCACCCGCATTTTCGAATGCCGGTGGTTTTCCTTTATGGGAATCATCGCTTCCGGTGCCGAGCAAAGCTTAATTTTCGTCGATTCGAATGATCCGGTGCTCATATGGACCGAGATGCAGCGGTCCCGGAGCCACCGGTCCGTGCGATAGCACATCGAGCCCTTCCTGCGGAAGCGTAACGCTCCCGCCGGTGCCGTCCATATTGACGATCACCCATAGCGTGTAGCCGTCTCCTTGGCGGGGGGCGACGATCGTTCCTCTCGTCACGTCCGTCCGCAGCGCAACCCTGGCTTCGTCGGCGTAATGGCCGATCAGCCGCTGCAGCAGCCGGTCCCCGTCTTCCCCCGCCGGCAGCGAGCCGAGCATGACGATCTTCCCCCCGCCCCGTTTGCATTCGGTGATGAACGCTTTCCCCGCGCTGAGTCCACCCTCCAGAACTCCGATGGCCGTCGCTTCCTTCGGTTCGAATACGGCGCTCCACAAGGATAGCGGGGCCGAGAGGCCGAACGCTCGGCCGATCGCGCCGGTGCCGTCCATCGGGTAAGTGAACAGCGTCTCGACGCCCGCCAGCTGCTCCAAAGCCCTACCCAACGCGGCATCGGTAGGAATCGTGTGCTGCTCCGTTCTGCCCCCGGTCAGCGGCCCGACGATCCAGATACCGCCGCGTTCCACGAACGCTTCCGCCCGTTTCCTGTAGTCATCGGACACATAGTGCATAAACGGCGTGAACAGCACCTTGTAGCCGTTCAGCTCCGCGCCTTCCGGAATGACGTCGCGGTGGATGCCCATGTGCAGGATGCGCTCGTAGAACGAGGTCATCAGACCGCGATGGTTCAGCTTGCGGTGCGGCTCCGTCTTGAGGAACGCCTTCGCCCGGTCCGAATACGTGATGGCCACCTCCGCTTGGGCGGCGCGGGTAGCGAGCAGAGGCGCCTCGATTTCTTGTCGCGCCCGCTCGACTTCGAGCACGGCGGCAAAGCCGACGGTCGGCTTGCCCCAGGCGCTGATCACCGAGCCGTGCGGCTGCTCGCAGCCGGTGCGCTGCTGCCGCCACAGCCAGTAGCAGAACGCTTCCGCGCCAAGCGCATAGGCGGCCACCGCCTCCGCCTTCAAGTACCCGCTCGGATGCGGCTTCGCGTAGCTTTCCAGCGATGCGCTGAACGACGTGCTCGTCTCCATGATCCAGAACGGCCGGTCCCGCTTGAAATTACGCCACAGATCGCAATTGACAAGGTAAGCGGGGACGTTATCCGAGCTCGCGTACGTATCGAATGAGGCGAAGTCGAGACCGCGGAACAGCCGCTCGTTGTCGACGTGAAAGGCGATGCTGCTGTTATGCGTGATCGGCGCGTCGGAGTGCCGACGTATGATTGCCGCCTGCTCGTCGGCGAATTCGGCGATTTTCTCCATCGAGAACAGCTGATACATCGTCTTCAAGGACGAATTGTGCAGGAATGGCGCCGGACCCGGCTGCGGCACCTGATCGAACCGGTGGTAGTATTCGCTCCAAATTTGCGTCCCCCAAGCTTCGTTCAGCTTGTCGATGTCGCCGTAGCGCGCTTCAAGCCATGAATGCCATAAGCTAAGGCAAGAAGCGCACATGCATTCCGCCACATGCGCTTTGAATTCGTTGTCGAGCTGCCAGCCGATGACGCCGGGCAGCGCGCCGACCGCCTGTGCGAGGCGGTCCGTCAGGATGGCTGCCCGTTCCCGGAAGTACGCATTGTTCGTGCAGATGTGCTGCCTGGACCCGTGGCCCATGACTGTGCCCTGCTCATCGACGTACATCCGTTCCGGGTGGCCGTGCGTGAGCCAGATCGGCGGCGTGGGGGTCGGCGTGCACATGACCGTCTCGATTCCGTTGTCGTGGAGCTTGTTTATGATGTCGACGAAAAAGCGCAGATCGATTTTCCCTTCCTCGGGCTCCATCTGGATCCAGGCGAATTCGCCGATCCGGGCGACATGGATACCCGCCTCCTTCATAAGCCGAATATCTTGCTCGATCGTCTGCTCGTCCCAAAGCTCGGGGTAATAGGCAGCGCCGTGATATAATCGTTTGCTGTGCATCGTACACCTCGCCTGTTTTTGTCTTCATCATATAAAAACGGACGCAAAGAAACAACCACTTTTTTGGATTTATGTTTGTTTTGGTGATAAATTCGTTTTGATTTTATTTGTATATATTTGAAAATGTCCTGATCAGCAAGTATTATGGCGTAATCCGCCATATCCGATCTGATTGTTATTCAATTATGATGGTTTTAACCGTACCAACGGACGATATACCGGGCCGGCGGCCGGAAGGAGAGGTCTTCGGGTGACGGCGGACGGTTCGGGCGAAGCGTTGACGCTTGCCGCATTCGTTCTGCTTTGTATGGCGCTAATATGTAAGCGTTTCAATAAAGAGGCAGGCATAATCGCGCGGGCTTCCCTGGCTGCGGGAAACGAGTAACGGATCACAGATCGGCGATCTGTAGATGAGCATCCAGTACGATGCCATTCGGATGGAAGTAGACGATGCAGGCTCCCCGGGTCTTGAGCGGGAGAACAGAAACAGACGATGGAGATGAGAGAAACCGTATGAACAATGCGATATCCGTAAATGTACGCCGGCTTGGGCAGCCAAAGAACAAACTCGTGCCAAGCGGGGCGACATGGGGCATTCCGTGGAAAAAAGGCGAGCTGCTGCGGGATGAACGCCTGACGATGACCGGTCCTTCCGGAACGCCGGTGCCGCTGCAAAGCTGGCCGACCGCTTATTGGCCGGACGGCAGCGTCAAATGGAGCGCGCACGCCGCCGCGCTCGGCGGAAGCGTATGCGATGCCGCTTCGTTCGTCGTGTCGAAGGGAGAACCGGCGGCTCCGGCAGCCCCGGTTCATGTGCGCGATGAGGATGCGTATTTCGAGGTGAACACGGGCGCGATCGTATGCCAGATCAATAAGGCGGGTGCCGATATCGTCCGGGCGATGTACCGGGGAGAGACGCTGGCCTGCTCCGGCGGCAAGCTGGTGTGCATCCGCGAAGAGCAGCGAAGCGACGCCGGCGGCCGCGTGTTCAAGGAGCAGCATTTCGTCAGCCAGATTACGAAAGCGGCGGTGGAGCAGAGCGGTCCGGTTCGCGCCGTCGTGAAAGTGGAAGGCCGGCACAAGGCGGTTGCCGGGAGCCGCGCCTGGCTGCCGTTTACGCTGCGGCTGTATTTTTACGCCGGGCTTGCACAAATGCGCATCATGCACTCGTTCGTCTACGACGGCAATCCGCATCAGGATGCGATCAAGGGACTCGGCATCGCTTTTTCGCTGCCGATGAGCGGGCCGCTTCATAACCGCCATGTCCGGCTCGGCGGAGATACCGGCTTTTTCGCCGAATCGCCGAAGCACTTGATGACGTTCCGCACGAGAGGGAAGTACGAGGAACTGTTCCGCCGGCAGACGGCGGGCGAGATGATCTCCTTCGACCCGCAGGAGGACGCGGCCTTCATCGGGCTGCTCGAGGACGCTGCGGTCTGGGAGGATTTCAAGCTGGTGCAGAGCGCCCCGGATTATTACGAAATTTCCAAGCGGACGCAGGAGGGATGCTGCTGGCTCAAGTCGGGCAGCGGCAGCCGTTCGTCCGGCGTCGCTTATGCCGGGAGCGAAAGCGGCGGCATTGCGGCGAACGTCCGCAACTTTTGGCGGAAATACCCGTCTGCACTGGAGCTTCGCCATCTGTCCGCCGATACGGCGGAGATGACCGTATGGTTCTGGTCGCCGGACGTCCGGGCGATGGACCTGCGCCATTACGATACGAAGACGCACTTGCTGTCCGCCTACGAAGGATTCGACGAATTGCGCAGCACGCCTTACGGCATTGCGAATACGAACGAACTGACGCTGCATTGCTTGGAGAGCACGCCGAGCGCCGAAATGCTGAAAGCGCTCGCCGAGGAAGCGGAAGCGCCGGCGCGGCTCGCCTGTGAGCCGCAATATTATTACGACGCGAAGGCGTTCGGTCTCTGGAGCTTGCCCGACCGGAGCACGGCCGCGAAGGCGCAGCTCGAGGAACGATTGGATGCGGTCATCGACTTTTACAAAACGGAGGTCGAGCAGCGCAAATGGTACGGCTTCTGGGATTACGGCGACTTCATGCACAGCTACGACCCGACGCGGCATGTATGGCGCTATGACGTCGGGGGCTGCGCCTGGCAAAATACAGAGCTCGCGCCGAATATGTGGCTGTGGTACATGTTCCTCCGTTCGGGGCGGGAGGACATCTTCCGGCTTGCCGAGGCGATGACCCGGCATACGAGCGAGGTCGACGTCTATCATATCGGCGAATATGCGGGTCTGGGCACGCGGCACAACGTCGTTCATTGGGGCTGCGGCTGCAAGGAGGCGCGCATCGCCATGGCAGGGCTGCACCGCTACTATTATTACTTGACGGTGGACGAACGCATCGGCGACATCATGAACGAAGTGGCCGACGCCGATTATACGACTGTTCATCTCGACCCGATGCGCTCGTACTATCCGAAAGACGAATTCCCGACCCATATTCGCGTCGGCCCCGACTGGGCGGCGTTCAGCTCCAACTGGATGACCCGCTGGGAACGGTATGAGGATACGTCGTACCGCGATAAGCTGCTGACGGGCATTGCCGATATTAAGAGCATGCCGTTCCGGCTGCGGTCGGGTCCGGTCTACGGCTACGATCCGAAGACCGGCAGGCTGACGCATTTCGGCGACGACAACTGGGGCCGGCATTTGGCGGTCTGCATGGGCGGGCCGCAAGTATGGTTCGAGCTGGCGGAGATGCTGGAAGATCCGGAGTGGGAAGAGATGATGGCCGAGTTCGGATCGTTCTACTTGCTGTCCAGGGAAGAGAAGGCGGCGCAGACCAGCGGCGCGATCGCCAAGTGGAGCTGGGATCACCCGGTGCTGGCGTCCGGAATCATTGCATACGGCGCATACCGCAGCAAGGACAAGGCGCTGGCCGGCAAGGTGTGGGATATATTGCTGAGCGAGCCGTTCATGGCGCGCATCGGACAGCCCGATACCGTAGACGGGCTCGAATATGTAAGACCGGTACAGGAAATCGGCATGGCGAGTACCAATATCGCCTCGCAGTGGTCGCTCAATACGATACTTAGCCTGGAGCTGCTGGCGGATTCGCTTCCGGAAGGATAGCTCATGCGAAGAAGGCGGAGCCTCGCCGGCAACCCCGGGTTCTGATTGCTACTAAACCATAGAGGTGGGGTTCGGATGAAACGCAAATCATGGGGAACTGCAGCGGTTGTACTGTCCGCAGGCCTGGCGCTGTCGGCATGCGGCGGCAAAGAAGAGAAAGCGCCTGCCGGGGCGTCTGGAGCGGACGATCTTTCCAAAGCAGCAAACGAGAAAGTGGAGCTGATCTTTTACTCGATGAGCCGCGATTCGGAGGAAAGCTTCAACGAGCGGTACGGCGACGCCATTCGCAAAAAATTTCCGAACTATACGATCACGTACATCCAGCGCGTCGTTCCCGGCAAAGATTTGAACGATTTGATCAATAGCGGGCAGCGGATCGACATCCAGTGGGATTCCATCGGATCGTTTCCGACGAGCAATATCGCCTCTGAGCTGAACTTCGATATGACCGATCTGCTCAAGAAGCATCAGGTCGATCTGAACCGGTTCGAGCCGTCGCTGATCGATATGATGAAGCAGCTCGGAGGCGGGGCGATCTACGGTCTTCCCGTATATAACGAGCGGATGGCGATGTATTATAACAAAGATTTGTTCGACAAGCTGAACGTGCCTTATCCGAAAGACGGCATGACCTGGGATCAGTTCAACGAGCTGACGAAGAAGCTGAACGTGGAGAGGGACGGGGTCGCTTACACCGGATTCTCGCCTTCGGTCAATCATTTGTTCCTGGTCAATCCTTATTCGCTGGCGCTGATCGACAAAACGACGATGAAATCGACGATCAACAGCGACAGGTGGAAGCAACTGCTGCAAACGCAGCTGATCGATCCGACGCAAAGCCCTGTATACCAGAAAGCGATGACCGACTATAAAAAAATTCTCGACCTGGCGCCGTTCTCGAAAGAGCAAAGACTGGCGACATTCCCGTCGTCCCCGGTGCTGCCGCTGGTGCAAAAAACGGAGCTGTCGAATTTTAACTGGGACATCGTGTCGATGCCGACGATGAGCGACCTGCCGGGCGTCGGTCCGCAGTCGTATCCCGGCATATTCGCCATTACGAAGCAAGCGCAGAACAAGGACGCCGCGATGCAGGTGCTCAAGTTCCTGACCTCGGACGAATTCCAGATGGACATATCCAAGAAAGGCTTGATGACGACGCTCAAAAACGAGCAAATTCAAAAGGCACTCGGCTCGGAAGGCGCGTTCAAAGGCAAAAACTACGGCGCGTTTTTCTACAATAAATATCCGAAAATTGCCGACAAGTCGGTCGAGGAGAGCAAAGCCAATATTTTGGCCCTGTATACGAAAAACTTGAATAAGCTCGCTTCCGGCCAAATGGACATTAACACTTATTTGCGGACAGCCGAGGAAGAAGCGAACAAGGCGCTGGACGATTTGAAGAAAAAATAGATCGACAAAAGGAATGGTGAAGCGTGCCGCCCTTACTCTACGACGAACAACAAGTCAGAACGACGATAGACCATATCGTGGACCGTACCTTCGCGATGGATTTCACCTGGGACTGGCCGGCGGGCGTCGCCTTCTACGGCGTGAGCCGGGCTCATGAGGCGACGGGCGATGAAAGCTGCTTGCAGTCGCTCGCCGCTTGGGTCGACAACCAGCTGGAGGAAGGGCTGCCGAAGCTGACCGTTAATGCGGTTTCGATCGGCCACTCGCTGATCTATCTGTATAAGACGACGCAGAATGATATTTATTTGGATACCGCCGTGCAGATGGCCGATTTTTTACGTCATGACGCGCCGCGGTTTGCCGACGGCATCTTCCAGCATACGGTGTCGCAAAACTACAATTTCCCCGAACAGGCGTGGGTCGACACGATGTTCATGGCCGGCTATTTCCTCATTCGCATGGGGACGCTGCTCGGACGCGCCGATTATCTCGAGGACGGCCTGCTGCAGTATCACGGGCACGAGCGGTTCCTGCAGGACCCGGAGACGAATTTGTATTACCACGGCTGGGACCACCTCGCGCAGAACAACATGTCCGCTATGTTCTGGGCGAGAGGCAACAGCTGGGCCGCCTATACGATGGCGATGGCCCTGAAGGACGTGGAAGTGACGCACCCGTCCTTCATGAAGATACACGATTCGCTGCGCGACCAGCTCAGCTCGCTCGTCCGGCTGCAGGCCGCAGACGGACTGTGGCATACGCTGCTGAAGGACGCCTCGTCCTACACGGAGACGTCCGGCTCGGCCGGCATCGCGGCGGGGCTCGTGCGCTTCAACGAAGCGATCGGCAGCCCGCTGTACAACAAGTCGATTCAGCAGGCGATCGGAGGGGTTCTCGGGAAGGTGACGGCCGCCGGTGCGGTGACGTCGGTTTCCGCAGGAACGGCGGTCATGAAGGATGCCGAAGGCTACCGCAGCGTGCCGAACCAGCGTGTGCAGGGCTGGGGCCAGGGACTGGCGCTCGTCTTCCTGTCGTCGCTTCTGACGTACAGCCTGAAATGATTCGTGCACCTCCTTACATCCTTGGCCGAGAAGCGGTATAGTGGGTGGTAGGGGGTGCGCAGGCGTGATTGTCAAAAAGCTCAAGGATTACACCAAAGACGAAGGTCTGTTCTGGATTCAGCGCTCGTCCCACGAACGGCATAATACACCGCCGCAGCATGTGCACGAATTTATCGAATTGGTATACGTCGTGCACGGGAGCGGGCAGCACCATATCGGCGAAGCCGCTTACCCGATTCATGCGGGGGATGTGTATGTCGTCCCGATCGGGGAGCCTCACCTGTACCGGGTGGAGGAGGGCAGCGGGCTGGAAATTATCAACTGCATGTTCATGCCGCAGTTTGTCCGCGCAAGCCTGGCCGATCAGCCTTCCGCCTGGGCGCTTCCGTATTTGACCCCTTTATTCAATGATCACGAACCGTTCGTGCCGGTCCTGTCGCTCAGCAGCCGGGAATCGTCTGCCGTATTGGGTTTGCTGGAAGAGCTGCTGCTCGAGGTGAAGCACGAGCCGCCCGGATATAAGGTGATGGCGCGTAACAAGCTGACCGAGATTCTCATCCTGCTGTCGAGGTTCAGCCAGCGCAAAGGACGCACGGAGCAGAACGTCCCGCCCATGCCGCTCAGCCACGAAATTATCGTCCGGAAAATCGGCACCTACCTGGAGCGTTATTTTGCGCAAAAAATTACAGTGGCCTCCCTGGCGCAGCAGTTTAATTTAAGCGAGCGGCATATCATTCGCATTTTCAAGCAGGAAACCGGCATGAGCATCACCGAGATGCTGCACCGCATCCGCATTGAGCGGGCGAAGCATCTGCTGCTCGAATCGAATCGCAGCGTCGAAGCGATCGCGCTTGCCGTCGGTTTTGCGGACAGCTCCTTTTTTTCGCGCTTGTTCGCGAGGAAAGAAGGGTGCACGCCGGGCGCTTTTCGAAAAAAGGCACAGCCGCGGTGACACGGGAACGGCGGGGGGGCAGGTCGTGTATGCGGCTGTGCCCCTGCTCCGGCTCATGGCAAGGAGAAGGCTCTCTTGCCATGAGAGGCCGCGGGCAGCGGGCACGTGTGCGAGGAAGGGCGCGCTTAGTCGAGCTTGATGTCGATTGGGCATTCACACGGGTCTGAGCCAAGCTGGAAGTCAACGAAAATGAAAGCAGTCAGGAGGGAAACACATGTTGATTTACGAAAATCCGCTGGCATCCAGCGAAGATGTCCGCGATTTTATACTGGAAGGCGAAGCGGCGCTCTCGTTTCCGCTAAACCGGATGCGGCTGGAGAGCGTGAAAGACCCGGCCGAAGGGCAAAAATCCAACTATGTCTTCTGGTGTCCCGTCGTCTTTCCGGCCGACATTCGGATCGAATGGGAGTTCCGGCCGATTCGGGAGCCGGGGCTGTGCATTATGTTTTTTGCGGCAAGCGGCAAGGATGGAGAAGATTTGTTCTCGCCGAAGCTGGCGCGGCGCACGGGTGAGTATGACATGTATCACCACGGCGAGATGGACGCGTACCATCTGTCATATTTCCGCAGAAGGTATCCGGAGGAGCGGGCTTTCCATACATGCAATTTGCGCAAGAGCTACGGCTTCCATCTCGTTGCGCAAGGAGCCGATCCGATTCCCGGCGTGGAGGACGCGTCCCGCGCGTACCGGCTGCAGCTCGAGAAGCGGCAAGGGCGCATTACGTTTATCGTCGACGGATTGACCGTGCTGCAATGGGAAGACGACGGGGAAGCGTTCGGCGACGTATTGGGTGAAGGACGGATCGGTTTTCGTCAGATGGCCCCGCTCATTGGCGAATATGCGAATTTGAAGGTATATTCCTTGTAGCATCGGGACAAGGATGCGCCAAATTTTTTCGTTTGTTTTCAATATGAAACAAATGTTCACGAAAAATATGAATTTCTGAAATTTTTTTGCATTTTTTTGATGGTCGACAAAAAGTAACAGCATCTTACAATCGCTCTGTTTTATACTATGATCTAACAGTGGTTAGAACGGAGTGGGGATATGGAACTATTCTTGAAAGAAAAAATTGAGGCGCTTCGCTACAAGATGGTCAAGGAGGCGGCGGAGCGCGGCTGTCTTCACCATGAGAAAGTGCTCGAAATCAGCAGGCAGCTGGACGAGTATATCGTGGTGTATCAGAAAGCGAAGCCGGAAACGTTCGCCATGCTGAAGAGCTGGTCCTGTTGATCGCAGGCTCGCTTGAAACGTACGTAAAGAAAACATCATCATACGGTGCGGACCTCTACAAACCTTCATGATTTCTTCATGAAGGTTTCATTGTTTCTTCATGAAAGAAATGGTTGGCAGTGGTAAAATCGATTTGTAGACAAATTTAGATTTAGTATAAATATAATCGATCAGGAGGGGAGCATACATGTATAAATCCGTAATTATCGGCACCGGTCCCGGCGGTTTGACCGCCGCCATTTACTTGGCGCGGGCTGGCTTGGCGCCGCTCGTCATCGAAGGGCCGGAGCCGGGAGGCCAACTGACGACAACGACTGAAGTAGAGAACTTCCCGGGGTTCCCGGAAGGAATCATGGGGCCCGAGCTGATGGACAATATGCGGAAGCAGGCGCAGCGTTTCGGCGCGCAGTTTCAGACCGGCTGGGTGAACGAAGCCGATTTCTCGAAGCGGCCGTTCACGCTTCAAGTCGAAGGGATCGGCGAAGTGGTGGCGGAGTCGGTCATTATTTCTACCGGCGCATCGGCCAAATATATCGGCATTCCCGGCGAGAAGGAAAATGTGGGCCGAGGGGTCAGCACCTGTGCGACATGCGACGGATTTTTCTTCCGCAACAAGAAGATCATCGTGGTCGGCGGCGGCGACTCGGCGATGGAGGAGGCGAATTATTTGACGCGGTTCGCGTCGGAAGTCGTGCTCGTCCACCGGCGCAGCGAGCTTCGCGCCTCGAAGATTATGCAGGAGCGGGCCCGCGGCAACGAGAAAATCAGCTGGAGCTTGAACCGGACGCCGCTGGAAGTGGTTGCCGGAGACCGGGGCGTGACCGGCTTGAAGGTGAGAAACAACGAGACGGGCGAAGAGGAAGTGATCGAGACGGATGGCATCTTCGTAGCGATCGGCCATACGCCGAATACCGGCTTTCTCGGCGGCCAGCTGACGACGGACGATCACGGGTATCTTCTCGTGAAGCCCGGCACGACGGAAACGAACATTCCCGGCGTCTTCGCTTGCGGCGACGTGCAGGACAGCCGTTACCGGCAAGCGATCAGCGCTGCGGGAACCGGATGCATGGCCGCGCTTGATTGCGAGAAGTTTTTGGACGAGCGGGAAGCAGCTCATACGCAAGTAACCGTATAATCAAATCCAAACCAAAGGCGGGATGACCCATGAGTACGACGATGATTCAGGCATTGAACAAGCAAATTGCCAACTGGACAGTATTGTATGTAAAGCTGCACAACTACCACTGGTATGTGAAGGGCAATCAATTTTTTACGCTGCATGCCAAGTTTGAAGAGCTGTACACCGAAGCGGCGGTTCATATCGACGAGCTCGCGGAACGGGTGCTGGCGCTGCGCGGCCTGCCTGTCGCGACGATGCGCGAAGCGCTGGAACTGGCTTCTGTAGCCGAGGCGGCAGGAAGCGAAGACGCGAACGCGATGGTCGCGGCGACGGTGCAAGATTTTGAGCGGCTGCTGGCCGAGCTGAAGGAAGGCATGCAGCTTGCCGATCAAGAGGGCGACGAGACGACGGGCGACATGTTCCTGGCGATTTATTCCTCGCTGGAGAAGCATAGCTGGATGCTGTCGGCGTTTCTTGGCTAAGCGGGCGACTGCTTCTTAGTATTACACATCATCTTAATTAAAGATTGACAATATTCAGAATATTCCATATTATAGGAGCAAGTGAAACGGCCGTGTGTAACTGGCGGAACATGGGGAACCATGGGGGAGCACACGGAATCCATTTGCCGAACGCCTGGGCGAGTACTTTGTCGAAAGATGAGGTGCTCTTTTTGTTTTGCTGTAACATAAAAACAGGAGTGATGGTATGGAAAACGCAGTTCGCTATTTGACGCAGTACGACCCGGAGGTCGGTGCGCTGGCATCGGCCGAAGCCAAGCGGCAGCAACGGACACTCAGCTTGATTCCTTCGGAAAATTACACTTCCAAGGCGGTACAGCTGGCGCTGGCCACCGCTTACGCGAACAAATACGCCGAAGGCTACCCGTATGTATGGTCAGACGGCAGCCGGGAGGATCGCCGGAACGGGCGGTATTACCGCGGGCAGGAGTATACGAACGAATTGGAGCGTCTGGCCATCCGGCGCGCGCTGCAGCTGTTCACCCCCGATCCCGGCGAATACCATGCCAATGTTCAGCCGCTGAGCGGCGCGCCGGCGAATCTCGCGGTATTGAGCGCCTTCTTGAAGCCGGGCGACACGTTCCTCGGGCTGGCGCTCGATTACGGCGGCCATCTGACGCACGGTCACGGCGTGAACATCACGGGACAATATTACAATGCCGTACAATACCGGCTGAATGACAGCTATGAGCTGGATTACGACGAGATTCGCCGTTTGGCGAAGCAGCATGCGCCGAAAATTATTTTCTGCGGCGCGACCGCGTATCCGCTGCGGATCAGCTTCCGGCAGCTCGGAGCGATCGCTCGTGAAACCGGCGCGCTGCTGGTGGCGGATATCGCGCATATTTGCGGTCTATGCGTAACAGGCTGCCATGAGCATCCGTTTCCGCATGCGGACATCGTCACGACGACAACGCACAAGCTGCTGCGCGGCCCGCGCGCCGGCCTTATCGTATGCAAGAAGCCTTACGGCGCGGCGATCGACCGTGCGTTGTTCCCCGGCTTGCAAGGCGGACCGCATATGAATGCGGTCGCCGCGATGGCAGTCGCGCTGAAAGAAGCGATGAGTCCGGACTATCAACGGTATGCGGGCCAGGTGGTGCGCAACGCCAAGCGGTTATCGAAGCTGCTGCAGGAGGAAGGATTCAAGCTGATGGGCGGCCGAACCGACAATCATTTGCTGCTGCTGGACGTCGTCGGCTCCGCTGGCGGACTGGGCGCAAAGGATGGCAGCTGGCTGGCAAAGCAGTGGGAGACGGCGGGCATCGTGGCGAACAAGAACACCATACCGGGCGATACGAGACCGTGGTATCCATCCGGAGTTCGGCTCGGGACGCCGGCAATTACGACGATCGGGATGATCGATCAGGATATGGTCCATGTGGCGGAATGGATCATCCGCGCGACCCGCCATGCGGAGAACGAAACGGAATTGCGCCGTATACGGGAC
The DNA here is from genome assembly GCF_910593845.1 of Paenibacillus solanacearum. Classification (GTDB taxonomy): domain Bacteria; phylum Bacillota; class Bacilli; order Paenibacillales; family NBRC-103111; genus Paenibacillus_G; species Paenibacillus_G solanacearum. The sequence goes on along the minus strand of NZ_CAJVAS010000009.1, from coordinate 120,443 downwards.
GAAATCGGACAGTTCATGGAACAGTTTGCGTTCGAATCATTTTACGTGTGAGCCGGATTCGATTGCGTGATCGCCGGCTGGCGCGGGCATTCATAAACGTACGGAATCTGGAAACGTTATAGAGGAAATCGTTCCTAACCGCACGGCATGGAGATAGTCATGGAAAACAGTAAAAAAACCTCTATCGCAGCGCTTTCGAGCTTGCGCGCCTGCGATAGAGGTTCGGGTTGTATGTGGAAATACGCTCTGTAAATTACAGATAGGTTATCCCGCTTTCTTGACGGCTGCGGATTCGTGAACGCCGGCGGCGTTCTGCTTGCGGCCGACATTGAATACGAGGTTCAGAACGATCGCCGTAATGCTGCCGGCGACAATGCCGTTGTCGGTCAAAATTTGCACCATTTGCGGCAGTTTGTCGAACAGCTGCGGAACGACAGTTACGCCCAGACCCATGCCGACGGAGCAGGCGATGATCAGCAAATTCTCGTGCCGGTTCAGGTCTACCTGCGAGCCGAGCATCCGGATGCCGGAGGAGACGACCATGCCGAACATGGCGATCGATGCGCCGCCGAGCACTGGAGCGGGGATGATCGTCGTCATGGCCGCTACTTTCGGGATCAAGCCGAGGACCACGAGGATCCCGCCGGCCGTAATGATGACGTCGCGGGTTTTCACGTTGCTCATTTGCAGCAGACCGACGTTTTGCGAGTACGTCGTATACGGGAATGCGTTGAACAAGCCGCCCAGCACGATAGCCAGTCCTTCCGCACGGTAGCCGCGGGCGAGGTCTTCCGACCGGATGTCGCGGTCGACCATTTTCCCGAGGGCGAAAAACACGCCCGTCGATTCAACCAAACTGACCACCGCAACGAGAATCATCGTGATGATGGCGGATGCTTCGAACGTCGGAGTGCCGAAGTAGAACGGCTGAACCATATGGAACCACGAAGCTTCGCCGACGGAAGCGAACGATACTTTGCCCATGAACGCGGCGAAGATCGTACCGATGATCAGGCCGAGCAGGATCGAGATCGCACGCCAAAAGCCGGTGAACAGCCGGTTCATAATAATGATGAGGGCGAGTACGCCGAAAGCGAGCATCAAATTCGACGGAGCGCCGAAGTCCGGGCTGCCCTGGCCGCCGCCCATATCGTTGAGCGATACGGGAATGAGCGTCACCCCGATGATCGTAACGACGGAGCCGGTTACGACCGGCGGGAAGAAGCGGATCAGCTTGCCGAACAATCCGGCGAACAGAACGACGAAAATACCGGCGACGATAATCGCCCCGTAAATGGCCGATACGCCGTATTCGCTGCCGATGGCGATCATCGGGCCGACGGCGGTAAACGTACAGCCGAGAATGACGGGCAGGCCGATGCCGAAGAACCGGTTCGTCCACACTTGAAGCAGCGTGGCGATCCCGCAAGTGAGCAGATCGATCGATACGAGATAGCCGAGCTGCTGCGGCGTAAGCTTCAGCGCGCCGCCGACGATCAGCGGTACGATGACGGCTCCCGCGTACATGGCGAGCACATGCTGCAAGCCGAGGGAAAATCGGCGTAAAGGCGGTTGATTGGGAGCGGACATGGGATCGTTCCTTTCGCGATATATCAAGTTTTTTTTATTTAGACGGATTGATGCTGCCGCTCGTCCGCAAAGACGATGCTTCCTTCGCCGAGCGAGGCGATGCGCGCCAGCGACTCGACGCGGTAGCCCGCGGCCGCCAGCTTGTCGCCGCCGGGTTGAAACGCCTTTTCAATGACGATGCCGATGCCTGACACGGTTGCGCCCGCTTGTTCGATGATGCGCGCCAGACCGAAGGCCGCTTCGCCGTTCGCGAGGAAATCGTCAATGATCAGAATGCGTTCGCCTGCGAACAGAAACTTCTTGGATACGCTGACTTCGCTTTCTTCCTGCTTGGTGAATGAGTACACTTTCTCGGTGTACAGATCCTCGCGGAGCGTCAGCGATTTTCTTTTTCTCGCGTAAATGACCGGAACCTTCAGCTCCAGCGCCGTCATAACTGCCGGGGCGATGCCGGACGACTCGATGGTCAATACTTTGGTAATGCGTTCCGCGCGGAATCGTGCCGCAAATTCTTTGCCTATTTCGGCCATCAAGACCGGATCGACCTGGTGGTTCAGAAATGCGTCTACTTTCAGCACTTGATCGCTGAGCGCGATCCCTTCTTGCATGATCTTGTCTTGTAAAAGCTTCACGTGGGCCTCCTGAGCAGGGTAAAGTGGGTATCAAAAAACAAAAAAACTCGAAGTACCGGCTCCGGACGGCGGAGCGATGCTTCGAGTGATACACGGACATCAAGCCACAGCGGCGCAGCAAAACCGTCGCGCCATGGCATTGTATCACTCGTAGTCCGGCCATTCCGGTGGCCGGGTAGAGACGAGCAGGCCCATTCCTGCTTTTATACGAGCGTAAGCTTATACTGAATTGCATTATATACGAAGCAAGTCAAATGCGCCATATAAAATTCGTGACAATTCGACACGAACAAGACGAGCATCGAGGATGCCCGTCTTGACGCCCGCATGAAGCTCGCTTCACGGATACTGGGTTGCGATCGTACGGCTTACAGCGGCTTCGATTTGCTTTGCGCAGCGGAAGGCTTCTGATCCTTCGCGTCGCCGACATGCTTGAACACGTTCACGAGAAATACGATAACGGAGATCGTGACGAGCACTCCGCCGACGGCAATGACCGGTTCCATGTTCCCCACGCCGCTAACCAGCAGAGCGAGTCCGATCATCATGATCGGCAGGCCGATGTTATGCAGCCAGAAATGCGTTACGGCCAGCTTCGATGCCGCCGCTTTCGGAAACAGGTGATACACGAAGCCTGTAAGCGCTAGCGAAACCCAGCCCAACAAATTGATGTGCGCATGCACCGACGCGAACTCAAACTTATGTACGATGGACATGAACATGCCGAACAGGACGCCGATGACAAAATAAACGGAAGCAATCTTGATCAATTTGGCTCCCAACAATACCCACCTCCTTTGCTCAACATGACTTTATGCCGATTGCTGCCCAATTATTTCACATGCGGATGGAAAGGGCTTATTAAATTAAATTTACATTGTACAGCGGTTGGTCACGTCTTGATCGCAAGTCATGCCACAGGCTGCTGCGGGGATCACCGGCCGGAAAAGTACGCCTCCTGCGGCGATGGCTTTCGCCGGTGCGCGTTTTTTGCTATAGTAATACCCATACATACCACTGCAATCGATTACTATAACAAAAGGATCGTGTTCTTGCATGATGAAAAAACGCGTAACCATACATGATATCGCCCGCATCGCCGGCGTGTCCTCCGCTACCGTCTCGCGGGTGCTCAGCAAGAGCAGCTACCCGGTCAGCAGCGAGCTGCGGCAAAAAATCGAACAGCTGGCCGAAGAGCATGACTATATCCCGAACATGGTCGGAAAGCAGCTCAAAACGCATACGAACACAACGATCGGGGTCATCGTTCCGACGATCAGCAACCCGTTTTATTCCTCGGTCGTTCTCGGTATCGAAGAAATGGCGCGCCGAAACAATTATCATGTGTTCTTGTGCAACTCGCTGCAAAATCCGAAGCAGGAAGACGAGTATTTGGAGAAGCTGTTCGAGAATCAGGTGAAAGGAGTGATCCTTTCCTCGATCTCGTTCAACCGCAAGCTGATGACCCGGCTGATCAAGCTGGGGCTGAAGGTGATCGCCATCGACCAGCCGCTCGACCTGCCGGACGTTCTCCAGATCAAGTTCGATTACCGCAAAGGCGGTTATATGGCGGCCAAATATTTGGCGGACCAAGGCCACCGCCGGATCGCATATGTGACGGCGCCCCTGGATCGCCCGAGCCGGCAGAGCATATATGAAGGGTACCTCGACGCGCTCCAGGAAGCGGGCATCGCCCTAGAGGAGCAACTGGTCAAAGTGTCGGAGCCGACCGGGGGGGACGAAACGAGAGGCGAGTTCGAGAACGGCAAGCTGCTGACGCGGCAGCTGCTCGAGCTCAGCGAGCTGCCGACGGCCATCTTCGCTTGCAACGACATGACCGCATTCGGCGTGATCAGCGAGCTGACGGAGCACGGTGTGAAAATACCGGAGCATATTTCCGTCGTCGGCTTCGACAATATCGATTTCAGCCAGATGATCGCGCCGCCGCTGACGACAATCAATCAGCCGAGCTACGAGATGGGGAAGCTGGCGTATAACATGCTGATGGAGCTGATGAACGGAGGGCAAGCGGAGATGGACATCGTCCTCCAGCCGAAGCTCGTCCAGCGGAGCACCGTGACTGCGGTGAAGTAGCATAAGGGTTCAGCGCTGTCTTGCGGCGCCGAACCTTTTTTTATGACCTGCGTCATCGTCAATCGCTCGTTCCGGGCTGTGCGATGAGCGCACAAGCGTGCGAATTTACATTTTTTTAAAATTCCCTGATGACAAAGCGGCAGCGGATGTGATATTCTGCGAATAGAAATCGATTTCTATACCGTGCAGGAAAGGACTGAAGGCATGAAGAGCTATGCAATCGTGGGGGCCGGCGCACGGGCGCTCAGCATGTTTGCCCGTCCGCTCGTATCCGAGCTGGGGGCGTTCGCCAAGCTTGTCGGCATCTGCGACGTCAATCTGAAGCGGGCCGAGACGATGAGCCGTCTGTGCGGCGGCAGCGGAATCGCCCTATTCGACGACTTCGATGGCATGCTGCAGGCGACGCAGCCCGATACGGTTATCGTGACGACGATCGACCGCAATCATCACGAGTTCATCATCCGCGCGCTCGAAGCGGGCTGCGACGTCGTGTCGGAGAAGCCGCTGACGATCGACGCGGACAAAATGAACGCGATATTCGCGGCGGAGAAGAAGACAGGGCGCAGCGTCACCGTCACGTTCAACTGCCGGTTTATTCCGTACATGGTGCGGATCAAGGAGCTTCTCGCCTCGGGAGCTGTCGGCGACATTCACAGCGTTCATTTCGAATGGTTTCTGGACACAAGGCATGGGGCGGATTACTTTCGCCGGTGGCATCGCCGCATGAGCAACAGCGGAGGGCTGCTGGTGCACAAGTCGACGCATCATTTCGACTTGGTCAACTGGTGGCTCGGCGACGTGCCGGAGACGGTGCACGGCTTTGGCGATTTGCGGTTTTACGGGCGGAACGGAGCGCATGCCGGCGAGCGATGTCGATCGTGCGACCATCGCCATACGTGCGATTTTTACTACGACATTACAGCAAACGACACGGTCAATCAGTTGTATTATCAGGCCGAAGCGGAGGATGGATATATTCGCGACCAATGTGTTTTTGCAAAAGAAATCGATATCTATGATACGATGACCGTCCAGGCCAAGTATGAGAAAGGCGCATCGCTCTCCTATTCCTTGACGGCGTATAACCCGATGGAAGGGTGGAGAATCGCTTTCGTCGGCAGCAAGGGCAGACTCGAAGCGGAAGACTTCGCCAGCGGTCCGCTGTCCGGCACGTCTTACAACACGGTTCGCCTGTTTGACCGCAAGGGAGACTTGACTACCGTTCAAGTGCGCAAAGCAGGCGGCGGGCACGGAGGCGGCGACGAACGGCTGCGCCGCATGCTATTCGCCGGCGATCTCGAGGACCCGCTCGGGCAGCAGGCCGGGTCTTGGGAAGGCGCGATGTCGCTGCTGATCGGAGCGGCCGCCAATCTATCGATCGCCGACAAGAAACCGGTCGTCATTCGAGAGCTGCTGCACAACAACCCCACATTCATTCACTAACAGTCATTTACTAAACGACATTGAAGGAGGCTACTGCACGATGGAAGTCAAAGTGCTGAACACCCCGGAAGAACTCGGAAAGGCGGCGGCCGAACAGGCGGCGGAGGTGCTGCGCGCAGCAATCAAGGAGCGCGGCAGAGCGCGGCTTACGCTGTCCACGGGCGCGTCGCAGCTTGAATTTTTGCGGCATTTCGTTCAAGCGGACGTTGACTGGAGCAAGGTGGAGATGTTCCACCTCGACGAATACGTCGATTTGCCGGAGACGCATCCGGCCAGCTTCCGCAGCTATTTGAAGGAACGATTCCTCGCCCATGTTCCGATCAGCCGCTACGCATTGGTCAACGGCGAAGGCGATATTCGCCGCAATATCGAGCAGTTGAACGCCCGCTTGAACGAAGCGCCGGTCGACCTCGCCTTGATCGGCATCGGGGAAAACGCGCACGTCGCATTTAACGATCCGCCGGCCGATTTCGATACCGAGGAGCCGTATCTCGTCGTCGATCTCGTCGAATCGTGCAAACGGCAGCAGGTCGGCGAAGGCTGGTTCCGCTCGATTGAGGACGTGCCGAAGCAGGCGATTACGATGAGCATCCGGCAAATTTTGAAAAGCGCGGTCATCATCTCATGCGTTCCGTACCAGGTGAAAGCAAACGCGATCAAGCTTACACTGGAAAATGAGGTCACGAACCGGATTCCTTCCACGATTTTGAAAACCCATCCCCAATGGACCTTGTATCTTGACAAGGACTCGGCGTCGAAGGCGGATGCCGGCAAGGTCACGGTATAATCGAAGTTTTTATTTTATGATAGAAATCGATTACTATTGATTTTTCGTTACAAATTTGCAGGGAGGGAGGAATGGAGTTGGCGAAGAAAAGCATGATGGTTATGCTGGCAGCCGCCATGATGCTCTCTCCATGCGGTGTCACGGGCTGCGCTTCATCCCAAGCAGGTGACGGAACCACGGTATCGGAGCAACCGAACATCGGCGTGTACTTGGCCGGAGACTCTACCGTGGCCAGCTATTCTGCTGACAGAGCTCCGCTTGCCGGATGGGGACAGCAGCTGCCGTCGTTTTTTAACAGCAGCGTTCAGGTGCATAATTACGCAGCGTCGGGAAGAAGCTCCAAAAGCTTTATCGATGAAGGCCGGCTGCAGCCGATTCTCGACCGAATAAAGCAAGGCGACTATTTATTCATCCAATTCGGCCATAACGACGAGAAGACGAAGGACCTTGATGTCGGTACCGACCCGGATACAACCTATCCATCGTATCTTCGCCGGTATATCGACGGCGCACGCTTGAAGGGGGCGATCCCCGTGCTGGTTACTCCCATGCAGCGCGGCAGCTTCGACGCGAAAGGGAGGCTCAGACAGACGCACGGCGATTACCCGGCGGCCATGATCCAACTGGGCAAGGAACAGCAGGTTCCCGTCATTCGTTTGCACGAGAAATCCAGAGAACGGTTCGAACGGTTGGGTGAAGAGGCGACCAAGAGATTGTTCATGATGCTGGCGCCCGGGGAATACCCGAATTATCCGGACGGTTCCGCCGATCTGACGCATTTCAACGAATACGGAGCGTCGGAGATGGCCCGGCTGGTGATCCAAGGCATACGGGAGTCCGGCCTGCCTCTTTCTTCGCGAATTCGTGACGGGAACGCTGCCGCTGGAGAACCTGGGTAATCGCGGCGAGGGGCGATGCGACCGATCGTCGTCCATGCGACGCCGAATTGTGCATTCGGCTTTGCAGCCGTGCCGGTGAAGCTGGCGGTATCTAGGGCGGTTATGCGCTGCTGCGTGCGCAACGACGCTTTATCCGGTACGTATGAATGGGCGGAGGAGGCGGCCTGGAATTGGTACAATGGAAGCAAGCAAGCGCTTCATTTGCGCTCAAGTACGCGTTGCTCGGCGGGCTGCTGTTGTGCGGCGCCAGCCTGACGGTAACGGCTTGTCTGAACGCCGCGTCCCGCGAATCGAAACCGGCGGCAAGCGGCGAAGCGGATGCGGATCGCCGTGCTCCCGTCATCGTGAAGGCGGAGACGGCCGGGACGCATGCCGTGGAAGTCACGTTCAGCGAGAAGCTGAATCCGTTCGTCGCCGCCGATGTGAAGCTCGTGGCCGCTGCCGGTTCCTGGTACGAGCTGAATCCGAAGCTCACCCGCTTCCTCACGGTGGAGCATGTGCAGACCCGCACGAATGAACGGAATCAGACGGTTGCGGTGTTCACTGTCAGCGACCGGTTCCATCCCGACGGCTCGCTCGTTGTGCCGGAGAGCCGCGATCCGGCGAAGCTCAAATTGCTGACCGACGGCTATGATACGGGCATCAGGGAAGCGAACGTCAAGCAAGCCGACCGCTTGCTGACCTGGCAGCTGGACCATGGCGGTTGGTACAAAAACATGCAGGCCCAATACGCCCGACCGTGGAACGGAACGGAAAAGCGAAGCGACCTGACGACGAAATCCGGGGTGGAAATCGGAGAGATCGACAACGGGGCGACAACGAGCGAAATGGTATTTTTGTCGATCATGTACGACCAAACGAAGGACGACCGATACAAGCAAGCGGTGCGGAAGGCGATCGGCTTCCTGCTGACAATGCAGTATGCGAGCGGGGGATGGCCGCAGGTGTATCCGGCCCGAGGCAATTATTCCGACGAGGTGACGTTTAACGACAACGCCATGACCAGGGTGATGGAGACGCTTCGCCTCGTCGCGGAAGCGAAGTATCCGTTCGATACGGACATCGTGGACTCGGCCATACGCCGCCGCGCCCCAGCTGCGCTCGACCGGGGGCTTGATTATATCCTGAAGTCGCAGATCGTGGCGGACGGCAAGCTCACGGGCTGGTGCGGCCAGCATGATCCGGTCACCTATGCGCCGCGGCAAGGCCGGCCGTACGAGCATCCTTCCGTGTACAGTGCCGAGACGGCGGCGGTCGTCCAATATTTGATGTCGGTTCCGAATCCGCCGGAGGCCGTGTCTGCGACGGTGAAGGGGGCGCTGGAATGGCTGGAGGCGGCGCGGGTGAAAGGGATGAAATACGATACAAGGACGCCGATCGGCTCCAATTTTGTTGCGGATGCGGGCAGCTCGGTCTGGTACCGGTTTTACGAGATTGGTACGAACCTTCCGGTGTTTTCCGGGCGCGACGGCGTGATCAAGCGCAATCTGCTGGACATTGAGGATGAACGAAGAAACGGCTACAGCTGGGGCGGCACCTGGCCCGCGCCGCTGCTTCGGACGGCGGCTGCGACCGGCTATTACGAAAACCGGGTGTACGTGCAAACGGTCGGCGGCGAATCCTTGTCCGCCTCGAAGCAATCGCTGCCGTTCGGACAGCTGGTCAAGATCGTCGGGGGCGTCCGGCCCGAATAGCTTGAGTAGATTTGAACCGACATCGGAGTCGAGTCAGCGAGGGAGATGGGCTTTTGATCCATAGAAGGGGAGGCAACCGCAATGAAAACGAAACGTTTGGTGGTCCTTGCCGGTACAGCGCTCTTGTCACTCATGACAGCATGTCAAACGGGAAACGGAGGCCAAGAAGCCGAAAAGCCGAAGGAGAGCATCGTGTCCAAGCCGGCCGAGCTTACGTTCTTCATGATGGCCGGAGATTCGGAGGACGGCTTCAACGAGCGAATCGGCAACGCCATCCGCAAAAAATTTCCGCAGTACACGATCAAGTACATTCGCAGCCAGCCGGGGACGACGCTGCCCGAATTGATTACCGCCGGACAGGTTATCGACATCTACTTCGATTCGATCGGCAACTTCTCGGATGGCTTGCTGAAATATCAGCTGGAATACGACATGACTGGGCTGATGAAACAAAGCGGCGTCGATGTCAACCGGTATGAACCTACGCTGATCGATGCGATGAAACAAATCTCCGGTGGGAAAATGTACGGTCTGCCCGTATACAACAGCAATCTGGTGCTTTTCTACAATAAAGCGATCTTCGACAAGTTCGGCGTCCCGTATCCGAAGGACGGCATGACGTGGGATGAAGCGCTGGCTTTGGCGGGCAAATTGACGCGAACGGAAGGCGGCAGGCAGTACCTTGGCTTGACCGTGTCGCCAACGCATCTGTTCCGGATGAACTCGTTCTCGCTGCCGTATGTCGAGCCGGGAAAAGATACGCCGACTGTGAATCAGGAGCAGTGGAAAAAGCTGCTGCAGAAGACGATCATTGACCCTGCGGCGGACGAAGGCTACAAGGAGAAGATCATCGAATTGAAGAATAAGCTGCCGTACCGGGAAGCTTTGCTCAAGGAACAGTACTTGGCCATGTTCGTCTTCTTGTCTTCCATGCCGTTTACGGTGCCGGACGAAATCGCGCCATTGAACTGGGACATGGTGTCGCTCCCTACGTTCAGCGAAATGCCTGGGGTTGGCTCGCAAGCGTATCCGACGTACTTCAGCGTGACCGCAATGAGCAAAAACAAAGAAGCCGCCATGGAAGTCATCAAATTTCTCGGCTCGGACGAATACCAGACGGAAATGGCACGCAAAGGAACGATGCCGGTGCTCCGCGATGCGTCGATCAAGAAGCTGCTCGGCCAGGATACGCCGTTCAAGGACAAAAACTTTAACGCCGTCTTTCACAACAAATTCGCCCCGATTTCCCCGAAGAGCGTGTACGACGTGAGCATCGAGAAAATCTTGAATAACAAGCTCGTTCCACTGGCGAAGCAGGAGATCGACATCAATACGGCGCTGCGCTCCGCCGAAGAGGAAGCGATTAAGAGCATCAGGGAATTGAAGTTGAAATAGCCCGAGCAGGTGATGTTAATCGGAGGTGGCCTTATCGTATGGGGGAACGTGATCGCAGCATGAGCCGGGATCATTGGATTGAGGGGCGGCATTACCGCACGGGAGAGCCGGTTGCGGTCCGTATCGCCGGCGGCGTCGTCGCCGAAATCATCAAGCCGGAGCTGGAGCGTCCGGAGGCGGATTTGCCTTGGCTGGCGCCGGGGCTGACCGATTTGCAGATCAACGGATACCGCGGCCGCGACTTCAACACGCTGCCGTTTGACGAAGAGATGGTACGCGACATCACGAGGGAGCTGTGGGCGGAAGGCGTGACCTCGTATTTCCCGACGGTCATTACGAACGCGCCTGAAGCGATTCGTGAGGCCGTGGCCACGATTGCGCGGGCTTGCAGCCGGTATGCGGAAGTTGCCGGCTGCATTGCCGGTATCCACGTCGAAGGACCGTTCATTTCGCCGGAGGATGGTCCGCGCGGCGCTCACGACAGGTCGTTCGTGCGCCCGCCGGACTGGGACCTGTTCCGGCGCTGGCAGGAGGCGGCCGAAGGCCGGATCAAGATCATCACCGTATCGCCGGAGTGGGCGGAAGCGCCCGATTTTATCGAGAAATGCGCTGACAGCGGCGTCACGGTATCGATCGGCCATACGAAGGCGACGTCGGAGCAAATTCGCGACGCCGTGCGCGCCGGCGCCCGCCTGTCCACCCATCTCGGCAACGGTGCGCATCCCGTCCTGCCGCGGCACCCGAACTACATCTGGGATCAGCTGGCCGAAGACGCCTTGTCCGCCTGTCTGATCGCGGACGGGTTTCATCTGCCGCCCGCCTTTATCCGGACGGCGCTGCGGGTGAAAGGCGACAAAGCGATGCTCGTCAGCGACGCCGTATCGCTGAGCGGCATGCCGCCGGGGACGTATGAGACAAACATCGGCGGCAAAGTCGTCAAGTCGCCGGAAGGCAAGCTGCACTTGGCCGAGCAGCCGGCCATACTGGCCGGTTCCGCGCAAATGCTGCTGTGGGGAATCGAGCGGCTTGTCGCCGGCGGTCTGTGCAGCTTGCCCGGCGCCTGGGATATGGCGTCGATCCGCCCCGCCTCGTTCATGAACTTGCCGCAAGCCGGTGGTCTCGCCGAAGGCGCGCCGGCCGATCTGGTGCTGTTCCGCCGCGAGGGAGATCGCCTTGTGCTCGAGCAGACGTATAAACGCGGCGATGCGATGCTGTAAACGGATTGCCGGCGTGAGGTGAGGATTTTCGCCAGCACACACCTTCCATAAACTGTAAGCTATAAACCCTAAACCGCTCTGGTTCCGTCATGAACCGGAGCGGTTCTCTTTATGTTAAATAGGATCGTGTCACCGCGAGCGCAAGGCATCATTTGTCCTCAAATCGGCAAAAGACAAGCTTGCAAAAGGAAGCAAGCTGCAGTGACCTCCCAGTCGAATCAGGAAGAGGCGAGAGGATAGCAGAGAGTGGCAAGAGAGAGCAAGAGGTAGCAGCCGCAATGCCTCCCAATCGAAGCGGGAAGAACGAGAGGAGGGGAGAGGTAAGAGTGGCAAACTGCGAGAGGAAAGAGGGGAGCGGGAGGAAGGCTGGGAGGAAGGTTACTTTAAGTGCAACGTCGTACATTGGCAATATGCAGTGCGTGAAACCCTACTATTTATTGGGGTGCAGCTGTTAATTTGCGGCGGAAATATGCAAAAATGCATTCTTATAGCCCAAATCGAATTATTCAGAGGGAGATGGCTCTGAATAGTTCAGTTTGGGCTATTGTTGACCTAAAATCTATGATTTTATCCGAAAATAATTGTTTTGAGCCTACTATTAGTTCATTTTCCCCTACTTACTTCGCGGTCATATACTTGGGCCAGATCGTCGCACAGCGAAGAGGGTGCGGTTAAGCAATGGTGCAAGGTGAAGCGAGGGACGGTCAGTAGTGGTCTGATGCAACGCGGGTGCAGGGTGAAGGAAGCATACACTTTCAACCTGTAACATTCTTTCGCACAAAGGATGTGCTCCGTTTAATTTTGTATATGTGTAACTTAAAAAACGGCATTTCAACGGGGGAAAGGTTCCGATACGATGAAATTAACGGAAACTTCGAAGAGAGGCTAAAGCGGATCAGAAGAGAGGCGAAAAAGGATCAAAGGAATCATGGCAGCAGAACCGCGCATCGCACATAGGTTTTCATCGCCGGTAAATGCGCTCGCATCAGGACTCCGTTTATGCAAGGCAGGTGTGGGAACCGCCGGCTTTGGCATTCAATTTTGAAAACGTTATCAATAGGGAGAAGCGATTCATGAGAAAAATAATGGCATATTCATCGTTAGTCATCATGAGCTGTTTAACGGCGGCAGGATGCAGTTCCACTTCGCCCGGAGGCACGGCTGCGGGCGATAAAACGGCGGCTGAAGACAACAAGACGCCGGTTACGCTGGAGCTGGCCAGCAACGCCTCCACTACCGTGGTAGACGAAGATTTTCAAAATGTGGTGAACGAGTTTATTCGAAAGAAATATCCGCATATTACTGTCAACTACAATCCGGAGTCCGGGAGTACGAAGCTGGATGCCTTGCTGGCGGCAGGCACCGTGCCCGATCTGTTCGTAACGTATAACGGCGCATTGGCCGGCTACAAGGACAAAGATCTCGTATTCGATATGACTTCGCTGTTCAAGCAGGCGAATGTGGACATCAACCGGTTCGAAAACAATTACATCACGGACGTCAAGAACGCTTCCCCCCAAGGAGAGTTGTACGGGCTTCCGTTTATGATCAGCTACCATGCGCTCTATTACAACAAGAGCATCTTCGAAAAGTTCGGTGTCGAATATCCCCGGGACGGGATGACCTGGGAGGAGCTGATCGAGCTTGCGCGCAAAGTCACCCGGATGGACGCAGGAACGCAGTATCGCGGACTCGACCCGGGCAACAATCAGGTGTGGATGTCGCAGCCGCTCAGCATCGCCGCCAACGACCCGAAGACGGATAAAGCGACGATGAATACCGATCCGTGGAAACGGGTATTCGAGCTGGGCAAGGCGATATACGATATCCCGGGGAACGGCATGATATCGGAATCGCCAAAAAATCAATTCATGAAGAGCAAGACGCTGGCCATGCTGCTGGATTTGAACATCCTGACGCAGCTGGCGGCGGCCCAGAAGGAAGGCCTCGACTGGGATATCGCGCAATACCCGAGCTATAAAGAGAAGCCGAATACATACGGCAATGCCAGCGTATCCGTCATAACCGCAACGAAGACGAGCAAGCATCATGCGGAAGCGGTCAAAGTCATCGACCTGATCACCTCGGAAGAGGTGCAGCTGGCTTTGTCCAAATTCGGCAGATTGTCTCCGCTGAAAAGCCCGCAGGTCAAGCAGGCGCTCGGAAGCGCGAATCCGCAGCTCAAAGACAAGCGGCTGCCGAGCATATTCAAGAGTGTTCCCGTCTCGTATCCGATCGCCTCGACATACCGATCCAAAGCCGAAGGGATCGGCGCTGCCAAGTTCAAGCAGTTCATCGGCGGCGCAGCCGACGTCAACACGATTTTGAGACAGGCCGACGAAGAGATCGACAAAATGGTCAGCACGGAAAAAGGCGGCAAATGAGCCCGGCTTTCGCCGTCTGAGCGCGACGCCCTTTACGCCTGTACGCCCTGCCCTTATACCCGGTTCATTTCCCTGAACTTGGCGGGCGTCATCTTCATTTGGTTTTTGAACACGCGGTTCAGGTAAAACCCGCTCTGGTAGCCGATGCTTTCGGCGATTTGCTCCAGCGTCAAATTCGTTTCGATCAGCAGCGTCGTCGCCTTTTTCAACCGGATCGACGTCAGGTAATGAATCGGCGTGACGCCGAAATCGTCTTTAAATTTTTGCGTCAACCGCACCGGGCTCAGGTTGAGCTCGGTTGCGATTTGTTTCAGGTCGAGCTTTTGAAAGGCGGATTTGTGGATGAGCAGCGCCGCTTTCTCCATAAGCGGATCGGCTTCGCGGCCGGCAGCCGGTTCCCGGCCTTCAGTCCACGATTCCTCGCCGGTTTCGCAGCAATATTTGAGCCAAATATCGCGCAGGTAATGATTTTGGATATGAATTTTGCGTTCGAGATTGAGTGACTCCGCCTGCTTCATGACCGCGTAATTGGCGCTCAGGCGGGCCGTGTCGCGGATGCTGATTTTACCGATCGGCAGCTCCCGCAGCTCATCCTCGGACGGCTCGCTCGGCTGCACCCATTCCCAGCCAAGCCGGAGGAAGAAGAACGTCAACGGTGTAACGACGACCCGGCGAAACTTCAGATGAGGCGGACAAATGAACAGATCGCCGAGCGTCGCCGTTCCGGATTGTCCGTCAATCTCGTAAAAGAACGACCCGTCCTCCACTCCAATGACAACCCACTCCTTATACGTATCTTCGTAAAATTTGAATCGCTCTTTCCGCTTCCAATAATAAGAATGGTTCAGACGAGGGAGGAAATCGCTGGGTGCATACGCTTTCATCTTGCATCGTCCTTTCGCACGGGGCGTGAAGCACTCCGTTTAATTTTGTATATAGTGTAACTTAAAAAACGGCATTTCAACAGAGGGACGGTTCCGATACGATAAAATTAACGAAAACTTCGAGGAGGGGCAGAGATGAATCAAAGCAATCATGGCAGCAGGACCGCACTTCGCACACAGGTGTTTATCGCCGGAGGCGGGATGACCGGGGTCGCGGCTGCGCTGGCTGCGGCAAGAAACGGGGCGTCCGTCATTTTATGCCAGGACCGTCCGGTCTTGGGAGGAAATGCGTCGTCGGAAATCCGGATGCATATTTGCGGAGCGTCGCCAAGAGGCAAGGAGCTGCAGACCGAGGCTAGAGAAAGCGGTATCATGGAGGAAATCGCGCTGGAATGTGCGGTACGCAACCCGCAGCGAAGCGCCAGCATGCTGGATTTAATTTTGTATGAGAAATGCCGGGCTGAACCGAATTTGACGCTGATGTTGAATACGACGGTGGTCGGTGTCAAAATGGACGGCGACCGGATTGCGGCGGCGTACGCCAACCGGGAGAGCACAGAGGATCATTTCGAGATCGAAGCGGATATATTCGCCGATTGCACCGGTGACGGCCGGCTTGGCTTTGAAGCCGGCGCGCGCCATACAACGGGACGGGAAGCGGCCGAGGAGTTCGGCGAGGCTGCCGCCGAGACGATCCGGGATGCATACCGGCTCGGCTCTTCTCTGCTGTTCACTGCCAAAAATATGGGCAGGCCGATGCCTTTTGCCGCTCCGCCGTGGGCTCGCAAGTTTACGGAGGACGACCTCAAATTCCGCGGTCACCGTTCGTGGGAATACGGTTATTGGTGGATCGAGTTCGGCGGCATGCTGGATACGATCAAGGATAACGAGGCGATCCGCGACGAGCTGCTGTCGATCCTGATGGGCATCTGGGATCATATCAAGAATAGCGGGGAGCATCCGGAGTCGGAGAACTGGGCGCTGGATTGGTTCGGATTTTTGCCGGGCAAGCGGGAATCGCGACGGTTCATCGGGCATCACGTGCTGACGCAGAATGACCTGGAGCAGGCGGTCGATTTCGACGATGTCATCGCCTATGGCGGCTGGTCGATGGACACGCACCCGCCGGGAGGCATCGACGCGAAGGATACGAAGCCGTGCAACCAGCCTTTCACGCCCTACATGTACGGCGTCCCACTGCGGTCGCTCGTCAGCGCGAATATTGCCAACCTGATGTTTGCCGGAAGAAACTTGTCGGCTACGCACATCGCTTTCTCCAGCACGCGGGTGATGGCGACCTGCGCCGTCATCGGCGAAGGGCTCGGCACGTTCGCCGCCACGGCGGTAACGCGCGGGAAGCCGCTGCAAGAGGCGTGGCGCGACCGGGAGCTGGTGCAGCTGGCGCAGCAGCAGCTGCTCAGGCAGGGTGCCTACTTGCCCGGAAGGCTGCTCGCCGACCGCAACCTGGCCGCAGAAGCGCAAATTACGGCTTCTTCCGAGCAGGAGGGCGGCGCGGCGTCGCAGGTCGTCGACCGCCATACCCGCACCGTGCATGGCCCGCGCGGCGTCCGGCCGGATTTGACGGAGCCCGGCCTGCATCGCTGGATGTCCGCGCCGACGGATGAGCAGCCGTGGCTGGAGCTGCGCTGGAACGAACCGGTCGCCCTTCGCACAATCACGCTGGTGCTCGATACCGGTCTTCATCGCCAGTTAATGCTCTCGCATCAGGACTCCGTGTATGCAAGGCAGGTGTGGGGGCCGCAGCCGGAGACGCTGAAGGAATTCAAGCTGCTTGCGGAGTCGGGAGGGACGGTCACCGAAGTGGCACATATCCGGAATAACTACCAGCGTCAGCTTGAATTCGAAGTTGCGCTCACGGATGTATCCCGATTGCGTCTGGAAGTTATGGCGACGAACGGTTTGGATCATGCGAGAATCATCGAAATCCGTTGTGAATAAAATAGAAATACCGAAGCCGTCCGGCTTTGGTACAGGATTTTGAAAACGTTATCATTGGGGGAAGCGACTTATGCGAAAAATCATTACGATGATGTCGTTCATGTTCTTGAGCAGTGTTATTGCATCCGGCTGCAGCACAACCTCGACAGGCGGTCAGACCGCAGGTGATCAACCGGGAACTCAGAACAACGCCAGCCCGGTAACGCTCGAGGTGGCCAGCAGCGGAATAGGCGCCACAATGGATGAGGAATTTCAAAAGGTCGTGCAGCAATTTTTGGCAAAGAAATACCCGCACATTACGCTCAATTACAATCCCGACAGCGGCAGTACGAAGATTGATAATTTGCTGGCCGCCGGCACCGTCCCGGATCTTTTCGTAACGTACAACGGCGCGCTGGCCGGATTTAAGGACAGGGACCTGCTGTTTGATATGACGCCTTTGTTCAAAAAGGCGAATGTGGATGTCGGCCGGTTCGAGAACAATTACATGACGGATGTGAAGAACGCTTCGCCAACAGGCGAGCTGTACGGCCTTCCGATCAATGTCAACTACCACGCGATGTATTATAACAAGGGTATCTTTGACAAGTTTGGCGTTCCCTACCCCAAAGACGGCATGACTTGGGAGGAACTGATCGAACTGGCTCGAAAAGTCACGCGCATGGATGGAGGAACGCAGTACCGCGGTCTGGATCCGGGTAACAATCAGGTGTGGATGTCACAGGCGCTCGGGATCGCCGCCATTGATCCGAAGACCGATAAAGCGACGATGAACACGGAGCCATGGAAGCGGGTATTCGAGCTCGGGAAAGCCATCTACAGCATTCCGGGGAACGAGGCGATCTCGGCATCGCCGAAAGATCAATTTATGAAAACCAAAACGCTGGGGGTTCTGCTGGATCTGAACATTCTAACACAGCTCACTACGGCGCAGAAGGACGGATTGGACTGGGATATTGCGCAATATCCCAACTACAAGGAAAAGCCGAATACGTACGGCAATGCCAGCGTATACGTCATGACTGCAACCAAGACGGGCAAGCACCAAGAGGATGCGGTGAAGGTCATCGATCTCATTACTTCGGAAGAAGTGCAGTTGGCGCTATCGAAGGTCGCCCGCTTATCTCCACTCAAAAGCACTCAGGTCAAGCAGGCGCTCGGCAGCGACAATCCGCTGCTCAAAGACAAACATTTGCCCAGCATATTCAAAAGCCTCCCCGTCGCTTATCCGGTCGCTTCGCAGTACAGATCGAAAGCCGAAAGCATCGGCGCGACAAAATTTAAAGAAGTCGTTAGCGGCAAGCTCGACGTCAACACGGCGTTGAGACAGGCCGACGAAGAAATCGACAAAATGGTCAGCGCGGAAAAAGGCGGCAAGTGAATCGACCTTCCGCCGTCTGAGCTTGATGTGTTTGTCCGATTGTAAAAAGCCCCACAACCGCCTGGAGCGGCTGTGGGGCTTTCGCTATTACGAGGGGAGGCTTAATCGCATGCCGGCGCCAAGGGCGAAGTCCCGCCCATCTTGCCCCGCTAAAAAGTAGATTTACAAAATATTAATAATTGGTCCGATCCATGCTATATATGATGAAGTACGCTTACTGACAGTAGCGGAATTAACGAAAAAGGAGGCGTTAGGTTGTTCACCGTGGTATTGAACGAGGCCGATCGGGAACCGCTGCGGCGAATCGGCTCGAAAGCGCTGCAGCTGGCCCGGATGAGCGGACGCGGCATTGCGGTCCCCGGCGGTTTTATCGTTACATCGGAGGCGCTGGACCGGTTTTTGTCCCACAACGGCTTGCAGTTGAGCGCCGGGGACAGCGGGCTTGAGGATCGGGTCCTTGAAGCGTCCGTTCCCGATGACGTACGCAGCGAGGTCGCGGACGCATATGCGCAGCTGATAGAGTCGGAGGGCAGGAGCGAGATCGCCGTAGCCGTGCGCTCGTCTTGCTCGGCCGAAGATTTGGAAGAAGCTTCGTTTGCAGGGCAGTATGAAACGATATTGAACGTGACGGATTTGCCTCATTTGCTGGATAGCTTGAAGCGCTGCTGGGCGTCGCTGTTCTCGGCCCGGGTACAAGGCTATGCGCTGCAAAGCCGTATCGACTGGAACATACGCGATTGGCCGATGGGGGTGCTTGTCCAGCTCATGGTTCAAGCGGAGGTGTCCGGCGTAGCGTTCAGCATGAATCCAGTCACGCAAAATAACAGGGAAATGGTTATCAACGCCAGCTACGGGTTAGGGGAAGCGGTTGTTTCGGGACTCGTTACCCCGGATATGTACTCTATTGACAAACAAAGCGGCAGCATACATAAGGAATTGGGCTGTAAAGAAATGAAAATCGTCGCTGCGGCCAAAGGGACGGTGGAAGCCGATACGACGGAGGAGGAACAAAACCGCTTCTGTTTGACGGAGGAGCAGGTGCGGCTGCTTGCGGAACAGACCCAAACGATCGAGGCGATCTATGGCAATCCGGTAGATATAGAGTTCGCGATAAAACAAGGTCGCATTTATATTTTGCAAGCACGTCCGATTACTGCGTAGCGGAGGCGGTCCCAATCTGCAATTCAATTCATGGGGAGGTTTCATATGGCAATTACGCAATCGTTTCAAAATGAACTTCTGTTAGGCGAGGAAGACAAGAAGCAAGGATTCTGGGTGCAAGACGACGTCCATCTGCCGCATGCGATTACGCCTTTATTCGCCTCCTTCATGGCACCGGCCGTCTCGGAAGGGACGAAGCGTGCCTTTCACAATTTGCAGTTCCCGTTGGAACAGTTCCGGTTTAAACTGGCGGACGGCCGCATTTATCAGCAGAACGTCCCGTTTCCAGGCGATCCGGAGCAGCGGCACAAGGCGCATAAAGAAGTGGTCGCTGCCCTGCTGCCCATTCAGAAGGAGCGTCTGACCGGCTTTGTCGAAAATGAATTTTTGCCGTTTTACCGGAAACTGGACGACTACCGGAATACGACCTCGACACTGGAAGTGGCGAGAGCGCGCGTGATGGAATTATTCGATTTTTACCGCCGTGCGTGGCAGCTTCACTTCGAAATCGTTATGCCTCGAGGCGGGTTTCTGGCGCTGGAGCACATGTACGGCCAGCTCACCGGCGAAGCGGATACGACAGTTGTCTACGACCTGCTTACAGGCGTCATGAACAAGTCGCTGGAGACGGACCGGGCGTTGTGGAGACTGGCTGACCAGGCCAAAGGTGATCCGCTGGCAAGGGCGGCATTGACGGCGCAGCCGGCTGAATCGGGATATGCCGCTCGCCTGGAAGAGACCGAAGGAGGGCGGGAGCTGCTTCGGCAGCTGCGGCTCGTATTGGAGGAATACGGCCACCGCTCGGCCAATTCGCATGAGTTCGCCGACGAGACCTGGGCGGAAAATCCGGAGTATGCACTGCGCATCATTGCCTCATATCTCCAGAAGGATTACAACTTCGACGAGCAGTTTGCCCGTATCGTGAAGGAGCGTGAAGCACGGGCGGAGGCGCTGCTAGCCAAGCTGCCCGAAGGGGAGCTGAAGGAACGCTTCGCTGCGATGTATCAATGGGCGCTCGATTCGTGGGGACTCGACGAAGATCACCACTTTTATATTGACGCCATGCTGCCTGCCAAATCGAGACCGTTCCTGCTCCAGGTCGGCGAGCTGCTTGTGGAATGCGGAGCAATCGCGGATCGCGAGGATGTGTTCCATTTGTATCTGGATGAACTGCTGGATGTATTATCCACACCGTCGGCGCAGCAGGGCAAAGTAGAGCAGCGGAAGCAGGAGCACGAAGCCAACAAGCGCAAGAAGGTGCCTCCCTTCTACGGAGAACCGCCGAAGCAGCCGCTCGACCCGGCGTTAGAACGCGTCTTCGGAGGAAAGGCTCCCGACATTCGTGAGCAGGAGCGGACGTTTACCGGCTATGCGGCGTCGCAAGGCGTGTATACGGGAACGGTGAAAGTCGTTTCGGGGCCGGACGATTTCGGTAAAGTAGAGCATGGCGACATATTGGTGTGCAGAACGACGACCCCGCCGTGGACCGCGTTGTTCTCGATCGTCGGGGCGATCGTTACCGATACGGGGGGCATCTTGTCTCATGCGGGGACCGTTGCACGGGAGTATAAGCTGCCTGCGGTGGTCGGTTCCAAAGTGGCAACCTCCGTGCTGAAAGACGGGGACCGGGTGACGGTGGACGGCTCCAAAGGGGTGGTGCATTTTGGGCAAGCCTAGCCAGCGGCTCGTCCTGCTGTCCATCTTGACGGGAACGTTCCTCGTTCCCGTCAATTCCACCATGATCGCCGTCGGATTGCCTACGATCAGCGAAGCGCTGGCTGTCCCGCTGTCCCAAGCTTCGTGGGTCATTACGATTTACTTGATCGTCATGGCGGCCGTGCAGCCGATTGCCGGGAAACTGGGCGATTTGTACGGGAAACGGACGATGTTTTTGCTCGGGATGGGGTTGTTTCTCGCTGCTGCGGCCGCCTGCATCTTTTCGTTCCATTTGCTGTGGCTTATTGTATTTCGGGCGATTCAGGCGGTAGGCGGCGCGATTGCGGCGCCGAACGCAAGCGCCTTGATTCGCGAGGTCGTCCCCAAGGAACAGCTTGGCAAAGCATTCGGAACGTTCGGCCTGCTGATGGGGCTTGGTGCGGCGATCGGACCTTTAGCCGGCTCACTGCTGATCGGGCTGTGGGGGTGGACGTCGATTTTCTGGGTAAACCTACCGTTCGCTCTGTTCAGTCTCGCCGCCGCCTTCGCTTACCTGCCCAAGAGTGCGCCGGTTCGCAGCGGACAGTCGCTGGACATTCCCGGTTCCGCATACCTTGCGATCGGGCTTACGTTGTTGACCTTGATCGTGACTCATCCGCAATGGTTCAACATATGGACAGCAGCCTTGCTTGTGGTTACGGTCATGTTGTTTATTCGGCGGGAGCTGCGCTGCACGGAACCGCTGATCCGGTTCGCCCTGTTCAAGTCGCCGATGTTCGCCAGCGCCAATGTGTCCATCCTGCTCAGCAATGCGATGATGTACAGCACGATTCTGGTGATGCCGGTGCTGCTGCAACAGCAATTCCATTATTCCGTCCAGGCGGCCGGGATGATGCTGTTTCTTTTTTCGCTGGCCATGTCGGTATTCTCCTGGTTCGGCGGTTCCTGGAGCGAGCGGCTCGGACAACGGAGGCTGGTCCGGATATCCTTTATCGTGCAGGGCGCCGCTTTGCTCGGATGCTTGGGCATATACGGGTACCCCTCGATTCCGTTTATCGCCGCCGTATTGCTGGTGGGCGGCGTCGGGGCGGGAATCGGCACCCCGTCGATGCAGTCGGCGTCGCTGCAATCCGTGTCCAGAGACATGTCGGGCGTCGCTTCCGGCATCTTTTCCACGTTCCGATATATTGGAGGGATGGCCGCTTCCGTCATGGTTAGTCTGATGGCCGATTATCACAGCTTGTTTTATTGCCTGCTCGCGCTTGCCGTGATCGGCGTGCCGTTGTCACAGGGATTCAGGGAAGCCCGCAAAGTTTCTGCACAGAATTAGAACCTTTTTCCTGCACTTCACGTCAAAAACCTGTGTACCTTATCGTACGGAAAGGTGAAGATGATGAAGCGTTTATCCCGATGGATGGCTTTGGCGGTTACGGCTGCGCTGACCGCAGCCAGCATTCCGCTGAACGATGCCGGACATTTCGTTCAAGCGATGGAGCAGGTGAAGGAATCGGCTTGGCCGGAGGAATTGGTTCGTGCGGTCAGCGCTGCGAAGGAGGCGTTCGAGCGCGATCATGCGATCCCGCCCGAGCTTGCCGACCGGCTGGCCGAGGCGCGCGAGCTGCTGCTTCCGACCGCGTTGCAGCGGCTGACGCTGCGCACTGCCGCAGCGGGGAAGGGTAGCGGGGTGCAATCGGATGCCGCCTTGTCTCCCGATTGGCGGTTTTGGGCCGTGACAGCGCAGCTGTGGAACGACCCGAGGCTGCTGCCGGCGCTGCTCGACTGGACGGCGTCGTTCCCGCTGGAAATGTACGAGAGTGAGCCGTACATCCGGCTGGTCGCCGAAACGCTGCGCGACGGCGATGAACCGATCGTGCTGCGAAGACTGGAATCCGCGGACCGCAACGGAACGCAGGCGCTGCTTCGCGTGTTGCGCAGCAAAAACGGGCTGGATGCGGATCGCATGGATGAATGGCTTGCAGTCTACAAGGATAAGCCGCAACAGGAAGGCATCATTGATTTTGCGTTAGATTACGAGAACGGCGCGAGTCTCATTCGATTGTACGAAAAGCACGCAAACGACCTGACCTCGGCTCACAAGCTGCGGATCATCGACAGGCTCATCCGCGGGCCGAAGCCGGACGAAGAGACGGCGCTATGGCTTCGTCAGCTTGCAGCAGTAACGGACGATTCGGCGATCGAGCAAACGATCGATCAAATACTGGTGTATGCGAGCGGCGATAGGGAGGCGGCGGAGCGGCTGTATCGAAGCGGGACCGAAGACGGTTTTACCGTTGTCCTGAACGGACGGGTGGAGAAAGCGTTGACGGAGCTGTACCCGGCCGGAGCGCTGGCCGAAGGAGCGCGCCTCTACGAATCGATTCGCGGAAAACCGTATTTTTATTACGAAGACGACGGCTGGTACAATGCGGAAGGAAACGACTATGAATCGCCGGAAGAAGCGATCGGCTTGTGGAATGATTTTCTGGAGCGTTACCCGAAGCATCCGGGGGCTGACGATGCCGCTTACCGGCTGGCGCGCTGCTACCAGCTGACCGGGGACGGAGAGAACGCCATGCTCTGGCTGACTCGGGCTTCGCAGCTCGGGGACCGGGATTTGGGCTACGCCGCAAGCGGGATGCTGCTGTTTGTGCTGGATGTGGAGATGTCCTCAGATCGGCTGACAGCGGTTCGTTCGGATCGGCTGCCGGCATGGTTAAAGCCTTGGCTGGATTATTCGTTTGCGGTTGAGTTGATCAGGGAGAACCGTTACCGGGAAGCGGTCCGTTCGCTGCAATCCCTTATCGATGCGTATCAAGGGAAAGATTTGTTTGCGGAGGCCGACGCTTTAGCTGGAGGGCACGTGCAGGAAATCTCGCTCGCGGCAAGCCGGTATCCGTTCTGGGAGAACGTCGGGGAGCAGCTGCGGTTGGCCGAGCGGATGGCGAAGCTGACGGAAGAAGCGGAGCAAGCAGCCGGACCGGCCAAAGCAGACCGGCAGTATGCTTTGGCGGCAGCGATTTACCGGGAGCCTATGCTGTACTACAACCATCTATGGCGGAGGGAGCGGCAAAGTTTCTTTTGGCTCGGCGGAGTGAAAAATATGGATTACAACGAGCCGCTGGACCGTTATATTGGACGGTTCAATCATCTTGTTCAAGCCATCGAACAATTTCAAAAGATCGACATTCAGGAGGCGAATGCGCAGACGGCGGCCAAAACGCTGTTTTCCATCGCGCTGAGCTACAGCAAGCTCGCTCATTATGGAGAAGAAGTGTCGTTTCATATGTCCGGAGCCAAGCTAAATGAGAAGGTGACGGAATATGCGAAGCTGCTGGAGGAAACGTTTCCCGAGTCCGAGCTGTCGGATGACGCGCTGATGCTGATCTACGCCCACACGAAAGACAAGCGCTGGCTTGAACAGATTGTGGAGCAGTATCCTGAGGGCGATCAGGCGCGGGATGCCGGCAAGCAGCTGGAACGGCTGGCGGCCAAAGCGGAGGCACAGGACGAACCTGTTTCTGCGTCTTACAATCCCGGTTACACGGTTCGCTACGAAAAGCTGAGCCTTGACGACAAAAGGCTTTCGCCATCGGTTCGGCGCTAGGTGAATGAGCATCAAAACCGCACATCGGCTCACGAAACGATGACGGACGGAGACTGGGTGTATGTGCTAGTGACGGCTGCTGAAGGCAAAGCGCTCAATTACTTGTATATCGGCAACAGCGGCCTCCGGTTAAGCGTATCTTCGAACCAGACGGCGGAAGGCGCGCTCCATGGGCAGCCCTCCACCATGCTGGCGCGCATCAAAAGCAAGTTCGTGCCGAGCGGAGAATGGGAATGGCGCATGTACGGCAACTGATCGGGCACGCATGCCTCTCTTTCAATTCAAGCGGTATGTAAAAAATCCTCCCGCTGCAGCGCGGCTGCGGAGCGGGAGGACTTTGCCTAAGATGATGTCTGATGATAATGCCTTATGCGGATTAGTGCAGCGAAAGCATTGCTGCCATGTCCTCTTGCGCATCGCCGATCAGCTTCAAGCCGAATTTCTCGACGAGCACGTTCATCACGCCTTCGTTGATGAACTCCGGCGCCTTCGGACCGATCCGGATATCCTGGATTCCAAGGCTGAATAAGCCTAACAGAATGGCGACGGCTTTTTGCTCGAACCACGACAGCACAATGCTCACTGGCAGCTCGTTGACAGTACAGCCAAAGGCGTCGGCGAGTGCCAAAGCGATTTTGACCGTGGAGCCGGAGTTATTGCATTGGCCCAGATCGATGTACCGCGGGATCCCGGTGCCTGCGACCGTGCCGTAATCCACGTCGTTGAAACGGAACTTGCCGCAAGATGTCGTCAAGATGACCGTGTCGTTCGGAAGCGATGTCGCAAGCTCCCGGTAATACTCGCCGCCTTTGCCCGGAGCGTCACAGCCGGCGATGACAAAGAAGCGCTTGATCAGGCCGTCTTTGACTGCTTGGATGATTTCCGGCGCAAGCCCGATGACCGTTTCGTGATGGTAGCCGGTAGTCAGCACTTGCTCGGAATCGATATGAGCCTCCGGCAGCTCGAGCGCCCGCGCAATCAGCGGTGAGAAATCTTCGCCGACGATTTTCGTGACATTCTCAAGACCAGCCACCTCGTAGGAGAAGAATCGGTCCGCGTACGAGCCTTTGATCGGCATCACACAGTTTGTCGTCGCCAGAATCGCGCCCGGGAACTGCTCAAACAGTCGGCGCTGGTCGTACCACGCTTTTCCGATATTTCCTTTTAAGTGGGCATATTGCTTCAGCTTCGGATACCCGTGGGCCGGCAGCATTTCGGAGTGGGTGTAAATGTTAATGCCTGTGCCTTCCGTCTGCTTCAGCAGCTCTTCGAGCGCATACAGGTTGTGCCCCGTCACGACGATGCACTTGCCTTCGATCTTATTTTGCGGGATGGTGACCGGCTGTGGAATGCCGAAATGCGTCGTATGCGCACGGTCGAGCACATCCATGATCCGCACTGCGGCATTGCCGACCTTCATAGCCATATCGAGGTGTTCCTGTAAATTGAAGTTGGAGTTGGTCAACGTGAGATAAAGCGCTTCGTGTGTGATTTTATCTACTTCCGGGTCGGTATAACCAAGCTGCCTGGCGTGAGTCGCATAAGCGGCGATTCCCTTCAGCGCAAATATGATTGTATCCTGCAGGCTAGCGATCGTCTCGTCTTTTCCACATACCCCGATAACCTTACAGCCGCCGTCTGGTGTTTGTTCGCATTGGTAACAAAACATGATGCGCCCTCCGTTCGATGATTTGCTATGTTTCTTTTACAACGATTAGCTTATCAGAAACGGGAGAAAGTCAAAGTGATGTCTGTCACAGCGTTTCTGGCGAAATGGTGACACATGTCACTGTTCTTGTTTCCGGCTTTCCGCGGCGGTTGTCGCTTGCGGCGGTCATGATATAATGAAGCCAATACGAGGTGCAAGCTTTGGGGATCGTAGGGGAGGAAAGCCGCTTGAGAATTTACCATGAGAAAGTCGCTTACGAGAATCCGCTCGTTCCGCTCAAAATATACGATCACCGGAAGGTAGACGACGTGTGGAACGACTGGCACTGCCATAAGCAGGTGGAGATGCTGTATATATTGCGGGGCGGTCTGGACGTCTACGTGGAAAAGCAGCAGTACCCGCTGCGCGACGGGGATGTCCTTCTGATCGGCTCGAACCAGCTGCACCGGGACCATTCGCACGGGGCAGAGTATATCGTGTTTCAGTTCGACTGCAACCAGTATTACGACCCGACCACGATGCCTTACTTCAAGCTGTTCATGGACAGCAGCGTTTCTTTGCATGAGCTCAATTACTTGTTCCTCGAAAGCGCGGAGGCCAAGCGAGCGGCCATCGCCTGCATTCTTGACATTTTCAAGGAAATGCAGGACAAGAGCTACGGATACGAAATGGCGGTCAGTCTGCATATTCGGCAGCTGCTGCTGACGATGCTTCGGTATGACTCCCGCAAAATATTATCGATCAAAAACCAGCTCGACATGGCGCGTCTGAAGCCTGTGCTCGATTACATTGAAAAAAATACGAACGCCAAAATTTCGATCAAGCAGGCGAGCCAAATGGCCAATATCAGCTATTCGCATTTTGTTACGTTCTTCAAAAAAACGATCGGCATGTCGTTCATCGATTATGTGAACTACCACCGGATCAAGATGGCGGAGCGTATATTGCTTACAGAGGATGTCAGCGTAGAGGAAGCGGGCGTGCGGATCGGCATGGAAAACCGGGGGCATTTTTACCGGATATTCCGCAAATTTAACGACTGCTCGCCGAAGGAATTTCGTAAAAAAATGATGGAATGGGGAAAGTAAGCGCCTTAGGGCAAATCAGGAGATCCGGGACATTCGTCCGCGGGTCTTTTTCGGCGTTTGGCGGGAGAAACCGATGGGGCCGAGTGTAACAACGTAAAATCAGGTACAAAGTTCAAGGAATCGGGTATCTCTTTTTGAGCGGGCTGAATTTATAATGAAGTCGTCGCGACATACAGCAATTCTAATGAAACGTATACGGAGGTTCATCGTGTCTACATCTGGCAGCAACAACATGGATATGCAAGGCATCAATCATATGATCGCTTTATTTGCCCGTTCCACGCGGGATGTGCTGGTGGCCGCTCACCGGGGGATATGGTCGGCTGCCCCGGAAAATTCGCTGTCTGCGATCCAGGCGGCCATTGCTATAGGGGCGCATATCGTCGAAATCGATGTGCACCGGACCCGCGACGGCGAGCTGGTGCTGATGCACGATGCGACGGTCGATCGCATGACGAACGGGCGGGGCAAGATCGCCGAGCTGACGCTGCGCGAGATCAAAGCGCTTCGTCTGCGAAACGGGTCCGGCGGAGAGAACGCTCCGCTGAGCGACGAAACGGTACCCACGCTGCGGGAGGCGATGGAAGCCGCCAAAGACCGGATTATGGTCAATGTCGATAAAATCTGGAAGTTCAAGGATGACGTCTGGGACATCGTCCGCGAGACCGGGACAGCGGCGCAGACGATATTCAAAGGCACCGCCGGCCACGAGGAAGTGGCGCAGTGGCTCGCGTCCAAATCGCCCAGACCTCTCTACATGCATATTGTGCTCGATAAAAACATCGGCGGGCTGGACAGCATGATGACCGCCGTCAAACCGGATGCGTATGAGCTTGTGTTCGCAACGATGGATGATTTGGCGATTGCCGAGACGACGATTGTTGCCATTAAGCGAACCGGAGCGAGAATCTGGATCAATATGATGTTCAAGCAATTTGCGGGCGGTCTGACCGACGAGCCTTCGTGCTGGGACTGGTGCGTCGAACGCGGAGCTACGATG
Source organism: Paenibacillus solanacearum (assembly GCF_910593845.1). Lineage (GTDB taxonomy): Bacteria > Bacillota > Bacilli > Paenibacillales > NBRC-103111 > Paenibacillus_G > Paenibacillus_G solanacearum. The sequence continues at coordinate 91,906 of NZ_CAJVAS010000009.1, read as the reverse complement.
CTGCAAACCGATTATTCGGCGGAAATGCTAGCCCGGTACCCGCATGCCCTTGTGCAGATGAAAGCGTAATGATTATTCGGTTGTGCCGCGACGGCGCCGCGCGGATTGCAAGCGATTCGCAGCGGTAAGGCAGCAGGCGATGCAGCCGATCGGCAAGCGACGGCGCCGTGCATTGGCTCGCATGATTACGATTCGAGGGGGAAGCACTTTTGTTGAATAAAAGCGTAAGCGTCATATCGGTCTTCGCGCTGGCCGCAGCGATGCTGGCCGGGTGCGGAGGGGGAAGCGGGAGCCCGGATAAGCAGCCGGCGGCCGCCCCTCCGCAAGGGAAGCAGGATCCCGTAACCATCACGCTGGGCATTCGCGCAAGCTACTTGACCGATACGGAAATCAAGCGCTATTTTACCGATCCGGTGCAAAAGAAGTACCCGTATATGACCATCGAAGTCATCCGCATCGACGATAAAACGAATTCGTTCCAAAACCTGCTCGCCACCGGCGGCTTGCCGGACGTCAACTTCATCGATTCCTTGACGCTTCAGAGTACGAAGCTGCTCGGCATGCAGCAGGATCTTACGGAAATCGTCAAAAAGCATAACTACGATCTAACGAGGCTCAATGCCGATTTGCTCGATATCGTGAAGACGAACAATCAGACGGATTTCCTAGTCGGATTCCCGTACGTCGTCCAGTTCAATGCGCTGTATTACAACAAGGATATTTTTGACAAGTTCGGCGTGGCGTATCCCAAGGACGGGATGACATGGGCGGAGACGATCGACATCGCCAAGAAGCTGACGCGCAGCGAAGGCGGCATCCAGTATCGCGGTCTCGAGCCGGATTCGGTGTTCCGTCCCGGTTCCCAGCTGTCGCTTCCGCTGATCGATCCGAAGACGTACAAATCGATTGCCGATACCGATTCATGGAGAAACGTGCTGCAGCTGTGGAAGGACATCTACAGCATCCCGGGCAACAACAAGGTGCAGGCTTTCGCCTCCGGCGTCAACAGCTTCATTAAGGATCAAAATATCGCGATGCTGGCCGGCTTGAACAATCTCGGACGCCTGGAGGAAATCAAGGATAAGTGGACGAACTGGGACATGGGCTCGTATCCGGTGTTTCCGGAGAAGCCGGGAATCGGCACGCAGGCGGATATGCACGTCATGCTGCTGTCGCCCAATAGCAAAAACAAGGATGCCGCCTTCCAGGTCATGACGACCGTCCTCTCGGATGAGGTGCAGCTCGATATGGCGCATATGGGCAAAGGCTCGGTGCTCAAAGACAAGAAGTTTCAGGATGAATTCGGCAAAAACCTCGATTTCATGAAGGGCAAAAACATTCAGGCGGCGTTCAAGACGAAGCCGGCCAAGGCATATCCGCCGACGGAATTTGCGGGGTATGCATTTTCTGAAATTACGGCGCTCATGGGCAATATCGTGAAAAACAACATGGACGTCAATACGGCCATTCGCCAGTACGACGAAAAGGTGAACAAATATATCGAGCAGAACCGCAAGTGATTGGCTATCGATATAGAACATGCATAATATACTTTGAATTGTACATACTCCCTATAAAATGTTTAAGGAGTCCAATTCAAAATGAAGCATACAGTAGGCCTATCCTCAACGGAAATTGCCGGATTATGGACAACCTATATCAATGACAGCATGTCGATTTGCATTTCCAAGCACTTTTGGCATCATTCGAATCGTGATGACGTAAAAGGAATCATCAAACGGTCCATTGAATTATCTGAGAAGCACATGATGGAAATCAGGAACATCTTCGCAAAGGAAGGGATCCCCCTTCCTAGAGGGTTTACGGATGAAGACGTTAACTTGGATGCTCCTCCGTTGTTTTTCGATCTGTTTCCATTGAGTTATGTGTATGGCATGAGCCGCATGGGCTTGGTCGCTTATGGCATGTTTGTGTCCAATGTTGCTCGCGAGGATATTCGAACCTTTTTCTCCAAGTGCCTGCAGTCCACGCTAGACCTATATAACGATGCTGTCAGTCTTTTGATTGAAAAAGGTATTTACGATCGTCCGCCGATGATACCTTACCCGGACCATGTTGAATTTGTAAATAAAAAAGAGACGTTTCTATCCAAATGGCTGGAACCGAAACGTCCGCTGAATGTGATTGAACTATCCGAGATGTTCTTTAACATTGAACGAAATTACTTTGGTCTTGTGCTGCTCATCGGTTTCATTCAAATTACGAAGGACCCTACGATTCAGCAATTTTTGAAACAGGGAAAAGAACTAGCCCAAAAGCAAATACAGTTTCTGAATCACACCTTGTTAAATGAAGACCTCATGGGTTCAATCATGGTGAATACAGAAGTATCCGTTTCAACGGTATCTCCTTTTTCGGATCGGTTAATTATGAATCTTATCACCGTGCTGAATAGTCAGGGTGTAACCTTTGTTGGTCATGCCCTGTCGGTTTCTTCAAGAATAGATTTAGCAACTGAATACTTGAAGCTAATCCCTGAGATCATACAGTACGGGAAGGACGGTGCGGACATCTTGATTGACAAGGGATGGTTAGAAGAACCGCCACACGCCCCGAACAGGAAAGAATTAGCGAAAATTTAAGGTTACGGGAATGAATTGAAAACCTATCCTTCAAGGCATTATCTGATTATTCGGTAGTGTCTTTTTTCATTATTTGTTTAAGCGTCCCGGCAGCGCCGTACCCGGAGCGGCCAGCCGACATCGGCGATGATGCCGGTTGCGCCGGTACTGTTTAATCTGGCAGCAGGTACGTACGGATCGCTTGAGCGACGCCGTCTTCCTCGTTCGTTCCCGTCACGGCCTTGGCTGCTTGTTTCACCGTTTCCTGAGCGTTGCCCATCGCGATGCCGAGGCCGACGGAGCGAATCATCTCCAGATCGTTCAAGCTGTCGCCACAGGCGGCAACCTCCGCCATGCCGATGCCCAGAAGCTTGCAAATGTCCCGGATGCCGCTCGCCTTGCTGATGCCCGCCGGATTGACTTCGATGTTGGATGCGCTCGAGTTGGACAGCTCATACCGGCCGGCGGCGGCAAGGATTGCCCGGATCTCCGCCAGACGGCCAGGGTTGTCGCAATGAATTCCGAATTTGAGCCATTGCCGTCCATCCTGCGGGTCGATCCGCTCCAGCCAGCGTTCCTTCGTGAACACTTCGTCCACGGTATAAGCCCAATACCGGCAATCATATTCCTTGGACAGACTGTACAGCTCGGCAACCCATTCCGTCTTCAGCACATGGCGTCTCATGAGCTGGTCCGGTGCCTGCCATACTTCGCTGCCGTTGACGCATACGATCGGCGAGGTCAGACCGAGCTCTTCCACGTAAGGCTTAATGCTTTGCGACTCGCGGCCCGTCGCGAGCATGACCGTAATGCCGCTGTCGATGGCCCGGTGAATCCATTTGCGATTATCGGCGGAGATGGCGTGCTTCCGGTTCAGCAGCGTGCCGTCCATGTCCAGCGCCAGCAGCTTATACCCGTTCATGCCGCAGCTCCTCTCGCCGCGCGATCGCCCCATGGCCGGCAAACGGATCGTCGATCGTGATGCGGCCGGTCTCGCAGTCGCCGATGCCGCTGTACAAATCCGCCTTCCCGTCCGTTCTCATCTCGATGCCGGAGGCGAAGACGCAGTCCTCCAGACTTGGCAGCTTCGCGGGCCCTGCGGGGTAGCAGCTGCGGCTGCCAATGATCTGGAGATGCGAAGCTTCCCGTTTCGCCGGATCGAGTACGAAGGACATGTTCAAATACACCTTGAGCTCTACGCCGTTCGCGTCCCGGTCTTTGTAGCATATATGCCCGATGATGCCGAGCTTCCCGCTGTCGAGCAGGTAAGCTTGATTGACGCCGCCCCATTCGTTTATCCCGAATATGCCGGGAATATACGGGGCGCCGGCGATGACCTCCGGCGACAAATCGTTCAAGTTGTCGATGATCGCAAATCCGATCATCGACCGGCTGCCGTATTTCTCGATCAGATCGTCTCCTTTCGGACGGGAAAAGACGCCGATGCGCCCGTCGCTCAACTCGACAAGACGAATGTCCTTCATTTTTTCCGGTCCGGTTGTAAAGTAATACATATCGTGAATATGCGTTCCCCGATAAAAATAACCGCAATAGCCGCTTAAGCGGCATCGTTCGTATTGGACGTGCGTGCCGCCGAGCACATGCTCGTCCCCGATCCGGCTTATATACGGATCTTCCAGCGTATAGACCATGCTGCCGGGCACGACGGACCAGGTGTCCTTGCCCGTCTCTTCGAATAATCGCACCCAGGAACGCGCCAGCTCTTCACGCCGCTCAACCCGGCCGAACAGAAGCCGTCTCCCGTCCGACTCGAATGGAATGGAGGTGTTGTATACGTCGTAGCCGTCCGCCCCGCGAAACGTTAATGTGGCGCTCTCGTAGATTCGTTTGGACGCTTCGAATGCGATTCTGCGTTCCTTCAAGTTCATGCAATACACCCCTTTATTGTTATCATGATTACGGCAAATAGCTGCGAAGCACGGTCATCCTCCCGGTCAGGCGATAGGCGCCGAGGCTTGCCGGCAGCAGGAAGCATTCGCCCGGCTGGACTTGAATTTCGCCGTCCGCATAGCGGATCGATCCCGCGCCTTCGCATATGATGTGAATGACGAAGCTGTCCGGGCTTGTACTGAGCGTCCATTCTCCTTCCACTTGTCCTTTCTCCGTGACGAAGTAGGGCGAGCGGACCAGCGTCAGCCATTCGTTGGCCCGCCGCAGCGCGGTCTTCATGCAAGCCGCATCGTTTCCTTCATAGGCGATCACGCGGAGCGAATCGTCGATATGCAGCTCCCGCCTCTTCCCGTCGAGGCCCGGACGCCCGTAATCGTATAGGCGGTAAGTGCTGTCGGAATTTTGCTGGATTTCTGCGACCACCATGCCCGAACCGAGCGCATGCACCGTTCCGGCCGGTATGTAGAACGCGTCGCCGGCTTCCACCGGCACTTCGTTCAGGCAATCCATTATCCGGTCCGTCTCGATGGCGGCCGCAAGCCGTTCGCGGGTTACCCCGTCCTTCAGACCGTATATGATTTTGGCGCCGGGGCTTGCGGCGAGCACATACCACATTTCCGTTTTGCCGAGCTCACCCGGGGGCAGACGGTCGTACAGATCGTCCGGATGTACTTGGACCGATAAATCCTCTTGGCAGTCCAGCAGCTTGATCAGCAGCGGGAAACGGCCGGTCTTCTCCGAGATGCCCTTTCTTCCGAAGACCGCTTCGCCGTACGATTCGCGAATGCGGTCCAGCCTCCATCCGGCCAGTTCGCCATAGAGGACGGACGTCGTGCCGTTCGGATGATCGCCGATCATCCACGCTTCCCCGATCGTGCCTTTCGGCATGTCCAAGCCGAACTGCGCGAGCGACTGGCCACCCCATACGCGTTCTTTCCATTGCGCTGCACATTGTAACGGATACGGTCTCATTCCCATTCTCCTGCTTTCCGGGTGAATTGAAGGTTGCCTTTGCGGCAATTTCGACTACATCATAAACGAGGCCGGACCGCGGCACAATAGAGCGGACCGCCAGGCATGGCGGTTTGCCGAAATTCGATAATGTGTGCGGACCAGTGGAAGGCAGGCAGCCGATTTGTGAAAGCGAGTGCGGCGTTTTGAAATTTACAAGCTGCCATGGTTTGAGTACGGTTTGGAGTGTGGGGGTGCACCCGCCTAATTTTGAGCAGAAGGAGTGGACGTATGGCAAGGAAAGGGAAACAACCTGTTGGGATGGCGGTACTGCTCGTCGTATTGATATGCAGCATGATAGGAGTGCCGCCGAAAGCGAACGCGGCAGGCCAAGAGGCGATGGGCATGAAGCTCATGACGTTCAACGTTCGCAATTTGAATGGAGACAACGGAACGGTCAATGCATGGGACAACCGGAAGAGTATAGCGGTGAACGCCATCAACACCTTCGGTCCGGATCTTATTGGCATGCAGGAAGCGTACGAAGTGCAGATCCAATATTTTCTTAACCAGCTCGGCCCGAACTACACTTCCATCGGCAAATCCCGCCAGGGCAATACGAGCAACGAATATAACAACATCATGTACCGGTCGGATAAATTGAACGTGCTCGAATCGGGGCAGTTCTGGCTCAGCGAGACGCCCGATGTCGTCAGCAAAAGCTCTTACGATGCCGATCACGAGCGTATTTGCACATGGGGCAAATTTCAGTCGAAGAGCGACAAACGGGCCGTATTTTATTATTTCAATACGCATTTATCGCTCAAAAGCGCAGCCCGTGAGCAGGCGGCCGGCCTCATACTGGAGCGCATCGCCCACTATGTAACGTCGGCGAACGCGCCCGTCTTTATCGGCGGGGACTTCAATTCGGAGGAAACCGGAAACGCTTACATGATTGTGAACGGTTCTGATTTCAACGATACGTGGAGCGATGCAGGCAAACCCTTCGTGAACGACTCTACATTCAGCAATTACGACGGCTCTACGACAGGGGGGCATATCGACTGGATTTTTCAACGGAACGCGCTGAAGATCAACTCCTTGGACATTAACACCTACAATGAGAACGGCCGATACCCGTCTGACCATTATCCGGTGCAGCTGAACGTCGATATTCCGCTGACTGGCGAGCCGATGCCGGACCGGACAAGCGCGGGCACGGCGACGGCGCAATATACCGACAGCCCTAGCGGAGAAGAGGTCGCCAAAGCGTTCGACGACGCCAAGACGAGCAAATTTTACGTGCCGCACGGCTCGGTCTGGGTGCAGTACCGGTTCGCTAACGGGAGCCAATTCGCCATCAACCGGTACCGCTTGACGTCGGCCAACGATAATGCAGGGATCCGCGATCCGAAAGATTGGACGGTGAAGGGCTCCCATGACGGCGTGAACTGGACGACGCTCGATACGCGGACGAACGAATCGTTCCCGCTGCGCTTTCAGACGAAGGAATATACGTTCAACAACAGCGCCGGCTACGAATATATCCGTTTCGATTTCACAAGCGGCGGCGGGTCCAAGTTTCAGATCGCGGAAATCGAGCTGTACGATCATGTCAACGTCGCGCGGAACCGGAGTGCGACAGCGGACGGCGCGGTAAGCGGCGAAAGCCCGGGTAAGGCGGTGGACGGCGCCGTGGCGGGGAACAGCAAATGGGCGGCGACCGGCCCGGAGCCTCACTGGCTGCAGGTCGATTTGGGGAGCCGTCACAACCTGTATCATTTTATTGTCAAGCATGCGGGGGCCGGGGGCGAATCGTCCGCCATGAATACGGTAGACTACAAAATCCAGGTCAGCGACGATGCGGCAAACTGGACGGATGCGGTCGCCATCACCGGCAATATCGCCAACGTGACGACGCATCGCGCGAATGCGTTCGGCCGGTACATTCGGCTGTACATTACGGACGGGGCTGCAAAAAGCGGCGATACGTCCGCCCGCATTTATGAGCTGGAAGCATACGGTTTGACGGCCGGGGCGACCTTCTACAAGGACGGCAGCTATGGGGGCTATGCGGTGACACTACCGAAGGGCAGCTATACGCTGGCGCAGCTGGAGGAAGCGGGCATCGGCAACGATGACATCACGTCGCTGAGGGTATTCGGGGGCGTGACGGTAGAGCTGTACTGGGACGATCAATTCCAGGGAGCCGTACTAACGAGGACGGAGGATGACTCCTCGCTGACGCCGGAAGGCTGGAGCGACAAAACGTCCTCGATCAAAATTTATTGACGGCATAGCAAGGGACGGCGGCACGCCGACTTTCATAAGCATGCAGGATCGATCCGGCATCCCTTTCCATCGTACGCTGACGACCGGGAAGGGATGTTCAGCAGTTCTTCCGTCAGCTTCGCGAATCTGTTCAAAATGCGCTTGAACCTGCACCCAAATGTGTTACTATAGGGTTGCAATTTCATCCGGGATCATTGGATTCGCGAAGGAAGGGTGAACATGGAAAAGGACGGGGAGTTAACCGCTTTATCGCTTCCGCCGCAGCCGATGAGCGCGATGGATGAACGTTTGGATCAGGTGATCTGCGGGCGGGGCGAGCAGCTTGCGCTGTTTCAGCGGTATTTGTCAGGCGAATCCGCTGAAGGCAGGACGATATGGAATATATACGGCACAGGCGGCATCGGCAAAAGCTTCCTTATCGATTCATTCCGCCGGCAGGCGCAGCGGGCCGGGGCCATCATGGTCTATATGGACAGCCGGGATTTTATTCATCAGGGAGAGCTGTTCTGCCGGGAGCTGCTGCTGCTGCTGCGGCTGCCGGCTTCAGCGGGCGATCCGGCGCTGCATCCGAATGCGCTGACCGCCTGCTTGAACAGGCTGAAGCTGCTGTCTTCGCAAACGAAGGTGGTGCTTGCGCTTGATACGTATGAGGAAATGGGCGAGCTGGACGGCTGGCTTCGGGATCGGTTGATCCCGTGGCTTCCGGATCGGATTATGCTGCTGATCGCAGGCCGGTATAAGCTGAAGGGGGCGTGGGCGCTGTCTCCCGCTTTGCGCGAACGCCTGTTGTTCATGCCGCTCGGGCATTTGACGAAGGACGAGAGCGCCGTGTACTTGCGGCAATGCGGCATGACGGACGTAAGGCAAATCGAGCATGCATGGTTCAAAACGGGCGGTCATCCGCTGGCGCTGGCGCTCGCTGCCGATGTATCCTCCCATTCGGACTGGGTAAACGGAGCGGATGAGTCGGAATGGTTCGATCATCTGGCCGCTGCGTGGCTGCGCGAAGTGCCGGATCCCCGCCTGCGCAAGATGGTCGAGGCGGCATCTGTCCTGCTGCGCATGAATCACGAGGTGCTGCAGACGATACTGGATGAAGAGCTGGATGGCGATACGTTCAACCGGCTGATCTCGCTGTCGTTTGTCCGCAAGACGGAACGGGGCTGGATGCTTCACGACCTGATGCGCCTGGCGATGCGCAAGCAGCTGGAGGAGCGGATGCCCGCGCGTTTCGAGAAACTCCGGAGCCGGGCGGCGCAATATTATGCGGCCCGGATTCGCGATGCGGCCCCTTACCGGAATACCGCGTGGGAGGTGGGTGAGCTGTTTTATTACAGCGGCACTCCGCTGCAGCGCGCGCTTATTTTATCTTACGCCCGAGGCCGGTACGTGTGGGAGCCGCTGACGCTGTCCAATTTGAGCGAAGGCGAGGCTTATTTGCGCCGCCGGCTGGAGCAGGCGACTCCGCTGACGCTGAGCGGAATGGACCCGGAGACGGAGCAAGCCTTTGACGAGTTTGTCGGCAAGGAAGAGATGACCTATACGATCAAGCATCTCGATTTGCGGGCCTGGGCGGAGCTCGATGGGCGAGCGGCGATGCTGCTGCGTTCCACCGACGGAAGAACGATGGGGGTGGCCGTCATCGTCCCGATTCATAAGGAGACGCTTCCGGCGCTGCGCAAAGATCCGTTCGCAAGTCCTTATTTGAGCTCGTTGAAGACGAAGGAGCTCGTGGAACTGGAGGCCGAGCCGACCGACCCGGCGGGATGGTTCATACGGACGATCGATTACGGGGATTGGCAAAATCCCGATATGATCACGGAAACGATGTATTTGATGTTCTCATACATGTGCTCGGGCGGTATTTTTATCACATCCCCGCCGCCAATGGATTTTTTTCGCGATGCCCATTTGAGCCTCGGGTTCCGGCAGGCGCCGGGGGTTATGCATCATCATTATGACGGACGGACGCCTACGCCGACCTTTGTGCTCGATACGCGCGGGGAGAAGCTGGAGCAATTTCTCCGATTTTTGCTGCAGAAGGGCGGATTTCCGGAAGAGCGGCGCATGCCCCGCGAATATGAAATGCGGTTATCCAGCCGGGAGCGGGAGGTCGCTGCCCTCGTGCTGGAGGGGATGACCAATGCGGAAATATCCAGAGCGCTGTATGTCAGCGAAATTACGGTCAAAAAACATGTCAGCTCCGTTTACGGCAAACTCGACGTAAAGGGGCGAAGCCAGTTGATCAAGCTGCTGGCCGGTCATCGGCCATCCTAGGCCGGCTCCGGGCGGCGCCGTTCGCCGATTGCCCGAAAGGGCGGGCCTTGGCGTCCATCCTGTACGGAGAAGCTCATACCTGATACGAGGTATGGGCTTTTTGATATGCCCCGCACGATAAACTATACGATCGTATAATATCGGACCGACATTCGACATGGTACATTCAATGACAGGTGATGCGGCCGCTTCTCTTCACGGGAGGATGGCCGGTTGGCGAATTTGTCGCAATAAAAGATAGGGAGGAACTCAATCTTGGCATGGCTTATAACGATTCATGTGCTTTCCGCGGTGCTCGGCATCGGGCCGACGTATTTCGGCCATCTGCTGCTCCGCAAGAAGCAGGGCAAGGAGCAGCTTCTGCAGTCGTTGTCGATGTTCAAACTGCTGAACTATTTTCCGAAAATCGGCGGGTCGATTGCGGTGCTGTCGGGTCTCGCGCTCGTGGCCGTATCGGGATGGACATTTTCGGATTTATGGATTTGGCTGTCCCTTGTGCTGTACGTGCTCATTCAGGTCGTCGCGGTGGGCATGCTCGGTCCCGTATTAACCCGGCTGGTTCAGGCGTTGAACGACGGGCACGAGAAGGAGGCCGATCCGGGCAATCCGCTTGGCTATATGGCCCTTCTCGCCCAAGCGAACCGGCTGTACAACACGGCATCGATTCTGGGTACGGTATTGATTGTTTTAATGATCGTCAAGCCGGGATAAGCATCGCTTCCGACGCTGGCCGACAGACTAACACATGACTGGGGAGGAACGAGAAATGAATTATTTAAATGGAAAAGTCGCATTCGTATCGGGGGGGAGCCGAGGGATCGGCGCGGCCGCATCGCTGTCGCTGGCCCGTCTGGGGGCCAAGGTGGCCGTGATTTACGTCCGGCAGGCCGATGCAGCTCAGGCGCTGGTCGATCGGATCCGGGAAGCGGGCGGCGAAGCGGAGCCGGTCCAGGCCGACGTGCGCGACCCGGAACAAGTGAAGGCGGCGGTGGCTCGCGTTCAGGCGACTCTGGGAGACATCGATATTGTGGTGAACAACGCGCATATGTCATTCGCGATGAAGCCGCTGACGGCGATGCAGTGGGAGGAGTTCGCCCAAAAGATGAACGATGAGCTGAAGGTGGCCTTTACGTTAACGAATGCCGTATTGCCTTCTATGATGGCCCGAAACTATGGAAGAATCATCTATATTTCGAGCGATGCCGCTGACGTCGCACTGCCTTATATGGCAGCCCACGGCACGGCCAAAGGGGCGCTTAACGCGTTCGCCAAATATGTCGCGCTGGAAGGCGCCCCTTACGGCATAACGGCGAATGTCGTCTCGCCGGGACTGGTCCGGACGGAGGCGTCGAGCGTGACGCCGGAGGCGGTGAAGCAGCAAATCGCAGCGATGACGCCGCTGCAGCGGATTGCCGAGCCGGATGACATTGCGGGGGCGATCGCTTTTTTGGCCAGCGAGGAGAGCCGGTTCGTCACAGGGACATGCATGCATGTGAATGGCGGCCTCTATATGGATTAAGCCGGCGGGCTGCGGCGGTGCTGGGCTATTCCGGTTCCCCGGACGAACGACGGCCGGCGGCCCATTCCCTGTACTGCGACGGCGTCATGCTGAAGTTTTTCTTGAACAGGGTGGAGAAATACGTCACGTTATATATGCCTACCGTCTCGCAAATACGCGAAGCGGGCTCGCTGGTCGTCGACAGCAGCTCCTTCGCTTTTTCCAGTCGCACTTTATTGACGTATTCGTTGAACGACATTTGCGTGTTTCCCTTGAACAGCTTGCCAAGGTACCCGGGGGACAAGCCGACGACATCGGCAACGACCTCCAGTGAGAGGCCCGGATTCGTATACTGCTTACGAATATATTTTTGCACCTCTTCGATGAGGCTTTTATATTTTTGCGCGTTAGCGTGGTTGTTTTTCTCCTCCAGCGCTGCGCATACCTTGAACAGGAAATCGGTAATAATCTGCGTAATATCCTCGATTGTTTCCGAACTGTGAATCTCTGAGATCTTCTCCAAATATTGATTGAAATTCGTTTCCGGCAGCGAACGGGTTTGTTCAAAATGCTTGAACAGCGAGATCATCAGCTGGCTGCAGTAGTTGACCCCCTGATAATACGTTCCGGCCGACAAATGCTGGACGAATTCGCCGAGTTTTTTCTTAATAGCAGCTTCGTTGCACAGCATGACCGCTTCGGTGAGCTGCTTCTCCAGTGCATAAGGGTATTTGACCGTCACCATGAAATGCTGCTTGGTCCGCTTCGCGTCCAGGATGCATTCATGCCCGTAGAACAGACGGAATTTCACGTACTGCTGCGCCGATTTGTACGAGAGATGGACGGCGCCTCTGGCGCCCACCGTATCCCCAATGCCGGCCGAGATCGACAGCTTGAAGTACGATTTGACGACCGATTGAATGTCGGCGACGACGGCCGGCAGCTCGCGCTGCGTCTCCTCCTTGGCATACGGCTTCAGCATGGCGATTTCGTTCTCCTCGGTGACGAGCAGGTCGGCTTGTCCGCGCTGCTGCATTATTTCCTGAGCAATATTGCAGATCGCGAAGCGGATGAGCGCCTGATCCTTCAAATCTTCCCTTTCCTTGAATTTGGCGAAGTTGTCGATCTTGAAGACGACGACCGCATAGAAGGGCCCCGCAAGCTCGTCCTCGATCCGCTGAATCCATTCCTCCGGCGCGAACGTTTCCGCCATGCTTCCTTTAAACAGATGCAGCAAGTATGTTTCCTTGATCGCCCGTGACGATTTATGCAGATTGAATTTCATCGATTCTTCATTTTCTTTGTACTGCGAGAACGCATCGGCCAAAATCTGGTATTCATCCAGCTTCGAATACGTGCCGGCGCTTTCGTTCACTTGGGCGACGCCGCCGATCAGCGATTTGATCGGGTTATGGATCGTTCGGGTCAAATAGAGCGAAATGACGAAGCCGACCAGCACAAGCAGCAGGCCGGTCAACAGCGTAATGTTGCGCAGCTCGATAATGTTGGCCACGATTTGGTTATACGGGTTGACACTGACGAAATACCAGTTCAAGCCTTCCGACTTCACGTAGGTGACAAGCTGCTTCTGGTTCTCGATCTCTGCGATGAAGCTGTGCTCGTCTTGCTGCTCGCTCAAGATGCGCTTGATGTAGCTCTCGCCGGACAAGTCCTGCAGGAATAAGGAGGAGTCCGTATGGGACAGCACTTGTCCCTGCGTATTCATGACGAACGTGTTTACGTCGTGATCGATTTTGCTAATGTTGCGGATCGTGTTCAATATATACTGCTCGTCCATGTTCATGTAAATAACCGACTTGGAAGGAGAGGTCATCGAAAAGTCCGGGTACAGGACGAACGTGATAAGGCTGTACGGCATATTGCCGTTCGCTCCCTCCACCGTTACTTTCCGGGGGTAGAAGCTCATATATTTTTTCGTATTTTGCGCCAGCGCCTCGGTATCGACGGGAATGCCAGCTGTATCGAGCAAGGAGCCGTTTGCCGGCTTGTAGATGCCGATGCTTTTGATAAACGGGTAGATTGCCTGAATTTTGGAGAGCTGCCGGAATATTTCGTAGTTGCGTATTTTATCGTCATCCTCGTTGAAATAGGAGATAACCGTATGATCATTAATCATTTCGTTGCCGATGTTGATGATCTGATTGTTCACCACGTCGGATGCGTAGCTGATTTGCGTCAAGAGCGTTTTGGCCTGCCGGTCTTTCTCTTTGACGGCATTGGAGGAGAACACATAAAACAGCAGGCTGCACACGAGCGACACCGTCAAGGTGACCAGCAAAATATAGGAAACGATCAGCTTGCGGTATACCTTGTATTGTCTCATTCGTTTCCACTGGAACAAGGCCAATCCCTCCTGTCGGAATAATGGGCGGTCCCGGAAGGCGGGATGCGGCATCGGCGATTCCAGACCATTTTAATGCACAGGACGGGAAGGACACAATACTTGGAGCGGGAAAAACGCCTGTTTGCCGGATTTTGAAAGCAAGTGCTTCGAATTAAAAGCGGTAAAACGGATAAATGGAAGCGAGTGCAGGCATTCATAATTTACTTGGCGCAGCGGGTTGGATACGCTGTGAATGCAAAGCCGCAAGACGAAACAAAGGGGGAACGGAAGTATGGAAAGCAAGGCAGCACAGACGGAAGGAGGCGAACCGGTGCGCTTGAAGCTGATGACCTTCAACATTCGCAACGTAAAGGGCGATGCCGGTACGATCAACAGCTGGGACAACCGGAAGGACATCGCTGTGAAGGCGATCGACGGGTTCGCTCCCGATCTGATCGGGATGCAGGAGGCGTATGAGGTGCAGATTCAATATTTTCTCAGCCATCTTGCGGGACGATATGCGTCGATCGGTGAATCGCGTATGGGCAACACGGACAATGAATACTGCAACATCATGTACCGGTCGGATCGGTTCGACGTGCTGGAGTCCGGCCAGTTTTGGCTCAGCGAGACACCAGATGCCGCCGGCAGCCGCAGTACGCTCGACGCGGATTATCCCCGCATCTGCACCTGGGCGAGGTTTCGGACGACGAGCGACGAACGGGCTGAATTTTACTATTTCAATACGCATTATGCATTGAAGCAGGCGGCGCAGGAGCAGGCGTCCAGACTTATTCTCGAACGCGTATCCCGGATCGTGTGCTCGCCCGAGGTGCCTGTATTTATCGGCGGCGATCTGAATACGGAGGAAACGGGTAACGCTTACAGCATCCTGAGCCAATCGGAATTTCGCGATACTTGGGTCGAAGCCGGGAAGAGCTTCGTGAACGACGGCACGTTTGGCCGGTTTGAGGGCAAGACGACAGGCGGACATATCGATTGGATCTTCCACAAAAACGCGGGCAAGATTCACTCGGTGGAGATCAATTATTACAACGAGAACGGCAGATACCCTTCCGATCATTATCCGGTACAGCTGGACGTCGAGATTCCGCTGACCGGCGAGGGCACAGCCTAACGAAACAGGCGGAGCTCCGTGCAGAAGCATGCTTCATACTGACCGGGCAACCGCAACACGCGCAGGGGCTGTAGACCGGGATGCAAATGACTCCATCGTGATTCACATGGTTGGCAAACAATGAGAAAAGGGAGTGTCATCGAATGGATCAGTCAGTAAAAAACAAAATGCCGTTTATAAGTATCAGGTGGTCGGCGGGGATATGTTTGTTATCGGTTAGCGCGCTTTTGTTCGCGGGATGCAGCAAGTCCACGGCACCGACACCGGCAGCGGGCGCGAAGGAGGAAGAAAAGCATGATCCGGTTACGATTCAGGTAGGGATCAAATCTTCCGGTTATTTCTCGGAGGATGAGTTCAACCGTTATATTGCCGAGCCGGTCAAGAAGAAATATCCGTGGATTACAGCGGAAAGAGTCATTTATGGGAATGATACGCTTGAAAGTATCGTCGTTTCGGGCGCAACGCCGGACTTGATCATCACGAACAATATTAACGGATTCCCGCAGCTTGCCCAGCTCGATTTGCTCGATTCGATTGAACCGCTTATCCAAAAGCACGGAATCGATTTGAGCCGGTTCGAGGCGGGCGCGGTTGAGGCGGTCAAGGCTGGATCGAGGCGTTCCGACCTTACCGCGCTTCCCTATTATCGAAATTTTGCGGTATTATATTACAGTAAAGAAATATTCGATAAGTTTGCCGTTCCTTATCCGAAGGATGGCATGACTTGGCCGCAAGCGACGGAGCTTGCGAGAAAATTAACCAAGCTCGACAACGGCGTTCAATACCGAGGTCTGGAGCCGAACGTAACGGAACGACTCGGAGCACAGCTATCTTTGCCGCTCGTCGATGGCAAGACGAATCGTACATTGATCAATTCGGAGCAATGGAGAAAAGTAATGAACCAAATGGTTTCCATTTATGAAATTCCGGGAAATGGAACTATCGCGCCAAAGAGCAAAGGCACGAATCAGTTCGTCAAAGAACGGATATTGGCAATGACACCGGATGGGAATTTATTGAAATCTTTGTCCGAGACGCCGGATTTTTGGGATATGGTCACGATTCCTGTATGGCCTGAAGCACCGAAGATCGGCATGAGTCCTGACGAGCATATTATGGTGGTATCGAAGGTAAGCAAGCATAAAGATGATGCGATGCGTGTGATCTCAAGCCTGCTTTCCGACGAAGTGCAGATGGATATGTCCAAAAACGGCAGAACGAGCGTGATGAAGGATCCAAAAATTCAAGGCGCGTTTGCACAGGATTTGGAATATATGAAAGGTAAAAATATCCAGGCGGTATTCAAGACGCAAATGGCGATTTACGATGCGACGCTATATGATACGGAAGCAATTAACGGATTGGCGACAGCCCTAAATAACGTTGTAACGAAAGGGAAAGATGTCAATACCGCCCTGAGAGAAGCCGAGGAGTCGGTTAATAAAAAAATTGAAACGATGCTGTTAAAGTAAGCGGAAAGCAAGGAAGGTCCAGATGAAAAGACGAAGGATGACACTTGTTTACGCTGCTGCCGCGGCGATCGTTCTGTGTGCCTGCGCCTCGCTGCTATGGCTGCAGGGGACGCATTGGAGCGGGGCTGCGGCAGGCCTCAAGATCAAAGCGATGACGTTCAATCTGCGGGTAATGAACAATAATGACGAGCAGTCGTGGGCCAAGCGGCTTCCCTTAGTCAAGGAGCTGCTGGAGAAGCAGAAGCCGGACATCCTCGGCACCCAGGAAGGCCAGCTCGTCCAGGTGCAGGACTTGGAACGGGCGCTGCGCGGATACGGCCGCATCGGGGTAGGCCGCGAAGGTGGGCAGAAGGGCGAGCATGTGGCTGTGTTCTACAATAAGGAACGGTTCGACGCGCTGGAATCCGGCAACTATTGGTTGTCCGATACGCCGGAGCAGATCGGTTCGAAGTCATGGGGGAACACGCTTCCGCGGATGGTGACTTGGGTCAAGCTGTCCGAGAAGGCATCGAAGCAATCGTTTTATTTTGTAAATACGCATCTTGATCATATTTCGGCCGAAGCCCGGAGCAAAGGCGCACAGCTCATCGCGGAGAAAGCCAAAGCGTTCGATGCGAAGCTGCCCGTGATTCTAACCGGAGATTTCAACAGCAAGTTGATCCATCCGCCTTACCGTTATTTGATCGAAACGGCCGGTTTCACCGATGCGCTGAAGTCTGCACCGGTTATCAGTGGGGAGAAGCTGGGGACATTTAACGGCTTCCAGTCTCCGGAGGGCGGAGGTCCCGGCAACCGGATTGACTGGATCTTGTATCGGGGGAACGTAACCCCCGTACAGGCGGGGATAGACGATTACAGGAGAAACGGCTTGTATGCGAGCGATCATTATCCGGTCGTTGCCGAGATGATATTGCAGGCCGGTAAATAGAATGGCGATGCGCTTCCAGGGACGGGGGCTGTGGACGGCCGTTCCAACAATCACGCAGCTTTAGCTGCTGGACAGTCCGGGTGGGGCTTATGGCCGCCCCGGCAAGCAGGAAATCCGGTAGTACGCCGGAGCGGAAGGACAGCCTGACAAGGAGGCGTTACGATTGAGCAGAATTATATCGATTGCAATAGCCGCGGTACTTGTGTTTACGCTGTTGTCCGGCTGCTCCGGCGATGCTTCGGAGCCGGCAAGACGCGCCGGGAACGTTCCGGCGGGGGAATCGCCCCGAGGCGCGGTGAAGATCAAATACGTGGTGCCAGGCGTGGAATCGCGGGACCACATGGAAGTGATGGCCGCCGTGAACAGGAAGCTGGCCGATGACGGTATCGGCGTCGAGGTGGAGCAGCGGTTTATCCCGCCCGACGTCTGGGAGCAAAAAATTAATCTGATGCTCTCCATGGGAGAGGAATTCGATCTGTTTCATATTATGCAGGACCGGGTGCCCTTCTCGACTTATATGGGTAAAGGCGCGCTGGCGGATATTACCGCGTCGGTCGAGAAGTACGGGAGTCATCTGAAGAAGGCCATTCCACAGGACATGTGGGACGGCGCGCAAGCGGAAGGGAAGACGTACACCGTGCCGACGTATTGGGTAGAGATGGCGAGCGAAGGGCAATTCGACATTCGACTCGATATGCTCAGGCAAAATCATCTGGACGTCCCGCGAACGCCGGAACAACTGCTGCAGACGATGCAGGTCGTCATGAACAACTGGAAAGGGAAGCGCAAGCCGTATTTGCCGGTCAAGGGTGATTTTGACCCGATCGCCGTGCATACGACGGTGCTGCACCGCGCTTACGATTCATTCCCGTTCACGGTGAAGGACAAGCTCTTCTACGTGAACCAGTCCGGCGACGTGCTGTCCTGGATCGAGACGCCGGAGTTCCGCAAGGACGCCGAATTTATGCGCAAGGCGTATACGATGGGGCTGCTTCATCCCGATCTGCTCGTCATGAAGCAGGAGCAGGTCAAAGCGCAGCTGGACAGCGGCGAATGGTTCGTATACTTCGGCACGGGCGGAAGCCTCGGCGCGTTGCGGAAGGTAAATCCGGCTGCGGTCAATACAGATGTGGACGCCGTTTATTTTCGCCCCGAGAAGCCTTATTTGCGGCCGCTGACGATCAAAAACTCGAACGCGGTGCCGGTGACGAGCAAGCATGCGGATGAGGCGGTCCGATTCCTGGACTGGATTTATGCGAGTCAGGACAATTACGATCTGATTCAATACGGCTTCGAAGGCAGGCATTACACGACGGACGGCGAACGGGACGTGCAGAAGCTGAAAGGATACAGCGGCTCGGAGACGCAGCTGGGCAATATTCATTTCATTCGCACCAATAAGGTGAGCGGTCTGCCTGCCAACAACCGGGTGCTGTACCAGCCGAACGATCAGGCGCAGAACAGCGTCGCCGCCAATTTCATCTTCGATCCGACGCCGGTCAAGGCGGAATACGCGAACGTCATGTCGGAAGCGGCCGCAAGCGTCACGCCGATCTACATGGGGGTGCTGGCCTACGACGAGGCGTTCCCGGCGGCTCTTGACCGGATGAAGTCAGCCGGTCTGGACCGGGTGGTCGCGGAGTATGTAAGGCAGTTCCGGGAATGGAGAGGGGCATCCGGCAAATCTTCCATAGAAGGACGAGATAGCCAATGAAGCTGCTGGAACAGCAGAAACAATTTGAACGCGAGAAGCGAATTTACGATAGCGTAAAGCTGACGTTCCGCGGGGTGGAGGGATACGATGTATATAATCCTTCCATTCCGTTCGAGTGGAACGGCAAGCTGTATATATACGGCCGGGTCGAACGGAGAGGCGAATGGGCGCGCTCTTGGGTCCGGCTGTTCGAACGGACGGGGCAGGACGAATGGACCCTTGTCCCGGACTCCACGATTTACCAGCTGGAAGATCCGTACGTCAGCGTCGTCGGAGGGCAGCTGGTGCTCGGCGGAACGCATGTGCGTTACAACGGGGGCAAGGTGGATACGTATTTCGGCTATTTTTATAAAGGCGACGACCTCGCCGACATGTACTATTTTACGACAGGACCGCAGCGGATGAAGGACATTCGCCTGGTTGACATGGGCAGCGGCCGGATCGGCGTCTTCTCGCGGCCGCGCGGCGAAGAAACGCGCAGGCGGTACGGCAGCGAGTCGATGATCGGCTTCACCGTCATCGACAGCTTGGAGGCGCTGACCGGCGAGGTCATCGAATCCGCGCCGTATATCACCGGTCTCTTTGGCCCGGACGAATGGGGCGGGTGCAATCAGGCGTACTTGCTGGAGAGCGGGATGATCGGTGTGATCGGGCACAAATGCTGCAAGTGGACGCAGCCGGACGGAGAGGAAATCAAGACGTATACGAACATTTCGTTTGTGTTCGACCCGGCCAAGCACGAGGCGAAGGATTTGAAGCTGATCGGCACCCGGGCATGCTATCCGGACGGGCCGGCCAAAAAGCCGCATCTGACGGATTGCGCCTTCACATCGGGCATCGTCATGCGGGCAGACGGCCGGGCGGATCTGTACAGCGGCATCGGCGACTGCGAAGCGGGAAGAATAACGATCGATTACCCGTTCGAGGGCTGCGGGAAGATCGTCTCCGCCTAAGGAATGAAGGAAGGCCGGTTCCAATCCGGCCGGACAAGCGGGCAGGCAGCGATGGTTCCATCCCCTCCTATGTATGAATAAGCTTAGCCCAAGAACCGTCCGGTCATGGACGGTTCTTGGATTTGAGCGGCGAAGCATCAAGTTTGGATAAATGATGCAGAAACAAAGGGCAGATAAGAAGGAGAAAGTACGTTCGCGTCGAATCAAGTATATGGAAATAGGAGAACCTGTTTCATATGCCCATCCGAGGAGGTTGTTGTGAGATGATTCATTCGATACAGGATTTCGAGCAAAGCTGGAGCGTGGAGAGCGCTTCGACCCAGAAAATACTGGACGCGCTTACGGATGCTTCGCTGGCGCAGGAAGTATCGCCGCAGGACCGGACGCTGGGGCGCATCGCCTGGCATATCGTGACGTCCGTGCACGGCATGGCGTCCCACGCCGGGCTGGCGTTCGAAGCGCCTGACGAAGGGACGGCGGTACCGGCTTCCGCGCAAGTGATCGCGGACAGCTACCGGAAGGCCAGCTCGGCCTTCCTTGAAGCAGTCAAGACGCAATGGACCGACGCTTCGCTGCGCGAGATGCGCAATATGTTCGGCGAGCAATGGCCGAATGGGCTGACGCTCTCGATCATCCTGAGCCACCAGACGCACCATCGCGGACAGATGACGGTGCTGATGCGCCAGGCGGGCCTTGCCGTTCCCGGCGTATACGGCCCTTCCCGCGAAGAATGGGCGCTCATGAATATGGAAGCGCCTGTCGTCTAGCCGTTTATCGGTATCAACAAGAAGCGAGCGCTTCCCGCCAGGGCATGATCCGGCGGGAAGCGCTCGCTTGTTTATACGGCTCAGGAATTTTCGCCGAAGGCGGAACCGGCGGTATACTTCACCGTCCGGTTTTTGCCGCTTCGCTTGGCGGCATACAGCGCGGAGTCGGCGTTGCGGATCGCGTCCTTCGCGCTCGCCGCGCCATCCGGGTAGGCAGCCACGCCAAGCGAGATCGTGACGGGCAGGCCGGTCGGATTGTCTTCGATGCGCAGCTTTTGACGTATTTTTTCCGCTATCCGGAAGGCGGCGTCGATCGGTACATCCGGCAGCAGTACGATGAATTCCTCGCCTCCGGTCCGACAGCAGCAATCTTCCTTGCGCGCCAGCGACACGATGATTTTGGCGAGCAGCTTCAGCACTTCGTCGCCGACGGGATGCCCGTACGAATCGTTGATTTTTTTGAAATCGTCGATATCCATCGCGATGACGGAGAACGGAACGCCATCCTGAACCCATTGCCCCATCCGTGCGTCCATCGTTCGTCGGTTGGCCAGGCCGGTCAGCGAATCGGTCTGCGCTTCGCTGTGCAAGTGCGCTTCCTGCCGCTGGAACGCCTCGATCGCCAGCAGTATCGTTTTATTCAGATGATGCGCTTCGTAGTTCCAATGACTTTCTTTCGGAAAACGATCATACCGTTTGCCGTTCAATAGGTCACGCGCCATATCGGTCAGCGAAGAGAACGGAGCAGCCAGCGTCTTGGCGAGCCATAAGGTGATCAGCCAAAAGACGACGAACAGCGGCAGCGAGTACAGCAGCATATTGCCGATAAGCTTGAGCGAGATAGACTCGATCTCGGAGAGGGGCGTCTGTACGACGATGCCCCAGCCGTTCTCGCTGGAGTTGGCGTAGCCCGCGAGGAACGAGACGCCCTTGGAATTGACGACGAGCTCTTCACCATGCCGCCCCTGCATCAATTTTTCGACAACCGCATTGCCTTTCACATTGTCTCCAAGACGGCTTTGATCGGGGTGGTAAATAATATTGCCGGTGCCGTCGACGACAAATACATAATTTCCGGAATCGCTGTACACATTCGTGCCGAATATGCTGCTGAGCACATTCGGTTCGCGCAAATAAATCGTGCCGCCCAAAAATCCGATGTATTCCCCGCGGTCATTGTAGATCGGGTTCGTCATGAGGACGATCAGGCGATTGGTCGTGCTCATATACGGCCTCGATATGGTCGGCATGCGAAGCTCCAAAGCGGTTTTTACCGCTTCGGAAGTCAGGGACAGCCCCGTATTGCCGGAAGATACCGGCGATATCGCTTGAAGCGTGCCGGCTTTATCCACATAGACGACCGAGTTGAAATAGCCGCTGCTATCGGTAAATAGATTCAGTTGTTTTTGCAATATCTGGGGCTGCTCGACTTCCAGTTGAGCCGCGGTGACGCGAAGGCTGTTTTTCATCGTCAAAAAAAGTGTGTTCATCGTAACAGCCATTTTTTGTGCGCTTTCGTGGTTCATGCCGAGCGTCGTTTCGTAAAGCGAAAGCTTCTCGGCTCGATACGCGGCGAAAATTTGAACCAGCGAAGTTCCGAGTACTGATAAGAATACAAGTCCCGTTAATAAATATACGAGCCGGATTCTTCGTTTGCCTTTATGAAGGATCATCGCTTGTTCTCCCGTCGGGGTTATCTTCTTTGGATAAAGATTCGACATCATTCGCTATTATCCTCTAATATTTTACAGAAATCATGTCGAAACGAACATCTGTCCTCGAATGGCTATTCCATAAAGAGTGTTTGCAAAAACATATTGACAACGGATCGGCGCGGGTGCTACGATCCTAACAAGTTCATGAACATTGGTACCGTTTGAAATGACATGTCGACCAATCCATTGGAGACGTTATCCCTCAGGGGATAGCGTCTTTTTTCGTTCCGACGGCATCGCTGCTACCGCGTACAGGAAGTGCGTCACAAGGAAACGGGGATTTTTTACGGCCTTTATACCAAGTAAACAAATAAGAATAATAAATTATGGAGGCGCGGTTATATGAAAATGACGATAGCGGCCGGTTTGATGATGACGGGGATGATGGTGCCGCTTCTCGGCTGCGGCGGCGAGTCTGCACGGGAGCTGGCGGCAAGCGGCACACAAGACGCCCCTGCGACGATTACCGTATACAAGTCGGGATTGAATTTGACCGATACCGAATTTCAGACATTTTTCGTCGAGCCGGTCCGCAAGAAATACCCGCAGTATACGCTGCGCCTGATCGCAGACGAAAAAGGAGCGACGCCGGAAGAGCTGCTGGCAGCTGGGACGTTCCCCGATATTATTTTTACGAGCAATCCGTCGTATTTCCGCTTTCTCGGGTTGAATGTCGTGCAAAGCCTGGACGATGCCGTCAAAAGAAACGCATTCGATTTGCGCCGGATCCAGCCAGTGATCACGGACTCCATACGGCTGTATTCGGATCAGGGGCAGCTGGTTGCGCTTCCGTTCTCGTTAAACACGGCTGCTTTATTTTATAATAAAGATATCTTCGACAAGTTCGGCCTGGAGTATCCGGGAGAGGGGTTGACATGGGATGAGACGCTTAAGCTCGGCAGGCAGCTGACCCGTTCCGATAACGGGACGAAGTACGTTGGCATCGACCTGACGGAACCGATGAACGTCGCACGGGGGCTGTCGCTGCCCTTAATCGATCCGGCCAGCGGCAAAGCAGCGGTCGGAGGCGAAGCATGGGTTAAAGTGTTCCGGCTGCTGCAGGAATCGTACGGCATTCCGGGTTACATCGGCGAGGGGGACCGGTATGCTTACGGCAATAAAGCGTTCATGCAGGAGCGTAACCTGGCGATGCTGCCGAACTGGCTCGGCGGGCTGATCGGGCCTTTGCACGAGCTGGCGAAGCAGGGGAATCCGCTCAACTGGGATGTTGCGCCGCTGCCGAATTTCCCGGAAGCGCTCGGAACCGGCCGGGAAATCGATATTCATTCGATGATGCTGTCCAAGATTGGCGCACAGCAGGATCAGGCATGGCAAGTTATGAGCTTGATGCTGTCCGACGAAGTGCAGAAGACGGTATCGCGGTCGGGCCGCCAATCGGTTCTCGACAACGCTCAGTTGAACGACGAATTCGGCAAGGAGCTGGACAGCTTGGCCGGCAAGCGGACGGCGAATATATTCAAGACGAAGCCCCGTCTCCTCCACCCGCCGAGCGAGTTCGATAAAGACGTGGCGATCAAACGGATCAACGAAGCGGCCAAAGATGTCGCCGCGGGCCGTGCGGATGTGAACTCGGCATTGCGCAGCGCTGCGGACAATATAGATAAAGAGATCGCCTCCTTGAAAAATACGGACCGGACGCAGACCGGCGCCAAATAAAGCGATTCGCCACGAAAACATTGAATACGCCTACACCTGAAGGAGAGGATGAAGAAGATGTCGAAGCCGAAAATGAACTATTTGTTATTCTTTCCCGATGAAATGCGCGCCGAAAGCTTGGGCTGTTACGGCCATCCGGTTGTCCGGACGCCCCATCTGGACCGTTTGGCCGCAGAGGGGGTGCGCTTCGAGCAGTGCCACGTTCAGCATACGGTATGCACGCCGTCCCGGTGCAGCTTGATGACGGGATGGTATCCGCACACAGCGGGGCACCGGACGCTGTGGCATTTGCTGCGCCCTCATGAGCCGAGCTTGTTCCGCTACTTGAAGGAAGTCGGCTACCGGATCGAATGGTTCGGTAAAAACGATCTGTATTCGCCGGAATACATCCGTGAAATAGTGGGCGAGCCGAATCAAGCGGACGATGCGGGTAAGCACCTGACGGGGCAGGGCGGCCATTTCCGCAAGGATAACCCGCACGCGGCGGACGATCCGGCATATTACAGCTTCTTGTTCGAGCCGAGAGGCGGGGATGAAGCCGGAACGGAAACGGCGGTCAAGATCAAGCAAGCGATCGACTTTTTGCATTCCCCGCAGGCGCAGGAAAGCCCGTTCTTTGTATATTTGCCGACGGCGATGCCGCATCCGCCGTATGCCGCGCCGCAGCCGTACCACGATCTGTACGATCCGGATGCGCTTCCGGAGCTGCGCCCGGCGGAGCTGGAAGGCAAGCCGAGCTTTTACCGGCTCATTCGGGAATACCGGCGGCTGGACCGGGCGGACGACGCGCTGTTGAAAAAAATTCATGCGGTGTACCTCGGCATGATCAGCCATGCGGATCATTGGCTGGGCGAGCTGCTTCGGGCGCTCGAAGAGAGCGGCTTGGCGGAGACGACGACGGTCATCGTCGCTTCGGACCACGGAGATTGGGCCGGCGATTACGGGCTTGTGGAGAAGTGGCCGAGCGGCCTGGACGACACGCTGACGCGAGTGCCGCTCATCATTCGCAGCCCCGGCGGCGCGGCCGGCCATGTCGTGAAGGAGCAGGTCGAGCTGTTCGACATCATGGCGACGGTGCTGGACCTTTCCGGCATCCCGGCTGCGCATAATCATTTCGCGCAATCGCTTGTGCCGCAGCTGCAAGGGGAGGCGGGCGACCCGGACCGGGCCGTATTCGCCGAAGGCGGCTACGATACGCGGGAGCCGCACTGCTTCGAAGGCGATCCGCAGCGGATGTTCGGCGGCATCGCACGGGATAAGGGCCATATTTATTACCCGAAGGGCAAGCAGCAGCAGGATCATCCGGAGAGCGTATGCCGCGCTTCGATGATCCGAACGGCGGACTACAAGCTCGTTCGCCGGACTGCGGATACGAATGAGCTGTACGATCTGCACCGCGACCCGCGGGAGCTGGACAACGTGTACGGCAAGGAAGCGTATGGCCAGGTGCAGGCGCAGCTTGAATCCCGGCTGCTCGACTGGTATATTCATACGTCGGATGTCGTTCCGACAAACGAAGATCCGCGCGGATTTCCGAGCGGCCTGGAGAGAGGATAAGGTCGAACAGCCTCCCGCTTCCACGTCATTGTGGCTGCAGGAGGCTGTTTGGCGTGGTACGGGGAGGCGGATCTGCATCAAGACAAAGATTTGAAATTTTTGCCCGATTCGGACGTTGATCTGTAAAGATTATCGGCAACATGTACTTTATAATGGAAATACCTTGCCGAGCGGCGGCGCAACGGATGCCCGATGCAGGCCGCTGGCCCTCGCTGCATTGGAAAAGATGAAAGGGCTTGCAAGGGATTTCAATGATGTGACGAATAGGGGCGGTCTTGTGATAGAAACATCTAAGCAAGGGCTGCGCGCGCTTCGCGCAGCCAAATGGATCGGCGCGCTGCTCGCGTTCTGCTTGACGGCGTCGGCATGCCAAGGCACGGTCACGCAGGAAACCGGGAGCGCGGCCGGCGGGCCGAAGGAGCCGCTGCACATCGTCAAGGCGGAGGCAGTCGGCGCAAGCAAGGTCGAGGTGACGTTCAGCGGCAAGCTGGCGAGCTTCGATCCGAAAGATATTTCGCTCGTGGGAGCGGCAGGCACGTGGAGCGAGCTTGACCCGAAGCTGACCCGGTTTTTGACGGTCCGGCAAACAAGCACACGGGCTGATGCGGACAACCGCACAGTTGCCGTCTTCGACATCGAGCAGCAGCTGAACGCCGATGCGACCCTCCCGAGGCCGGAGGTCAAGGATCCGCGGAAAATTGCGCTGCTAACCGCCAAATACTATACCGGCAGCGAAGCCGCCGACCGGAAGCGCGCGGACAACCTGCTCACGTGGCAGACGGCCGAGGGCGGTTGGGACAAGGCGCTGGAGGAGCGCAGCAGACAGCCGTGGAGCAGCGGGCCGAAATCGACGTGGCACTCGAAAAGCGGCGGCGACCTCGGGACGATCGACAACGATGGGACGACGAACGAGCTCCTGTTTTTGTCTCTGATGTACAAGGAGACCCAAGAGGCGAAATATAAAGAATCGGTTCGCAAGGGCGTCGATTTCTTGCTGAACATGCAGTATCCGAGCGGAGGCTGGCCGCAAGTGTATCCCGCTAGAGGCAATTATTCCGACGATGTCACGTTTAACGATAACGCGATGATGCACGTCGTGGAGGTACTGCAGTTCATCGGGCAGAGCCAGTATCCGTTCGATACGGATGTGATCGATGCCGAGCGGAAGAGCCGCATTCAGAAGTCGCTGGACCGCGCCACCGAGTACATCTTGAAATCGCAGATCCGAGCTGGCGACGTGTTGACAGCCTGGTGCGCGCAGCATGATCCGGTCACGTACGAGCCGCGCAAAGGCAGAGATTACGAGCATCCTTCTATCTCGGGCTCGGAGTCGGCGGCCATCGTCAAATACTTGATGTCGATCCCGAACCCTCCGGAGGCGGTGCGCAAGTCGATCGATGCGGCGCTGCAATGGTTTGAGGCGGCGCGGGTCAAAGATACGAAGTGGGAGAAGACGGCCGGCGGCAACAACTTCGTACCGGCGGCGAACAGCTCCGTGTGGTACCGGTTCTACGAAATCGGCACGAACAAGGGAATGTTCTCCGGCCGGGACGGCGTCATCAAGTACAGCGTCATGGAGATCGAGGACGAACGCCGCAACGGGTACGCTTGGGGCGGAACGTGGCCGCTGCCGCTGCTCAATGTGGCCAAATCAACGGGATACTACGAGAATCGCGTCTACGCCCGGGTCGTCGCCGAAAATTCCAAAGACGCCGGCGGCCAGACGCTGCGGATGGGAGAACTGAAAGTCGTCGGGAAGCCGGATACAACGAAATAATGCGATCAGACATGCTGGCGGCAGCACAGGAAGCAAGAACAGGAAGGGGTTTCGTCATGATGAATGACAGAATCCCTTCGTTTTTTTGCCGCATGCGCAAGAGGGGATCGTGCGCTGATTCCAAGGCGGCACAAAAGTTTTTTGCAAAGTTGTTGACAAACAAGCGGCGGTGGTGCTACCATTCCCTATATAAAATCCGATAATGCATATAGGAATTAACGAATTTAATGTGCAGTTGACCGGACCGCCGGAGACGCGCTTCCCTTAGTGGAGCTGCGTCTTTTTTTTGTATTACTTGCTCGAAGGGGAAGGAGACATCCGATGGCTTACGTGTTGGAAAGAAAGACAGCGGACAGGAAGCCGCAGCCTGTGCATTATCGGACGCGCAGGCAGCTATGGTGCTTATTGTTCATTGCGCCGCAGCTCGTTTTATTTTTACTGTTCACGTTGTATCCGATCATCATGAGTTATGTGTACGCCTTTTTCAATTGGAGCGGTTTCGGCCCGCTCCGGGATTACGTCGGTTTCGCCAACTTCAAGGAGACACTGCTGGATCCGATCTTCTGGAATGCGTTCCGCAACAGCTTGACGTTCATGCTGTACGTCGTCCTCATTCAGGTGCCGCTGGCGCTGCTGATGGCGCTGCTGCTCAATGCCGGCTGGCTGCGGGGAAAGGCCTTTTACCGCATGATCTACTTCTTGCCGGTCGTCACGACGACGGCGGTTGTCGGTCTGGTGATGCGGTTTATATTCGGCGCTTATAAAGGGCTCGTCAACGAGGTGCTGATGCGGATCGGACTGCTGAGCGCTCCCGTCGATTGGCTCGGATCGGTCGATACGGCGTTTCTGGTCGTTGTGCTGGTAGGCATATGGAAAAGCTTCGGGATGAAGCTGATTTATTGGCTGGCCGGTATTCAATCGCTGCCGAAGGATGTGTTCGAGGCAGCGAAAATCGACGGAGCCGGCCCGCTGCAAATGCTGCGCTACGTTACGATTCCGCTGCTGCTGCCGGTCGGGAGTGTGATCTTGCTCATGTCGTCGGTCAATGCGCTGCATGTGTTCGATCTCGTCAAAGCGATGACGGACGGGGGACCGGCGTTCAAGACCGATATGGTCGACGTGTATATATACCGCTATGCTTTTTCCGGCAAAGGCGAAGCGCGGGTCGGGTTCGCCTCGGCGGCTGGCGTCTTGTACGGTATCGTCGTCATGCTCATCTCGCTCGCGCTCGGCTTGCTCGTTAAGCTGGCGGGGGGACGCAAGGCCGGCAAAACCCAAGGGGAGGGAACAACATGACCAAACAACGCGCCAAACGTTCGCCGCTGATCCTTCTCGTCCATCTGCTGCTGATCGGGCTCGGGCTCGTCTGGATTTATCCGTTTATATGGATGATGATGGCTTCATTCAAAACAAACAAAGAATATATCAGCTCAGGCTTATCGCTATTGCCGGAAAAGTTTCAGTTCGCTAACTTCCACAGGGCATGGGAAACGGCGCATTTCTCCGTTTACTTCTGGAATACGGTGTTCGTTACGGTGGCGGTCGTCACGATCGTGATCGTCGTCTGCTCGATGGCGGGTTATGCGGTCGGAAGGTACCGCTTCAAGGGCAGGCTGTTCTTTATTACGGCCATCACCGCCACCATGTTCATGCCCAAAGGCTATACGATCATTCCCATCTATACGCTGGTCAATCAGCTCGGTTTGAACAATACGCTGTGGGGCGTCATTTTGGCCGAGGCCGGAGGGGGGCACGTGCTGTTTATTTTACTGTTCGTCGCCTATTTCCGCGGCTTGCCCAAGGAGTTGGAAGAGTCGGCAGAGGTGGACGGGAGCGGCTTTATCCGGACGTTCGTCCAAATTATGCTGCCGCTTTCCAAGCCGATTATCGCCACGACCGCGATCATGCAGTTTATGTTCACCTGGAACGCGTTCCTGATGCCGCTCGTCTTTACGCTGGGGAAGCCGAAGCTGCGTACGCTCGGGGTCGGCATGTTTCAATTCGTTGGGGAGAATACGCTCGACTGGACGGGAATGGCGGCGGCGGCCAGCATTTCGCTGATACCGATCTTAATCGTATTTCTGCTGTTGCAAAAATATTTTATCGAAGGCGTCGCCGGTGCGGTAAAAGCATAACAGACACAAAACGAATCATGCGGAGGTATGGAGAGAGTATGAATAACAACTGGAAAACATCGGTTATGGCAGGTATGATCGGCGCAGCTCTGCTGATCGCGGCGGGCTGCTCGGGTTCTGCGGATGGGAACGGCGCAGCGGCCGGAGATGGGAAAGAAGCGCTGATCACGTTGTGGGGCCTCAGCGACTTTTTGAAAGGGGATGAAAGTCCCGGACAGCAGATGGTCAAAGAGTTCAACGAGAAATATAAAGGGAAGATTCGCGTAGAGGCCCGCTTTATGCCGGCTGCGGAGTACAATACGGCGATTCAGGCGGCGATATCCTCGGGCGATATGCCGGATATATATCAGACGCCGTCGAGCTCGGATATTCGCGCATTCGTGGCGAACGGGCACGTTCTTCCGTTCGACGGGCTCGTGTCGGACGGCTGGAAGAACCGCTTTTTCCCGGGAAGCTTCGTGGAAGGCGTCAACGTGATCGACGGAAAAACGTACAGCTGGCCGCTTACAGGCCCGCAGCTCGGTTCGATTTTGTATTACAACAAGGACGTGTTGAAGCAGGCGGGACTCGATCCGGAGAAGCCGCCGAAAACGTGGGACGAGCTGAGGGACATGTCGAAGACGATAACGGCCAAAGGAAAAGGCGACGTCTACGGCGTCGTGTTCGGCGGCGGCGAATCCGGCGGCAGCTCCGGCGTCGTGAACTTCGTCAACGCTTTGGCGGCGGGGGTGTCTCCTGAGGTAGCCGGCGGCTTCAATTACAAATCCGGCCAATACGCCTATGATTCCAAGGCGACGCTCGATTCGTTCGATTTTCTGCTTAAGCTGAAGCAGGACGGCAGCATTTTGCCTTCGTCGTTTACGCTGAAAGGGGCGGAAGCCGGGATCCTGTTCGGCCAAGGGAAGGCGGCGTTTCTCATCGACGGCAGGGCGCGGATGTGGATCGTCAAGCGCGATACGCCGGAAGCGAGCTTCGGCCTCGCCCAAGTGCCGACGCCGGATGGCAGCAAGCCGACGTACTACTACGTCCCGGTCAACCCGACCGGCTATATGATTTCGTCGAAGACGAAGTACCCGAAGGAAGTCGGAATTTTTCTCGAGAATGGGTTCACGGCCCCGATGTTCTACGAGCGCTATCTGAAAAGCGGCGTGGCGCTGACGCCGATCGACAGTATCAATAACAATAAGGCGCTGTATCCTTATCCCGAGTTCAATACGTTCATGCAGCTTCATAAAGATTTATTGAGGGTGAGACCGGATTATGCGGTGCGGAATGCGCAAACCGCCAAAGTCATCGTGGAGCTAGGTTCGCTCGATCAGCCGAAGGTGAAGCCAGGCTTCAACGATATACTGCAATCGGTGCTGTCCGGGGCGCAAAAGGATGCGGCCGGTTCGCTCAAAGCGTATAACGACAAGCTAAACAAAGGACTGGAGGAAGCGGTGACCAAAGTAAAAGCGGCCGGCGGCAGCGTCAGTCTGAACGATTTCAAATTTCCGAACTGGGACCCGAAGAAAGACTATACGGCGGACGACTACAAAGCGTTGAAATAAACAGGGATTGACGGAAGGAGACCGTTCGATGAGCAAGCCGAATATCGTATTTATCGTATCCGACCAGCATCGGGGCGACTTTATGGGCAGCGCGGGCAACCGCGTCGTCCGTACGCCGAACCTCGACCATCTGGCAGAAGGAGGGGTGCGGTTTACGAATGCGTACTGCAACGCGCCGCTTTGCGTCCCGTCCCGCATGTCGATGCTGACGGGACGTTACCCGCATCAGACCGGCGTGTTCGCCAACAGCGACCACTTGGCGTCGGACATTCCGACGTTTGTGCACGGCCTTGGCCTCGGCGGCTATGAGACGGTGCTGTGCGGTCGCATGCACTTCGTCGGGCCTGATCAGCGGCACGGGTACGAGCGCCGGCTCGTCGGCGATATAACGCCGACGTATTTGGGAGGGCCGTCTACGGCGTACGGCGACTTGAAGGGGACCTCCGGCCAAGGCTTGCGCTCCATCGTGACGGCTGGGCCCGGGAACAGTCCCGTGATCCATTACGACGAGCAGGTGACGCAGGCGTATGAACAATACGTATCCGAGCGCTCAAGCGATGCGAAGAGGCCTTTGTTCATCACGGTCGGGCTGTATGGCCCGCATCACCCGTTCATCAGCCCGCGGGAGCAGTACGAGCAGGCGGTTCAGGCCATGAAGGTGAACGACACGCCGATGCCTCCCGACTCGCTCCCGCGCCATCCTTGGCTGGAGCATTGGTTCCGCCGGCTTGAGGCGGAGCAAATAACGCCGGAGCTGCAGTTCGAGGCAAGGGCCAACTATATCGGTCTCGTGAACCGGCTCGATCAGTTGGTCGGGAGAATCGTCGAAGCGTCGGCGGCGCTGCCGGGCGACACCTGGATCGTCTACGTATCCGATCACGGAGAGATGGCGGGAGACAAGGGCATGTTCTGGAAGCGCAGCTTCTATGAAGGCGCATTGCGCGTACCGATGATCTGGCATCCGCTGCGGCTCGGCGGTTCGGACGTAATCGTCAAGGGCGCAGCGATCGATACGCCGGTTAGTCTCGTCGACCTGGCACCGACCTTCCTCGCAGCGACGCAATCGCCGGCGCCGTCCTCCTTGGCCGGGAACGACTTGTCACCGCTGCTGTTCGGCGACGATCGGGCAGGCACGGTGTGGGAGCAGGAACCGCCGGTGTTCGTCGAGCTGCTGACGCCGCAGGACTCCGCGATCCGCATGGTCCGGCAGGGCGATTACAAGCTGATTTACTTCCATAATTATCCGCCGGTGCAGTTGTTCGATCTTCGGAGCGATCCTCAGGAGACGACGAATTTGGCGGAGCGCGAAGAGTACCGGGATCTTGTGCAGCGGCTGACCGGACTTGTGCTGCAGGGCTGGGACCCGGATTCGCTGATCTCATCTTCATTGCAGCGGCATGCGGATCAGGCCCTGCTCGCCCAATGGGGCAAACAAATCGGTCTGGAGCGGCATGAGGTATGGAATCCGGAGATTCGAGGCGCTCAAGAACACGGCGCTGCGCATCGGGAAATCGCAGGGGCGAAGGAGGGGGCTTGACCGTGGCGGAACATGTACATCAGCATTCCTGCTGCTCCGTCGGACGTCATCGTCATATAAATGAAGGAATGGAAGCCGAGCCGGCGGCTGCTGCCGAGATTCAACGGCTTAACGGGGAAGAGCTTCAGCGCAATCTTGAAGCTTCGCCCTCCCGAGTAACCGACGCTGGCATCGCTGAGAGTCCAGCGCCGTCGATGGCGTATGTTGCCGGCGGCACCTTCCTTATGGGCACCGACGATGCGGAAGGCTTTCCGGCCGACGGCGAAGGACCGGTCCGCGAGGTGGAGCTTTCCCCGTTCTACGTCGATACAACGACGGTGACCAACGCCGAATTCGCGGATTTCGTGCAGGATACGGGATACGTGACCGAGGCGGAACGCTTCGGATGGTCTTATGTGTTTCATTTGTTTGTGCCGGACGCCGTGCGCAAGGCGGATGCCGCAAGCGTTCTCGGCATCCCCTGGTGGCTCGGCGTCCAAGGGGCAAGCTGGCGGCAGCCGGAGGGCGAGGGCTCGCGCATCAAGGAGCGGATGGACCATCCGGTTATCCATGTGTCGTGGAACGATGCCTCCGCGTATTGCGAGTGGGCGGGCAAGCGGCTGCCGACGGAAGCGGAGTGGGAATACGCCGCCCGCGGCGGACTGGTGCAGAAGCGGTATCCGTGGGGCGATTTGCTGAAACCGGGCGACGAGTACTTGTGCAACATATGGCAAGGGAAGTTCCCGGACAAAAATAACGCGAGCGACGGCTACATCGGCACGGCACCGGCGCGTTCGTTTCCTCCGAACGGTTATGGCTTGTACAACGTGGTGGGCAACGTCTGGGAATGGTGCGCCGACTGGTTTAGCCCGAAACCGGCGGCAGCGGCCGGCTCGGCGAGCAACCCGAAAGGCCCGGGCAGCGGCACGAATCGCGTCATGCGGGGCGGATCGTATTTGTGCCACAAGTCGTACTGCAACCGGTACCGGGTGGCGGCGCGCAGCTCCAATACGCCGGACAGCTCAACCGGCAATCTTGGCTTCCGCTGCGCGCGGGATGCGTAAGAGTTATGCTCCATGTTATTACATGGATAGACGGATTGATGTAAAATAATAGCAAACGGGTAGAGGAGAGTGTACGGGTCATGGCGAAAAGAAATACACAACCGAATGTCATCGTCTTTTTTACCGATCAACAGCGCTGGGATACGACCGGCGCGCACGGCAACCCGCTCGGTCTCACTCCCAATTTCGACCGTATGGCGGCCACCGGCACGCACTTGTACCATTCTTTTACATGCCAGCCGGTGTGCGGACCTGCCCGGTCCGCGCTGCAAACCGGACTGTACCCTACGACGACGGGCTGCTTCCGCAATTCGATCCCGCTGCCGGAAGGGACGAAGACGCTGGCGCATTATTTCCGCGAAGCCGGCTATAAGACGGGGTACATCGGCAAATGGCATCTGGCCGGCGAGAACCCGGTCACCGAGCCGAAACGGGGCGGCTACGAGTATTGGCTGGCCTCCAATGCGCTGGAACGAACGTCGGATGCGTACGATACCGTCGTGTTTGATAACGACAACGAGCGCGTAAAGCTGCCCGGCTACCGGGTGGATGCGTTGACGGATGCGGCGATCCGCTATGTGGACCGCCATCAGGACGAGCCGTTCTTCCTGTTCGTTTCGTACCTGGAGCCGCATCACCAAAACCACCGGGACGATTATCCGGCACCCGACGTTTATGCGAACGCTTTCACAAGCCGGTGGACGCCGCCGGATTTGGCGGCCCTCGGCGGGACGAGCGCACAGCATCTGGACGGCTACTACGGCATGGTGAAGCGCCTCGACGAAGCGCTCGGCCGCGTGTTCGACGCCTTGAAAAGCCTTGCGCTGACAGACGATACGATCGTATTGTTCACTTCCGATCACGGCAACCATTTCAAGACGCGCAACGGCGAGTATAAGCGCTCATGCCACGAGAGCTCGATCCGCGTGCCGACCGCGTTCACCGGGCCGGGCTTTACGAGCCGCGGGCAAATCCGCGAGCTGGTCAGCTTGATCGACCTGCCGCCGACGCTGCTTGACGCTGCCGGCCTGCCGGTGCCCGCGTCGATGCAGGGCCGATCCATTTTGCCGCTGCTCCGCCGCGAAACGGCCGATTGGCCGGAAGACGTGTTCGTGCAGATCAGCGAAGCGCAGACCGGGCGCGCGATTCGCACGCAGCGGTGGAAATATTCGGTGTCGGCGCCGGATTCCACCCGCAACAGCGCTTCGTCCGACACGTACGCGGAGGAGTTTCTGTACGATCTGCAGGCCGATCCGTACGAGCTGACGAACTTGATCGGCTATCAGTCACACCAGTCGACCGCCGACGTGCTCAGGCAGCGGCTGCTGCGGCGCATGGCCGAAGCGGGAGAGGCCCCGGCGGAAATTATTGCCGCGGAGGAGAAGAAGAGCGGTCAGCGCCGCGTAACGGAGCAAGAGACGCGCCATTAGACCCTATCGCCATCAGGCGATCCGATAAGGAGGAATACCGAATGAGCAACAGCATCGTATTCATGTCCGACGAGCATAACCCGCGTTACTCCGCAGTGTACGGTCATCCCTTCCTGCACACGCCGAACTTGGAGCGGCTTGCGGCGGAAGGCACCGTGTACGAGAACGCGTATTGCCCCTCGCCGCTCTGCTCGCCGAGCCGATCCGCCTTTATGGCAGGCTTGCGCGTGCACGAGCTGCAGACGTACAGCAACTGCAACGTCGGGCTGCGGACCGACTTCCCGACTTACGGCAAGGTGCTGCGCGATCAAGGCGTACATACCGCCCACTTCGGCAAAACGCATGTATACGACGCGGGCCAGCGGCTTGGCTTCTCGGAAATTCATCACAGCAAAGACCAGAAGAAGCCCGGCGATACGAACTTCAGCCGCAAGCCGCTTGCGATCCGCAAAGACGCTGCGCAGCGGGCGGATGGCTACGGCGTGAAGGAGACCGCCTTCGACGGAGACTTGAAAGTAATCAATGACGCGCTCCAGTGGCTGCGCGAAGTGGCCCCGACGTTGGAACAGCCGTGGTGCTTGACCATTAACGTGCTCAATCCGCATTTCCCGCAGTGGAACACGCAGGATTATTGGGATTTGTATCCCGAGGGCGGCGATCTTCCCCGCTATGGGAAGGAAGAAGCGAGCGCCAACCATCCGTATGCGCGCGATTTGCGGGCACATTTCGAAACGGATTTATTTACCGAAGAGCAGGTGCGCGGGCTGCGAAGAGGCTACTTGGGCAATGTGGCGTTTATCGACGACCAGATCGGAAGACTGCTCGACGTGTTGCAAGAAAATGGGCTCAAAGACAGCACGAATGTCATTTACACTTCGGATCATGGGGAGATGCTGGGCAAGTTCGGCATGTGGTGGAAATGCTCGCTGTACGAGGATTCGGTTCGCGTGCCGTGCATAGCGGCCGGTCCCGACTTTGCGAAGGGCAAACGAGTGGAGACGCCGGTCGATACGCATGACGTGCAGGCTTCGCTGTTTTACTCCGCAGGCGCCGCACGACCGGAGCATTGGGCCGGAGAGCCGCTGCAAACGGTGAGCGAGCAGGACGAGGATCGGGTCGTATTCTCGGAATATCACGGGCATGGCACAAGATCGGGAGCTTACCTGATTCGCAAAGGAGACTGGAAGCTGATCTATTATGCCGAAGCGCCGCATCAGCTGTTCCATCTGCGGAATGACCCGGAAGAGCTGAACAATGTGTTCGCGTCTTATCCGGAGAAAGCGGCCGAGCTGGAAGAGGAGCTTCGCCGCATTTGCTCGCCGGAGCAGGAGGATGCACGGGCGCATCAGTTCCAGCAGGAGCAGCTGCGTCAGTTGCGGGAGAGCGATAAAGACGGCTCTGTGGCGACCTTGTAAAGGTTGATTCGTATCGGGATGAATGTGAAAATATTAAAACAAACCGCGGCAATCGTCCGCGGTTTGTATTGTATTTATGTCTCGCCGTTATTAATCACATGATTCGACTCTACGCTGTACCCAAGATCTATTCCTTATTGCCCTTCTCCTGCAGCATCCGCAAGTAATCGTCGAGACGGTCGAATCGTTCCTCCCACATGCGGCGAAAAGATTCCATCCATTCATCCAATTCGACGAGCGGCTCTGGCCGCAGCCGGTAAATGCGCCGGTTGGCATCCGGCTCTACTTCGACAAGCCCGGATTCGCTTAGTACGCGAAGATGCTTGGAAGCTTGCGGCTGACGAAGTCCAAGCGCGTTGGCGATTTCTCCTACCGTAAGCGGTCCGTTGCGCAAAAGCTCGACAATGTGCAAGCGATTGGGCTCGGCAAGCGCGCTCAAAGTTGTTAATTTCCCGCCCATACGCATTTCTCCCTTCATACCTTTAAATATACATAATATGGAATATTCCTGTCAAGGTATATTGACGTGTCCCGATATGGATTATAATTCATTTTGGCCATTTAATAAACGTCGGTTAATTCAAAGCGTATCTTACAAATGGAAGTCATTATGTTTACCAAAAAGCGTAGACGGTAGGAACGCGCGGATGTAGAGCTAGTGGGAGGCTGCCATGAAAAAGAAGTTTGCCGATGATCCGGGATGGTTCCGAATCTATGAGAAGCGTTATGCGCAAATGTATCTTGAGGAAGGGGCGTTTATGGGCCATATTTCCTTGCTGACGTTAGATAAAGTCGAAGAGCCCGTATGCGTCAAGTATGGCGACAGCCATCTTTGCATTGCTGATGACGATTACAAATGGTTCATGTACTTCCCTGTACACCGCAATTACGCGGTGACGGCATCCATAGATAACCATGACAACGTTATCCAATGGTATATCGATATCATTAAAGATATGGGGTTCACCGAAACAGGCATTCCTTATATCGAGGATCTTTATTTGGATATTGTGTATTTGCCGGACGGGCGCATCTATGTATTGGATGAAACGGAGTTGGAGGAAGCCTATGAAAAGGGAGCCGTCTCCGCATCGGATTACGTGACGGCCAAAGGTACAGCTGCGGAATTAGTAAATCAGCTCAAGGAACGAAACCATTACCTGATTGCTGATACGCTGAAACATTGTACATTGCTAAAAAATAAACTGATGTAATAGCTTGCCAAGATCTTGGAGCAGAGAGGGAGCATCCAGATCAATCACCCCGAGTACATGTACCAATTATGCATCGAGTATCCTCGTGCCAACGGTCGGGAATGCTGCTCATCTTCCACGTAAGCTGACGTATACTTCTTCCCCGGAACAATCCTATAGCGCGCTCCGCAATATCACCGCTCGGGCCAGATTCATATTTCATCTTCCCAATAGGCGTACGAAATAGCATTCATTGGAAAAAATGATTATAAACAACAGAACAATTTCGTTATAGTTTTACAGCAATAATGAAATGTTTGGATGCGGATTCTTTTTTTATAATCGAAAGTACAGCGGCTGGCATACAAACAAGGGAGACTGAGTAAATGTAGCTTCGATATGTTTACGGGGAGGATTGTATAGTGGAACGGGAGCGCGATCGGAAAGAACCGGCCCTTTTGAGCCGAAGAACATTTTTCACAGGCTTAGGCGCGGCAGGCATCGGGTTGCTTGCGGGGAGCAGCTTGACGGGGATGGGGAGCGCAGCGGCCGGGCAGAGCGTGAGCGAAGCGGTTTACGGCAATACCGGCGACCTGCCGGCGAACTGCTGCATCGAGTATAACGTGAAGGACAAGGGAGCGAAGGCGGATTACTTTCTCGCTGATGGAACGGTCAATCCGAATCCGACGAACAATGCGCTGCCGTTCCAGCAGACGTTCGATGCGATTGAAGCGGGAGGCGCAGTCTACATTCCTGCCGGAGCGTATTACATGACGGGCAATGTAACGGTTAGCGGGAAGCACGTGGCGTTGATCGCCGAGGGGGTGCGCCTGTTCGGCGGCGGAACGTTTCTGTTCGATGCGCCGGCGGGTGCGGCGGGGACGGCAAGCAATGTGACGGCAGGGGATTTCCGGTTGACAACGGCCGTATCCGCGGCGGCTGGAGATTTCCTCGAAATTGCGGGCACGATTGGGCATTCGCTTTATACGCCGAGCCGCTATACGGCGACGCGTTTGATCGCGAAGGTGGTTGCTGCTGCCGGAGGCGTTGTGACGCTCGACCGGAACATTCTGTTCAACTTGACCGGAGTGACGGTTACCCGAATCACCCGCCCGTACACGCTGCACGTTTCGGAGGGACTGTCGCTTCACTCCGTCGGCATTTCCGTCAGCCGTTGCATCGGCGGATCGGTAAGCGTTTCCATGACGGGTGTACGGGGATCGTCCAGCCCGGGCATCGCCGTATCGAAGTGCTGTGATCTGCGCTTGCAGGTACAGGCGGCTGACTTGCTGTCGACGCACACGGCCGTGCTGCTGGACAGCAACAATATCAGGCTTGACGTCACCGCCGCTAGGTGCGGCCAAACCGACGGATCGTCCGTGAAAGTCATTCGAGCCAACGGCATTCAAAATGTCGCCATCGACGCGCTGTGCATCAGCAGCTTGACGGGCGACAGCACGATCTATGGAAGCCGGAACGTACGGCTCCATATCGACTCCATCGGCAGCGGACGCTACAACCGGGAAACGAACGTTACGGGCGGCAATCGGCTGGAGGCGGTACAATTTTCGGAGTGCAGCGATGTCACGGTCACCGGAAGCTTGAGCGAGGTGGATGATCAGGCGATCGAGTTTCTTTCCGTTGAACGCGGCGTTATTCAAGCCAAGATCAGCACGCTGCCCGGCTGCACGGAGGGCGCCATCGTCATTAAGGGGAAATCCAAAGACGTCGATATCGTGAACCCGGTCATCCGCTGCTGGAATCCATACGGCATCAAGTTCGAATATGTCGACGGGATGCAGGGCTACCACCGAGTGATCCAGCCGGACATTGTCAATTTGAACGACACGTCCAACACGGGCATCTTTATCAGAGACGCGCAGGCGGCGCTGGACGCGAACGTGACCGTACTCGGCGGGGTTATTCAGGCGAATACGCCATTCATCGTAAACCCGAATCATAACAAAGTGACGATAAAAGATACGATCATCGAGTGCAAGGGCGGATACGGCGTGCAAATGAACGGCGATTACGGCGTCGTCGATAACGTGACCGTCACCGGCACGACCAACCGGGCGATTGTCGTGAACGGAGCGAATACGACCGTATCCAGGGTTCGCTCGCACTCGCTTGTGTATATTCGAAGCGGGGTGCGGCCAAGCTTCTCGATCGGCAACTACAGAGGCAACGATGTAAGCCAAATTTATTTCGATCAGGGCAGTTGGCATATTCGCGCCAGCCAAGGGAGGTACGAGGCGCTGTCCGCGCCTGCGGAATATGCCTGGAGCGCAGGAGACGTGCTGTATAACCAGGCTCCCATCGAAACTGGGACATCCGGCAGTAGATATATCGTCACCGGCTGGATCTGCACGGTCTCCGGAACGCCAGGCGTATGGTCGGAGCTAAGGCCGCCGACCGGCAATTAAACGAAATCGAATCCTTTCGCGCTCGATTGTCTATATTTGGTGCGGAACTGCTTCGGCGTCATTTCCAGATGTTTTTTGAAAACCATGCCGAAATACGGGGAGCTGTTGAAGCCGATCTTCATGGCGATATCCGAGATGGTCAGATCCGAATGGGTAAGCAGTCTCTTGGCGTGGTGGATGCGCGTGTACAAGATGAATTTGCTGATCGTATCACCGGTCGTCTTTTTGAACAAATGGCACAAGTAGTAAGGGGTTATGAAAAACATTTTCGCCAGCTCGTCAAGCGAGACGTCTTCGGCATAATGTTCGGATAAATAGTTGATGACGTTTTCCACAATGGCGTTGGAGGAGCTGGACGTCGCCTTGGAATCCGGTTCTTTGCCGGAATGAAGCAGCCGGTAAATTTCGAAGAGCAGCCGGTTCAAATAAACGGAGAGCATTTGGTCGAAGCCGTACTCCCGGGTGGAGTATTCCTCATGCATGCGCGACAAAATCGCGGAGATATACGAATGCTCCTTGGCATTCAAGCGGATGTGCATTTTATCCGGATGGCGCGCCCGATCGAACATGTCCAGCCACTTCTTTTTGGTGCTGGACTGCAGAAACTCCGGCAGGAAGTTAATGACGGTTCGGGTATACTTCTGCCCTTGGACGATAATCGGCTTATGAATCTCGTTCTCTCCGATCAGAAAAACATGAACTCCGTCAATCGGGTAGATTCGGCTATCCGTCAAAAAATTGCCCGAGCCTTCGTGGACAATGTACAGTTCATAGCCGTTGTGGGAATGATAATTCATCCTAAAATGAAAGTCGGTCCAGCGATGTTTAATAAAGAAAGGCAAATCCTTCAAATCGTTGTTCACCATGCTGTCGATAAAAGGTTCCGAATCATGAATGTTCATCACGAACCTCCTTCTATGACCTCCAGCAGCGCAATGGTCATAAAAATGAATTTGTAATTGCAGGCTAAGCTGCTTGCAGGATGAGCGTTTTTCACTTTAGTTTCATCATAAACGAATGTACCGGTGTTCTGGAAGCGTTTTATCGGGATATGAACCATTTTTTTAATATACCAATCGGGAGGGTTCGATATGACCTATATAAACAAGAACGGGTTTGCGCTGTTGACGAGTCTGCTGACGTTGGCATTAGGGGCGACTGGCTGCGCGCAAGGAGGCCCGGCGGGCGGGAACGGCAATGCGGCGGATCCGGGTAAAAACGAGCCGGCGGCGATGAGTACGGAACCGGTCACGCTTACGGTGTTCAACACAAGCATGGGCGATGAATTGTTCAAAACCGCGTTCGAAGAGCCGATCAAGAAAAAATATCCGTTTATTACGATTCAGGTCATAAAACGGGCGAAAGGATCAATGATCGAAGACCTTGTGGCGGCAGGTAATGTGCCGGACATTTTATTTCTCGACAGCGGTGCGGATATTATTACGTACAAGGATCTGGACGTTCCTTATGACATGACCCCGCTCGCCAAAAAGTACAACTTCGACCTGAGCCGAATCGACCCGGCTGTGCTCGATGATATGAAAACGTACGCCGGTGCGGGCAATGAAGGGAAACTGCTTGCATTGCCGCGTTCGATCAATGTGGAGGCGCTCTTTTACAACAAAGATATATTCGATAAATTCGGCGTGCCGTATCCGAAGGACGGTATGACTTGGGACGATGCGGTCGAGCTGGCCAAAAAGGTAACGAAGCTGGTGGACGGCGTGCAGTATCGCGGCATCGGCATAAACGACAACATCTTGATCCCGTACAACCAGCTGTCGCTGCCGCTTCTCGATGCGAACGATAATGCCGCGGTCAACACCGAACAATGGAAAAACTGGTTCGGCACGATGAAGCGGATCTACGAAATGGACGGCGGCAAGCTCGCTTCGCAAGATTACGGCAAAGCGGCGCAGTTTTATTTGAAGGACAAAACGCTGGCGATGTTCGCCTCGACGACGATCTTCGGGTCGCTGCCCGAAGCGGTCAAAGGCGGCCTCAATTGGGATGTGGTCACGGTGCCGACCTTCAAGGAAGCTCCGGGACGAACGATCCAAATGTTCGCGCCCGGCATGGCGATCTCCAAAACAAGCAAGTACAAGGAGCAGGCGTTCCAGGCGATCGCGCATATTTTATCCGATGAAGTACAGACGGCGGAGATTAAGCAGGGCAGAATGACCGTGCTCAAAAACCAGGAGATCAAGAAGGAGTACGGAAAGGAAAACCCGATACTGGAAGGCAAAAACCGAGAAGCGTTGATCAAGAACCAGCTCGCGCCGACGAGAAAGCCGGTC
The DNA here is from genome assembly GCF_910593845.1 of Paenibacillus solanacearum. Taxonomy (GTDB): domain Bacteria; phylum Bacillota; class Bacilli; order Paenibacillales; family NBRC-103111; genus Paenibacillus_G; species Paenibacillus_G solanacearum. The sequence continues at coordinate 49,327 of NZ_CAJVAS010000009.1, read as the reverse complement.
TCCAAATACGAATCCGTTGCCGCAGCCGTTATGCAGGCGAAATTCAAGGATGTCGTCGTGAACGACAAAGACGTCAACACCGCATTAAGAGAAGCGCAAGAGGAAATCAATCAGCAGATTGCCAAGCTGAAGGTGAAATAGTGCCTAATCGTCCGTGCCGCGGAAAAGAGGAGAGTGAAAAAGCATGCTGGCAACCAAGCTTGTAACGAACGGTCACACTGGCCGCACGTTCCATTCTGTCGGGGATGAACGGTCCCATACAGCTCACGGGTATTTCACCGCATCTTCGTGGAGAAGCAACAGCCGCGACCTGATCGTATCGGCGAACGTGAATCCGGATACGCACCGGTGCCGGTTCGTGCTGTACAATACGGAAACGGGCGGGAGCAAAGCGCTGGCTGAGAACGTGCCGTACGGGGCGGGAACATCCGCGTCCGACGATCGCTACTACTACTGCGTCGGCAACAAAATTCTTGCTGTCGATTTTGAACGCGCTCATGTAAGTGAAGTATGCAAGGTGGATGAAGAGATGAAACTGATCGGTCCCGTTTCGATCTCAAGCGATGGCAAGACCGTATCGGTGATCGGCAGCAAGGAGGATCATACGCTCGTATTGTCCGTCGACGTCCCGACCGGCCGATGGCGCATCGCGATCGATCCGAAGTTCGCCCAGCCGTTTCCGGCGGCGAGCCACGCCTTGGTAAATCCGGTGTATACGGATCTCATCTTTTATGCGCATGAAGGGATGACCGAGCGCATCCCGGACCGAATCTGGGTTGTCGATGCGAGAAAGGGAGAGGCGGTCAATCTGTTTAAGCAAATGCTGCTGGACGACGGCACTGTCGGCGAGTGCGTAGGCCACGAGATGTGGTCCTATGACGGCGAACGATTGTATTTCGTCAAATACGGCGTCAGTCCGCTTGCGCCGAAAGGCATTTACTATGTCACGAAGGACGGGAAGCGGTGGGGCTGCATCAATAGCGAGCACGTCCATTGGCACGCCGCCGTTAGCTCCGACGGGCGCTGGGCGGTGTCGGATACGGGACCCGGCGGGACGCGAAGCCGGATCGTGCTGACCGACGTGCATAGCGGCAAGTCCGCCGTGCTGTGCGAGATCGACCGCTGGAAGCATCATCCTGGTCATCCGCATCCGTCGTTCAGTCCCGACAGCAGCAAGGTGACGTTTACTTATGAAGATGAAAGCGGGTATTTGCGGGTCGGCTGCATGGACGTCAGCGACGTGCTGTAAAAGCGCGGTGGGGCATGGTTGTTTACAGTTCATTATAACCATTAAATACCTATGCAATGGATATAGATGATGGTAGTATGGTTTCGATCGAACGGCCTGATCGGCTGCGTCACGAAAGCTTGCCCTGGGGACGTCATTTCCCAAGGCTTATTTTTTTTCAAAACAAGTGATTACCGAAAGAACGAAGGAGTGTATGTTATGGACACTGCGCTGCCGCTTGGCCTTATCCAAGCATTGGAACGGCATTACGAAATGGAGAAGATCATTGAAGCGTATCGTTTGGAGGGAGGCTGGTGGAATGACGTATTTGCCGTACGTACCGAAAATCGCAAGTATGTCGTACGCGTGAGACACCGAACCACCCTTATCGAAAGCTTGCATTACGAGCATGCGCTGTTGTCCTTTATGAGCAAGCGCATCGAAGAAGTTCCATTTGGGACTAGCTGCTAAAGGCGAGCCGTGGGATCCGGAATATACTTTGCATAACTGGAAATCGCTGCTGCATTTGTATCAAACTGAGGACTTGAACTGGGGCGAGAAGGAATAAAGGGAGTGAACGCTGTGGCTGATAACAACCATCTCCATATGATCCGGCAGCAGTGGGATGCGTACCACCCGGAATATATGGAAGCGATATTGAAAGAACGGCCGGATTATTACAAGTTTTTTGCAGGAGGCGGAGTGGTCGATTCCTTCGAGTTTCGTCTGCTGGGCGATGTCCGGGGATTGCGGCTGCTTGACACTTGCTGTGCCTGCGATGCCAGTCAAGCCTTCTCTTGGGCCAATTTGGGAGCGAAGGTTACGGCATGCGATATCAGCGAGGTTGCGATTGAGATCGCCAAGAACAACGCCGCGATCATGGAGTTGGATGTGGAGTTTCAGGCGGCTGACGCGCAGACTTTGCAGCCTATCGCCGACGAAGCCTATGATATCGTCTATGCCACCTATCTGGTCTGGTATGAAGACATTAAGAAAGCGTTTAAGACATGGTACCGGGTGCTCAAGCCGGGAGGGCGTCTGTTGTACGCCGGACCGCATCCGCTGGCCAAGCTGCTGCATGAAAACGGCGGACTGCTGGAGATTACGCGCCGTTACCACGACAGAGCTCCGCATTACTACCGCTTTGATGCAACCGCCGTTGGAAGAAGACATGGCGTTGATGTGAACAAGCCGACCGTCAATTTTTTTCACACGCTGGCCGACATCGTCAATGCGATTTCAGCAGCCGGCTTTACGATCGAACGGATGGTCGAAACGGAGACGCAGGGCAGTACGATGAAGTCGTATTTGCCTGAAGAAATCGCCATTGTCGCGAAGAAACACAGCTGACTATGGAATGAAAGGACGGCATCCGACAGGCACTCGATTTGAAAAAAATCTTTGCGAATCGCAGACTGTAGACTATAATAAGAGTAAATATTTGGTATGTGCAACTGGCGTAAACGTGGTGAACCACGAGGGAGCACATATGGACAAAGCCGTACGCCTGGGCAAAGTGTTCGATCTACGGATCGGATGCTTTTTATTTTTCTGGGAGGTGCACGTATGGAATATTTCAATGACGTTGCTTCGGCTGTGAATTGGGTGGAGGGGATCGTGCCTTTCGGCATCAAACCGGGCTTGGATCGAATGGAGAGGCTGCTGGATCGGCTCGGACATCCGGAACGCGGGCTGTCGTTTATTCATGTCGCCGGTACGAACGGCAAAGGCTCGACATGCGCATTTTTGACGGAGGTGCTCTTGCAAAGCGGATATTCGGTAGGGACGTTCACTTCGCCGTGTATCGAAAGGTTTACGAACCGGATTCAGTGGAATGGCGCAGACATCCCGGAGCAAGAGGTGCTTGCGATTACGAATGTGTTGAAGCCGCTTGTAGAGGAGGTTGCGCAGTCCGATCTCGGTCACCCTACGATGTTCGAAGTGACGACCTGCATGGCCTTCGTTTATTTCGCCCAAGTCCGGCCCGACTTTGTCGTTCTGGAAGTAGGGCTCGGCGGCAGGCTGGATTCGACCAATGTCGTTACGCCGCTCGTTTCCGTCATCACGAATATCGGACATGATCATATGGCTATACTAGGGAATTCGCTGGAGAAGATCGCGTTCGAGAAGGCCGGGATCGTCAAGCGGGGCGTTCCTGTCGTAAGCGCGGCTGAGCAGGAAGAAGTGATCGAGGTGATCCGGCAGCGCTGCGCGGATCAAGGATCCGATCTTTATTTGCTGAACCGCGATTTCGAATACGAGGAAGTATCCTCCGAGCTGGACGAGCAAACGTTCAACTTTCGGAGCGCCCAAGGCCGCCGCGAGCGATTGCAGATCCGGCTGAACGGACGGCACCAGTTCAAGAACGCATCGGTTACGGTCATGGCGTTGGAGCTGCTGCGGACCCGGCACGGCGTGAACCTCCTTGGGCTTGAAGAAGGGCTGGCCCGAACGAAGTGGGCAGGGAGGCTCGAGATGGTGTCCGGCAAGCCGCGCTTGGTGCTCGACGGAGCGCATAATCCGGAAGGGGCTCAGACGCTTGCCGATGCGCTGCGCACGGTTTACTCGTATAAGCGGCTGCATCTGATGATGGGCATGCTGAATACGAAGGAGCATTCGGAATATCTCAAGCATGTGCTGCCGCTGGTCGATACGCTCATCATTACCGAGCCGGCGTTTCGCAACGAGCTGCCTGCAGGCGACCTGTACCAGCTGGCGCAGCGCATAGCGGATGAACAGCAGCTGCACATTCGGATGCATGTGGAGCCTAGGTGGAAGGAAGCGCTGAACATGCTTCTGGATATTACGCGAGAAGAGGACCTTGCCGTCGTCTCCGGTACGTTATACCTTATTTCCGATGTTCGTTCATGGATATTGCACAAGACGGAATCGTATAAGGGATTGTGACGAACGCGCTGCCGATGGCATGACTGCGCGAAACCTCGTTTTATAAGATTGCCCCCGCTTGACATAGGGCAAGGCCGCCGGACATGGTTTGTGTTCGACGGCCTTGGCTGCATTCAGGGGAGCGTGCGAATGTAGAAACCGGCGATCCCGTTAGCCATACTGCGATTGAAGTTATGCGTCACGGTCTCGCCTGACCCGTTAATGATCCCGTATTGCAGATGGGCGCCTTCCTTCTGCCTTAAATAATACGATCCCGGCTGCAGCGGAACGCCGTTGCGATCCTTGCCGTCCCAGCTCCAGGCCGGCGATTGAACGCCCCAGAACATATCGTTATTCGCTCCGGGAATCGGCAGTCCTTGAATGTGGACGGGTCCGTTCTTCGAAGGGACATGTCCGATGGCGCCTTCCCATACAACCTCGCCGATTCCGCCTCCGCCTTCGTCTACCTTCACGATTTCCAGATCGATGTTGAACCCGTTCAGCAATACAACATCCTCCTTGCCGACGTTATAGATCGAAGCGTGAAATTGGTACATGCGATCTTCCAGCGGTTTATTTTCCTCCGGATTCAGCTCTGTCATGTTCAGCATGAGAGACAGCGGGGCATCCCGATGATTGCCGGGCTGCATCAAGTAAGTCAAATGCCATGCTTCGCCTGCCGGATCACTGTGCGGAGCGCTTAACGAGACGCTGCTCTGTTCATTCGCGGCACCTTGCTTGTAGTCGACCTGTTGGCCGAGCTGCTCCGAGAAAAATCGCAGAGGCACATACGTTTGATTATTGTAGTTCAGAATCGGGCTTTCCGCCGGAAGCGTCTGGGCTTTTTGTTGAATAAACACTTGAATCGGGAACAGCACCGCTTTCACGGCGTCCGCGGCAAAAACCGTCGTCGTGCCGGCAATCAGCAGGCCGGCGCTTAAAGCAAGGGTGAAAGGAACTTTTTTCAAGACGGCACACTCCATCATTCAGCATGAGTTGGTTCTATGCTAGTAGACGCAGCAAGAGAATGGATTGTTGCGAGGGAGGCGTGAGCCAATTCATGGTTCCCGATTACGGCTGCCATACTTTGCGGCGGGAAGCCGTTGTTTGCGCCGGACCCGAGCAGCTTGCAGCGGTTCAGTACGAGCGTTCGGCGGCTGGTACGCTTCGGCTGCATGTTAAACGCAGGGAGATCAATGACACTGGAATATAAATGCGGATTGATTTCCCATAAAAAGGGTGATATAATTCACTTGTGGACGTAAAAAGTCCCTGTGGGACCAAAATGGTCCCGATAACAAAAGTTACTGGAGAGGGAGCGAAAAGTATGGGAAACATTGCAATTCACGGATTCGGGAGAATTGGCAGGACGGCCGCGAAAGCGGCGCTTTTACAAAACATGTTTGTTCCGGTTTCAATCTCCGACATCAAAGACATCAAGGCATTGGCGAGCTTATTTGCCTACGATACGAACTACGGCAAGTATCCCGGACGCGTAGAGGCTGGCTCGGATCGATTCATCATAGACAATCAAGAGATTCCGTATTTGAATTCGCCGGAAGCATTGCCGGATTGGGAAGCGCTGGGCGTCGACGTCGTTATCGATTGCACCGCGAGAGCGACGACCCGCAGCGGAGCACAGGCCCATCTGGATCGCGGGGCGAAGAAAGTGCTCGTCAGCGCTCCGAGCAAGTCTTTGGAGGATTGCGATGCGATTCTGCTGCCGGGCATCAACCTGGACAATTATGACTCGACGCAGCATCGCATTATTAGCATGGGGAGCTGTACGACCAATGCGCTGGCGCCGGTAGTGAAGATTATCGGGGAACGTCTCGGAATCAAGAGTGGATTTTTTTCAACGGTGCATGCTTATACGAATACCCAGTCGTTAACCGACCAGCCGATGAGCGCGATGCGGGATTCCTGGGCGGCGGCTGAGAACATTATTCCGTCCTCCTCGGGTGCGGCCAAAGCGCTTAAATTCATTTGGCCGGAGCTGAACATTACCGGGAAGGCGTACCGTGTTCCCGTTCGCACGGGAAGCATCGTTGAAGTGAACGTGCAGGTGGAGAAGAGCACGTCGCGCGAAGAAGTGAACGCTATGTTCCGGGCTGCGGCGGAGAGCGAGCAGCTGCGCGGCATATTGACCGTCCTGGAGGACGAATACGCCTCCTCCCGGATCGTCGGCGAACGTCATTCATCGATCATTGATCTTCCGCTTACCCAGGTGCTCGACGGCCAGCTTGTATCCGTTGCGGCCTGGTACGATAACGAAATGGGCTATGCGACCCGATTGGCGGAAACGGCGCTCTACCTTTCTCGGCATTGAGCTTCAGGCTGCGGAAGAACGGAATAGACGAAGAAGAAGAAGCCTTTCGCGCTGAAAGGCTTCTTCCATGAAGCGAGCGGTAAGGCCGGTCAGACGGCAGCGAAGCGAATCCAGCCCAGTACCGCAAAGCCGAGCAGCACGGTGCCGGCGCCGATTCCCGTTATCGCGCTCGGTGCGACGTTCAGTTTTTTGGAGATAAATATGGATGCGGCCGCGACGATAATGAGCAGCACGGCCAACACATTCAAGGCGCTATCCTGGAATACGCTATTCAGCCAGAAAAAATGAACGCCGACGACAAACGCAACCCAAGGTGCCACAGCATCGCCGCGCTTCTTGCGGAGCAAGACGATAGCGCCGGCCGCGGCGAGCAAAAATTCAATGAACACGAACAGCAAATAATGATCGAAGGCGCCGGGCGCCGCCAAAGCCGTACCCGCGTCCCAATGCGTAATGCTTAAGTACGCGCCGTATAAGCCGACCAGCAGCGAGACCGATGATGCAATGCCGAGATAAAAACGCCATCCCGGTCTCGGATTTTCTTGGGCCCAGCCGAACCAGCTGCAGCCGAATATGCCAAAAATGGCCGTATACATCGCATAATCCCGCACAAAGTCCAAGGCAGATCCTCCTTTACTCGTTTCATCCTTCAGTATCTAAACGAAATTCGGATGACAATGGTTGCAGGGGCCATTCATCGGGCTGTATGACAGACATCGGGACGTCATGCGCCGAGCGATTATTTGCTGGCTATTTTGCTGCCTAGTTGACTAGGCGCCGCGAATAGTGTAAATTTAAGCGAAAATTAGCAAATCAATGGCTTGGACCAAGGACATGAGGTTCCTTATCGCAGGTTACAGAGAAGAAGCCCCCGGCTGAAAGGCTTCTCCTTGCGGATGAACGCTCCCCGCCTTGCGAGCTGCGCGGTGAAACCTTAGTATCCGCTGCCGGCACCGACCGTTATTCGGGCAGAGGATCGCCTTAACCGGCGATTGAAGCTGGGTGGTACCACGACACATTCGTCCCTGATGAGTGTGTCTTTTTGCGTTTCAACCTATATTGAAGGAGTGATCCCTGATGAGACAATCGACGCTATGTTCCAGCACGCTGCGCGAAGTGCCGTCCGATGCGGAAGCGGCCAACCATCGGCTGCTGCTGAAGGCAGGCTTTATAAGACAGCTTGCTTCGGGTGTGTATACGTATATGCCGCTGGGCCGGCGCGTGCTGCGCAAGCTGGAGCAGATCGTGCGGGAGGAAATGGACCGCGCGGGTGCGCAGGAGATGCTGATGCCGGCGCTGCAGCCCGCTGAGCTGTGGAAGCAATCCGGCCGCTATAGCGTATACGGACCGGAGCTGATCCGGCTGAAGGATCGTCACGACCGTGAATTCGCGCTCGGTCCTACGCATGAAGAAGTCGTCACGACGCTGATCAAGAACGAAATCAGCTCTTACAGGAGACTGCCTGTTATTGTATATCAAATCCAAACGAAGTTTCGCGATGAGCCCCGTCCGCGGTTCGGGCTGCTGCGCGGCAGAGAGTTTCTGATGAAGGACGCCTACTCCTTCGATGCCTCCTGGGAAGGTCTCGATTCATCGTATCGCACAATGTATGACGCTTACGTGCGCATTATGGAGCGCTGCGGCTTACAATACCGGGCGGTCGAAGCGGACGCGGGGGCGATTGGCGGCGAAGGCGGCACGCATGAATTTATGGCGCTTGCCGAGATCGGCGAAGATACGATCGCCGCTTGCGACTGCTGCGGCTATGCGGCCAACATGGAGAAAGCGCAGTCCCGCGCCGAGCGTCCCGCACCTGCGGTGACAGCCGTGCCTCCGGTGGAGAAGGTGCATACGCCGCACGTTCGTACGATCGAGCAGCTGGCGCAATATTTCGGGACCGAGTCACGGAATATGATCAAGACGCTGATCTACGCTGCCGACGGCAAGCCGCTGGCTGTGGTGGTGCGCGGCGACCATGAGGTGAACGAGACGAAGGTGAAAAATGAAGTCGGCGCACTGGAGCTCGAGCTCGCCGATGCGCAGATGACTGCCGCCGTTACCGGAGCGCCTGTCGGATTCGCCGGTCCGGTCGGGCTGCAAATTCCGGTGCTGGTCGATACCGCCGTCGCTACCATGACGAGCGGCATCGCAGGCGCGAACGAAGCCGACTTCCATCTGCAGCATGTCGTTCCCGGCCGCGACTTTTCGGTGGAACGCACGGGCGACTTCCGGAACGTCAAGGAAGGGGAGCGCTGCGCGCAGTGCGAGGACGGCACGCTGCAATTGTTCAAGGGCATCGAGGTCGGCCATGTGTTCAAGCTCGGCACCAAATACAGCGAAGCGCTCGGCGCGCGTTTTGCGGATGCGGCGGGCCAAGAGCAGCCTGTCATTATGGGGTGCTACGGTATCGGCGTATCCCGGATGCTGTCGGCGATCGTCGAGCAGCATCATGATGAGCGGGGCATCCTCTGGCCGCCGGCGATTGCACCTTATCGCGTCCACGTCATTCCGGTATCGGTCAAGGACGAGGTCCAGATGCGCCTTGCGGAGGAGCTGTATGCGCAATTGCGGGAGCGCGGCGTCGATGTGCTGCTCGACGATAGAGAGGAGCGGGCCGGCGTGAAATTTAACGATGCCGAGCTGATCGGCATCCCGATTCGCGTGGTTGTCGGCAAGCATGCCGGGGACGGAAGCGTGGAGTATGCGGAACGCAAAGACAACGAGAAGCGGGTCTTATCCGTGGAGGAGGCGCTCTCGCGGATTATGGAAACGATATAGATATAGCTGCTGCCGGCTTGGTCTGGGCAGAGTATTTTGCGGTGCAGGTGGATAAGAAGGATGTGTGAAAAGGTTGACGACAAACCGTTTTCAAAGCTTGAACGCGTATGTTCACGATATTCAACAACAGATCGGCGCTACGGCTGCGGCTGTCTACGTGATCCAGAACGATGCCGTCGTTAACGAATGGTATTCGGGCAGGCACGATGCCGCGGAAGCATCGCGAGCCGTAGACGCCTTTACCCGGTTCAACGTCGGCTCTGCCCGCAAAACGTATCTTGCCCTTGCGATCAGCCTGCTAATGGAGCAGGGACACATCACCGGCATGGACGATGAAATCGCAAGGTATCTGGCCGAGTATAAGGAGATGGCGAGAGGCGTAACGCTAAGGCATCTATTGACACATACCCACGGTTTAACGTCGAAGCTGGGGAAGCTGGAAAGCGAATTTGCGGCCGGCGAAGATTGGGCGTACCGAAATACCGGCATTGCGTTATTGTTTGAGCTGGTTCAGCGGCAAACCGGTTATTCCTTGAGCGAATGGATGAGACGCCAAGTATTTGAGCCTTATGATTTGAATGAAACGGGCTGGGAAATCGCGAATCACGAGCATCTGATCTACAATTATTACGGTCGAGCCGACAACTGGGTCGGGCCGAACGACAGCGGAGCGGGAGATCAGAGCAACTTGTTCGTCAGCGCGCGGGACTTCGCCAAATGGGGGTATATTCATCTCCGTCAAGGCTCCACCTGCGGTGAACAGCATGTGCCGCAAGCTGTATTCGCTCGTGTCTCCCGCTGCGCCACACCCTCATCCGTGCCGGCAGATCGACCTCGAAACGGATTTATTTGGTGGCTGCAGCACGATACGCCATTGAATCATCTGGGCGAGCGGCTGCCGCAGGATTCTTATATGATACTGGGCATTACGGGCTGCGCCTGCCTTGTCCTTCCAAGTTACGACGCCGTCGGTGTCCGCATGTACAATCAGCTGTCTCCTTCCGAAGGGTACGATTATATGAGCGACATAAGAACATTCGGCAATATGGCAAATGATTTGCTGAGCGACAACGTAAAGGTATAAATCGGCAGGGGGCATATCGGATTTGCGGCGAAGGCTTCTATTGACAGCGGCTCAACCGCATGATACCGTAATGTAAAAATTTACAAATTAACAACTGAAGGAATAACCGTTTCGTCGTAACAAACAAGCCGGCTGCTTCCCGAGAAGCGGCCGGCTTGTTTCACGTCGCTGTAGCTGCCGCCAGCATGGGGATTCATGGGCCGAGCTGCCGCTCGGATGCTCCGCTTCATGCGCAGAGCCAGCCATCACGGCAGAGGGCATCGGTTTGGCGCCCTCTGCTATGGCCTGTGAAAGCGAGTCCTTACGAAATTACCTGCTGCGGCTGTCCGATTCGAGGCAGCCGAGTGAGGCGAACCGGTCGATGGCATCCAGCGGCAGATGATCCGTGACGAGCCGGCCATAATGCGCAACGGCGACAATGCCGTTCTCGTCGATCAGAAATTCGGCCGGAATGCGGTTCATGTTGGACCCCGCTTCCGGAGTCAAGGCAAAGCCTTCGGCTTCCGCCTGAGCAACGAACGTCTTCGTGGCGGCATCGGCGATCGTCGCCTGAACCTTCGCTTCGGATACTTCGACGCCGTACAGCGCGTAGAGTCTCGCCTCGGGATCGCCGATTAACGGGAACGGCGCTTCCTGCCGCCCGACATGGCGGGAGAGGCTGTCGGCGGGAGATTCGAATACCGCCACAACATCCAAGTCCAGCCGCTGCCACGCGTCATAGCGCCGGATGAAATGCCGCACGCGCAAGTTGCACAGCGCGCAGGCGGCGTTGCGGAAGAAGGCCACCAGCACCTTTTTTCCGCGAAGATCGGACAAACGGACGGACGTGCCGTCGATGCCGGTGAATACAAAATCGGGGGCGATGTCCCCGGGGGATAAACGAATGCTCACAGCGTTAACCTCCTGATCGCTCAATGCGATAAATTCAGTCTCATTAGACTGAATCGACTATACCAAGGAAGTTAACGTTCTTCTGTGACCTGGTCACCAACGAAAGCTTCGAGCGTCTCCCGCTGAAGGATCGAGACCGATCCTCTCCCCGTGGCGATCCAGCCTCTTCGCTGCATACGGCTTAGCTGCCGGCTGACGACCTCGCGAGCGGTGCCCAGCTCGACGGCGAGCTGCTGATGCGTAATCTTCACGTCCGGCTGCCGGTCGGAAGTGAGCTTGAGCAGCGTATCCGCTAACCGTATGTCCAGCGGGAGCGACGATTTTGCGCTGAGGAGACTGCCCATGCGGATCAAGCCGTCCAGCACGCTGCCGAATACTGCTTGGCGGACCCGTTCATACTGGAGGACCCAGCGCAGGAATGAGCTTTTGGCAACGTACAGCACCGTCACGTCGGTTTCGGCTGTAATGCTTCCCGGGTAGTCCCGGCCGCTTAATCCGCTGAGCACCATCAGCGAGCATATATCTCCTGCGGACAAGCGAGCTGTCATCGCTTCGCGGCCTTCCGCGGTGATGCTTGAGATCGAGATCGTGCCGTCCAGCACGAAAAAAGCGTATTTGCCGGCTTCGTCGCCGGAAAATAGCACGGTCTGAGCAGGAACGGATTGGAGCCTGGGCTTCGCGGCAGACCATTCCTCGGCGGGAATGGCCTGCAGGCCGGGAAATATGTGCAATAACGTACGCAATGCAGGGAGCGTGTCGGTCATATCGGTTTCTCCGATCGGGTAAAGGATAGCTTTATTTTAACAAGCAGAAGGGCATGGAGGCCAGTTATAATAGAGAAAGCCCGCCGATTCGAGACGGAAGGAACGGATAGGCCGATAAGGGAATGCTAGCCACTATTCATAAAAGGAGCCGGATGCACATGTTCGATCAATCGCCGTTTGCATGCAAATTGGAATGGGGGCAGCGAGGCGCAAGGGAAGCTGCGGAACGAGGGGATCTGATCATCGTCGTCGATGTGCTGAGCTTCTCTTCTACAGTAACAACGGCCGCCGAGTACGGCGCCGTTATTTATCCGTATCCGCCTCCGGTTAATGAGCATGCCCGTCGCTTTGCGGAGGAAATAGGCGCGCGAATGGTTTGGGGGAGGGCCGAGTCGGAGAAGTTTGGAGGTCCTTCGTTATCGCCCTTGACGTTCTTGCCTTCCGATGAAGGGCACAAGTTCGTGATGTGCTCACTTAACGGCGCCGCCTGTACATGGGCTGCAACCAAGGCGACTGCCGTGATCGCAGGCTGCTTGCGGAATGCTTCGGCGGTGGCTGCCTATGCGAATGAGCAAAGCGCCATCCTGGGTGCCGATGTTACCGTCGTTCCATGCGGGGAGCAGTGGAACGATCCGACCGAGCAGGAGAATCGACTGCGTCCCGGTATCGAGGATTATTTGGCCGCCGGTCTTATATTATCGAAGCTGAATGGGAGCAAGTCTCCCGAAGCGCAGGTGTGCGTCGGAGCTTATGAATATTCCCGCTTGAACGTGGCCGAGCTGATCTATGATTCCGGGAGCGGACGCGAGCTTCGCCAGCGGGGATATGAAGCGGATGTGACGCACTGCATCCAGACCGATCGGAGCTTGGCCGTTCCCGTGCTTGAGGAGGGACGGTTCATGGACAAAGGTAAGAATCGCTCAGCCGCCCGTTCGGAATGAAACGGTATCGCATCGGCGGCAAAGGGAATTGAACGGATACCGCGAATAGATGGATAGACGGGTAAAAGCCAATAGAACGAAGCTTAGAGTATACATAGAATTCGGATCGGAGGGGAAGGCGTTGGAAAATCAAATGACCATCGTACAGCTGCATTCCGTGGATGATGAGCATATCGCGGAGTTGTCCGAGCTTCTGATCGCCGTCGTGGAAGACGGCGCGTCGATCGGATTTTTGCCGCCGTTGGAGCGTTCCGAAGCCGCCGAATATTGGGCGAACGTGCCGGGTCCGGGTGTTCTCCTGTTCGCGGCGGCGATAGAGCGCAGAATCGTAGGGAGCGTACAGCTCCACTTAAGCGCCAAGGCAAACGGCGCGCATCGGGCTGAAATCGCCAAATTGATGACGCATCCGCAATATCGGCGCCTCGGGATCGGACGTATGCTCATGCGCATGGCAGAGGAGCAGGCCCGGCAGGAAGGCCGTTCCTTGTTGGTTCTCGATACGCGGGAGGGAGATGCTTCGAACCGGCTGTACGTGTCGATTGGATTCACCCCGGCCGGGCGCATTCCCCGTTATGCGAGATCGGCCAACGGGGAATTGCATGCGACCGTATTTTATTACAAAGAATTGAGCTGAAGGTTCCGACACGATACGATGCGAAGAAGCAGGCCACGATGCTGTGTCGTACGGATAAAGTGAAAACGAACGAAATGCAGTTGGATTGACCTCGCCGGTCGGATCGCTGCATGGCCGGGAAAAGGAGATTTTTAATTATGATGCGAACACGTAAGCTGCGAACCGGAAGGGCTGCCATACGGATGGCGCTCCTCATCGCCGCGGGAGCTGCGCTGATCTGGCCGAATGCTCGTGCTGCATCGTCGTCCGAAGATCGGGCGACGTATCCGGCTTTCCCCGTTACCGTGAATGGAACGGCTATTGATTCATTGCATAGCTTGTATCCGCTCCTGCTGTACCGCGATATTACGTATTTCCCGATGACATGGGAGTATACGGCCGCGCTTGGGTTGACCGCCGCATGGGATGCGCAGAACGGTCTTTCCCTCCAGACGAACGGGACCTGTGCGCCGCTTACGCAGACGTTTTCGGTGCAAGCGGTTAACGGCAGCGGCTATGCGGATGCAACCCCCGTGCCATTCCCTGTGAAAGTGAATGGGACGCTCATTGATAACGCGCAAGAACGCTATCCGGTATTGCTGTACAACAATATAACTTATTTTCCGATGACATGGAGATTTGCCGGCGAAATGTTCAATTGGCGGACGGCATGGGATGAGGTGCGCGGCTATAGCATTCAATCGTGCGATAGGCCGGCCGGGGAAGCGTCAGCGCACACGGATGCGCTCAATGCGGCCAACGGAGGGCAGCTTGCCGTAAAGGACGATTGGATTTATATGAATCCGCAGCGGAGCTCAGGCGGGACCCATCATCTCATCAAAGTGAAATCGGATGGTTCCGAGCGAATGGAGCTGGCAGAGGATAATGCCTTGTCGATCAGCGTCACGGGCGACTGGCTGTACTATATCACTGCGGAACCTTCCCAACCGAATGCAATGTATAAAATCCGAACCGACGGGACCGGGCGAACGCTCGTGTCGCATACGGCAGGCGAGCAGCTATGGGAGCAAGACGGCTACCTCTATTTCCTGCGGAATGCAGATCGGCAGCCGGATGATGCTGGGAATGGAGACCGGTCCGAGGGCCGCACGGGGATTTCCCGAATGAACATGGACGGCACCGGGGAGCGGCTGCTTCTGGAAGATGCGGCCGTGCTGAGCTTTTATTTGTATGGCGGCCAGATCTATTACCGGACTGTGGAGGATGAGCGCAACAAACTGTACGCGATGCGCCTCGACGGGACAGGGAAGCAGTTGCTGAGGGACGACGTGACTTCCTTTATCATTGTCGACGGTTGGATTTACTATATGCAGGACCAAAAACAGCTTCGTAAGATGAGTCTGGACGGAGCGACGGATATCGCTTTGACCGAATTTGAGGTCCCGAGGGCTTCGATCAAGACTTCGCAAAGCGGCTGGCTGTATGTTACCGTTGCCGTCTCCGGCAGCATTGCCGGATCGAATCCGATCGTACGGGTGAGAATTGATGGCACCGGCCGAGAAACGATCGCGGAAGCCCGACCGCAGGCGCTTTACATCGCGGGGGACGAAATGTATTTCGCCAACTGGGTCATGGGCGACAGTGTGCTGGAGCATTTCAAGCTGGATCAGTGAACAGCCGCTCGTCTTTGAGCGGAGCCAATCCTGCCCTGCAGAGAAATGCACGTTCGGAAGTCCCCTCACCATAAAGGATCGTCATGCTTAACGAAAAGAGGGACATATATGATACGCCAAGCGGTGGGCGCCATCGTTCAGTGCAACGGCCAATTTTTGCTGGTGCATAAAGTGAAAGGCGCGCAAGGGAAAATCAAAGGCGTTTGGGATTTCCCCAAAGGCGGCGTCGAATCGCATGACGTTGGCCTGGAAGCGGCGCTGTTGAGGGAATTGAAGGAAGAGACGGGATCGGCCATGTATGCGGTTAAAAAGCGGTTCGACGCGAGAGTGAGCTTCGAGTTCGATGAGAAGACAAGACGAATCATCGGGTACGAGAGGCAGGAGACGACCATGTTTCTCGTCGAGTACACGGGAGACATGACCGATCTGAAGCCCGAGGACGACGAGATCGATGACGTGAAGTGGTTTTCGCCGGAGGACGTTAAGCCGCTCGTTTTTCCCGAAGCCCGGCGGTTTTTCGAACAATACGTGCTGCCTCGGGGGGAAGCGCAAGCTTGAACCGGCAGCCTTCACTCGCAGTGAACATCATGATCGGAAAAAAAGGTAAGCCACCGGATAGAATCGTATGTTAAAATATGGATAATTCGTCATTGGGAGGGGAATAGCTTGACGGTACTTAAAATCATCGGCGTCCTCGTTCTCGCTATTGTGCCTGCGTATGAGTATTACAAACGGCGGTTGTGGAAGAAGCCTAATTCCTTCGACATGTATTAGAAGACAGGGGCGAACGCAGGAATAGGAAAGGCGGTGGAGCGATGAGAGGCTTGCGCATTCTCGTTTGCTTAGCGATCGTCATCGTGCTGTGCTCATGCTCTCATGGCAAGAAGGGAAATCCTCCTCCGAGTCCGCCCGATCCGTTTCCCATCGAATTGGAAACGGTGCAGCAGCAGTTGAACCGTCTGGGGGATCGGGCGGAAATGAAACTGAACATTGCGGTACGGACGAACGTCGAATACAACAGCAGCGTGATCATCCGCTATTCGCTCTATGATGCAAGAGATTCGCAGCGTCTGATCGAGACGCAAGAACTGTTTCATGCTGAAATCCCTGTCCATAAGAAGGTGGAGATGGATTACACCATCAAGTTCGAGCGGTACGGAACGTATTCGCTGGAAATCAGCGCCGAGTATAACGGCGCCGGGCAAAGAAAGCAATATGCAATCCGCTTTGACGAACAAGAGCTTCGAAACGAGCTTCGTTACACGCTTCATTAATGTAACCATTCGTATACCGGGAGGATTCGCAGATGGAAACTATGCATCGTTTGCCAGAGCTTGAGGCCCAGGTGGTTGAGCATGGCGAGTTGAAATTAATCGGCATTCCTTGCATCGGACTGAAGGACATGTCAAGCAAATACCATTTGGCCAAAGAGAGCTTGCTCGGACTCGCCGCCCATATGCCCCAGATCGTCGATGCGTCCGTTCAATACGGCGTGTGGCCGCAAGTCAACGGCCAACGCATCGCCGATACGCATGCGTACGTATTATGCGTGGAAGTATCCGGCTTCGACGGGGTGCCGGAATGGTTTGCCCGGATCACGCTTCCCGCGCAGCGCTGCGTCGCCGCAGCGAGCAGCGAAGGCGATTTTGACCGGGCCGGTCGGATTATTGACGCATATATCGCCGAGACGGGGCTCACCGTAGACGCGCAGGGACGTGCGTATACGATCTGTGAACGGTACCGCTACAACGCGGAAGGTTTCGCACGCTATTCGCTGCCGATCGTCTCCGGTTGATGCGCTAGAAGCCGGTCACGTCAGGATGCTTGCAACTGCCTGGATATCCAAGATCGTCATGGCAAGCGAAACAGGCTCGATTCCGGCAGGGAATCGAGCCCGTTTTCATGATGCGCCTCCGCTTCAAACCGCGCTCATCCTCGTTTGCGGGCGAGCATTAGCTCATTCAAGTAGCATTTCGTAACGCTGCCGCCGAATTGATCATCGATGAGCGAGCCGATGCAGGCAAACAGCTTCTGGCGGTTGTTGGCATCAAGCGTCAGGTGCGTGGAATAAGTCGACAACAGATCGAGATATTGTTCCGTGCTGTACGTTTCCTCCGTAACGTAATGCCGGACGGTAGGTTTTTCGAACAGCCCGCTGTCTTCAAGCGGTCCCGTGTCCGGCTTCATGTCGGAGACTTCGGTGAGGCGAAGATTCGGCGGCGTGCCCGGCATATAGCTTTCGTAGAAGGACTGCACTTGCTCGAAGAACAGCCGGTCGCCGCCAGCCGCATGCAAGTAGTTGACGATGGCCAGATGGCCTCCCGGACGCAGCAAAGCAGCCGGCTTGGCGAAGCGCACTTCCGGGTCCAGCCAGTGGAACGCCGTCGCCGCAATGACAAGGTCGAACGACACGGAGGCTGGCGGTTCCCATTGCTCGAATGCGCCGACATGCATGTCCACGTTGGGGAAATCGGCCAGGTTGCGCTTCGCCACGGCCGCCATCTCAGCACCGAGCTCGACGGCCGTGATGCGGCAGCCGCGTTTGGCCAGTTCGAGGGTGGCGATGCCCGTGCCCGGCCCGATCTCCAGTATTCGCGACTGCGGGTTCAACTGCGCCGCTTCGAACAAATCGTCGAACAGCTCCCCGGGATAACGGTTGCGAACCCGGTCGTACAGTTCCGCAACTTCATTGAACGTAGCTCTTTTTTCCAGCGGCAATGCCATACACCTCCTGTAGAAACGAGTATACATATATTCGTTGCGCTGCATCCAATTCCTTCCTCCCCCGTGATCCTAGGCTTGCTCGGTGCCGGTTCCCGGTCCGTGCCTTGTTGACAGAACGAACCTGCCTGGGCAGCGCGTTACTGCCTACTCGATCTGCGGCGGATAAAAGGCAGGTACAGCAAAATGAATACTGCCGCCGCAACTGCTTCCAGCGACAGCAAGTACCACGGCCACGGCCCCAAGTAATCGAGCAGCGACGGGCCGGGCGGTTTGCGGGCGACGAACATGTAGTTGCCGCCGGTGGCCAGATTGACCGGCACGATAACGGCCAGCAGTACATTGAGCGCGAGCAGCACTCTCCCGATGGAACGCAGCGTGGGACGGTAGCCGTGAACCCAGGTCATGTACAGCGCCACCCATACGATTGCGCCGTGACCGATGAAAAAGTAAAAATAAGTGAAGTGCGGGAAGCCGGACAAGATGGCCGCCGGCGTCAACAGCGCCTGGAGCGCTCCGCCGATCCCGGCAAAATATAAAAACTCGTACAGCCGGTACGAGGGGAACAGCAGCATGACGATCGTCAGCAGGTAGCCGATGCTGCACAACTGAAGCGGCAGCGACGCTTCCAGCGAGAACTGCCCGTAATATATGTACCAGCCGTACAGCAGCGCTTCGAATACGAGAAGAAGCAAAACCAGGCCGATGCGGATCGCACGTACCGGCGCATCCTGCCGAAGCGGCTTGCGGAACCGGTACAGCAGCAGAATGAGCAGCGCGATACAAGCCAGCGGGATGAGATGCTGCGGCGTAAACATCATAAACGGATATCCCGTCTCATTGAACCAGTCCATGTAAAGCCTCCTTTCACGATCGTACACTCATCATAGTGGAACCGGGTACAGCTTTCAATATGAACAGGAAAAATAAGGAAAGGAGACTGTCCATGGTCCGACAACCGTACCTTACGGCCGAGACGCCGGCTCCGCCCCCAGGCGCGCTTGTTTCCCATCATAACCGCAGTCCGTTCGGCTATGCGGGCTGGCGTGCTTCTGGCACCAAAGATTGGCTTTTGATGTATACGCTTTCGGGGGAAGGGTGCGTCAAGGAAGGGCCGCACGCGCAGTTGTGCCGCGCCGGCGACATGATTGTGCTGCCGCCCGGTACGCCTCACGACTACTTCACGACGGAAGGCAGCGTGTGGGAGATGATGTGGGTTCACTTCATTCCCAGACCCGCATGGGCGGCCTGGCTGCAATGGCCCAAAGTATCGAAGAGCCTGCTGTTCCTGCACATCGGCGATGATGCCGTATGCACCCGCATCGAGGCGGCCTTCAGGAGCCTGATCGCCGATAACAAGGCTGTCATGAATCCGCTGTTTGAGGAGCTTGCGCTCAACGCGCTCGAGGAAATACTGCTGCTCGCGGCAAGCCTCCATTACAAGAAATCGTCGCACACGCTCGACCCGCGAATTCATGAGGTGCTCGATCTGCTGTCCCAAAACATCAAAGAGCCTGTCAGCGTAACCGACTTGGCGAAAAAAGTGAATTTATCCCCTTCCCGGTTGGCGCATTTGTTCAAGGAGCAGACAGGGGATTCCATGATCGGGACGTGGAACAAAATGCGCTTGAAGCAGGCGGCAAGACTGCTGGAGCTTACGTCCCGCCAGGTTACGGAAATCGCCGAAGATGTCGGCTTTCAATCACCGGATTATTTCACGAGCAAGTTCAAGCAGTATTTCGGCGTCAGCCCGAGCGCCTATCGAAAGCGATTGCGGAAATAGCAGAATCGCTAGGATTTACAGCCGGAATGGCGATTACGGTCGTCGTCCCGTTTTCCTACAATGAAGGTAGCATATTTCTTGGTTCGGCCAGGAAAATGCCGGCGCTTGGCGGCAGGACTGTGAGGGTAGGTCCGAGCTGGTGAGCGTATAAGATGCTGCCCATATGAGGAGGATGAACGATGTTATCGTACAAACAGGTAATGGATTATGAGCGTGACGGCTATGTCATCGTCGAGGGGGTGTTCACTCAAGACGAGGTGGACCGGATGATCGATGCTGTGGAGAACGGGGATCGGGTTTCCCGGACCAAGCATATCGGGCAGGCGGACACATCCGGCAAAAATTCGAACCTGGCCATCTGGCACGAGCTGGGAGACGATATTTGGTCCGCCGCTTCCATTGCCCCTCGCGTCGTCCACCCGGTTCGTATGCTGCTGAGGGAGGACGCCGCGTTCTTTCACGGCAAAGTGATGCTGAAGGAGGCGAGAACCGGCGGGGCGTGGGAATGGCATCAAGATTACGGATATTGGTACAACCAAGGCTTTATATTCCCGACCATGATCAGCGCCTTCGTCGCGCTCGATGAGGCAACGATCGAGAACGGCTGCCTGCAAGTGCTGAGAGGGTCGCATCTGCTCGGCCGGATCGACCACGGGAAGGTCGGCTCGCAAGTCGGCGTCGAACCGACGCGGCTGGCTCAGATCGAATCGATGTTCGAGCGGGTGCATTGCCAGTTGAAGCCAGGCTCGGTATTGTTTTTCCACAGCAATTTGCTGCATGCGTCTGCGGCGAACGAATCCGATCGTCACCGCCGATCGTTCATTATGTGCTACTCCGCCGTCTCGAATCCGCAGATCACGAAGAACCGTACCGTGTGGCGGCCGTCATGTCCGGTTGGCGCGGAAGGGGCTATCCTGGCCTGATCGTACGGCAGCAGGGGGAGCGCTCGGCGGCTTGTCCCCTTCAAGGCTCGTACACGAGCTGTGCACGAGTCCCCCTGCCGCATAAATAAAGCATTACTGGAGTGAATAGAAAAGGGTCCGTATCCTAGATGGGAAACGGACCCTTTTTCCTATGCGAGTGGAGTTTATGTGAACGCCGGCATGCCCTTATTCGCGCTCAGCGACGAATGCATCCGGATCGAGCAGGCTCCAGTCTGCCGGAGGCTCTCCGAAATCCGGCACATCGAGCATTTCCCCGTCCCGCAAGGATGATTCATGGGCGATCAATCCCGGCGCCATATAATCGGCGGCTCTCCAGGCATGGTTCGGCGGCAGCTTGTTTGTATGAACCGCCTTGACGAAGTCGTCGGCCAAAAATTGATGCGAGCCGAGATGGCCGTTCGGCATCCCGTTGTAGGACGCGGGAAGGCGGTAGTGGTGATGCGCCTTGGCGAGCGATGCGTTGAAATCATGCGCGAGCGTCTGGTGGATGCCCTGCTCATCCAATCGAACGCGTATATTTTGGCATTGAAGCTGTGGGGTCAGCTCCTCGACCGTCCCCCATTTCAGGCTGGTCCAGACCGAGCCGCCGGCATGCTCCTCGTAGCTGCCTTGCGTGCCAAACATGCTCATGTATACGCTGTTGCGTCCGCCCCAGCCTACGCGCCGGAATTCGTTCAGGCGCATCATCCCGCCGTCCGAGGTGCGCACGAGCGCGCTTTGATTGCTGAATTCGTTGTCCCACAGATTGGCGCCTTTGCGGAAAACTTCATCTTCATGCCCATCTTTATAGCCGAGACAGGCAACCTTCGTCGCCTTGGCGCCGGTCACCGAAATCACCATACTGACCGAGTGCGTTGGATAATGCATGGGCGGAATGCCGGCCACTTGCTTCCAATCCGGGCCGCCCGAATACTTGAACGCATCGTAAAAACCGTGCGACATGTCGTGCAAATATTGCGCTTCGCCATACACGAATCCGCCGAAAGCTCCCGACTGGAACTGATCCCGGCAGTATACGGTGCTGGGATAATAATAGCTCGTCTCGCCGGTCATATAGATCAGCCCGGAGCGCCGGACTTCATCGATGATTTGCCCGATTTCCTCCAGGCTTTGGGCCATCGGCACGGCGCAGTACACGTGCTTGCCGGCCCGCAGCGCCTGGATCGCTTGGGGACCGTGAAGATGTCGCTGCGTGAACAGGGCCACCGCATCCACGTCGCTGGTCAGCAGCTCGTCAAGCGAAGCGTACGTGCGCTTCAGGCGAAACGCTTTGGCGAACTGTTCCCGCCGGTCGGTTTGCAGCTCGGCGAGAGTCACTTCCTCGACATACGGGTGTGCTTGAAACAACGGAATAAAGCATTTGGAAAATTGACCCGCTCCGACAACGCCCAGTTTAAATCCCACTTCGTAACCGCTCCTTTGTATGCCATACGGCATAAATGTATTTTCCCACACGGACTTGTTACGCTTGCCTATCGGGGTTTCTCTTTATATTGTAAGGAGCCGCGAGCCCGGTGTATTTGGTTCAAACCTATAAATTTGTAACCAAAATCACAACGATTGCGCGAGGCGCAGCAGAACGGACAGCTAGAAGCGGTTCCCGCCCAGCTGCCCGAGGGTCACTTGTCCGGCGTATCTTTAAATAACGTGGCGCAAAATTCGGATAGGCTCATGCCCGTCTTTCGTTTGAATATTTTCCCGAAGGCGTGGATGTTCACGTATCCGACCTCGCTCGCAATTTCGCTGAACGACAGGCCGGACTGGAGCGCAAGCTCCTTGGCCTTCTCCAGCCGAACCCGGATCAGATACTGCGTCGGCGACATCCCGAACGCTTTGCGGAACTGGACGATAATGTAGTTGCGGCTCCAGCCCGTCAGCTTCTCAAGGTCGCGATGGCCAAATCCTTCACGGAGATGACTGTCGATATAATTGCGCACGAGAATGAGCTTCGCTTTATTGGCGTCTTCCTTTTTGCTGGCCGTCGGGCCGAGAGCGTCGCTTGCTGCAGACAGCTGGAGCAAAATGCGCATCAGCACGTTCTGGCAGAGCAGCTGGTGGTACAGTCCCGACTGGCGGTAATGCAGCACGAGCTCGGATAGCTTGTTCTCCAGCGCCTGGTTCGCGAAGTTGCCCATGTAGTGGCTGCCGCCTGCGGTTTCCGGACCGAGCAGGTCGTGAATCGGAAAGGACACTCCGCCGAAATGGAAGACGACGGAGATGCATACGTAAGGCGTTCCCGGCATCGTGCGCACATGGTGCCGCTCGTTCGGCCCGTGGAACAGCAAATCGCCGCGATGCGTCATGTACGTCCGGCCTTCGATGACGTATTCCGCCGCCCCTTCCAATACGTATTGCAGCTGGTATTGCTTGAGCTGCCGGGGCTTCAGGCTCCAGCCGTCCGGAGCGTGGAACATATGCGCCAGCGTCAGGTAAGGGGGGAAATAGTAATCTTGCAGCTGCTCCAGCGTATCGTCCGGCTCGAGAAAATACAGTTTATTGGACATGGCTTCCACCTCTGCTTTTATTGTACGTGCAACGCGGGTCATATCCAAGATGAATATGATTTTGGTTACCACATTGTTACTTTGAACCAAATACTTTCAGGAGAAAGTTCTCTACAATGAGGAATCAAAGAGCGATGAAGGAGGAGGATTCGCATGACGCAGACAGCAGAACGCAGAAATTACAGCCTGGCCGGGCCGGAGAACGAGCGGGCGCAGGCTAAAGGTCTGGCCGATGCGCAGTGGTATACAAGCCCGGTGCCGCGAGCGAGGCTGAAGCAGCTGATGCAGCGAAAAGACGGTCCGGCCATCCGCGACACGATCATCTGGTTTGCGGCGCTGATCGCGGCAGGAGTATGGGCTTACCAGGCGTGGGGAACGTGGTGGGCTGTGCCGGCCTTTGCACTGTACGGCATCCTGTACGCCACGCCGGCCGATTCGAGGTGGCATGAGTGCGGGCATGGCACCGCATTCAAGACGGCATGGATGAACGAAGCGGTTTACCAGATTGCCTCGTTTATGGTGCTGCGTTCGGCTACACCGTGGAGATGGAGCCATGCGCGGCATCATAGCGACACGTACATCGTCGGCCGCGACCCGGAAATTTTGACCGAACGGCCGCCGATCTGGCGAATCATCGTCATGCAAATATTTCATCTGTATGGAGGACCGCTGGAAATCAAACGCTTCGCCCTCCACTGCTTCGGCCGGGTGGACAAGGAAGAGAATGAGTATATACCGGCATCGGAGCGGCGCAAGGCGTACCTGGAGGCGCGCATCTACCTGCTGATTTTGCTGTCGGTCGCCGCCGGTTCTGTTTACGCGGGAAGCATGCTGCCGCTGATGCTGATCGGACTGCCTTCGTTCTACGGGAGCATGATCGTGCTGCTGTTCGGGATGACGCAGCATTTGGGCTTATGCGAGGACGTGCTCGACCACCGCTTGAACACGCGCACTGTCTATATGAACCCGATCCTGCGCTTCCTTTACTGGAACATGAATTATCATATTGAGCATCATATGTTTCCGCTGGTTCCGTATCACGCCCTGCCTCGGCTGCATGAGGAGATGAAGGCGGATTGCCCGCCGGCGTGCCGCAGCTTCACATCCGCGCTCGTCGAAGTGGTAACCGCGCTGATCCGGCAAAGGAAAGACCCTTCCTATACGGTGCTGCGTCCGCTGCCGAGCACGGCCCGCCCTTACAAGTACGGCCCCGAAGGCGGGATGCCGAAGGAGCAAGCCGGAAAAGGGACAGAGAGGGAGACAGAGACGGGGACGGCCCAAGCGGCCGCGACAGGAGGAATGACGCATGGCATGTGACGAATGGATCGAGGCTTGCGCCGCCGACGATCTGGCGCCGGAGGATGTAATCCGCTTTGATTCCGGCGACCGCTCGTTGGCTGTATACCGTACGGCGAATGACGAATATTACGCTACCGACGGGTACTGCACGCATCAGAGAGTTCATCTGGAAGGAGGGCTGGTCACGGGAAAGCTGATCGAATGTCCGAAGCATAACGGCCGGTTCGATTTCTCTACCGGCGAGGCGAAGCGTCCGCCGGCTTGCGTCGCTTTGCGGACCTATCCCGTCAAGGTCGTAGCGGGTGCGGTCTACGTCAAGCTCGCCGACGCGATGCAAGAGCAGTGCACGAAGGAGGAGCGCTTACGATGAACCATCCTCCCGGGAGCCGCTCGCCCGATCCGGCGCCGCATCGCGGCGGCAGCCGGACGCCGTCATGCCGCATCCGGTACTCCGTCTACCGGGGCTTACGCTCGGTGGAGATGGAGTCGGGCGAAGTGAAGCTGATCATGCTGCCCGAGCTCGGGGGCAAAATCGTCTCGCTGGCGTATACGCCGGGAGCGAAGGAATGGCTGGTTGATTCGGGGACGAGGGCATTGCGGCGGGCCGCGTACGGCTCGGCATTTACGGCGGCCGACATGAGCGGCTGGGACGAATGCTTCCCGACGATTGTCGCCTGCCCTTATCCGGCCGAAGGCGCATACCAGGGAGCCCTGCTTCCGGATCACGGAGAGCTGTGGTCCGTGCCGTGGCGCACGTGCGCGGAGGGAGAGAGGGTGGTATGCAGCGCAGCGGGGAGGGCGCTTCCTTACACATTCACGCGCACGATGCGGTTTCTCGACGAGCGCACGCTGCGCTTCGACTACGAAGCGGCGAATTGGGGCGGCGAGACGCTTTCCGTGCTGTGGGCGGCCCATCCGCAGTTTCTTTGCACGGAGCATACGCGCATTGTTTTGCCGGAAGGGACGGACCGGCTGCTCTGCGTCGACGGCGGCCGGACCTTGGAAGCCGGACGCTCTTATCGCTGGCCGACGGGCAGCCCCGTGCTGGACGATACGTTCACCCGCGCAGGCCCGGCTACACTGCAAGATTGCCGCAAATATTATGTATCGGGGCGTCTGCGCGCCGGAACCATCGGGCTCTATGACGAGCAGAGCGGCCACGGCCTCTCGCTGGCATGGCAGCCGGACGTTGTTCCTTATGTCGGCGTCTGGATCGACGAGGGCGCGTTCAATGAGCGGACGGTTTGCGCCTTGGAGCCGAGCAACGGATATTATGACGTGCTGAGCGAAGCGTGCCGGAGAGGAACACAGCTTCGGATCGGCGCCGGGCAGACGGCGAAGTGGCATCTGGACGTGCGTATGGGGCAGGGCGAAACGTTGTTTCACGCGAATATGTAAGCGTTTGCTGAGAAATCTCATCATTGCTGTTGATCTCATGTTTTTGAGCAATTGGAGCTCGGCGGTACCCTATAACCGTAACCATGGGAGGTGTTTCGCGTGAAAAATAACGGCCTGTTCGCGGCAGCGATCCTGCTGTTGATATGGATGACTGCAGGATGCAGCGGCCATCAGGAGAGCGGAGGGCAAGCATCGGGACAGAAAAGCGCGTCCGAGGGGGGACTAGAAAGCTCCGCTCCGCCTGTGGTAAGCACGGAGCCTGTCACCTTGAATATATTGGCCTCGGCGTACCAAGTGGATTTTGAAACGATGCTGATCGATCCGGTGAAGAAGAAATATCCGAACATTACGCTGAACTTGATCGCAACAGGGACGGGAAAGAACATCCAGGATCTGGTCGTGGCGGGGAATACGCCGGATTTGTTCACGGGCTATACCGGCATGATGCCGACGCTGAAGCAGCTGGATTTGCTGGACAACATCGACCCGCTCATCCGGAAATTCCGTTTGGATCTGGACCGATACGAGCCGGGAGTGATCGATGCGATCCGCATGTCCGGCAATAACAACGAGCTGTCCGGCCTTCCGTTCAACTTGCAGCTCAATGCACTCTATTACAACAAAGACATATTCGATCGTTTCGGCGTTCCTTACCCGAAGGATGGCATGACGTGGGACGACGCGATTGAGCTTGCCAAAAAATTGACGCGAACCGAGTCCGGCATTTTATACCGGGGGCTTGACCCGGAAAGCATGACGCGCATTTTTTATCCCAGATCCATCAACATTGTCGACCCGAAGACAACCCTGGCGGCCGTGAACAATGAGCAGTGGAGGACGGTCTTCGACCTGGGGAAAAGAATCCTTTCGATTCCCGGGAATGAGCGGAAGGAATCGAGTCCGATCAATGAATTCCGCAAATCCAAGACGCTGGCGATGCTGCCGAGCTACAACTTTTTGAGCGATATGAAGGAAGCGGGCGAGACCGGGCTGAACTGGGATGTGGCGCAGTATCCGAGCTACAAGGACCGGCCGAATACGTACGGGATGGTCGACCCGTGGATCATGTTCGTGGCCAAAACAAGCAAGCACAAGGAGGCCGCCATGCAGGTGCTCGAAGTATTGACTTCGGATGAAGTGATGCTGCAGATGTCGAGGAATACGGCCAAGCTTCCGCCGCTCAAAAATCCGGAAATGAAAAAAGCGCTGGGCGAAAACATGCCGTTCCTGAAAGGCAAGAGCATGGCTTCGATCTTCAAAAGCCGTCCCGCCCCGAATCCTTCCTTCACCAAATACGATGCGGATGCGCAAAAATTGCTGGAAGCTTCGTTCTGGGATTACGTCAAGGATAAGAAAGATATGAATACGGCGCTCAGGGACGCCGAGGAAGCCATCAACCGGATCATCAGAGAAGATTAAGCTCAGCCGCAGACTTGTTCGCCGCTTCAACCTGATCGCTTTTCAAAGTGGCGGGTTCCTAATTTGTGGCATCCAAAAAGAAAATAGGGTGGGGCAGTCGTAACTCGCTGCTCGACCCTATTTTCGTTGCGCATCGTATTCCAATGCAGATTCCTGTTCTTCAGATAAAAGGTTGTTCCATGCGGACCCCCGAATTGGCCGGTCGGACGGAAGTTACGGTTTTACAACAGATAGTAGAATTTCCTTCTCATCGGAGATCACCGTTACATCCGGCGAGAACACCGCATCCTTCACTTGCAATGACGATCCAGGCTCCATGCCGCTGATGTCGAATTCAACTGACGTCGGCAAATGCCCCGGCAGCGCCTCCACCTCGATAAAAGCGCACTGGATTTGGACAACCGCCCCTTGCTTTGTACCGATCGGCGTGCCTTTGAATTTGAGCGGAATTTTCGTACGCACGATTTCGCCGGACTGCACCTGCTGGAAATCCACATGGAGCAGCTCCCGTGTCACCGGGTCTCGCTGGAAATCCTCCAGCAGCACGGTCACCGATTCCTGCCCGTCGAGCCGCAATTCGATAAAGCCGGAGGCGCCCAGCTTCATCCACTTCTGAAATTGAATCGTCGGAATATGGATCATCCGGTTTGCCGCCTGTTTACCAAATACAATGCCGGGCAGCCGGCCCGCTCTCCGCAAATTTCGAAGACCCGATGAATTCAAATGATTACGTTGTTCCGCTTGAAAATAAGTCGTCATGCTATGCTCGCTCCTCTTCATGAAATGATTATCGTATACGTTCACTATCATTCACGTTCCCCCTGATCGGGGCTGCAAAGAGAAACACAGCATCACCACCTCCACGTCCCACGCGATAATATACATTTAATGTAAAATACCCAAAATATAGAGCAAGGCACTCCACCTGGAAAAGGTGGAATGCCTATGGGATGTTTTCACCATACCATAGAACCGCTGTTTTGTCGAACGGGCCGTGCACAGGTGCAGTTTGCATTGCGCGATACAATCGTTTTCCCGTTTTCCAAACTTTTCGGCAGTCTCATACGTCATATTAGTGTGAGATTGATTTTCCAATTCAGCGAGGAGGCATTCATCATGAAATCACGTTTTAAGATTCTAACCATCGGCATAGCAGGCTTCTGCCTGCTGACGGCAGCGCCCCAATCTTATGCCGAAGCCTTGCCGCAGGCGGTACCTGTGCTTATTTCTGCACCGGCAGTTCAACAGGCGGCAACCGTAACGACGAAACCGATCAAAGAGAAGAACGACCTGATCACAGTCGACTTGAGCATTCCGGTCATCGAAGGGCTGAAGGACGCGCATTACCAAGAGGAGCTTAACGATCTTATTTACCGTCAAGCGATGAAAGACATGGACACCCTCAAAACGCAAGCGGCGGAAGAAGTCGTCCATGCCAAAGAAGCAGGCTACGAGATGAGGCCCTATGAGCTGAATATCCAATACAAGCTGAAGGCGGATGGAGGCAGCGGCAGCGGAGGCATGTTCTCGCTCCAAATCCTCACGTATACGTATACCGGAGGAGCACACGGAGGGACGCGCAGCGATAATTACAACGTATGGAACGAACAAGCAGCGAAAACTATCGAGCTGAAAAACTTGTTCGGTGAAGGCTATAAAGCGTTTATCGACGAAAAAATAAAGCAAGCCATTGCGAGCAACCCCGATCCGTACTTCCCGGATACGTTCAAAGGGATCTCCGACACGCAAAATTTCTACATAGAGCGCGGTGATGCCGTCATTCAATTCGCCCAATACGAGATCGCGCCTTATGCGTCGGGGATGCCGGAGTTTCGGATCCCGATTGCTACCAACGGCACACCGGGAGAGCAGCCGACACAACCCGAAGCTGTGCCTACGCAGCTCGTTTTGAACGGCAAACCCGCTTCGCCGGAAGAAGCAGCCTCCGTCTACAAGGCGGACAGCGGCCTGCTGATGATCCCGCTGAGAGCGTCCGCTGAAGCGCTCGGATACACCATACAGTGGGACGCGGAACGACAAGCGGCCGAATTAACACGGGACAACCAGTGGACGATCTTGCAGCAAGGCAAGGATGAATATGTGTATAACAAGATGGCGCCGCTCTCACTCGGCGAAGCGCCCGTCATCCAAAGCGACGGCAAAATGTATGTGCCCTTAGCGTTCTTCTCCGATGTGCTCAAGGCGGAAGTGACGAGCGAGGGCGGCATCGTCTCCATACAGCTCCAATAATCGGATGACGCATCTTGTCGGTGCGGTGCTTACGGCTGGCGACACTTCAGCCTCGGGCTTCCTATCGGACTGTTCCCGAGGTGCCGACGATTCCTATGTAACGATGACGCGCGAATCGTTGAGCCAAGGGCGGGCAAGCGTACCGCCGACAGTTTAAATTGAACCATGAATATCCATCTGTGCGGCCTTCGCTGATTTCCGGCCTTCCGCGCAGATGTTTTTTTTTACGCGAATATATCTTCGTCTAAGACACGAATGGATCTTCGTCGAAAAGGCATCGATCAGAAGCACTTTTCTTATGCTATGCATAGGCTGCTTTGTCGTTTGGCCGGAAGCCGCGCCCTCTGATAATGTTTAACAACGTCAGAATGACGCGGTTGATGTCGCCTTTTTCCATTAAGTAATAATAAGAAAAAAACGCGTATCGGCAAAAATCCAAAGTCTGACAGGTTTCGGCGGATTGAGTTCCTCCCCGTTCGCATTTATAATAGAAGCTGATAAATAGACTAGGAAGAAAAGGTGTCATGGATGAGCATATTAAATGTAGAACGGTTAAGTCACGGTTTTGGGGACCGGGCAATTTTTACCGATGTGTCTTTTCGGCTGCTCAAGGGGGAGCATATCGGGCTGATCGGCGCGAACGGCGAAGGCAAGTCGACCTTCATGAATATTATTACGGGCAAGCTGCAGCCGGATGAAGGCAAGGTTGAATGGTCCAAGCGGATGCGCGTCGGTTACCTTGATCAGCATGCCGTGCTGAATAAGGGGATGACGATTCGCGACGTGCTGAAGGGCGCGTTTCAGTACCTGTTCGATATGGAGCAGGAGATGAACGACATGTACGCCAAGATGGGCGAGGTGTCGCCTGAGGAACTGGAGCAGCTGCTCGAGGACGTCGGCACAATCCAGGATACGCTGACGAATCAGGATTTCTATATGATCGACGCCAAAATCGAAGAAACTGCACGCGGTTTAGGCTTGACCGACATCGGTCTGGATAAGGACGTGAACGACCTGAGCGGCGGACAGCGGACGAAGGTGCTGCTGGCCAAGCTGCTGCTCGAGAAGCCGGACATTTTGCTGCTGGACGAGCCGACCAACTATCTCGACGAACAGCATATCGACTGGCTGAAGCGTTACCTGCAGGAATACGAGAATGCGTTTATTCTGATCTCTCACGATATTCCGTTCCTGAACAGCGTCATCAACCTCATCTACCACATGGAAAATCAGGAGCTGGCTCGCTACGTCGGCGACTACGACCATTTCCAGCAAGTCTATGAGATGAAAAAGCAGCAGTTGGAGTCCGCGTATAAGCGTCAGCAGCAGGAAATCGCCGACCTGAAGGACTTCGTGGCGCGTAATAAGGCGAGTGTGGCCACGCGGAATATGGCGATGTCGCGTCAGAAGAAGCTCGACAAGATGGAAGTGATCGAGCTGGCGAAGGATAAGCCGAAGCCGCAGTTCAACTTCAAGGAAGCGCGGGCGTCGGGCAAACTGATTTTTGAAGCGACAGAGCTCGTGATCGGTTACGACAGCCCGCTGTCGCGGCCGCTGAACCTGCGCATGGAGCGCGGGCAGAAGCTGGCGCTCGTCGGCGCGAACGGCATCGGTAAGACGACGCTGCTGCGCAGCATCCTCGGCGAAATCCCGGCGCTGTCAGGTTCGGTCCAACGCGGCGAATATTTGCACATCGGCTATTTCGAGCAGGAAGTGAAGGAAGCGAACTACAATACATGCATCGAGGAAGTGTGGAAGGAGTTCCCTTCGTTCACTCAGTTCGAGGTGCGCGCGGCACTCGCGAAATGCGGACTGACGACGAAGCACATTGAGAGCAAGGTCGCGGTGCTGAGCGGCGGCGAGAAGGCGAAGGTGCGGCTGTGCAAGCTGATCAACCGCGAAACGAACCTGCTCGTGCTCGACGAGCCGACGAACCACCTGGACGTGGACGCGAAGGATGAGCTGAAGCGCGCGCTGAAGGCGTACAAAGGCAGCATTCTGCTGATCTCACACGAACCGGAATTTTACCGGGACGTCGTGACGGAGACGTGGAATTGCGAATCGTGGACGACGAAGGTGTTTTAGAAATTGGGAACGAGATGGAGCGTCGGCTGATGGCCGGCGCTTTTATCATTTCATCCCTTTCCATTAAGAATTTGCTGCAAATATTTTCCAATCTGCAAGGAAAGATGCAGTTCCATTGCCAGAAATGAAGATGGCAAAGGGGAGATAAGAAATGCAGGGGGTGCCGCTTACCGCAGGGAGACCTGGCTGTTGCATGGAGACTCACCCACGCAGGGAACCCACTTCGTTTTTGAAAACCAATTTGTTCGAGAAAACCAAATCTTTATTGGGCAAACCCGACTATTGCCGCTCTATAAACGCAAAAACTACGCTGTAGTTGGCTTTCCTAACAATTCAAAGGGGTAAGGCTCTGAATAATTCGATTGTTCCTGTTATTTTGCTGCCAGGCGCTCATTCGCTTGAAATGAGTTGGATTTGACCTATTACTAGTGCAGTTGTCCGATACTAATGCAGTTGCCCAATACTAATGCAGTTATCCGAACGAAACACGGCGCCCCCGATTTGGAGAGCACTATTATGCATTTACTGGCCTCACTGCGCATGGGTCTGAATGCGGAAGCGCGTTTCGGTGTCGCAGGGCAGGGAGCGGCCGAATACGGTGAAAGGGGCATTCACGAAGTATCTGACTCAATCGCATTGCACTTATCATTCATTCTTGAGCACGTTCAAACGGTAAATCGAAATGCAAGTGAGGGCAGTTCCCGGGCTTAACGATCCCACCCCATCCCACCCAGAATCGTGGAGTTCACGAGAAACGTTAAGGGGCGGAGAACAAGCTGTGGGGAGGCTCGACGTTCACTGGTGAACGGTGCGGTCATTGATATAGCTTGAAGCTATAACTAGATATAGTTTAATCGATTTATACTATATCGGGCGATCATGGTATCTTGTAAAGAGGGTTTCCGCAATGCAGAGCGAATAACTAAGGATTAAGGATACATGATCCATAGCCGAGTTATACTAAGTCGAGGATGTGGCACAAAATGCTAAGAGATAAGATCATAAATAAACAAGCGGGCATTTTAACATATGGCATGACGCCGCCGAAGGAATCGAACCCCCCGGAGAAAGTAGCCGAAATCTCGCATAAGCAGTGCGAGCGACTCAAAAATCTTGATATAGACGCCTTGATTCTGTACGACGTCCAGGAGGAAGCGGATCGCGTTGAGCAAGAGAGGCCGTTTCCGTATTCGCCGATGATCGATCCGACGGTGTACAGCCGTTACCTCGAGTCGTTGAACGTCCCCAAAATTTTATACCGCTGCGTCGGCAAATATTCCGAGCCGCAGCTGATCGACTGGATTGAAGCGGATCGCGACGAAGACCGGTTCTCCGTATTTGTCGGCGCCTCGTCCAGCAAGCAGGAGGTCACGCTCCGTTTATCTGATGCTTACCGACTGAGCAAGGAGCTGAACAAGCGCATGCTGTTTGGCGGGGTCGTCATTCCCGAACGGCATATGAAGAAAAATGACGAGCATATTCGCGTATTGAATAAAATCAATAGCGGCTGCGATTTCTTCGTGTCGCAGGCAACCTATGACGTCGAGGCGACCAAAGATTTCTTGTCCGACTATTACTATTATTCCAAAGAAAACGGGCTGGACATGGTGCCGATCATTATTAACATCGCGCCTTGCGGCTCGCAAAAAACGCTCGAATTCATGAAATGGCTCGGGATCAGCATCCCGAAATGGCTGGAAAACGACTTGAAATATTCTCATGACGTGCTGGACCAGTCGATCCGCGTCTCTCAAAAAATTTTCGAGGAAATTCTTGATTTCGGACTGGAAAAGGGCATCCCGGTCGGCTGCAGCGTAGAGAGCGTATCGACGCGAAAAGTCGAGATCGAAGCTTCGATCCAGCTGGTCAAAGATATTAAATCGATTATCGACAAGAAACAGCTTGTCACTTTGTAATAGTAACAATCGATTGCGCTGCAAGGCCGCCGGCAATGGCGGCTTTTTTGCGTTGGATGCGCGGCAGGATAAAGTATCCGTATAACCGTTTGTTCCGGTTACTAGCCTTTTTCACCTTTTGAGAAGGAGAGGGTCCAGATGATAGCCCGTTTCGTCCGGTGTAGAGAAAAATTTCAAAAAACTTGTATCTTTTTCCCATCCTGAAGTGTCTAACATAACTGGGAGGTGCATCGATCGATGAATTGGCATGAAAATGATCTGTTAATGGAGCATTACGTTCGCATCAAGCGGTATATCGCCTACAGAGCTGGAATTGATCAAGCGGAGGATTTGACGCAACAGGTGTTTCTCAAGGCAAATCAGTCGCTGAACTCGTTTCAGAACAAGTCGAGTGTGTACACTTGGCTGTATTCCATTGCCTCCAACACCATTATGAACGAAGCAAGGAAGGCGTATCACGCCAAAGAGTTGCCGTCAGGTCAGGAGACAAACTTTTCGCGGTTTATAACCACCGACTTCACGAAGGAGGTGGATTTCAAAATTGATCTCGGTACTTCCCTCAATAAACTGGATCAGATCGACCAAGAAATTCTCACATTGCGTTATATTGCTGACTACTCATTCCGCGACATCGCCAAGCTGCTGAAAATGAATGAAGTCACGATTAAAAACAGAATGTACCGCTGCCTGGGAAAAATGAAAAACGACTTGGAAGACTGGCACATATCAGCGCCTTTCAACCCAAAGCAGTATATCAACATGGTCAATATGCTGGAATCGGGGCAAAGCGGTCCGGAATTCCAGAAGGTGACCGACGATTTCACGGCCATTTTACGCAAAAACTTCCGGCGCATTACATCATCTTTAAATTTCACCCCGCACACAAAAATAGCGTATGAGATTTATCCCGATCAAGAGTCAATGCTCCCGGAAGCGCATCCCTCTAAAAAAACCATCTCCGGTACCTTCGGTCAGAACATTGTGAAAATCATTTCACCTTTGAATCCGGGACCGCACTTTGATTATCACGACATCGTCCGGCACTCTTTGGCTCTGTATAGTAGAGTATTAACCAGGCAATTGAATCCGCAAATACCGTCGTTTCTTCTGCACGGGGTAGGAGAGTATCTCGGGCAAGTATGGTCCCGCGAGCAAGTACGAAGTCGGGTAACTTCCATTTACCTACAACGTCAACTCCCTTCGATTAAATACTTGCGGGCAGTAGACTCGCTTAAGTTTTTAGGGATTAGAGGCCGTGAATTAAGTTACACCCTGATTGATTTTATCGTAACCAGGTATAGCTGGGACGCCCTCCACCGCCTGCTTCGAGACTTGGGCAACCTCGAAGCCATCTTTGAGCGGACACCGAGCCAGTTTGAGGCAGAATGGAAGCAGTTCTTGATGGAACAGTATATGGATAATGATTGTTACTCTTCAGGAGCTGTAATAGTCCCGGAACAGCGAATTCCGAATGAAGGAACTTTGACGATCCTTATACCCGCTTATGAGGGCGTCCAAAAAACACGGATATCCACGTTTATCAAATATGCACAAGCTTTCGAATCAGCCAATCACGGGACAAAGGTTACAATTTCCACAATGCCTATACCCGATTTCTATGGAGCCGAATTTTTGGAACGAATAAGCGGATCCCATGCTGTAGACCTTGTCTTTTGGCCTTATGATACCTTGTTCAGCAGACAGGGACTGTTTGTCGATCTGCTTCACCTTTATAAGGAAGATGGAATAACTCACGACGACTTATACAAACCGCTAACCGATATGATGACAGAGGACGGAAAATTAACAGGGATCCCGATGTCTCCTCAACCGCTGGCCGTATTTTTCAACAGAGATTGGTTCAACAGGGCAAATCTGCCCGAGCCGACGGAGGATTGGACATGGGAACAATTTTTTGCCATGTCGGTTCATTTGAAAGCGGCCAACACCGCCCGGGGAAAAAAAATTTACGGCAGCGCAGTTCCGATCATCCTGGATGTATTTGAATCACTTGCACAAAGTAACGGTGGCAGCATGCTGTCACCTGACAATAGCTATTTAACCGGTTATTTGGATAGCCGGCTTGTCATCGAAGCGTTGACCTTGTTGCTGCAGAACAGTCAAGATGTCGTAAAAAAGGTGCCCAGTGCGACAAGTACAGTCCTTAGAGAAATTTCCTCCGGCAATGTGGGAATGTGCGTCGGGAGAATCGGGAACTATCCTTTTCTTTCTCGTAACCCAGAGTTGAAAGAAAGGATCGGAGTCGCTCCGCTACCCCGCCTGGACAACGGGGTTCGGGCGAACGCGGTATGGATCCCGGCTGTTCTGTCCATCGTGGCCGCTTCTAAGCAGCAACAACTAGCCTGGAAATTCATCAAGGATATTGTCCTTAACCCGGAAAGCGAGTTCCAATATGATTGGTCGAAACAGGAAACGCTTACCTCCCGGTCTTCCATTCACAAGCTTAAGCTAAACGACGAGCCGGTATGGAAAGTATTCATTGACGAATTGAATCATGCCGTCAAGCCGGTCATTTACCGCAACCCAAAAATCAAAATGATCGATACGGAAGATAGGTTGTATCGTCTTGCTTCTCCCAGCTCGGAAGCGGAAGTGCAAAGGGAATTGTCGCGATCAGCTTCCTTGATTGATAAATGGTTTGATGAGACGAATTGGTACCAATGAAGTGGAGGACTTTTCTTTATAGGGGAATTGCCTAGTGAAAAAAATCCCGCAGCCGCGACCGGCGAAGTATAGGGATATGTAAATTATTCGATTACTTGGGGGTTAAAAAATGAAGAATCCCATGAAGCGACTAGCCATATGCTGGATTATTTGTATCGTTCCCCTGTTATTGGGGCAGGCTTATCCTCCGGCCTTTCTGCTGCTGCCCGCTCTATCCATTGCATTGATAGCTTTCAGTGCAAATATGATATTCGATAACTCCTATATGAAGAAATCAGGGCCGGGTACAACCCTAAGTTTCTTAAGTTTATTTGCAAGCGTCAGCTTGTTTTCGATTATTTTAACATCGATGAACATATTTGAAGATTACGACACACCCCTCTACGTCTGGTTCGTGTTTGTAGTGCCATTTATTCTTCTAATCCTGCTCGCCGTATTGAAAATAGAGGCGCAAGCCAGAGTTGCAAAAAGAATTAGGAATTTCAGGAGGAATATTAAGTAGATGGGAAGGAAGATGGAATGAACTTTACGATACGACCGATTCAAGTGCCGGGTGACTACGATCGAATCGCTCGGTTGTTCAACTCCGTGTATTTTGAAGTGAAAACGGCTGACGATTTGGAGCGGGAAGATCGTCGCATTCCAACGAGCGCCAATTTGAAAACAAACGAGAACGGCTTCATCACCGGTTTTTGCCGTGAACGTGCGGTTGCTGTCGATGATAGCGGTTATGTGCTGGGCTTCGCTCAAGCGTGGCTTGCTCCCTGGTCTACACCCGGAAGACTGTCGAGTCATGTTATTGTGGACAGCCGGTATTACAGTAACGGGATTGGAAAAGCATTGTATTTGCATCTGGAAGGCTGGGCTCGCTCGATGAGAGCCTCAAGCATACAGACCGAACTGAAGGACCATCTCCCCTATGCGCTTCCTTTCGCCGAGAGACTTGGATTTAACGTGCGATCGCACAACAGATACAGCTCCTTGTCTACGGCAAGCTTTCGGATGGAACCGTACAGTGACATCATTCCTCTGCTTCAGCGGCGAGGCTTTCAATTGTGCACCTGGAAAGAGGAACTGGCGAAAGCCGGAACGAATCTGGAACGTTTGTACAACCTATACGAGAACACGTACATCGATATCCCCGGGAAAACAGTCCCGGAATATACATTGGCTCAATGGGCCGAAGCGTTGAGTCAAACCGACCCTGAACTTGTCCTGACCGTTTCGTATCGCAATGAATACGTAGGCATCTCTCATCTCGAATTTAAACCGAAAGGCAATTTTGTATGGCATGAATATACAGGGGTGGAACGAAACTTCCGAGGTATTCAACTTGCGCACGTCTTGAAGCTGTGGTCCATAAAAAAGGCAATCGAGCTTGGCGCAGAGAGGCTGATCACGTCCAACGATATCGGCAATGCACCCATGATCGCGTTAAACGAGAAACTCGGGTACAGGCGGATTCCCGGCCACTACGTGATAGAGAAAAGCTTCGTTTAAACGAAGTAGAGCGGAAATATCCGCTCAAACGGACCGCGATGGCGAAATTTACGGATGATTTGGCTATTGCTTTCCAAGTGGCGTTTGGATATAATGACTTCATTCTTAATAAATGAACGAAATTCGATGAAGAGAAAGAGTACGTTATCCGATTGTTCCACAGAGAGTTGGGTCAGGTGAAAGCCAACGTTCAAGCGATAACGGAAAGCCATCTCCGAGAAGCAGGCTGAATCAAGTAGGTGCTGCCGCAGGTCCAGCGTTAACGGGAACGCGTATTGATGGATACGTGAGTGGAGTGTCGCTTTGTGATGAAGCGGAACTAGGGTGGTAACACGGGTATATAAACTCGTCCCTTTTGGGGCGGGTTTTTTTGTTTTTTATAAAAGGAGGAATTCAAGATGACGCAAACGCAATTATCCATATCGGACCTGTTGTCCCCGGCCGTGCGCGACATGCCGCCTTCCGGCATTCGCAAGTTTTTTGACTTCGCAGTCGATCGGAAGGACGTCATATCGCTCGGCATCGGCGAGCCGGATTTCGTGACGCCGAAGCGAATTCGGGATGCCTGCGTACAGGCGCTTGAGAAAGGAATGACATCATACACGACGAATGCCGGTCTTCCCGAGCTGCGGGAGGCGATCGCCGAATATTTGCACACCGGCTTTCAAGTGAAGTACGATCCGGCCCGTGAGGTGCTGGTAACGGTCGGCAGCAGCGAATCGATCGATCTTGCCTTGCGCGCCTTGATCACGGAAGGCGATGAAATATTGATTCCGACGCCATGCTATGTGCCGTACTCGCCGATCGCCTCGCTGGAAGGGGGTAAGCCGGTCCATGTGGAGACCTACGCGAAGGACCGGTTCAAACTGACGGCTGAAGCGCTGGAAGCAAAAGTGACGCCGCGCTCCAAAGTGCTGGTGCTTTGTTATCCGAACAATCCGACCGGGGCGACCATGACCTATGAGGACTGGCTCCCTATCGCACGAATCGCGGAGAAACATAATCTGATCGTAATCTCGGACGAGATTTATGCCGAGCTGACGTATGGCGAGAAGCATGTTAGCATCGCTTCCCTTCCTGGCATGAAGGAACGGACGCTGCTGGTCAGCGGATTTTCCAAAGCGTTCGCGATGACCGGCTGGAGGATCGGATACGTATGCGGCCATCAAGAGCTCATCTCGGCCATGCTGAAAATTCATCAGTACACCGTCATGTGCGCGCCGGTACTGGGGCAAGTGGCCGCGCTCGAATCGCTGCGTCACGGGATGGAGGAGAAGGATCGGATGATGGAGGTGTACAACCGCCGCCGTCAAGCATTCGTCCGCGGCCTCTGCGAGATCGGATTGACTTGTCATGAACCGTTAGGCTCGTTCTACGCATTCCCTTCCATTGCTCGGACCGGGCTGAGCTCGGAACAATTCGCCCAGCGATTGCTGCAGGAAGCCGGCGTCGTGACCGTTCCGGGTCATGCTTTCGGCCCGGGCGGCGAAGGCCATATCCGCTGTTCGTACGCTACGTCACAGGAGCAGCTCGATCGCGCGCTGGAACGAATGGATACGTTCATGAAGCAATATGCATAGAGGAAGAAGCGAAAAGTAAAGGAAGGAGGCCTAACGGATGAGGGAACCGGTTATCAGAAGATTGTCCCAATGTACGCTGGAAGAAGCGCTGGAGGCGTGGAACAAAGGCTTCGAGGGGTACTTCATCGACGCGACGATGACGCTGGATGCGTTCCTTGCACGGATGGCCAGTGAAGGACTATCCCCCGCGCTCTCGGTTATCGCGTTTATCGACGGCAAACCTTCGGGCATCGTATTGAACGGCATCCGTACGATTCGCGGCAAGCGGGTCTCCTGGAATGGCGGAACCGGGGTCGCGCCAGCTTTCCGCGGGCAAGGGCTCGGCAAGAAGCTGATCCAAGCGTCGCTCGATATATACCGGGAGGAACAGGTGAACACGGCGACGCTGGAAGCGATTCAGGCGAATGTGCCGGCGATCGAGCTGTACCAACGGATGGGCTACTGCATCGTCGACCGCTTGGCGATCCTTCAGCATAAAGGAATGTGTGAACTGCCGGCGGAAGAGCTAGCCCCTTACACCGTAGTCAAAGCAAAGCCGCAGGAGCTGGTGCGCGTCCCGTTTTACGAACCGATGACCGCCTGGCAAACGCAGTGGCCGAGCGTTCGCGACGGCGAGTCGCTGATCTTGGCCGACAGCAGCGGACAGGAGGTCGCCTATTGCCTATACCGTCGCGGCTTCGACGCCTCGGGCGCGCATGTGTCAACGACCTTATTCCAGTGCGAGGTAAAGCCGGACCGTCCGGACCGCGAGACGCTGCTGCGCTGCGCGCTCGCTCACGCTTTGGGGTCGCCCCGTGAGCTGACGCGAAGGGCGTTCAATATGCTGCGCGGCCATGACGCGGTTCGCCTGCTGCTTGGCGCAGGCTTCGAGCAGACGTCGGAGCAGGTGATGATGACCAGAGCGATACAATAACGGGTCAGGCAATGAAACGGCGGCAAGCGAGGACGCGATAATAAAGTTCGTGATTGCCGCTGTTTTGCTTCTGTGTCCGTTCATTGGATACGGATGGGTTCATTTTAACAATTTAACCATCGTGTAGTAACTGCTGCCAGGAGGATAATCCTTGATTTCACCTACGACCTCATACTGTTGCATTTCATAAAATGTAAGAGCTTGAAAGTCAAAGGTAGTCAGCAGCGCCTTGCTCGCACCTTCCTCTTTTGCGATTGTTTCTACTTTTTGAAGCAAGCTCCGTCCCAATCCCATACCACCCAATCCCAATACACTTCTACGGCAATTCCGCCGACCCATTGTTTATCCTCGCCATATACCATAATATTTATCGGCCGAACCGCTCCTTCTTTTCTGATCTTCCTATGATAAGATGAGTGGCTATTATTGTAATCTCGAATCCTTTGTTTCAAGAAAGCTGTAAAACCTTCGTTCTGTTCAAACGAAATGTCAATGGAATAGTTCATGGTTCCCTCCATGTATCGGAAATCGCTGTTCATTCTGGCTTGTGGAGAGCGTTGTCACCTTAATTGACACGGATCATCGCTCCTTTCAGCCAATACAGCTTTCGTACATCGTTATCAATTATTAATTCTAATTGAAGTCCCCTGGGCGATGGCTCTGTCTGCACTCGAAAAGCTTTCCTGAAACCCGATTGATGTCAGCTGCGCTTTTAACGCGTATGTTCGGGGCACCTGTTCATGAAACAACGACTGTCCCCATATATATTGAGATAAAGGACAGGCGTCACGGAACGCTGAAGCGGAATGAGGTGCGATAGCATGGCGATGAGAATGGAGATCGATCCGCTAATACTCGATATTACCGGGATGACGTGCGCAGCGTGCTCTGCCCGCATCGAGAAAGTGGTCGGGCGGATGGACGGCGTGGAGGAGGTCGGCGTCAACCTGGCGCTGCACCGCGCCCGAATCGTGTATGACGGGAGCAAGGTCGAACCCGCGCAAATCGAAGATAAAATTCGCGGGCTTGGCTACGGCGTGCTCAAGAAAGAGATGCGTGCGGCATCACGGGAAGATGCCAGAGCGCAGGAAGCTGGGGCGCTGAAGGTGAGACTGCTGTGGTCGGCGCTGCTGACGCTGCCGTTCTTGTGGGCGATGGCCGGTCATCATGCGGTGACATCGTTCATCTGGGTTCCCGAGCTGCTGGTCAATCCCTGGTTTCAGCTCGCGCTGGCGACGCCGGTGCAGTTTGTGATCGGGCTCCCGTTCTATTACCGCGCGGTGCAGGCGCTGCGAAGCGGAACCGCGAACATGGACGTGCTAGTCGTCATGGGAACGACAGCGGCATATTTGTACAGCCACTACTTGATCTTTCATCCGAGCAAGATCGAATCGGTGCATCATGGCATCCCGCTGTACTTCGACAGCAGTGCGATGATCATTACGATCGTCCTGTTCGGCAAGTGGCTCGAAGCGAGCGCGAGGAAGCATACCGACAGCAGCCTGCGGCAGCTGGAGCGGCTCCAGGTCAAGACGGCGCGGCTCGTGCAGGGCGCGGAGGAAATCGAGGTGCCGATCGAGCGCGTCTCGCCCGGCGATGTACTGCGCATTCGGCCCGGCGAGGTTATTCCGGTGGACGGCGTCGTGACCGAAGGGCAGGCGGCTGTCGACGAGTCGGCCGTGACCGGCGAGAGCTTGCCGGTAAGCAAAAGCAGCGGCGATCCGGTCGTCAGCGGAACCGTGAACACGGACGGCGTGCTGAGCGTCCAAGCGACGCGGACGGGAAGCGGGACGACGATCGCAGGCATGCTGCGGCTGCTTGAAGAGGCGCAGGAGACGAAGCCGCCGATCCAGCGGCTGGCCGATCGGCTGTCCGGCATATTCGTCCCCGTCGTTGTCGTCATCGCCGCCGCTGCCTTTCTGCTCAGCTATTATGCGCTGAAGCCGGGCGCGCTCGGCGAAGCGCTCGTGACGGCGATTGCCGTGCTCGTCATCGCCTGCCCGTGCGCGCTTGGACTCGCAACGCCGATCTCCGTCTGGGTCGGAACGGGAAGGGCCGCCCTGTCCGGTGTATTGTTCAAGAACGGCGTTCATCTGGAGCAGCTGAATCGCGCGGATACGCTGTTGATCGACAAGACCGGCACGTTGACGGAAGGCCGGCCGGTCATCGCGGCTATTCATCCGGCAGACGGTTCGGAGCGTGCGCTGCTGCAAATCGCCGCCGCCGCCGAGCAATTTTCCGAGCATCCGTACGGCACTGCCGTCGCTGCGGAGGCGCGGCGCAGAGGCTTGGACGTACCGGAATGCACCGCGTTCCAAGCGGTTCCCGGCAGCGGTGTCCGGGCGGTGGTGGACGGCAAGCAGGTGATGGTCGGTTCGATCAAATGGTTTGGGGAACAGGGACTTCATGTCAGCGTACCGGAAGGATCGCCATCGATGCTTGGCCCGGAACGATCCGTCTTATGCGTCGCCGTCAACGGGAAATGGGCGGGCGCGATGCTGCTTGCCGATCCGCTGAAGCCGACGTCAAGGGCGGCCGTCAAGCTGCTGCGCAAGCTGGGGCTGCGGGTTATGATGGTTACCGGCGACCGCAAGGAAACGGCGCGGGCCGTCGCCGGTCAGGCCGGGATTCAGGAAGTGTACGCGGAGATGCTGCCGGAGGATAAGCTTCAGCTCGTGAAAAGGCTGCAGGAGAAAGGGAAAATCGTGGTGATGGCGGGGGACGGGATGAACGACGCGCCCGCCATGGCCGCCGCCCATATCGGCGTGGCGATGGGATCGGGAACCGATTTGACGAAAGCGTCGGCCGACTTGTATTTGTTGAAAAACGATCTGCTCGGGATCGCGCAGGCGATGCGGATCAGCCGGCTGACGATGAACAACATCCGGCAAAATTTGGCCCTATCGCTGCTGTACAACGCGATCGCCATTCCGTTCGCCGTTATGGGGCGGCTGGAGCCTTGGATGGCGTGTACGGCGATGGCGTTCAGCTCCGTTACCGTCATCCTTAACGCCTTGAGGCTGCGGCGGGCGTAAGTCATTTGGCTTTACTTCGGCCATAACATACGGGGAGAAGCCCCTTTTCGCAATTGTGTAATTTTTTTGTAGAAAATGTGAATGATTTTTGAACAAAATTCGTAAGTTTGTGGTATACTCTTGATAAGGAAAGCATTTTCATTCGAGTCTGGAGTGATGTTATCATGACAACCAAAACGGTAACTGAGAACGGCAGCATGACGCATACGAAACAGGACGTCAATCGGCTGATTGCGATCATGACGGCGGCCGCGTGGATTTTCCTCGGCATCGGCTTGCTGCTCAGTCTTTTTAATATGAACCATTTTAGCGATCGCAATGCTTCACTGATGGTAGGCATCGGCTTTATGGTCGGAAGCGTTCATGTGTACGTCATCCGCACCGCGATTCATCTCGTTCACTCGCGTTCGGAATCCCAGGAGAAGTAACGCAGGCCGGCGGACGCCCGGTTCGTTTGGCCCCCGTTTTCTCCTTCGGTCGATAGGATTGTCCGGGAACTCGGCAACTTTTAGTATGAAGCAACGGTTCGGTTGCCCCTTGTTGGCTTAGGCTGACAAGGGGTTTTGCCTGTTTGGGGGCTAATTGCGTCTAACTCGTGTCGAAAATATTGCAAAGAAAAGGCGATCGTTTGACGTATTTGTTAACACCGGCGAAACCTGCGAGCAAATCTGCTATGTTAGGATTAGTCAACAACTTGAGCTTGCAGAGTCGAGGCGGACGATTGCGTCTGCCGTCGTACAATTTGGGGAGGATCGCCATGCAAAAACCGAAGAACGTATTTCGGATCGCAGTTCCGCTGCTTATGATGTTTATGTTATTCCTGCTGGCGGGTTGTGAACAGATCATTGTTCTTGACCCGAAAGGGCCGATCGGCTCCGGCCAAAAAGATTTGATGCTGATCTCGACCGTCCTATGCGGCATTATTCTCGTTCCGGTCCTGATCCTGACTTTCTACATCGTGTGGCGCTACCGCGACAAGCCGGGCAACAAAGCGGCGTACCAGCCGAACTGGGCGCACA
The DNA here is from genome assembly GCF_910593845.1 of Paenibacillus solanacearum. Classification (GTDB taxonomy): domain Bacteria; phylum Bacillota; class Bacilli; order Paenibacillales; family NBRC-103111; genus Paenibacillus_G; species Paenibacillus_G solanacearum. Next base: position 5,128 of record NZ_CAJVAS010000009.1, on the reverse strand, counting down.
GCACGGCGATGGAGACCGTATGGTGGAGCATTCCGATTATTGTCATTATTATACTGGGCGTTGTAACCGTCCGTTATACGTATGCGCTGGAGCCGTCCAAACCGATCGAATCGGCGCAAAAGCCGGTGACGATTCAAGCGACGTCCCTGGACTGGAAATGGCTGTTCACGTATCCGGAGCAAGGCATTGCCACCGTCAATTATTTGCAAATCCCGGAAGGGGTGCCGATCAAGTTCGAGCTGACGGCGGATGCGCCGATGAACTCGTTCTGGATTCCGCAGCTAGGCGGACAAATGTATACGATGTCCGGCATGGTCATGACGTTGTTCCTGCAAGCCGATCACCCCGGCGTTTATTACGGCTCGGGGGCGAATTTCAGCGGCGAGCATTTTGCCAATATGCGATTTGATGTGAAGGCGACGTCCCGGCAGGAATTCGATGCATGGGTGCAGGAAGTGAAAAAATCGCCTTCGTCCTTGACGATGGAAAATTACAACGAGCTGGCGAAGCCGGGCAAGTCGGATAAAATGTCCTTCTCCTCGTTCGAGGAAGGCTTGTTCCACAAAGTTGCGTTCAAATATGCGGTAAACGGGCAAGGCCACGGCTCTCACGGAGCGCCGCAAGGCGCCGCGGAGCCCAAGGCTGTACAGCCTCCGCAGACCAAACCTCAGCAGGCGGCGGGTCATGAGCATGCCGGCCATTAAACTTACGGAAAGGAAGTCCGCTTATGCTGGATACAATAAAGAAGTTCGCTTCTGAGTTTTTCGTGACCGGCGACCCGATGATTCTCGGTGCGCAGGTCAGCATTGCCATCGCGATGGTAGCGATCGTGTTCGTGCTTACCTACTTTCGAAAGTGGGGATGGCTGTGGCGCGAATGGCTCACGAGCGTGGATCATAAGAAGATCGGCATCATGTATATCATTTGTTCCATCCTGATGCTGTTCCGCGGCGGCGTCGACGCGCTGCTCATGCGGCTGCAGCTGGCGCTGCCGAATACCGAATTTTTGCACGCCGAGCACTACAACCAGATTTTCACGACGCATGGCGTCATCATGATTTTGTTCATGGCGATGCCGCTCATGTTCGGTCTGTTCAATATCGTCGTGCCGCTGCAAATCGGCGCGCGCGACGTAGCGTATCCGTTCCTGAACTCGCTCAGCTTCTGGATGTTTTTCTGGGGCGCGATGTTGTTCAACGTATCGTTCATTATCGGCGGTTCGCCGGATGCGGGCTGGCTCGCCTATCCGCCGCTGTCGGGATTGGAATACAGTCCGGGCGTCGGGCAAAACTTCTACATCTGGGGCATTCAAATCTCCGGGATCGGGAGCTTGGCGACAGGCATTAACTTTATCGTGACGATTCTGAAAATGCGCGCGCCAGGCATGAAGCTGATGAAGATGCCGATGTTCACCTGGTCCGTATTTTCCAGCTGCATTATCATTATCTTCGCGTTCCCGATCTTGACGGTGACGCTGGCGCTGCTGTTCCTTGACCGCTTCTTCGGGGCGCATTTCTTTACGCTCGACGGCGGGGGCAACCCGATGATGTACATCAACCTGATCTGGATGTGGGGACATCCCGAAGTATATATTGTCGTACTGCCGGCGTTCGGGATTTTCTCGGAAGTTGTCGCTACGTTCTCCAAAAAGAAATTGTTCGGCTACAATTCCATGGTGTTCGCGATGCTGATCATTAGCGTGCTGTCGTTCTTCACCTGGGCTCACCACTTCTTCACGATGGGTTCCGGAGCGGACGTGAACGCCTTCTTCGCCATAACGACGATGGCCATCGCGATACCGACCGGGGTCAAAGTGTTCAACTGGCTGTTTACGATGTTCCGAGGGCGAATTACCTTCTCGACGCCGATGATGTGGACGATCGCCTTCATTCCGTGCTTCGTCGTGGGCGGGATGACCGGGGTGCTGCTGTCCGTGGCGCCGGCGGACTTCCAGTTCCATAACAGCTACTTCCTGATCGCGCACTTTCATCAGGTGCTGATCGGAGGCGTCGTGTTCGGATACTTTGCCGGACTGTACTACTGGTGGCCGAAAATGTTCGGCTTCAAGCTGAATGAGCATTTGGGCAAATGGGCGTTCTGGTTCTGGAATATCGGGTTCTACGTCTGCTTTATGCCGCAGTACTTCCTTGGTCTGATGGGGATGACTCGCCGGATGTACACCTACGATTTCGACATGGGCTGGGGACCGCTCAACCTGATCTCGACGATCGGCGGCTTCCTGATGGGGATCGCGTTCATCTTCCAAGTATGGCAGATCGCCTACAGCATCAAGCATCATGAGCGCGATACGACCGGCGATGCCTGGGGCGGACGCACGCTCGAATGGTCGATTCCGTCTCCGGCGCCGCTGTATAACTTCGCCGTGCTTCCGCAGGTCGAAGCAACCGACGACTGGTGGGAGACGAAAGAGAAGCTGGCCAAAGGAGTCAAGCCTGCTCCGCAGCCGTTGGAGCCGATTCATATGCCGAAAAATTCCGCGATTCCGTTCATCAAATCGATGCTGTGGTTTTTCGTCGGCTTCGGCTTCGTCTGGGGCTGGATGTGGATGGCGATTCCGGCGCTCGCAGGGGTTGGGATCTGCATGCTGGCGCGCTCGTTCACTTACGATACCGATTATTATATTCCGGTCGATGAAGTCAAACGGACCGAATCCAAGCTGAGAGGGGTGAACGTCTAATGGCGCATACCGCAGCGGCACATTCCGGTCATGAACATGAGCATGACCACCATGATCATCATGATCACGAATCGATCAAAACGTTCGGCTTCTGGCTGTTTCTGATCACGGACTGCATCTTGTTCGGTACGCTGTTCGCTACGTATATCGTGCTTCACGGCAATACGAACGGCGGACCGACTCCGCATGAATTGTTCAAAATGCCGGGCATCATCGCAGAGACGTTCATCCTGCTCACAAGCAGCTTCACGAGCGGATTGGCGGTGCTCGCGATGCACCGCGGCAACACGAAGGGCTTAATCGGCTGGCTCGCCGTCACGGCGCTGCTCGGCGCTTCCTTTATCGCGCTGGAAGTGACGGAGTTCGTCACGATGGTGCTGCACGAAGGCGCGACGATCAGCACGAGCGCATTCCTGTCGTCGTTCTACGCGCTGGTCGGGACGCACGGGCTGCACGTATCGCTCGGCTTGATTTGGATGATCGGCCTGATGCTTCAGCTTCGCAAAAGAGGCATCACCGCCGTGACGAAACGGAAAGTGGAAGTCATCAGCTTGTACTGGCACTTCCTCGACGTCGTATGGATCTTTGTCTTCACGGTCGTTTATTTGATGGGGGTGATGTAAGATGGAACATAACGCGCATGCCGCGTCGCATGACCATCAAGGGGGGCACGGCTCCCTGAAATCTTACGTGATCGGTTTCATCCTGTCGATCGTGCTTACGATCATCCCGCTCGTCGTCGTACTAAACGGGCTGATGAGCAAGACGGCAACGCTGGTGCTTATTCTGGCAATGGCGATTTTACAATTTGCCGTGCAGCTCGTCTTCTTCATGCACTTGAAGGAAGGCAAGGACGCCAAGTGGAACATGATGGCGCTGATCCTCGGTCTCATTATACTGCTGACGATCGTAGCCGGATCGATCTGGATTATGACGTACAACGCAGTGGCGCATTAATTTAGAATCATTGCACGCAGCAAGACTCTTGCTTTCCGTTAGGAGGGCGAGAGTCTTTTTTTGCGTTGCGGGCGGATAGGCCTGTAATAACATTCTTCATTATCATAGGACAGCGGCTTGACACTTTCGGCATAATAAAGATATTATAGATATATTAAGTCTTTAATTAAATGCGGCCCGCAATGTTTCCGAAGCGATCGAGCATGCTCCGCATTTCGCTGCTTATGCTTTCACGACGCTTCTCCGGCGATGCCGGTCATCGTTCCGCAGCAGACGTAGTCGTCGAGTCGGCTTCGCTCGGGCGGGGCCGCGAGGAGTTCGCGTTGCGGTTCGCATCGCACATTCATATATAAGGATAGAGGGGGTCATAAGCATGATATACGATTGCGCTATTATCGGCGGCGGACCCGCAGGGCTCAATGCCGCCCTTGTGCTGGGCAGGGCCAGGCGAAATGTTGCTTTGATCGACAACGACCGGCCCCGGAATGCCGTTACGCATGCGTCGCACGGCTTTATTACAAGAGACGGCGTCACGCCGGCTGAGTTCCGCCGCGTTGCTTATGAAGAGGTGCTCCGCTACCCGTCCGTCGATCATTTGCGGGCCGAGATTGTCTCGGTCGGCAAGATCGGCAGCGGATTCGCGCTGCTGGATTCGTCCGGCCGCCGCACCCAGGCGCGCAAGCTGATTCTGGCTACCGGAGTGAAGGAAATATTTCCCGAAATCGCCGGTTTATACCCGCTATACGGGAAAAGCTTGTTCAACTGCCCGTATTGCGACGGATGGGAGCTGAGAGATCGCCCGCTGGTTCTTGTGTCTGAGCATCCGTCCGTTTATCATGTGGCGAAGCTGCTGCTGAATTGGAGCAAGGATCTCATCGTTTGCACGAATGGGCTGGCGTCTTTGTCAGAGGAGCAAACCGGAAAGCTTCAAGCCAAAGGCGTTGCGGTGAAGGAACAGCCGGTCACCGCTTTTATCGGCAGTCACGGGCAGCTTGAACGGGTTCGTTTCGCGGACGGTACCGAGCTGCCGAGAACGGGCGGCTTTGTGACGCCGCGCTTTGTGCAGAGCACGCCGTTTGCGGAGCAGCTGGGCTGCGAACGGACGGAGCTTGGAGGGGTCAGGACGGATGCACTGGGCAGAACCTCGGTTCCCGGCGTATACGCCGCCGGTGACGCTTCGTATTTCTCGCCCTCGCAGCTGATTTACGCCGCGGCGGACGGCAGCCGGTCGGCCATGAGCGTCAATCTCGATTTGACGGAAGAAGATTTTGAATCCTGAAGCAGGGAAGCTCTCGGCTGCCGCAGGAGATGAGGAAAAGCTCGGAAACGGGCTTTTCCTTTTTTTCTGTGTCGCGTGCCCAGAAAGCACGCATCTTCTAGCCGGTGAAGGTCCGGTCGCGGGAGGGGCCAAGCCCCCGCGTAGCTAGGATACTTGCGTATGGCGAAATCTGTGCGTAAAAGCGTATCGACAAA
>NZ_CAJVAS010000008.1 GCF_910593845.1 Paenibacillus solanacearum | reverse complement strand
TATATGAAGGTGAAGTCCACCAGTTCGTTGATTTGACGGAGCATATTGTCCTTTGGCACGACGATGTCATACAGTGCCGCGTAAGGACTCAGAACCAAAGTTTGTTGTTGCCGAATCATCTGCTCTCACCTGCTTTTCGTAATGCCTTAATTATACAGCAAAAAAGGTACAGACCCCTCAATTTTCTTGAAGGACTGTACCTTTTTCGTATGAAAGGACTTTTTCAGTGGCCTCGTATATCGCCGGACGATCCGTCGCTGCGCGCGCCTATGTCTCATTCATCTGTCTCGGGAAAACAACCGCCGCCGAGCGCCTATACGTGCCCGGGCGACAGTCTCGATAGCGCCCGAGGTGCCGCCGAGCAGCGTGCCGTCCAGGTCGGCGGCAGCTAAGCCCAGCTTCATGCCTCCTCCCCTCCCGCACTGCGGACCAGGTAATTGCCAAGCTCCGCCGCATAACGCAATCCCGCGTCGCGCAGCCCGTCCGGCAGCACCCGGATCGAGCTGTGCGCTTCGTATGTGAAATCGCCCGCATACCGTATGTCCCGCAGCGCTTCCATGACGGCGTTCCATTGGATTGTGCCGCTGAACGGCAGCAGATGCAGATCGCGGATGCCGTCGTTGTCGTTGATATGGGTCGCCTTCAGACGGCTGCCCAGCTCCCTGATCCGCGCTTGATCGAGGCTTTGTTCATGAGCGTGCCCGGTATCCCAGCACGCGCCCACAAGCGGGTGGTTCAACGTATCGATCAGCTCGATCAGCTCATCCGGCATCGCGCAATAGGCACGCCTGCGCGTAAGAGGCTGGGCTTGCGTCCGGTCATACATATTCTCCAGCGCCAGTCCGACGCCGGTGCGTTCGGCCGCAGGCAGCAGCCGCTCGTAAAAGCGGACGTTGTACGCCAGCAGCTCCTTGTACGGCTCGCCGCTGCCGGTAATCGCGCTCGGATGAAACACGACCCAAGGAATGCCGAGAATCGCCGCCGTTTGCAGCGATCTTGCGGCCATCGCAAGAAACGATTCTTCGTTCAACTGCAGCACCATATCGGAGAAGCTGCGGCCGTGCACCGGCCCGTGCATTTGCGTGAACCGCAGGCGCAGCGAATCGGCCAGCGCGCGGATTCGCTGCGCCCATGCCTCCTCTTCTTCCCAAGTCAAGCCGTGGACATATTTCTGGTAATCCCAATAGTTGAAATCGAGCGTCGTGAAGCCCGCATCCCGGCAGCGCTCCATGGCGCGGTCGATCGGATTGTCCGGCAAAAACACGTTCAGCGAGGTTGAAACCTTCATGTTCTTCATCCTTTCAACATTATTTGTTCGCTTGCGAGCTTATATATTTGCTAATTTCTTCTTCGGCGCTTCGCAGCGCGGTATTGACATCCACCTTGTCGGCGACAACATCGGCGAACGCTTTCTTCAGCACTTCATTGCCTTTCGAATGATAGATGGAGAACGGGGGCGCATACGCAGGCGTGCTTTTGAACAGGCTGGCGACATTTTTCCCTTTCAGAATGTCCATCTTCGCACCGAACGCCTTGTTGACGGCCGGATTCGTCAATGCCGAGATGCGGCCGGTCGCGCTGGTGCTAAGCGTCTGCACCTCGTCCGAGAAGAACACGTCCATGACCTTCATCGCATCGTCCTTATGCTTGCTCGTCTTGCTTACCATGAGCAGATGCAGGTCGTACATGCCATACGTATTGGGCGTTTCTTTATAACTAGGATATTGGGCGAGGTCCCAGTTTAGTTCTTTGGCCTGATTGATCTGGTCCAATATATTGACGGTCGCGATCATTGCCAGCGTCTTGTCCTTCGTAAACCGGCTGATGCTTAGCTTCATCGGATTGTTCGGGATGGAATACAGCCGCTTGCCCAGCTCGAACGCCTGCTTATATTTTGCATTGTCGACCGTCGCTTTGTTCGTCTTCGCGTCGACGGGAACCAATGAAAGCGGATACGTTAATCTCGACAGCGTATCGATGTCCAGTCCGCCGTATTCGACGCCGTCCTCGAGCCGCGACAACCGGCGCGTAAGCTCCACCGTCTCGTCCCATGTCATGCCGTCTTTCGGATAAGGCACGCCGAACCGCTCGAAGATGTCTTTGTTGTAGTAAAGTGCGGAAAACTGAATATTGTAAGGCAGGCCGAGCATTTCGCCTTTGTCTGACAATTCTTTGATCGTGTTCATCGTTTTCGGGTCAAACCGGCTCAGATCGAGCGGGTGCTGCTTGGTCAGCGCTGCGATATCCTCGAATATATTCAAATCTTTATACCCGCCGACATTGCCGTTCCACATCAGGATCAGATCGAGCTCTTGGCCGGACGCAACGAGGTTCTCGAAGGTGATCGCGCTTTTGTCCATCATTTGCACCGTAATATGAGGGTATTTCTTACTCACCGGATCTGCGATCAACAGCTTGAAATCAGCCTCGGACATCGGGTTGTTCGGGTACAGCTTCAGCGTGACGGGATTCGGCTGTTTGTCCGGTATTCTCCCCTCGCCCCCGGATTCCTCCCTACCGGACGTGCATCCCGCCAGGGACGCGGCATAGAGTGCGAGCAACCCGAGAACCGCAAAGCGAAGCAGCCTTTGGCTCATGGAATAACCTCCCTTTATATTGTCGTTACTACTCCATTATTGACGGCTGGGTCGGGAATCGGAATAACAATAGGTAGTTCGTTTTTATCCATTTGTAGTGTTCTGCCGCTCCATGTTCCGGCACGCGCGGGATGGTGTATAATGAACGTACAAGCATCATGGAGCAGGACCGCCTCGCCGCTCCGCCCGGGAAAGAGGGTGAATCAGATACAGGAATTCCATCACGAATACGCCGAAAGATGGGTGCACGCGCCGGATGCGTTCGATCAAAAAGGCGGCCTGTACGTCATCCATCTCGGCCATAATATCGCCAAATCGAACTACAGCTCGGGACCGCGTCAAACGGGGCATTATACATTTCATTTCGTCCGGGAAGGCGAGGTGGAATTTTGGTACGGCGATCATCGGGTGGTTCTATCCAAAGGCGACATGTTCTGCAAATTCCCGCATGAGACGTACACGTACAAGCTGCACCCGAGCCCGGAGCCGCTCCGAATGGTATGGCTCGCCTTTAACGGCAGCCAAGCCGCGGAGATGATGGCGATGTCCGGTTTTACCGCGGAGACGATGTACCGGACCCGCGTCCTTGACCAGGATATGGAGCTGCTGCTGCGGCAAGTCGTGCAAACGCCGAAGCAGATGAACAAGAAGCATCTGGCGCAGCTGAACGGACTGCTGTACCGGATTTACGGATTGCTCATCCCGGAAAGCCATGACGGCGCAAGCGCGCAGACGAAAGATTACTGGGTGCAAAAAAGCCTCGATTTTATCCATTCGTTCTACGCGGAAAAAATTAATGTCAACGATATTGCCACCTATGTCGGTGTGCACCGCACTCATTTTTCCAAGACGTTCACAGAGGAAGTCGGCCTTCCCCCTGCCGCTTATTTGCAAAATGTGCGTATGGACAAGGCAGGACGGCTGCTGCGCCGGACGAGGCTGTCCGTAACGGAAATTGCGCTGTCTGTCGGATACATGGATTTGTATCCGTTTACAAGAGCGTTCACGCGGCAATTCGGCTGCTCCCCGAGCCGGTACCGTCAAACGGCCGCGCCGCGAAAAAAGGACGAAGCGCCGAATTCGCGCTAGTCGCAAATCCGATTCTTCGTCCCGTGCAGCTTGTGTGCATGTTCATCCAATCAGGACGCCTTCGTCCCGCAAGCTTGCCTGATCGTTACATCCAGCGTTCAACCATTCGTTACATTTTCGCCCCGTGAAGCTTGCCGGCATGCTACATCCAGGCGTGAAGCCCTTCGTGGCGCACCGTCCACGAGCCGTCGTTCGGGAAGCCGGGCGCATGCTGGTCAGGGCCGTTCTGCCAGCCGGCGGCCATCATCGCGATGGCGATGAGCAGCCCGCCGTTGCCCGGCAAGTACGCGCTCAGCCGCCGGCTTAAATAGTTGTGCCCGTTCGGCAAATACGTGTTTTTGGTCGTTTCGAAAAGCAGCATATCGACAGCGAGCGCGCCGTCGCCGAGCCGGGCCGCCGTCATCGCAGCCATCGGGAAATCCCATCCCCATGTCGTATCCCATCTCCAGCTCTCCAGCACCTTGCGCAGCGTTTGTCGCATCACCTTCGGGTCGATCATGACGCCGGGAAGCATCCCGAGCGCTCCCAGCATCGACGGATGATCGTGATTTTTGGCCGTATACGTATCCGGCGCATTCTCATGTGCCAGGTAGACGCCATCCTGCTGCGGCAGTGCCGACAACCGGTCGATCACGTCCCGCCACTTCGGATTGGCAGGCAGTCCTTGCCGCCGCGCCCATAGGCAGGCCAATTCGAGGGCATGCCGCCAATATTCCAGCTCATAGGTCGGGTTCCACGTCGTCGCCGCTTTATGATTTTCCTGCGCCGGAATGACGGGCGGCCCCAGCACATAGCGCTGTCCCGCTTCATCCCACCGCGCGAAGGAAGCCATGAAATCCGCCGACTCCCTCACAATGTCGCCGTACAGCTCGAGCGTCTCCTGCGTCGGCTCGGACAAGTACAGCAGCTCCGCCATCGCGATCGGATGCGGCTGCTGCCAGATGAGCAGCGTCGCGACCGGAGACGGGCTCTGCTTCCCTTCCGGCCCGACCATCTTCGGCCAGCGCGCGCCTTCATAGCCCTGGAACCGCGCCAGCTCCCGGGCGGCCGGCAAGATGTCGCGGTACCAGTCCATGCTGCGCTTCAACAAATAAGCCCGGCCCCACAGCGGGAAATGAAACGCATGCCACCAGTGCATCTCCAGATGCGGCTTGCCGAACCAGCTGTTGTACAGCAGTCCCGTTTCCTGCGGTGGAATCGAGCCGGCGCTGTGAATCGCGAGCACGAACTGGGACAGCACGATACGCCGTTCCAGCTCCAGCGCCCGCGGGTCCCGGCTGTCCGCCAGCTCGACGACGCCGCCATTCATCCAGAATTGCTCCCAATACGCCTGGCTCGCTTCCATCGTCTCCTGAACGGACACGAGGGACGCCAACCGTCCCGACGGGACAAAACCTGCGACGAACGAAAGCGACGAATGCTCTCCCCGGCCCTCCAGCAGCAGCGAATGCGGGCCGGTCTGTCTGAGCTTGCCTTGGCTCCAATGCAGCGCAAGCCGGTATCCGTCTTCATCCATCGAACGATCGACGACCGCTTCATGATCCGTATTCGATCGGAGCACGGTGGCGTGCGAATCGGGCTCGCCCCAATTCAGGCCGATCGTCTTCTCCCACGACCGGTCTGTCATCCCGGGCGCCGGAAAGCGAATCGTTATATCCAGCCGCCCTTCCGCAAGCAGCGGACTGTCCACACGGACCGCAAGCTGGTCCGCGTCCGGGTGAACGGCGGTGCGTACGGTCACTTCGCGCCCCATGACGTTGTAGCGGCTGTGAAGGATGCCGCTCCACATGTCGAGCGTCTGCTCGGCGTTCGTAACGCCGTCATGCGGGACGACATCGCCCGAGGCGTCCCTGAAGACGAAGCCGATCTGTCCGAGCTGCAGCCGGTGCGGATTTTGCCTGAGCCAATGGTACGGCTCCTCCCGGTCTTCGGCGTGAACCGGATAGCCGCCAGAGCTTGTCTGCGCATCTGCGTGCTGCATGCGCACGTCGTCCAGGCTCCAGGCGTCCCGCCCGCCGCTGCTGTGCCAGCCCCATTGGGACTGCGTCCCGAGCGGTACGTCATAAGCCTCCGGGAACGTCTGCAGCCCGGTCACGTCGGCGGTAAAAGCGAACTCCCCGTTGCCGACAGCCAGCGGCGACAAGGGCAGAATGCCCCGCGCCGACGGATTATGTCTGGAAACTAGCGCCTTGCGGTCGATTGCCATGGTCGTACCTCCTGTTAGCAAGTATCGTTATTTTTTCGCGTCTGCCAGCTTCTTGACCGTGTCCTCCTCCGTGCTGCGGAACGTCGTATTGTAGTCCCCGTTCAAAATAATCGGCGGCACGGCTTTCGCGTATGGAGCGAGCAGCAGGTTATCGTACTGCGACTTGTACGGAATCGGAGCAAACTTGTTGTAGAAGGCGCTTTTCAAGTTTTTATCCTTGAATGCGCTTTCTTGTCCGTATACTTTTTTGATCGCGTCGCTATTCGATACCGGCATGACGCCTTTTTTGCTCAGCTTCTCCTGCATTTCGTCGGATATCAGGTACTGGATCACCTTCATGGCCTGATCCCGCTGCTTGGACATCGAGGTGACCGAGAAATACGTCGGGTATGCTTGCGAGCCTACGCCCGGAAGGCTATCGAAGGTCGGCAGCGAGATGACGTCCCAATTCATCGCGGAGAAATCTTCGGGGAATACGAAGATGATGGACGACAGCCAGGCGAACATCGCAAGATCTTTGTCTTTCAGGAATTCGTTCCGGTACGGAATCGCTTCCTTATGGGCTTTGATGTATTCCTTATAGCCCGGCGCCTTGGCCGGTCCGACGAATACGGTATTATAGTAATCTCTCCACTTTTCGTTGCTGAATATCGTAGGCGTCCCTTTCGCCTGATCGATGAACGGGATCGACAGCTGATTCATCAGCAGCATATGCGTCTGCGAAGACGAAAGGCCGACGTACTGCTTGCCGTCGAAGCGGGTCAGCTTCTCGCCCATTTGAATCGCTTCGTTCCAGGTCATGCCGTCTTTCGGATACGGAACGCCGAATTTATCGAACAAATCTTTATTGTAATTCAATACCATGTTGTTGTTAAACACCGGGATGCCGTATATTTTGTCCGGGCTGATCTGCTTGACGGAATCGGCTACCGTCTTCTCCATTCGTGAAAAATCGACGTTATACTTCTTCATCAGCTCCGTCATGTCGAACTCCAGGCCGTTGTCCAGCACGGCCGAGGCGAATCCGCCGATGGAGTCCCAATAAATATCGATCGTTTCCCCGGATGTGAGCAGTTCCTTGATGCCGAGGTTGGATTGCTTTTGAATATATTTAATGTTGTACTGGGGGAATTTCTCCTTGAGCGGACTTCCGAAACGTTCGTTCCAGCTTTCGGGCGAATCGCCGCTGCCCGAATAAACTACGAGATTGGCAGGCTCCAAATCTTTGCCTCCGCCTGCAGCGTTCGACCCGCCTGAGGCCGCAGGCTTGGTCGAGCAAGCGGCGGATAATACCGCCAAGCTTAAAATCACACCGATCGTCGGAATACGTCGTCCGTTCATGCGCATGGAAATTCCCCCTATTTATTATTCGTGAATGGAATTGACAATAACGCGAACCGGCCCGATGAGGCCGGATGGCAAGCTCTTGCCGTCGAACCGGCAGGCCAAACTATTGGTAACGCGTACCGCTATTTCATTATGTCCGTTATTCACATAGGGTGTAATGTTCAGGGTGTACGGATGCCACATGCATACGCCGGCGCTGTGGCCGTTCACCCATACCTCGGCGATTTCATGAACTTCGCCGAGATCAAGCTTCATTGAGGAGCTTGATCTTATGCCGCTCAGCTCGAATGACGAGCGATACAACGCCGTGCCCGATACTTGCGCGAGCAGCGGCTCATCCGCCCACGGGCCGATCCCCTTCGGGACGGCCGGAAGCGTGGGAGCTTCGACCTGCCATTGTGTGAGCGCGACTGCAGCCATGTGCGCGTCCAGCCGCTGCGATTCCGTCAAGCGTTCCGGCTCCGCCGCAGGATCGATGCGGAAGATGGCGCTTTGCCTGCGCTCCAGCCGAGCCGGCATGCGCAGCTTCCCATCGTGCCATGCCGCCGCTGCCGGTTCCGTCTCCCCGGTCCAGGCGTCCCAGCGCTCCGCCCGTCCGCTGACCGCGACCGTCAGTCTCCCTTCGTAGCAGGCTTCGCCTTCGTTCACGACGACGTAAAAATGCTCGCCGCCCTTCACCACATGGCTTACGCGAATACCCGCGCACGGCGGCTCAAGCACGATGTCGCGCGGGACGACGCGATCAAGAGCGTACGGTACCGCTTCGCAACCCGTCAGCACCGCGGTCGCGCAATCCGCCTCCGTGAGGCTCAGCACCGTGCCGCCGCTCTCCCGGAACCGCAGCAGGGCGTGCTTCGTCTCTGCGTCCAGTTCCTCCGTGCTTTCCACAAGCACGACCGAATAGCTTTGCTCTGCGATCCGGATTTGCCCGTCCGCGATGCTGCTGGAGGAAACGAGCAAGCTCTCCTCCAAGTAATTGAATTCGATTTGATGCTCATAGAGCGGCACGGCGATCCGCCACGGCAGCCGGTCTTCCTTGCACAGCACGGCCACCGGCGTGGCGTTGCGGCTGTCCGTCATAAGCCAGCTCATCCGCTTCATGTAGCGGGAGAACGCTGCGTAATGTGGCCACCAAATATTATTCGGCCCGACATCCGGCGGCCGCTCCCCCCAGCGCCGCGGCCCGTCGATGGAGTAATAAAACGCGTGCGGACACAGCATATTGACGCCTCGGACAACGAGCCAGTCGATGTACCATTTCATATCGCCTGCCGTAAGCTCCCAGCCGGCGCCTTTGCCGCACACGCCGAGAAACTCATTGATGTTCCGTCTTCTGCTGCGGTGCCTGGCCGCATCGGCCGAGCATTTGCCCGCCGTGCTGTGATGCCCTTCCAGCCCTTTGCGATCCTCCGGCGCGACCCATCGCCACACGACGTCCTGACCCGGAATGTGAAACAAGTCGAGCAAGCCGATGTCATCGCTGGCCGCCGGGTGCCCCGTCAGGGCGATGCCGTGCGCCGCGCACCAGTCGCTCAGCGGCTTGTAGTACGATTCCGTCAGCTGCCGCTGCACCGTTTTGCGGTACGCGCGGCGGACGGATTCTGCTGAATCCGCTTCCATCCAGAGCAGCGGCAAGTCTTCCTCGCGCCCACCTTCCCGGACAAAGCGACCCAGAAAGCCGGTTGTCCACGGGCGCAAGCCTTTGCGATGCCTTCGCCCCAGCATATCCGGCTCGTCGGTGAAAAACGCGATAATCGTGCTGCCGAAATATCGGGCGAGCCGCTCATAATACCGTTCGTGCGTCAGCCGAATAAATTTGCGGGTCGCCTCGGGGCGCAGCAGATCGGCGGAAGCCGGTGCGTTCGGTTCTCCGTCATCCTCGCCGAAGTGAATGCCCCGGATCGTACCTTTGGAGAATGTCTCGATAAACAACAGGATCGACCACGATTGGGAAGAATCGGCCGGCCGGAACGATACTTGTCCGTCCGCAGCCGTCAAGATGACGGCAGCCGCCGGGTCGGTCAGCCGGTCCCCGTCTTTCCTGACAGCCAGCGCGCTGACCAGCATTTCGTCCGGCTCGAGAACTTCTGCTAGGCGAACCGTCGCTGCCCCGTCGAATGACGCCATTCGCAAGCCGCGGCTCGCAAATTCGGGATTGCCCTGCACGACGAGGCCTTTGGCCGATCCTGACGGATACATCGCTTCATCGTACAATATAACCGTCATTCCACGCCTTGAAGCTTCCTCCACCGCTGCTTCGACCAAATCCATATACGTATCGGATAAATAAGGAATCGATTCGGGAATGCCGATCCGCGGATGCAGGACGAACCCCATTACCCCTTTTTCCGCAAAATCGCCGATCTGCCGAACGATTTCTTCCTTCGTCAGCGCATCGTTCCAGAACCAGAACGGGATCGGGGTAAACGCGTCGGAAGGCTCCAAAAATTGCTTCTTTAACGCCGTTTCGCTCATCTATGTCACGCTCCTACTCTTTGCAACCGTTTGCAGTTATCATTGCGCTGCCGTCATAGCAGCCAGATCATCCGGCAGTCCTCCCCGTCCCGTCAGAGGTCGGGGAGCGACAGCTGTTTATTATTGCGGAATCGGCACAGACGAGCCGATGGGCGCTTTGCTGCGGATGCGCACCATGCCGCCCGGCTTCAGCCGTACCGCGTAGCCGTTCGGAACGCTCTGCACGGCGCTCCACTCCGCGTCGCTGCCGTCCCATTGATACGGCTCCGGCCAATCGGGCAGCCGAACGATGATATCGGTCTCCCGCTCCGCTTCCATCACCGCTTCGAACATGCCGGTCTCGCGGTCCCACGCCAGCGACAGCCGCCCGTTCGTGTAGTGAAGCCCTTCCGCCCTGCCGCGCTTCCACTTGGCCGGCATGGCCGGAAGCAGCTTGACGATGCGCGGCGAAACGAACAGCAGCATCTCCTGCACGGCGTTGATGGCGCCCATGCTCGCGTCGAGCTGGATCGGCGCATCTTTGCGGTTCATGCAGATGCCCATATTGCGCCAGTCGTTGTGCAGCGTGAACAAATTGCTCAGCAAGCACGATCGCGCCAATATATCGAGGCACTCGAGCGCCGATTCGCCGTCGCCAAGCCGCGAATAAATGGCCGACATATGGGCCAGCGACCAGCCGCTTTGCGCCCCGATCAGCCGTTTGCGAACGGCGGTGTCGAACGCCGCGAACAGTTCCGGCTGCTCTTCCCTTGTGACTTCCTGTCCAGGGAAGAGCGGGTAAATATGCGACAGATGCCGGTGATCGTAACGATCATCGAAGTCCGGATGCATCCATTCCCGCACCGCGCCTTCCTCATTGATCTGGTACGGCGGAATGCGGCGCAGCATGCGCTCCCATTTCTCCACATCGCCGGGGTCGCCGCCGGCGATGGAGGTGCCTTCGATCAAATGCGTGAGCAGCTCCTTCAATATCGCAATGTCCATCGTCGCGTTGATCGTCGTCGGCATCGGGTGCGCTAGCGGCTGGCCGCTCGGCGGCATGAAGTTGAGCGGCGTGTTTTCCGGCGAGACGGAAGGGTAATACCGGTAATAGCCGTCATCGCCGAGCTCGAGGAAATCCTCGTAGAACAAGGCCGCCTCGCGCATGAACGGCAGCGCCTTCGAGGCGAGAAACTGGCGGTCGCCCGTGAACAAATAATATTCGTAATAATGCCGGGCGAGCCAGCCGGCAGCCCCGGTCCAGTTCATAATGACCGGCACGATCTGGTTCGGCACGCCGATTCCCGGCGTGGAGCCGGCCGGCATGTAGATGCCCCGGCACCCGTATAGCTTGCGGGCGCATTCCCGAAAGTCGTCCATCATGCCGTCGTAATACCGGACCAGCGCGGGCATCAGCTCGGCCAGCCCTCCTGCCGGCGCATGCCAGTACATCATTTGCACGTTCTCGTTGGCCATGTTATGGCACCAGACGAGCCGGTAATCGCCGGCCCACAAGCCGTACATGCCGAACGGATTGCTATCTGGGGCTGTGCCCGAAATGAACAAATACCGGCCGAATGACCACAGCTTCTCGACGAGCGCGGTCGGCGCCTCGCCGTCGTACGCGTCCAGCAGCAGCTCCTCGTTCGTGCGTTCGCGCTCGCGTTCACCGGCGCCAAGCTCGAGCTTAGCGGAATGAAACAGCCGCCCGTGAAGCTTGACGTGGCGCTCCAGCAGCTGCTCATACGTCAGGTCGACCGCAGCAAGCTCGCTGCGCAGGCGGGACCAGTCGCGCTCCCGCTCGCCCTTCACGAACACCTTCACAAGCGCGGTCGCCTTGCTGCCGCCGGAGAACCGCAATCCTCCCTCCGAGGGGCAAATGTCTCCCCCGGGGGGGCACAGCAGCCGCAGCACCGCGCCATAATCGGTGCCGTCGTCATTTCTCGCTGCAAAGAACAAGTATTCCTCCTCGGCCTTGCCGCTTGCCGTATCTTCCAACGGTTTGAACTTGGCAGCCGTGTTCGAATTTTCGCTTTGGCGGAAGCCGAGCTTCAAGAGCCCTTCCACAGAATCTCCGCTGCTGCGGATTTCATATACGATACAGTGATCCGCCCGGGAGACGAACAAGCTTCTTTCGTACGCGATGCCTTCGTCGTTCCATGTAACGGTAACTTCCCCCATCTCCATGTCGAGCGACCGGCGGTACCGCTTGAAGGCGCTGCCGCACGGCATGCTCAGCATCAGTTCGGCCAGCGGCAGCCTGGATGCAAGACGGGTGCTGTAGCCCGCATCCTTCAGCGCATTCGTCAAATGCCAGCTGGCTTCCGCATAGTTGCGTTCATTCATCAGCTTTCTCGTTTCGCGGAGCGTCCCGCTGACGTCAGGCAGCGCGTCCTTATGCCCGCCATGCCATAATTCCGCATGGTTGATGATCACGGATTCGTCTTTAACCGCGCCGAATACGGAAGCGCCGATCGTTCCGTTTCCGGAAGGCAGCGCCTCCCGCCACATGCTTCCCCACCACGATGCGGGATATTTCAGATAGAGCTTGTTTTTGCCGGATGCCATGCCACGCGGCCCTCCTCGACTGAACTTGCTTTCAATCTCTATTTTATCCGTCTCCGGGTACCGTGTCTTTGCACAATGTTCGACGCATTTGTCTTATTGTCCAATCCGTTCTATTCATCTTTACAGTAAGCTTTCGCGATAGGCCGAATCAATCGTAACATTTTGAACCATATCAATATTTGAAACTACTTGCCCATAATCACATCGAATCCGGCCGCATCCGAGCATCGTCGAGCCGAAACGCAAATAGGAGCAGACCGCATCGCGGTTACTGCTCCTTATCACTTATTTCATACGGGCATTTTTACGGTACTCATTCGGTGTGAACCCTGTAAGCTTCTTGAATATACGGCAAAAATACGGATAATTCGGAATGCCGACTTGCGAACCGGTTTGTTCTAATGACATCGTATCGTTCTCTAACAACCAACACGCTTGCCTGATTCTCCGCGCAATTAAATAATCGGTAATGCTGCTCCCGGTCTTTTGTCGAAAAAGATGCGAGATATGATGCTTGGAGAGGTGAAGCTCCTGCGCCAGTAGGTTCAGGTGAAACGGTTTGGCGTAATGCTCTTCAACCCATTGCAGCACTTTCTCAACATGTCCTTCCTTCCGCGGCATCCCTACGCTGCCTTCATGAAGCGAATGCAGGTAGTCGAGCATGTTCAGGAGAAGCGGCGCCGCTTCTTCAACATGGTCGTGTCCGCCCCGGCCGGGGAACATGTGATGAAACCGTTCGAGTAAGGCCAAGATATAGGCGCTGTTCCGATCCATATGCAGTACCTGATGGTGCAGCTCGTCCTTCCACATATGCTCGAAGAAACGATGAATCCGCGAGAACATTTTAATATATGGAACAAAGGATGTAGGTTCGAAGATCAGCACCGACCGTTCGTAAGGGCTTTGTTCGCTCACATCAAAGTGGACACGGTGCAGCTGAAACGGTTGAAAGAAAACGATGCTGCCGGATTGCAGCGAGTACATCTTCCGATTTAAGATGAGATGTCCGTTTCCTTGATGGATGAACAATAATTCGATCCCTCGATGATAATGATACGTATCTTTAAATGCTTCCTTGGTCAAATGCCTATACTTATAGCGAAATTGCCTGTTTCGTAATAAATCGTCCGAGAAAGACACATCATCTCATTCCTTCTTGGCCCATTTGTACTAATTATAGCAATACAGTGCAATAGCGCAACAACCTGGTTGATACTTTTAGCGTAATTCATGAATTACAATGATATGGAACCTGTAGTTGTGAAGACATAGGAGTCAGAGGGGGGCACAATATGATACCGGGAATGGAACTGATCGAAAAATTAAGCAGCGAAGAAAAGAGCGATATTCTGGCGTATTTGCTGTCTTTCTACGCGTTAGATGATTTATGCGGCCAGTGGGCCATCAGCAGAGCAACGTATTACCGGTATATCAAACATTGGGGAGTGAGCTTGCAGGAAATCCAGCGAAAGAAAAAACGGCTCGCCAATAAAACAAAGACGCCAATCCCCCTCTCGCATCGAGCGGGTATGCCCTCTGATTCTTTGTATGAAAAGCTGTTGGATATGATGCGGCGCACGAATACGTACAGTCATGCTGCCGGATTGATTCATAGCTGGTCGTTGAATGCGCGCGGTTCCTATTCACTGATCAGTTTATTGGAATCCATCCATGAATCCCTTGAGATGAAACAAGGGATGTACCGGATTGCCATTGAGTTAACTGAAATTTCGGCACCACGTCAAAGCCAAACCGCACAAGCTTCTACCTCGGCGTACTGGATGTCCACTTACGCGTATCCCAGCGATTTGCAATCGATTCGGTCCTTCGACGCGTATGGACTGCATGCATCAATGAATGAAGACAATCAGCTTCTTTCCGGTAAATCCCAACAAATCTGCAGCACATAGCGCATCAGTTCGCATCATTCGATTATCCATTCGGTTGTGTGTTTAACTTATTAGTTATATACTTAAGATTAAACCGCAACCGGAGGACATAATGAATATTGAAGTTTCCAGCAAAAACATTCGATTTTTCGAAGCGCTATCTTCGGAAACTCGCATTAAGATGATCGAGCTGTTGAATGAGCAGCCGATGAACATCAAAGAGCTTGCCGAGAAGCTGGACATATCATCGGCGATCGTCACCAGGCATGCCCAGCTGCTGGAGCAGGCCGGAATCATTTCCAGCAAAAGCTTGACCGCCAGTCGAGGCACACAAAAAATGTGCTCCCTGCTGCTGGATCAAGTACATCTGCAATTCAGGGGCAAAGGGCGAGGTCCCAACGAAATCGCTGCGTCGATCCCAGTCGGTCAGTATATATCGTACGAGGTGAAGCCGACCTGCGGACTGGCCTCCAGCGCAAAACAGATCGGGGTGGTCAACGATCCGCGCTATTTTGCCGATCCTGAGCATGTTCACGCCAGCATTATTTGGTTTGGTTCCGGCTACGTTACGTACCGCATCCCTAATTTTTTGCAAAATGATCAAACGCTAACGAGTCTGGAAATTTCTTTGGAAATATGTTCCGAGGCCCATCGTCATAACGAACAATGGCCGTCCGACATTACTTTCTATATTAACGATATTCGTCTCGGCACATGGACATGCCCGGGAGATTTCGGAGGTCCCCCGGGCATTTACAATCCGCCGTGGTGGACTTACTACAACACCCAGCACGGTCAATTAAAGACGATCACCGTCAAGAAGCAGATGACGGTCATCGACGGCGACGTCATGTCGCAAGTCACAATTAACGATTTGAATGTCGCTCCCGGCAAAGAACTGTTTTTGAAAATCGCCGTGCATGAAGACGCCGTTCACTGCGGTGGGATCAACATCTTCGGCAAAGATTTCGGCAATTACAACCAGGATATTCGCGTGACGATGACGTACGCCTAGTACGCAGCCGACATACACTGCTCTGAAGTCGGCGTGTCCATGATTATTCCCTAATCATTAGCGGCCTTCCTTGCTGCCAACCGATTTCTACCTTCGATATGTACCATGTTTTCCCATGATCATTATTTCCTTGATAAAATAAATACGTTCGGTCATCCTCGTCTTGAAATAGAAACGGATGGCCGGATTCGCTTGCATTCCACTCCCCGGGGTCACCGTTCGGTAAGAAAGGCATATCGCTCAATCTTCGAAAATGAATGCCGTCCTCACTCACCGCGCAGCCGATCTGCTGCGGCATGTTATTGTAATTGCCTGCATAGAACATGAAGACCTTCTGATCTTTTACACAAGCGGCCGCCGCTTCGATGCACTTTCCTTCCCATGAGAGCTCCGGCTTCAAGATGGATTCCGCGCACGCCTGCACCCAGCTGTCCCGGCCGAAATCCGAGTCTGCTCCCGTAACCGCGACGCCAAGCATTTGAATTTCCCCTTTAGGGTCCCGTGTCGCAAAGTATAAATAATATTGATCATGGAATCGGATCACATCCGCATCGATCGCCCTTCCGTTATTCCACTCCCCGGTTGGGGAAAAGATCGGGTTCGAATCGTTTCTGCGAAAATGCAATCCATCTTCCGATACCGCGTGGCAAATCGCATCTTTAGCGCCGTTGCCATAGGTTTGATAAAAGAGATGAATTTGCCCGTCCTTGACGATCGCTCCAGGTGCGCAGAAGCCATTGGCTTCGTATTCATGCTCGCGGTGTATTTCCCCCGCTACTCTCCATTCATCCATGTCATCGCTTATGGCGATGCCGATCCCCCATATGCCGCCGGCTTTTCCTTCGATCGGCGTGTGAACGGAATAGTACATGTAATAAGTTCCTTTAAACTTGACGACAGCCGGGTCTTTGGAATAAGGCCGTCCCTTGGTCGTATCTGCAAAATACATCGTCATCGCTTCTCTCCACCTTATCTCGTATAATACGGGACTATTTCTTGGATTTGACCGCCGTTTCAATGTCTGCACTCGCTTGCTCCACTGCGGTTCTCAATGCGGTATTCACGTCTTTCTTCCCTTTGGCAACGGTGTCGTGAGCGCTGATCAACCTTTTCTCGACAAGACCGTTATACTCCGTCCATATGGAAGGCGCATACTTTTCGGGGAATAGCGCCGAGACGTTTTTATTTTTATAATGCGCCAGGTCTTGCCCGTACATTTTGCGAATATCGGGGTTTTTCAATATCGTTTCGAACCCTTTCTTCGACAGGTGCGACTGCATCTCGTCCGAAGTCAAGTAAGCAATGACCTCAAAGGAATCCTGTTTATGCTCGTTTACTTTAGTTATATAGAAATAGTTCGGATAGCTTTGCGGCCCCATGTCTTTGGCGTCGCTGAAATAAGGGAACGATACGATGTCCCAATTCAGATCCGTAGGCAAGAGCAAACCATGCCCTGTCAGCATCGCATACATCGCGAGCGTCCGGTCGCTTCGGAACAAATTCGTTGCGTTGCCGCTCGAGTCATTGCCCGGTATGGTGTAATTGCGGGAAAGCGTCGTGATCATCGACTTGAACTTATCGCTGTCAAACAACGGCTTCATCGATTTCGGATCGATGTAAGGTTGACCGTATGGATTGAGCCTTGCTACATGCCCAAACGAATACATCAACCCTTTATATTTGACCCCGCCCTCCGTTCGGGTCAGTTTTTTGGCTACTTCGTATATTTCATCCCAAGACATGCCATCTTTCAAATAGCCGATACCGAATCTGTCGAAAATATCTTTATTGTAATATAGCGTAAGCGACTGATTCACCACCGGCAAGCCGTACATTTGACCATTGCCGATTTGCTTTAAAATGTCGATGGTCGAAGGCTCGATCCGGCTCAAGTCGAAGTTATTTTGCTTGATCAATGGGGTTATATCGTACTGATACTGATTGTCAATCAGGCTGGAATACGTCGCGCCAATGGAGGTATAAATCAGATCGATCCGTTGCCCCGAAGCGATCAGATTGGGCAGCTCCGTCCCTTTATCTTTCGTGAGCATGAGAAATTTGGGCGTAATATGCGGAAATCTCGCCTTGATTTTATTTCCGTAAATCTCCATCAGCTGCTCTTCGGTGAAGTCGCTGTTGGTTTGATAAATGACGAGCTCGAACGGTTTTTTTGCCGTCTGCTGCGCCGTGCTTCCTTGCTCGGTCCCTGGCTCCGTCCGGGCGCAAGAACTCAGCAGCAAGCCCGAGGCTGCGGTAATCGCGAGAAGTAGAATGCCGGGTTTGAATCCTTCTATGTGCTGCTTCATCGCTGTTTCATCTCCTTTCGTTACTATACTTTTTTCCATGCTTCGATTTCCTTGCTCGCCTCTTCTTCCGCTTGCCGATTATTCCGGCAATGTCCATTGATCGAGCGGTGTCACCCTGGGCTCGACGAGCTCCGCGCTCTCGTCTGCGAGCGGTACGAACCGAACGGACAGAACTGCCGTTTCCACTCCGCTCAAATGAATGGTTAACTTCTTATAGCGGTCATTCGCACCTTGTTTCGGTGCCGGCGATGTCGGAAGCGGCTCTGCGCTCCTAACGGAAAACGATGCGCTGGTCTCACCCAACAATTGAACCATGACCCGCTTGCCCGCCTGGCTGAGAATCGCGCTTTTGCCGTCTGGACGAACATCGATTTGAGCCTGTGTATGCATAAACCACCAAACCTCGGACGGCTTCCTTAAATGAAGCTCATCTTGAATGAGCAGTTGCCGCCGGGAATCGAACATCATCATTCCGCGTTTGACGGAAAGAGCATCTTGTTTATATGCCGGGGTCAAATCCCCGATGGCCATAGCTCCATCGGCGTTCGAATCGAACTTCACGATCGCAGCCTTCGCCTCCAGATTCTGATCGGCCCCCGCACCGGGGTTGATCACAAGAGTGTTGTGCCCTTCCGCACGAGTGCGATAGTACTGCCATCGATTTTTTTGGAAATAATCGGGCAGGTTGTAATTATCGGCCCCAAGATCATGCACCCACCTGACTCCCAGCGCATCGTAAACGAACGTACCGATGTCGAGATGTCCATGGTTTACGCTGTTATCTCCGGCCTTGAACGCAGCGAAAGCGGCATTGTCCTGATTCCAGGCGCTGCGCATGGCTGCATTCTCGACATGGCGGAAATATGCGTCCCTGGATGGCGCATCCGTTGAGCTGGCATACGTATCCGGACGGTACCAGAGCAAGTCGAACAAACCGCCCCGATCTGCGTTATACGAATTTTGATGGTACCAGATTGCATCCTGTTGGCCGAATCGGTGTGTGAACCAAAGCGCTAGCGGAGAATTGATTTTACCGGCTCCTCCATCTGCAAAATTGAAGGTTCCTTTCGGACCGTTGATTTGAATTAAGAAACGAAACGCATTCGAGAAACCCTTCATATCGGTAATGCCGTAATCCGTTCCCAACGTTTTGTGCAGCGATTCCACAAAGTAAACGGCGTATTGGGTTCCGTATTCCCAGTATCCCGGCCCTTCGCCCCAGGCGCCATCCGGTGCATATTCGGCGATCATCGTTGGCAGCGATTGGATGGCGCCTTCGAGAATTTCGCCGGCAAGCGCTTCCAGCTCCGGATTCTCATCAGCGATGGCAAGCGCTCCCATTCCAATGCCTCCATTGCATACCGAGTTCCAATTATGGGTTGCCTTTGACCAGTCGGACTGCTTGCGGTACTCGCCCAGAGCCTGCTTCAATCCTTTGTCTGCAATCGCCGTGCGGAGCAGCTCTTTCCGCTCCGGAATCCAATAATGGTAAAGCCAGTCATACCCGATCGCAAAGGCATGGGTCATTTCCGCCGTGTCAAGAAAGTGGCTTGGATTCCAATCCTTGAAACCCTCTGCCGCCTCCAGTTCTTTCCAGGCTCGTTCGGCATACTTTTCATCCCCGCTAATCTGGTACGTCATGGCAAGTGTCCGTACACGCGATAATACCCGCCGGGACGTATCGAGCAGACGGCGTCCGTCCGGAAGCTCGTATTTGGATACCGGCTGAGGCAGGATCGCATCTGCCTCGGCGACCAAGTTGTTGTACCATTTCTTCATGTTCGCATCGGATTGGATTCCTTCTTTTATTCGAGTGAAATCATCCGCTGTTGCCATGAGTCGAGGATGCTGCTGCTCTGCGGAAGTCTCTTTCAGCTTCGCGATCACCTCTGTGCGGGGCGGGGCAACGAGCAGACTAACCTCGGCCTCCGTATTTCCCCCATTGCCATCTTGTACAGAGAGTGTGAACCTATCCGCTCCGAGATAATCGGTTTCCGGAACGTATGTCCAATCGCCGTTCGCCCCCAAAGCGACAGTGCCATGAGAGGGCCGCAGCAAAACGGAATAAGTCATCATGTCCCCGTCAACATCGTAACTTGATATTTTCGCTTTCAACGCGGTGTTCTTCAGCGTCTGTTTCTGCTCATGTTCCGCCATCGGAGCATCATTTTCCGGGACGATATCGATTGAAATCTCCGATGAGGCAATGCCTCCCTTCCCATTCGTGACGACTGCGATAAATTTGTCAGTTCCGGCAAAATCCGCATTCGGGGTATACGTCCAGGTGCCGGCGGGATCGAGCCGACTGGCGCCATTGCGGGGAAAATCGAGTACGGCATAGGAAAGCGTATTCCCTTCGGCGTCCCTTGTGGCCATCGCTCCGTTAACCTGCTGGTCTTCTTTCACCCTGTGTGTATCGTCGTCGGCTTTCAAATATCCGCCGCCAGCGCTTACTTCGACAGCCATCTCGGTTTTGACGCCGCTATCGACGGATTGAACCGTGATGCGCGCCGATCCTATCCCGACTCCGGTCACCATCCCTTCTTGGACTTGGGCAACGCCCGGGTCCGACGAGATCCAGGTCAGCCGCTTATTTCCGGCTTGCTCCGGAAGTACCGTTGCGCCTGCTGCCAGCTGCTCCCCGAGTCGCAAAGCCGCAGTTCTGCGGTCCAGGACAATATCCGCAACCGGAGTAACCTTCCGAAGCGCCACCCCGTCGAACCAGACCGTGCCTGTACCGTTCCAGATAAAAATCTCGAAGAGCATCTTGGTGGCACCGGCCGGCGCCTGGAACCTGTGGGTTACGAGCGTCCAATCTTCCGTTCCTTTCACGGAACCGAATGTAATATGCTTATTCATGTTGGCGTTCGCAGCGTTATAAAACTGCAGTCGGAACGTGGCCCCGGCGTCGTTCGACACAAGCTGATCCGTCTTGACCCAGGCCGATGCTTCGTAAAACTGATTTTCGCGAACGCTTACATTTTGAGATACCGCCGACCGTGTCGGCTTCGGACCCCCTTGCAGCTGTAATGCCGCCGTCCCGTCATGCTGCGCATCGAGGTCCACCGTCGCTTTTGCGACCCCGGTCAAGTTTACGACTTTCCAGCCGTCCGGCCGCCGTTCAGTCCAGCCGTCAGACGATGTGGACTTGTAGGCCTCGAATCCGCCGTTGACCACCATGTTGGGGGCGACGGACTCCGCCTTCGACTCCTTCACATTGGAAATCATCCCGAAGCCGCCTGCTCCTAAGACAAATAGGATTGAGATGCACAGCAATAAGAAAGACTTGTTTAACATTGGATACCTCCTTTACGTCGAATATGATCAAAGCCTAATACAAACTTGATGATCTAGTTATATTTACTATTTAGTTAATTAAATGATGAGTTGGTAAATATAACTCCCCATCATTATTGCTTTAACCCCCTCCATATGTCAATTCATTTTTTCCCATTTTCACGTCAATTTGAAAAACAAAACAAGCCACCGCCGTTGAAGTACCGACGCTAGCTTGCTGCCTAAAGTATTTATGCACTTGGATGTCAAACTCTACTCCAAACGGATCGTTAGCCATGTATCCTGATCGGTAAGCGAAGCGCCCGTAAAGGTGTCCGACGTTTTCGGGGTGCCGGCATCCTTGTTATACAAGATCGCATTAAAGCGCAGCATTTTCGCACCGCCAACGGCGATGCTTGATAACGGTAGGGCCGTTTTGACCAAATAGCCTGAGGTATTATTGCCCTCTTGGCCAACGGTTCCGTTAACCGCAGCAACCGACTTCACTTCTCCGAGCGGAAGCGTTTGGTAGGCCCCGTTGGCATATTGAGATATTTGAGTTACGCCGCTCACATTCACATCTAATTTGTAAAATGTTTGTTTATCATCTCCACTGCCGATATAGATCGATATCGTGTCTTCGTCCATAAGATACCGATCGAGACGCTCAACCAGCAAATACAGATTTTTGCCGTCGTGTGCCGACCGGATCGTCGCCTGAGCCTGACTGTCACTCCCAAGAAAGAGCGCATCCGTATGTTGGTTCCATTCATCCATGCCTCCACCCATCGTTATGGACCCTTTCTTCGCATCGATGCGGTGATTCAAGTACAGTCTTCCGATCATGATCGAATTCTTGTAATCCGAATTGCCGACAGAAACGACCTTGGGCATCGTAGCAACCAGCGCATGCGATCCGATCCTCTCCGTTGCGCCCCAGTACCCTTTTCCGGAAAAAGGAATATAGTCGCTTCCGAAGCTGCGCGCGCCAGTGTCCCCGATACGCAATCTGTAGCTCGATCCCTCGTTGTATGCAAGTACCGTTTCGCCCGACGGAAACTGTGCCAAATACGGCGCCGCCCCCGGATACATATTGCTGCTGCGGTCCGCCGGGCCGGGTTCGTCCGTCTCCAGCCCCTTCGCCCAGTTGTCGGAGGAATAGGCCACAGAAATTTTATATTTGCTATCGGCAAGCTGCGACTCCATCGCGAGGGCGATCCCTTTTCCGCCATTAAGCCATATGGCGCTCGGCATTTGGTCCGTAAACGACTTTACGCCTTTCTCCGTCGTCTTGACATACTGCTGCGCAATCCGGTGCGCGGCATACGGGGACTCGGTTACATGCGGCGTCCATGTTGCCCCATTGTCATAGGAACGGATGATCGCGGTTCCGCTGGAGTGCAGCGTGTTCTCTACGGCCATTTTCGGCGCGACATGCGTAAAATACACCTGAATCTCGCCAGACGGAAGCTGCAGCATGGACGGCTCCCAGTTAGGCCCCACATAGATGATCTTCTCGTCCTCCCAGGTTGCGCCTCCGTCGCCGCTTCGCCTCATCATCAAGCCGTTGTGCTCTGGCAATGTTGTGTATCCTTTATTGGCGCGGTAGGAGGCGATCGCGAGCAGATCACCGTTTTGCAGAACAATCGCATCTACTGTCGAGAAACACCGGGAATCGGTTCCGTTCAAAATTTTATAGGACGTAAAGAGCGGTCTCGGCTTTGTCCATTCGACCAGATCATTGCTTTTGACATAATAAATGTTCCAGCCGATCTTCCCGTCCTGATAAAACAAAATGTAGCTGCCATCCGCAAGCTTTTTGAGACGCGGATACATGGCCTTATTCGTACCGAGCTGTGCTGCGTTCAGCTCCACATATTGACGGATGTTCAGTTCGAGCCTGCTGCCTGCCGTCTCGCTTTCGTGAGAGTTTAGTTCTCCCGCGCCGGTATTCAAATGTTCGATCATGCTGATCTTTATCGATGTACTATTTGGATCAGCCGTCCGTTTCATTTCGCTCACGATGTGATCTCCTTTATCCTTCAGCTCTGTTCCGGGCAGTCGATCCGTTTCGCAGGAGACAAGCAGACTGCCCGCCAGCATGAACGCAAGAAATGCAGGTAAACGCCTTATTGTGAACACGCGAACCGATTCCCCACCTTTCTTTAAAATAAAGAAGCATACCTGCTTACGCGAACATCCTCATTTCATTAACCCAATCCAACAGAAAGCCGGCTGCATGCAGCCGGCTTCGATGACGTGACCGGTTCTCTGCTACATATGCACGATGACGTGACCCTCTTCAACGGATACGTCGAACTTTTCCACCGTGACCTCGTACGATTTCGTTCGCATCGCCGGATCGACGATCATGCAGCCGGTCTTGATATCGAACTCCCATTGATGCCACGGGCATCGCACGATCTCCCCTTCCCGCTCGTAATCGAAGCTTCCCGGCCCTTTCGAGACGACGAGCGGCTTCACCAGCCCCTTGCACAGCTCCGCGCCCTGGTGCGGACAGACGTTGCGCAGCGCGTGAAATTGCCCGTTGATGTTATACACTCCGATGCTGCGTCCGCCGGCTTCCACGATCTTCTTCGCTCCGGGCGGAATATCCGATACGGTGGCTACGACATGCCGCTGCAGCGGAGCGGCGGATTGGGATAATGCCTGTACTTGCGGCGACGGCTGCTGGCTCATGCCTGTTCCTCCTCTCGCACGGAATCGATCGAGGGAAGCCCGTACAGCTCCGCCGCATTTTGATAAAAGACGCGGTCTGCCAGCTCGTTTTCCAGCCGCGGGAGCGCATGCTGAGGGGAATCGAAGTCCCAGTGCGGATAGTCGCTGCAGAACATCATCGTCTCTTTCGCACAGATGCCTTCCATCATTTGATCGAACACTTCGCGGTTCGGCGTCGTTTCGATCGGCTGCGTCGTTACGCGGACATGATCGCGGAAATATTCGCTCGGCTTTTTGCGGACCCACGGCGTTTGTACCCGCAGCGCCTTCCAATCCTGGTCAAGCCGCCACAGGTACGGCACAATCCAGAACACCCCCGCCTCCTGCAGCACGACCTTGAACGTCGGGAACCGTTCGAACACGCCCTCGAAGATAAAGCTGGCCAGGTGCGCCATCATCACCTGCGGACGGGCCGCACGCGATTCGATGTAATGGGTGACGTGACCGGCGCCGGTCGCCGGAACGTTCATGCCCGCTCCTTCGCCGCTGACATGGATCGTGAGCGGCAAATTATGCCGAACGCACGCTTCGTAGATCGGATAGTAATACCGGTTGCCGTATGGAAATATCGCTCCGTTCTGGACAAGAACCTGGACGATTTCGGGTCGCGATCCGATGCGGTCAATTTCTTTGGCGGCGGCAGCCGGATCCTGCTTCGGGATCAGAATCGAGCCTCTGAGCCGCTTATCGCCCGCAAGCCAATGCTCTAGCGTATAGTCGTTCACGGCGCTGCAGTAAGCCGCCGCATAATCAAAATTGATGGTCGACTGAACGCCTAGGCTTTCACCAGTCAGAATGCCGTACTTGATGTTGTACGGATCGAGCAAATGCTTCTGCATATATTCGAGACTGCTGCCGGCCGGACCGCCTTCCGGTGGAAACGAATCGACCATTCTTCCGCCGACTCCGCCGTTGAAGTGCATGGAGCCCGGCATCGCCGAGCCGTATGTTTCCACAAGCTCCCGGTATTCCCGCGGCAAGTACGGTTTGATCACATTCAGCCCCGTGAATTGGTGAATATCGCAATCGATAATCGGACGCTTCACCTTCGGGCGTTGAACCGTTACCTGCTTCGTACTGTCTTCTGTCGTTTGCATTACGTTCCCCTCCAACCTATGTCGCATGTGTGATGTTTACAAGCTTATTGTAGCTTGGAGGGGGCCCCATGAATTGCTGATTATTGACGGGTTAATGCTTGATTATTGACCAGTTTGCGGTTCGAATATTTTGTGGCGGAAAGCGGACGGCGTTTCTCCGGTTAGCGTCTTGAAGTGCTTGCTGAAATGGGAGGAAGAAGGAAATCCGATCATGTAAGCGATCTCAGTTATCGATACATCCGGTGCCTCGCGCAACAGCCGTTTGCCTTCCGCTACGCGCTGCAATAGCACGTACTGGTAGAAGCTGATGCCCATCTCCTTCGTAAAGCTTCGCGTCAAATATTCTTCGCTGACAGCGAATCGCTTGGAAACCGCCTTGAGCGACAAATCCTCTCCCAGACTTTGGCACACATAATCCGAGCAAAACTGTACGAGATCGGTTACTTTGCCATTCGCTTGCGGGGATAATGTCGCCGTTTGCTTATCCCCCAAGCTTCTTTCCAGGAAGACGGTGAGCTCCAGCGTATGCGACAACGCCATGCGTTCCCAACCGATTTCCCGCACCTTAAGCTCATGCCACAGCGTCTTGCACATATCCTCAAGCTGCTGAAACTGCTTCGGCGTGAGCGTGAAACTTAGGCATGAGGCTTCCGGAATCCATCCGAAATCGATGAGACGATGCAAGCTTGGAAGCGTGTGGCTATCGTCTTCGCCGAAATTGATGCTGATGACCGTACGCTTATAAGACGATTTGGAAATCATCTGATGCGGCACCATCCCTCGAAAAACGAGCACGGAACGAGGATACTGCAGCCATATTTGTTTTCCGACGACCATCGTACCGGTTCCATCATGCGTAATGTGAATTTCCAATCCAGGATGATAATGGTAATCGGTTCCTTTGAGCCATTGATGACTGTGCATTACGATCGGAAAACGATTCAGCTTATTCTCCATATCTGCGTTCCACTGCAGTTTCTCATGGATGATCGAATCTTTCATATCCATAGCCTGTGTCTCCTATTCCAAGATACGCTTGCGTCTACTGTTAACTATGTCACAGACAACCGATTCATTCAATGATCTGACTTTCAATGGATGACAGTAAAAAATCCCCAATTTCTGGGGATTTCACGGATTCTCTTGTATTTTTTATGAGATGGATTACAGGGCTGACTTACCGAGGCTTGCAGCCAATTTGTCGGGAAAATTGATCGTCATGCCGTCAACACCGCAGCGAAGAGCATGGTGCATCCATTCTTCGTCCGCTACGCCCCAAGCCCGGACTTCCAGCCCGCGGCTCTTCGCCAACAATACGTTCTCCGGCGTTAACTGGCTGCAGCGAGGGCAAATTTGTGTGCCGTCAATCGCTTTGACCTGTTCGATCGCCTGTTCGTCGAACGTCTTGACCAAATACCCGATGCGTATGTCGGCATCGATCGCTCTTGCAGCGACGAGCTCTTCATAAATGAATGAGGTAAGCGTGACACGTTCCTTGACATCGTAGGCCCGAATCATTTCCAGTGTCTGCTTCTCAATGCCCCGCTCTTTGAACTCTAGAGCGAAATGCAGGGATTTCGCACCGAAGCCGTGCAGAAATTGCTCCAGCTCAACCAACCGCTCTCCCTCATACCTGGGAGAAAACCAGGAACCTGCATCCAGGCCGCGAAGCTCTGCCCATGTATATTCCGACGCTTTTCCCGTCCCGTTCGTCGTGCGATCCAGCTTCTCGTCGTGGAGCAACAAAATGACGCCATCCCTGCTTATTTTAAGATCGGTCTCGATGCCATTGGCACCCAGCTCAACCGCTTTGTAAAAAGCCGCCATCGTATTTTCCGGGGCGTATTCGGAAGCGCCACGATGCGCCAGATTGCTTATGTATCGTTCATTCATTGTTATACCCTCTCCCTTTCATTACGGTTCCAATATTTTCTGACGGTAGACGGACGGCGTTTCCTCGGTCAACAGCTTGAAGTGGCGGCTGAAGTGAGAGGATGACGGGAATCCGATGATGTATGCAATTTCGGAGATGGATACATCGGGTGCTTCCCGAAGCAATCGTTTGCCCTCGGCCACCCGCTGCAGCAGCACATATTGATAAAAGCTGATGCCCATCTCCTTGGTAAAGCTGCGCGTCAAATAGGCTTCGCTGACGGCAAAGCGGCGTGCGACCGTCTTTAACGACAAGTCCTCCCCCAGATTGCCGCACACAAAGTCCGAGCACTGCTGCACAAGATCCGATTTTCTGCCTGACGTTTGCGAAGACAATGCCGTTACCTGCTCAGGCTCGACCAGCATCCTTTGCAAAAAGACGGACATTTGCAGCACTTGGGCCAGTGCCACCTGCTCCCAGCCGGTCCCTCGGGTCATCAGCTCATGCCTCAGCTCCTTGACCATTTCTTCCATCCGTAGAAACTGCTTCGGGGTAAGCGAGAAATTCAGGCATACTTCGTTTGGAATCCACGCAAACTCGATCAACTGGTGCAGACTCGGCAGCATGCCGGTATCTTCATCGCCAAAATTAATACTGACAACGGAACGTTTATAGGAAGAACGTGAAATCATCTGGTGCGGAACCATGCCGCGAAAAACAAGCACAGAACGAGGCGACTGCAGAACGATCTGCTTGCCGACAACCATCGTTCCAGTACCCTCGTGTGTCATGTGGAATTCCAGACCGGGGTGGTAGTGGGGACCGGTACCTTTCATCCACTGGTTGCTGTGCAATACGATTGGAAAATGCTTCAGCTTGTTTACCATATCTTTATTCCAATCAATATTGTTGTTCTTAATCATATCCTTCATGTCCATTGCCCGTGTCACCCCATCCGAAGAAACGCATCGTTATACTGTTAAATATGTCACAGTTAAACGCATCATTCAACGAAAAAAATCCTCCTCGCAATTCACGAAGGAGGATTTCAAGCGGATGCCGGATGCGGATTCAAGCGTTATCGTTTCTTTTTCTTGCGAAGCTTCAAGTAAATGAAACCCATGATCGCAGTACCACCGGCAAGTATGCTGAGCGGCACTGCTGGAGATGCAGAACGTGCTTCGTTCTGCCCGGGTTCGCCTGCTGCCGATACGTTTTCATTTGCCCGTTTGGTTCCGTTAGGATTTGCTTTATGCGCGCTGAACGCCGCAATGATTTTTTTAGCGTCCGGGTTCGTTATTTTTTTGACGTTGCCATTCCTTGTAACATAATCCTCAATACCCGTTGGCCTTTGAGTTGTATTCGATACTTGTATCGGCTTCGGATTGCTGAAGCCTTGAGTCAAGTCGGTGAAGGTCGTGTAGTACATGCCGCCGTCGGTTAATAGATCCGCTGACTTATATACATAGTTATCCGTATACAAGTAAAAGGTATCGCCAATCTGCACCGGATAGTTGCCTTCAAACAGCCTTTTAAATTTACGGCTTCCTGCATCGATAAACGCATTAGGAGCTTCTGCCCCCATACCTGAATAGACAAGAGCGGGTGAAATTCGTTTCCACGGTTTTTCCGTCATGAGATCATCCGCTCCCCAGATCTCAATCTCGCCCCACGGATCTACTTTCGTAAACTGAATATACGAATAGCCGTATTTTGGCTTATTGTCCTTATGTATAAAGACATAGGAACCGATCCTGCTGATTTGCTCTTTTTCGCCTTTATAAAGCTTATATGACAAGCCTTCTCCTTCGCCCCAATTAACCTTTCTCGGTTTCCCGAAGGTGATGTTTTTGAGGTTCAGGTCTTCTTTGCTTTGGCCGTCTGTCCCCCAGCTTTCGACCGGAATGATAAAGGTATCCATAATGGGGTACGATGCAAAGGGCAGCAATCCATGGGTAATTCTCGGTTGAGCGCTTTCGAAACTGACGATCACATAAGTCTTATCGCCATCCTCGACCCATTTCGGCCCCCAGTTATAAACCTTTCCCGGCCGCTTTCCTTCGATATTCGTTATTTCGTATCTGGCGTTATTGAGATGCGTCCAATTCAGCAAATCTTTGCTCTTTTGAATATGAATCGCGAACTGCTCCTTCTCCGTAGCGGTCGACAGCATGTAGAACATGCCGTCTTTATACATCAGACTTGAATCTCTTCCGGACAGGCCGGTTTCACCTAAATAGGTAAAGTCTGTCCCGTTATTGGAAGCATACAACCCGATTCTTCGATCAATCGGACGCTTGGGCTCCTTTTCGGACTTGGCCTTCGTACTGGCCGTGAAGAACGTACCGACGATCAAGTCTCCGTTCTCAAAATCCACATGGTGATTCATAGCCTCCTCCTTATTCCGATCGGAAGCGCTCGCGGCATGCAAATGTCCAACGGCCGTGGGCATGATGCTGATAAAGACAAATAAGAAAACAAGAATACCGGTATAGATTCTTCTTTTCATAAGTCAGTCCTTTCTTTTCGGATCGGTCATACGGTTGTTCAGCATCCCCCCGTATAATCGATACAATAGCAGACAGGCGTTCCCCTTGGTCATCGCTTCCTCCGGCTCCGTTTCCAAAGGCCGCTGTATGCCAACGATACCGCACTTGCCTAATTCATATTTCACGATTTGGAAAAACTCATTCCCGCTCACAGGGTCCGGGTCCGCCGATGGCAGGGACCGTTCCTGCGCCAGCGTTTGAGCTGTCTCTAGAGGGTTCAAGCCGCCTGCTGCCAAATGGCCGAAGCTTTTCGCCCATATGCGGGCGGTATGCCAGTCAAGCAGCGCCTCCGGCTTGGCCTCGTAGCAATCGAAGAAGCCCTTCGTTCCGAAAAACTGCACGGCAGGCTCCCATTCCTGTCCGGCCGACAGATCGAAATCTTGAAACAGGCTGACCATCACCCGGTTGTCCGCCAGCTTGCGAACGAGCCGGTTTGCATCCAGTTTTCCCGGCGTCGTTCCCAGCTCCGCAGCTAGCGAAACGGCAAATGCAGCCGATTCCCCCAAATGGATAAAAACAGGCTCCAGCCGGAGCGTCCCCCACCCCATATGCGAGCAGGACAGACATACGGTCACCAGCAGATTATCCGTATCTTTCGGCAGCAGCACACGGTAAGGAATCTGCGAAGGCCGCGTGATATCGGCCAAGTTCAGCACACCATCGTTCAGGCTGCCGGGGCGCCGGTCCGCGGTACAATCGTGAGCGCTGAGCGGCCAATCGGCAATGCCGACCGAGTCGGCATGGATGGGAGCCCGCTGAATACCGGATGCCTGTAAGGCGTCATGCTCCGTGAATACGTAGCGCCCCATCAGACGCCTTCCCTCTCGGACCAATATTTCATAAGGGAAGTGTCCGTTGTCGGCGAACTCGTCCTTCGGCAGCCCCCAACGCAGCGCTTCCTGCCGCACCTCCGGACGAACCGCATCGTCATGCTGAAGGAAATACAGCATGCCTAACGCAAAATCTTTATGCTTGCGAACGATGTCCTCCCGGCGAGCCCAATTCGCTGTCGGGTATTCCAAATTTGCGCCCAGCAGCAGCGGGTCGTTCCATGTCAACTTGTCGTTAGGCAAATGGCTTCGGAGTGACCAGCTGCCGTCGCTTAGCATAAGATGGCTCCGCAGCGGAAACGTTGTGGCATCTTGCTCCTCCGGCTTCTTCACGATGCCCAGGTACAGACTTCTGTCATACGTTTCCGGCCTATCTGGATACACGCGGTTGTCCGGGTTACAGGTCAGGATGACCCGGTAGTTATAGGCCTGGAACGCATCGTCGCCTTCGCCGGAAGGGTCGGCATAAATTCGCTGCCCAGAGTCCGAAACCGTACGTAAATCAAGCAATCCGTCCACAGCGTCTGGTGTAATCGGCCCGCCGCCCGGAAAGGCGAACAATTTCCCCGCATGCGGTTCGCCGTACGCGTTGCGCCCTTCGCGGCCGGTTCGCATCTCCTCACCCGCCTCGGCGGCAAGGTCTCCTTCGTAGCTTGCATCGACGAACGCACCCGCTTCGAGCCGGACCCTCGAACCGTCATCAAAGCTTTGCAGCGTCACGGCAGACAGCTTGCGACCGGACCGCTCTACAGATACGGGATAATACCGGTACAGGGTTGAAATCCGCGGCTCCGCATGGACCAGTTCCTTGAATACCTGCTCTGCCACATGCGGCTCGACGTGCAGCTTTCCTTTGGCGTAACACGCCTGATATGGTGTGGATTCCTCGCCGTATACCGCTCTGTAATACTCCCGCACCCGGCGAACGAACGTTTCATAAATTGGAGCGCGAAACCCGGCATACACGTTGTCCGTCACACCGAGCCCGGCACTCATGATGCCGCCGAGCCTGCTCGTAAAGCTGACCAGCACGACTTGCAGGCCTTCTCTGGAGCACCGCACCGCACAAGCGACTCCGCTTGGCGTTCCTCCGACAACAACGACATCCACTTTGCGATTCATGAGCTGCCTCCTTCTGATTGCTAATCCGCAAACGAACTCAACCCTTTATTTCAGGCAGTGGCACAATGCTGATTTTAACCTTGTCAGGGGAATAAAAGATTTACGATGATTGACGAATTTATAATCAATTATTGACCTGTTTATTCATCCCCTTAGAAAAAGGACGCCGCGTAAATAGTTACCGCGACGCCCGTTTCTCTATAGCTCCTGCTTACTGCTCTTTCTTTACTTCCGCAGCGATTTTCTTGTTTGCTTCTTCCTCCGCATCGCGCAGCGCCGTATTCACATCTTTTTCCTTCAGCGCTACAGATCCAGCAGCCTTGCTGAGCTCTGAGCTAATAATGGAATAATACTTATGCGTAACCGCAGGGGATGGTTTCATCTTGAAAATGGCGGCCGTATTTTTCCCCTGCAGTACCGGAATCTCCTTGCCGTAGTCGCGTTTCACCTCATCCGTTTTGGGCAGCACCGTCAACACGCCCTGCCGGTTCATCATCCCCTGCACCTCGGCCTCTGTGAGCAGCTTGATGACCTCGAATGCCTCCTCCTTGTATTTGCTCTTGTTGCTGATAAAAAACGCATGCGCGGCCGCATCTCTGCCTTGCCCCAAATTCTCTTTAAAGTTCGGGTGCGTCACCATATCCCACTTGAACGAATCGCCCTGCTTTTCCATATCGTTCAATTTGCCAAGCACATCGTTTTCCCAGCCCGCATACATCGCCAAAGTTTTGTCCTTCAGAAACGAGTTCACACCGTAGGTGTATTTTTTCCCCTGAACAAAGCCGGGTACCTCGTACACCTGATTCAGCATCGAAAACACTTTTTTCCAATTATCGTTGTTCACCTGCGCAGTATTGCCTGTGCCGACTGATCCGCCGGTCAATGTGTTAACTGCAGCTGGAGACGTAGGATCCAGACCGATGTAAGCGGTGCCGTTATCCGTTTTGGTCACTTTTCTGGCTAAGGCGATCGCGTCATCCCATGTCATGCCATCTTTCGGATAAGGAACGGCAAATTTATCGAAAATGTCCTTGTTGTAGAACAACGCGCCGTAATGCGTTTCATAGGGCAGCCCGTAAAGCTCGCCCTTGCCCGCAAAGCTTTTGATCGTACTCATCGCCATCGGCTCGAACCGCGACGTATCGACTTTATGCTTGGCCACGAACGGATTTAAGTCCTCGGAGATCCCCAGCTTGACGAATAATTCCGTATCCTTGTACGGCGCTCCCCAAAAATCAGGAATCTGATCCGCTATAATCGAGTTTTCCCACGTAACGCCGCTGCCGAACTTGATGACATTGACGGTAATGTGCGGAAACTTCTTCTTTACGGGCTCTTTAATGAACGCCTCCACCTGGGCATCTGTCATCGAGTACGAAGGCTTAAAGTTTAATGTAATCGGTTCCGCTGTCTTTTTGTCATCCGGTGCTTTCCCGCTCCCATTCCCCGCATTCGAGCAGCCGCTTGCAAGTGCGATGACGACTGACAGCCCTGCATATAACCCCCATTTGATTTTGTTCATGTTTTGTTTGTCCCCCGACATTAAATTCACTATGGTTTCTCTGTATTCTCTCACTATTCGTTTCTTAATCCTATTGTTTCTTTGTTGTTAGATCACAAGATAAATGTACTGTTGATCCATCTCAAGGACGCCCGGTTCGAGATTTTCATTGATGGGATTGCCGACCTGCAGCTTGCCTTTTCTCAGCTTCGTATCCGGATCGACCAAATGCTCGCCGGTCAACAGATCAAACTCCCATCCATGCCACGGACACCGAAGGATTTCATTGTCGCGCCCATATTTGTATTCATATACTAGAGACGGAAGCCGGGTTCCGCATACCTTGCCCAGGCAAACCTGCGCACCTGCGTGCGGACAAACGTTCCGCCATGCATAATACCGGCCGTCAATCCGATAAATTCCGAATTGGATCCCCCTCACTTCCACAATCTTGTGCCCGCCGTCGGACAATTCGTCGACCTGCAATACCGGATAACGTTCCACTAGGAGTTCACCTCCGCTTTGCCGGTCTTCTTCAGCGGCAGACCGTACAACTCGGCTGCGGTCCCCGCCAAGATTCTTGCCTTCAACTCGCGCGGCATGGGAGGAAGCACCACTTTCGGATTGTCAAAATCCCAATGCGGATAATCCGACGAATACATGATCGTCTTCTCCGCGTCGATCATCTGTAATATTTGCAGAAACTCGCCCGGTCTTTCCGGTTCTTCGATCGGCTGAGTCGTCAAACGGATATGCTCCTTGATGTACTCGGACGGCAGCCTTTTCAACCAAGGGGTTTGCGAACGCAGCGCCTTATAGTTCTTATCCATCCGCCACATCAGATGCGGAAGCCAGGCGACGCCTCCTTCGATGCCGACAAACTTCAGCCCCGGAAACTTCTCGAACACGCCTTCGCACACCAAGCTGTTCACATGGGCCATAAAGGTCAACGGAATTATATTATGCCATTCCATGTATCGCGTCGGATAGCCTACGGGTGTCGGCGGATACATTTTGCCTTCCGTACCGGGGTGAAAGGCGATCGGCAGACCGTAACGTTCCGCCGCCTCATAGATTGGATGGTAGAACCGCTGGCCATACGGTGCACGTACACCGCTGCAGACAATGATCTGAACCATGTCGGGATGATCGCCCAAACGTTCGATTTCCTTCACAGCTTCTTCGGGATCGGATACATTGACCGCGATCGAACCCTTGAATCGGGGATCGACCGTGAGCCAGTTCTCAACCGTATGATCGTTGTAGGCGCGAATGACAGCGCTCGCATAATCCAGGTCTGGATGCAAGGCAAAAGAAGCCTCCGAGCCTCCTGTGAGAATGGCGTAATCGATCCCGTAATGCTCCACGTGATGCTTCAGCATGAAGTGCGGATCTGAGCCTGCCGGTCCGCCTCCTTCAGGCGTGGCGTCTTTGCGGGAAACGCCGATCGGCGTCGGGAATACGTTGGCCAATCCGCTCCCATAGGTTAAATACTGCTCATGCCACACCTTCGGCAAATATGGGAGCAAATCTTGTTTGCGTTTTGGCGACTGGTGCACGTCCGTATCGATAATCCCTAACGGTTCGCGGATTGTTGCTTCGTTAACATTCGATGCTTGATTCATCTTCCCCACTCCATTTCATACCGATGAATAACCTGTTCATGCATGAAACCGGTTATCTCTGTTTAGTTTGAATGATCGAGCTCTTACCTTCATCTTACACACACAAAGTTTCAATATAAACTCACTCAATTTAGTTATTTTTGTCACTTTATTTGGTGTTTTTCACTTTGGCGCTTACGTCTTCGATGAGGATACGCTCGCGTGGGTTAATCGATCGCTTTCAACACATGATACAACAAAGAAGGCTATCTCACAGCAGCAAAAAACTACTGTAAAATAGCCCCTCTCTTCGAGCGTTTATTCAGGGTATAATCCCGAATACCCTCTCTATGGCATACCTATATTCAGCGATGAATACGGTGCTTCACTTTGCCTGCTACAATTTCCTTGATTTGCTCCAGCGGGAGCTTCGGTGTACGGTCGTATGTCAGAAGCCCGTTAATCTCCTGCTCCACATCCGTCAGTTGGGTATAGCAAAACCCTTGTACTACCGGAGAATCCAGCATCGGCTGAATGACCGCCTTCAGCTTGCTGCGGTAATCCTCTTCGTTCTCGGCGCCGGAGTAGCCCCAGCCCTCCCATTCGCTTTTTTTGAAAGAGATGCCGCCAAATTCGCTGACCAGGACAGGTTGTCCTTCGTAGACGGTTCCGCCGACAAAGAACGTTTTCCCGTGGCCGCGAATCGTATTCAGCGTCTTGTCCAGCGTCGAGTAGGTTTCATCCAATACGTCCTGCTTCGCTTCATAATCGTGAATGGTGCATAGATCCGTCTTCATATGCTGCCAGCCGTCATTGGAAACAACGAGCCTCGAAGGATCGAGCGACTTGGTCAAATGATACATCGCGAGCGCATGCTGCTGCTGGCGCACATCGTCTTTAATGTCCCACACGCCCCAGCTTTCGTTAAGCGGAACCCAGGTCACGATGCAGGGATGATTATAGTCGCGCTCAATCGTCTCCTGCCACTCCTTCGTAAACAGCGGAACGTACTCGTCCGAATATTGGTACGCGTTGGCCATCTCACTCCATACGAGCAGCCCCAGCTTGTCGCACCAATACAGGTAGCGCGGATCTTCGAGCTTCTGATGCTTCCTCGCTCCGTTAAAGCCCATCTGCTTCGTCAGCTCAACGTCTTGCTTGATCGCATCATCCGATGGAGGCGTTAAATTGCCATCCGGGAAATAACCTTGATCCAGCACAAGCCGCATATAATAATCCCGGTTGTTGAGACATACGTTGCCGTTCTCGATCGAAACTTTCCGCATCCCGAAATAGCTGTCCGCTTCGTCGACAACGAGACCATTTTTCAGCACGGTAAAATGAATATCGTACAAGTTCGGATGCTCGGGCGACCATAGATGGCATCTGCGGAACCCGGCAAAATGCTGCAGCATGACGGAGAACGTCTCGATGCTCGCCTTATGGCGAATCGTCGTTTCGCTGATCTCCTGACCCTTGAACGAAATGTTTACCTTCAGTTCAACGAGTTCGTCCGGGTCATGCCCGTTCACGGATGTTCGAATATGAAGGGTACCCGTGTCGATATCCGGCGTAAGCTTCACTTTCTCCAGATGTGTCCGGTCGACCGTTTCCATCCATACCGTCTGCCATATACCCGTCGTTCTCGTATAAAAGATACCTTTGGAAGCAGGCAGCCAGTACTGCTTGCCCCTGGGCAGCGACAAGTCCTTGCTGTAATCCTCCGCTCTTACGACGATGACATTTTCTCCTTGAACGAGAGCCCACGTAATATCGGCTTTAAAAGGCGTGTGACCTCCTTGATGCATAGCAGCCAGCTCGCCGTTCACCCAAACTTTCGCTTCGTAATCGACCGCCCCGAAATGCAGAATGACTTGCTTGCCCTGCCAGCCCTCGGGTAAGGATACCGTTTTCCGATACCAGACCACATCGTGAAATTCGTTCTCGCCTATGCCGCTCAGCTTGCTTTGGAAAGCAAACGGCACTTGGATGCGTTTGGTATACGCCCTGCCCGATTTATGCCATTTCTCAGTCTCCCCTGCACGGTCGTCGTCATAGTCAAATTCCCACTCGCCGTTCAGGCTCATCCAGTCGTTTCTTACAAACTGCGGTCTCGGATAATCACTTCTAGGCTGATTGGTCATTGTTCTGCCCCTTTTATTTTAGTAATGAGTCATCTTCATCTTACACACACAAAGTTTCAATATAAACACACTCAATTTAGTGATTTTTGTCACTTTATTTGGTAAAATCCATTTTTGTTCCTGCTTGTTTGTGGTAAGTTTATGTGAAAGCGATGAAGTGAGGTGACGGTATGTACCAGCATCCGTACAGATTAGACATGTGCGCCTACTTTGGACCAAGGAAAGATTTTTTCAAATCGGCGGAAGTTCATCATAATTACGTTATTATTGGAATAGAATCCGGCGCATTCGAATATGTGGTCGGCAAGCAAAGCGGACGGGCTTCCTTCGGAGATCTTGTGTTTATACCGCCGGGCATGATGTTCAAGCGTAAATCGCTGGAAGACATCACCTTTCACATGCTCTGCTTTATCCCGCTCTTTGAGCCGGATCCCGTCTTCGATTCACTGCCTGCGGGCAAAGTGACCATCTCGAATGTGAACCGGCTTTCCTCAACATACTCCTACTTGCGCCAATCTTGGCGCGAACACGGAAGCAAGTCGAAAGATACGGGCTTTGCTTTGCATTTGCTAATGGATTTGCTGCACCTGAGCCTATTAGAGCGAAAAAACGTTCAAAAGCGCAAAAACAAGACAGATCACCGGATGCGTCAGGCCGCCGAATTCATTCACCGGCACCTTTTCGACGAATTGAGCATGAAGGTCATTGCAGCCGAACTCGGCATCAAGCCATCCGAATTGACCCGCCGCTTCCGCTTGGAATATGACGTCACGCCGATCGAGTACGCCACTCGTCTTCGACTTGAGAAGGTCAAGAAGCTGCTTCTGGAAACGGATCACACCTTGGAAGCGATCGCCTCGCAGTGCGGTTATGAGAACGGGTCGTACCTCGGCCGTGTATTCCGCTCCAAGGTCGGGATGAACGCGTCCGATTTCAGAAGGAACAACCAGATCTGAACATCCGCTATATGCCAATGACCGAATCTGCGATCGAAAGCCCTTTACTTCCGGAGAAATAAAGGGCTATCTCATGCCTAGTCCATATCGAGACCTTCGCATTCTTAACCGTCTGTTACATATGAACGATGACGTTTCCTTCCTCAACGGAGACACCGAATGTTTCGACGGTCACCTCATACGATTTGGTTCGCATGGCCGGATCGACGATCATGAAGCCCGTTTTGATGTCGAATTCCCACTGATGCCAAGGGCAGCGCACGATTTCACCCTCGCGCTCGTATTCGAAGTTCCCGGGGCCGGAGGAGGCGACAAGCGGCTTCGTCAGCCCCTTGCATAGCTCTGCGCCTTGATGCGGGCATACATTGCGAAGCGCGTAGAACTTTCCATGAAGGTTGTACACGCCGATGCTGCGTCCACCCGCTTCTACGAGCTTTACAGTACCGGGCGGAATTTCCGATACTTGTGCCACGATGTGCTGCTGTGT
The DNA here is from genome assembly GCF_910593845.1 of Paenibacillus solanacearum. Classification (GTDB taxonomy): domain Bacteria; phylum Bacillota; class Bacilli; order Paenibacillales; family NBRC-103111; genus Paenibacillus_G; species Paenibacillus_G solanacearum. The sequence goes on along the minus strand of NZ_CAJVAS010000008.1, from coordinate 181,021 downwards.
CATGCCTGCTACTCCTTCCTCTCCGCCTTGCGCTGAGGCAGGTTGTAAATTTCCGCCGCATTCTGATAATAGATGCGATCCCACAGTTCGTCATTTAAGCGTGGCAGCGCCATCAGCGGAGAATCGAAATCCCAGTGCGGGTAGTCGCTGCAGAACATCAAAGTCTCTTTTGCCCACATATTTTCCAGCATCTGATCGAATGACGCGCGGTTCGGCGCTTCTTCAATCGGCTGGGTCGTGACGCGAATATGGTCGCGGAAATATTCACTCGGTTTCTTCTTCACCCAAGGCGTCTGCACGCGCAATGCCTTCCAGTCCTGATCCAGCCTCCACAAATACGGCACGACCCAGAAGACGCCCGCCTCCTGCAGCACCACCTTCAGTGTCGGAAACCGCTCGAACACACCCTCGAAGATGAAGCTCGCCAGGTGGGCCATCATCACTTGCGGACGCGCCGCCCGCGACTCGATATAATAGGAGCCGTGTCCGGCTCCGGTAGGCGGTCCGTTAACACCGGCGCCTTCATTTCCGACATGAATCGTAAAAGGCAAGTTATGACGCACGCAAGCTTCATAAATCGGATAATAGTGGCGGTTACCGTACGGCAGCGTGGCACCATTCGAGACGATGACCTGAGCCATATCCGAACGCCCGCCAACCCGGTCGATTTCCTTGACCGACAAGGTCGGGTCCTGTTTCATAATGAATACCGAGCCCTTCAGCCGGCTGTCCTGCGTAAGCCATTGATCGATCGTGTAATCATTGACCGCACTGCAGATCGCAGCCGCATAATCATAATTGCCCGAGCTTTGCATTCCGAAGCCTTCTCCGGTCAGAATGCCGTATTCCACGTTGTATGGATCCAAGTAATGCTCCTGCATATATGCAAGATCGCCTCCGGCCGGGCCGCCTCCCGGTGGAAAGGAATCGACCATTCTTCCGCCGAGTCCTCCGTTAAACCCGCCGGCAACCGGCGCCCTGCTTGGCTTTATGGTACCGGAGATCGTCTCCATAAGATCCAAATACTGACGAGGCATATACGGCTTGAGCACGTTCAGGCCCGTATAGTGATGGATATCGCAGTCAATGATCGAGCGTTTCATCTTTGGACGATTGGCCGCCGCCTGCGTGGCTTTTTCTTCTGTAAATTTCAAATTCATTTTCTTTCCCCTCCAAGTGAAAAGTCGTCAGTATCAAGTTGCGAGTTCATTGTAACGCAGGAAAAAGGAAAAAGATGTCCGATGTTTGTCTGCTTTATTCTTAAAAATTGTCCTGTTGCAATGCGTCGCTTTCGCGTTTCGCATCCTTTATCCTATTTCGCCTTTTCCGCAGCAATCATTTTATTGACATCCTCGTCCATTTGCCTGAAGGCGGTATTGAGATCGACGCTACCCTTCGCAAGCTCCAGTACGGACTTGGCATATAGATCCCGAACCTTCGCTTCATACTTCGTTTTCATCGCAATCGGCGTAAATTTCCGTTTCAGGATCGCCTGAAAGTTTACGTTCGCATACTTGCTCTTTGTCCCGAATGCCTTCAACACTTTTTCGTTTTGCAGCACCGGGATGATCGCTCGCTCGGAGAGGCTCAACTGCTGCTCTTCGGACAGCATATATTTCAGTACCTCCATCGCCGCATCCTTTTGCTTGCTGACAGATGTAATGCCAAAGAGGGTAGGAAGCGGCTGCGGCCCTCTGTCCGGTGCCTCCTTAAAGGTGGGATATGCAACCAAGTCCCAGTTGTATCCGGTCATGTCATTGTTCAGGAAGATGTTGGCCAGCTCCTCCGCCATCGCTACATTTCGATCTCTTACAAAGCTGATCGTTTTGTTGTCCAATGATCTTTTGGCGGTAATCAGATGATCAAATAATATTTTCCACCTCTCATCGGTCATGATGGTCGGCTTCTCCGTTTTCGGGTCGAGCAGCGGGATCGCAAGAGGGCTTAAATTCGCATGCGGCTGGAAGTTGCTCACAAGCCCGTAATATTCCTGACCGTTATCCGTTCTGCGCATTTTTTTCGTCAAATCCATAACTTCGTCCCATGTGATCCCGTCCTTAGGGTAGGGCATACCGAATTTGTCGAACAAATCTTTGTTGTAATAAAGCGCGGAAGTGTTGTTCACAAGTGGAAGCGCATACATTTTCCCGCCGGACATGTCCTTGATAATGTTAATCGATGCAGGATCGAGCGTCTTCAGGTCGATTCCGTGCTTCTTGATCAGATCCGTCATATCGTAATGCAGATCATATTCCATCATTTGAGGGATCGTGCTGTTCACGTCCTGCCAATAAACATCAATCACGGTTCCGGCGGTAAGAAGCTCCTGAAACGAGGTTCCTTTGCCGTTCGCAATAAAGTCGATGGTATAATCGGGAAATCTTTTTCGCATGGCATCGCCGAACCGTTCGTTGAACGCGTCTTGCGTCCAGGCCGCTGTGGAATAAAACACCAGGTGGACCGGCTCCTTGCTTTTGCTTATTTCGGTGCTCGCCGCGCCGCTGCTTCCATTTCCCCCGCCGTTTCCATTGCTACAGGCCGCTAACGGCAGTAACAGCATGCCCATCGAAAGCCGCCGTAGACAGCCTAAGTACGTAATCCCATTCGGTTTATCTTTTCTCTTCATACGCTCGCTCCCCCGTGTAAATTGATCATTGCCAATGGTTGATTCAGTTGGAACCTGCTCTCGCGCTCACACGCATTTACCCCTTTCCAGCTTATTGTATCTCTTATAAGTCGTGGAGGAGTAGCTTATAATTGACGGATCTCTACACAATTGTTGACCAGTTTGGCGGACCATTGCAGCGGCAAGCCGTCCCAGAAAAAAATCTTCCTCAGCGTCATATCGAGGAAGATTTGCTCATTGGACACGCAGCCGATCAATGCTCCCCGGATGGCTCCCCTCAACCGTCCTTCAAAAAGTCCGAGGGGTTGCAGCCCGTCGTCTTCTTAAACAGCTTGCTGAAATAATAAATGTCATTGAATCCTACATGCAGCGCCGCTTCGGTAACATTACAGCTTCGATATTGAAGCAAATCGCGCGCCTTGTTGATTTTGATCTCGTTTTGGTATTGGATCACGGTCTTACCGGTAACTTTCTTAAACACAAATTGAAAGTGCGAGGGACTGTATCCGACCAAATGGCAAAGCTGGTCGATCGTATAATTTTCCTTATAATTTTCAGCCATAACATTCAAAATGCTGTCAATCGCTTCGGAATGCCGGGAGTTCCTGCCGGTGAACTCCATGTTCCGAAGCAGCAAGCAAAAAATCTCCATAATTTTGCATCGGCATCTTAGAAGATATCCCGTCTTTCTGGCGATCCATTCATAATAAATATCTTGAAACAAGGGAAGCAATTCGGAAAAATTGGTCTTCGGAATAACAGAGTCCAGGCTGTGGATCAGCCGCTCGCTGTAATCATCGGCAAATGTGAGATCAAACAGAATAACGTAAAACGACCACGGATCGGTAGGATGGCTTACGCCTGCATGCAGCTTCCCTTTCGGAAAAAACAGCACATCGCCTTTTTTTACAAAATACTGCTTGTCGTCTATCGTATATTGAGCCTCGCCGCCTGTGCAGAAAGCCATGATATGGTAGTTCAGGTTACTGAGATTCACTTTCCAGTTCGGATCCGGCCGGGTAAAACCTACAGAGGGAATGCTCGTCACAATAAGATTGAAATCGTTCGCAGCTTCTGACATGCGCACCTCCATCAATGTTGCTCGGGGACGGAGCTGGATCGTCTCGGAACCGGTTCCCCGCAATCGGATATGCAGGGATCATGCCCGCTCACTCATTATAACAGAATATAAATGAAATTCTGATCGGCTTCGAGCAAGCCCGGCTCAAGATTTTCAAGCTTGGGGTCGCTGAGCTCCAGCTTGCCCTGCCTCAGCTTCGTTTCCGGATCGACCAGATGCTCCCCGGTCAGCAGGTCAAATTCCCAGCCGTGCCAAGGACAGCGCAGTATTTCATTCTCGCGTCCATACTTGTATTCGTAGACCAAGGACGGAAGTCTCGTTCCACACACCTTGCCCCGGCATACCGGCGCTCCGGCATGCGGGCAAACGTTCCTCCACGCGTAATATTCGCCCTTGATCCGGTATATCCCGAATGAAATACCTCTCGCTTCCACAATCTTATGTCCGCCTTCAGGCAGCTCATCAGCCCGCATAACCGGATAACGCTCCATTAGCGGCTCACCTCCGCATTCCTCGGCTTCTTCAGCTTCGAGCCGTAAAGCTCGTAAGCAGTCCCCGACAAAATGTTTGCCTTCATCTCCCTGGGCATCGGGGGAAGCACCACCTTCGGATTATCGAAGTCCCAGTGCGGATAATCCGAGGAGAACATGAGCGTTTTCTCCGCATGGACCATTTGGAAAATTTGCAGCAGTTCTCCGGGCCGTCCCGGTTCCTCGATCGGCTGAGTCGTCAAGCGGATATGCTCCATGATGTATTCCGAGGGAAGCTTTTTCAGCCAAGGGGTTTGCGCGCGCAGCGCCTTGTAGTTCTTGTCCATCCGCCACATCAGATGCGGCAGCCAGGCGACACCCCCTTCGATGGCGACAACCTTCAGTCCGGGGAATTTCTCGAATACGCCTTCGCACACCAGACTATTGATGTGAGCCATGAACGTGAGAGGCAGTATATTATGCCATTCCATATATCGTGTCGGATAGCCTGCAGGCGTCGGCGGATACGCCATGCCTTTCCCCTCCGAACCGGGATGCATGGCAACGGGAAGCCCATGACGTTCCGCAGCTTCATAGATCGGATGATAGAACCGGTGTCCGTAAGGCCTCAGCGATCCGCCGCTCATGATAACCTGTACCATATCGGGATGATCAGCCAAACGATCGATTTCTTTGACGGCTTCGGCCGGATCGGCGGAGTTCACGAGAATCGATCCTTTAAATCTCGGATCTGCTTTAAGCCACTTTTCAACATAATAATCATTATACGCACGAATGATGGCGCTGCCATAATCCAGGTCAGGGATCAGCGATACGCCTGTCTCTCCCCCGCCCGTAAGAATCGCATATTCGATTCCGTAAGGCTCTACATGATGCTTCAGCAGAAATTGCGGATCCGAGCCTGCGGGACCACCGCCGTCCGGCAAGGCATCCTTGCGGTCCACGCCGATTGGCGTAGGAAAGAGATTGGACAAGCCGATGCCATGCATCATAAAGGGGTCATGCCAAACCTTCGGTAAATACTCAAGAAGATCCTTCTTGCTTCTTAACGACTGATGCACATCGGTATCAATGATTCCCGCCCGTTTCCGATTCCCTGATTCCATTGCGGACGTATTCCCCATAGAGCACACCTCATCCTCTTATTTTGAACAAAAATCCGGCGATCTCCTTGCTCCGGAACAAGAATTACTACAAATTGTAAGGTGCGTTGCGCTCCAGCAACATTGAGAATAATGCGTTCTTTTTGTAAAATAATCCGATTTGGATTCGGATCACGCCTTCATTAGCCGGTAGTCCAACCATGAGAGGCCACTCTCGTGTCACAGCATAAATGGCTTATATTTTCCGGGATGCAGCGCGCTTGAACCAGGTGGAACGCTGTACAGCGTAAACTTAAGATTTTTGTACAAAAAGAGCGTATTATTTTCGATGTAACCGCTGAGTCATCTATTTTACAATTTTATTGAAATCGCTTACTTTAGGCGAAAACGTTTTTAATCATAATGGGGGGAAAAAGATGAAAAGGAAAAATAAAGGCTTCTTACCGGTCGTAATCCTTACAGCTCTATCCTTAATGACAGCTTGCGGCCATCCGTCCGTCGTCAAGGAGAACAAAGAAAGTACGAAAGCCCCGAACAGCATCGACCGTAACGAAGCATTCAAACTCATTTTTTTTAATGCTACGGGAAGCAACGAGACGTATTTCCGCCAAAATACGGAGCCTTTTATGAAGAAAGCATTTCCCAATGTGACGATCGAGTACATTCAATCCGGCAAAGGGCAAACGATAGGCGATCTCGTGTTGGCCGGAACGATCCCGGATATGATGCTAATCAACAGTACGCAGGTGATTCCTTATAACAAGATGGACTTGCTGGCTGACCTGACACCGCTGGCCAAAGAAAATAACGTGGATCTCACCCGATTTGACGACAATATGATCGCAACGATTAAAAAATATTCCCCGGGCGGCGAGCTCTATGCACTTCCCTGGAGTCATCTGCCGATGTCCCTATACTACAACAAAAATATATTCGATAAATTCGGCGTTCCGTATCCGAAAAATGGCATGACCTGGGACGATGTGGCCGAGTTAACCCGTAAGCTGAGCAGAGAAGATGGCGGAGTGAAATACCGAGGCTTCGATATGATCCGTACGTTATTGAGATTAAATCAGCTGTCTTTGACGTACGTCGATCCGAAATCCGAGAAAGCCGTTGTCAATACAGACGCGTGGAAGGATATACTGAATACAATGACGGGTCTCTACAGAATACCCGGAAACGAGCTTCCAAGTAATGTACCCGCTGCCGAAAATGCCTTTTTCAAAGATCAAAATCTTGCCATGCTCGTTACGTTCGGCAACTTCCCAAGTCCGGAAAACACCGAGCTGGTCCAGAAGTGGGAACATATCGACCTTGTGACACTTCCTACGTTTAAAGAGGCTCCTGGCATTGGAAACCAGTATTCGGGCGCGTCGCTCGCCATTTCCAAAACGAGCAAATGGAAAAATCAAGCTATTCATTTGCTGGCTGCCGCTACCTCGGACGAAGCTGAACAACACGGTGCGGCCATCGTGCGGTATCCGACGATCAAAAGCAAGGACGTCTTGAATTCGTTCGGTCAAGGCACGCCGCTGCTTGCCTCCAAAAACGTGAAATCGCTGCAGCTATTGAAGGTAGCTTCGACGGCCAGTGCAACACAATACGATGACGTAGCGCACCCGATCATGTCGAAAGCATTCGACGATATCGCTTCAGGCAAAACGGATGTCGTTACTGCGTTACGGGATGCCGAGGAAAAGATCAATCAGAAAATAGCGGAGGAAAAAACGAAGGCACAATAGCGCAAATACACCGTTGCGAAGGCGGCTCTTCCTAACCATCCCGAGCCGCTTTCAACAAGCGGTGTATTTGACCGGTACCGTGTCGTGCAAAGCGCGCAAAACAGCTTTACAGCAAATGCTTCTTCATAAATTCAAATACTTCGCGCTTCTGGTAATCCCCGACCCAATGGCCGGCGAACGGGTACACATTCAGACTCTTCTCCGACGGAATGCGGTTGTACGCCGCAAACACCGTCTCCGGCATACAGACCGTATCCTTCAGTCCCACGGACATCAGGACCGGAATATCGATACGCGGCGCCAAATGCACCAGGTCAAAGTAGCTTAACGTTCGAAGCACCGCCTCCAGATGCTCTGGAAACCGGTTGACGAATGCCGCCGCCTCGGTCAGCGATCCGGTGGAATTGAGGATGCCGAAATCCATATGGCACATGTTCGGGATGTTCGCCGCCACGACGGCAGGCGTCTTGCTTAAGGCGGCGGCAAGCAGACAGATGCCTCCGCCCTGGCTGTCGCCGGAAACCGCGATGCGCTCCGCGTCGATCTCCGGCTGCTTGGCAGCCCATTCCACAGCCTTGATCGCATCGATCGCGAGCGCCTTGTAATAGCTCGTCTCCTTGTCCAGAATGCCCTGCGTCATCCAGCCTTTGGCCATGCCATAATCGCTTTCCAGCCGGTTTCCGGTTTCGCCGCCTTGTCCCCTCACATCGACCGCGAACACCGCCATGCCGAGCAGCAGCCAATCGCCGTATTGCTCCGGATAGCTTTTGCCCCCGCTATAGCCGTGATACAGCACCGCACATGGGAGCGGGCGATCCGGCGCAAACGTCGGTACGATGAACCAGCCCTTCAGCGGCGTGTCATCGTATCCTTCGTACGTGACGTGGTATACCTTCACGGACGGGAACGGCGTGTCTACCGGTACACGCACACCCATGACCTCTCGCTTCCCCGCCTCGTTCAGCGTCCGGCTCCAGAATGCGTCCAAATCGTCCGGCGGCTGCAGGTCCGGATTATACCGGTACAGCTCTTCAATTCTTTTCTCAATCGCGTTCATCCTCTAGCCCCACCTATCCGATTCTCAACTACCGCTATGCTCTGCCGAAGCACTGGCTTCAGCAGTCCCCACGATGGGAACAAAGCAGCCCCAAAGCAAACTATACTCGATCTCAACCGATTCGCCAAGCCATAGAAATGGCGTACGGCAACCTGGAAACCGTCGCGACGGGGAACGTTCGCGCTTATGACCATAGCGGCATTCAAGCGCCGTTTGCGAGGAAGCAAGCCGGTTGCTTATACGCTGTACGTCTCCCGGAACCGCTTCGGGCTCATCCCGAACTGACTCTTGAACATCTTGCAGAACTGCGGGGTGTTGGAGAATCCGCATTCAATGGAAATCGCCGTAATCGGCTCCTTGCCCGCCGTCAGCATCTGCTTGGCGCGTTCAAGCCGCTGCTGCACAGCGTACTGCATCGGCGAGTAGCCGGTGTAGTCCTTGAACAAATGGCGGAAGTAGTCATAGCTGTAACCGAGCGTCTTGGCAAGTCCCTGCAGATCCATCTTCTCGCCGTGGTATTGCTCGATGTAGTTTTTGGCGTAGATCAGATTGCTGTCCGCTTCCTCCGTCGTCTCCAGATCGGCCACTCTGCCGATTTCCACGATGACTTCCATCAATAAGCACCGCAGCAAAATATCATAGTATTTCGACTTGGACGACAGCTCCGCGGCCATCCGCTTCAGGAGGACGCCGACTGAACCGCCGGGATCGCCGTACAAGCCGTTGCGAAGCGGGATCGCCGAATTGATGCACGAGAAGACGAGGTAGATGACATCCGTCGCCGTGCGGCGGTATTCGTCGTGCTTGACGCCCGGCTCGCTGATCGAGAAGAAGCCGGCATCATACTCGAATTTCTCTTTGTCGATTTGTGTGGTGCCGTTACCGCAGACATAATACACAATCTCGTAACCGTTATGCGCATGAAAGTGAATGTAGCTATCGGCGGCGCGGGTTACCGCGTGAAACAAATGAAGCGATACGTTCATGCATATTCCCCCGGATTATTTGCTCAGCAGCATCTCCGCTTCTTTCTTGAAAGCGTCTAGCGCAGGCTCAATCTCTTTGTTATTATACATGATCGACCGCATCGCCGTGCTCCATTTCTTTGGCTACGGCAGGCCAGGCAGCATGCCTATTCGTATCGCTTGCGTAAGCCAGCTGGTCGTAAGCCGTTCTCAGATACGGGTTTGCGCCCCATAACTGAAGCTCCGGTCTATCAGCATCGTCTTGCCGTCCGGCGTTATGATCAAATGGCTGTCGTCCGCCGACACTTTTGGGTCTTTTCACGCGTTCAACCGCCTCCTTGTCTATTATGCAAACCCGCATGTACCTGCAGATCAGGGTGAATCAGCACACATTATAGCGGCGCGAATGAACGATTCATATATGAATTCGGGTATTTTCGTTATACTTTCCGGCTATCTTTTCATTTGGATTCGGTCATCGCGCTTCGGAAGCAAGGACAGCCCCCCCGCAGCGGCCCGCAGACGAGCGGATATAACCGAAAAATATAAAAGTTCCTCCGAATAAATATATAACTCGCATACCGCCTTCGCTATAATTCAACGTGACATCTCCAAAATATATAGATGATCTCAGCCGAGACAAAGAAAGGGGAACATCCCATGCCGACTCAATATCCGAAAATTAGCGAAGAACTGCGCGTTCGCCGCTTGCAGCCGCCGACAGGTCAAGTGAACATGGTGCTGGATACGGATACGTACAATGAAATCGACGATCAATTCGCCATCGTCTACACGATGCTGTCCCAAGACAAGATCAACCTGCAGGCGATTTACGCCGCCCCGTTTTTGAATCGATTGTCCGAAAGCGCCAAGGACGGAATGGACAAAAGCTATGACGAAATCATCCGCATCTTGCGGCGAATGAATGTACCGGCCGACGGCTTCGCCTTCCGCGGCTCCGAGCGTTTCATGCCGTCTCCAGGCGAGCCGGAGGACAGCCCCGCCGCTCGCGACCTGATCGCGCGCGCTTTGGCTGCGCCGGCCGACGAGCCGTTATACGTCGTTGCAATCGGCGCGATTACGAACGTCGCATCGGCCATTGCGCTGGAACCGCGCATTATCGAAAAAATCGTCGTCGTCTGGCTCGGTGGGCATCGTCTGGATTGGCAGCATACGAAGGAGTTCAACCTGAAGCAGGATGTGTGCGCCGCCCGGATCGTGCTCGACAGCGGCGTGCCGCTCGTTCTCGTCCCTTGCTCCGGCGTCGCCTCCCATCTGATCACGACGCTTCCTGAAGTGGAGCGTTACGTGAAGGGCCAGGGAGCGATCGGAGACTTTCTGGCGGAGCGGTATGAAGCGTGCAGCAGCGACCATTACGGTTATTCCCGCGTCATCTGGGACATTTCCGTGATCGCCTGGCTCATCAATCCGGCCAGCGTGCCGTCGGCGCTCGTTCACAGTCCGGTATTGACAGATCAGATCACCTGGAGCCGCGATACTTCGAGGCATTTGATCCGCTGCGCCCATTACGTGCAACGCGACGCGATATTCAAAGATTTGTTCCGCAAACTTGAGCAGCATGCGCTTGCCGCTTCGGAGACTGTCCGATGAATCGCCCCCGCATCGCGGTCGTCGGCAGCTTGAACATGGATCTCGTCCTCTCGATGCAAGCGATGCCGAGAACCGGCGAGACGGTGCAGGCCGAGCGGATTCATTATATCCCGGGCGGCAAAGGGGCGAATCAGGCGATCGGCTGCGCCCGGCTCGGCGCGCAAACCGCCATGATCGGCGCTGTCGGCGCCGATGCCTTCGGCAGACAGCTAACCGATCAGTTGTTGCAAAACGGCGTAAGCGATCATATCGCCCGCCTGGAAGGAACGGCGACCGGGACAGCCGCCATATTCCACACGCCGCAGGACAACTGTATTGCGATCGTGCCAGGGGCCAACGCATTGTGCTCACCGGAACTGGTCGCTTCCCGGCGGGATGTGATCGGCAAGGCGGCCGTGCTTCTGGTTCAACTGGAAATTCCGCTTGAAACTGTGCGACAGGCACTGGCCATGGCCCGGTCCGCCGGGGTGAAGACCGTATTGAATCCTGCCCCAGCTATGCCTTTGCCGGAAGCGGTACTTCGGATGGCGGATATATTGACGCCGAACGAAACCGAATTTGCCGCGTTATGCCAGATGGAGCATATCCCGGATACAGACCTGGAACGGCACATGTGCGGCTGGGAGCGCCGGTACGGCCATAGGCTCGTCGTGACGCGCGGCGCGGCCGGCTGCGCCTACCTCGAGGACGGCACGCTGGTTACCGTGCCCGCTCCCCGCGTGAACGTCGTCGATACGACCGGCGCGGGAGACGCCTTCAATGCCGCGCTCGGCTTCGCCATCGCGTCAGGCTGGCCGATTGCCAGAGCCGCGGCCTTTGCGATCCGGGCCGCCTCATTATCCGTCACCCGATTCGGAGCGCAAGACGGGATGCCGACGATGAGTCAGGTAGTTGAGCATTAACAAACAAACAGACAACAGCTGCTGAACGATCAGCGGCCGTTGTCTGTTTGTTTATTTCCCGATGATGGAATAACAGCCGTCCTGGCTTCATTCCGCCCGGTAACCAGCCCCGTCGGCTCAAAATGTTCGATGGTTATTTATTGTTCGATTGGTAAACAATAACATGAACGAAAAATGGCATAAGGCAGGGACGTCCGTGAATCATCGACAAGGCACCATCGGCTTCATCCCCTTATTTTCCATCCTTATTCTTGCGATCGGATTAATGAATCATGTCATGGTGATCCCTCCGTTGATTTCAGAAGCCCACCGGGACGCCTGGATTAGCGTGCTGTTGATGGTCGCCCCATTTTTTCTGTGGACATTCATGCTGCATTACATCATGAAGCGCACCAATCAACAGCCGCTCCTTACCTGGTTCCATCAGCGATACGGACCGATCGCAGGCATGTCGCTGCGATTGTTTTTTCTTCTGTATCTTTTTTTCATCCATGTGCTGACGTTAAAAGATACGGTCATGTGGACGCACGTCACCTATTTGCCCCGCACTCCGCAGTTCGTACTGTCCGTTTCATTGCTGCTGCTCTGCTTCTTCGGGGCAAGCTACGGACTGCAGGCCATTGCGATTACATCCGGATTTTTGCTGCCCTTTGTCCTTATCTTCGGGGAATTCGTGATGACCACCAACCTTCCGGTCAAAGATTATTCACTGCTGACGCCCATGCTGGAGCAAGGAATGGCGCCTGTATGGCGCGGAAGCGTGTACGTAGGCGGCGGACTGGCCGAACTGATCCTGCTGCTGCTGTTCCAGCAGCATCTGAATTGCAGGGTGCGGCTCTGGTCGCTGTGGACGCTGGTGCTTTTTCTCCTCATGCTGGTACTGGGACCGGCGACAGGCGCCATTGCGGAGTTCGGACCTTATGAAGCGGCATCGCTCCGCTATCCCGCTTTCGAAGAATGGCGTCTGGTCCGGGTAGGCAAATATATTCAGCATGTCGATTTTTTATCGATTTACCAATGGCTGTCGGGCGCTTTCGTCCGGATCGCCATCACGTTGTACCTCATGCTGGAGCTGCTCGCTGCGGGAACGAACCACAAGCGCAAAATATATATTTTGCTGTCGCTGTCGTCATTGAGCGCCATTGCCGTTGCACTGCCGATCAGCGATATGCAGTATTTGCAGTTTTTGAAGGGCGTTTATTTGCCCGGCTCCTTGTCTGCCGTCACGGCCGTGCTGCTCTTCATGTTTATAACGGTTCTCCTTACAAATCGATCCAAAGGTGAGAAAGCATGAATTTTACTCGGCTAAAGCAATGGTTTTTCCGCCAAAACAAAGACCTGGACCGGGACCAGGACCGCACTACTGCGGACACCGGCCCGCCGACCGACTCTCCTGCTTCCTTGCCGGCCGGTCACCGCTGGACTCCCGACGGCATTCGGCATTTATTTCGCGCGTCGGCGGATTTCAAAATGGAACAATATGTTCTGGGCCCTTCGGATCGTCCGGTACCGTTATATATGTTGTATTGCGAAGGAATGGCGGAAACCAAACAAATCAATTTGTTCGTGCTTCCGCTTCTGGAGCGGATCATCGGCGAGGAATCGCTGGGCTTTGCTCTGCAGCACAAGCTGAATGTGGAGCAGCTCGCCAAGCCGATGGACATCGTGCAAGCGGTATTTTCGGGGCAGCTCGTTCTTTATTTCGAATCGCTGAATGAAGTGTATTCCCTCGATGTGGCCGATCCGCCCAGACGTCAGCCGGAAGAATCGAACACCGAAATTTCGATCAAGGGACCGCGTGACGGATTTGTTGAAGATGTGCTGAGCAATGTAGCGCTCGTTCGCAAACGGCTGCGCTGCTCTTCCCTTTGCTATGAGCAATTCATTATCGGCAAACGAAGCCGCAGCAAGGTAGCCCTGCTGTATATGGCGGACATTACGCAGCCTCGCTTTGTCGACGAAGCCAGAAAAAGACTGCAGGATATCGATATCGACATCTTGTACAGCAGCAGCCAGCTGGAGGAAATCTTATCGGACTACTCACTGTCCATGTTTCCGCTGCTGGACTACACGACCCGTCCCGATTACGTTGTCGACTCGCTCGTTCGCGGCCGATTTGCCGTGATCGTCGACGGAGCGCCGATCGCGATCATCGGCCCGGCCAATTTGACGCTCCTGCTGCGGTCGCCGGAGGACGCTTATTTGCCTTTTTATATCAGTACCTTCGGACTGCTGTTCCGGTTTGCGGGACTCATTATATCGCTGCTTCTCCCGGGATTTTGGGCGGCACTGGCCTCCTACAATGTGGAACAGCTCCCTTATCCGCTGCTCGCCACGATTGCGGTATCCAGAGTAGGACTGCCCCTGCCGTCGCCGCTGGAAGCTTTTATTATGCTCGGCATGTTTGAGCTGTTCCGGGAGGCCGGCGAGCGGCTGCCCAAGGCGGTAGGGACAACGGTAGCGGTGGTCGGGGGCATTATCGTCGGCGACGCCGCCATACGGGCCGGGCTCGCTTCAACGACGTTTCTGGTCATTTCGGCTGTAACCGCCGTCGCCAGCTTTACGCTGGTCAATCAATCACTGGTCGGATCCGTCAGCATTATCTGGCTGTTTGTCCTGCTCTGCGCTTCCATACTTGGCATGTACGGCTTCATGCTGTCGACCATCGGCGTCATTTTGTATTTATCCAAGCTCCAGTCCTTTGGCGTACCGTACCTGTCGCCTATATCGCCTGTGAACTGGCGGGATTTTTTCTCCGCTATCTTACGCAAGCCGTGGTATTTGAAAAAAAGGCGGGCGGACATTTTGCAAGCAATCGATTCTACCCGGAAGGATGGGGACCGGTAATGCTCCGGCTATTTAAAACCGCAATCGCCTTGCTACTCGTGCCGGTAATGACGACAGGATGCTGGGACATCAAGCATGTGCAGGATATCAATTACGTAGCAGCCATCGGCGTCGATTACGCCAATGGAACGTATGATGTGTATGTACAGCTGCTTGACTTTTCTTCGGTCGCCAAGATGGAATCGAGCAAGCCGACCGCACCGGTGCCCGCATGGGTCGGGAAAGGCTCCGGCGACAATCCGATCCACGCGCTCGACGATTTATACCAATCGTCGCAGCTTCGCATTTTTTACGGTCAGGTCAACGCGGTCGTGCTGAGCGAAAGACTGTTAAAAGAAGGAATCGAAGATTACGAAGAATTGCTGCGCCGTAACTTTGAAATTCGCTACACTCCTTGGGTATTCGGCACATCCTTGCCCATCGACCAGTTGTTTTCAATCTCCGCTTTTTTTAATCTTTCGCCGCTCGTTACGCTGCTGCATCAGCCGCGGGAAAGCTACAAGCAAAATTCGGTGATCGCTCCGATCAGTATGCGGGAGTTTTACGCCAGCTACAGAGAACCGTGCAAAACGACGCAACTGCCTTCGCTCACCATAAACGACCAATATTGGATGCGGGATAAAAAAGAGCATGCGGTGCTGCAAATAAACGACATGTATGTACTGCAAAGGCAAACCTTCAAGGGGTGGATCGATAAGGACAGAATCGACGGGCTTCGCTGGGTAGATCCCCGCACAAGCCGGGCGCCGCTGGTCATTCAATCGAAGAACAATGCTCAGGTCGGCATCGCGCTGGAGTCGCCCAAAGTGAAGATTAACGTTAATACAAGCAGCGATGCTGTATCCTTTGAGGTGGACGTCAAGCTCGAAGGTCAGATCCTCGATAACAACATCTCCATTCCTGAACATGAGATCGAACAGGAAGCCATCGAACGGGTGCGCTCGGAAATTGTGCAGACGTATAAGGAAGGATTGAAAAGTAAATCCGATCTGCTTCAATTGGAGCATACGCTGTACCGGAAAAAAAACCGCGAATGGAAAATGCTCCAAGAGCGCAACGGGGTCGTGCTGAAGCCAGACTCGCTCGCCGACGTTCGCGTCGACGTGAAGCTGAACAATTCGGGCAAAATCAAAAACTGAACAGCAAAGCGAGCCTTTCCGGAGGGAAGCCGGGCAATGCCCGCCTCATTGTCGGAAAGGCTCGCTGTAAGCGGACGGAGCGGCAAGCCGCCGTCCGCTCCCGCGGCCGACTCCCGTCAGCCCGCCGGTTGATCCGCTTGTGCGGTAGCCTGCTGAACCGCACGCCGGATCGTATCAAGCGCAAGCCGCGCATCGGCGGCAACCTCCGCTTCATCCGGGCGGAACTGCGATACCGCGTACGGGTTTGCAGCCGTCGGCATAAACTCCATCGTCAGCGGCCCGCGGTAGCCGATATCCAGCAGCGTTCGCATCGCCGCGAGCCAGTCGTTCTGTCCTTTGCCCGCCGCCTCGCGGGTATTGTCTGCGAGATGCACATGAATGAGATGCTTGGCCGCGCCCAATAAGCTGAGGCGGATGCTCCTCTCCTCCATGTTCATATGGAACCAGTCCGCCATCAGCTTCACGTGGGGATGGCCGACCTCCTCCACAAGCCGGACCGCGTCGCCCAGCTTGTTGACCAGATGCGTCTCGTAGCGGTTCAGCGCCTCCACGGCCACGCGCACGCCGCGCTGCGAAGCGTATGCTCCGGCCTCCCGAAGACTGACGACGGCATGGCTCCACTCCGCTTCCCGCGTCGATTCCGGCGCCAGCTTGCCGACCGGCGACGGCACGGCGATCACGTGCGACGCCCCGACCGCGGACGCCAGATCGATGCAAGCCTTCACGTAGGCCAAGCCTTGCTCCCGCTTCCGCCCCTCGGAGCTGCTCAAATCCCGCTCCGCCGTGTAGATGCCGCAGACGGATGTGCAGCTGAGGCCGTATTCGCCAAGCAAGCGCTTTACGTTCGGCACATCGAGCCGATCCGGTTCCCCGGTCAGCTCAATGCCGTCGTAGCCTTCGTTCGCCAATCGGGCCAGCGTCCGCTCCAGCGGCTCGTCGCCGAATATCCATTGCGTCGCGCTGTAAGTAAACATACGTCACTCCCTCCTTTTTACCCGACCGGCTGATCGGGGTCCAACAGCTCCCAATCGACCGGGGCCTCCCCGAAGTCAGGTATATCCATCATAACGCCGCCTTGAAGCGCGGATTCATGCGCAATCAAGCCGGGCGCGCAATATTTGGCCGCTTCCCACACATGGACCGGAGGCAGCTTCCCGGTAAATACCGCCTTGACGAAATCATCGACGAGAAATTGGTGCGAGCCGAGATGCCCGTTGCGAAGTCCCTTGAATTGCTCCGGCAGTCGGTGAACCGGATGGATCGGCGAGAACAGGCTGTTGAAGTCTTTTTGCAGCACTTCATGAAGATGCGCGTCGCTTTTGGGCACATGGTTTCTCGCGCAATGCAGCAGCTCCGACAAGTCGACGATTTTGTTATGCGCCAGCTCCGTCCAATATTGTCCGCCGCTGCTTTCTTCGAAGCAGCCTAACGTCCCGAAGATGCTGACCGGATTGCTGCTCGAACGTCCCCACCAGCCGACTCGGCGGAACTCGTTGATCCGGACCATGCCGCCGTCGGAAGTGCGCATGAGCGCCGTCTCGTTGCTGTACGGATTATTCCATAAATTGCCGCCTTCGGTGAAAATGCCGTCTTCATGACGATCGCGATAGCCCAGGCAGCTGACCTGCGTTATGCGTGCGCCAGTGACGGAAATGATCATGCTCGTCGAATGCGTCGGATAAAACATCGGCGGAAAGCCCGCCACCTTCTTCCAATCCGTCCCGCCGGAGTGCTGGAACGCCTGGTAAAAGCCATGCGACATGTCATGCAAATAGGCGGCCTCGCCGTAGACAAAATGTCCGAAGTCGCCCTTGCGGAACCGGTCGCGGCAATAGATCGTGTGCGGGTAGTAGTAGCACGTCTCCCCGTTCATGTATACGAGGCGCGTCTCCTCTACGGCCTTCACGACTTCGGCGATCTCATCCGCGGTCGAGGCGATCGGCACGGCGCAGTAGACGTGTTTGCCCGCGCGGAGCGCCTGGACCGAGAGCGGGCCGTGCAGATGGCGCTGCGCGAAGATGGCGATGGCGTCCACATCGCTTGCGCATAGTTCATCGTGGGACTTGCATGTTCTCGCAATTCCGTATTTGGCGGCGACCTGCTCCAGCCGGTCCGGCAGCAAATCCGCAAGCACCGCTTCGCTGACGAGCGGATGCGCCTTGAACAACGGAATGAATGCCTCGGCGAATGATCCGGCGCCGCATATTCCAATTTTCATCATGCCCGGTACCCCCTGCAATTCGGTATTGGCGTCCGTCCGATAGAGCGAATGCCTGTGATACGCCCGCTTCGATTCGCCGGCAGCCTGCCGTTTGGCGCATTCGCGCTCTTGTCCTGGCTGCGCGTCAAGCGGATCTGTCTTTATTCTAAAAAACGTCCGAATGGAAGGACATGGCTGGAATTGATCGGAGCATATCCTTAATTTCCATTCGGATCGCCATATCGGTAGTAGCTTGAAAGCGCTTAATGGTATAATGGCGTTAATCGATACAACCCGACCATGGAGGCAGACCGGTTATGGCGCAGCATTTGCTGTCGGATTATGTCCCGACGATTACGTATTACGCCTATTGGGAACGCAAGGAAAAGTTTTTGATGTATGAAGACATTTATTCCGATTGGGCGCTGCTTGCCATTGAGGAAGGCATCATCTATTACGAAATTGAAGGCCGTAAAGGGACGGCGACGTTCGGCGACGTGCTGCTGTGTCCCCCTCGCGTGAAGCTGTACCGCGTCGTCGTAGAGCCGGTCAGCTTCCACTTTATCCGGCTTACTTGGGAGCACGAGAAGGACGATTCGTCCGATCCGTCCAAGCTGCTATCCGGCGGCAAAATGACGCTCAAAAACACGGAGCGGCTGGCGGCCAATTACGCTTGTCTGCGCAGCATTCCTTCCGTCACGGCGCTCGCCCAGAGCAACCGGAAAAATCATTATGTCCGCGATCTGTGGTACACGTTCTGCTCGGAGGAGGAGCCCGCCGAGACCGCGCCGGTCTTGCACCGCGGCCGCAAGCCGGACACCCTGATGAAGCTCGCCGAAAAACGCATACGGCACAACGCTTACGAATCGTTCGAGCTGCGCGTCATTGCCGAAGAGCTGGAAGTGAGCCCCGCGCAGCTGACCAAACGGTTCAAGTCCTGCTTCGGCCTGACTCCGACCGAATATTTGACGCATCTGCGGCTGGAGAAAGCCCGCTCGCTGCTGCTCGGTTCACTGTTGACGCTCGATCAGATTGCGCAATGCGTCGGCTATGAGAACGGCTTTTACTTAAGCCGTCTATTCGCCAAGCACTTTCACATGCCGCCGAACGAATACCGCAAGAAACACCGGATGTAGGACATGCCCCGATTGCCGCGCGTCGGCCTCGGCAATCCGCTAGCGGTTGAATTGCATTGGACCAAACGAGGTGCTAAGCTTGTAAATAAGAATCAAGGAGAAGTTGAATCGCACGGCCATCCCCTCATCTGTCGAGCACCCGCATACAATGGACATGTGTTGTCAACCGTCCGATCTTTTGGAAACGAGGAGAGCGAGATGAAACAATATCAAATTATGATTAACGGCGTACCTTTTAGCGGGCCGCTTAATGAAATCGATGCATTCCGAATTTATGAAGCCAACAAATATTGCGTCAAAAATATCGAGCTCATCGAGCTGTGTTCGGAACCGGCCGCGGCCGCCGAGACTTCGGCACCATCGGCAGCCGATCCGGTCGCCTGCTCCGAGAAGGCAAAATAAGAGGTCATGCGACGAACAACAGGAGCCGTTCATAGGAAGCATGCATCCAACAACAACAGGTCACCGTGGCGCAGCATAGCCCCGATGACCTGTTGTTGCTTGAAGCGGGCAGCGTTTATTCGTATAAGCGAATTTCGATAAGCTCCGCACGCGGGCAGCCGTTCGTCGCCTCGACCGTCAAACGGAATTTGGAGGCGGCAACGGGCAAGTCGAAGCGGTGCACCCGTTTACGCTTGCGGTTGTCCGTCGCGCGGCACAGTACCTTCCAGCCGTCGTCTGCAAACGCTTCCAACCGGTAGTCGCGAATCAGCTCCGGGATGGATTCGAAGGAGGTGCGGTGATGGTGAAGATTGATCAAATCCTCGTTCACGTCGTCGTTACATACGATATGCGCTTCGCGGAATGCGACCGCACGGTCCCACGCCAGCTCCACCCACGCCTCTTCGCCCGCTTGAAGCGTCTCCGAAGACCACAGATGCGGGCCGCCGTATGGGCGCAAGTAGCCGTCGATCACATGGGATGGTTCGAATGCATCCGTCTCGGGAAACGCCCGGAAGCAGAACGGCTTGCGCACAAACTTTCGCATCCCCCACAGAACGACCGGCTGCTCATTCCGGTGATCCTCCAATGTCTTCACGGTACGTGCGGCGGCGCCGCGCTCGAACGCGAGCACGCCGGTCTGAGGCGTACTCGATAGATGCAGCGACAGCTGCGCGTTCGCTTTGACGATCACGAACGCATTTTGCGCCCGCTCCGGCTTCCAGGCGAGCGGCACGGCCACCCATTGCCACTCCCCGGCGCTTACTTTTGCCGAGCCGCCGGTCACAAACGTATGCGGGACGTAATTTTCCTCCCGTCCCGTGCTCCACAGCTCGACTTCCAGCATCGTCTCCTCCGCCGCATCGATCAACAGCTCGATGCGGGTGAGCTCCGGGTCGACGGGCAGCAGCAGGCCGGCATCGTTCATCAGCGCATGCGTCTGCCCTGCGGCCGGCTGCTCTGCGGCTAGCCGCTTCAGTGTGCCGGAGGCGCGGACGGAAGCGGCGCGAGCAAGATCGGCGGCATCCCGATTCGCGATGCCGAGCACCGACGCATCTTGGCGCAGCAGCGTCTGCTGCAGCTCCAGCAGATGCTCGCGGTATACGCCGCGAGGCGTCGTGGCATGCTTCACGGCGAGCGCAGCGCCCGTACCGGCCGCCTCGCCGATGACGGCGCACGTCGCCATGACGCGCGTCGTTCCGAAGGCGACATGCGTCGCGCTAATGTTGCGGCCGGCGAACAGCAGATTCGAGACGTTCGCCGAGTACAGGCTGCGGAACGGAATATGGTAGCTTCCGTCCATATGCATATGTTTGGAACCGCTTTCCGTGGAATACATCCCTTGCGGCGGATGCAGGTCGATCGACCAACCCCCGAACGCCACGCGGTCCTCGAACTCGCGCTGCGCGAGAATATCGTTCTGATGGAGCACGTAGTCGCCGACAAACCGGCGGTATTCCCGTTTGCCCGGAAGCGAGCCGACCCACTCCAGCGTCATGTTGTCCGCGTCGAATTGGCCGGAATTTTTGATGTAATCCCATATGCCGTAAATGACGGACCACAACTCATCGCGAATTCGCTCGTTCTCATGCACCGTATCCAGCTCGCCGCCCCATTCGATCCACCAGTAGTGGCAGCCGGAATCGCCGCTGCGAATGACGCGCTTCATCGGAATCGACGTTTGCGTAATGTCCTTGGCGAAGCTCGGCGGCACGTACTTGACCGGACGCCCGGCGTCTTTGCTGTAGAACAGAACGGTGCTGCCGAGCGTTATGTCATCCGCCGCCTCGGGTGCCCATTCTTCGTTATATTCATGTCTCGCTTCTCTTCCAAGCCGGTACTTCGCTCCGGCCAAAAAACCGATCAGCCCGTCGCCGGTGCAATCGAGGAACATGTCGCTGACGAAGCGGATGCGGCGTTCCGAGCCCATCATCCAGCCCGTAACCGACACGATCCGGCGGTCCGACTCGCCGCCCTCCGCCTCTACCTCGTGCACGTCCGTATTCAAGAACAACCGGATATTGCTTTCCGCTCTGACCGTTTCCAGAACGACCGTATCCCACAGATACGGGTTGCCGTCCGGGTTGCGAAACTGGTTTTCCACGAACATCTCGCCCATAATGCCTGTTTCGCGCGCATATCTGTGCGTGCCGTGCGCCGTAGCGCCGCATACCCACACGCGGACCTCGCTGCTCGAATTGCCGCCGAGCACGGGGCGGTTTTGCACCAGCGCCACCGTGCGGCCCAGACGGGCGGCCGCCACTGCCGCACAGACGCCGGAGAGTCCGCCGCCGACAATCGTTATATCCGTTTGTACCGTTTCGAACCTCATGCTTTTCTTCACCTCTGAATTAAGTGCATGTCTACTGCGGAATGGAGTACAACCCACAACAATTTCATTATAAAGAGTCGTTTTGGGTAATGACATGCACAGAATTCGCTGCGGTATATACGAAATTTCCTTACGGCAGGATCGTTCCGGGACAGACTCGCCCGCCGAGACAGGAAGCGGACCTCGAATCTGAGCTGACCAGGACCTTGTCCACGTTGAATACAGCCCTTGAGCGCCCGTTCCGATGCTGCTCTGCGCGTACTCTTCTGTCGCCTGCTTAGATCGAGAGAAGCCGCCTGCGACGGACTACAGCGGATCGAGCTGAACCGCCGCTTGCTTGCCGCTCACCTGTATGCCGGTTTTCGGACGCCCGAACGCGCGAAGATCTTTGACAAGCGCTTCGAGCAGCGCCTTCGCCCGCTCCCCTTCCTTCCCCTGAATGCGCACGACGAGCAGCGCCGCGTCGCCGCCGCTTAATAGGCGCTCCGCCTGCTGCCGTTTCGTCTCGTAATCGTGATCTTCGATTTGCGGCGTCAGCCGAATTTCCTTCACCTTCGGCGCTCGTTCCTGTTTGCGCGCTTGCTGCGCTTCCGTTTTGGCCTCCCCGGCGCGAATGAGCCGGCATGGCGGCGGACTGCTCATCAGCGTCGTGCAAACAAGATCGACCTTATGCTTTTTCGCCAGCGCGAGCGCTTCTTTCGTCGGCATGATGCCGAGGTCTTCGCCGTTCAATCCGGTAAGCCGGACCTCGGACGCTTTAATCTTTTCATTCATGATCATTGTGAAGGCACCTGAACTTTCGTTATAATGATCCATAGTATCGCTTGAGAGGAGATTTTTCAAATGAACCGCAATGAGCTCGACGAGCTGATTATCCGCAACTATCAGCGGGACGAGCAGATGATGATTCTCGTCTTCGCACAGTGGTGCATCAACAACGGCCTTGATCCGCTGGAGCTGTACAAGCGAGCTTATCCGCAGCAGATGGACAACGAAGCGCTACTGCAGGCGATGGAGCTGACCGTCCCGAAGGAGGATGCCGGCGAAGTGCCCGATGATACGGTACTTGGCGTTCTATCCCTCTTCGGCAACGATGAGCTTGCCATGGTCGTCACCGAGGAGATCGCAGAACGACGCAAGAAACGACCGCTGTAACCGCTGGCCCGGCGCATGACGCGCAGTCCTCATCGCTGTTTCTCAAGAGGGTTGCGCGCCAGAACGGTACGCCCTCCCTCATCGCTCCCTCTTCGGCCATCCTCCCTAATCTTTCCCTCATCTGACTACATATTTCCATATGCATCCTGCATCTGTCCATATATTTCGGCGACAAATGCGTACATAATATAATGTAAGCGCTTAACCTTGTTCTACACGCTGCATTTGCCGCTTTTTCAAACGATCCGTTACGGTCCGGGAGGTGAAGAAAAGGTCCAATTTCTCGATGACCACGAAAGGGGATTGTTTTCAAGGAAATACAATCACATAAGGAGTCGGGACCCATGAAAAAACTTACTCTATTCACCGTGTTAACGCTAATCTCCGTCGCAGCAGCCGGATGCGGCAGTCAACCTCCTTCCTCTCAACCCGCTGCGGAAGCCGAGGCTCCCAAGCAGCCGGTAACGCTGAAGATGTATACGAATCAGTCGATGACGAAGGATGACCTCGACAAACTGATCAATCAGCCGCTTCAAAAAAAATATCCGTACATTACGGTAGAAATCATTCCGACCTCAAACAACAGCTTGACGCAGCAGGTCGCTTCCGGCGAGCAGCTCGATCTGGTCACGATCTACAACGGCCACATCCCTACCTTCAAAGAACTGAACATCTTCCAGGATATTACTCCGCTGACGCAAAAGCATAAATTCGATCTGGGACGCTTCGACCCGAAATCGCTGGATACGCTCAAAGCGATTGCCGATAAAGGCGAGCTATACGGCCTGCCCTATAACTTGCAGTTGAATGCCTTGTACTACAATAAAGATATTTTCGACCGGTTCGGGGTGGAATACCCGAAAGACGGCATGACTTGGGATGACGCAATCGAACTCGCGAAGAAACTGACACGGCAGGTGGACGGTGTCCAATATCGGGGCCTTGATCCGGAAGGCATTATCCGGCTCATGTACCCGCTCTCGCTCAACATCGTCGATGCCAAGACGAACAAGCCGATGGTCAACAGCGAGCCCTACAAGAAGCTGTACGAGATGGGCAACCGCATTTATTCCATTCCGGGCAATAAGCCTCCGAAGGGCGCAAACGCCAACAACGCCTTCATGAAGGATAAGCAGGTCGCCATGTACGCCGTCATCAACCTGTTCGACAAGCTCGCCCAAGTGCCGGAATTCAACTGGGATATCGCGCAATATCCGAGCTACAAGGAAAATCCGAACGTCTATGGCATGTACGATCTGCACGTGATGACGATTAGTAAGACGACCAAGTATCCGGATGAAGCGATGAAGGTGCTGGAAGTGTTGTTCTCGGACGAAGTCCAGTCGCTCAGCGTCCGCTCGACGGGCCGCGTGTCCCCACTTAAGGATCCGAAGTTCAAAAACGAATTCGGCGCGGATATGCCCGTGCTGAAAGGCAAAAACATCAAAAGCATCTTCAAAAGCTCGCCTGCAAGCGCGCCGCCCTTCTCCATCTACTACACGAAAGCCCGAGACATCTTCAGCGGCAAATTTACGGAATACCTGGACGGCAAAAAGGACGTGAACACCGCGCTCCGCGAAGCGGAAGAACAAATTACGCAGTATATTCGGGAAAATGCGAAATAGCGGCAGGCTGAACGGCATATGATCGACCCTGCTCGCGTATCCGCTCGCCGTACACGCCAGAATTCAGGTACGGCGGGCGGATACGTTCGTTATGTTTTCTTCAATGTGAACGCCATCGCCTGAACAGGTGTCGAACATCGAACCTCGCCCGCCAGCCGGTCGTTGATACGCCAAAGACTCCGTACGGCTGTACGGAGTCTTTGCTGCGTTCGCTTAACTTGAGATTACGCCAGCTCCCCTCCGGGATACAGCGTGGAGCTGTACAGACGTTTCGTCTGGGGAAGCGGTTTGCCGGAAGGCGCTGCGGTCAAATCGTATGCAGCGCTGCCGAATATGTAGGCGGATTCGCTGCCGTAGATGACAACCTGCTCCCGGCCGGTGCCGAACAAATCCCCGTGAGCGACGTAACCATCCTCGGGGAAGGTAACGACGGCATTCATGAAGCCGTCAACTAGCGCCGGCAGCAGCCCGCCGCCTCGCCGGTATGCGAGAATGTAATCGAACGGTCCGTTATCCCATCCGCGGACCGTTTCGATAATCGTCAGCCAGCCGTCGGTCGTGCGCTCTTCTTTCCACAGCAGCTGCCCCTTCTGATCCAGCAGGAACAGGGCGTCCTTTCCTTTGCGGGTTCCACGCGCGTCACCGCGGACGATCCGGTCCAGTCCGGCGATTTGCAGCCCCGGAAGATCGCTGCGGAACCGGCCGAGCGCTACGTGCTGCGACTCGACGGAGCCATCGAACCGCCACAGCTCCCGGCCGTGCCGGTCGTACATCACTGTCACGCTGCCGCCGATAACCAGCTCGGGAGCGCCGTCGCCGTTCACGTCGCCGACCCAGATGCAGTCGGCGTGATCGTCCAGTTCACGACAACTCCACAACGTCCTTCCCCGGTGATCGAGCAGATCATAACCGGCCATCACTTCATCCCGGCCGTCGCCGTCCAAATCGTATACCCAAGGGAAATGCCCTACGTTGCCTTCATGCTTCCACAACAGGCGAAACTCGTGATCGAGCGCCCACATGCGGCGGTAACGGTCTTTCAGAATCAGTTCCGCCGGCCGTTCGCCGCCGCTCAAGTTGGCGATGATGATGCAGTCATGCGCTTCCGGATCGGGAAGCTCGCATTCGGCCTTCGTCTCGCCGGTCATCCCGTCCAGAACAAGCAGGCGGCTATCCATCACGCACAGCACTTCGAGCGCGTCGTCGCCGTCCCAATCGTAGATTTGTGCAGGATAATCCGAGCCCGGCCCGCCTGCATCGGGATCCGGCTCCCCTTTCTGCCACAGCATCGCGCCATCCAGACCAAACGCCGTTACGCACTGCACCTGGTGCGGAATATAGCGCACATCCTTCCGGTTGCTGGGCTGCACCATTACGATTTCCATGCAGCCGTCGCCGTTAAGATCGCCGAGCAGCATTTTGCAGCGCGGTCCCGCCTTGCGAATGTCCAGTTTACCGATGAGCACGGCTTCCGTTGAACCTGCCTGTCCGACCATACCGCTCACTCCTTTGCTTCGACGCCGTCTTCCTTGCCGCGCATGGAACGTATTGCGAAATAAACGTCAATATATTAACGTATAAACATACGCAGCAGGCGAATATAGAGCGCCGTCTTTCCTTCCAGCATACGTCTTCACAGCGTCTGCCGGCAATCGAAACATATGAACCGATGTAAATAATTGAAACCGAGGTACATCCGATGAAAAAATTCATATTGCCTCTGCTTCAGGGCGAGGTCCTTCTTCCGTTCTACGTATACTGCGTCGGCGGCACGGCAGACCAGCCGCCGATCCGCCGTCTTGGCGGGTACCCGTACTATATTTGGCTCCACACCGTCAAAGGCAAGGGCAAGCTATATCTCGAGCAATCGGTGCATACGCTCCGCGAGCATACCGGCGTGCTCATATACCCGGGCAGCGCCCACGAGTATTACAGTCTGGAATCGCCTTGGGAAACGCATTGGGTGGCGTTTCAAGGCTACGGGGTCGCTCCGCTGCTGAAGCAAATCGGCCTCGAACGGTCGTCCGTCTACCACCTCAGCAATATGCAGCTGCTTGACCGGCGGCTGAACGACATTTATATGTCATCCAAAGTGAGCGGACCCGACAGCGGCATGACCAGCTCCGGTAAGCTGTACAGCTTCCTGATCGATCTGAAGAACGGTCTGCATCCCGACCGCGCCCGTTCGCAGGCAACCGCCCACAGCCGCCTGCAGCCCGTCTTCGCTTATATGGAATCGCATTACCGGGACGACTTGTCGCTGGACCGGCTGGCCGTGTTGATCGGTGCATCGCCTCAATACTTATGCCGCATCTTCAAGCAAACAGTACAGATGAGCCCGGTCATCTATTTAACCCGGCTGCGCTTGCAGAAAGCTAAGGAGCTGCTCGTCGATAACCATGAGCGGACGGTCGGCGAAACGGCGGCCAGCGTAGGGTTCCACGACACGAGCTATTTTTGCTCCGTATTTAAACAGTATGAAGGCATGACGCCGCTCGAATTCCGCAAATCGTATATGCAGGGCTATGCGCACGATCATAGCCAATAACCCGGCAGCCTTAGGCTGCCGGGTTATTGATAATGAATGATTCAGGTTTGCCATCGCCGCTCTGCCGAAACGATCATGCTCCTGTAGACTCCGATGTGAAGCGACTTGCGCTTGAAGCGGCGCTTCCGTTCGTTTTACGGCAAACAAGCCGGTTCTACCAATGAAACTGGAGGTATGTCTTCTTCCAATCGCGATGCGCAGCCGCTTCGTCCATGGCCGCCACGAAGTCTTTGACTTCATGAATTTGCTTGTAATGATCCGGCAGCAGCCGGCCGAGCGTTTCCTGGCATTTCGGATCGCGCATCGCTTTGAGCACCGGATGGTAATCGACCGAATAGCTCCGGCTGCTGCCGATCAGCGTAAGTCCTTTCTCCAATACGTCCCGCGTATTAATCGGTACGCGCTCCTCCGTTACGCCCATCAGAATGAGGCTGCCGCCGCGGTTCATAAGGTCGATCGCCTGATTGATCGCGCTTTCGCTGAATTTGCCGCCGGTGCACTCAACCGCCACATCGAAGCCTTCGATCGAGGAGAAGTCAAAGTCCTGCACGAGATGGCGCGTTGCAAACTGGAATTCGTTCAGCTTCTCCGGGATCGCGCCGAACACGTGCAGCCGGTCTGCGTCCAGTCCGAACACGTGATGCAGCATAGCCGCCGACAAGTAACCTACAGGCCCGTCTCCGAACACGACCACCCGCGTATTGCTGTCTCTCAGCCGATCTTCAATGCGGCTCAGCGCTTGATGCGATACCGAGCACAGCTCGGACAGCACGGCGATCTCGTCCGGCACGTCGTCCGGAACCGGAATGGCGCACGATACGGGGACAACGAGCCGATCTTGCGCCAAACCGTCGAAACCGCTGGACAAAAATCGCCCATTCGTGCAGTAATTCGCTCCCGCTACGCCACGGCAGTAAGGGCAGCAATCGTCCGGCGACGTTCCGTTCAGCAGGTAGCCCGGGATGTTCGGCACGATGACGACGCGCGTTCCTTCCTTCAAGCTCGTATTGTTGCTATCGACGACATGGCCGATCCCCTCGTGAATGAGCGCCATCGGCAGTTTGCGCGCAAGCGCCTCGGGACGCCGGTTGCCCATATAATAGCGCATATCGGCGTGACAAATGCTCGCCAAGTCCGGCTTCACTACAACGAAATCTTGCGGAATCGGATGCTCGAGCACCGTCTCTACCACTTCGCCGGGTTTGACCAAACGGAAAGCTCTGGATTTCGTCGACACTGGATTGTTCGTAATCATGAATAAGTCCACTTCCTTCATTTGTGATAAGTTCATTGCTGCAATAAACTATTCAGAATGTGCTCATTTGTGTATGTATGTAGTTTATTTATGCGCGATTTAATTCATATTATAAACATTCCCCGTGAAGTGTCAAGCGATTTTTCATATAAACAAGCATTCGTAAGCAAATAACGCGCATGAACATAAAACAAACAGCCTCTTGCGCATGCAAGAAGCTGTGGATTTCATTATCAACGGCTGATAGGCAGGCCGTTATTTATTTTCTTGAATATATTTGTTCGCTTTCTCGTCTGCTGTTCTCAAGACCGTATTCACGTCCGTTTTGTCGTATGCCATCGATTTCGCGGCTTCGCTCAGGAACGGATACAGCTTCACGTCATACTTGGTCGCCTTCGGCAGGCCTGCCGGCTTAACCTTGAAAATACCTTGCAGGTTTTTGCCGTCGTACAGCTTGGTATCTACCGCTACGTCTTTCTTGAGGGACGGGTCGCTCAGTACCGTCATCCGTGTTCCCTTATTCATCGTCTTCTGCGCTTCTTCGCTGACGATCGTCTTGATCGCGGCGTAGGCGGCCTTCTTGTTCTTGCTTGTCGGCGTCACCATCGCCAGGTGGAAGTCGATTTCACGGCCAACGCCCGGCTTATCGTCGAAGGACGGGAACGAAACGAGATCCCAGTTGAAGCCTTTACCCGGCTCCTGAAGCTGCGGCAGACGAGCTGTCGTTGCGGCGAGCCAGTAAGGGAACATGGCGGTTTTTTGGTCCTTCAGGAAATAATCGATACCGTATGAGTACTTTTTCTGCGGTTCTACGCTGCCAGGGATGGCATAGTTTTGCTCATAGATGCCGAGCACTTTTTTGAATCCGTCGGTTTGCAGCACGGATTTCTCCTGCTTGGCATCGACGACGCCGAGTCCGTATGGACGGATCAGAATGCTCGGGCTCTGCAGGTCCAACCCGACGTATTGGGTGCCTCCGTCCATTCTCGTCACCTTGCGCGCCAGATCGATCACTTGGGGCCAGGTCATGTTGTCCTTCGGAGGCGCAACGGCGAACTTGTCGAAAATATCCTTGTTGAACAGCATAACGCCGTAGTTCATCGCATAAGGAATACCGAACATTTCCCCTTTATCGCTAAAGGTTTTCATCGTGTTCACGGTTTCCGGCTCGAATTTGCTCATATCGATCTTCTCTTGCTTGATGAACTCGTTAAGGTCGGAGCCCAGTCCAAGCTGCAGCAGATCGAGCAAGTAGTAGTTACTCGTCAAGATCACGTCGGGCACTTCGCCGGCTGCGATGAGCGCATCCAGCTTCCCTGTTACAAGCTGAGGGGTTATGTTCGGATATTTCGCTTGGATCGGCTTCGTGATCAATGCTTCCAAATCGGGACCGGCCAGAACGCCGGCGTTGTGGGAGTAAAATGTCAGCGTCACCGGCTCGTTATTGTAAGCGTTCGGGTTGGGCGCATCCGTTTTGTTTCCGCCGGAAGCCGCTTCTTTCGCGCCTCCCGCACAGCCTGTAAGCGCGATTGCTCCAAGCATGGACAAGCCGAGCAGCATTGGTATCGCTTTCTTTTTTTTCATTCTAAGTAACCCCTCCATTTAAATATAACAATTTATCCTATGTTTCATTAGGATTGCTGATTGGCTTGCCAGGATTGCACGCCTTTCACAAATTTGGCCGGTTCGTCGGTCGCATACCAACGAATGCCCAAATCGAGCAGCCCGTGCACGGACGGTTCGTCGATCTGGAAAGGCAGCACTTCGAGATCGATTCCGGCGGCGGCCGCTTCTTCCAGCGCATATTTCAAAAACTCAGGTTCGATATCGTATGGCCAGCCCGGATGCGGCTGCTTCGAGTTCAAATGCAGCTGCACCTGATCCAGTCCTTGAAAACCGGATTCGCGTACTTGATTGAAGGTCGCTTTGATCTTCTCCGCGGAACCGCCAACCCACAGCATGCTCTTCACGCCTTGGGCGATCGTTTTCATGCGCGCACAATTTTCCTGCTTGTTATGGGTGAAAATCACTTGCTCGTTCACGCCGTATTGGTCGATAAGACGTCCCAGCTGCTCCAGATCGACGTTCTTCAAATCAAGATAAACAAGCCGCTCGGGCTTTCCTTGCATTTCGATGAACATTTCCTCGACGGAAGGAATCCGCTCGCCGGCGAATTTCTCGTCGAATTTGACCCCGGCATCCCATGACTGCGCTTCCTCGAACGTAAATTGAGAGATGGACCGATCTTTTACTTCGTCCGGCGCCGTCGTTGTTCTCGCCGGCGTATCGTCGTGCAAGCACACAATGACGCCGTCCTTCGTCGTCCGGATGTCGGCTTCCGGAATTCCCCCCAAGCCCCAAGCATACCGATTGGCCACCATCGTATTATCCGGAGCTTCGTACGCTCCTCCTCCGCGATGCGCTTGCCAATACACTTGAAATGCGCTCATTTCCCCTGGCTCCCTTTTATTTTCATAATAGTAATCTTTCTTAAAACATGCGCGAACTTGTATGTTTGCGCGCGTTTGTTTACATATTACAGAGTATTCCATTTGACTGTCAAGTATATATTTTGTAAAGTGTTACTTGACTGAGAGCCGTTTATAAAATAGTCTTACATTAATGTAGTCACGGTGAAACAAACAGAAGTGAGCAAATGAGAGCATACATCGCGGTATGTGTTATAATGAAAGAACGGACGACATGCGAGAGGGGATTATGATGCTAGCAGCAGAACGGAAATTGCGAATCGTAGAATTAGTCAAGCAAAAACATGTGGCTACCGTCAGTGCCCTTGCGAAAGAATTTCACGTGCACGAGGCGACCATCCGGAGGGATTTGGCCGAAATCGAGCAGGAAGGCTTACTGCGCCGGACGCACGGCGGCGTCATTGTCGACAAGGGCGCCAACATTGAACCTTCTTTCACGGAACGCGTCAGCGACCAGCTGGATCAGAAAATGCGGATCGGCAAGAAGGCGGCATCGCTGATCGAAGACGGCGATCACATCATTCTCGATTCGGGAACGACAACGATGCATATCGCACAAAACCTCGTGAACCGTTCGAATATAACCGTCATTACGAATGACATGAACGTCGCCGCGGAGCTTCGCGATTCGCCCGGCATCACGGTCATCGTAACCGGCGGAACGCTGTACCATTCCAGCTTCATGCTGAATGGAATGTACACGGATCAAATTCTGAAGTCGCTGCACGTAAACAAGGCGTTCATCGGAATTCCGGCCATTCACCCGAAGTTCGGGCTCACGCATCCGGAGGCGGAGCTGGTCCCGACCAAGAAAGGCATGATCTTGGCTTCGCAAGAAGTGATCGTCGTCGCGGACGACACGAAGATCGGCAAAGTATCGCTGCATACGGTCGCTCCTGTGACGGATGTGCACACGTTCATCACCGGATCGGAAGCGTCGGAAGCGCAGATCAAGTTGTTCAAGGAAGCCGGCATCGACGTCATCACGGTATAGCAGATCGTGATCAAGAGAGTATAGAAGGAGCAGAACGGCCGTTCAGGGCTGCGCTGCTCCTTTTCGTTTTGCGCGACGGCCCTCTCCTATTCGCGCAAATGTGCAAATGGGGTCAAGCCTTTATCGGCATTTGCAAACGTGATATGCTGGAAAAGAATAGCGCGGGCGATGCTGTCGAACTGCATATTAATGGTTATGTAAAACTTTATTTTTTTTCGAATTGAGGTGTGCCGTATTTATGAACCTTATTAAAGTCAAGGACCGCCTTGAGCTGGAGAAGCGGCTCCCTTCGATGCCATGGTACGTCGAGAAATTTATCAATTATAAATTGCCGGACCTCTCCCCTTCCTCCTTGCTCGAATATGTGCGCGATTACGATACGTTCTTTTCCTGGCTGCTGGCTGAAGGCTTGACGTCCGCCGCCTCCGTGCGCGAAATTCCGATCACCGATCTGGAGAAGCTGCACATGGAAAGCATCGATCATTTCAAAATGTTTTTGGCGACGCGCAAGGAAAACGCCAACGTCCGCACGACGATTTCGCGCAAGCTGTCGTCCCTCCGCTCGCTGTTCCACTACTTGAGCCAGATCGCTGAAGACGAAGATTTTTATCCGCTGCTCAAGCGGAACGTCATGGCCAAGGTGGAGATCAAACGGACGCACAAGCCGAAGGATTCCGCAGCGAAGCTGGAAGGGAAGCTGCTGCAGGAATCGGAAATTATCGAATTTATCGGATACGTCAAGAACGGCTACGCCGAAGACGTTGCGCGCAACAAGCAGGCGCTCTATTCGTACGAGCTGAATAAGACGCGCGACACGTGCATCGTCAGTCTCATCCTTCACTCCGGGCTGCGCGTCTCCGAGGTATACAATCTGAACGTCGACGATATCGACCTGAAGAAAAAACTCGTCTACGTTTACCGAAAAGGGAAAAACGACGATACGTTCAAGACGCCCGTCTATTTCCGGCAGGAAGCGATCGACGAATTAAGCTTGTACCTGGAGCTGCGGCAGCCGCAATATAAACCGGTGAAACGCGAGAAAGCGCTCTTCCTCGCCGTCGCCAACGGCAAGAAGGAAGGCGAACGAATGACCAAGCGGGCGATTCAGGAGATGGTCATCAAATACGCGAAGCGGTTCGGCAAGCCGTACTTATCGGTTCATAAGCTGCGGCACTCCTTCGCAACCGACTATTATTTGCGCAACGATCTGTACAAAACCCAGGAGCAGCTCGGTCATGCCTCCCCGGAAACGACGCAAATTTATGCACATTTGACCGATAAGACGATGGCGGAAGCCATCGATAAGCCGAAGGAATAAGCGGCGGCGCCGTCAGACCGAATATATGCGTACACTGTGAATCCTGCCTTGACCTTGACACTAGCGTCATCGTTTATAATACCCATTGGATGATATGACAGGAGGGGTCGTCACTTGAAAATCAGCCAACTGGCGAAATCGACCGGCGTCAGCGCCCGTTCCATACGGCATTACGAGAAAAAAAAGCTGTTAACCTCCACGCGTCTTGAAAATGATTACCGGGAATTCGATGAATCCGCGGTGGAACGGGTAAACACGATCCAACTCTATTTGAGCTTAGGCTTGACGACGGAAGACATAGAGCAAGTATTGAATTGCAGCGATGCATCTCCAGAATATCCGGCGGATGCCTATTGCGGGGAAATGCTTGAAGTGTATGAACAGAAGCTGCAAGGAATCAATAAACAGATGAGTGCGCTGGCTCTTGTACAGCAGCGTCTGTTGCAGCGGATCGGTCAAATGAAACAAAACCGCCTCGCGCGGTGCGGCGATCATTAATTGAACACAAGCCTCCATCCTTCCGTTCCACGGAAATATGGAGGCTTGTTTCCTGATCTCCCGGGATAGGATCATCGGCTTTCGCAGCGCACGGCAGATTGCAGGCGAGAGCAATCCCCGGGCACGGGGTTCGACCGACCGCCTAGCAGTGCCTCAACGCGCGCTTGCGATCGCGCGCATTGGGGAAAAATGCGGCTCACCTGCCGGCCGGATACGGAGCGGATGGGCTTCAGCCCCCGCTCCGCGTCTTCTCTCCATTCACGCGGACGGCTTCTTCCTCAGCATAGCCGCGATGCGCGAGAACGAGTCGTTGCCGTGGCCCGCATCAACGGCCCGCCGCACCATCGCTTGGACGGCGTTCAATACCGTGACATCGAGCCCGCGCGATTGCGACGCGTGGATGATGTGATCTATCGCCGCCGCAGTCGACGTAAGATTGGATTGGCTGCCGGGATAACGGCCTTCGTCGATTTGATGCGCGAGATCAGCCATGATGGCCGGCATGATCGCCGCAATCCCTTGTGCATAGACGGCGAAATCGCGAGCCGCGATGTTTTCCGCGCCGGCCAGCGCGACAGCATGCGCGTATCCGCTCATCGTCGTCCAAAACAAATCAAGCAGCGCGACATCGTACGCCGCGGCTCTCCCGGGGTCCGCATCGAGATACGCGGCGCTTCCGCCAATACTCGCCAGCGTCTCACGGTGAGCCTCGTACACGCCCTGCGGCCCGCTGTACAGCACAACGGCGGCAGGCGAACCGATGGTGGCCGCCGGGGTCATGATTGCGCCGTCGAGATAACCCACGCCGCGCGCCGCTGCCCATGCGGCCGTCGCACGCGCCCGCTCCGGCGTATCAGCGGTCAGGCATACGACGGCGCGCCCGTTCAAGGCACCGCCCGCCGCTTCCAGGATCGCGTGCACGGCGTCATAGTCGAGCACGCACACGATAACGAGCGGGCTGGCCGCTGCCGCCTCGGCCGCCGTAGCCGCGCTTGCGGCGCCCAGCGCGACAAGACGGCCGGCTTTCCCCGGCGTGCGATTCCATACGGTCGTTGGATGACCGTTATTCAGGAAGGCGCCGGCCAGCGCCTGTCCCATAGGTCCCATTCCGAGAACCGTCACTGGTGAGCGGCCATTCGCTCCTGAGCCCGCGCCGCCGGTCTCTTTCCCCTCCTCTGCCATAGAGGATTCGCTAATAAACAAATTCGGATCTTGTTTCTCCACGGTGTACATCCCCTCTCCGCTCTGGTTCGGCTTTATTGTAAAGGATGACACTAGTGACAAAGTCAACAGGCTTTTTTTAACTTCATCTTAGTTCACGAATCTATCTTTGGCTTCGAAAGTAAAACTCCCCGCTTCCGGTTAAAGTACGGGAGACGGGGATTACGGTCGAATCCATTTACGGAAGACGCTGCCGCGCGGTTTGCCGGCCGTTTTTCGGCTTTATGGCAACCACCGCCGTAGCGACGCCTAGCAGGCTGATTGCTGCAAGCGAATAAAATAAAGCCCCGGCCGTCCAGTCCAGCGCAAGCGAGACCAACGGCGGGCCGGCGGCCACGCCGACAAAACGCATGCTGCTGTAAATCGAACTGACTGTCCCCCGCTGCTCTTTCTCGATTCCCTCCGTAATGAGCGCATCCAGACACGGAAGCGCTACGCCGATTCCTAGCCCTCCCGCCGCGACAAACCCGAAAAAGCCCCATAACGCGCGCGCGTTAAACCAGGAGAGTCCGACCAGCGCAAGGCATAGCAAGAGCAGACCGGATACCGTAAGCCATTTCATAAGCGGCTTGTTTTCCCCGATCGCTTTGCCGGTAATGTAGGAAGCCAGGCATAGCACCGACAGCGGTACGGCGAGCAGGCTCCCTTTGACGATGCCATCAAAGCCGTATCGCTCCTCCAGCATTTCCGACAGGTAGAACAATAATCCGAACAGCTCGAACATCCCGATCGCGCCGATCAGGAAAATGGCGAACAGCCAGCGGCCCTTTTGCTTGAACAAGGGACTTACCGATTCGTAAAATGCGTGAAAGGTCACACGCTTTCCTTGCTGCTGCGGCACTTTCAGCAAAAAGGCAAGCAGCAAGACGGACACCGCGCAGAAGACCGGAATCGCCAAAAAGACGGCATACCATGCGATCATGGTTAACAGCGATCCGATGATCGGGCTCAGCACCTTGCCGAAGGTGTTGGACGTTTCGACGATGCCGAGTCCGCTGCTGACGTCGCTTCCCTTCTTGAACATATCCCCTACGAGCGGGAGAACGATCGGCGCAGCCCCCGCGGCCCCGACGCCTTGCAGGAAGCGCCCAGCCAATATAAGCGCATACGACCGGTCTCCAAGCAGCACGGCGGCCAGCCCGGAGACCAGTCCCCCTACCCCGGCAATGATCAGACTGGGGATCATAATCTTTTTCCGCCCATACCGGTCCGATAAATAACCGGCAATCGGGATCAACACAATCGCGACAACCGAATAAACCGTAATGAGCAAGCTGCTCTGAAACGGACTGACATGGAGTATTTTGCCCATCATCGGCAGTACGGGAATGAACATCGAATTGCCGAGCGTCATCATGAGCGGGACGGTGCTTACCGCCGCGAGCTCCGAATGCTTATTTTGTTCCATTATGCGACCACCTTGTCGTTCGTATAGCGCTAGCTCTATACTTCTTGGAGGTCTCCGGTTGTCCGGTCAACGATCGATTGATATTTTATCCTATATTTGTAAGTTCATGCATGGGGTTGGCCGTTCGCTTTCCCAAACACTGAAATCCCCTGCTCCTTTCGATCCAAAAATCCAACAACACATTCGTTGTACAACTACGATAACCTTACAAAAGCCCATTACGAGAAAAAGGGCCCTGCGCCTAACCTAGGCACAAAGACCCTCCTTTGATGCAGCTCACGCTGCGACATTATTTCGCGATAAATCTTACCATTTCAGCGTTACGCAATGGACGACGGCGAGCCGAACGGGCTCTCGTAGGGCGCCACCTGCCTGAGCAGCTGCTCCGCTACCTCCCGTTTCCCCGGCTCGAACCGGCTGACGGCGTCCACGATTTTCGGCAGCAACCGGATGTCCCCGGCGCTTGCGAATCCGGCAATGCCCTCGAACGACAAGACGAAGTTCACGCAGGCGTCGATGACCTGCTGCTCTTCGAACGGCTCGTACCAGGTGGCATAGCGCCGCTCCTGTCCTTCCTCCCACGGCTTCCGGGCAATCGCCTTGATTACCCGAAGCGGAACGTCCCGCTTCTTCGTTTCCTCCAGCAGCGCGTCGAACGCTTCGCGGTATTCGGGCATGGCGTACAGCCGGTAGTTCAGCGGCGTCAGCACCGTCTCGAACGGATACCGGCGCAGCGCCTCCAGATGCGTACGCGGCGCAAGATGCCCGTGGCCGGTAATGCCGATCGCCTTCACGACGCCTTCTTCCTTGGCTTCGATGGCGGCCTCAATCGCTCCGCCCTTGCCCAGCGCCTTGTCCAGCTCAGACAAGTCGCCGACGGCATGAAGCTGCAGCAAATCGAGCGTATCGACCTGCAGCCGTTCGAGCGAGCGGTATATTTGCTCCTTCGCTTTGGCCTTGGTCCGTTCTCCGGTCTTCGTTGCCAAAAACACGCGATCGCGGTACCGGCTCATCCATGGTCCCATGCGCAGCTCCGCATCGCCATAGCTGGCGGCCGTGTCGAAATGATTGATCCCGTGCTCCAGCGCGTAGCGAATCGATTCGTCGGCTTCCTCTTGCGTTACGTTTCCAAGCTTGGCGGCCCCGAACATGACGACAGAGCTCATATAGCCCAGCTTGCCCATCTGACGCTGCAGCATCCATACGCCTCCCTTACTTGTTTACGGCATTGGAAAAACCGAATCCGTTGAACGAAGCGATCGGTTCCTTATCCGCTCGCAGCCCGCTGCCCCGCCCGTTCAAGGCGATGTCGACGAGCCATTGCGTGAAGGTTGCCACCTTCATCTGCTTCATTTCCTCCAGACTGAAAAATCCCGCGCCGTCGGACTCGAATCCGTCCGGCTCCGGCTCGCCCTCCACGTATTCCATGCTGAAGGCGATATACACATTATGTATGTCCCTCGGCTGATCGCGAACAGCGACGATTTCTTTTACTTTCGCGCGCACGCCGCTCTCCTCGAGCACTTCGCGTTCAATCGTTTCCTCGATCGGCTCGTGCTGCTCGATATACCCGCCCGGATTGGTCCAATTGCCCTTGCCAGGCTCGATCGCCCGGCGCACAAGCAGCACCTGGCCGTCGCGGACGACGAGCGCCCCGACGCCGATGCTGTAATTGCCCCAATGGACAAACGTGCAGCTCGTACATGCGAGCCGATCCGTGCCGTCAATCTCCTTGATCGCCATAGGCTGTCCGCATTGCATACAAAACTTCGCTGTCATCTGCAATCCTTCTCTCTATTAACTGTTCAGTTGCGGTGAACCGGGATTCAGCTTCATGAATTCAATCCGGTTGCCGTCCGGATCTTTCACCCAGCATTGATCATTGCCGTCTTTGCCTCGTTTGGGCTCAACGTCCAGCGTAACGCCGTGGTTCTTTAAATGCGCCGCGATCGCGTGAATATCGTCGACTTCCAGGCACAAATGGTTGAAGCCGATAGGTCTGGTTACCGCCTCCGGCTTGTTCTCGCCTCCATAGAACAGCTCAATGAACTGCCCGTCGCATACCTTGATGTATACGATCCACGGCTCATCTTTGTCGTTATGGAGCTCGAACGCCTTGCTGCATCCAAGCACGCCGCAATAAAACTGCAGGGAACGTTCCATATCCTGCACGGTCAGCGCCAAATGCCCGATCCGTTTAATCATCCGGCCACCTCCTCGAATCTTCGCTTCTCGCCCTACCTTTCCATCATACAAAATATAGCTGCGGATTAGAAGATTTATATGCGCGGAATATCGCTCGATGCTCCGGAATATGGAGGGGCACTGAGCGGATGCATGATCCGTTCATGTTCATACCAAAAAAGCAAGGTCTGCTCGATGCAGCCTTGCTTTCCGATGGTTCGTTCCGTCTATCGATCCAGAGCCGGCTTCTTGCGCAGCGGGAACGACTGCTCAAACGCATAGGCGATCCGGATGAGCGCCGGTTCACTGTAAGCCGTGCCGGTAAAGCATAGCCCGAACGGCTTGCCGTTCGCTGCGCAGCCGCCGGGTACGGCGATGGAAGGATACCCCGCCTTGGCCGCGATGTCGGCGCCCGTCGTGGACGGGAACAGCAGTGCATCGAGCCGGTGCGCCGCCAGCACGGCATCGATACCTTCCGTACGCGAGAGACGCAAATCGGTGAGACGGTCTTCCAAATAGCCTGGCTCCGTCAACGCGCCTGACGTTTGCTCCGATGCCATCAACGTCACTTGCCCGTATCGCAGCGCCTGCTCAAAATGCTGCGCATTATAAACAATTAACTGCTCCAAAGAGTGCACGGGCAAATGCGGAGCCAGCTTATGCAAATAGGCGTTGACGTCCGCCTTGAATTCATGCAGGAGCACGCTGGAACGATGCCGCTTCAGCGCTTCGGCCGAAGGGATGTCCGCTGGATCAATCACGATTGCCCCCGCTTCTTTCAAGCGGGCGATCGTTTGCTCGAAGAGCTGTTTTTCTTCGTCGCTCAGACCGTCGTGATACACGTTGCGGGGAATGCCGATCCGCGCCCCTCTTAACCCGTCGCGATCCAGATATGCGGTGTAATCTGCCGGTACGCGTCCCCGGGACGTGCCGGTGACCGGGTCTGCAGCGTCCCAGCCAGTCATCGCGCCGAGCAAGCAAGCTGCGTCGGCGACGGTTCGCGCCAGCGGTCCCGCCGTGTCCTGGCTGTGCGCGAGCGGAATGATACCGGAGCGGCTGATCAGCCCTACCGTCGGTTTGATCCCGACGACAGCGTTATGTACGGCCGGGCTCAGTATCGACCCGGACGTCTCCGTCCCTACCGTTACAGGCACATAGCCGGCGGCCACTGCAACGCCCGATCCGGCGCTGGAGCCTCCGGTGGAAAAATCCGCGCCGTACGGATTCAGCACTTGACCGCCACGGGAGCTGTATCCTCCCGGCATGCCCTGCGTCATGAAATTGGCCCACTCGGTCATGTTCGCCTTGCCGAGCAGGACAGCGCCCGCTTCCCTTAACCGTGCGGCGACAAAGGCGTCCTGAGCGGCATAGTGTTCCGCCAAGGCAATGGACCCGGCGCTTGTATGCATGTGATCGCCGGTATCGATATTGTCCTTGAGCAGCACCGGGATACCGTGCAGCGGGCCTCTGGCCCCCTGCCGCTGTCTTTCGTTATCCAGCGCTTCGGCGATCGCCAACGCGTCCGGATTGAGCTCCAGCACGGCGTTCAGCTTCGGCCCCTGCCGGTCATGCGCGGCGATTCGCTTCATGCATGCCCGCACCAGTTCGGCGGATGTCAGTTCCCCTGCAGTCATCGCTTCTCGAAGCGCAGCGATGCCCGCTTCTTCCATAGGCAGCATTCGTTCCCTCCTCCCAAAATTGTCCAACTCTAACTGTACTTTACGAAACGAAGGAACAGCAAGGGATACAACGATTATTATCCATACTTTCCCTTGCCGCCCGCCATCCCTGAAACGCGCAAAAACCCGTATCGTCGTTATCGGCGAACGGGTTTCCATAACATGCGGAATAGGAGTTAAATTGAGAAACGGTGCGACTTAGCGTCTATTTCAGCATCGCATACTTGGCCGGGAGAGGTTCGAGCTCGTCTTCCGGTTCGTTCCGCAGGCCGTTCTTTTTGATCTGAACGGGAAAGGCGCGCATCCGATCCGGGTGAAACGGCCTCAGCAGCGTTTGCAAATAATCCGTGTCCTGATGCTCCGGATCCAACCACTGCTCCATCTCGTCCTCGCGCAATATCGCCGGCATCACATCATTATAATCATAAATCAAACGGTTCGCGCGCGTCGTCAATAAGGTGCACTTTCCCTCTTCTTTTCCTCTTGCGTCCCGCCACAGCTCATACAAGCCTGCGATGCCGAACAGCGTTTGATCCCGAAGCGCGATCCGCAATTGCCGCGCGTCTTTTCCTTTGCCCTTCCGGATATAAAAGCTTGAGCAGGGGATAATGCACCGCTGCTTGGCAACGATGCGCCGGTACGCCCGCTTCTCCATCACGAGTCCGCTGTCCGCGTTGACGGCATCCTTGGCCCAGAACGGCATAAGGCCCCAGCGAAACTCTTGTAAGCGGCGTTCACCTTCGGTGCGGCGAATGACCGGTATTTGCTGCATAGGCGTACAATGGGCAGGCGGCCTATAAGATGCCGGGACACCGGCAATGCGGAACATATCGGCGAGCTCTGACAAATCGGCGGTTAGCGAGTAGCGATCATACATGATGTACACCTCTTGGCGGTTTGATACTTCCAGTATCTTCAAGAGACTGAATAATATGCATGGATCTCACCGGGCCGTAGGCTTGAACGGAATCATGCAAAAAAACTCCAAGCCGGCTTTGCATCACCGTCTTGGAGTCGCTAGGGGCGCGCTAGGGCTGGAGCGATTTCGTCTCGTGAAATCCTTTCACACGGAACGAATAGCTGTACGTTCGATTGGCATGCAGCGTATATTCCGAATGGGTTCGGGCACCCCAGCTGTCGTCGCCGCCGATGCCCATCTGCTTGGCGTTCACGCGCAGCACTGTCCGGCCGCTGTCTGGCAGCTTATAGCCGTGATCGCTCGCCTCCAGCTCCGACGGCGTGTACGGCAGGACGTTCAGCTCGAATACGGGCTCGCCTGTGATACGCAAGCCTAAGCCCTGCCCATCGCGGAGCTCCGCGTAACGCACCTCGGTCTTGTTGCCGCATTCCTGCGGGCGCAAGTAGGGCACGTATTGGTCGGCGACCCGGCCGTCGTAGCGGCCGATCCGCCCGCTCGCTTGCCGATCCCAATACGTTTCATGCGGACCGTTCCCGTACCACGACAAGTTGGCCATAGAGCTGCCAAGGATGAACAAGGTGCCAATCTCCGGAATTTCGGGCAGTCCCGCGCCCGGCTGCAAATGCTGCC
The DNA here is from genome assembly GCF_910593845.1 of Paenibacillus solanacearum. Classification (GTDB taxonomy): domain Bacteria; phylum Bacillota; class Bacilli; order Paenibacillales; family NBRC-103111; genus Paenibacillus_G; species Paenibacillus_G solanacearum. The sequence goes on along the minus strand of NZ_CAJVAS010000008.1, from coordinate 139,422 downwards.
GCACGGTGATCTCGCCGTCCGCGCTTACGTTGTAGGTCACGGTGCACAGCGAAGCGGCAGCCGGCAGCTCGAACAGCGTGCGAACCACGATGTGCCCCGGCTGCTCCTCCATCTGGAACCGGATCAGCCGCCGATTCGCTCCGGCGTTTCGCCACACGGCGCAGCGCTCCGGCAGCTTGTTGCCTCTGTCGTTGTCCGTGACGGCTCGCCAGAAGTTCGGCGCCGGCGCTTCCTGGAACAGCTCCGCCCCGCCGATCCGGTACGAGACGAGCGAGCCGGTACGCCGGTCGAACGTCACGTCAAAGCCTTCACCCCGCACCTTCAACCTATCGCCCTGCTGCTCTGCGCGCAATGCGGCTGTAACAGCCGGCAAGCTGGTCCGTATACCGGCTTGTTCCAAGGAAGCGACCGGCAGCAGAAACTGCGCGTAAGCGACCTCATGCCCTTGCGCGGCCCATGCGGTTGCCGCTTTTAATACAAAGCCGACATTGAGCATGTATTCGTCCCCGTATTGCACATGCTCCGGCAGCTCGTACGGCAGCCGCACAACCGCTCGGCCGAGAGGTTCGATATCCGTCTGGATGCGGCCTTCGCTTGCGACGATTCCGTTGCCCAGCACTTGCCATACAAGCTCGTACTCATTCAAGTTGGTGAATAAAAGCTGATTCGCGATTTCGATCTCGCCGCCTAGCAAGTCAACCGCGCGGAAGCGGACATTTTGATAGCAATATTTCACCTCATAAATTTTCGGCGTAACGGAACCGTCGGCAAATAGAAGTCCGTTTCCGCTAAAATTGCCGTCGTTCGGCGTGTCCCCGAAATCACCGCCATAGGCCAGATACGGTACTCCCTCTGGCGTCCGGATCTGTATTGCCTGGTCGATCCAGTCCCAGATGAACCCGCCTTGAAGCACCGGATACCGGTCGAACAGCTCCCAATACTGATGCAGATTGCCGCAGGAGCTGCCCATCGCATGGCTGTATTCGCATAAAATAAACGGCTTCTTCGGGTTGCGGAGCGCGTATTCTCTCACTTGATCCGGCTTCGTATACATTTGGCTTTCGATGTCGGAAGCGGCCTCGGAGGCGCGGTAATGGAATACGCCTTCGTAATGCACGAGCCTTGTCGGATCGGACTTCTTCAAGAAATCGTGCATCTTGATGAAGTTATTGCCGCCGAACGATTCATTCCCAAGCGACCAGATGATGACAGACGGATGATTTTTATCCCGTTGCAGCATCGAATTGCACCGGTCGAGCACCGCTCCGGTCCATTCCGGCTTGCTCCCCGGCACCGTGTCGCCTTCGTCCTTCTGTCCGTATTTCCATGAGCCGTGCGTTTCGAGATTCGTCTCGTCGATCACGTACAGTCCGTACTCGTCGCACAACTCGTACCATAGCGGGTGATTCGGATAATGGGACGTGCGGACGCTATTGATATTGTGCGATTTCATCAGTTTGATGTCGCGCAGCATATCCTCATAAGCGATTGCCCTTCCGGTATCGCATGAAAATTCGTGACGGTTAACGCCCTTTAATACAATGCGCTTGCCGTTGATTTGCATCAAACCGTCCTTGAGCTCAAACCGGCGGAAGCCGATCCGGCAGCTGACGGCTTCTATCAGACGGCCGCTGCTGTCCTTCAAGCATAAAACGAGCGTATACAGGTTCGGGTGTTCCGCACTCCAGAGACGGGGCTGCCCCACGGTACCTGCCGCGTGAAGCTCCATAAACCCTTGCTTCGCCGGTACGCCCGCCGCACTCAAAGGCTCTTCCCAGACGGGCTGCCACCCTCCCGGCCCGCGGTCGTACAGCATCGCCTCGACGGTAACCTGATCCTCTCCGCTCCCGTAGTAATCGGCGATTTGCGTCCGTACCGCCAGTTCCCCTTGCGACAGCGAATCGTCGAGACGCGGATCGGCGGCGAAGTCGTAGATATGGACTGGCGGAGGCGCGAATAAATACACGTCGCGAAAAATGCCGCTTAACCGCCAAAAATCTTGATCCTCCAGCCAGCTTGCGTCGCACCAGCGGTATACTTCCACGGCCAGCTTGTTGTCGCCTTCCCGCAAATACGGCGTCAAGTCGAATTCCGCCGGGGTAAACGTATCTTCGCTGTATCCGACCAAATCGCCGTTCAGCCATACGTAGAACGCTGATTCCACGCCTTGGAACGAAATATGCACCGGTCTACCGGCCCACTCGGACGGAACCTGGAAGCTGCGTACATACGATCCTACCGGGTTGTATTTTACCGGCGCAAACGGCGGTTTAATATCCTCTTTCCCCTCCCAAGGGTAACGGACATTTGTATATTGCGGGTAGTCATACCCTTGCAGCTGCCAATGAGAAGGCACGTCGATCTCGGCCCAGCCGTTCGCATCGTAATCCATTTCATAGAACCGTTCGACACGCTGCTGCGGCGTTTCCGCGAAGCTGAATTTCCAGCGCCCATTCAGCGACAAATGATATCGCGAAGCCGGGCGATCTCCCTTCAGCGCCTCTTCTACCGTGTCGAACGGCATGAACGTCGCGTGCGCAGGCATGCGGTTCAGCTCGTAAATCTCGGGATTGTTGTTCCATTCGGGATACCCGTTGCTCGGGGGAATGTACTGAAACTTTTTCAACATACTCCACACCTCATTTTATGTAAGCGTTTTATAAAAACTCCTCATCCTTCTTATTCTAATGAAATTGCGCCAGCTTGAATATCGAAACATATGAATGAAAAATATAACGATTTTAAGATCAATCGATTCGTCAGACTGCACTAACAAGCAGCAAAGCGAAGCCGATTATGATATGATGACGAGCGGAAATGAAAGGAGAATCGCCATGTCCAATTATTCGATCCAGGTGCATTCGGGCCGGTATGACATTTATGAAGCGGCCGAACACAGCACGAATTCATGGTTCCGGCTTTGTCCCGAGCGAGGCGGCATCGTCATCAGCTTCGGCAGCAACGGCAAGGAGCTGCTGTATCTTGACGAGGAAACATTGTATGACTCGAATGCGAATATTCGCGGAGGCATCCCGGTCCTGTTCCCGATCTCCGGACAGCTGGCCGGCGGCGCGTACGAATGGCAAGGAACATCGTATACGATGAAAAATCACGGGCTCGCACGGACCGCTTCGTGGACGGTGGCTGAAACGGATACTTCCGACGGCGCTGCCATTACGTTAAGCTTGTCCAGCGACGAAAGCATGCTCGCATCGTTTCCGTTCCCCTTCGAGCTTCGATTCACTTATCGGCTGAAAGAAGGCCGGCTCACGATCGAACAGCAGTATTGGAACCGTTCGGAAGCCGAAGCCATGCCGATGTATCCCGGCTTTCATCCGTATTTCTTGGCGGATCGCGTCGATGTAGCCTATGCAACCGACGCTTCGACTTATTACGATTACAATGACGGGAACATCAAGCCGTATCGAGGTGAAACCCTTCCCTTGAGCGACAAGGTGGAATCGGTCGTCTTCCTGGATGCGGTCCGCGGCGATATCGCTTTTTCGCCAAATCCGGAGTATACCGTTCGCCTGACGTACGACGAGCTATTCCGGTATGTCGTATTATGGGGAGTGAAAGGCAAGCCGTTTCTGTGCGTAGAGCCATGGATGGCCCGCACGGACGAGCTGAATCGCAAAGAAGAGCTTGTCTATGTGCAGCCGAGTGAAGCCGTCCGAACGTTCATGACGATTGGCGTCGACATCCGCAATTCATAAACGAGATGAATGATTCATGCCATTAATCATGCACGAAGCTGTTTGCAGCGCCTTTGCACGGGGTACGCCGAGCCGCCATGATTCGATCCATAAGGCTGCTGCCATCGGACTGAGCACATGATCGCCGATTCTATAGCGGGATTGTCCATCCCTGCATTTAGACATGGCAAGCTGCCGAATTCGACGGCATCGTCACATTTTTTCCGCTGCTCAGGCTTTTTGTCGGAATTGTCGAAAAACTCTAATAATTTACGCAAACGAAGTCGACTCCTGCGCTTGCCCGGGAAATGATGGAGCTAATTCTTCTCATTTCCCGCTTCCTCCCTCATTTCCCGGCCCGGATTTCATTTCCCGGTTTCCGGGCGATTCATTCCGTTTGACCCCGGCACTCCTCAATCGCCTGTAAAATCATCTCGAAGTAATCGCGCTGATGCGGTACGAAATCGGCCGCGCTCACCGTCTTCTCGGAAGGACGCAGCGTTCCGTCGGCCTGGAGCGAAACGCCGCTCAACTGCCATGTCAGCGGCTGCCCTTCCGCCAATCGGCGTACGTCTTCGAGCGGCATCCAGTATAGGCCGGTCACTTCGTCCGGCTGCAGCTTGTATTCGTCCAGCGCGAGGCGCCCCTCGAGCACAAACACATGACAAAACTCTCGGTCGATGAGCCCGCTGCTCAAAAATTTCTCGTACTTGTATATGCCGCACGGAACCAGCTGATCGAGGGAAGCTTGAAGCCCCAGCTCCTCCTCTAATTCCCGAACGCCATCCTCAATCCCCTCCCCTGCCGTCAAATGACCGGCGCTTGAAATGTCGAGCAGCCCGGGAAATGTATCCTTTTCCATGTGACGCTCCTGAAACAGCAACGCCGGCTTATCTCCCGACCGGTCCCAGATCCAGCATTGGAACGTACGATGCCAGTACCCGCGGGCATGCGTCTCGGTACGGGTAGCGGTGCCGATGGGATTCATCTGTTCGTCGTAAATTTCAAACCGTTCTTGCGCTTTCGTCATCGGTTTTCCCCCTCATGAATGGCTGCGCGCCTGGAATAGTCCGGAACATTGACGACCGTCCGTGCATCCAAAATCCGGCTTGCGCTTCGTTTTCTGTGCTTAATGATTGTCACGATTCTTCCTTTTGTAGTATGATTTCAATATTTGAACCCATCGCCATACGTTAAAGGAGCTGCAAGGAAATGAATGTACATGAAGCCATTACGGCGCACACGCGCAAACAGCATGCGCACCTGGAGCAATTTCTCGAGCTGGAGGCAGGACGAGAGCGCGCGATCGACGAGGCCGTCGCCCGATGTGCCGCAGGACAGCCGTTCAGCGTAGATGCGATCAACGAATGGACGCTGCGCATCAACAAGCATGCTCAAAACGGCATCTCTCCCACCCGAGTACGTGTGACAGAGCAAATGATACGCGACTTCGTCGCCCTCAGCGCCGGCAAATAAATTACGCCATGCACGCCAAAAACTGCCGGATGCACCTGGCAACCCGGCAGTCTAGGGGCGGCGATTCGCTCTTAGATTAGCACAGTACGCTTGGAATGGAAAGGGCTCACCGCATTCGACAGGCCACTCATCGGCCACAGGAGTCAGCTCGTCGCGATCGGTGTCGAGTACGGCCATCCACCCCGGCTCCGTCGGGCCGCCCTGTTCCTTGCGAAGATTCATGATGACGTTGAGTCCGAAATATGTCGTGTCCCCGTATTGGTGCGGTCCGATCGCATGATGGTAGTGACCCGCTATCAGATACTTCGGTTGAAGACGCTCTATAAGCGCCGTTATTCGACGCGAGCCCTGCGTCTCACCATAGTAATTCGTCCCGACGCCATAAGGCGCGTCATGCGTGATCAGAATGTCAATTTCACCCGGCGAAGCCGCGAGCAGCCGCTCGTATTGCCGCTGGTCGATAGACTGCTTCTCCTCCGGATTTGCCGTTTCGATTCCTCCCAAGCATCCGATCGTTGTCTTCCCGAACCGCAGCACCGTCCCATCCGGCACATAACGAAACAGATCGAACGGGTCTATGCTGCACACGCGAATCACTTACAAAAATAACCCTATGCGCGAGGCATAGGGCCGATAGCCGCTTCGAAGTCTATGTTACTTGCATGCCATTCGTCTCCGGCTTCACCGCTTCGATCCGGACGGCGCACAGCTTGAACTCCGGCATCCGGCTCACTGGATCGAGCGCGTCGATTGTCAACCGGTTGACGCTCAGCTCCCCGCCCCAGTGAAACGGGACGAACACCGTACGCGGCTGAATGCCCTCGGTCACTTTGACCGCGAACACCAGCGACGCGCGTCGGCTCGTGATGCGGATGTGATCGCCGACGCCAAGGCCGATCCGCTTCGCCAGCCAAGGATGCAGTTCCGCCACCGGAACGGGGGCTTTCTTCAACAGCGCCGTCGTACGCCGGGTCTGCGCCCCGCTTAAATAATGACTGCCCACTCTCCCTGTTGTCAATATATACGGATATTCGTCATCGATCGGTTCGGCCGGCATGCTCGGCCGGATGCCGAACAATCGGGCTCGGCCGTCCGGATGCGCGAACCGATCAGCAAACAGCATCGGCGATCCCGGATGTCTCTCATCCGGGCACGGCCAAAACACTCCCTGTTCTTCCTTCAGACGCCGGTACGTGATGCCGCTGTAATCCGCTTTGCCGCCGGCCGTGGCGCATCTCATTTCCTCGAAAATAAGCTCGGCGGTCGCGTATTGAAAGTAAGCGCCTCGTCCGAGCTGCTCGGCCAGCTCGCAAATCAGCCGGTAATCCGGCTTGCATTCGCCGGGCGGCTCCAGCGCCCGAGGACGGTGGAACACGCGTCCCTCGAGATTGGTCAGCGTCCCTTCCGCTTCCAGGAAGGACGCCCCCGGCAGCAGCCAGTGCGCATAGCGGGCAGTTTCCGTCTCGAACAGATCCACCACGACAAGCAGCTCCAGCTTGCCCAGCGCCCGGTCGACCATCCGGCTGTTCGGGCTGGATACGACAGGGTTCGATCCAACGACGATCATCGCCTTAATTTCGCCTTCATCTATCTTTTGCAGCATTTCATAGGCCGAAACCCCTTTGCCCGGAAGCTCGGCCGGATCGATGCCCCACACGTGCCCGATATGCTCCCGCGCCGCAGGGTCCTCGATCGACCGATAGCCGGGAAGCTGATCCGCCTTCTGGCCGTGCTCGCGTCCGCCCTGCCCGTTCGCTTGGCCGGTGACGGCGCCGTACCCGCAGCCCGGCCGGCCGATTTTCCCCGTGAGCAGCGCCAAATTGATGTAATTTTTCGTGTTCTCAACCCCGTTAGACTGCTGCTCAAGCCCTCGCGCCGTAAGCACGATCCCGGTTTCCGCCTTGGCAAAGCCCCGAGCGACGGTACGCGTCACGCTTTCGAGGATGCCGGTCCATTCCTCAACTTTGGCCGGCGTGAACGACTCGACAGCTGCGGCCAGCTCGGCGAATCCGCTTGTACGCTCGTTCACGAACGTATGATCGTACAACTGTTCATGGATAATCACATGAAGCAGGCCGTTCACGAAGACGGAGTCGAATCCCGGCTGCAGCCGGACATGAATATCCGCGGATTTGGAGGTCAGCGTATTGCGCGGATCGATGGTGACAAGGATAGCCCCGTTCTTCTTCGCTTCGAGCAAATACGGCATCATCGTCGGCTGGCACTCGGCAATGTTCGTCCCCGCGAGCAATATATATTTGGCGTTCCTGATCTCGGACAGCGGCATCGTCATGCCGCGGTCCAGCCCGAACGATTGGTTGGCCGCCGCTGCGGCAGAGGACATACAGTACCGCCCGTTATAATCGATGTAGCGGGTTTTGAGCGCGACGCGAGCGAATTTACCGAGCAAGTAGCACACTTCGTTCGTCAGCGATCCGCCTCCGTAGACGCTGACGGCGTCATTCCCGTAACGGCGCTGAATATCACGTAGGCGTCCGGCGATCGCCGGCAGCGCCTCATCCCAACCCGTCCGCTGCCACGCGGATGACGCATGATCGCCATCCGCGGTGACCGCCGTTTCCTGTCTGCGAAGCGGCGTCATGATCCGTTCTTCATGAACGACGTGGTCCAATGCGTTCAAGCCTTTTTGGCACAGGCGGTTCGTTGCGACCGGAAAACTCGGGCTCGGCCGGATTGTTAGTTCCGGCCCGCCGCCGGCGGGCGCCAGCACCAGGCCGCACTGCATGCTGCAGAAGCAGCAGTGCGAAGTGTTATGCTCCATCATCGGCGCAGCCGGTTGTATGCTCATCTGTGCCGCCCCCTCTCTATATGCCGAATCGCTCGGCTCTGTCATTTGCGGAACGGGATCGCCGTACCGCAGTTCCGCTTATGCTTGCATCCGATTAAACGGCGACCTCGCGCGCTTCAGGCAAAGCGACGTACACAAGGCCGTTCTCGATTTTGATTTCGTATGTCGGTACGCAGCCCGTATCCGGCTTCTGGACAGCGCCGGAAGGAATATGAATTTTGCGCTCGTGCATCGGGCAGTACACATGCTCATCGCAGACGAGCCCTTCGGCCAGTACGCCGTTTTTGTGAGGACAGCGGTTTTGTACTGCATGCACCTTGCCGCTCGTAAAACGGAACAAGGCGATTTCATGCCCGCGATAGCGGACGGTTTTCCCGGTTTGCACCGGAAGCTCATCATATACGGCCACTTCGACCCACTTCAATTCGGTAACTCGCTTCGCATTCCTGTCCATTGTCAATCATCGCTCCTCTCGGCTATTACAAGCATTCGGCAGCTTACAAGGCGGCGGCCGACGCCGCGACACTTCTACCGTCGACGCACCGCCCGTGTTTCGTCAAGCTGTTTCCCCCATAAACCCGGCTCGTTAATTCAACTCGACGACCTCATACAGCTGCTTCCGGATCGTTTCGCTGCGCACCGCTTCCTTCCAAGGATCCTGCGTAACGGACAAAGCGACGTCGATCCGTTCTCTGAGCGCGATTCGCTGCGTTTCGTCCGCGAGCACGCTGCGAACATGCTCCAGACCGACGCGGACGATCCATTCCGAGGTGCGTTCCCCATAATTCCCCGTTTCGCGGTAATATTGGAGATACGCTTCCGCGTACTCAATCACATCGTCTTCGGTTTTCACCGTAGCCAGCAGATCGCCGACGCGAACCTTGACTCCGCCGTTGCCGCCGGCATACAGCTCCCAGCCGCCGTCTACGGACACAACGCCCAAGTCTTTAATGCCCGACTCGGCGCAGTTGCGCGGGCAGCCGGAGACAGCCATTTTCACCTTGGCCGGGGTGTTCAGCCGCTCGAACCGCTTCTCGAGCTTGATGCCGAGCCCCATCGCATCGCCCGTGCCGAACCGGCAGTAATCTTCCCCGACGCATGTTTTGACCGTTCGGATCGCTTTGCCGTAAGCATAGCCCGAGGGCATATCGAGATCTTGCCACATAGCGGTCAAATCTTCTTTCTTCACGCCGAGCAGGTCGATCCGCTGGCCCCCGGTCAGCTTCACCGTCGGAACGTTGTATTTCACCGCGACATCGGCGATTTTCTTCAAGTCGGCAGGCGTCGTCACACCGCCGTACATGCGGGGGACGACCGAGTATGTCCCGTCCTTCTGAATATTGGCATGCATGCGCTCGTTCACCAGTCTCGACTTGCTTTCATCTTTATAGGAAGCCGGATAGATCATTCCCAGGTAATAGTTGAGCGCAGGGCGGCACTTCGTACAGCCTTCATCGTTTTTCCAGCCGAGCACATTCATCACTTCACGGATATGAGACAGCCCTTTGTTCTGGATCCCAGCCACCACTTCATCGCGGGATAAGTCGGTGCATCCGCATATCGTTTCTTTTGCCGCGTCCTGCCGGAAGCCTTCGCCCAGCGTCAGCGCCAGCAAGTCCTTGACCAGCGGCTTGCACCCGCCGCATGATCTGGAAGCGTTGGTGCAGTTCTTGACCTCCTCCACGGTCGTTAAGCCTTGTTCTTTGATTGCGGAGCAGATCGCCCCCTTGCTTACGCCGTTGCAGCCGCAAACGATCGCATCGTCGCTCATGCCCGCCGCTCCGGCGCCCTCGGCGGCTCCTTCCGCACCCGACTCGCGCAATATCGCCGTTTTCTCCATGCCGCTAATATCCGTACCGGCGCGAATCATCTGCATCAGCCTCGAGCCTTCGCTCGTATCGCCGAACAGGACGGCGCCGATCATTTTGTTGTCGCGAATGACGACTTTTTTGTATATCCCCGAGAAGTCGTCATGAATGCGGATCGCCTTCGTATCCGGCGCATCGGCGAATTGACCGCCCGAAAATACGTCGACGCCGGACACTTTCAGCTTCGTATAGAGCAGCGAGCCTTCATACGGAGCCGTATCCACGCCAGCCAGTACTTTGGCGAGCACAGCGCCCTGCTCATAAAGCGGCGCGACCAGTCCATAGGTGATGCCCCGGTGCGTCGCGCACTCGCCTACGGCGTAAATATCCGGCATGCTCGTTTCCATGTAGTCGTTCACGACGATGCCCGGAGCCGTCTCGACCCCCGTCTTCATCGCCAGCTCGACATTCGGGCGTATGCCGACCGCCATCACGATCAGATCCGCGTCCGTGGACGTGCCATCTTTGAACTTCAAGCCGGTGACGCGCGCATCTCCGATAATTTCCTCCGATTGTTTGCCGAGCAGGAACTTCATCCCTTGCGCCTCCAGCGCTTTTCTCAGCAGATCCGACGCCGTCCGGTCCAACTGCCGATCCATAATCGCGTCCATCAAATGAACAACGTCCACCTGCATGCCGAGATTTAGAAAGCCCCGTGCCGCCTCCAAGCCCAGCAGACCGCCGCCGATCACGACTGCCTTCTTGTACCTGCGCGACGCGTCGATCATTTGCTCGCAATCCCGGATCGTGCGGTACGCCATGACGCCTTCCTTGTCGGCGCCGGGAAGCGGCAGCATGAACGGGTTGGAGCCGGTGGCGAGAATGAGCTTGTCGTAAGGTACCGTCACGCCTTGATCCGTCGTTACGGTTTTCGCCTCCGCGTCGATCTGCGTAACCGTATGCTCCGTATACAGCCGGATTCCGTTGTCGGAATACCATTCATACGTGTTGAGGTAGATGTCTTCTACCGCCGCTTCCCCCGCCAATACGCTGGACAGCATAATCCGGTTGTAGTTCGGGTACGGCTCCGCTCCGAATACCGTAATGTCGTAGGTATGCGGCGCTAACTTGAGCAAATGTTCTATTGCATTCACGCCGGCCATGCCGTTGCCGATAAGTACAAGTCGTTGTTTCATCTCACATCACGCTCCTGGTTTGGTTGCAATCGTTAATCCCGTTAAACTTCGCGGAAGAGCTGCACCGCCTGTGCCACATGCTGCCTTCTCACACTTCCCGCGACGCCTGGCGACGCCGGTCATGCAGCCGTTACACCGCATGGTTGCCCGCTGCGGAAGATACTTTGCCGCCTTGGCCGATCCAGCTCCGTTTCCAGCTTTGCTGCGCTGCCGCGATGATCAGGGCGCAGGCGATCGCAACGCCGCTGAAGATGAGGAAGCCCGGCGTGAACGACCCGCTGGACAGCTTCAGACTTCCCAGCAGCTTCGGCAAAAAATACCCGCCGAGCCCGCCCGCTGCGCCGACGATACCGGTAATAATCCCCACTTCCTCGCTGAACCGCTGCGGTACGAGCTGGAACACCGCGCCGTTGCCCATTCCCAGACACATCATGGCAATGAACAAATAGCAAGTCGTCCAGCCAAGCGCGGGCAGCGTGGAAATAATAACCATCATGACCGCGACCAGGCCGTAGAGGCCGATCAGCATTCGAATGCCGCCGAGCTTGTCGGACAACCAGCCTCCGAACGGGCGGAACAAGCTGCCGGCGATAATACAGATGGTTGCAAAATCGGACGCCGTCACCGGCTTCAAGCCGTACTGCGTATTGAAGAATATCGTCAAGTAATTGGCCAGGCCGGAAAAGCCGCCGAACGTGACCATATAAAACAAGCAAAACAGCCAAGTATCCTTTTGCTTCAGCACGCTGCCGTAATCGGCAAGCTTTTTGGGCGCGGGCTGATTCGGGCTGTCTTTGGCAAACAAAATAAATACGAGGAAAGCGGCACAGAGCGGAATCAGCGCCAAGCCGAATACGACGTGCCACGTGCCGTAATGCTCGGCGATCCGGTTGGCGAACAGCGTCGCGAAGATCGTTCCGCTGTTGCCGGCGCCGGCAATCCCCATCGCTAGCCCCTGGTGCTCCGGCGGATACCAGCGGCTGGCCAGCGGCAGCGCTGCGGCGAAGCTTGCGCCGGCAATGCCGAGCAGCAGCGCCACGGCATACAAGCTGCCGAGCGAATCGGCGAACTGCCAGCCAATGACGAGCGGCAGGAATGTGAGCACCATGCCGAGCAGACCCGTTTTTTTCGGACCGATCCGATCTGTCAAATATCCTAAAACCAGACGTAAAATCGATCCGCCGAGCGCCGGTAAAGCGACGAGATTCGCTTTTTGCGCCGCATCAAGCTGAAAATCGGCTGCAATGAGCACAGCCAGCGGTCCCATGATGACCCAAATCATAAAGCTGACGTCAAAATACAAAAATGATGAAAACAATGTTCCTTTGTGCCCCGATTTCCAGAACGAGGTTTGCTCCATAGCGGCTCTCCACTCCTTGTTTTCTTTCGTTATTCGGCTCCGCCAAAGGCGTAAACACACGCACAAAAAGCCTATTGCCGACAAACAAAATGTCGAAAATAGGCTTCATTGCCAGGCTGACACAACACTGTGTCAGAAAAAGTTGCAGTCATGGCTCACGTCACTGTGAACCGGATTGGACCCATCGTAATATTTCGGAACGAAGCATGGACCGCGGCTCTTCACCCTTGAAGAACCGGATCATGCGATCTGTCACTTATTATATGAACCCCACACTAATATGTCAATATATATAACATGTTTTTCTGAAATTTCACAAAAATCCTTAATCTTATCGACAGTATCACGATTTTAATGTTAATATATATAACATTAAAATGTTCGTGGCTGGGGGGAATCGCATGTTACAGTCGTTTCTGCTGATTGACGAATTTGCGTCCAACCGTTCCCGGACCTCCTCGTTCTACCTCGAGGCTGAGCATCCGGCTGATCATTACCCGGAAGAATCGCCGGTTGAAGCCAAGCTACGGGAAATGGGCATGCGCGTATACCGAGCAGCCGGCCCTTCCATCCAGGTGCAAACGCTCATCGGATATGCTGACGCCGCCCTGCTTTCCGTACCGTTGGAACAGCTCGGCGATTGGTGCGCCAAAATCGCATCGTTGCGGCCCATCCCCATTCTTTTCTGGTGCGATAAGCTGACGTTCCCGCAGCACTCCTGCAAGCTGGAGGCCGAGATCGACGGCATGCTGTCGCCGGGGATGTCGCCCGCGGAAATTCACTGCGCGTTGATGCTAAGCTTCCAGCGCTTTATGGAGCGGCGGGAATGGAGGCAGGAGCGGGAACAGCTTTTGTCCAAATTGGAGGAGCGCAAATGGGTCGATCAAGCCAAACGGATCTTATGCGAGGTCAAACGCATATCCGAGGCGGAAGCGTATGAATTTCTGCGCAAGCAGGCGATGAACGAACGCAAGCGAATGGTCGATGTAGCCACATCCATCGTCAAAGTGTATTCGTTGCTGAAGGATCAGAAGCATAGAGGAGGTCGCAACCGATGAAGGACTTGTTGAAGGAAGTAGGCCGAGGCAAACGCGGAGCCCGTGATTTGTCATACGAAGAGGCTCGGCAGGCGGCGGAATGGATTGTCAATCGAGAGGCGACGGATGCGCAGATCGGCGCTTTCCTGCTTGCGGAGCGCATCAAGATGGAATCGTCAGAAGAGCTGCGTGCCTTTATCGACGTCCTCCGCAGCCGTTCGCACATTCATCCTGTGAAAGACAGCATGGATTTCGCCGGTCCTTACGATGGCCGCACGCGCAGCTTCATGGCCACGTTTCCGTCGGCCTTCGTGGTCGCCTCCTGCGGGCTGCCGGTTACGCTTCATTCCTCCCCCGCGCTTCCTCCCAAGCGTGGCGTTACGCTCGAAGATGTGATCCGGCAGCTCGGCATTCCCGCCGGCGTCCAGACGAACCGGTGGGTGGAAGCAGCCAAGGCCGGCGGTGTGTTGTTCGTTCCTACGGAAGAATGGTGTCCGCCGCTCGGCGCCCTGCGCCGGCTTCGGGAAGAGCTGGATTTACGCACAGTCTTCAATACGGCGGAGAAGCTGCTGCGATTCTCCGATTGCGCGTACATGGCCGTGGGCGTCTTTCATGGAACCGTGTTCGAAAAAATGGCCCGCCTCGTCATGAATTTAGGCGTACGGCGCACGCTCATCATCCAGGGCGTCGAAGGCTCCGAGGATTTGCCGATCGATAAGCGGTCGCGCGCCTACGTAATCGATGCCGGGCGGACCGAATTGATGCTGCTGAATCCCGAGCTGTATGAAATGCAGGTAGAGGCTCCCGAGACGGAATGGACTGCAGCGAATCAGGCCGAAGCGGCGATTGACGTGCTCCGCGGGGAAGCGGGACTGCCTTGCTTGAACGCCGTGCTGTTCAACAGCGCCATCCGGCTGTGGATCGGGGAGAAAGTGGACTCGATCGAGGAAGGGATTTATCGCGCCCGCAACGCGATCGATAGCGGCGCGGCCAAGCGCAAATTCGATGCGTGGAAACGGGCCGCCAGTCCGGCCGTCGGCTAAGCTGCACGCCGCCCAGCGGAAGCCGCGCCAGCTTCCCAAGATTCGGAATACATACATATCGGCATCCGGCTCATTCATTCAGAAAATAGTACCAATATACAGCCGCTTCCCCGCTGTCCGGATCGATGCCTTTGTACACATGGAAATCAACCCCGCCGATAACAAAGCCGCAGCTTTCATAAAATCGGCATGCTTTCACGTTATTGTTTTGCGTTTCCAGCATGAGGCCCGGCATGTGACCGGCGGCCGCCCATAGCTTGGCCTGTTCGATCAGACGTCGCCCAATGCCATGCCTTCTGTACGCCCGGTCGACCTTGATATCCTCGACGAGCGCATAGTTGTTCCAATTCCGCTTCAACTGGATGAGACCGGCGAACCGCCGGTCCGCAAAGGCCAAATAGATCGCCCGATCGGGATGTTCCATATCGTCGCCGTAATTCCCGTCTGCCGCATCGCCGTATGGATCGTCCGAATAGCGTTTCTCGCAGCTCGCGATCGGCTCCAGCGTATAGGTGTATTGCCGGTCGGCCAGCGTGAATATGAGGATCGAATCGACGAGAAAGCTGTCATCGATCGGCCGGATTTGACTCACGTTGTCTTCGTTAAGCTTCGTTATGAAAACGTCCACGTCTATCCCCCGTATCCATGCGATATCACTTAGGCGAATGCCATACTTCTTCCACGGCTTTCAAGCTGGCAATGAGATGCTCCGCAAGCGGCCCCAGCTCCTCCAAATGGCTTTCGTCCATTTTTTGCCGGAAGCGAACGATGAACCGGAACGTCCGGCTCGTTTCGGAGCCGCCGCTGCTGCGCTGCGTCCGTTCCTGCAGCAGCTCAGCATCTTCGTCGCCCCACAGCTTCGCCAGAAGCTCGCTCGCCGCATCGGTTCTCGCATCCGCCGGGCTTTCCGGCATCCGGTACGCAATTTCAAGCGCTGCGCCCGGCTTCATTCCGGCCAGCCGGATCCCCCGCAGCTCGGCCGCAAAATCCGGAAGCGCTGCGGAGAGCTGGATGACCGCGCTGACCGGGCTATCCGGCAGCCGCATCTCCATCCGGAACGTTCGCCCCATCCCCGCCAGGTCAAGCAAATCCTCGCGCCGCGTGACGGCCGCTTCCCCGTCGGCATCCTGGTCGTATAGACATCCTTCCAGAACGACCTTCAAATTATCGAATATCGTCGGATCAAACATAGGCCACCCCTTGATCATTGTCGGTAACACACCGACGGCATGGAGCAGCGGCGGACGGCCGCTTCATGCGCTTCCCCGCCGCTGCCCCCGAATTATTCCAGCTCGAACTCTCTCGTATCGAGCACGTCGCCCTGACGAAACCGTCCGCCGGCCAGAAAGCGAACGATCCGGTCCGCCGCTTCATCCGGCGTGTACAGCGATGCGGTTTGTTTCAAGTCGATGAACCGGTCCACGTCGGGAAACTTCTCCTTCGGCGTGCTGCGTATCATCTCCTGCATCCCAGTATCCACGACGCCCGGCGCGATGGAAATCAGCTTCACCGCCTGCTCCCCTTCGCCTTGCTCTGCGGCAATGCTGCGCGTCAGCATATCCAGCCCCGCCTTTGTGGCGCAATAAGCGCTCCAGCCGGCATATGGCTTCTTCGCCGCTCCAGACGATATATTGACGACAGTGCGCGGCACGCTCCATCCTTTCGTATGGCGAATGAACGCCGCAATGAGCACCATCGGAGCCAGCAGGTTGACCTGCACATGGTCGGTCAACTGGCTGACGCTTGCCTCTTGAATCGGACCGATGGGCTCCAGCACCCCCGCATTGTTCAGCAATGTAACCGATGCCGCCTGATCCGGCGCAATCGCTCCGAATATTTGTCCCATGACAGCCTCCGCCGCATCCGCCTGCTTCAGATCGCAAGGGTAAAACATGTATGCCCCTCCGGCTTGTCCGGCAAGATCCGCTAGCTCAGGATGATCCGAACGGCCGATCCCGATCACTTTGCGATCCGGTCCCAGCAGCTGCTTGGCCAGCGCCTCGCCGATGCCGCGCGAAACGCCCGTGATGATTGTAATATGCATGTATCTGTTCCTCCCGCTTTCGTTGAAATGACACAATGAAGCCTCTCCCCGGCTGCGCTGCATGACAGCGGGCCGTGCAGAGGCTGCACCGCTTGCTATGGATATTCCGTTACGGCGAAATCCAGTCATCGGCCGAGATGCCCTGCTCTACGGCAAAGTCAAAATCGTACACATCGTACACTTGCACCGGCACTTCCGCTTGAATGATTTTCTCCATCAGCTCGAGCTGATCGGTCAAGATGGGCGCCTGCTCCTTCAACGAGGTGAGGATCATCTCCGTCTCGATCGGATCCACCAGCTCGCCGTACTGCGCATTTTCCACCGCATTGACGACATAGAACGTCACGTTCTCGTTGATCGGCAGCGGCGGGCTCATCCGCCAAGGCACCTGAATCGCCTTTTCCAGCTTCTTCTTGTTGAACGACTCGTCGAAGAAGGCGATCATTTCCTTGATCTTCTGCTTCACATGCGCGTCGTCTTCCGCTTCCGGCATCACCGGTTCGGGGCTTTCCATCATCTCATATAATTCCATAATCGTCGTATATGGGATCAAATAATCGACAGGATGCGCCGGAGCCATCAATTCGCCGTAGATGGCCACCATCACCGCTTCGATTACAAAACGCCGGGACATGGCCTGCACCCCCTAATTTGCTGCAATGATTGCACTAGAACCCGGTCACTCTCTTTCATATCATAAAATAGGTAAAAAGTCCATGCTCATTCGAGATTCCGGGCTCTCTACCGGCATGCAGTCTGCGGCAATCTCGCATCCCCATCATACCATACTCTTGTATCTGCCGAACATGGATGGTCGACCCGATTCGCTGCCCCGGCCCCGCTCCAGCCCGCTTGCCGCGCGCCGCAAACAGAACAAACCTGCCATGCGGACGAACTAATCAACCCATACGTTTAGAAGAGGTAGTCCTCGCTCGGTTCGCGCCAAGTCAACGACACGTTGGATAAAGTCCGTTTTTCCCCGCGTGTAACCTTCAGGATCTGAAGGATATTGTTCAGCCAACGTTCGTTTTAGTTTCCCGTACTGTATTACGAAGTCAGGATGGGCCCGAAGGTAATCGCGAAATAGCAGTTCATTTCTTTCGTAAAATCCTTCAAGCGGAAAAATATGCAAATGATGCGTACGTGTTCCTGCGTGTTCTTTTGCAAAGAAATGTCTCCCGGTCTTGAAGGCTCCAATATAACGATAACCTGAATGGCTAAGCAGGTTTTCATAGATTTGTTTGTCAAGCAACGTATGTACGGCAGCGGAGATATCGATAATGGGCTTCGCGTCTTGATTCGGTATTGAAGTACTGCCGGTATGTTCAATAGCAGCGATGTGCGGGGCCAGTATTCCAAGCAATCGCTCTTTCTCTTTGTCAAATTCCATAGACCAGTCAGAACTGTAGGGAACGATATTGACTAAATAATGTTGTTGAGCGGACATTCGTTCACTCTCCTTTTTTCTATTTTAAGATACCCATGTGCACAAAATGTGATTAGGAATCATACCCATTCATGTGAGTTTTGTCAATGTAGAACATGCGCCAACAATAAAAAGGCTCCCGCTCTGCCAGAAAAAAGCAGATCAGAAACCTGTCATTGATGAAGGGAAAAGCGGATTGCCAACTCATGGCACCTGCTGATCATGGATCAGCTCATTCGTTCCGAACATCTGTAATAGCGTTGACTTTACCAGCTCCTCTACACTCGGTTCGAAAGGAGCGGGCATACGGAAATAGTAGGTTGATTTCAATGGCTCGTACCCGCCTATAGCCAATTGCTCCGCCGTCGGCAAATAACCAATCATACCGTTACTGTATCCCATCGGAAGAATGGTTCCGTTCGATATTCGCTTCAGGAATAACCCATACTCAACTACGATCTCCCCGTTCATTGCGACCAAAACCAAGCCATCCGCCAATGTCAGCTTCGTGATTTCCAGCGTCAACCGGTCTGTCAAATACTCGGGCGAACGGAGCAAGAATCGGCTCCAATCCCCCATTACCCCTGCATCGTTCTGCAGGGCTTCAAGCTCCTCATGCCGGGGCAGCCTCTGCAAAGGCAGCGCGATCTCAGCTGTCTTCGATTGTATTGCCGCCGATTCCAACGGCTCCAACCGACCTAGAAGCACCCGTTCAACTGCATGAGCCAGCCTCTGACCCATACGGCATACCTCGATGTCCCCGCCGCAGCAAATATCACCGCCCTCAGCGGGATTGATATCGCCGCAGGTCCCTTGTATGTAAGCGGCCACTGTCCCGTCACCGAATGCCTCCTCCAACTGCTCCATGGCGACGCCAATAAATTCGGATGACACGCGATTTTCCCTCGTGATTACGGGGTGGCATGCGTAATGAACCAGTAATGCTTTCACGCGTCCGCCCACGGCCATAAAACGTATCACCTGCAGTTCATGGTCGACCGGCCCTTCCGGATTCGGTCCAATAACGCTTTCTCCATTGTTCCAGCCACGCCGGTTTATTGCAATATCACATCCCCCTCGCCCCCTTGCCATGGTGACTAACTCAGCGTTCCCTACTGCCGCTTCGATCCCTTCCAGCAGGCGGGATTCCAAATAAGCGACATAAGCTGGGTCCACTTTCCCTAGAAGATCAGAAAAAAGTGCGCTTGTTTGGGGGCCGGAATGTGTGTGTGAACCGTGAAGGATAACATGCTCTATCTTCAGGCGGTCCCGGATCTTCCGCCGAAGCAGCGGGACTCGATCGCTACCCCACCAGATCAAGTCGGCAGACACGAGAATGGCGGAGTGGCTCTCTCCGGCGCTATTGTCTGACCTGAAGTAAAACACCCTTGCGTACAACGGGAGGGAAACGCTTTCGAACGGCCCTTTATCGCTTCTAGATGCAAAGCCACACAACGGTACTGGAGCAACTGGCGTAATATCTATTTTCGAGGTACCCAAGAACATCATGTTTACATCCTCCATATCTAGTGACTTTAACAATTATTCAATATCACTCGCTCTCCCGTTAACGCCGACTGTACGGTTGCTCGGGCAATCTCAACAGCCTTACAGGCATCGGCCGCAGTAATAATCGACTCCTCTCCCGATTGAATGCAAGATAGAAAATGGCGTAACTGTTCATAATAGGCATCACGTGTTCCAGGATCATGGGGTACAACGACTTCCTTTTCGGCTCCCTCTAAAAGAATAGAGGTCTTGGGTTCAATAAGCTGTTGCTGACGGTTGTCGATTGTAAGCACGCCCAACGCCCCTATTCCTTCTACATACGTCGTAAATTGACCTGGATATCCCCATACCGCCTCCACATTGGCGATTGCACCGTTACAAAAAGAGAGCACAGCAAGCGCATAATCCGCTGATTCCGTCTTCCCTCTCAGTGCGTAAACAGAATCAATCTCCCCCAGCGTCCATCGGAGAAAATCAATATCGTGGATCATCAGATCTAAAAATATCCCCCCGCTTTTGGAACCGTCTGCGTACCAAGATTTAGCTTCCCCGGGATGATGCCCGGCGCGCATAGTACGGATCATTCCGACCGAACCGAGCTGTCCTCCAAGAACAGCCTGACGGAAGTTCTGATATTCAGGAAAAAATCGTACCACATGACCGACAAACAGACGGGACCCTGCTGCTCGACACACGGTCAGCATCTCAAGCGCATCTGCAGGATCAAGCGCCAGCGGCTTTTCGCAAATAATGTGCTTCTTCCTCGCTGCTGCTTTCAGCACATATTCCTTGTGAAGAAACGTGGGCATGGTCACACAGACTACGTCGATGTCTTCTGCTTCCAGCATCCGATCGTAAGAATCGTATGGGGTCGCACCGTACCTGTCCCCCACATTCCGGGCCGTTTCCCATTTGCGGTCGAACATCGAAACCAGGTGCACATCGTTCATTTCGGCTAATCGCTCCGCATAAATACTGCCCATCGTCCCACAACCGGCGATGGCCACCTTCATAGTAGCCCACTCCTTAAATCGTCATTGGCCAGCATGTAAAACTTTACGTACCGCAGCTGCAATGTCATACATTGCCTGCTCGTCGGACAAAAGCACATTCTGGCCTAGCCAGAGCGCTTCCTGTTCGCTCAGTCGTTCACTAATCGGACATTCGTTAATCATCTCCGATCCTCTCCAATCACGGACCGCTTTAATGATCGCATGGTTACGATTCAGCGAAACATACCCCGCCGTAACGGGGATACCTTCTGCGTTCAACATTCGGATGATTTCAGCTTTGTCGCGCCTGCCCGCCCGGTCAGGTGCAATGCGGAATATATATAAATGATGGGCATGCCGGGTCATTTTCGGGTGACGCGCTGTTACTCGAACCCCATCTATATCCTGCAGCAGCTCGTCAAGCAGTCGGGCGTTTGCTTCACGCCTCTGCATCTGATCTTCAAGACGGGTCAACTGGGCTAGCAAGAGTGCAGCTTGCAGCTCAGTCATCCGATAATTTTGACCAAGGTTTGTATGCTGATACCAAGCCCCTCCTGGAACACGGCCGACATTACAGATCGACCACGCCAAGTCCCTTAACTCCTTGTCATTAGTTACCAGCAAACCGCCTTCTCCGGCATTTAAATTTTTACTTGACTGAAAGCTGAACGTGCCGATATCACCGATCGCGCCGACCCCTTGGCCGTCCCACTTGGCGCCGATAGCCTGAGCGGAATCTTCTATGACCTTCAGATTGTGAGCACGTGCAATCGTCATGATTCGTTCCATATTCGCGGGAGCCCCGCCTATATGTACCGGCATGATCGCTTTGGTACGCGATGTGATGGCGAGCTCAACCTTGTCGGGATCGATTAAAAAGGTATCCTCCTCGATATCTGCAAAGACCGGAATAACGCCGTAAGCTAGTGCGGCCGTGGCCGTTGCGATGAATGTATACGGGGGAATGATGACTTCGTCCCCTGGCCGAAGTCCCGCCGCTTGCAGAGCAACAGTAATGGCCACCGTCCCATTAACAACACTGACACCATACGCCGCATCCTGCAGCTTGGCTATCGATTCCTCCATTTGCAGCAACTTCGATGGATACTCGGAGGTCAGCGCCGTACCCGCTCCCCCCCACTTGCCGGAACGGATGACTTCTAGTAACATATTCTCCTCTAATGCATCAAATACGGGCCAAATCGGGAATGGCTGCGTTCGAACCGGAGTTCCGCCATTGATTGCTAAGTTTTCCATGGTTATATCCATTCCTTTCCTTTATCGTCTTGCCTTTGAATTTCCAGTACGCACACAATTGGTAAATGATCGGAAGCCGCAGAGGGGATGACTTCCGCCTGATCGAACCGTACTCCTCCATTGCCCACAATAAAATCGATTCGCTTGGCAGGATCGTTCGCCGGAAATGTTCCCTTTGTTTCATCCCCGTTAAAGGCATCATGAAAATGTCGGATCAGTAGTTCCATCTCAGGGGAATCCAACGTACTGTTAAAATCGCCGACGACGACCGCCGGACCGTCATCCTTCACCCACCGGATCGTCTCGTTCGACTGGATCCGCCTTTCATCCGCATCCAAACCCCAGTGTGTGGAATAAAAGTGAAGACGGTAACCGGAAATGTCAATTTCCGTTTCCAGCAGCTCGCGATGGTTGCCGACATAAGTCGAAAACAGCCGCTGTCTGCTGCTCAGAATCGGATATTTGCTGAGCACCGCAACTCCGTGCTTGCGCCGTTTTCCCCCGGACTCCGGAATCGGATCCAAATGGATGCTGCCACCAAAGACATATTCCATCCCCAAACGTTCTGCCAGCCGCATCGTCTGATTTTCGTAGCCGCTTCTCGGGCCCCAGTGCTCATCGACTTCCTGCAATCCCACAATGTCGGCGTTCGTCTGCCGAATGACTTCGGCAATTCTTTGCAGATCGACCCGATCATCCATCCCGCGTCCGTGTCTGATGTTGTAGGACATGATTTTAAGTCGCAATGTTTCGTTATGCAATGTGTTCACCTCGTTATAGTCCGGCATGTTCCACCTGCGTTTCGCGCAAGCATCGCCAGTCTTGCTTGCGCCGATCATGACACCTTTAAGAATATTTTTGCAGGAACTGTTTCCGTCGGCCTCTGTCTTTGTTTTCCTGTACGAGCGGTTTCATTACTTTCATTCTTAATGTAGCCGATTCACATTGGCCCTTGCAGGACATTTTTTTCGGGGCTGCGCCAGATTTTGCAAATTTTTTTTCAAATAGACACGCCGCTACCGAGGCGTTAAAATGTGGTTATTCGTGGACGATGCAGGAGGAGCAGATCCGATGACGATTTACCCGGAGTACCAGGACACGCTCGAGATCTCAAATGTCAAGAAAGGTCAGCTGCCGTTCTACATCCGGCGCAACACGATCGATACGAGCTATCATCTGCATCATCATGATTTCGCCGAATTTTCCGTGGTTGTAGGGGGAACAGGGACAGAAACGATCAACGGCGTCACTCATCCACTCGAATCCGGAACAGTCACGCTGCTGCCGCCGAATCAGATGCATAAATTCCGTTGTGATTCCGAGCCGCTCCAAATATACTGCTGCATGTTCGATACTCGCCTGTTGTTCGAATCGCAAACGGATGCCGAGCTGGGCCAGCTGCTGCTGCAAAGCGGCGAGCGCTATCCTTACTACTGCACCTTGCGGGGAGACCGTGCCGAGCGGATGTTTTTATTATGCAAGGAGATGTTTACGGAATATCAGGAAGCACGCATCGGTAAATTCAGCGGGATCCGTGCCAAACTGATCGAAGGCTTGCTGCTTTTCTTCCGTTCTCAACTGGAGGCGTCTCCCGGAGCGGTGCAGGAATCTTTCCGGGATGACAAGCGTTGGGACTGGGATATTATTCAACATGTGCATAAAAACTACCTGGAAAAGCTGACGCTTGAGGAGTTATCAGCGAAGTTCGGGGTGAGTCCGGCCTACATCAGCCGATTGTTCAAAAAATTGACGGGCTGCGGCTTCCTCGAATATTTGCATACACTGCGTATTCGCAGAGCATCCAGCCTGCTTCTTCTGACGGATATGGCGATTACGGACGTCTCCTCGGAAGCGGGTTTCGAATCCCTCCGCACGTTCTGGCGCGTATTCAAAGAAATGAAACGAATGACACCGGGGGAATTTCGGCAGTTGTACGGTCATGACACTTCCGATTAAACTTGCCCCGCATATCCTCTGAAATTACAAAAAAGCATCCGGCACGTTCCCGTGCACAGATGCTTTGCTTACCTTTCTTGCACTCCCATAGCGGCTGCCCTACTTATACCGCGCAACCCTTCAAGTTAAAACATCGTCTTCGGCGTCGTTGTACTGCACCAGCGGGACGTCCGGAGAAACTTCAGCAGTGCCTGCTTCGCTTGCTCCGTACCGATATAATACAGCGCTTCCGCCGCATTGGCGCGAACGTACCGGTTATCGTCATCCAGCGCCTTCACAATCGCCGGCACGGCTTGATCCGCCGGCGCGCCGATGCGGGACAACGACAAGCCCGCCATGAAGCGCACCTGATCGTCGTCATCCTGCAGCGATTGCTCCAACGCAGCGACAATGACTTCATCGGACGCGCCCGCGCCGATCATGCCGAGCGTCTCGACGACGGTGCGCCGCGCTTTCGCATCCGCATCGGCGCTGCGCAGCCGCTCGACCAGCACAGGCACCGCCGTCGCCGCGGCGCCGCCGAGCTCACCGAGAGCGAAGGCCGCGTAGGCGGCTGCATCCGCGGGGCCGGAGCGCATGATCGCCGTCAAGCCGCCGATCGCCGCCGGTCCTGCGATGTAAGCGCCGTAGGCGGCGGAACGGGCGGCGATGCCGCTGCCGCGCTCGATCGTATCGAGCAGCGCGCGCAGTCCCTGCTCTCCCATGCGCCCCAGCGCGTACGCCGCGTTCAGCGCGACCGGCTCGAACGCATCGTCCAGCGCCGCGGCCAGCGCGGGAACTGCCCGGTCCGCGGCGGCTTCGCCGATGAGCCCGAGCTCGTCGGCCGCTTTGGCGCGAAGCGAGCGGTCGTCGCTTTGCAGCTGCGCGATCCATTCATCGGCAGCCGAGGCGCTGCGGCCGCCGATGGAAACGTTCGCATCCTGCTGCTGCCCGGTCAGCCAATTCCACGTATCGCGCCAAATGAGCTCGTGCTGGACAATCGGCTTCGCGAAGGAAGCCGGCGTAATCCATTCGTCCGAAGAGTTGTTCCAGCTTGGCCGGGTCGGCATCTCCGTGCGGACGAATTGAAACTTCAGCATATAACGGTCTTTGCCCGAGATGTTCGCCGTCGCCCGATGCCAAATATCGTACTGAACGAGCGCGAAGGTGCCCGCTTTGCCGTGAGAGGTGACTTCCAGCTCGGTATCGTCCGACTCGAACGTTCTCGTCTGGTAGCAGCCCGTACCCGGCACGACGCCGGTCGGCCCCATGTCAATGGTCACATCCTGCGGGAAATAAAAGATCATCGCCCACCACGGACGGTGATTGCGTACCCGCTGATGCCCCCAGTAGCTGTCTTTATGCCATCCGCCGGCGGTCGCTTTTTTGTTGAAATGGCCGTGCCGGTGCGGATGCATCATGTAATTCTCGCCAAGCACGCTTGTAAGCGCGCCTTGAATGACAGGATGGTCGAACACCCTTTGCAGATCGGGGATGCGCGGCAAAATGTTATTGCCCGGATTCCCCTCTTCGCCATATACTTCGTTCAGCTGCTGGAAGAGCGAAGCGTGGAACGATTCGGGAAAGTCCGTGTTCAGAATAAGGAAGCCTTCGCTAATAAACTTACGCATTTGTTCGTCGTTAAGCAGGAACGATTCGGACATTCGGAAATTCCTCCCTTGGTTATACATCGGATTGTACCCTCATTATAGGACCCGTGCATCATCAAGGAAATGGAAAATACCAATATAAACTTGCACAATCCTAAGGTGATCCCATCCAAACGGCATGCCGTTCGCCCGAGCCTTTTCCGGCAGCCTGTAGTTTCCGCTGATCTGCGGCTGCCAGCCCAGCTGCATATTTACACATCCCCGCCCGCATTGCTATAATGAAAGCTTGTGAAGAACGCGGCGCCGCGCAGCGGCGAACCCGCCGAATCACACATACCATCAGCCACCGTACAGCATAGCATAAGGAGACCCTCTGATGAATCACAACCCTCGTCCCCCGGTTCCGTTATGGCTGCCGCTCATGATCGGCATCGTAGCGATTTCTTTTTCGTCTATTTTTGTCCGTTGGTCAAATGCGCCGGTATCCGTGATCGCGATGTACCGCCTTGTGCTGACCACAATATTGATGCTTCCTTTCCTGCTGATGAATCACCGTCCGTCGATGCGCCGCTTGAGCCGCAAAGACTGGCTCCTGCTGTTCTGGTCGGGCTTTGCGCTAGGACTTCATTTTTTGCTGTGGATGGGCTCGCTCCGCTTCACTACGGTTGCCAGCTCCACCGCGCTGCTGACGCTGGAGCCGATCTTCGTGCTCATCGGCGCCTGCCTCGTCTTCCGACAACGGACGCACCCGCTCGCCGTTGCCAGCATGTTGACTGCCATCGCCGGCGCCATTATGATCGGCTGGGGCGATTGGGGCTGGGGCGGACAGGCGCTGCTCGGCGACCTGCTGTCGCTGCTCGGGGCGCTCGCCGTCGCGTTTCATATGCTGATCGGCAAAAACCTGGTGCAGCGAATACCGGCGTTTGTTTACAGCTTCTTCGTATTCGCCTTTGCCGCCGCCGTTCTTGCCGTCTATAACGTCGGGTTCGGCTATGCGATGATCGGTTACGAGGCCAAGGAGTGGGGCATCTTCCTGCTGCTCGCCATCGTGCCGACGCTATTCGGCCATTATTTGTTCAACTGGCTGCTGAAATATATGAAGCCGGAATCTGTATCGATGAGCGTGCTCGGCGAACCGCTGGGAGCGGCGCTGCTAGCTTATTTGCTGCTCGGCGAGTCGGTTACTTGGCTGCAAGCGGCCGCCGGGGCCGTTCTGCTGCTAGGTGTCTGGATGTTTCTGCGCGTCTCCAAGAAAGAGCCGCAGTCCGAGGCTGCAACGGCACTGCCTCCGGCTTGAGCGATTCCCTCCCCGCAGTCCAAGCGCAACCTGCGGCCATTAAAGCCAGGACGGCACCATGGCCATGCGCAAACAAGACAGGCACGTCTCCGCTTCTTTACAGCGGGGAGTGCCTGTCTTTGTTATTCCGGCGAATCGCCGGAAGCTTGTCCTATTGTCAACAGTTCTTTTTACAGCACGCGGCGAGCCGTGTTGTAATGCGCGGTCCACCAAGCGTTATTCATGTCCGAGATCGTGACCCCGGGCTTACCGTACGTATGCAATATTTTACCATTGCCAATATAGATGGCGACATGATGGATCGGAGCGTAAAAGAATACAAGATCGCCCGGCTTGAGCTGGCTTTTCGGCACGTAGCGCCCGACCTTGGATTGCTTCTTGGACGATGTGGGCAGCGTGATGCCATTTTGCTTATATACATGGTAAATGAACGAAGAGCAGTCGAAATATTTGGTCGAGCTGCGATCCGCCGCAAATTTGTATGGGGTATGCATATAGCTTTTCCCGGTGGCGACGATGCGGCTTGCTTTGGAAGACGAAGCCGTTGCTTGCGCGGCATGTGCCGTTTGTGCAGGTACGGCCGCCGTACCGGTCATGGCCAGCGCTGTGCTTAGGCTGAGTGCGACCATGATTTTCCCCCAGCGCTTACGATTCAGGTTTTTCATCGATGCATCCTCCTAATGTGCAGTGTGGTATGTGGCATGCCCCCACTATAGCACAGCATTCGATGGAATGATTATCCTGAACCCCAGCCGAACGTACGCGCCGCTTGGATTCGCGTGCAATTATTAGAATTCGATGAGAATTTGCTCAGCGCTTGCTTGGATATCGCTTTCAGTGCTCCGATTGCGTCTTCCACGGCAGCAATATCGTTACCGTCGACCCTTGGCCTGCCTTGCTGTCGAAGCGGATCGTCCCGTGATGCAAATCGACGATTTGCCGGGCGATGGCAAGCCCCAGCCCTGTTCCCCCGGTTTCTCGATTACGCGTTTGATCGACCCGGTAAAACCGCTCGAACACATGCGGAAGATCCTCCTCGGCGACGCCGACGCCCTGATCGGCGATTTTCAGCTCAGCAAAGCCGGAGACGTCCGCGAGCGTTACATCAATCGGCTTCACGCTATATTTGATCGCGTTATCGAGAATAATGATAAGCAACTGCTTTATTTTTTTGGCATCGGCCAGCAGCCGCTGCCGTTCGCTCACGCCCGACACCGTCAAACGGATGTCCCGGTTGAACGCCTGCTCCATCTGCTCCGTTGTCTCGCGAACAAGCGGCACGAGCGCCATCTCCTCCATCATCGCTTGTTCCTCTCGCTCGAACTCCGCCAGCTTCAACAGCGACTCGATCAGGCTCTTGAGCCTTCTTGTCTCCGAATGAATCGCATCGAGCGCTTCCCTCCGGATCGCAGGGTCGTTGCCTCCCCAGCGCTGGAGCATGGAGGTATAGCTTTCGATGACGGTCAGCGGCGTGCGCAGCTCGTGGGATGCATCGGCGACGAACTGTCTCTGCTTCCGGTCATGCTCCTGCAAATGCGTGATCATCTCGTTGAACGTATGCCCGAGCCGGCCGATTTCATCGCCCCGGGACGTATATTTTGGACCCAGCATCAGGAAGTCTCCCTTGCTGCGGATCATCTGCATCGTTTCGAGCATCTGGCGCAGCGGCCGGATAATGACCCGCGTATAGAACACGCTGCCGAGTACCGAAAATACGATAACGCTGAGGCTTGTGACCATAAGTCCTTGCCCTAATATTTCCATCAGGCTGCCGATCACATTCAGCGCTTTGCCAAGCTCGAGCTGCCCGATTTGCGTCCCGTTTTCGATGATCGGCACCTGAATGAACAGCATGCGCGCTTCAATGCTGTTATCCACATCGGAGTAATAGTCCGACCGATATACCGGAGGGTATTCCGTCAACCGTTTATTTGTTGAGATTTCCGCCATGACCTTATTCTCCGGCGATATAATGCGGATCATCGTATCGTCGCCGATGAACTCGCGAAGCAGCCGCGGGTTTCCCCAATTTTCCGGCTGATGAACCTGCGGATTGCGCAATATGATTTGCGCTTTATTCCACAGCATCCGGTTTTCCGCTTCCGTCGTTTTTTTGAATATATAATTATAAATAAACAGGTTGAAAAATAATAAAATCATCAAAATCCAGCTGCTCGTCAAAAGAACCAGACGGGTCCGCAGATTCATGATTCGGACTCCGACAACTCGTAGCCAACGCCGCGGGCGGTGCGGATCAGCTTCTTCTTGCAGCCCTTGTCGATCTTCTGGCGCAAATACCGGATATAGACATCGACGATGTTCGTATCGCCGACGAAATTGTAGCCCCATACGTCGGAAATGATCTGTTCCCGCGAGAGCACGTGATTTTTGTGCTGGATCAAATAGTGCAGCAGCTCGAATTCTTTGGGCGTCAGCTCGATGGGCGCCCCTCCGCGGGTGACCTTTCTCGCTTTCGGGTCAACCGTCAGATCGGCCGCCTTGACAGCCTCGCCCTCCGCCTTGGGCTTACGGGTCAGCCCAATTAAATTGCGGATTCGCGCCAGCAGCTCCTCAATGACGAACGGCTTGGTCACGTAATCGTTCGCGCCCAGATCAAACCCGCCGACAATATCAGGCGTCGTGCCTCTCGCCGTAAGCATAATGACGGGCATTGTCGCACATTCCTGCCGGATGCGCCGCAGCACCTCGAGCCCGTCTAACCCGGGCAGCATGACATCGAGCAGCACCAGATCCCATGCTTCTCCCAACGCTCTACAGACGCCTTCCTTGCCATCCGCCGCTCTTCCGACCGTATATCCTTCATGCTCCAGCTCCAGCTGCAATATGCGTGCGATCGCGTCTTCGTCTTCGATAACCAAAATGTTCGCTGTCATTCGCTGCTCTCCGGTTCGGTGGCATCTTTGCTTGTTATTACATGATTTCCACTTCGGCTGACGGCTATTCGCCCGTGCGACGATGCCGCACAGCGGACGGCCCGGATTGGAATAATATTGCTGTGCGAAGCAGACCGGTTCCTGCTATAATGGTTCAGTTCAACTATTCATTCAATCATAATGATATATGCGGTCGTTTTCGCTAAAGGAGAAAGGGGAAGCATGGCAGTGATCGTTGTCGGGGGTATGATCGGATTAGGCAAAACATCGGTAGCCGATTTGCTCGGAAAATCGCTCGGATCGGACGTTTTCTATGAAAGCGTGGACGAAAATCCGATATTGCCGTTATTTTACACAGCAACGCCGGAAGAAATCGAGCAAAAAAGATATCCGTATTTGCTTCAACTGTATTTTTTGGATACACGGTTTAAAGCGATCAAGCAGGCCTTGTTACATAGACACAATGTACTGGATCGCAGCATTTATGAAGACTGGTATTTCGCCAAAGTCAACCGGGAGCTCGGCCGCATCAGCGACCTGGAATTCGCGATCTATGAAAATTTGGCGAATAACATGCTAGAGGAACTGGAGGAGCTGCCTAAGAAAGCTCCGGATCTGATGATCTACTTGAAAGGATCGTTCGATACGGTCATGCGCCGAATCGGGCTGAGGGGCCGGTCCTTCGAACAGGACCCGGCGCTGATCGACTACTACCGCATTTTGTGGGGCGGCTATGACGATTGGGTAATGAACCATTACCACGCTTCGCAAGTACTGATCATCGATATGGACAACACCGACATCGTGAGCAGCCTGGACGACGCGGCCCGTGTGACGGCACAAGTCAAGGACAAGCTTCTGACGATTCAAGGCGCTTGCTGAGACAAGATAGAAGAAAAGAAGAGCAAAGACGAATCAGTCTTTGCTCTTCTCCGTTATGGCCGCGCCGTCGCTGCCGAACGCCATAATGACGTTTTGAATCTTTTGCAGTCGAATGAATTCGTTCTGCTTCAGGTCCGTTCGGAAGTAGGCGTACATATACGCCCCCTCAATGAAAGACAAAGACGGGTAGCAGACGATATCCGAATTGGTAAACGGGTTGTCGAGCAAGATTTGCCACTCGCCCACTCGCTCCTCCGCAGGCACGGAATCGAGCACCATCCTCTTATAGCCGATAATCTGTTCGAACTCCTTCCAGACGTTCGCCCATGACGGGCTAAATTGCACCGGCGCCGGGAACAGCTTGCGCGCGCAGTCCAGCAGCGCGGCTGTTGTCTCCGCCTCTGTTTCGTCAAACCGTTTGAGCCGGTCGCGGAACCCGTCCAGAAACTTGCGGAACCCGCTGAAGCCTTCGCTGACGATCGATTGCCGGAATTGCTCCAGCGCCTGCTCCGATCCGGCCTGTTCAAACACCGTAAAAGGATTCGATTGCATTCACTTCACACTCCTTTCCTTGCGTTGCGCACCTGAGTCAGGTACGCGTCTGGACGGTTAAATTCCCTTCGGCATCCATCAGCAGCTTGCGGGACGGGTCGTTTTTCAGCTTCACGTTGAATAGCTTCACACGGTTTTCGTCCGCATGAACCGGCGCCCACTCCCCGTGATCATTGTGTCCGATCGCTTCCAAAAAATGCGGCTTTTCCTGCTCTGCCGCGAGCTCCTGATCCCATTGCTTGACGCCATAGTAATTCAGGTCATAGTTGTTGCGCTGCACGCAAGCGGCAATCTCGCCGGTTTGCGCATGTCTGAGCACATAGGGCATAACGGTGTACCTCATTCTTATTAAATGAAAAGAAAAGGCGCAAGCTCTCATCAAGAGTTTGCGCCTGAATGAACGACCTTACCGCTAATTACAAGTAAGGATTTTCGTGCTTCGCCTTAAGACGGCTCCAACGGCGCTCGACTTCCGTCTCAAACGATTGAAGCGCTTCGGCGTATTCCGGCTTCGTCAAATGCTTTGTTTTACCCATGTTTTTGAGCCAATCACCGACAGGAATCCGTTTGTTCTTCTCTTCCGGATTGAATGTGATCGTCGTAACGCCGTTCTCGATCTCGTAGAGCGGGAAGAAGCAGGAGTTCACCGCTTCATCGATCAACGTTTGTCCGATTTGCTCTTCGGACAGCCAGTTGAGCGGACAGGTGATCAAGATTTTACCGTAAACGAGACCTTCGTTCTGCGCATAATATTGCGCTTTGGCCGCTTTCTTCAGCATATCTTGAGGCGCTGCTTCCGAACCCGTAAAGACGTACGGAATATTGGTTGCCGCCATAATTTGCGGCGTATCTTTATGGTGGAACAGCTTCCCGCCCTGATGCTTGCCGACGTTGGACGTGGACGTCCGGTGGCCGAGCGGCGTCGAGTAGGACAACTGTGCGCCCGTATTCATATAGCCTTCATTATCATACTCAAGAATGATCATCTTGTGGTTACGAAGCGCGGCGCCAATCGCCGGCCCCATCCCGATGTCCATTCCCCCGTCGCCGGTAATCATCACGAACGTGAAATCGTCCGGCAGGTTGAGCGAATCGAGTTCGCCGCGGCGTTTGCGCTCCCAGAACATTTCCACGACGCCGGACAGCGTAGCCGCGCCGCTTTGGAACAAGTTGTGGATGTACGTTGCCTTGTGCGAGGAGTACGGATAGCCGGTCGTTACGACCATCGCGCAGCCCGTATGGAACAGCGCTACGATATCGCCTTCGATCCCTTTGAAGAACAGCTCGAGACCGGAGAAAATACCGCAGCCCGGACAGGCGCCGTGGCCCGGAGCAAGCCGCTTCGGTTTCTTCGTCAGCTGACGGATCGGAGGTACTTTCACTTTCAGCTGCCCGGTCGCTTCGTCCTTGTTTACCGAGATCAGGCCGGTTTTCAAATCTTCATATTTCATCGGCTCGATTACGCGCTGAGGCACTCTGTTCGGGTCGCCCGGCGTGTGGCCGTAATAGTCGAATGGAATTTCAACGGTTCCTTTGTTCGCCGCTTCGATAGCCAGCTCGAAGAAATGATGACCGTCTTCCGCGTAGAAGTCTTTGCCGCCCAGACCGTATACGCGGCTGACGACTTGCGTCGAATGGTTGCCTTCTGTAAACAATGCCGCCTTGATCTCAAGCGTCATATTGCCGCCATGCGCACCGTAAGAGTCCGCACGGTCACCGATCGTTACTGCTTTAACGTTCTTCAGCACCTCAGCGATTTGTTTGGCTGGGAATGGACGAATCATGTTCGGCGCGATCGATCCGGCCTTGATGCCCTTCTCGCGAAGCTGGTCCACTACGTCCTTGATAATTTCCGAAGCGGAGTTCATCAGGAATACGGCCACTTCGGCGTCTTCCATCCGATACAGGTCGAGAATCGGGTAGTCGCGCCCGGTAAGCACCTTGTATTCTTGTTGGATGCGGTCGAACACTTCGCCCGCTTTGTACATCGCAACCGACTGCTGGTAGCAGTTGTTGATGTAATCCGGCTCGTTCATGTAAGGACCTACGGTAATCGGGTTATTCCGGTCGAGCACATGCGGGAACTGCTTCGGCTGCTCGCCGACGAATTGGTGCACGTCTTGCTTATGCGCGAACGTTTGTACGCGGCGCTTCTGGTGCGAAGTGAAGTAGCCGTCGGAAGCGACGATGACCGGCAGACGCACTTCCGGGTCTTCGGCCAGCTTGATCGCTATAATGTTCATATCGTATACGGCTTGCGGGTCGCGGCACATCAGAATCGGCCAGCCCGTATTGAGCGCGTAGTACAAGTCGGAATGGTCGCCGTGAATGTTGAGCGGACCGGATACGGAACGGCACACCAGGTTCATGACCATCGGGAAGCGCGTTCCGGATTGAACCGGCATTTGCTCCAGCATGTACAAGTATCCGTTGGCGCTGGTCGCGTTGAATACGCGTCCGCCTGCGGTCGAAGCGCCGTAACAAATACCAGCGGAGCCGTGCTCGCCGTCGGCCGGGATCAGCTTGATGTCGTGCTGCCCGTTCGCTTTCATCAGATCGAGAAATTGCGCGACTTCCGTGGAAGGCGAGATCGGGAAATACCCCATGACATGATAGTTGATCTGATGGGCTGCATAGGCGGCCATCTCGTTGCCGGATTCATATACCATCCGTTGTTCGACTGTACCTTGGCCGACCTCTTTATTCATTTCAATTGCCATTTATGATTTCACCTCTCCCGAGATTGTTTGTCCCTAATTCGACGCTAATTCAAAACGATGCGGCGTGCGGTGCTGCTCCCCGTAACCTTCCGTCTCTCTGTTGGAGGAAAGTGCTTCGGTCGGGCAAGCGACAACGCACTTCAGACAGCCCTTGCAGTACTGGTAATCGATCCCCTGCAGGAACATTTGCGGTCGACCCTTCTTGTCCGGCTGTTCATCCCATACGAAGCAAAAGTCTGGACAGGCGGTATCGCATGCAGCGCAGTGAATGCACTTTTCGTCGTCGAAATGCGGCATCATCCCGTTGCGGGAAATGCTCAAATCTTTCAAGATGCTGTTGCCCGGGTTCGTAACCATGCCGCCGATCGGCTGCGTCTCGTAGCCGTACACCGGAATATCCCAACGCTTCGGCTCCGGCATTTGTTCGCCTTCCGGAAGCGAAAACGTCTGGAACTTCACTTCGTCGTAGCCGCGCTGGAATGTGCGAAGCGCCGGTTCGACTGCTTGCGGGTACTTTTTCTCGAGCGATTTGCGGATAATGCCCTTCATATCCTCGAAATCAAGGAAGTCGCACAGACGGAACAAACCGCCGAGCATCGCCATATTTACGCGGTTTTTCTCTTCCAGCGCGATGCCGGTCGCGTCAACCACGGCGACAGTGCCGCCGATCAACTTCATCTTTTCCTTCAATTCTTCCGAGCTTTTCGCCGAATTGACCAGAACGACGCTATCCTCGTAGATACCACTTACCACGTTGATCGTTTTGGACAAGTTCTCATGAAAAACGCCCACGACGTGAGGTCTTTCCACCGGCGTGGTATCACGAATATTCGTATGAAGATCGCAAAAGCGGATATGCGCTTTCACCGGCGATCCTTTTTTCTCGGAACCATAGGAAGAAAAGCTGACACCGTTAAAACCGCTGCCTACAACACCGGCTTCCGCCAGCATTTTTCCCGCCAGGTTGGCACCCAGACCGCCGATGGATTCGAGCCGAATTTCAAAGAAGCCGAGGTCATTCGTTTTCGGTAGAACCCTCATGAGTTCAACTCCCCTCTAATGTTTGGAAGGTATATAATTCCTATGAAACAGTATAACAGTTTATATTCCACTCGCATAGAGTGTTCCGCCATGTTTTACGCTTTCAATCGCTAAGAAATACAAGAAAATGAATTTTTATGCGTTTTCATAGTTCAAAAACAATGAATCCCTCACAACATATGTAAGGGATTCGTGGAATTTTCCATTTAAAAATCGATTTCGCCGCTGGATTCCGCCTTGAACCGCTGCGCGAACATTCGGTGAAACTGCAGCTTTTTATCGAATATTTGCCGGGATAGCTCGAAATTCAGCGATTTTCGCGATTTGTCGACATAATTCTCATGTTCCTCGCTTTCCCACAAGCGAACCGCGTCGAAAACGCTCTCATCTTTATGCGCTCCATACAAAAATTTCAGCCATACTTCCTGCGAACCGAAATGATCCAGTATATCCGCATCCTGAACGACGCGCACATAGAAGGGCTGATCCTCACGCAGCCGGGCGTTGTGCAGCCTGACGATCTCCGATACGTCTTGTATTTCCCGATCAGACGCATACCCTTGCAGCAGCTGCTGCACCAGATGGGCGCCTGTGGCCGCATGCGGCTCGATTCCTTTGGTCACGTCATGAAACAAGGCGCCGGCAAATATCACATCGTCCGACGAAGCGTCTGCCGGAAATAACGCTTCTCTCAGATGAAGCGCGATTTTGGCTACACGTTCGCAGTGATAGAAAATATAGCCTTTCTCCCGCTGCAAATGCGACTTGCGTTTTCCCATCGTTTTGAACGCCAGCTCCGTCAACCGCTCCCGATCCATTCGTATCGCTCCCCGTTATCTAAATTGTTCATGTGTTATTAAGGATGTATAATTTACCATAAAATAACATGAGCGTCTACGGAGAGAATCGGTATAATTGATGGTCGGTTGTATTTTATAGAAGCAGCCCGATTGATGCGGCGGCGTTCGGCGAGAGCGGCTCGCTCCTTCTTCGCGCCGCACCTCGGAGCCGCTGCCATACGGCATATCCGCTCTTGCGTCAGCGATGAAGATGTATCGTATAGTGGAACTGGTCCGGACGGTACACAGCCTTCAAATATTCGACCGGCGTCTGCGTACTGTCAAAAATGACGCGTTCCAAATGCAGCAAGGCGCTGCCTTCCTCCACTTCCAGCAATTCGGCTTCCTCTTTCCCCGCATTGATCGCGCTAATCCATTGCTTCCCGTTGCGCAGGGAAATTCCGATGTTCGATTCGATAAATTTATAGACGATCATGGATTGTAAATCGCGCTCCTCCATCCGTTTCCCGATTTCAGGAGGGAAGAAGGATTGCTCCAGCGCAATAGGCACTTGATTCGCGTACCGAAGCCGCTTCAGCTCCCATGCCGACGTTCCCTTCAGATGTGTCCTCACGTCGAGCGAAACGTTCTGCCGCAATCCGTAAGCAAGCATCTTGGCCCCAGGCTCCATGCCGGCAGCCGAAATCGTTTCGGCGAAGCCGAGCAGCTGCCCGCTCCAATGCTCCGCCTGGTTCGTCTGCAGGAAAGTTCCACGTCCCCGCTCCCTGCGAACAATCCCTTCATCCTCCAAAATCTTGAGCGCATGCCTGATCGTGATCCGGCTTACTTTGAATCGTTCCATCAATTCCTGCTCGGTCGGCATCTTGCCGCTCTCGTCGCCGATGGTTCCCTGCATCGCTTCATTGCGGATAATTTCTTGCAGCTGGTGATAGAGAGGCAGCGGACTTCTGAAGTCTATTTCATTTGTCCCGATTGGCGGGTCCCTTGGTTGTTTATCCATTCTGTCTTCCTTCTTCATCGATTCGTTATAACGTTCTAATAATATGTTACAAAGTTGCCCGGCATTTATCAAGAGCTCCCCGCTCCCGGGTACGCCGTGCACGAATCGATTCACCCGACAGACCGCCTATTCTCCTCCCATTCCACATTGAGGCCGTAGCGTCCCGGAACTTCTGCCTTGCCTTCCGTCTTCACGGCTCGGAACGCTTCGAATACATCCCGATTGTAGGAGAGGGCGCTGAACATCATTATGTTTTTATATTGTTATATCAACTTCAGACGCCAATATTTCGCATTCTCCCTGTCACAAACGCAAAAAGAGACACCTTTATATTTGACCCGATGGGTTCAAATATATGGCGTCTCCGGAGGTCCAGTAGACATTTCATTCTTTCATATAGGCATTGTATGTAGGGCGCGAGATCCGCCTGACCGGCCGACGGATCGACCGATTGCCGAAGTTCTCTTGCACCGGTCCGTCGCATCGAAGAACTGGAACATCTCATGAAGAATGATGCTGCAGGTTCATTGTTGAAAAGGCTGGAGCTTCCCGGCATACGGCTCCTGCTCGAACCGGCAAGGCGTCTCGGTCACGCGCGGATCTTGCTGCCGGCGCAGCTCGGCCATCAATGCGGCGTTCAGTTCGCGCTTCACGTCTGTATACTGCGGCTCATCGGCCAAATTATGCATATAGTACGGATCATTCCGCAAGTCATACAGTTCTTCACGGGGTCTCTTATCAAACGCCAGATCGAAGAGCAGTTGTACCTCGCTCTCGCTTCGATGGTGAATCATCCATGCTTTGGTTGGGCTTGCATCCATATCCGCGTAAGCGATTCTTGTGTTCCATCGCAGCTCTTCATACGTCGGCGCTGCCGCATGGGGCTGGTCCAGACCTTTCGGATCGCCCATCGGCCAACGTTCCGGCTCAAAATTGATGATATACAGGTAATCTTGTGTCCGAATCGCCCGTTGAGGATACGGCAGATCTCCTTCCCGCGCCTCGTTAACATGTCGCTCCCGTCCGGTAATGACGAAAGTACGTTCACGGTCAACCTGTCCGCTCCGCTCGTCAAGCAATACCGGCAACAAGCTGCGTCCGGTCATCGATTCGGGCACCGCAACTCCGGCCGCTTCCATAAACGTAGGCGCGAGATCCATCAGATTCACAAAGTCCTCGATTACGCGGCCCGCTTGAATATGCCCCGGCCAGCGCATCGTCAGTGCGACTTCGCATCCAATATTGTACAGATTGCACTTCGCTCTCGGCATCCCCGGAATCCCGTGATCGCCGCTGACGACAACGAGCGTGTTATCCAGCTCTCCCAGCTCCTCCAGACGACGCAATATAACGCCGAGTCCGGCATCGAACGCCTGACACTCGCCAAGGTAATCGCAGAAGTCTTCCCGCACCTCAGGAACATCCGGCAAAAATCCGGGCATACGTCCCTGCAAATCATCGGGATTCAGTCCCCAGATCGCCTTGCCTGATCCCCGTTCCCATGTGCGGTGCGTATTGGTAGGGCCCCACCAATAACAAAACGGCTTTCCTTCCGGGCGGACATCGATAAAGGAGTCAAAATTATTCCGAACTTCGTCCAGCAGTTCTTGCTTGGCGGCATCTACGCCAATTTGTTCGGCACGCTCCGTTACCCTGTGGGAAAACTTACTGAATTGATTGCCGCAGGAGGAGTAAGCTGTACGCTGACCGCCATAAGGGGCGTTTTTCGTTTTGCCTGGCGCCCACACTTTATAGGTGTGTCCGATATGATAGCCAGCCTTTTCCAGCTCAAGCGGGTATGACGGTATTTGCTCGTCCCAGACGGCTCCAAGAAGGATGGCTCCTAATCCGGTCTGCCAAAAGTATCGGCCCGATAAGATGGAACTGCGGCAAGGCGTGCAGCTCGGCGCGGGTACGGATGCATTTTTGAAGAGCGCCCCTTCCCTGGCAATGCGGTCAACATGCGGCGTGCGAATCAAATGATTGATAGATTCCGGTCCTTCATGCTCCGCATAGATGCTAGCATAGCGGCCCCAATCGTCTGCGAAAGCAAATACAATATTCATACAAAATCACCGTCCTTCGGTTTCATGAAATACTGAGCGCTGCTCATGGTCTTGGTCTTACCCGATCCGCTTTCCCATCAAAAAAAGACATAGGCCGGTTCTATCCTACGTCTCCAATGGGTTGGTCGACTTCCGCGTGTAATTTAATTATTGGATCGTAGCGGCCATCGTTCACGCCAACCCTATACGGGCCATGGCAGAAAGGCAAGCGGAGCGTCTTTCGGTAAGGTTAGCTCCACCAAATCAATATTCCAACATATATAATAGGAATAGTTTGTTATAACACTATTAGCATCATATCAGCTTGCTTATAACATCGTCAATATCCAGTTGTGTCTCCGATTTTGCGGCCGACGACGCAAAAATAAGGCGGTACGGACTGCGTGGCCGCGTCTGCGCCCGGCTCATCCATGCGAATGAATGAAAATCCGGCAGCCTGAAAGTCGTTCAAGTAAGAGGACAGCGGCCGGTGGTACGCCCCCAGCGTCGAGCGAATCGTGCCGGTGCCGTGGGATTTCCAATATTGCGGCGCATATTGGAACACGCGTCTCGAGCCGTCTTCCAGCGGATAGCTGAACGGCGATTGAAAGCACGGATGCATGACGACCCAGATCATGAGGCCGCCTGCTTTCAACACCCGCCATGCGGAGGCGAACACCGCTGTATGATCCGGTACGTCCATCAGCATCAAGCTGGATACGACGGCATCGAACGAGGCGTCCGGCAGTTTGCCGAGCCGCATCGCATCGTCGCGCAGCCAGGTGACGCCGGCGGATTTCTCCTTCGCATAGCGGAGCTGCCCTTCGCTCTCGTCCACGCCGGTCACGATCGCCCCCATCGCGCTCAAGCGGCTGCTTAACTCCCCTTGTCCGCACCCGATATCGCAAATCGTCTTGCCCGCGATCGCGGCCTGCGCCTCCAGTTGATCGATAATATACCGTACCGATGTCTCCGCGACACCTCGCTTTGTCGTCAGCTCATGATATTGATCGGCAAACGCATCGTATTTCGCCATAGGAACCACGCTCCGCAACTAAATTATTTACCACTGTTGCTTCTATTATATGGTAAATATAGATGCGGAAAAATAGCTGGTTTTCATCAAAACGATCACCATTCGAGATGGATTTGCGAAAAAGACGGAAAGTGACGACCTCGGTCCGACGGCAGCATAAGTAAAAGCATGAATTTGCCCGAACCGGCGGCCGCAGCCACCATCCGGGCATTCCTCAACGTATCGCGCTATTTCAGCGCCTTATCGATCGCAAACGTTTGCCCCGACCACGCCTTCTTCTGCGTCCACTCCGCTTCGCCCTGCCAGAATGGATGCTCCGGCCCGAGACCGAGCGGCAAAAATACGGCGGCGCACAAATACAGGCTGCCGGTGGAAATATACGTCTCGCCGACTTCCGGCTGATCACCGCAAAAGCCGATGCGCAGCCATCCGTTCGCGTCGAATGTGCCCGGCGCTTCAATCATCCGCCGAATGACCGCCGTCAGCGCGCAACGCACTTGCGCCGGCTGAACGCCGTCCGGCAGCCGATCCTGCAGCGCCGTCTGCGCCAGCAGCTGGAACGCGCCGAACCGGTAGGCCAGCGAACGGCCGATAGCCGGGAACGTTCCTTCCGGCGAGATGAGCCGCTCCTGGATGGCAGCCTGGCGCGCAGCCCGCCGCAGCGTCGACTCAAGCAGCCTCTCCCAATCGGCGAACTTGGAGCCGACGGTCAGCAATACATCGACGAGCATCGGCTGGATGACGAAGCTGTTGTAATAGTCCCAGTGGAACTCCGCTCCGTCGCCGTACGTGCCGTCGCCGAGATACCATTCGCTGTGCTTTTTCACCGCGTAGTCGATGCGCATCGGGTCCCAGTCCGGCTCGCCGAGCAGATAGAGCGCCGTCTCCGTCATCGCGGCGAACAGCAGCCAGTTGTTGTAGCCCGGCTTGCGCGTCCGCGTCGCCTTGAGGCACGCGGCAAGATTGCGCTTCACGCGATCGTCGAGCTTCCCGAGCAGCTCGCGCGGGGCGCGAACAATCGCATGCGAGAGGAACGCCGCATCGACGATCGGCTGGCCGCCGTGCGAGAAGTTCATGAAATCGGGCGAGTCCGGGTCGGTGGCGGCATCGATCGCCTCCCTCGCCATGGCGGCGAATTTCTCGCGCAGCTTCTCCTCTTCCCCCGACAGGCCTTCAAGCTCAAACCACGGCGCCATTCCGCAAATAAGCCG
The DNA here is from genome assembly GCF_910593845.1 of Paenibacillus solanacearum. Classification (GTDB taxonomy): domain Bacteria; phylum Bacillota; class Bacilli; order Paenibacillales; family NBRC-103111; genus Paenibacillus_G; species Paenibacillus_G solanacearum. The sequence goes on along the minus strand of NZ_CAJVAS010000008.1, from coordinate 98,747 downwards.
TCCGAGCGCCTCCAAGTACGTATAATGCTCGCGGTCGTTCGTTATCGCCTGCACCGGCATCCGGACGCGCAGCTGGCGCGAATGCAGCGCTTCCAATACAGGTTCTCCAATTCGGCGCATCCAGCCAAGCCAATCGCTGCGGTCCGCAGTCCCCTGATTCATCGAGATCCTCGTCTCCCTTCATCGCTTAAACGTTTCAACTCCTTGTACCATTATAACGCGGACACCCAAAAAATAGGCATATTTTTTTAAATCTCTTGAAGCTTTTCGTGAAAAAATCTGGTAATATAGTTGAGGTTGTTTTCATCTTCTATATTGACGTTAAGGGAGTGTTACGTACGAAAGTGCAAAAAGAAATCAAAGTGGACGAGCGTCCACCGCTGCTTCAAAGCATTCCGCTCAGCCTGCAGCATCTGTTCGCGATGTTCGGATCGACGGTGCTCGTGCCGGTGCTGTTCAAGGTTGACCCGGCAACGATCTTGCTGATGAACGGCATCGGAACGCTGCTGTACCTGCTCATCTGCAAAGGGAAAATCCCTGCATTTCTCGGATCCAGCTTCGCCTTCTTGTCGCCGGTCTTCGCCGTGTTCGGCTCCGGCCAATCGTATGAAGCGGCGCTGGGCGGCTTTATCGTATCGGGTATTATTTTCATCGCGGTGGCTCTCATTATCCGCTCGGCGGGGACGGGCTGGCTCGATGTCGTCTTCCCGCCCGCAGCGATGGGGGCGATCGTTGCGGTAATCGGACTGGAGCTCGTGCCGGTGGCGGCCGAAATGGCCGGATACATCAAACCGGCGAACGCGGCGGCCGATTGGACACCGGACAAAGGCGCGATTATCATCTCGTCGGTCACCCTGCTTATTACCGTCGTTGGATCGGTCGTGTTTCGCGGCTTTTTGAAAATCATTCCGATTCTCGTCGGCATCGTCTGCGGGTATGTGCTGGCTTTCCTGCTCGGCTATGTCAAATTCGACGCCGTCGCCTCCGCCGACTGGTTCGCTCTGCCTCATTTCTACGCGCCGCAGTTTAGCCTGTCGGCCATGGCGATCATCGCTCCGGCGGCGCTCGTCGTCATCGCCGAGCATATCGGCCATCTGATCGTGACTGGCAACATCGTCGGCAAAAACTTGTCCAAGGATCCCGGGCTGGACCGCTCGCTGATGGGCAACGGCATTTCCACCGTCATCTCCGGCTTTGTCGGCTCTACGCCGAATACGACGTATGGCGAAAATATCGGCGTCATGGCGATCTCTCGCGTATACTCCGTATGGGTCATTGGCGGGGCAGCGGTTATCGCCGTCGTGCTCTCCTTCTTCGGGAAGCTTGCCGCGCTCATCACGACGATTCCCGGGCCGGTCATGGGCGGCGTATCGCTGCTGCTGTTCGGCATCATCGCGGCGTCGGGCGTGCGAATGCTCGTCGAGACGAAGGTTGATTATTCCAAGGCGTCCAATCTGATCTTGACCTGCGTCGTACTCGTCATCGGCATCAGCGGCGCAGCCGTAACGATCGGCAGCTTCTCGCTGAAAGGCATGGCGCTGGCGACGATCGTCGCCATCATCCTCAGCCTGTTCTTCAAGCTGCTCGAAACGCGCGGCCTGACGAACGAATAACGTGCGTGCCGCGATGGCATGCAGCGTCGCATAAAAAAAGATTCAGCCGCCCATTCGGGCGCTGAATCTTTTTTGCGTCTAGCGGATATACGCGCATATCATCGTTACAGCGCAGGCAACAAGGGAGCCTCTGCGAAAGGTCAAGGCTGACGGTCTTTGCCGTACGTCCCCGCTTCGCTTGCCGCGGATGCGATTAGACATGTTTCGCTGCGTTATAACCGCTTGGCCGCCGATTTCTGCATTCTTTTACCCGCTATATCTTTTCCAAGATCGAATACACGATCGTCTTCGTATCTGCGTCGATATGCAGCTCCACCGCGTATTTGCCGATTGTAAACGTCTGGTTCTCGACGGTATCGCCCGCTTCCACCCTCCGGTATACATCGGCGAACAGCTCCTTGAACTTCAACGCTTCATGCGCGAATAAATAGTTCGCATACGCATCTATCGATTCCTGATTGCGCGCGAGCACACCGCTCTGCACATGAACGGTGACACCGTACGTGCGGTATTCCGGCTCGATCCACAGCGACGCTTCTTCCCAACTGCCGCTCGTCAGCGCCGTGCGGTTCACGTCTTTCGCTTTCGTCTCGGCATCCTTGTACAGCTTCGCCGTCGTCTCGACGAGATCGTAGTTCGTACCCCGCAGCTTGGCCGCTTCGCCGAGCACCTTGTACGCCTCGGCCATCTTGGCCGTCGGGAACACGACTTTTTTGTAATGGCCGTCCTTCGTCGGCACGATGACCTCAAGACCCGGCGGCACGGCCGCAAGCGAAGTCGCCACGCGCTTCGATTTGTTGGTAATCCGGTCCAGAATCGTCAGCGACTCGGCACGCGTCACCTGCTGTCCTGCGCCGAAATAGCCGTTCGGATAGCCCTCCATAATACCTTTGCCGTACGCTTCAGCTACAAACCGCTTCTCCCGTTCCTTCAAGCTCAGGAAATCGCCCAACGTGCTGGCGCTCTTCAGGCTGAGCGTCTCATCTTCCGTATATTCCGTTTCCTTCACGGTATAATAGATGATTTCTGCGACCTGCTCGCGCTTCAAATTCGCTTTGAAATCGGCGAACTGGCTTTTATTGATGAAATGCAGGTCGTTCGCCAGATCAATGAACGGCTTCGCCCAATAGCCGAGCAGGCTCGGCCGGAAATTAAAATCGCGGTAATCCTGCTCCAGAATGCCGCGGCTCGCGGCGCTCAGTGATTGCATGAACTCTTTCTTCCACGCGTGTTCGCCGTTGGGGTATACGTTCGTATACGATAATAGAAGCATCTTCACGAATTGATCCGCTGTAACCGGATCATCCGGCCGAAATGTGCCGTCCGGGAAGCCGTCGAGTATCCCCTGCTCGACCAGACGGTTGACGGTCGCTTCCGCCCAATGCCCCTTGATATCGGAAAATCGTTGCTGTTCCTGTGCATAAGCCTGCGTAACGTTCGAAATACAGAACGTCAGCAGACATACAAACAGGATCCGCGCGACGGACGCTGCGCGGAATCGTTTCGTTGTACTGATCCAGACCATAGTTCAACCTCGCTTGTGCCATGTCGATTAACCGCTTTTTTTGTCGTGTGCAAGCAGCCATTTTTAAGCATAAACGGTTTCTCCGGGCTTGAACATTGCCCTTGAAGCCTATTATCGTTCGCATGCGGCAGCAGGGAAATTAGGGAAATAGTCGGTGGTCGGATGTGAAAATAGTAACAATTTCGCTTGCGCCAGAACCCAAACTTGCGCCGTCAGCCGTGCAGACATACGCAAAAAGCCCTGCAGCGTCGCATGGACCAGTGCAGGGCGATGTAAACTATAGGCGTGGGAATGTTCAAGTAAAAGCGTTCAGCCCGCCATATTTGGATATGGCCAGCAGCAAATCTTTTTTGATCGGCAGTATGAATTGCGCTTTCTCCAGCCGAAAAATCCCGCTTCGGTTGTGCAGCTCCGACTTGCTGACGTAGATCCGGTAATGTAGCATGCCGGCGTGCAGATTAACCATCTCGCTGCCCGCTTCCCTGCGGTTGTTGAAGCTGATCGAACGCGAGGCGGCCGGCTGTTCAAACGGGGTAATGCTGATAATGTCTTCCAGCTTGATATAATAGTTGGCGTGCGGCTTTTGAAACACCATTTCCCTGGTCGATACCGTCAAGCCGAAATCCCTTTTTTTGTGGGAAATCTTCAAATCTCCTTCGAGGCCTTTGATCGTGATGAAATTTTCGTTCATCGTTCCCTCCTCCTCTTCTGGAGCTTACACAAACAGACGTTTGCCGTAAGCCCGGACGTTCGGAATCGCGCGGCGCAAAGACATAGGAACAGCATACCATAAATCATGTCCCACCCGCTATAAACGATTTCCATCACCGGAGGAAGGAACGTATGAACGTGTCTATATTAGATCAGCGATTCCGCCCCGTCGATGAACAGCTCCGTGCCCGTGATATGGCTGGAAGCGTCGGATGCGAGAAACGCCACGAGATCGGCCACCTGCTCCGGCTGACCCGGCGCATGCTCGAGCGGCTGACTGCCTTCCGGGTATTTGACCGGAATTTTAATTTTATCAAGCTCCGGCGTCGGGTGCGTATTCTCGCCGATGTTCGTCTTGATCGAACCCGGGCAAATGACGTTCACGCGAATCTTGTATCTGGCCAGCTCCAGCGCCGCCATCTTCGCAAAGGCGACTTGCCCGGCCTTCGACGTGCTGTAAGCGGACATGCCGAAATTGGAAAAGACGCGGCTGCCGTTAATGGAGCTCGTAATCACGATACTGCCGCCGTTTTGCTTCATATGCGGGATCGCGTGCTTGACGCAAAGAAACGTGCCCTTCAGGTTGACGAACAGCGTATGGTCCCAATCTTCCGGCTTCATATCCTCGATCGGCGACAGCACGCCGTTGATCCCCGCATTCGCGAATACCGCATCGATCTGTCCCCACTGCTGCGCCGCGGCGTCGAATGCCTGCTGTACGCGGTTCGGGTCCGATACGTCGACGTCGGCTGTCATCACCTCGGCGTTCATGCCCTCGAGCTGCTGCTTCACCTGCTCTCTGCGCTCGTTCTTCAAATCGACGAGGCATACCTTCATCCCTTGCTGCGCTAGCGCCACAGCGGTAGCGTGGCCGATGCCGGATGCGGCGCCGGTAACGACAGCTACTTTATCCTTCAGCTCCGGGAGCAGCATCCGGGGCTTTTGCAGCGTTTGAACGGTCACGATATCAACTCTCCTTGCTCCAGGTGGAATAAGTTTCGAATACGAGCTTATTTTGCCTGAGCGTCGGGAAGATTATGTGAACGCGGGGCGTGTCCGCTCGTGTTGCGCCTTCATTTATGCTACAATACGATAATTGATGAGAGATACTTACAAGCGGGAGGCTTCATTTCAGTTATGTTGATTATCGGCATTGCAGGCGGTACAGGCTCGGGCAAAACGACGGTGGCACGCTCCGTGATCGACCGCCTCGGGAGCAACAAAGTCACGTTCATATCCCAGGACAATTATTATAAAGATCATTCGCATCTTTCCATTACGGAGAGGGAAACGATCAATTACGACCACCCGTTTGCTTTCGATAACGCACTGCTCCTAGAAAATTTAAAACAGCTGAAGCAAGGGCTTACGGCACAGGCGCCGGTATACGATTTCGCGAATCATGCCCGCCAGGCAGACCGCACGATCGAGCTGGAGCCGAACAAAATCGTCATCATCGAAGGGCTCCACGTCTTGTCGGACGAGCAGCTGCGCGACATTCTCGATATCAAAGTATTCGTAGATACGGACCCGGACGTTCGCATACTCCGCCGCGTACTGCGCGATATTCACGAGCGCGGCCGGTCGATCCAATCCGTCTACGATCAATATTTATCGACGGTCAAGCCGATGCATGAAGCGTTCATCGAGCCCTCCAAAAAATACGCCGACCTGATCATCCCCGAAGGCGGGCATAACGAAGTCGGCATCCAGCTGCTCTCCATTTTGACCGAAAAATATTTATTGGCTTGAGCCGTCCGGCGGGGAAGCCGGCACGAAAACGTTCAAGCAAAAAAGCTTTTCGCACCGATGATCCGCATCGTGGCGAAAAGCTTTTTTTGTGACTAGCGGCCCTGTATCTATAGCCATGTTTGCTTCGAATCAATCTTGCGCTATTTACGTTAACGTCACTTTGGCGCCGCCCGGAACTTCAACGATGCGGCTGTCGACCTGCAGCCACACCGTTTGAACCGAAGGGTTGTAGACGAAGCTCGACGCCGCGGAAAACTGCAGATTGCGAAACGCTTTCATATAATCGACGATCTCGATATTCGTCGCGTACCATAGATCGTCCCGTCCTCCGATATATTCGCAGAACGATTCGATCACATCCCAGTTGTTGTCGTTATCGAACTCGTAGCTGTGTCCCCAAACATACATCATGTACAAATATTGACGTTTATTCAAGTTGACGAATTGTTCCGCCAATTTCATCAGGTCGCGCTTATGATGGCAGGTCGGTTTCCACTCGAACCAGTCATCCGGCATCGAGAAGCTTCCTGTCGTCTCGACGACGCGGGAATATTCGAACCCGAGGAACGGCAGCAGCTCTTTAATGTAACGGTTGAACGATCCATTCGGATAAGATAACCCTCTTACGGTGTACGGCACGATGCTTTCGAGCTGCTTGCGATCCTGGAAAAGCTCCTCCACCAGCTGCTCCTTCGGGCTTCTGGCGATCGTCGGGTGCGTGACCGTATGCGCGGCGACTTCATGCCCCTGGTAGAGCGATGCCGTTTCGTCCGCGGACAACCTGTCCCCCTGGCCCAGCAGCCCGGAATTGATATGGAACGTCCCCTTGATCCCATGCTTGTTGAAAATTTCCACAAGCCGCTTGTCCGCGGCTCTTCCGTCATCGTAGCTTAACGTCAGCACTTTATGCTTTCCTCCCGGGAAAGCGACGATTACTTTCGGCAATGTCAACACCTCATCGAATTCGTTTTTTTGGCCATACGAGAGAGCATACGATATGATGACCAGTATGGGCGCAGCTCAAGACCGTCTCGACACTCCGGCACGCTAACGCTCGTCGTATGCAGGAAGCATGCCGCCGACCGTCCGATGGTCGCTCGCCAGTCCCGCGCCGACCGCCGCATGGAGCGCGGCTCCGACGGCCGCCTCTTCCTCCACCGCAGACAGCTGAAGCTTCATTCCGAACCGGGCTTCACACACGGCTCTAAGCCGGCTGTTGCTGCGTATGCCGTTGCCAGACCCGACCAAAGCGCCGATTCGCCCCATGATTGGATCTGGAAGCTGGCGGAAGAAGCCGTGCAGTTCATTCGCCATCCCTTCAATAAATCCGGCGATCAAATGCTGCGGTGTCCAATTCGACGGACCGATTCCTTCGATCGATCCGAGTTGTCCGGCTTCTTCGCGTGTTCCGTAAAATTGGGTATGTACGACAAGCTTGTCCTCTTCTTCGATGACAGACTGATTGGCGAGACGTTCCATCGCGGCATACAGCTCCCCATCCGCCTGTCCGGGACTCGCGAATGCATCGATCACGGCACGGAAAAAGCGCTCCAGCATGGCGTACGCTTTGCCTCCAGCGAGCGATGCCCCGACGAGCAAGTACCCGCCTCCCGGAAACGGCCGCGTGTCCAGTCCTCGCACCGCCGCGAATTGCTCCGAGTATACGGACAACTGGCCGCCTGTGCCGATGTTTAACAGGACCGAGCCGGGCAACTGCCTCACCGAACCGAGAATGCTCGCCTGATTGTCGCCGATCGCCGGGAATACCGGCGTGCGGCCTTGATAGTCTCCCGCCTTCGATATGGAACGTTGCACCCGCGGTATCCAGCCGGTATCGATCCCGGCCGCTAGCAGCGCCTTGGCGTCGAACCTCCCCCGCTCCACGTCGAAGAAGCCGAGGCTTGCCGCATTGGTAACATCCATCGCAGGCATACGCTCCGATGTCAGCCGCATGACCACATAATCGGCGATCGTACAGAAGGCGACAGCCTCGCGCGGCATTTCGCCTTGTTCAAGCAATGCCGCATGCGTCACGAATCCGTATCCGGTCGAGACGGGATACCCGGTTACCGCGGACAACCGCACGGCGAACGGAACGCCGTCCGCGTCGGGCGTCAGGCCGCGCCGGTCCTGCCATGTATACAACGGGCTTACCGCCTGACCGTCCTGCCCGGTATATACGATGCCGTGCATTTGACCGGCAATCCCGATGCCCGCCGCATCGGGATACAAGGCGAGCAACTGCTGCAGCAGGCGTTCCACGATCTGCATGATCCGTTCCGGATCCTGCTCCGCTCCCGCGGTCCCGGGTAAGGCGCTGTCGTTCGGATGACGGATCGTATGCGCAACCCGTCCTTCCGGCAGATTTAATGCGACGCCGCAAATGGACGTTGTGCCGATATCCAATCCGATCACAATCATAAGCCCTGCCAACTTCATGCACGGCCCAGCGCCTGCTTCGCCAGCAGCAGGGCCCCCGTCAGACCGGCGTTATCGCCGAGTCCCGGCGGAACAATATAGCTGTCGATCTCTTCCTGCACCCGGGCATGAGCGACGTAGCCGTTCAGCAGCTCGCCGAGACGGCGCCGGATCATCGGGAACAGATGCGATTGCTTGCTGACGCCGCCGCCGATAATGATCTTTTGCGGCATCGTGATCAGGATGAAGTTCATGCAGGCTTGCGCCAAATAATCGGCTTGAATCGCCCAAGCCGGATGATCCTGCGGCAGCTCGGCCGCCTTCACGCCCCATCTGCGTTCCACCGCCGGTCCTGCAGCCAAGCCTTCCAGGCAATCGCCATGATAAGGGCAATTCCCCGCGTAGCTGTCCTCCGGATGGCGGCGAACCAGAATATGTCCCATCTCCGGATGCGTAAATCCGTTGACGATGCGCCCGTTTGCGACAAGCCCCGCTCCGATGCCGGTGCCTACTGTGATGTACAAGCAGCCTCCGAGCTCGCGAGCCGCGCCAAGCGCCGCCTCGCCCAATGCCGCCGCATTGACGTCCAGATCGAAGCCGATCGGCACGTCGAACTGCCGCTGCAATGCGCCAAGCACGTTAACGTTTCCCCAGTGAGGCTTCGGCGTGCTTGTAATATACCCGTACGTCGGGCTGTCCGGGATCGGATCGATCGGACCGAATGACCCGACGCCAAGCGCATCGATCGCCTTGTCCGCAAAATAGCGGCATACTTCCGCCATCGTTTCTTCAGGCAGGGTGGTCGGAAATGAAACGCGGTCGATAATTTGTCCGTCCGCCGTCCCGATGCCGCACACGAATTTCGTGCCGCCCCCTTCAATCGCGCCCAAATACCCCATACTTTTGGTCACTCCATTCATACAACATTAACCGGGATCGATTTGCCCTACCCGAAAATTTTACTTTCCTACAACTTATTCCATACCGGCTTCCCGTTTCCTGCAAATTCTTCACCGTTTTTAGAGGCAGGGGGCGATAAAAAAACAGGAGGCAGCCGACTTGGCTACCCCCTGCATATCCGACGTCCCTGCACAATTCCAACACGCGCCAATCCCAGGCGCGCGTTGCGGCGCTGCGCGGCGGTCGGTCGAACCCCACATCGAAGCTGCGCCGTGCATCCGTTAGCTTCCTATTCTTGATTCGAGGCCGATGGGCTCGAATCAGCGACAGCCGCTTTCTCGACCGGCGCCGATGCAGCTCCTGTGGCCGTACGCTGCGTCAAGCCTTTGACCAGCTTCTCGAGGTCGATGCCGCTGACGCTCTTCAGCATTTCCGGCGCAGTGGCCATCAGCGACGTGACATAATTGCTGACGCGCGCAGCGCCTTCGCCATGGCCGGTATCGACAACCGTCAGCTTGTCGATCGACTTGATCGGCTCCGCAACTTTGCCTGCCAGCTCCGGCAGCATCTTGACGATAATGTCGAGTACCGCTGCCTCGCCAAACTTCTCGAATGCTTCGGCCAGCTTCTGCTTCGCCTCCGCTTCCGCCAAACCGCGCAGCCGGATAACCTCGGCCTCGGCGCTACCTTTGGCGCGCTCGGCGTCGGCAACCGCCAGACCCTCGAGCCGCTTCTGCTCTGCCATCGCCTTCGCTTCCGCTTCGATGCGATACTGCATCGCGTCCGCCTGCGTGATCTGCTTCGCCTTCTCCGCTTCCGCCGCTTGAACAACCGCGTACCGGTCGGCGTCGGCTTTCTTCTTCACTTCGGCGTCATACTGTTTCTCGCGGCGAAGAATTTCTTTCGCTTCGAGGTCGATCTCACGCTCTTTGCGCACCAATTCGACGCGCATTTGCTCCTCGACCACGCTCTGCTTCGCGCGCGCTTCCTGGATGTGGTACGCCTGGTCGGCTTCTGCACGCGCCGTATCCTGATCCTTCTTAAACGATGCGACCTTCAATTCCTTTTCTTTTGCGGCCTCCGCGATGTTCGTATCGCGCAGCAGCTCGGCTTTTTGGCCTTCTTCCTCGGCATGCGCCTTCTGAATCCGGGAGTCCCGCAAAGCCTGGGCTTCCGCGATTTCGGCGTCGCGCTTGACCGCAGCGATTCTTGGCTTGCCGAGCGCATCCAAATAACCATGCTTATCCCGCAAATCCTTGATCGTGAAGGATACGATTTGCAATCCCATTTTTTTCAAGTCTTTGGCTGCGACGCCCTGCACTTCCTGCGCAAATTTATCTCGATTCCGGTACACTTCCTCCACCGTCATCGAGCCGAGGATCGCGCGCAAATGCCCTTCGAGCACTTCCTGCGCTTCGCCTTTCAGCGCTTCGGTCGGCTTGCCCATGAACTGCTCGGCGGCCGTTGCCACATCTTCGACCGAACCGCCAATCTTTATAATCGCCACACCGTCCGCCATTACGGGCACGCCTTGCTCGGTATACACTTCGGGCGTCGACACGTCGAGTTTATGCGACAGCAGCGATAGAAATTCGGCCCGCTGGAAGATCGGCAGAATGAACGAACCGCCGCCGCGGACAATTTTAATTTTGCGCCCTGTATCGTCCGTCAACACGTTCTTGCTGCCGAGGAACGATCCCGTTACGATCATTGCTTCGTCCGGACTTACCGTTTTGTACCGGGCCCAGAAAGCCAGACCGAGGATCACGATCACCCCGATGATAATGCCGGGTACTACCATTGCATCGCTAAAATTCATTCACATCCACTCCTTCACAATTCGTTAGAATCCAAACCGGAGACGAAGAGCGTGCCATCCTTCACTTCCACCGTCACGACTTGCCTCCCGGCTTCGATCGGCGTGCCGTCAAAGCTTTCGGCAATTTGGTTCGTTACACCGCCGCCGATACGCACGAGCACTTCACCGCATCCGCTCGCCGGGATCGGCACCGTCACTTCACCGACGCGTCCCACCAAATCGTGGATGGAAAACGCGACGGAATTTTCGCTGTTCTTCATGGGCTTGACGTACAGAAAAAATATGAGAACAGCCGAGGAAACGGCGGCTAGCAAGGAAAGCATCAATACGAGAGCCGGGCCAAGCACCGTATATTTGGTCAGCAGAACGCCAATGCCACCCAATAACGTGATTGCGCTGAACAACACCATCGGTTGGAGCCAGTGAAGCGTGTCGGCGGACAAAAAATCAAACATTCCGTCCAGCAAATCGCCGAACAGCACCGTTACCAGCGCAAACAGCGCACCGGTGATCAAAAACCCCCAATACAGCTCAAGCATGTGCTCCCCTCCTGACGACCCAAAAATGTAGGCTCACTAGTTAATACGATAAAATTGGGAATAAGTTGCACCTTTTCATTGGAAAACATTCCCTCCGCCAACAAGCCTTCCGCTCATCCGCTGCACACACACGTTCTCTCGGTGGCCTTCCCCCTCCAATGAATGACGAAACAGGCCAGCCGGAACATTCGGCTGGCCTTATCTCTGCAAAATGCGCCTGCTAACTCCAGGCAGCTTTTCCTTCTATACGCTTGACTTCGCGTTTCCTCCGCATGGCCTTCGGCCTACCGTTCCTTCAGCGCCATCATTTGATACACCGCGCGCGTATCGCCGTGCAGCGCCACTTGCCCGTTACGCATTTGGGAGGAGCCGTCCCCGTCCAAAAAAATGCCGTCCACCAGCCGGTTCGGCGCTACCGTCTCTTTTACCGCCGTACGGAACTGCTCCACCGTGCATGGCTTGTCCGATACGATCAAGTACAGGTTCTGCTCGTCGTCGTATACGGCTCCCGAGCGAAGCCGCGGCGCATCGAACGCCGGCATGTCCTCATCCAGCGCCTGTCCCACCCATTGATCGTCCGCCCGCAGCGACATGCTGACGCCGCCTTGCGCCCAGTATCGTCCCCGATCCGTCACCTGAAGCTCCTGCGCCTCCTGCACCACCTGTACCGAGAACGACCGCGCGTTCTCATCCCAGATCAGCGTCCCTTTCGGATAATCGATGTTGTACCAGCCCGAGCCGTAGTCATATGCTTCGCCTTTCAGCGGCTTGTCGTTGATGACGGCGACGCTGAGCAAATCGCCATTCCAGAAGAAGCCGCCGTTCATGCCGAAGTCCGGCGTCTGCGTCACGTTCGTCGTAATATGCTTCAGCACGATATTGTCCGGCCGGGTGCTCATCAGATGCAGCTTAACCCCGTTCGAAGCCGTTCGCACCTTGTAATCGTAGTGTGAGCGCACCGGAGGCGCTTGCGGCGCAGTCCAGTGCATTGCCGCGATGACGGCGATGAAATTGCCGAGCATGAATCCGGCCAGCAGCAGCGAAAGACGGCTTAAGTCGACGGACGATAGACGAGTGCGGATAACGGCAAGCATCGAATCGGACCCCATTTCCATAATCAATTCATTACGGTTTCATAGTCTTGCATCCTATTCTATGATCCCGCTCGTATCGAATATGCCAGCGCCCGGCTTTCCATTTCCTTCCTCGTACCTCTCATCATACGATAACCGTGTTCTACTTCCTACTTCTTTTTACGGTCGGCGGCTTGCGATTTTTCAGAGAAAAAAGTGTGAATAAATATTTTTAATCGCAAAAATAAAATATATAAATTATACTTAACACGCACTTTGACGTATGCTAATCATAGCTATTGACAATCCATGAATGAGGTGAACCTTATGGCAAAAGTAACCGGTCTGGAAGGCGTCGTTGCCGCCGAAACGGACATCAGTCTTGTAGATGGAGAAAAAGGGCATTTGATTTATAGAGGCTATTGGGCGAAAGATTTGGCGCTTACCTGTACATTCGAGCAAGCGGCATACTTGTTATGGCACGGCTCGCTGCCGGATGAAGAGACATTAGCGAAGTTTACGGCGCAGTTGAAGACGTATCGCGCCATGCCCGAACATATCAAGCGTATTATGGATGCGCTTCCCCAAGACATGCCGCTCATGAGCATGATGCAGACCGCCATATCCGCGATGTCGACAGGGGCGTTCGCATGGCCGCCGACGGAAGCACAGGCGATGCAGCTGACTGCGGTACTGCCGACGATCGCCGCTTACGGTTACCGGAAGCAAAACAGACTCCCCTGGCACGAGCCGCTCGATCACCTGGACCACACGTCCAACTATTTGTATATGCTGTCCGGGAAGCTGCCGGAAGCGCCGCATGCCAAGGCGTTGAACGCCTACTTGATCCTCGGTATGGAGCATGGCATGAACGCATCGACATTCTCCGGACGGGCCGTTTCCTCCACGCAGTCCGACATGGCCTCGGCCGTCAGCGCTGCCATCGGCGCGATGAAGGGGCCGCTGCACGGCGGCGCGCCGTCCGAGGTCATCGCGATGCTCGACGAGATCGGGTCCAAGTCGAATGCCGAACCGTGGATTCGCGATGTGCTGTCCCGCGGCGGCAGGCTGATGGGCTTCGGGCACCGCGTGTACAAGACGAAAGATCCGCGCGCCGAAGCGCTGCGTCTGGTGACGGAGCGGCTCACCGCCGACGATCCGTGGTTCGATCTGGCCATTCACGTCGAGCAGACGGCGATTCGCCTGCTGGAGGAATACAAGCCAGGCCGGCGTCTGTATACGAACGTCGAATTTTTTGCCGCTTCCATCATGCGGGCGATCGCACTGCCGACGCCGCTCTTTACGCCTACGTTTACGGTCGCGCGCGTGGTCGGCTGGACGGCGCACCTGCTCGAGCAAGCTTCGGTGAACCGCATCTTCCGTCCGCAATCCGTATATACAGGCCCGATGCCGCAAGAGACGAACACCTAAGTATGGCGTAGACATATTCCCCTGCCGCGGCTTCGTCCAACGGCCCAAAAGCAAAGAACCGGCGCATGAACGTGAATGCGCCGGTTCTTTGCTTTTATTGATGCTGTCGGACTACGCCCTTCTTCAAGATGATGTTCGCATATTGCGCGCGCTCCCCGGTCGCAACAACGGCATACGCCTTCTTCGTCCGCTCGTAGAACGCGAACCGTTCCTCGAATGCAATGGCATGCGCTTGCTCTTCATGCTTCTGAATCAGCTGCTTATACACATCCCATATGACGGGAGTGACCGGATCGCCGGGAACAACCTGCATCAGCGCAGCCGCATGGTCCGCATAGGAATCAAGCGGGAAAAAGGCGAGTATCGCATCGAGCATCTCCGGTATACCGTGGCCGTCGGCACGTATGAGCCGGGTGGCGTGGCTTGCCGCAGGAAAATTGCAGTCCGCGAGGACGATCTCGTCGCCGTGGCCCATTTCTATCAATACTTTAAACAGCTCGGGCGAAAGAATCGTAGGAATTCCTTTCAACATCGTGTACAACCTCCGCAAAATATAAATAAAGGCCGATGATGGCAGCGCCTATGCGTCCATCGTAAGCAACCGGCGCATGCCTTGTCAATCCACCGCCATCGCGTGACCCGACCGCGCTCCGGCTCCGATCCGGTGGATTCCGAAGGTAGAATCGGGTACTATGGAACGTAGGATACAAGCCGATCTCATGACAATCATAACGAACGAGGTGCCGCAATATGGAAAGGGAACAAGTCGTCATTGTGGGGGCCGGTCCTTGCGGATTGTCCGCTGCCCTTGAACTGCAACGGATCGGAATCGATCCGCTCCTGATCGAAAAAGAAAATATTACGCATTCCATCTATTTATACCCAACATATATGCAGTTTTTCAGTACGCCGGAGCTGCTGGAAATCGGAGGTTACCCGTTCACGACGCCAAGCGAGAAGCCGACGCGTCTGGAGGCGCTCCATTACTACCGCAACGTCGCGAACCGGAGCAAGCTTCGCATCCGCTCCTACCATACCGTAACTCGCATGGAACGGACTAGTGGCGGCACGTTCCTGCTGCAAACCGCCGACCGGTTCGGTCACACGAAGCAGGTCGCCGCCGGCAAGGTGGTGCTGGCTACCGGTTATTTCGATCATCCGAACATGCTCGGCATCCCGGGCGAAGAGCTGCCGCATGTCACCCACTACTACCGGGAAGCGCACCCGTATGCCGGGATGAAAGTAACGATCATCGGCGGCAACAATTCCGCCATTGATGCCGCAATGGACTTGCTGCGTGTCGGTGCGGAGGTGACTGTCGTGTACCGGGGCGATGCTTACTCGCCGAACATTAAGCCATGGGTTCGCCCGATCTTCGAGAGCATGGTCGCCAAAGGACGCATTGCCATGCGGTTTCGTTCCCGCGTCGTCCGCATCCGGGAAGGCCGCGTGACCGTGCTGTGCGACGGAGCGGAGGATACGATTGCCAGCGACTTCGTTCTGGCGCTGACAGGCTTTCGTCCCGACCGACGTTTGCTGACGGAAACGGGAGCGGAGCTCGACGGCGAAGGCAACCCGGTCTATGATCCCGATTCGATGGAGACGACCGTTCCCGGCCTGTACATCGCCGGCGTCGCGGCATCCGGCAAGGACGCGAACGAAGTGTTCATTGAAACCGGACGCTATCACGGCGTTTCGATCGCCAAACATATCGCCAGCTCCGTCTAGACGTCACCATGCGATGAGACACCAAGCAAAAACCCGGCTGCAGCGCTTTCGGTCTGCAAGCCGGGTTTTGTCGTTTGGAATGTTTTAAAAAATAAGTTCCTTTTCGCGATGCGTCAGACGGCGGCCGGCGATGTCGACGGTGAGCTTCCCGTCCGACAATCCCCAAATGCGCGAGCCGAACTTCTCCGCCAGCTCCACCTGATGCAGGCTGCAAAAGATGAGCAGCTTCTCCTTCCGGCAGATCGCTTGCAAATCTTGCATGATCAGGCTGGCCGCTTCCGGATCTAGACCGGAGACCGGCTCGTCCGCGTATATGACTCTCGCCCCCTTGATCATCGCTTTGCAGATGGCAACGCGCTGCTTCTCCCCGCCGCTCAGCTTTTCCACCTTTTCATGCGCTTTGTCGAGCAGACCGACTTTATCCAAGTAGTCCATTGCTTCCATATGATCGTCTTCCGAGACGGAATTCGTCAGGAAACGGACCCATGATTTTTTGAACAGCAGCGCGCTGAGCACATTCTTCAAGGCCGACTTGTTAAGGTTTAAGGCCGGCTTCTCCTCCAGGTAAGCCCACTGCTTGCGCAGCTGGAACCTTTCCCACGCGTTCACCGAAGAAATATCCTGGCCATCGTAAATATATTGACCTTCATCCCATTTTTCCTTCAGCATCAGGCAGCGAAAAAACGTCGTCTTCCCGCTTCCGCTCTTGCCGAGGAGCGCAACCAGCTCCCCCTCGTCCGCCTGAAAGCTAATGCGCTGCAGGACGCGGTGATTCGGGGGAAATGTTTTGCTTAAATTACGTACGATGATCATCCGGCGATTCTCCTTTACTCCGTAAATCCGCTTGACGCATGACTGTACTGTTTTTACTAACTATACCATGTCCGGGCTCATAAAAACCATACGCCGGCGCATGCTAGTAGAGGCAGAGACGCCTGAAGCGGAAGCGATGCAAGCTGCGGTCAAGCCGGATGCCAGCGAAATAAAGAAAAACCCCGGAATCGGAGTTTTTCGGTCATGTGATGACGCTGCGGTTCGTAACCGCTTCGCGGAAATGCTGCGCTAGACTGTTATTGCGGATTCGTTTCCTTCGGAATCTCGTTCAAGCTCGGCGGACGGTGTGCCGCTTTATCCGCGTGCATGACCGCCTCGTCCTCGGTAAACTTGTTTTCTTTGAAATTCGGATTGTTTTTGGTGTTGGGCGTCGCGTTGTCCATCGGTAAACTCACCTCCCATCAGGTTTATTTTTGCTCATTTCCCTTTATTTATGCACTTCTGTGCATGTAATGAAAATTTAATAATACGGTTCGACACCGATTTACAATTTTCAAATTCAATTCGTACTATAATGATTCGGAGCGAGAAAATATTTACTAAATGAATGGGGTCAAACAATGAAGGAAGTCGAATTACAACAAAACCTGGAACGGATGCAGCATCAGCTCTACTTGCTCGTGGAAGAAACAGGAAGCTTCGTCGACCCGAAAGTAGTCGAGCTCAGCCAGCAGATCGACCGGCTCATTGTCACGCTTCAGCGGATTCGCATGAAGGATGCGATCAAATAGGACAAGCCTTAAGCGGCTTCGCGATGCTTGTCTTCGGGTATCTGACCGAGCCTAACCGTTCGTCCCCGCCCCGCTTCCGATTCATTTGCGATTGGATGGAATTTCTTCGAAAATAACCCCTTTGCCGTGAAAATCATTCGTGTATGAAGTGCTTTCTTGCGACGGGAACATCATATCGTTCGGGAAGAGGCTGCTCTTGAAATGTACGAGCCTCTTTTTTGTGTTCGGACTTGAAATACATTACATGATATGTTATATTAAAAACGAGGAATATCAAGGGTTTCAACAATTTACGAATTTTCTTCCTCGACATGAATCCGCTTTCTTGATTTTCTTGATGTCCGCACCGAATATCTTGAAAAAGGAGCGATCAACTATGGATATGCAACAAGCGCAAGGGAAAAAAATTTCCGTCGAATTAACCGTCAACGAGGCTCTGGCCTTAACGGGCGTCCGTTTTCCGCAAAATCATCAGCTCGAAGTGGATGCGATGCAAAAAATCAAGAAATCGCTGGACGAACAACTGCTCGACCCGCGCCGCAGCTTTCAATAACGAGTTATGCCAGCCCGAACATAAGCAGACCCCGCGCATAATGTTATGCCGGGGTCTTTGTTTTGCCCGGGTTCTATGGTTTATAATAGCTTCAAACACGTAAAAAAGGAGCGAATCCGAACCATGAAGCAGCACATCGCCTCCGCCATCGAACGCCAGGCCGATCATTTCACTGCGATCTCCCGATTTATCGGAGAAAACCCGGAGCTTGGAAACGAAGAATGGAAAGCTTCCGCTCGGCTCACCGATGAGCTGCGCCGCCAAGGATTCGAAGTGCAGACTCCGGTGCTGGATCTCCCTACCGCGTTTATCGGCACCTACCGTTCGGCCAAGCCGGGGCCGACGATTGCGTTTCTTTGCGAGTACGATGCGCTTCCCGAGCTCGGGCACGCGTGCGGGCACCACCTGATCTGCATGATGAGCCTCGCGGCGGCCGTCGGCCTGAAAGCGGTCATCAACGAGCTGGGAGGAACGATCCGGGTATACGGCACGCCTGCGGAGGAAACGCGCGGCGCGAAAGTGACGATGGCGGCCGCCGGCTTATTCGACGACGTCGACTTTGCGCTTATGGCGCATCCGTATCATATGTACGAAAGATCGGGCGAATCGCTCGCGATGGATGCAGTCCAATTCGAATATTTCGGCAAAGCCGCTCACGCCGCAGCCAGTCCGCATGAAGGCGTCAACGCGCTCGACGCCGTATTGCTCCTGTTCCAATCGATCAATGCGCTACGGCAGCAGCTCGAGAGCCACACGCGCATTCACGGCATTATTACGGAGGGCGGCAAAGCGCCTAACATTATACCCGATTACGCCGTCGCGCAATTTTATATCCGGGCCGCGAACCGCCCTTACACGGATGCGACGGTGCAGAAAGTGCTGCGCTGCGCGGAAGGCGCCGCGCTGCAAACCGGCTGCACGCTGCGCACGTCCAATTACGAGTACTCGTACGACGAGCTGATCACAAACGAGACGCTATCCGGCTTGTTCACCCGCAATCTGGGCTTGCTCGGCGTTCCCGAGGAGGAGGTCGCTTACGGCAAAGATCACGGCTCGGTCGATCTCGGCAACGTCTCCCGCCATTGCCCGGCGATACATCCGTACGTGAAGGTCATTGACCAAACGCACCTGCTCCATACGAAGGAATTCCGCGATCTGGCCATGCAGCCGCGCGCCTTCGAAGGCATGCTGCTTGGCGCCAAGGCGCTGGCGTATACAGCCTATGATGCGGTATCAGATCCGTCGGTGCTGCAAGCGGTGCGCGACGAATTCAACCGCAGCGTGAATGACGCGGGCAAATAAGCGACACCTTCAATCTTCCAACCCGATATCCCAAGAAAAATGCCGCGGCGTTCCCGATTCGTTCGGGTCCTCCGCGGCATTTCGATTGCCGTGCGTTATAAGACTTTGCTTAAAAATTCTTTCGTCCGCGGATGCTGCGGATTCGCGAAGACGTCCGCCGGCTTCCCCTGCTCTACGATGACGCCGCCGTCCATGAAGATGAGCCTCGTGCCGACTTCCTTGGCGAACCCCATCTCATGCGTCACGACGACCATCGTCATCCCTTCCGCCGCAAGCTCCTTCATAACGTCCAGCACCTCGCCGACCATCTCGGGGTCGAGCGCCGATGTCGGCTCGTCGAACAGCAGCGCCGCCGGCGACATCGCCAGCGCGCGGGCGATCGCAATGCGCTGCTTCTGTCCGCCGGACAGCTGGCCCGGGTAACTGCCCGCCTTATCCGCAAGTCCGATGCGGCGGAGCAGCCCGTGCGCGATATCGCCGGCCGCTGCAGCGCTCAGCTTCTTCAGCTTGCGCGGGGCGAGCGTAATATTATCGAGAATCGTCATGTGCGGGAACAGATTGAACTGCTGAAACACCATGCCCATCCGCTGGCGCAGCTGGTCGAGATTATGTTTGTTATTTAACAGCGACACGCCCTCGAATTCGATGTCTCCTCCGCTCGGCTGCTCCAGCAGGTTCAAGCAGCGCAGGAATGTGCTCTTCCCCGAACCGCTCGGGCCGATGACGACAACCACTTCGCCCTTCCCGACCTCGAGGTCGATCCCGCGCAATATTTCATTTTTGCCGAACGTTTTGCGCAATCCGGTTACTTTAATCAGAGGTCCTCATCCTCCTCTCCGCCACGCCCAGCAGCTTCGATAACGTAAACGTAATGATGAAATAAACGATCGCCGCCACAATGAGCGGCCCGAACGGCTGGAACGTATTGCCCCGCACCGTATCGGCCTTATACATCAGCTCGCCGATGCCGATGACCGAAGCGATCGACGACTCTTTGATCACGACGATAAACTCGTTGCCGAGCGCCGGAAGCACGTTGCGCAGCGCCTGCGGCAAAATAATATGCCGCATCGCCATCGCATGGGACAAGCCGAGCGAGCGGGCCGCCTCCATCTGACCTTTGTCGATCGCCTGAATGCCGGCGCGGAACACTTCGGCCACATAGGCCGAGCTGTTGATCGAAAGCGCGAGGACAGCCCCCATGAAATCGGGGAAAGCGGAGCCGAAGCCAGGAAGCTCTGGAAACCGGATGCCGATCTGCGGCAGTCCGTAGTAAATCAGGAACAACTGGACGAGCAGCGGCGTACCGCGGATAAATTCGATATAGGATGTCGCAAACGCTTTGAGCGGCCAAATGCTCGACATGCGCATCAGCGCGATGAAAATCCCGAGCGCCACCCCCAAAATGACGGTGAAGAACGATAGAATCAGCGTAATGCGCGCCCCGTCGACGAAATACATATAATACTTAGGCAAAAATGAAAAATCCATCGTTCTCCTTCTTTCCGAGCAGCCATGCGCAGGGTAGTGAAATCGAATAAAAAACCCGCCGGAAATATTCCGCCCGGGTTTTGCCGATCTTCGATACGAATAAAACGTATTATTCCACCATTTCGTTTGCTTCAGCCACAAGCTTTTCAATCGATTTGTCGTTCATCAAACGGTCAAGCGTTTTGTTCATCGCGTCGACCAGCTCCGCCGAACCTTTCTTCACGGCAATGGCCGAGCCGCTGTCTTCGTTTTTCAGCTTGATGTCGGAGATGAGCAAATCTTTATTCTTGGACAAGTAGGCCGCTGCGACTGGCTGTTCCACGACGAGCGCTTCCGTTTTCTTGTTCTTGAGATCCAGCA
The DNA here is from genome assembly GCF_910593845.1 of Paenibacillus solanacearum. GTDB lineage: Bacteria > Bacillota > Bacilli > Paenibacillales > NBRC-103111 > Paenibacillus_G > Paenibacillus_G solanacearum. The sequence goes on along the minus strand of NZ_CAJVAS010000008.1, from coordinate 77,967 downwards.
TCAAGTCGGAAATTTTGCCGAGCGCCTTTACTTCCGAGGCCGGCATCTGCTCTCTTACGATTTTCTCTTGCGTAGCGCCTTTTTGCGCGCCGACTTTTTTGCCTTTCAAATCGTCGAGCGATTTGATCTTGTCTTTATCTTCCGTGCGAACAACGACCGTTTGAATCGCTGTATAGTATATTTTGGTAAAATCAACACTCTTCTGACGCTCCGCGTCAGGCGTCATGCCGGAGATGACAAAGTCCACGTTCCCGGTATCGAGCGCCGCCAGCAGGCCGTCGAATTTCATGTCTTTAATTTCCAGCGTCACGCCGAGATCTTTGGCGATCGCTCTGGCAATCTCAATATCGAAGCCGACGATCTCGTCTTTTTTGTTGACTTCCTTATGAAATTCATACGGAGGGTAGTCCGCGCTAGTACCTACGACGATTTTTCCGGCCTTTTTAATTTGCTCCAGCTTCGATTCTTTAGCTTGCTGTGCGGCAGGCTTATCGCCGTCTTTGGCCGGTTGAGATGACGAGGCTGGTTGTTGTCCGCATGCGGAAAGCAGCAAAACGATGCTGAGCATGGCGAACAAAAGGGGCTTATTTTTGAACATTGGTCAATTCTCCTTTCTAAGTAACTCGTACATTATATAATAGAGCCACTGGTTTGACAACCGTTGCGGCCGGTCCAACGTAACGACTTTTTGAACAAACGCGGCCGAGTCTCACCGGTAAACAAAAAGAAGCTGCGACCGTCCTTGCTTTACGGTTCGACAGCTTCTATTATATGAATTCCTTGTGTGTATGCATTCCTTGCGCTATTTCGATCTTGATCCTTGCTTCGGCTCAGACAAACTGCGGCCGGGTGTTGCTTCCGCCTCGAACCGTTTCCGCTCGGTGCGTTCGATCTGCACGATGCGGCCATCATGAATCACGATTTGAACGATGCCGTACTCCAGACCGTTCACGCTTTGAAGAATTCGTTTCGTCCAAAGTTCATCGACTTGCAACGGCTTTGCCATTGCGCTCCCTCCCGTTCGCTCACGCGCTAAATTGTCCAATCGTTCCATTCGCGCTTCTGCTTGTCGATTGTCAGCAGCCATTGGACGGTCGTCCCCAGCAGCTGTTTCCTGGCTGTATCGCCGGTAAACGTATGATTGGCTTGAAAGATCACTTCTTTGTCGCAGATGCCTTGACTGCGCAGCCAAAACAGCTTTTGATACAGGAAGCAGTAATCGACCGGTATAACCTCATCGCCCGTGCCGTGCACCAGGAGCACATCTCCGCCGAATTTGCGGACCTGCTCGAACGGCTGATGTTTGGCTAACGATTCGAAAAATACGGGCTCCAGCTTGTAACCTAAGTAATCGGCGCTGCCGTACTGTACGGCGTCTTCGTACAGCTTCTTGCCGGTAATGCCGACGATATCGCTAAACGGATAAGCTACGGGCGCCCACAGTACAAGCGTCTTTACGCGCCGGTCGCGCGCCGCGGTCAAGATCGCCGCAGCGCCGCCCAGGCTGTGACCGAGCAGGATGACCCGCTGCGGATCAACGCAGTCGATATCCAGCGCGTAATCGACGATGCGGCGGGTCTGATCGATCATGGCGTCCATGCCCCCGCAGCCGTACTCGCCGGTGCTCTCGCCGCAGCCGCCATAGTCGAAGCGCAGCACCATGTAGCCGTTCTTGCTAAATTCCCGGGCTGCGTTCACGAACAGGCGATCCACACCGATCCGCGTTCCAACGAAGCCGTGGGCGATAATAATAATCGGATGCTTGCCGGAATGTCCGCTTGCAGCCGGACGGTCTCTCCCCGCTTCGGGGTAATGAAGCGTAGCGGCAAGCTCCAGCGTGTCGAAAGGTATCGTAATCTGATGCTCCATTGGTTCCCCTCCTCTTTAACGGGCTTCTATAGTTAAGTATGAATTCGGGTTAAATGTGCACGGGAAGCGGATCGGTCTTCAGCCGGTTTTCCTGCATTGCGTGGTCCGATTCGTTAAACAAGTACAACCGGTGAATCAGCACATTCACGGCGTCGCCCGGCGCAAGCGCCGGCAGCTCCAGTGAGCGATAAGCAAACAGCCTGCCGCCTTGCACTTCTACGTCCAGCTGCCAGTTCGTGCCGCGGAAAAACACATTTTTGACGACGCCCTTCTCCGCCGCGGACAGAAACGGAATTTCTCCCTCTTGCCCGACCTCGATAAATTCGGGCCGGATGATCGCTCTGGCTTGCGGAAGCGCGCTGGCGTCAAAACCCTTCAAGGCCGAAATATTCTCGATGAGATTCGATTCCCCGATGAAGGTAGCGACAAACGGCGTCTGCGGGTGCTTGTAGATTTCAATCGGCGTTCCTTGCTGCTCCAGACGCCCTTCATTAATAATCATGATCTGATCCGCTACCTCGACCGCTTCTTCCTGGTCGTGGGTCACGAATATTGTCGTAATGCCGACCCGGTCGATCATCTCTTTGAGCCAGGTGCGCAGCTCTTTGCGCACTTTGGCGTCGATCGCGGCGAACGGTTCGTCGAGCAGCAGCAACTGCGGCTCCGGAGCGATCGCTCTGGCGAAGGCGACGCGCTGGCGCTGTCCGCCGGACAGCTGGTGCGGCAGCCGCTTCTCCAACCCGCCGAGCCCGGTCAGCTCGATCAATGCGCTGACGCGCTCCTTGATCTGCTGCTTGCTCCGCTTCTGCACCGTCAAGCCGAAGGCAATGTTGTCGAACACGCTCATGTGCCGGAACAGCGCATAGTTTTGGAACACGAAGCCGATTCCCCGCTCCTGGGGAGGAAGCTGATTGACCTTCCGGCCGTGAAACAGGATGTCGCCGGAGTCCGGCTCCTCCAGACCAGCCAGCATGCGGAGGATCGTCGTCTTTCCGCCGCCGCTCGGTCCGAGCAGTCCGATCAGCTTTCCCTTCTCTATCTCGAAACTGACATCTTTTGTCGCTTGAAAGGCGCCAAAGCTTTTCGTCAAGTGTTTGGCAACAATGTGCATCTCCGTCATGCCCCTTCCGTTTTATGCTGCCCTTGATACTTCCATTCGATCAAGCTTTTTACAACGAGTGTCACGACTGCCAGCAGTACGAGCAGCGATGCGATGGCGAACGAGGCGGCGAACTGGTATTCGTTGTACAAAATTTGAATATGCAGCGGCATCGTATTGGTCTCTCCGCGGATGTGGCCGGATACGACCGACACCGCGCCGAATTCGCCCATCGCTCTCGCGTTGCACAAGATGATGCCGTAGAGCAGCCCCCACTTGATATTGGGCAGCGTCACTTTCCAGAAGATGCGCCAGCCCTTGGCTCCCAGCGTGACGGCCGCTTCTTCTTCCTGCGTACCCTGCTGCTGCATCAGCGGCAGCAGCTCTCGGGCCACGAACGGGAAGGTGACGAACACGGTTGCTAGGACAATACCCGGCAGCGCAAATATAATCTTGAGATCATGCGCCTGCAGCCATGGGCCAAACCAGCCCTTGGCTCCGAACAGCAGCACGTAGATGAGACCGGAGATGACGGGAGACACGGCGAACGGCAAATCGATCAGCGTGATCAGCACGTTCTTTCCTTTAAACTTGAATTTCGTAATCGCCCATGCCGCGGCGATGCCGAAGACTACGTTCAGCGGTACGGCAATGGCCGCTACCATGAGCGTCAGTCCGATCGCCGATACCGCATCAGGCTCCTGCATCGCCGCGAGGTATACTTCCCAGCCTTTGCGGAATGCTTCGACGAAAATGCTCGCCAGCGGCAGGATGAGCATGAAGCCCAAAAACAGCAGGGCGATTGTAATCAAACACCATCTCATGACGCGCGGCTCCGTAATATGCCGGGGCCGTTCGAGCACGGCTCTTCCGGGATTTGCGACGGTCGTTACATAACCGGCCATTGTCGTCTTCTCCTCTCACGCGGATACGGCATGCCGATTCGCCCGCCATTGCAAATAGTTGATGATCAGCAGCGTCAGGAACGAAATGATCAGCATGACCATCGCGATCGCCGTAGCGCCGGCGTAGTCGTATTGCTCCAGCTTCGTCATAATGAGCAGCGGCGCAATTTCGGTCTTCATCGGCATATTGCCGGAAATAAAGACGACTGAGCCGTACTCCCCGAGCGCTCTGGCGAACGCCAGCGTGAACCCGGTCAACAGCGCCGGAAACAGCTCCGGGAAAATGACGCGGGCGAAGGTCCGCCACCGGCCGGCGCCCAGGCTGACCGCCGCTTCCTCGACTTCCTTCTCCAGCTCTCCGATCACCGGCTGAACCGTTCGCACAACGAACGGTATGCCGATGAACGTCAGCGCCATCATAATGCCGAGCGGCGTGAACGCGACCTTGATCCCTAACGGTTCGAGCAAGCTGCCGACCCATCCGTTCTGGGAATAGATCGTCGTCAGCGCGATGCCCGCCACCGCTGTCGGCAGCGCGAACGGCAGATCGACGAGCGCGTCGACCAGCTTTTTGCCGGGAAACGTATACCGCACCAGCACCCATGCGACGATAAAGCCGAATACGACATTAATTAAAGCGGCGCCGAAGGCGGTGCCGAAGCTTATCTTGTATGCCGCGACCACTCTCGGATCCATCACGGTCTGCCAAAATTTATCCCAGCCCATGCCGGATGTCTTGATGAAAATGGCGGACAGCGGAAAGAGCACGATCAGACTGAGATACAAGACGGTAAACCCCATCGATAAACCGAACCCGGGCAATATGCTGCGCTGCTTCCAAGCTTTTGCTGCCATCGATCTCGCTCCCCGTTACGGTTTGTAGATTTGGTCGAACACACCGCCGTCGGCGAAATGCGTTTTTTGCGTTTTTTGCCAGCCGCCGAACGGCGCGTCGTCGACCGTGAACAGCGGTACTTTCGGGAACTGGTTCTCATACTTTTTGGCGATTGCCTCATTGCGCGGACGGTAGTAGTTTTTCGCAGCGATTTCCTGCCCTTGATCCGAGTACAAATACTCGAGATAAGCCGTCGCTACTTCGCGCGTCCCCTTCTTGTCGACCACTTTGTCGACGACCGATACCGGCGGCTCCGCGAGCACGCTGATGGACGGTACGACGATTTCGTATTTGTCTTTGCCGAACTCGTTGATGGAGAGGAACGCTTCATTCTCCCAGGCGAGCAAGACGTCGCCGATGCCGCGCTGTACGAACGTCGTCGTCGAATCGCGAGCGCCGGAGTCGAGCACAGGTACGTTCTTGAACAACTTCTGCACGAATTCCTTCGCTTTCGCTTCGTCGTTGTTGTTCTTCTTATAGGCGTAGCCGTAAGCCGCCAAGTAGTTCCAGCGGGCGCCGCCCGACGTCTTCGGATTCGGCGTAATGACCTGAACGCCCGGCTTGATCAAATCATCCCAGTCCTTGATGCCTTTCGGGTTGCCTTTCTTCACCAGAAAGACGATGGTGGACGTGTAAGGCGAGCTGTTGTTCTTCAGACGGTTCTGCCAGTCCTTCTGAATGAGGCCCGCCGACTGCACCTCGTCAATATCGTAAGCAAGCGCCAAGGTTACGACGTCCGCTTCCAATCCGTCGATGACGGAACGTCCCTGCTTGCCGGAGCCGCCGTGCGACTGCTTGAAGGTGACCGTCTGCCCCGATTTATTTTTCCAATAAGTCACGAATGACTTGTTAAATTCCTGATACAGCTCGCGCGTCGGATCGTACGACACGTTGAGCAGTTCGACGGCCGGTTTGGCCGCTCCGCTTCCAGAAGCTCCCGAAGCCGGCGCTGCGCCCGTTCCTCCTCCGCCGCAAGCGGTTAATCCTACGAGCGATAGCGATAATGCGCTGATGGCAAACCAGTGACGAATCGACCGGAACTTGTGTACCTTCTGAGTATTCATAATGAATTCTCTCCCCAATTATAATTTTCTCTTATAAAATCACTGCGAATATTCCCGCTTCATGCTTCCCCGGCTTTATACGCTTGGAGGCAAAGCTTCCGCTGTTCACCCGTGCATCCTCTTCGGAATACACTTCGTGTATGAGGATATTCGTATTCGGCTTATCGGCTGCACTGGGCTGTACTGCGCCACTGCACATCATATTGGGGTTCCGGCTGTCCGGTGACTCTTAAATATACAATTCCGATAAACTTACTTTGTTATGTCAGTATATTAGCATCCGCCTATCGCGCTGTCAATCGGTTTTTTGGAAAAAATTTTAAGCATCGCCATGGCGAGACACAAAAAAACAGCGCTTCTCCCGACCGCTGCAACGGTAGGGAAAAGCGCTGTTTTTATTCCGATTCGACGGGTGTACAGTCCGGGCAGTAGCCGAACACTTCGAACCGGTGGGTTGCGATTTGAAAATTGCCGGGGAGCCCGGACACATGCTTCATCGGACAAAATTCGAAGGGTACCGTCTTCTCGCATCCAAGACAAATCAGATGATGATGATGATGCGATTGACAGCGGGCTCTGAATTTCAGCCCGTCGTTCAAATAAATTTGCTCCAGTACGCCCATCTCGCTGAGCAGGCGCAAATTGCGGTACACCGTATCGAAGCTTACGCCGGGATATTTCTGGCGCATATAGTCATAGACATCTTTGGGAGACAAGTAGCTTCCCGCTTCGGCGAACAGCGCGGCCAAGCTCTTGCGCTGATCGGTTATGCGCCAGCCTTTGGCCGACATGGCTCGTAAGATATCGTCGATTGTCGACTGCACATCATGTTCGTGTTTCGCCATAATACCCTCTTCTCTCATAGCTGACACAAGGTTTATATTCATAATGCCTTAATGCACGCAAGGAAGTCAAGCTTGCCGCTCTTCCAGCTGCGCGAGCTTCCTGACCAATTCGCTCTTATCGAAGTGTTCTCCGATAAATACGGCGACGCTGGGCACTTCCGCTTTGGGCGTGATTTTGACAAAATCCATTTCCCTATATGCGTATTGAAACAAAAACGGATTGATCGTATCGGTAAACTTCAGAATGCCTTTGGCCCGGTATATTTGCGCGGGCAGGCTGCCGACCAGCGCTTCGAACGCTTCGCTGTCGATCAGCGTTTGAAAATAATGCGTATACACCATCACATGCTCGTGGGTATGATGATGGTCGCCGTGATCGTGAGCTCCGCCATGCTCCGCATGTCCGCAATGAGCCCCATGCCCGCAAGCTTCGGTATGGACATGCTCCGCCTCGTCAGATTCGCGCAGCCGCTCGCGCTCCGGCAGACCGGACAGCCGGTCGAACAAGGACAGATCGACCGCACACCTCTCCGTGCGCAGGATCGGCGCCGCCGCATTCCGTTCGCGAAGCAATGCTTCCAGCCGAACCAGCTCCTCCGGCGCGACCAGGTCCGTCTTGTTCAGGATCAGCACGGTGGCACAGCGGATCTGATCCTCCATCAAGCGGTATGTCTTCGACTTCGGACTCGCCGATCGCTCGGACAGCTGCGCCGCGTCGACGACCGTCACGACCGAACGCAGCTCCATCGCCGTCAGCAGCGACGCGTCGGTTACGCCGTCCAATATTTCGATCGGATTGGCCGCCCCGGTACACTCGACGAAGACGACATCAGGCGCATGCTCGTCGACCAGCTGCTTCAGCTCCATCCCCAGATCGCCGCGAATCGTACAGCATATGCAGCCGCCGAGCATTTCCGACATCGGCACGTCCGTATCCACCATCATGCCGTCGAGATTGACGTCGCCGAGTTCGTTCATCAGCACGGCCGGCTTGAGACCATGCGATTTGTAGTAATCGATCGCCTGCGTAAGCAGCGTCGTCTTGCCGCTGCCGAGAAATCCTGTCAATATATGAACGGGAACCGCTTGCTTCATCTGTCTGCACCGCTTTCGTTCGTCGAATAATGTTGTAGTATAGGAAAAATTGTACTCTCCGCACGATACGTTGTCAATTATGAGTAAACTTTACGATTACAAAATAGCGGTAAAAGTGCCCGGCACCGGCATGTCTAATCTGGTACACTAAAGCATAAAGCCTAATACAATGTTTAGTGAAATGAGGTGCGCTTATGATCGAACCGCCTGGAATCGAGCCGACGATCCAGATCGATCCGACCTTCGATTATTACAAAGACCGCTCGGCGGAAAGCGTCGCCATGGAGCTGGAGCTGGCCGGGTACCGTAACGTGCGGTATTTCGTCACGGACGAAACCCGCGTGAAAGGGCGGCTCGTCTCCGCCTTGCGGGAACGCGGCATGAGCGTATGGGCCATGGTGCTCGGCAACGGATCGTATACGACCGGACATTTGCCTGCGGACTGGAAGGAATGGCAGATGACGCTGCTCAGGCCGGTGCAGGACGGCTATTTCCGCTTCACCCCTTTCAGCCACCGCTATGTGACATGGAAAAAATCGGCTTGCGCCGAGCTCGTCAGACGCTACCCGTTCACGGGCTTCGAAGTCGCCGAACCGTACTTCCCGGAATGGAACGGCTTGTCCAGCGGTGTATACGGCGACGTCGGGCCTTATGCCCGGGCGGCGTTCAAGCGGTTCTCCGGCGGCGAGATGCCGGAATTCCGGTACAGCGCCTCCCCTTCCTATTATAAAAAAGACCGGGCCCGCTATCTGCTCTGGATCGAATTCCGCGTCCAAGCGGTGAATGGCTTTCTGCACGAGCTGATCAACGGTCCCGGCGGTGTAAGAGACGCACGCCCGGACATCGCGATCGCGACCTGGTCGCTCGCCGTCGATGCCGGCCGCGAGCCGGTCGATGCGGTCCGCGAATATCAAGGCATCGATGCGGCGGAGATGATCCGGCTCGTGCGTCCGGACCTCCATGTGCTGCAGACGCACTGGCCGGATTGGATGCGGGCGAAGCTTCCCCCGGATTATGTGAAGCGCTACGACCCGTTCATCCGGCAAATCCGCGCATCGCACCGGAATATCCCGATCGGCGTGCAGACCGATATCGGCTCGCTTCGCCCCATGCGCCGAAGCCGGGACTGGCTGAAGCGGTTCGCCTCCGCTGCGGAGCAGTCGGGCTGCCGGATGTGGACGGCCTACGAGTATTCCATCGATCTGCCGATGTATACGGAGCCGCCGGTTCCGCTGCTTGCCCGCCGGCTGGACCGGGAGCGGCTGCTGCTTGCCTTCAGCAAGCGGGTCGACGCCGCGTCCGCGCTGGAGCCCGGGCATTACCGCCTTGCCGGAGCCGGCATAGGCGCAGAAGTGCAGCCCGTACCGCTAGCCCTCGATGCTTGCAGCGTTGACGGCCACGTGGTCGTTCTCTCCTCCGCGAGCTGGCCGGCGCAGGCGTTCGAGCTGGACATCTCCGGCGTGCGCGATACGCCGGAGCGATGGCTGCTGAAGGGCAAGCGGGCGAACGTCACGCCGGCCGGAACGCGCATATCGGTCCCGGCGGCCGAGTGAGGATTTGGCGAACGCTTCCGATTCGCGCTACAATGGAAACAGCCTGACTCCCTAGGCGGATCGGACTTGCAGTTCGCCTAAGGAATACGGGATCATCAGCCGACAGGAGTTGAATCAAGTTGCATATGACCTTATCGGAGCTGCGACAGGAACGCGCCAATGCGATCAGCCACGGCATCGGTGCTTTTCTGAGCCTGCTGGCCCTTGCCCTGCTGCTTGTTCATGCGATTCGCAATGGAACGGGGTGGCATATCGCCAGCTTTGCCGTATTCGGCGTGTCGCTGCTGCTGCTCTATGTGTGCTCCACCCTGCTGCACAGCGCCCGCCAAGAAAAGTGGATCGATCGGTTCGAAATTATGGACCATGCCGCCATCTATATTTTAATCGCAGGAACGTACACGCCGTTTCTGCTCGTTACGATCCGCAGCCCGCTCGGCTGGAGCTTGTTCGGGATCGTCTGGGGGCTGGCGCTCGCCGGCGTCATCTTCAAGCTGTTCTTCGTCAAGCGGTTCAACCTGCTTTCCACGCTGTTCTATATTGCGATGGGCTGGATGGTGCTGTTTGCGTTCGAGCCGCTCAAGGCCGGTCTGCCGGAAGCGGGACTGCGGTTTCTGGTCGCAGGCGGCGTGCTGTACACGCTCGGCACGATATTTTACCTATGGCGCAAAATCCCTTACCATCACGCCATTTGGCATGTCTTTGTGCTGGCGGGGAGCATCTGCCATTTTATTACCGTTTACGCTTATGTGCTGCCGTAAGCCTGTCAAACGCCCAGTTCGCGGGTTGCTTCGCTTTTAGGCGCACCCCCGGTTGGCCGCCTCATACAATAAAGAGGGCAGCCACACATAGAGGGGATGGACACGAAATGTTGAGCAGTAAAAAGAGAATTAAAATCATTAAGGCGCAGTATGGACGAAAGCCGATTGGCGCGCGAAAAGTATACCGGCTGTTGAAGCGTTCCATCCGCAAACGCCGGCCAATCTCCGTCATCCGGCTGGGAGACGTCATGGCAAAGCTTCTGGCAAGGCACAATATCAAATCGTTATATTCCGTTTCGAAATTTCTCGGCATCAAGCTGCCGCCCTCCCAAAGGATGCTGAAAAGAATCGATCGCGCGGTCCGGTCCGCCCATGTCGTCGGATTGTCGCATTACAAAGGGAGCGCCCGCTTGCTCCGAGCTTATATGCGCAAGACGAAATGGCGGCCGCGCATCGTCACCGACTCGTTCATCAACGACCGGCTGTATGAAGGCGGCTACCTGCACCGCTTGCTGAAGCGCTATCGCGTCGCGCTCGTAGGCCGGGCCGCACCGGAGGCGGCCCGACGGCTGAGAGGACAAGGCATCCGCATCCCGCTCACCGTATCGCTCGAACGCTCCGGCGAGCTTAACCGCGCTCAGAAGCTGTTGCGCCGCAAGCGGAAAAAGTACGATCTCGTCTTCGTCGGCGGCGGCGTGCCCGGACGCATTCTGTGTACGCGGGTCGTCAAAAAAGCGCGACGCAGCGCGGTGGAAATCGGGCATATGATGGATGCGCTGTCTCACCCGCACGCCTGGTCGAAAAAAGGAGACAGCCGCAGAGTATTCAAGAAGCGTTGGCTCCGTAAGCTGAACAGGAAAAAGCGCTAATCGAAACATCGGCTCAGCCGGTGGCGGTCATACGCTTGTGAAGCTGCCGTATGCTGTATCCCCCGCCATAAGCGCAGAGCACTCCAGCCGCACTTCGGAACAAGTGCAGATGAAGTGCTCTTTTTCGTTTCCAATCGCAAATCCATCGCTAGTCATGAGACTGCGCCAAATCCATTTTATCGGCGAAGTCCTTCCATGTTATGTTCGATGCCGCTCCATCCACCGCACAGCATAGTCGACAAGCGCGCGCTGCGGCATCAGCCTCGCCGTCGCTCCCCCGACTTGACCGATTGTGACGGAAGCGCATTCGCGTTCGAACGCTTCGCCGATCGCCACAAAATCATCGGAATCATACTCGATGTCGTCGAAATGAACCCATGCTCTCGCGCCGTCCACATGGATGGGAGCGCCCAGCACCGTTTGCTTTTTTGCCGGATAGTCAGCCCGGTATTCCGCCAGATGCAGCGAGGTGTTTTTGTCATGATGTACGCCGAGCAGCAGCACCCATCCGTCGGCGTCGTATAGGCGGGCGAGCGGCGAACGCTCGCCCAAGCCGTGATCCGGCGAATGGCCGCTCGTGATGTTCGCCGCATGCGGACCGCGGGCCGCGAACGAAACCTGGGGATGACCGCTTCGCAGCACACCGTGCTGCTTGCGAAAGCATTCCGCGACCATTCCCATCCCGCTTGTCGGCGTAAGCTGCGGATCGTACGCTGGCATTTCGTCGCGAATCATGTTCCACCACGCCTGCGGAACCGGCGGATTCTCCCATTGCGCGGGATCCGACAAGTCGCAGTTATGTGCTGGCATGACCAATGTGCCCTTCTCGCCAAGCGCTTGCTGCAGCGCCAGCACAACGGCGACAGGACCCCCTACGACCCATCGTCCTAACGATGAAAGCGACGAATGGACGATCAGCACCATGCCTTCCTTGACGCCTAGCGTGCGCAAGTCGTTGGCAAGCGATGACGTTGTCGCCGGCCATACCGCTTCGTTGATCTGCATTGCGAAGTGTCCTCCTGTTTTCGAATTCATATGATGTAGAGTCATGCCACTCGCTGACATTGTACCATCCCCGTCAACAAGGCACACCGGATCGTTCGAGTTGCACTGATTTTTTCCGCCGGGAGCTCCACGATCCAAGTACAGCCCGTACTGACAATGCATGAAAAAACACATGCCTCCGCCTTACGACAGAAACATGCGTTATCTCGTGAGCGAGTAAATGCCGGTTCGCCCTGGGGGCCTCTAACTTGAACGTGTCGGCCGACGTCCTCGCCTCCTGGTCACATCCCTGCGTAGCTTACATGTACATCGAGCGTAATGTAAGCGTCTGCCGGCAAGCCGGAAGCGACACCTGCGATTCGAACCGCGATCCGGTCCCCGGCGTCGAACGACGGACTGCCGGGAAAGGCCGCCATCAGCGGATTAGCGGAAGCGCCTGGTCCGGCCATTCCTCCGATCCACAGGGCATCGTTCTTCCACAATTCGAAGGTAAACGTTGCGCCGCTTGCCGGAGCGCTGGCAAACGCGGCATAGCCGGACAACTGACCCGCCCGGGTAAGCACGTAGGCTTGAGCCGGATGATTCTCGGCCCTCTTCATGACAGCGCCTGGCGGCGCAGCCGCAGCATGGTCCGTATAAAAGTGCAGCGTCTCCAGCGTTCCCGCCGGCGAAGTCCACCCTGTGCCATCCCATACGACGAGTTGGCGAAGGTCCGTATCGAAGTAGGCGAAGCCTTTTTCGGAACGGAACGCGGCCGGCTGCGGGCGCTGCGCCGTCGTTCCTTTGCGTCTGGCCATCAGCTCGCTGTCCTCCCCGTGTCGGCTTCGCAGCATGGCGTAAAATTCCGGCTCGACCGGATTCCCGCTCGTGACGAAATAGTCCGTCAGCTCCTTCGAAAGCTTAGTATTCAGATGGTAATACCGCAGCCGGTTGTTCACGTCGATAAAGTCGCAGCGTGCGAGCAGATCGGGCCGCGGCACGCCGTCCAGCACCGGCGCATGAATGGTGGAGTTGACAAAATAGGTGCCGAGCTCGGTCGAGAGATAATACAGGCTCTTCCCATCGTCCAGCGCGTCGGCCTTAATATCGCACTGATCCAGCTGAATGCGTCCGCGCATCGGCCCGCCTTCGTAAGCGTCGATGCAGTTGACGACGCTGCGGCTGATGCAGACGTCGGCGATCCCGCCTTTGAAATGGCCGAAAAAGTCCCCCACCTGCACGAAGTCGATCTTCGGATATAAGGCGTACTCGTCCTCATAGGCCCCGGTATAGAGCGCATTGATCAGGAAGTTGACGTGCGTCGACGCTTGAGAAGCTTGTGCCGGTACTTTCTCCCCATGAATATTTTCAAAGCGCATGTAGCAGTTCGCTTTCACCCGCTGACCGTCCATGCCGCCGGGCCTGCCCAGATGCAGGCTGTACGGATTCGGGATTTGCAGCAGCCGCACACCCTTCTCGCGCCCGCTGACCCCGACATTGCGAAATTCCAGCTGATACGGGAAAAATACCCGCGCACCGGATGAAGTGATTTTGGAAAACGACGCGATCCGCATCAGCTGCGCCTTGCCCGTCAAAGCGGCCAAGCCGGTATAATCGAATGTAAAGTCTTCCACCCGAATCGTTCTACCGTAGCCGATCGGATACTTGTAATCGAAATTCTGCGGGTTGAAATCGAGCGCAATCGCATCCGTCGCCCCGTTCTCGACCATCAGGCGGCAGCTGCGCAGGCGAATGTGGCCGTCCCACTTCGCGCCGTAATCTTGACGGAAGCTGATAAACTGATTGCCGAAGCGCCTCGTATTCTCGATAAACAGGTCGCCGCCTCCGGTAAGCGTAAACCCTTTGTACCCGATCTCCGAGTCTTTGACATACAAATTCCAACAATGGAAATGAACGTCGACCCGATTCAATCGGCAGTTCTCGATGCGGAAGTTTTTGAACAGGTTCGTGCCGAATACGCCCCAGTGCACCCATGACCCTTCCGCCGTCACGTTGCGGAACGTCGTGTTCAGCGTCCGGCTGCCGCCGATCCCGTATGTACCTTGAGCCACATCCCGCGCCGTTCCATCCCGGTCTTTCTCCCAAGGAATGAGCCGGACATTTTCCAGCAGCACGTCGAATACCCGGCTGAACTGATAAAAGCCGTTGCGCGGGTTCATGGAAACGTCCGCTTTCCCCGGCGCCAGACCGACCCACTGATTGCGAATGATCGTCCGGCTGCGCTCCACTTGAAAGCCGTTGTAGAAGTAGCCTTGGTACGTTTCGCCGGGATTGTCGCCGGTCAAATAAAACGTGCCGCCCTCAATGGTCAAATAGCTGTCGTCGCACGGGTAGGCCGCCAGCTTCGTATAATTGTTGAACGTCCACGCGATATCGCCAACGATCTTGCCGTGCTCCTCGACGTAAAAAAACTCTTCCTTGCTCCACCCCGTATTGCCTGCGTAACCGGCGCGTATGCCGATCCGATCCTGCGCGTCTTCGATAAATACGAGGCAGTTTTTATATTCCGCCAGTTGATTAACGATCATGTTGCCCGGCTTCATGCGCGACAAGAACGCGGCTTTCGTCGCTTCATCGAACTGAATGGTGATCGGCGCATGGCGGCTTTTCACCCGGAAGCGAGGGTTCGTTCGATTGTTGAAGCTTTCGTCGATATGTATCTTCGTCTGCCCCAAGCTTACGCTTGTCTGGATGACGATTTCGTTCGTCGCCTTGATCCAGTATTGGCCGGACTCGCATACGACGGGCAGCCCGCGGTCGTTCGCGAATTGATGTGCCTTCTTGATCTGAACGCCGTCGTCGTTCACCCCGTCGCAGACCGCGCCGAACTGCTTGTAATGGATGCTGTCCCTCGGCAGCAGCACCGCCTGCAGGCTGCTCGTCAGCGTGATGACGCTGCCGCCGTCCTCCGCGGACGTTCCTGCGCGAATCACGTAATCCGCCCCGCCGCCGTCACCCGGCTCGAAGTATCCGGCGGTGCTCGCATAGGCACCTTCCGCCAAGCCGGTATCCGCTTTCATAGCTGCAACGGACGAATACAAGAGAAGGTTCTTCGGACCGCTCTCGCTGCCGCCCCCGGTCCCGTAAGTCGATTCAGTCACGGATGCCCCCCACCCCGTTCCGGTAAGCAATGGCTGCGCGGCGATGACCGCTCCTGCGCTGCCGAGTGCCGTCATGAAATCGCGCCTGCTGATCGACGCGGACTTTTTGTCATCTTGGGAGTTTGTTTTGTCCATGCAAAATCACTCCTATTGACGGTAATTTTCCTTAGAGACTCGATGCGAATACGTCTCCCTTTTCACATCCAGCGCTGCAGGCATGTTCCACACATTGTATGCCGTTTCATACACTTTTTTCCACATAAATATTTCCCGTAAAAAGGAAAAGCGAAGTCTAACCACCTCGTAAGCATGGAAAGCTTCGCCTTTGCCTATATTGCCTGTTAGTTGCAGCTTACCAGCAGATCGATCGGATACCGTCCGGCATTGCGGCCGTACAACGCTACGCCGCCTTCATCCGTCCGGATCGTCAGCAGCAGCTTGCGCGTGCGGTCCAGCTTCGCCGCAATGCGGCCGGGAACGCTGACCTTGCACAAATAGCCGTACGAACCCGCTTCCTCCAGCTTGTTCGCTACCGTCTGATAATGCCAGGAGAGCACGCCTCGGCTGTCGGCCGGGTCGTCGGGCAGCAGGAACGACTCGACCGGTTCCCCGTCGATGCACACTTCGATCCGCGACTCGTGGCGTTCCTCGTCTGTCATGTAATACGTATTCGAATTGCGTTCCGTGTGCGCGTCCGCGCCATGCATGAAGGAGATATCCGCCTTGATCTGCACATCGCCTTCGATATTGCGCACGAGGAGCCGCTTGGCGCCGGCTTCGAAATAAATGTCGACGCTGCTCAGGAAGCCTAGCTCCGCCTGATCCGGCAGCGCGATTTCATATTCGAACATCCCCGCTCCTCCCCCGTTCGTCTTATGGCCCTGAATCGCATTCCACTGATACGGGAAGGTTTGCGACTTGAACTGGCCGACCGGGACGCTGATCCGCCGGCTGCTCTCTTCCGCCGCATCGTCATGCGCCTTGCTTCGCACATCGAATGTCGTGAAATTGCGCATTACCGCTTCGCCCTCAAGCGTCGACAGCTTGAGGCCAAGCACTGCGACGGCATCCTGGTCCGGCATACGGACGGTGAGCGGTGCGAGCGGCGACACGCCGTACCCGTTCCACTCCAGCGCGACGCTGCCTTGATCGGCCACCGTGCGCACGCCGAGATCGTCGAACCACAGCTCCCACGACAAGCGCAGCGTCTTCCCGAAATGGCGGTCGTCGAAGCTGGAGCGCAGCAGCGCAACCTGAACGGCGGCGCTGGCATCCACGGTCTGGCAAGGCGGCGCATCGATGACGATAAAGTCCGGGGAATGCAGGTCGGTCAGTGTCATGCCCGGGACGAACGCCTCATAGCCGAACCGTTTCTCCGTTCCGTTCAACCGGTAGTAGCCGTTGAATTCATTAGTGACGTCGCGGAACTCGGTAAACACGAAACCGCACATTTTGTCATGACGGCGGAATTCATTGAGCATGTACCGGTAATGCCACGCGATATCGCTGTCTCCGGCACCGCCTTCGATGCCCCACACATTGCCGCATTCGCTGTTCATGAGCGGAGCGTCGCTCTGGGTGAAGCCTTCGCAGTAGTTGAGCGTCGAGCCGGGGAATGTCTGATCCACGACGCCCTCGACATGCTCCCGTACGATCTCGTATCCGTTTTTATAAAAATGCCATGTATTCAGATCGGACTCGACATGGTCCCAGTTGCACGGCGAGTTATCCTCCACAAGCCGGGTCGGGTCCAGCTGCTTGGCCCACCGGTAGATGTCCCGCACCCATTGCTGCGTCTCCGGCAAATACCGGTTCGCGGGAACCCAGTCTCGCGTCTGGTCCGGCGCCTGGTCGTCCGTCTTCAGCCCCCACGTCTCATTGAACATGACCCACGAAAAAATGGACGGATGATTCCGGTCGCGCTCGATCACTTCGCGCGCTTCACGTTCATACGCCGCACGTGCCGCTTCGTCAGGATTGCCCCAGAAGCAAGGCATATCCTCCATGACCAAGATGCCGAGCTTATCGGCCCAGTACAGCTTGCGCGGCTCTTCCGGCTTGATGTGGATACGGACGAAATTCAACCCGAGCCGCTTCATCAAGTAAATTTCGTCCCGCATCTCCTCATCCGACGGATACGTGAAATACCCTGTAGGATGATACGACTGATCGAGCGTGCCGTTCAAATATACGGGCTTCCCATTCAGCGTTATCCAGCGGTAGCTCCGGTCGCCGAACAGCGCCGTGCCGATCTCGCGGATGCCGAAGTATGTCGACACGGCATCTTCGCCTGCTTCGCTGGCAAGCCGCACTTCCCCTTCGTACAAGCTTGGCGTGTCCGGACTCCAGAGACGCGGCTCGTCGACGGCAAACGACACGCTGATCTCATTCGCACCTTCGCTCAACTGCAGCTCCTCGCTGTGCCGCACCGCTCCATTGTCAAAATCAAAGGCCAGAACCGCTGCGCCCGCTTGCTTCGCTTCGATCGTTGCCGTTACGCTCACGCTGCCGTCGATGCGGGTAGCAAAAGCGGCGGACTTGATGTAGTTGCTGCAGCGGGCTTCCAGCCAGACCGGCTGCCAAATGCCGCGCAGCTCGCCGTAGCCCTGCTTACCGCGTGCCTGGTAGCTGTAATCGCAGTCTTCAGCCCGAACGACGATAACATTGTCCGAACCGGTCCGCCACAGCCCGGTTACCTCGAGCTCGAACGACCCGTAAGCCCCGGCATGCGAACCGGCATGCGTGCCGTTAATCCATACATCGCAGCTGTAGTCCACCGCTCCGAAGCAAAGAAACAGCCTTGAACCTGTTTGTGCGGGAGACCAGCGGATGCCGCGCCTGTACCAACCGGTTCCCTTCTCGTTGCGGCCGATGCCCGAGAGCGGGCTGACCCATGAAAACGGCACGATGATCTGCGCGTCGAACTCGCTTTCCTTCTGCTCCTGCCACAGCTCTTCTTGCCCGTCTGAGCCGGGGTTAAGACGAAATGACCATGCGCCGTTCAAGGATAACCAATCCGCCCGTTCCCAATCGGGCCGCGGGAATTCAGGGCGCGGTGCGCCCGTCGCCGGCAATTCGTGAGTAGGAGTTATCATGGGATGAACACGACCTTTCCTTTTTTTTTCAATTTCATTCTACTCCACACATTGAATAGTTTCAATGTATATTTTTGTTTTTCTATATTTTAAATTCATTATGTTCATATCGTTTTTACAATAACTGCATTTTGGTGTACACTTGAGCTACTATCTACTGACAAGGAAGGATTGACATGAGCGAGTTCAAACAAGAAATGATCCGCTATCCGGCTTCCCGCATTACCGAGATCGGCAAGGCGCTGTCCGGCGATCTGCGCGTACGCATCCTGGAAGCGCTGGGAGACAAGCCGATGAGCGTCTCTCAGCTGGCGGAAGCGCTCGGCGTTACCCAGCCGACGATAACCGTCAACGTGCAAATGCTGGAGCTTGCCGGGCTGATCGTCTCCGCGACGGGCGCCAACCGGGAAAAAATATGCTCGGTCACCTGCAAGTCGATCTTGCTCGAGCTGCCCGTCAAGCCTGGGGACGGTCTCCACCGGATGGAAGAAATTCACATGCCGATCGGCATGTATTCGCGCTGCACCATCCAGCCGACATGCGGGATGGCCGGCAAAGACGGCGCTATCATCGGCTCCATCGACGATCCGCGCGTCTTCTATATGCCCGATCGCATCGAAGCTTCCCTCCTCTGGTTCTCGGGTACGGGCAGCATCGAATATTACTTCGCCAATTCGCTCCCGCCCGGCGTTCCGCTCGACGAGCTGCAGCTGCGGGCCGAGCTATGCTCCGAGGCGCCGAGCTTCCAAATGGCGTGGCCGTCGGACATTACGCTGTACATTAACGACTTGCCGGTCGGCACCTTCCGAAGTCCGGGCGACTTCGGTGACCGCAAAGGAAAGCTGACCCCGGACCGCTGGTTCCACGGCACCGAGTACGGCGCACTGACGGAATGGAAAGTCACCGCCGGCGGCAGCTATATCAACGGCGTTCGCGCTGCGGAGACGACGCTGGCCGATCTGGATTTGAAATATCTCGAACCGATCCTTATCCGTTTTGAAGTCAGCACAGAAGCGGAGTACCAAGGCGGCCTCAACTTGTTCGGCTCCGGGTTCGGGGACTACCCGCAAGATATCGTGCTGTCATTCGTACGGAGCATCGAGCGGTAACGATGGTTTAGACCGTTCCATTAAGACCTGGATTTCGTTCAGCGTACTGCCGTATAGTGTCAAATCACCCGGTTTACGCCAAACAAGCCTGCGCCGTCCAAAGACGATGCAGGCTTGTTTGATTGCCGTTATGAGATGCCCGAGATGCTTACATTGCAACGATAAGCCCGGCCATCCCGATTCGCGTTTATTCGAATAGCTCCAGCGCTTGAGCTTTTAGAATTGCTTGCGTGCGCGATGATACACCGAGCTTGCTGTAAATGCGGGACAAATACACTTTTACCGTTCCCTCCGTTAAATACAGTTCCTTGGCGATTTGCTTGTTGGAGTCGCCTTGACGCAGCCGCTCCAGCAAATTCATCTCGCTGCGGGTTAACGGCTCCACTAACACCGCCGCGGCCGAAGCGGGTCTGGCCTCGGGAAATTGTTCGATCAGTCCGCCAACATATTCACCCGAAACGCCAGACAAGTCCGCTACCTTGCTGTCGGAAGAAGCATGACCCGCGAAGCGCAGCCGGGCATAGTGCTGGAGCAAGTCAGCCATACGCTCGCCTTCATCTACAAATATGCGGAGGTAGCGGTTCGCCTCACCAATCGCCAGCGCTTCATCCAGATGCCGGAGAGCGGAGGCCCGATGGTCCAGCTGCATCTCCGCCAGCGACCGAAGCACTGCGATTTCCGCAATGTCGGACACGCATCGTTCCCTTACGCATAAAGGCCGGAGCAGCCCAAGAAGCCGCAGCGCCTCCGCCTCCCGGCCCATCCGCAAAAGCAGCCGGGCAAGCACCATGTATTCGAAAGCCCGATCAAACGTTGGCTTGTCGCCCGGGAACAGATGGAGCAGCCTTAATCGTTCATCCGCACGATCCAGAGCCCCTTCCATCATATCCAAGCGCGCCAGAAAAGCCTGCAGCGGCGAAGTCCACGCATATTCCTCCCATGCACGCACGGTCTCCTCTGCCGCCTCGATCGTTTCCCTCGCCAACTGCGTATCGCCCGCAGCTAAGCGCACTCTCGCGTACGTGATACGGCTCGGAACGTACAAGCCCGGAATTTTCCGGTTGCGTCCCACTTTCTCCGTTCGGGCAAGCAACGAATCGCATTCCCCGAACCGGCCCCATTCGTAGCATCCTTCGGCAACCGATTGAAGCACATACTGCGTAATGAGCGCATCATGCCATCCACGCGATTCGAGCATCGAGATAAACCGAGAAACGATTCCCTCCGCTTCCGGAGGCAGCGCCCCTTTAAAAGAAAAATCGGTTCGACGCACGAGGGGCTCCGTACGGTTGTAATTGAAATTGTAAAAAACCGGACTTTCCGGAAGCATCTCCGGAATACGATCCGCATATTCGTACCAATCCTCGAACCGCCCGCTGGTAAACGCCAAGTTGGCGCGAACGAAAAACAATCCGCTGCGGATCGGCCCTTGCTCGTCTTCCGGGGCCAATTCCGCGCGGCGTTCCAGCGAGGCTAGTCTCGCTTCGGCAAGGTCGAATTGTCCTGACACAGCAAGTAGAAACGCGTTAAGCAGCTGCAACTGCGGCGCAAGAAGCTCCGGCTCGGGAAGCGCGCCGAACCAGCGCAGCAATGTCGCGAATTGTCCCCGCTGCAGCACCGAAACGATGTTCGATTCCAGCAGTAGTTCCACCAACCGATAATTTTCCGCGGCGATCGCATGATCGGTCGCTTCGTCGAGCAATTTTCTTTCCGCAAACCGGCGGGCTGCCGCATCATGAAGCTGCAACCAACGCGCTTTGCTGCTGCGCTTCAATTCATTTTGCAAAAAATCGGCGAAAAGATGGTGATATCGGTACCACTGTCCGAAATCGTCAAGCGGGACGAGAAAAAGCTGGAGACGTTTCACCCGAAAGAGCAGCTCCGCACAGTCCGATCGCCCTGTAAAAGCTTCGCACAACTCCGCATCCATCCGCTGAAGAATCGAAGTTTCGAGCAGAAATTCGCGCAGTTCCCGATCCAGCTCGCCGAACACCTCCTGGAACAAATCATCCGACAGCATCGGATGATGTCCCGAAAACCGTTCGAGAAAGGCGTCTATGTTCCGATGATGCCGAAGCACGATCCCGAGCAGCTGCAGACCGGCAACCCAGCCTTCCGTGCTTCTCATCAGTCTTTCCACTTGATCTCCGGTTAATGGAATAAGCGCTACGTCCCGGTAAAACGAAATCGCCTCGTCCTCGGTAAACAAAAGCTGCATGGCCGAAACTTCCGCCCGCTCTCCTCTTGCGTTCCATTTCGAAGCCGGGAATGGGAGCTCCGTGCGGCTCGTGATCGCTACGCAGACGCGGTCAGGCAAATAATCGATAAAATATGAAAGACTGTCATGAATGGCAGCATCGCGAATGACATGATAATCTTCCAGCAGAATGATCGTCGGTTCAGCCAGGGCTGCAAGCTCGTTGATCATGGCATCGATCATGGTATGCAGCGATACGTTCGGGAACGATTGGACCAGAGCTATGACGGCACTTGTCTCGATTGAAGGCACGCCCACGCCAAGAGCTTGAATAACGTAGCGCCAAAAACGGGTAGGATCGTTATCCGACGCGTCAAGCGACACCCAGGCCAGATGCGCCGATTCCCGGCGTGCCCATTGACTGAGCACCGTCGTCTTGCCGGAGCCTGCCGGCGCGCAGACGGACACAAGCCGGACTCGCTCAGCGACCGTAGGCAGCGTATGCAAAATATGGCTGCGCTCCACCTCTTTGCCCGGCGGCGCAGGTGGTTTCGTTTTGGTCATCAGCATAACGGCATCAAACGGTTGCGGCATCCTGGTTCTCCTCAATGTTCGGTATCGTATGCTTTTCATTATACATGAATTTCCTGCAGCTGGTTTGGGGGCTGCCCGTTTCGCGGCGGCATGATATCGGGTAGCGGCGGATTTTCAACCTTGCCGACCCTTCTTTCACCATTCAACATTTTGAATGCAGGAGATCGCCGGCCATTCAGCCAATAATGAATCGATAGAGAATGCGTGCCTCCTTTCTCTTGACTGGGATGAACAATAATTTTTTCAAAAATAGGCCAACCTTTATCCGCTTTTCCCCACTATATAGATGATCGATCACGCAAGGAGGTCTCGAATGAGCGCTCATTCCGCCATCGATATGACAGAAACGATCCAACCCTATACGAAGCCCGTCTTCGGCTTTGCTTTGAACCGGCTGGGGAATCGCCAAGAAGCGGAGGATCTCGCACAAGACATTTTGCTGCAGCTGCTCAAGTCCTTGAATGCCGGTGTGGACATTCGCCAGCTGGACGCTTATGTGTGGACGGTTGCGCGCTATACCTGGGTACACTGGGTGAAGAAAAAGTCGGGTCAGCTGCAGCATCTTGAAATTAACGGCATGACTGACTTATTATCCGAGGAAGGCCCGGAACCGCTGCAGCAGCTGGTCAACAGCGAAACTTACCATACGCTGCGCCGGGAGCTGACCTATTTGTCCGGCTTGCAGCGGCGCATCACGGTCATGCATTATTATGACGGCATGAAGCAGCAAGAAATTGCCGATAAGCTGAGCATTCCGCTCGGTACCGTAAAATGGCATCTGCATGATGCCAGAAACGAAATAAAGAAAGGAATGGAACGTGTGACCCGTGGACATTTAAGTGTCAGCCCGATTCAACTGACCCGTATGGGATACAGCGGCCGACCCGGCAAGCTTGGAGAAACTTGGCATTTTCTCAAACGCAACCTGACGCAAAATATCGTGTACGCCATGTATCATAAGCCGATGAGCGTGAACGAACTGGCTGTGGAGCTCGGCACGCCGGCTCATTTTATTGAAGACGAAGTTGCACATCTCGCGGAGTACGGGTTTATTACCGAAACAGCAGCCAAGAAATACAGGACGGACTTCATTATCCGCGATCATTCCCGCGAGCAGTTGCAATGCACGCACAAGCTGTACAAAGAATGTGCCGCTCACATTGCCGAGCTGCATTTTGACGCGATCATGGACGTTCAAGATCAGATTGAACAATCCGGGCTCTTATACCCGGAGAATGACTTTAACTTCCTGTTGTGGACGCTGCTCCCCAAAAATATCGAGGAGCAAGCAAGCCGGCTTGGCCGATTGGGGCCGCCCGCCGCAAAAGTCGTTCCGCTCAGGAAAGACGGAGGCCAATATATTGCTTATGCGGAGCTGAAAAGGGATCCGTTCCCGGATCTTGGATTCGACCCGCAGCCTTATTGGAGAAACGGGCCAATGGATCGCATCGACAGAGGAAATTTGTCCATATGGCGGTTCGACACATTCTGGAGCGACCGCGACGGAGGCTGGAAAAACTTTACTCCCGGTGAAGTAGAGTTATGCCGCCGCTTTTGGAAAGGCGAGCTGCCGGAAAATGACGCGCATGTAGAGGATTACGCGCTGCTGCTCTCAAAGCAGTATCTTCTCAAAACCGCTAAGGGGTATACGTTCAACGCCGTTCTGGTCGACCGTCCCGAGACGCTCCGGCACATCCATACGGTCATTCCAGACTTGTCCCCTGCCTACGCCCCTGCGATTACGAAACTGTACGAACAATCGCTGCACATTGCCATGCAGGGCCAGCCGAAACATCTTGAACCGCAAATCGCCTATATGACCTGGATCAACTCCGCAGGCGGAGCGCTCATCGCTTATATACTGAAGCATCTAGTGGATCAGGGAAAACTGCGCGAACCGCTGCCTGAACAACGGAAAACAATCACCATGCTGATGGGGAAGCTCAAATAATCGGACCCTTATGATAGACTGGTTAAAAAAAGTCCTGACAGGCGTAAGCCCGTCAGGATCGATTGTCCGTTCTCAGATAGGTTTGGATAGCTAGCGGCGGCGCAGACGTTTGAACTGGTAGTACAGGAAGCATCCGACGCAATAGCCGCAGATCGCGACGAACGCGGCCAGCGCAACCATGCCTGCGAACACGTAGCCGATCCAGCCGTCCGGATTCACCCAGAAGCACAGGATCGAGATCGTCAACAGAGCAACCGCGATCGCATTGTTAAACCGCTGGAGCTCGCTGGATTCGGTCTGCGCTCCCGCAATGCGGCTTCGCAGCAGCGGAGCGGCGAGCTGGACGATCAGATTGCCGCGCATTCCCTGCCATAGCCCCAGCACCTGAATGGCCCACAGCGCCACCAGAATGACCGGCTGCTGCAAAATAATCGACAACAAGATTAAAATGACCATACCGGCCTGATTGGCGCGAACATATGGAATCGGAATTTCCTTCATCATGCATCCCCCTCGTGATCCGGCCGTTCTAGGACTTCATCGGCTCCAGCTTCAGTTGACCCGTACTGCGATCCTGCAGCACAAGGCAGCCTTCCACCGCTCGGCCCTGGCTGTCCTGAAGCTGCATCTGCGCCGTACGGCCATGCCGGAGCAGGGAGCTTATGTCAGCTTCGCCCAGCGCTGCGCCGAAGCTGTCTTTCCAGACGACAAAGCCGCATCCGGCTTTGTACTCGCTGCAGCCGTAGCCGCGCCGGCCGCGAATAATATGCCCGCGGCAGCCTGCGCGCGGGCACGGCCCGATCGGCGCGTGCGCTGTCACCGCGCCGGTAGACCCGCCCGCGCGCGGAACCGGCGCCGGGCTGACTGCCGCGGCCGCCGGCTCCGCCTGGCGGCCTGTTGCCGCTGCGCGGCTGCCGGCGGCGGCGCGCTTCGTCTTGGCGGCGCCCGGCGCCGTCGCGGCTTGGCTGCCGCCTTCCTTCGCCGACTTGGCCGCAGCGCCGGCGCGCTTGCGGCGAGGAGCGGGCGCCGCCGCCTCGCCCTCGAACGCCTGCTTCGCCGCGCGCGCCTGCACCCGCACCTTCTCCACGATGAGCGCGGCGAACTTCTTGACGTTCTGCATGAACGTGTCGTCGGATGCCGAGCCGCGGGCAATCTCGTTAAGCCGCCGCTCCCAGTGCCCGGTCATCTCCGGCGAAGTGAGCAGCTCGACACCCGCGCCGCGGATCAATTCGACTGCGGTGCGGCCTTTTTGCGTCATGGCGATGCGCTTGCCCTGCATGACGACATAGCCGACCTGCTTCAGACGCTCGATGACGGAAGCGCGCGTCGCCGGGGTACCGAGGCCCGAATCTTTCATCGCGTCGCGAAGCTCCTCATCCTCGATCTGCTTGCCCGCGCTTTCCATCGCTTTAAGCAGCGTCCCTTCGGTGTAAGCCTTCGGCGGCTGCGTTTCCTTTTCCTTCGCCGCGCTGTCCTTGCAGTGCACCGGCTGCTGCGAATCAAGCGAGAACGGCGCGCTGGTTTCCTCTTCCGCCGCCTCCTCGCCGTCGTCCGCTTCTTGATTCTGCTTCGTCCCGCGGCTTTTCGCAGGCTTCTCCTTCGCCTTCGACGAATCGGCGTAGATCACTTTCCATCCGAGGTCGAGCAGCTGCTTCACCGTGCTCTTGAAACGCTCTCCTTCGGCTTCCGTGACAACGGTGTGAACCTTGTAGGAAGCGGCCGGATAAAAATGCGATAGAAAGCGGCGTACGATCAGGTCGTACAGCTTTTGCTCGTCCGGCGGCAGCGCCCCCGGCATTTTGTGCGTCGGCAAAATCGCATGATGATCTTCGACTTTGGCCGGATTGCATACCGCTTTATTGTTTTTATGCACAAACTTGCGCTCCGCGTTTTGCACAAGGGGCGCATAGTCGGTACGGGCGAGCTGATCGAGCGTCCGGTGCATCTCGGGGATGTTTTGCTCCGTGACGTAATTCGAGTTCGTCCGCGGATAGCTGATCGCCTTGTGCTTCTCGTACAGCGCCTGAGCCAAGTCCAGCGTCTTTTTGGCGGAAAACCCGAACTTGGCATTCGCTTCCCGCTGCAGCAGTGTCAGGTCGTACAGCTTGAACGGATACTCCTTCGTATCCTTCACCTCGTACGATTCAATCCGTCCGGTTTTGCCCCGAACCTTATCCGCCAGCGCTGCCGCCTTCTCGCCGTCAGTCAGCTTGTCTCCCTGCCACAAGCCGCGATAGACGGTCTCCCCCTGTTCAAACCAAGCCTCCACTTCATAAAACTTGCTTGAAGTAAAAGCTTCGATCTCCTTTTGCCGGTCATACAGCAAAGCCAGCACCGGCGTTTGCACGCGGCCGACCGACAGCAGCTCGTTATGCTTGGTCGTAAACGCGCGCGAGCCGTTCATGCCGATGAGCCAGTCCGCTTCGCTGCGGGCTTTGGCCGCCCGGGTCAAGTTATCGAACTCCGAACCGTCCTTCAGCTCCGCAAAGCCCCGGCGGATCGTTTCCGGCGTCAAATCGGAAATCCACAGCCGCTTGACGGGATGCTTCAGCTTCAAGTGCCGTTGAATGAGCGAGAAAATATGCTGCCCCTCCCGCCCGGCATCGCATGCGTTGACAAGCGCCCCGGTGCGTTTGGCCAGCTCGGCGATCACCTTCAGTTGATCTTTCGTCCTCGGGTTCGGCACCAGCTTGAACTGCTCGGGCACGATCGGCAAATCGTTGAAATTCCATTTCTTGTACCGGTCATCGTAAGCATCCGGCTCGGCAAGCCCGATCAAATGCCCGATCGCCCAAGTAATAATGTACGTTTCTCCTTCGATGTATGTGCGGTGATTTTTAGCTTTCGGGTCGATCGCAGCGGCAATGTTGCGGCCCATGTCCGGCTTTTCCGCGATAATCAATGTCTTCATGTTTCGATCTCTCTCCTGTTTCAACACGCGATATATCGTCCGCAACGTATAAGCGTTACTGATATTATACCATATCGCCGTTTACGTCCATACGAAAATTCCCGAGAGCATGCCGACAGAGAGCGTTTCGCAAAATGACGTTCCGCGCAATACGCGGTTGTAGGAGATAGAATCTACCGTATTAAGGCCTCGCTATGGATGTGAAGATCCTGGAATCAACGCAATGGGAAAGGTTAGAGAGGTCAGCCGGCCCCCCTACTCCTTCAAGGATCCGACCATAGCGCCCTTGACGAAGTACTTTTGCAAGAACGGGTACACGATCAGAATCGGTGCGGTAGCGAAGAGCGTAATGCCCGCTTTCAGCATTTCCGGGGTGAGCAGGCCGGATAGTTCGGTGGTGCTGGCCACATTGCTGGCTTGCTCCTCAACGATAAGGTTGCGCAGCAGCACTTGCAGCGGAAGCAGGTCTTTGCTGCGTATGAAGATCAGCGCGGCGAAATACGAGTTCCACTGCCCTACCGCATGAAATAGCGCAACCGTGGCGACAACCGGCGCCGACAGCGGGAGCGCAATACGCGAGAATACGCCGAGCTCGCTGCAGCCGTCGATTTTCCCGGCGTCGAACATTTCACTCGAGATCCCTTGGAAGAACGTCTTCATAATAATGACGTTGAAGGCATTAAGCGCTCCGGGAATCATGAGCGCCCACAGCGTGTTTTCCATGCCAAGCCCGCGTACGACCAGGTAGTTCGGGATCAGCGGCGCTGAGAAAACGAAGGTGACGATGATGCCTCGCAGCACCCACCTCCGGCCTTTCATGCTCGGACGCGATAACGAATACGCCAGCGTCAAGGTGAACGCGAGACAAATCAGCGTACCCAAAACCGTAATGTAGACGCTCACGCCCAAGGATTTCCAGATGTTGGCCATCGCAAAAATCGTACGATACACTTCGACATTAAAGCCTTTCGGCCAAAACACGACGAGCTTCGCGTTAGCGTAAACCGGAGCGCTGAGCGATACGGCGGCCAGATGTACGATCGGGGCAATCATCGTCAAACAGAGCATCACAAACATCATGCCGTTCACCAGCGGAAACAAGCGAAGCTTTCTTGGCACCGGCAAAGGCCATCCCTCCTTCCCGTATTCCCGTAGTCCGGCTGCCGAAGCGGCAGCGGTCAATAAATGCTCTCTCCTGTCGTTTTTCGGCTCAGCGCGTTCAGTCCGACCACAAGCAGCAGACCGACCAGCGACTTGAAGATGCCGATCGCCGTCGTCAAGCTGAACTGCGCGCCCAGCAAACCGACGCGGTACACATACGTGTCGATGACTTCCCCGACATCGCGGACGAGCGGATTCAGCAAGATCAGCACCTGCTCCACGTTGGAGTCGAGCACATGGCCGACCCGCAGCAGGAAAAGGACGACGATTGCCGGCAGCAGCGACGGCAGCGTAATCGACCACATTTGACGGAACCGTCCGGCTCCATCCACCATAGCCGCCTCATACAGATTCGGGTTGATGCCCGACAGCGCAGCCAAATAGATGATCATGCCCCAGCCCATTTCCTTCCAAATCCCGATCGAAACGAGAATGCTGCGGAAATATTCCGGCTGCGTCAAATAATCTTTGCCCGGCAGCCCCAACCAGCTCAGTATCGTGTTCAAAAAACCGTCGATCGACAGTAAATTGATAAAAAGGCTTCCCACGATGACCCAGGACAAGAAGTGCGGAAGATAGAGCAGCGTCTGCACCGACCGCTTGAACCAGGCTCTGCGGATTTCGTTCAGAAGCAGGGCCAGCACAAGCGGCGCCGGGAAGCCGAACAAGATCGAATACAAGCTGATAAGCAGCGTATTGGTCAAAATGTGATAAAACTCCGCATACGTAAACATGTTGGCGAAATGCTGGAATCCGACCCAAGGACTGTCCGCAATCCCGGAAAATATGCTGTAATCTTGAAAAGCGATGACGTTGCCGAGCATCGGAACGTATTTAAATACAACAAAGTGCAGAATGCCCGGAAGCGCAATGAGCCATAGCAGCATCGAATCGTTCGAGGTTCGTCTCTTCAGCATGTTCACATCCTCCGTGATCCTCCCCCGGATTCGAATCCGCCAACTGGGCAGCGGCCCAGCCGGCGCACCCGATTCCGAATTTATTTTTTGTGGAAATGGTTGTACCAGTCGGTCGCTTCCTTGATGGCGGCATCGCCGCCTCTGCGCTTCCACTCGGCCACAAATTTGTCGAATGCGGAATCGACATCCTCCTTGCCGAGAGTCACTTTCGCGAACATGTCGAGAAACAGCGTCCCCGCAGCTCCGGTTCCGGGCGCCAGCTCAGGATGGGTTTTCAAGCTTTCCAGCGTCGGCATATGCAGCGCATCGTTTTTGATCACATTGCCCGCCGCTGTCTTGATCCCTTCCTTGATCGCTCCGGCATTCGGAATGACCTCCAGAAGCTTCGGCAGCATTCTACCGTCGCCGCGCGGATTGATCGACAGCTGATAAAATACGGAAGCGTCGTTGTCCTTGTTGGCAGGATCGCTCAAATTCCATATGGGCTTGTTGTTTTCCATCTTGTAGTTGTAATCCTGGATCCCAAGCGCGAAGAACGGCTCCGCCTCGTCCGACCAGGCCCAGTTGAGGAACTTGATCACGTCTTCGGCGCTTTTGTTTTTCGCCGGTACGACCCATACGAAGTAGATTTGATCCGATTGCGGTGAAATCCCTTTGCCCTTCGGTCCTTCCGGCGCGCTGATCATCGATACCTTGGCGTTTTTCTCATTCGCGTAAAACTCGGGGAGCCCCCAGTTGGAATTGTAGTTCGTAACGTCGTGGACCCACATGCCTCCTTTCCCCTGCTTGATGCCGGCCTCCCAATCCGCCGCTTTGTTCGTGAACAGGTTAGGGTTGATGTAGCCTTTGTCGTACAAGCTTTTCCAAAACTTAAGCGCATCCTTGATCTCGGGCTGGATCATGCCGGGCTCCAGCTTGCCGTTCTTGAAATACCATGTCCCCGGCTCCGCGCCGAATTCGGAGAAGAACAGATTGGAATAAATCAGATTCTCGCGGACGTAAAATCCGTATTCATCGTTCGGGTCGCCATTGCCGTTCATGTCTTCTTTTTTGACAGCCTCAAAAAACTTCAAGAAATCATCAACCGTTTTCGGCGTTTTCATGCCCAACTTGTCCAGCCAATCCTGCCGGATGTACACGACGCGGGAAGCCGGAAGCGCCGACAGCGCCGGAATGCCGTAAATTTTGCCATCCTTGCTGACTCGCGGGCTTTTCCATGCTTCTTCGGGGATTTTTTTCTTCAAGTTTTGTCCGTATTTTTCGATCAGCGGGGTTAAATCCTGAAAAACGCCTTTGTCGACCGCCCCCGGGTGCATCGTCGAATTAATGCTGTCGGTCCGAATCACGTCGGGAAGATCTCCGGACGCGAAGCGCACCGTCATCTGTTGGGTGAAGTCGTTTCCGTGGCCCAAAAATTCAAACTTCAAATGGTAACCGGACAGCCTGGACAGCTCCTTGATGTAGCGGTCGTCGTCCTTTACCTGCATGGCGTACTTGGCATTGGCGTGCGAAACCAGGATGTTCAAGTTTTTCGGCGAACTGCCGCTTCCGGCATCCGTCCCGCTTGGCTGCTGGCCGCCACAGCCGGCTGCGACGACGGATGTGAACAGCGATACGGCGAACAGCGAAGCAACCATCTTTTTCGTTCGGATCATCACATTCATGCTCCTTCCGTGTTTCGTCTAGGGAAGCCCCCTTATTACGTAATTATTGGAAACGGCCAGACTTCCGCGCAATTGTCATTTCTTTGGATCGCACACCATAAAAAAGGATCATCAAAATGACAAATACGGATAAACTCGCTGTTCTCCCTAAGCCTGCCGTTTCTCCCTCCGATACTCGCCTGGGGGCAGGTTGTACCGCTGCTTGAACATCCGGTTGAAATTTTGAACGCTCGCATAACCGCTCTTCTCGGCAATCTGCTTGATCGGCAGATCGGTGTGTTCGAGCCATTCCCGCGCCTTGTTCATGCGCAGCTCAAGCACGTACTCGCTGAAATTGAGTCCGGATTCGTCCTTGAACAGCTTGCTCAAATAGGAGACGGACATGCCGAAACGGTCGGCCGCCATCTGCAGCGACAGCTCCTCGCCGATATGCTCCTGGACGTACCGCTTCACCTCGCTAATCGTTTTCGCCTGTTTGGAAACCGCCTCCCGTTCCAGATGCGCCTTTATGGCCGGGAATAGCTCGCCGGCGAGCCACTGCTCCAGCTCGGGCAGTGTACGAAGGTCATGCAGCTTGCCGTAAAAATCGATTCCCATCGCTTCCTGAATGTCGCAGCCGGTCTGCTGCAGCATGAAATCAAGCTCGCCCAGCATGTAAGAGAACAATCCCATGGCGGTTTGCGGCCGAATCGGCGACCGGGGCAGCTCGGCGGCAATTTCCGCAAGCAGCCTCCGCGAATCGACCAGATTGCCGTGCAGTACGTGGTGCACGATCCGCTTCTGCCGCTCCACCGTTTGCCGGTTCAGCCGCAGCAGCGCTTCATCAGCCTGCTCGGCGACAATCGTAATATCGCCGCCCAGAATGAACCGGTGGCCGAGGAGCGCCGCCGCCTCGTCGTAGCCATTGCCGATCTCGGTGAAGCCGGAGAGGGGGCTGGCGATCGCCACGCTGACGGAGAAACGAAAATAAGACCGCACATGCGTCCGGACCTCGTCGGCGTATTCGCGCAGCAGCGCTTTCGCTCCCTCTCCCGCCTCGTCCATGCCGATCAGCAGAATGACGCGGCCGGTCTTGGGCGTAAAACCCAGGCAGAACGGAACGTTGTGGAACGTCTCCTCCATGAGCTTCGGCAGCGCGTAATGAATGAGCGCGCGATCTTTCTCGCGATACATCTGATGGAAGGCGGCCATGTCGTCCGCCTCGGCGACGAGCACGAACACGCAGCTGCCTTTCAGATGGATTCCGGCGTATTCGGCAGCGAGCAGCAGCTCGCGCTCGGACATTTCGCCATTCAGCAGCTGCTGGAAGATGCCCTGACGCATATACGGATACTGCTCGCTTAACCGATTGTTCAGCTGACGGTTCGCATCGGCCAACTGCTCGAGATAAGCACCCAGTCTAGTCAATCCGTCCCCGAGACTCTTCTCGTTTCGGCTGTGCGGCATATGCCGATCGGCGAGGCGCCGAATCGGGAAATACATTCGCCTCGAGAGAGCCGAGGCGATAATCGCCCAGCCGAGAAGCAGGACGCCGGCAATAATCCATGTGCTCAGCCGGATCCGGTCGGACTGGGCCGTCAGTTCCGACATCGGCGTCAAGGCGATGTACGTCCAGCCGTTCAGCGCAGACTTCTGCGCCTGTACCTTGAAGCTCGTCCCGCCGATTTCGAGCGTCCGCATAAAATCGTCAGCCTCCCTAGAGAAGGCAGGAACCACTTCGTCCAGCGTTCTGCCCATCTCTCCCCGCTTCGAACTGAGGACGATCCTCCCTTTCTCGTCCGCGGCGAGCACGCGGGTTCCTCGCCCGTGTTCCGTCGAACCGACGAACCGGAGAAGATCATCCGGACTGACATGGAGTACAAGCACGCCGTCGCCATAACCGGAATGGATCGGCACCGGACGGAACAGCAGCAGATCCGGCTGATCG
Source organism: Paenibacillus solanacearum (assembly GCF_910593845.1). Classification (GTDB taxonomy): domain Bacteria; phylum Bacillota; class Bacilli; order Paenibacillales; family NBRC-103111; genus Paenibacillus_G; species Paenibacillus_G solanacearum. The sequence continues at coordinate 45,383 of NZ_CAJVAS010000008.1, read as the reverse complement.
TCAAACGTATTTGCTGGGACGACGAACGATTCGTTCATGAGCGGCTTCATTTTTTCAAGGATAGATACAAGGCGCATCTGATCGATCTTATCTGAGCCGTACTCGCTTGAATAAATATAATGATTGAACTGCTTGTAAATGATCGACACGTTGTACCGTATCGACGATGTGCTGCGGATGCGCCGAATCGTTTCATTCATTTCGAGCGACGTGTCCAGCTTGTCGATGCCCGGTCCTTCCCGGACCGATTTCTCCACCGCAAGATTGGTGGCGATCGTAATCGAGGCGATCTCCAAGCTTTTCGTTAACTGGCCTAGCTGTACCTGCATCTGGTTCAACATATACCGGTGGTTCTGATCCACCACGCTCTGCATACTGCGCGCAGCGATGAAGGAGGAAAGCAGTCCAATGGTGAGTACCGGAAAAATGCTTAAGCATAAACAATATAGCAGCAGCTTTCGTTGAAACGTCATGTTGGCGAATGTTCGCACCCGCTTGATCAGCACGTCTCTCCCTCCCATTCAATGCAATCCTTTCATTACATGAGCATGGCCTAGTCTCCGTTGTACATGAACGCTCTGGGATCATCCGTTCCGATCAATCGCAGCAATCCGTCGCAAATCAGCTTTTCCAGCGAATCGTCGAACGGAGCAGGCAAACCGAAGTATCGTACCGATTCTTTCGCCTCATAACCGCCTTCCGAAACCTGCAGGGCAGTAGGGATGTAACCGACCATGCCGTTGCTGTAGGCAAGCGGCAAGATACGACCGCCGGACCGCTTTTTCACAAAATCCCCGTATTCCATCACCACTTCGCCATCCAGGGCAAGGAACGACAGCCCGTCTGCGATATGGAGCACGGACAGTTCCAACGGTACGAAGTCGCATAACCGGAACGGTTCATCAAGCAGCAGCGCGCTCCACTGTCCCACAATCCCTTCCTCGTCCTTGAGCGTCTCCAGCTCCTCCCGTTCCGGCATCGGCTGCAGCGGCAGGCGCACAATATCGCTCCGCCATGCCAGCTCGGTTGGAGCAAGCGGCTTCATCGGCCTGCCTAGCACGCGAAGCACTTCTTCCGAGAGCGCGCCGCCCAACCGCTCCACGTCCTCATCGGTGCCTCTGTAAAATGCATCATCGCGAACCAGTGCAGGTCTGATGTCGCCGCAGCAGCCCTGCATGTAGGATGCGATCGCTCCGCCGGCCAAAGCCTCCTCCACCTGTTCCATCGCCACACCCGGAAATTCGGATGAAATGAAGTTGTCCGCCGTCACGGTAGGGTGACACGTATAATGGAAAAGCACGCCCTTGGCCGCTCCGGCGCCGGTCTGAAATCGGAACACGGTTACTTCCGTATCCATAGGTCCATCGGGATGCGGAGCCATCTTGATCGTCTCCTCCACCCGCTTGCGGCGGTTCACGCCGATGCGGCAATCCCCGACACCCCTGTGCACTTGCACCGATTCCAAATTGGACTGCGCTTCCGACACCCCGTCTAACACAAGCCATTCCAGCTGCTTCAAATACGCCGAATCCGGCTTTCCGAGAGACGAGGTAAACATGCCGGTCGTCTGCGGCCCCGAGTGGGTATGGGACGCATGCAAGATGACCGATGCAGGGTCGAATCCCCACCGCTCCAACAAGTTTTGTTTCAAGCTCCGGACGATTTCGGGTCCCCACCAGATGAGATCCGCTTGAACGATCAGCGCCCTGCGCACACCGCTGTCCCCATGCTGCTCAAAAAACCATATCCGTGCATAGAGCCTTCTGCTGATCCCTTCAAAGCTTCCTGTCCGGGACGCAAAACCGGCCAGCTCCAACGGATCCGCGGGGGTAATGTCCACCTTCGCCGTACCCAGGCAAATGTCTCTTCCCATAGCAGCTACTCCTCCCATTGGATTTCGCTGCCCGCGCGCGACGAACGGTATATCGCTTCGATCAGCTGCACGGCCCTTTTGCCATCTGCACCGGTTACCGCAGGCTCTCTTCCTTCCGATAGAGCCGCCAGCAATTCCATGAGCTGCAGCTTGTGATACTGCATCGAGATGTTCCGGGGATCCGCAACCCCGCCCCCGCTGGTCGCGGTATCGATCAATTCCGGCAGTTCCATACCTGGAACGGTCCAATGCGTGATCGCGGTTCCTTCCAATTTAATCGTGCCCTTGTCTCCATACAAATGAAGCGAAGGCGCAAAGCCCGGACGAATGCCGGTTGAGGACATGATCGTGCCGAACGCGCCGCTGCGAAACCGAAGCAGCGCAAGTCCTATATCCTCGGCCTCCATATCGTGGCACATTGTCTCTGTCTTGCCGTAAACGGATTGAACCGGCCCGCCCAGCCACAGCATCAAATCGATCGAATGGATGCCCTGATTCATCAGCGCGCCCCCGTCCTCGGCAATAGTCCCGCGCCATGCCGACGAATCGTAATACGCTTGGGTGCGGAAGTATGGACAGGATACTTCCACCAGCATCAGTTTGCCGATTTTCCCCTCGGAAACAACCCGTTTTACAAGCCTGTGCTGTGCTTCAAACCGCCGCTGGGATACGACGGAGAGGGTGACGCCCTTCTCTTTGGCAAGAAGAATCATGCGATCGGCTTGCTCGGCCGTCATGGCGAGCGGCTTTTCCACCCAAAGATGCTTTCCCGCATTCAGAACATCTAGCCCGATGGTGTAGTGGGACCCGCTGCCCGTGGTCAAACAAACGAGATCCGTTCCAGGATGCCGCAGCAGCTCCGAATAGTCGGTTGTCCAAGCACAGCGTTCCCGTTCCCCGGTCTGGCGCGCCCGATCCTCGCTGCGGCTGGCGACGCCGGTCAGCTCGGCGTTATCCAGTTCGCGAATCGCGTTCAAATGAAATTCACTGACGGCTCCGCAGCCGATAACGGCAATTCCCCAACGTTTCATCGGCCCATCACCTGCCTCGACAGCCAATCCGCCATCTGTGTTCCGTCCATTGCGGTCCCACCTTCGGCAATAGGGTGAATTACGAGACGATTCAGATCCAATGTACGCCCTCCTTTAAATGATATATGTATCATACCTATGCTTAATGAGGAATGAACTCGCAGCGCATGATGCTTACGCGACCTTTCCGGTTCCAAAGCCGGGTTCTCCCCGCTACCATCCTTGCTGTCATGGCTATCTGAGTAACAAACGTATAACTTGTATCGTACCTGTATGATATAGTAATGTATTGACTTTCGTCAAACGTTTTTGCGTGCAATACAGCTCGATCAGGTCCTCAAACATATTCCCCTCTTCCCTGGCTATGTCCGTGCGCTTGCGTCATTTCTATTTGGCTTCCAAACGCAGATAGAGTAGAATATAGAGAAGAATGTCGAATTGGGGGAGGCGAGGAAACGTGAACAGCCGTGAGAACCTACGGGGAAGTGCCGGTCGGTTGATGTCCAAAACAGCAAGAGCCGCTGTAGTGACGCTCTGTGCTTTTCTGCTGCTGCTGCAATCCGTGTCCACCGCCGAAGCCGGCTTCGTCGACCGGGTCAAAAACATTTACCAGCTGCCCGAGCAAATGGACGAGATTCAAAAGAAGTATGACGCTGCCAAGCTGCAGCTGGAACTCCAAAATGAGAAGCTGAGCGAATCGATCCGGCAGTCCAAAGAAACGGAAGAGAAGCTCGTCGCGCAAAATCAACAGCTGCAGGCGCAAAAGGACGAGCTCCAGCAGCGTTTGCAGGCTATGGAACAGCAAGCGCGGGACAAGGAAGCGCGGACGCGCAAGCTGACTATGCTTGCCGTCACGGCAGCGTTGCTGGTAGTCGGTTATTTCGTGACAGGACGCTTCATCCGTTGGATGGTGTGGCGCAGGGCTAGAGAGAATCTGCGGTCCTGAATATATAAAGCAGCGGCAAGATGGTGGTGAGAGCCTATGGATATTTCGTTTGAGCAAGCTGCACAGAAGATGGAATTGGCGACATTGACCGTTGCCCCCGATGAGGCGGTGCATATTCTTCATCCGAATCAAATCGTGGCTTTCCAAGGATCGTCCTATCAGCGCGAGGATTCATTGATGAAGCTGGTCGGCATGTACCGAAAAAAAAGAATGATACAATCAAAGATTTCCGGTCCCGCCCGGCTTATGCTTGGATTGCCTGCCGGCTATTCCATGACGACGCTGACCATCCGGCCCGACGAAGATTTGCTGTTTGAATTTCGCCATGTACTGTTTTATACGGAAGGAATGACCTTCCGAACGCAGGTGCAAACCGTGCGAAATACGCTGATGACCCGCGATTTTGTGAAGATGCGGTTCCAGGGACCGGGCACATTGGGGCTAATGACGACCGGAGCGCTGGTTCCGATAGAGCTAGATCCGGAGAAACCGCTTTATGTCGATATCAACTGTCTTGTTGCCTATCCTCAGCATATTACTTTGAAGCCTTGCGTATACGGCAACGCATTGGCGAGCCAATATATGAATTACCAATGGGAGCTTACCGGTACCGGGCAGGTGCTGCTGCAGCCTTCCAAACCCGACAGGGCATTGGACGAACACATGCAGAGCGACAGCCTGATTCGACGGGTGCTCAGGGAGGTCATCCCGTTTGGCGGGGTGTTTATCAAATAATATAAATAACGCACGCATTCATACATGAATAGAAACGCTCTCTTAGGTGACAGAGGGCGTTTTTTTGTCATGGGTATGCTCTACCCGCCGCATTTCCTTCTATATTTTCACAACCACGACGCGTATAATGGAAGAAAGCTGGAGATCCCTAATATTTCCTTAGGCTTGCGCAATTCATTCATACATATGGGAGGAACGCATGAATATTGTCGTCATCATCTGCGATCAGCTTCGTTACGATGCATTGCAATGCAATGGAAACCCTTATGTGCAAACGCCGAATCTCAATCGGCTGGCCGAACGAAGCGTTCAATTTACAAGCGCTTTCACCTCTGCCCCGATCTGTTCCCCGGCAAGGCACAGCTTGATCTCCGGCGTGTATCCATTCGCCCACGGAGTGACGGATAATGAAACGAAGCCGGCCAAGCCACTGGAGACCATCGCTCATAAGCTTCACACTGCAGGCTATCGCAGTGCCCACATTACTGCGGTCCCGGAAAAAGGCGGCTTCGATCACGGCTTCGACACGGTGCGTCCCCAGAACTTGAACGACATTTTGTCCGAGCAGGATAAGAGCGCTGTCGCATGGGAGAACTCAAAAGCCGTATTGCGGCTAACCGCAGGACCGAGTACAAGAACGAAGGAGCAGCATAAAGGCTTTCTGGTTGCGGAACGCGCCGTACAGTTTATCGAGGAAGCAGCGGACAACGGAGAAACGTTCCAGTTGTGGGTCGGCTTTCCCGAGCCGCATCCGCCTTTTTATCCGCCGAAGCCGTTTTTCGATCAATTCGACCCCTCCAAGTTCAATCTGCCGGACGAGCTGCCGGAAACGGCAACCCCTCCTCACCCGTTCATTACGAATCGGCAGAAAGAGTGGAGCCGCTTAACGGACGCGGAGAAACGCCAGATGCTTGCCGGTTATTATGGATTGGTCGAGATGGTGGACCAATTTGTCGGCATGGTCGTCGATGCGATTGACCGGCAAAATATGACGGAGGATACATTGATCGTGTTCACATCGGACCATGGGGAGCAGCTCGGGGAACACGGAATGTACTTCAAGTTCGTCATGCGCGAGTCATCGGTTCATGTCCCGCTAATGTTCTCGCATCCCCGATTGAAGCCGGGGGTTCGCCATGAGCTTGCCGCCCATGTGGATCTGTTCCCGACTTTATGCGATATGGCCGGACTGGACATTCCCGAACATCTTCACGGCCGTTCCTTAAAGCCGCTGTTAGAGAGCGAGGCTGCTCCCGATCATTGGCGCACAGAAGTCATTGCCCAGATGGAGAACCGCTTCATGATTCGTACCGATACATGGAAGCTGAATATGTACGATGACGAACCGGGGGAACTGTATCATATTGCGGAAGACCCTCAAGAATTTAACAACCTTATCGGGAAAGCCGAATATTCGGATGTCGTCGCTCGCCTGAAAAATGCGCTGGACGAACAGCGGGCTCAAGCCAATTCCGCTCACTGACATACATCCGGAATTTCGGTACGATCCGCACCGTTTCCCATTCACAGGCTTAGATATCATTCCATCCAACACAACAGGCCGCCGCGCGTTATTGCCGGTGGCCTGCTTGATGGTTAGGGGCATATAACAAATGCTCCAACACGACCGCTTTCTTCAAACCGAGCGATTCGGCCACATGGATCGATGCCGCATTATCGTGTACGACTTGATATCGCGGTATAAGATTACGCCGCAATAAGCTGTTGATCGCTCGGCTGACGACCTTTTTCGCGTATCCGTTCCCTCGATGTTCCTCGCACATAAATACGCCGCCGACTTCCCATACGGGATCATCATTGCAAAAGACGATGCAGGTGCTGACCGGAATGCTGCCGCGATACAACGTAAAGGAGCGCGCTCCGCCTGCGAACATGCGGCGCAGCTCCTGCTCGCTATATCCGTTCTGACGCCACAACAGAAGCAGCTCATCGTGAACCGCCGCTTCTTCCCTCACCTCTGCATCATCCGCAGCCGTCAGCGGTTCCGCACACGAATAAGAGATAAACGAACGGACGGAGCTGACTTGAAACTTGCTTTCCACTAAAGCTTTGTAGAGCGGATGCTGAACCTTGAAGACAAGCGGTTTGTCTTGGGGGACTTGATCCAGAAGCTCGTTCAAGATCGGCGCATGCGAGCCGGAGAGGAAAATAACCGATGCGGTGCCTGGATACTTGGCAAGATCGAAGGCGGATTGTTTCGTGGGCAGCGCCAGCAGCATGCCCCATTCCGCCCCCCGTTCCACGACGCTGCAAGAAATCGCCGGACCGTAAGCTTCGATCATTTTCAACAAACTAATATTTTCCATCCTATGGTTTCGCAGCAGCGTCGCGATCTTGTCGTTCATACGGTCCTCCATCATCGGACAGGTTGTCATTTCAATTCATACTTCACCCAAGATGTAGCTGTTCAGAAAGTCATTGCGAAATTTGCCGTGGGGGTCGCATGCAAGGGCTAGCCGTTGAAAATCCGGCAGCTTCTCATAGCGCGATTGCAGTTGTGCGGGGGACATGGCGAACCATTTGCCCCAGTGCGGACGCACGCGGAACGGCGCAAGCTGCTCCTCCATGATCGGCAGCAGTTGACGGACTCCGTCCCCATCCGCTTTCCATGTAAAATGGATCGCAACCGAGTCCTGCTTGTAGCAGGGGCTCATCCACAGCTGATCCGCCGCAATCGTGCGAACTTCTGACACATGGAGGAGCGGGGCGATGCGGTCCTTCAACCGCTCGAGGGCGCATAAAGCGTCGTACGCATCTTCACGGGCTACGAAATATTCGCTTTGCAGCTCATCTCCGGCGCTCGGTGTGAAATCCATGCGAAAATGAGGCAGCCGGTCGTACCAAGGTCCGGGAACGCCGAGCTGTTCGCTGCAATGCTCGGAAGTCATTCCAGGCACCGGGTGAAGCCGCTCCGTCGCCCGCGTCGCACCGAAAAATACGGAATCCAAAGGAACGCGATGCTCATCCGCTGACGTCCGCTTGAGCCATACTTGATTGAACGCAGGCCCCTTCCAGTCGGTAAACAGGCTGACGCTGTAGCTGCTGGAAAATATGTCGTCCAAATGATGCTTTAGCTGTTCCAATGGCAGGTTTTCGTATACGTACTGGTTCATTTCAAATTGCGGGACTACGTTTAACGTCATTTGGGTGACGACGCCCAGCCCCCCGAGGGCAACGGCCGCTCCATCCATGAGCCCATCCGAATGATCGCGCGAGAAGACGACCGTTTCCCCGTCTGCCTTCACGATCTCCATCGCATGAACCGCGGTTGCCAGATTGCCGTTCCGGTCACCCGAACCGTGTGTTGCAGTTGCGCAAGCTCCCGCCACGGTAATGTGGGGCAGCGACGCCAAATTGTGCAGCGCATACCCGTTGCCATGCAGATACCCGCACAGCTCCCCATACCGGACCCCGGCTTCGAACGTTACCTGATGGCGCGAGCGATCCAATGCAATCACCCGGTTCAGCTTCTGAAGCGATAGCAGACTGCCTGCACAGTCGGCGATTCCATTAAACGAGTGGCGCGTGCCAAGCACCTTGATCCGGCTGCTGCGAGCGACCAGCTCACTTACCTGCTCTACCGTTGCCGGAACGTGAAGCTCCGAGGCGCTATATTGGTAATTGCCTGCCCAGTTGCGAAGTTGTTCCATCTGTTCCTCTCCTCCCGTACGAATAACCATATGATGTCACTATTCGCCAAAGCTGAGGCGATTCCTTCAAATCTATTGAAACGAGCCGGCAAGAATCGAGGCCCGGCATCGAACAAGAAAAAAGGAACCGCGCAGCGGAACTTCACCCCCGGAGGCTGCTCCATGTCCAGAAACACGGACGAGGGGATGAGTTCAGATGGCCGTTCCTTCTTGGCATTCAAATCCGGTCGGATTCTAATGTTACCGTCGTTATTTTACCGTTATGCGGATCGATCCGGTTCGTTTCACGCCGCCGCTCTCCACCGTCGTTGAAATCGTGGCCGTCCCGGTATTGTGCGCTTTCAAGCGATTTTGGCCGTTCACGCCGGCAATATTCGGCCGGTCGCTCTCCCATTTGAAATGATCCCCTCGCAAATCGACCTGACGGCCGTCGGCCAGAAGAGCCTTCACCTGCAGATCGACGGTTTCGTTTTTGGCAAGCTCCGTCTTCGTCGCCACGATGCGCACGTCGGACAAATACAATGCCGTTCGGCTGAGCGGAATCGTAAACGCGCTGCCCACCGCAACATCGTAGACGAAGCCTTTGGACAAATCGGCCGCATCCGCATAGGCGCGTATGAGCGTTATGTCGCCGAGGTCGAATTCGTATAAACCGCCGCCAAGCGGACGTACGCCGCGAATCGTATAGACCGCATTCCGTTTTCCGTCATTGTCCGCATAAATCGAAGATCCGACCAAGCTTGCGGGGTCAACGCCTTGCATATCGAGCTGTACGGTGAGCTTGTTGACGTTCGACAGCTCCTTCGTGAAGTCGACGATCGTCCCTTGCAGACGGCTTACGCCTACGTTTGTATACGTGCCGTCGGTTTTGCCGATCGATGCGCCGTCGTTCACATACGTAAACACGGGCTGACCGTCTTTTTCCGAGTATACGCCGAATGCGCCTTGAAAACGAATCTTCCCATCGACGATAAACGTCTCGTCAGGATGCAGCGAACTGATCACATAATCGGTGCGGCCGCTTGCAAGCTGCACTTTCACTGCCTGCACATCGTAAACGCTGGACGTGACGGTCCCTTCCGGCATGACGGAAGCCTTGTCGATGGCAGTAATATACCGCGCGTCCTTGTACGGCTCGAGGACGGATGTGAACGCGCTGCTCAAGTCGGAGCCGCTGCGGTGAGCGACGACGTACTTCACGCTGGCCGGATTGCCCGGTTTGTTTTGCGGCGGGACGCCGTCCGCCAGCGCCACCTCATCCACTTGCCCCAGCATCGTCAGGCGCATATGGATGTTCTCTTCCTTCGGCAGCACGTGCCAGGTGTCGGTTACGTCATAATCGACGCTGAACCGCTCAGAAGGCGCACTGTCACGCTGGACATTTTTCAGCCAATGGAACCCTGAGCCGTTATACCCGGATCCGGTGACGCTATCGCTCGCCGGCCGCTTGCCGTATTCGATGTCAGGCCCCGCATACGAACCGCCCGGCTGTGCAGTGAAGCTCAAGCCTTCGGTCGTGACCGGTCCTTCCGCGGCATGGAAGCTGAAATGATGGTCACGGCCTCCCTTCACACGGAAAAAATCGACTGCGTACGAGTTAGCGTCGTCCGCTTGGATCATCGCTGTCGTCCGTCGATAAAGGCTCGTTTGGGCATAAGCCTCCGGCGCTTCGACGTCGATCCATTTCACCATCGGGCTGTCGTCGTAATGCTTCGGCGTACCGTCCCACTGGGCGAGCTGCTTTTGCTTGTCGACGACGACCGTGTTATGGCTGATCGTATTTTGCACCCATTCGAACCGGTTCACGTCAGTGGCGTTCGCCTGCTCCGGATAACCGAGATCCGGCGCCAAATCCAGCCCGAAGCCGTACAGGCCAATATTGAGCGCATCCCGGTGCCCGTGTCCGCCGCTGCGGCCGTAATACATCCATAGCCCGCGCCTCGTGTCGGTTTGCCCGGTCACCCGGCCGTCCCGCAAGCCGGCAAAGCCATAGCCGGTCAACTGGACGCTGGCCAGGTCGAGCGGACCATGCTGCCGGATGACGGCTTCAATATCGCGCGCGACCTTATTCGGATCGGCCGTATAAATATCCGAATGCATGCCGTCCGTCTTATTCCCGTTCAGCATATACGCAAGCTGCGCGTAGACGGGATCGCCGAAACGCTCGAACGCTTTGATCGATTGCGCTTTGTCGACCATAATGCCCGGCTGCCCGGTCGTGCCGCTGTCTCCGATCGACGGCGTATATTTTCCCAGCATGATGAGCGGGTACATCGCCTGGAACATTTTGCGGAACTTGACGTTCTCATACAAGTCGGCCGCCGCATAGCGGTCGTAGCCGTCCAGCACGTCGGCTACCGTCAAATAATTGCCGATCCACAGCCGGTTATAGCCCGGCCCCGCTTCATTGCCGTGACCGTCGCGGTCGACGTCGTTCACCATGCTGAACAAGACGTTGCCGCCGGTCACCTGGCGCGGGACTTTGTTCACGAACGTCCCCGGCCGGAACACAAAATCCAGCCACTGCTTCGTCTCCGGCAGCGTGTCGTGCACGACGGCGGCCATCGCTACCGCGCTTTGGTGGAAACCGTTATTGCCGCGTATTTGATCCCACAGCATACCCGGCTGCACCTGGCGCAGAATGCCGTCCTCTATGCTGCGGCGAAGGTGCGCCGCACTTTGCTTGAACGGCAAATCGTACTGCTCCCCCTTCGCCTCGAGGAACGCAATTACCTCCGGATCGTCATAAGCGGAGAAAAACGCGTCGTACGCGCCGATGAACGTCTTCACAAGCGACGTTTCCCAGATCGAGCCGACCACTTTGCCGTCGCCGGTGCCGCCATGGGAGTTCACGTAGACGGCGCTGCTGAACTCCGCCGTATCCATCGACGGGTATACGTCGGCGATGCGGGAGAGCAGCACCGCGCCCGCTCGCGCATACTTATCGTCTCCCGTGTAGATATAGGCGCTTTGCAAGCTGTTCAGCGCGTCATTGATCATCGCCGTACCGCCGTACCACGCGAACCAATGAGCGTAATACGCTACAAAGGTATACCGCATGTTCGTCGCCGGGTCGACCCATCCGTAGCCGTCATCTACGCCCCAATCCGGGCCTTTTTCCGGATAAAGCGTATTGACGAGCAGGCTTTTGTCCGCCCGTTTCGGGTCAAAGCTGCCGTGCCGGTCCAGCCCGCTCCGGTAATAGGCTGCGAAGTCGTTCGTCGGGAACTTGTAGCCGCTGGCCGGGTCGACGATTTTCCACGGCTCGCGCTGCGGGTCCGCTTTCCACGGATAGTTGCCGTATGGCTTCAGATCGCCGGATACCGGGCTGAAGTTCCCTGTTAGCTGGTTCGTGTTGTAGCTGCGCGGAATGGCCTGCGTCGGCACGAGATTCCAGATTGCTTCCCATCCCAGCGACGCATATGTATTCGCTTTGTTCACGACGCCGTCCCGAAGGGCGGCGGCCCAATCGTACTGCTGCACGTTGTGCCTTGCCGCAGCGAGCTTCGCCTCCGTATAGTACGTGCGCCGCGTCTTGCTGTTCGTCACCGCATCAAGATCGGTCAGAACAAGCCGGGCCGGATACATCGCCGTCCCGGTACCGCCGCCGATGACGTTGCCTTTGTCCGTTACCGTCAATGTAACGGTATGCCGGCCTGCCGTAAGCTCAAGCTGTGCTACGGAAAGATCGGGCCGCGGATACTGGCCGTTCATGCTGTAGAAGCTGTACCGCCCCTGCACCACGCCATCGATGCTGACGTCTGCCGTACCGCCGTCCGTAGCGGTCATGCCGCCTAGCTTCACTGCGTAGGTGCCCGTCTGCGGCACATCGAATTCAAACGTACGCGAAGCGGCCTCAAGCGTCGAATCAATCTTGACCCCGGTCGGCTTCGCCGTCACCTCAGGCGTCTCCTTCGGGTCCCCGACCAAAGATACGGTCCGTTCCGTAAGGGAGCTCCCGAAACGGTAAACCAGCGTATCAGGCATAATCCATTCTCCTTCAGTTTCCGCCGCCGATCCTGCGACCGGTACGGTCATGGTAAGCATGAGAGCGATCATCAGCAAACAGAGCGCTATCGATAAAAACCGTTTTTTCGCTATCATCACACCCGTCTCCTCCTTGATTCCATGATTGAAAAATAAACAATCATGTAACAAGTATGTTACAGGTTTGATTATTATACTTGTCATCACTCACTTTTGGCAACAATAGGTTTGCTGACCTCCCTCGTGTCTCGAATACATAGTTGACCATAACGAAGCAAGCTGCCGGGGAGGTCCGGCAGCTTGCTCGCAGTCACTTTATATGCACGCATGGATGAAGCTTTATGTCCCCGCTGCAGCTCAGCTACATTTCCGGAATGCTCTGTTCGTAGTGAAACCAGTTTTCCGGGTCATACAGCCGCTTCACGCGCCTCAGTCTTTCCGCATTACGCCCGAAATACGCCGCTTGCCAATCCGGAATCATCGCATCGCAATAATCCCTGTAAGCCCCTCGCGTATACGGAAGCATGGCCTGACGAAGCCGCTCAACCCAACGAGTGTTATTCGAAGCGTCCTCCGGCCGGTACCAATATGCTTGATACTGCATGACAAACCGCGCTTGCCGGTGAACGAAGGCCGTCGCATCGGACGGTACACGGCCGATCGCTCCGCCGTAAGCGTCCATCGACACCATATTGTCCGACCCTTCCGGCGCTTGCGTCAATAGACGCTGTAACGTATCGATCGCGGCATCGGACAACGGCTCGTACACGTAAGCCGACGAATTTTTAAACACCTGCTGTGCGACCGGCTGTCCCGCAAAATGACGGGCCGTGTCCAGCCAAGTCGCAGCCCGCACGTTCAGTGACTGGGGCGGTACTTGCGTCAGCATCGGACCGAGCTGAGCCCGGAGTCCCTGCTCGCTGCCGATCCATACGCCGACGGATAAGACGCCGCCCTGCTTCGGGGCGGATACATTCAGCAGCGCCGTCAGCCGCGAATCGGCCAGCGGCGCCCATTGCTGCCAAGCGCGAACGACGCGCGGCATGTCGGCAAAGTCCCACTTCATCGAATAATAGGCTACGTCGCGGATCGGCTGCACGCGGAAGGTGAACGAGGTGATGATCCCGAAGCTGCCGTCTCCGGCTCCTCTGCACGCCCAGAACAATTCGCGATGCTGCCGTTCGTTCGCCCGGATGACGATGCCGCGGGCGTTCACCATCTCCAGCTCGATAACGCTGTCGCACGTCATGCCGTAGTGCCTCGACAGCAGTCCATAGCCGCCGCCCAACGTCAGCCCGGACACGCCGACCGTCGGGCAGGTGCCACCGGGAATCGCGACGCCGTATTTCGACAATGCCTCGTACAGCGGCAGCAGCCGGTACCCCGCACCGATCTTTGCCGTTCCGGCTTGCACGTTGACCGCAAGCTGCCGCAGCTCGCTAATATCAACGACAAGCCCCCCGTCAACGACAGAGTACGCCTCATAGCTATGTCCGCCGCACCGTATGCGGAAAGGGACGCGCTGCCGCTGCGCCCATCGGATCGCATGGGCCACATCTTCGGTAACCTGGCAGTACACGATCACAAGCGGCCGCTTCTGAAAGCGGGCGTTGAAGCTGCGGCTCGCCTCCGCATATTCCGGTGAATCCACGGTCACGATCCGCCCCGTCAACCCTTCGGTATTTGCTGCCATGGCCATCACCGTCCGGCTCTCATGTAACTTCTCTGTAGAAGTATATGCCGGAATCCGCTGCGTACGCCAGCCAATGAATGAGCTAGTTTTTATTACTTTCTGATGCAGCTACCTTGCAGTGTGAGTACAAATAAGAGGTTTTTCAGAAATCACATCAAGTTTTTCTCATAAAAAAAGCTCACCGGCAAAAACAGTGAGCTTAAATAAAAAAGTTTAATCCATGGCACTTGGGTGTGAACGCAGCTCAAACGATAAGCATGGCAGTTGAAATGTTATTCATGAGAAAGTTGAAGCAGCTTGATATTGCGGAACTCCGCATAGCCTCCATGGTCCTGCAGTCCGATATGTCCCGATCTCGGCCGGTCGCGCCAGGCATACTTGAATTTGTTGTCTGACCCGTCGGGATTTTTACCGGCAACCGCCCATTGGTCGATATCGGTCTCAACGACGACCGTGCCGTTGAGCTGAAGCTGTATCCTATTGCGGTCGCACGTGATGATCGCCTGATTCCATTCCCCAGCCGGCTTGACTGCATTCGAGGACGGAGCGACCAGATCGTACAATGCGCCGGAGCTGTGCTTGTTCGTCTTCTCCTCGTGATACGTGTCCAATATTTGCATCTCTAAGCCCGTGTTCACCGGATCCTTAAGATCGGACCATCTGAAAAAAATGCCGCTGTTCGTTTTGGGCGCCGTCCGGTATTCCACCTGGAGAGTAAAATTCTCAAACGTATCCGGCGTGTGCAAATAGCCGTTGCTCTCGCCCTTGCATACCAGATGCCCCTCCTGCACGATCCATCCTTCGGGGTGCTTGGTCGCCGCCCAGCCCTGCAGTGTCTTTCCGTCAAACAGCAATCGATATCCCGATTGTACTTCTTCCTCCGTCAGCGCATTCATCCATACTCCTCCGTTCGAACCAAGATTTAGGGAACCTCAATGGTATGTATTCGTCCTGCACCGCTACCATTCCTTCCCATGGGACGAAAAAGAGATGACGTGAACTCCCAGCTGAAGCGCGCACGCGATCGATGCGTTCCGCAATGCCTGTTGTACCGCAACGGGGTCCTCTGCGAAGAAGCGTTCGGACTGATACAGCTGGCAGAGCGCATGTTTCGCTGCTTCGCAGGCACTTTCCTCGCACTGCAGCACATAGTAGCAAATGGAATAACAGTCTCGCTCGTATTCCCTCAATTTATTTATCCGTTCCTCCCGGTCCAGCATACACAGACTCTCCTCTCGTCCATCCGCACGATGATCGCTTTGCCCCCTATTGTAAGCCCGAAGACGAGGTTTGTTGAGTACTATATTCATCTAGTACCTCTGTGCGATGAACCGTTGCCGCTGCTGAACAAGCACAAAAAACACCGCCCTGACTGCCGGCGATGCGCGCTCCTGGAGCGGCCGGAAACAGGCGATGTACGACTTGGCGGTTCGAGATTTGTCCATACTTATGGTATAGTTTAGAACAAACTGGCACAAGGAGCGATGATGATGGGAAGGCATGTTCAGTTCACGGATACGCATCTTATTTTGCATCTCACCGGGTTCACCGGGTTGTTCGCTCTCAAGTGGAAAGTATCCATCGATTACCGGCATATTAAAAATGTGTTTGTCGACGGTTTCGACGCGCCGCTGTGGATGCTTCGCATGCCCGGCACCTCGATCGCGCCGCTTCACATTTACGAGGGCAGCTTCAAATATGCGAATGACTGGTATTTCCTGTCCTACGAGAAAAGGGATCATCTCATCAACATGGAATTGGACGGACACGATAAATATAGATACGTCATCTTTCAAATCGATCGGCCTGCCGAAGTGGCCGCCGATATACGCAACCGAATGGCAGCTCGGCGGTAACCAGGCTTTCGGAGCGGTCCGGCAGGCGGCTCGTCACCCCGCAAGGCGTCAGCGGGCCGCACGGGCGGCGAGCACCCGCTCCAGCACGGCGGCGACTCCGTCCTGGTCATTCGTCTCCGTAACCGTATACGCCATCCGCTTCAGCTCGTCGATCGCATTGCCCATCGCCACCGGATAGCCGCATGACCGGAACAATCCAATGTCATTGTAATCGTCGCCGAATGTCATAACCTCCTGCAGCGGAATGCCCCACTCTGCGCACAGACGCGCCACCGCCGATTCTTTCGACACGTCCTTGCCCATGATTTGTATGAGCTGCCCGGCATCGGTCACGACGATATTCGCCCGACTGCCGAACTGTTCGGTCAGCCTGCGGACCCGCGGCTCGTCGATATTCGAAACGAGCAGCTTGGACACGGACATGGTACGAATATCTTCCAGTCGAAGCGTCTGCGGTCCGGTTGTGATATGCATCAGCTTATTGTAATCGAGCTCTCTCATGCTGTACCACCGGTCTTCGATTTCTACCGAAATGAACGGATCGCCGTCCGTACTTGTTAAATCGTCGATGAATTCGGCAAGGAGCCCGGCCTCGATCGGATAGTGGCTTCTCGTACCGTGCTTACTGGAAATAACAAGCGCGCCATTGTAATAAATCATCGCGTCGAGCTGCTGCAGCGGCTCCGGCAGCATATCCGCCACCGATCTCGGGGGCCGCGCCGTAGCGACGATCACCGGTATGCCCTGCCGGACGCATTGCAGCACCGCTTCGAGATTGCGCGGGCTTACCTCCTTGGAACCATTCAGCAGCGTCCCGTCCAGATCAAGCACAATCGCTCCGACTCTCATCCTATCCACTCGCTTTCTTCGTCATTTGATTTGCAGCCGAGCACCGTGTGAAACATCCGGCTCTTGGAGCGGCATCGCTCATCGCCCTTCCTCCAGGTTCCGCGCCGCCGTCATCACGCGAAACATGCCGGTCAGACCCGGCTCCCGCCGAAACCCGCACCGCTCATACAACCGCATCCCTTCGGAAGAAGCAAAAATACCGGCGAACGCCTGATCCGGCGCATGCTCCTGCATATACCGCATCATCCGGTTCAACAGCTGCCTGCCGATTCCGTTTCCCTGATGCTCCCGCTTTACCGCAATATCCTGAAAGTAAAAATAAATATACCCGTCGCCGACGATCCGGCCCATGCCGACCGCTTCTCCGTTATGCAGGGCCACGACGCCATACAGCGAGCGCGCTAGCGAGCCGGCCGCCGCTTCGAAATTGATGACGCCTTCCCAACCGACCGACGCGCAAATCGACCTGTATTCCTCCACTGTCGGACATCGTTCCTCGATGCTGTACTGCTCGCTCATAGTCAACCTCCATGGCCGCGCCTGACGGACCGCCGCTCATTGTTCCTGCCATCATACCACACGGGATGCCTTTGTGCGATCCTTTTGCGCACGCGGAGCCGCCCCGCATCCGTATGCAGAAAAACAGACAAAGCCCGAAATGGACTTTGCCTGCAACTGCTGGCTTCATTTGTTTATTGCGATTTGCCGCGATCGGCGTAAATCGCCATGGCGTCGCGCATGAACGCAGCCAAGCCTTCGCCGAACTTGTCGATGTTCCGCGTGAAGCGCTCATCGTCGACGTACATTTGGCCGAGCCCTTTAAACGCTTCCAGCGTATAGTGGCCCATGGTTTGCAGGAATTCGTACCATGCCTGAATCCCTGCCTGGGCTTCCACGGAATCCGGCGGCAAATGGCGTAGCGATGCAAGGTTACGGTATATTGCATTCATCCGATCGCCCAGCGCATGCTGTTCCTCCTTGGACATCCGGCCAACCTTGGCATTCGCTTCGTCTACCGCCCGGTTCCCCCACCGTTCCCGCGCTTCTTGCTCAAACGGATTATGGCTGAAATCAAACCCGGCAAACTTCTCTTTATTCGTCATTTCAATTTCTCCTTTCGCGTGCCTCATCGTTTTGTCGATCGTCTCAATCATCCGGTCCAGCTGCTCCCGCTTGGCAAGCAGCATTTTGCGATGGAGCGCCAGCGCCTCCTCGCGGTCGAAGGACGGACTTTCGATCATGTCTTTGATTTGTTTTAAAGGAAAGCCAAGCTCTCTGAAAAATAAAATTTGCTGCAGCATGGCCAAATTGTCTTCCGAATACAGCCGGTACCCCGACTCGGTCGTTTCGGCCGGGACCAACAGCCCGATCTCATCATAATGATGCAGTGTGCGCACACTGATTCCGACCAAATCGGCAACTTCCTTTACTTTCAATGCGCCTGCCTCCCTTCAACGTTTACTTTAAAGTATAACGTAACGTGAGAGTCAATCCCTAAAAAAGCAGCTTGAAGCCCATTCCATAAAAATACGTTCGCGATGCTGCCGATCATTTCTTGAACCCTCGCAAAAAAAGAAGCTGCGCCCGGCAGCTTCTTCAGGTTTCCGATCGATCGGTTGCTTGCTCGACCTATGCTCCCTTACGCGGGCAGCATTATATGCGTCAACGTTATTTTTGAGCTCGTTCCCTCTACACAAGCATCAAGGATCTTGCTCTTCGGTTCGACATCTGCTCCATCAAATAGCCGATATAGGCTTCGTCCCGGGCCAGCCATGCGGCATAGTCCCTTTTGGCGACCCATTCCGCCTCCTCAAACGTCGAAAAGCTCTCCTCCAGTTCGGTGCCGTCGACATCGACCGCCCAACCGCTGTCCACGCTGAAAATGAACAAGCTTTGCTCTCTCCGGTTCTCATACAACGATCCGTACTCGGAATGCTTCAAATTGAATTTATTGTTCGCCGCATCCGCGCGCATCGGCTCGAGCGCAAACGCTCCGGCAGCGTAAAGCCGGTACGCTTCTTCCGTCATGGGGCATCCTGCGGCCTTTGCGTGCCCGCCGCCGCCGTACCGGCCGGCGATGTCAGAGACGTCGATCTGATCGTGAACCGTCCGAAAGCTGATTTTTTTGCCGCCCATATTCAAGATGGCGATGTAATCGAGATGCGGATTATCCTTGCCGAGCTCATGGCCAAGCTCCGAGTGATACGACTCCGCATGAACGATGCCTACGTAACGATTATGAATGCGGGCTTGCACGAGCTCCCGCTTTTTTCTGCGCACATACCGTTCGATCTTTTCCTCTTCCATGTCCAATATTTTTTCTTCAAATTCATCGAACGAAAACGCCCCTCCCCTTTCGAGGCGTTCGGCCATTTTTTCTTCAAACTCTTCGATCGATACCATGTAAAATAAATCGTTCAGCCGTTTCGCCTGAAGCTCGCCCTCGCGTTCCCATTCCCAAGTATCGTACAGCCGGACAAGCTCGACGAATTGCTCCAAGCCTTGCGACGGCTTCAGCAGTCCGTTTTGGACAAGATATTCGTAAAACAGGGACGTAGCGGAAGCCAGCTTTCCGTTGTCGTAGGCTACCTGCACATGACCCCAGCTGTATTCATTTAGATGAAGCGCCGATTTATGATGATCGATCAGCCTGACTTTCCCGCCCGATTTGACGAATTCGTCGATCCCCCGCTCGTTGGCTTCGTTCACGGATAAGTCGGTAATGAACAGGTAGTTTTTCTTTTTCCCTCGCTCCAGAAACCGCTCGACTTGCTGATTAAGCCCGCTGACCGAGTGATAGCGGATCTCTGCCTTTTCCCCGAATGCGCATCGGGCGACAATGCCGCAGCCCACACCGTCCAAATCGTTATGCGTATACAAAATATACAATGAAACGGCCTCCCATTCTTGATTGGAAACGATCAATACAACAATACATTTCCCATGGCCTAACGGCTTTATTCGATGCGGAAACGGTGCGGGTTCGCTGTCGCGGAACGGTCGAGGAACGCCTCGCGCAGACGAAAAAAGACTTGACGCTTATTCGCCAAGTCCTCTCGGTTAACGCTTTCCCGGGTCGTACGGCTCGCCGAGGGCGGCCGGCGCGGACGCCCGGCCTACGGCTCCCGCCAGCACCAGAATCGTAAGTATATACGGCAGCATGTACAAAAATTCCATCGGAATTCGTTTGGCCAAGTCGAACAGCTGCACGAAATTTTTGAGCGACTGGGCAAAGCCGAAAAATACGGCGGCTCCAAGGGCGCCCGCCGGGTTCCATTTGCCGAAAATCATCGCGGCGAGCGATATAAACCCTTGACCGGAAATCGTATTGTGCGAAAAATTGCTGGTCGTCGTCAGCGTAATCGTCGCGCCGCCGAGACCCGAGAGCGCGCCGCTGATCAGCACGGCCGTATAGCGCATGCGCTTGACGCCGACACCGAGCGTATCCGCCGCTCCCGGATGCTCTCCAACGGATCGGAGGCGCAGACCGAACGGCGTCTTGTATAGTATGTACCCTGTCGCCGCAACAAGCAGCAGCGCCAAATAAGTCGTCGGGTAAGCGGTAAAGATCGCGTAGCCGAGCAGCGGAATGGACGACAGGCCGGGAATGGCGATCTTATGAAACACCGCGTTCAGCGTTTCCGTCTGACCGGAGCCTTCGAACATGATTTTCACAAGATACACCGTAAGACCTGCGGCCAAAAAGTTAATAACAACGCCGCTCACGACTTGATCCGCCTTGAACGTAATCGACGCGACCGCGTGGATGACCGAGATCAGCATGCCGAATACGAGCGCGGCGAGCAGTCCGATCCAGGGCGCTCCGCCGGTGATCCCCGCCTGCTCGGCATACAGCGTGCCTACGGCCGAAGCGAAGGCGCCGGATACCATAAGCCCTTCCAGTCCGATATTGACGACGCCGGACCGTTCGGAGAAAATGCCGCCCATCGCGGTAAATATAAGCGCGGTCGAAAACACCAGCGTCGTATGCAGCAGCTCGCCTATAATACGCAGCGCATCCACGAGCTATGCCACCTCCCCCGATTTGCGTTTGCCCGACACCAACCGCAAAATCCAGCGGATGATGCCATGCGAGGCAACGAAGAAAATAACCGTCCCGATGATGACCCGGATAATTTCCGGTGGCACGTCGGCGCCGAAGCTCATGCCGGCCGAGCCGTACGTGAGCGAGCCGAACAATACTGCGGCCAGTACGACGCCGAGCGGATGGTTGCCGCCGAGCAGCGCAACGGCGATACCGTCGAACCCGTAGCCTGGGGAAGAGGCGGCCAGCACTTGATAATGGAATACGCCGAGAATTTCGAAGACGCCGGCAAGCCCGGCGAAGACGCCCCCGATAAACATCGCCTTTACGACGTTGGCGCCTACGCTCATGCCGGCGTACTCGGCCGCCGTCGGGCTGTGGCCGACGGCACGAAGCTCGAAGCCTTGTCTTGTCCGCCACAGCAGGACATAGAAGACGACCGCGGCCAGCGGCGCGATGACGATGCCCCAATGCAGACGCGCGTCGCCCAGCATGGCGCTGATCGCCGTCAAGCTGACGGATGCGGTGTCGCGGATCATATAGGAGCGCTGCTGACCCGGCTGGAGCAAAAAGTGGCTGACGATATAATTCGCCAAGTAGAGCGCGATCCAGTTCAGCATAATGGTCGTGATGACCTCATTGACGCCGCGCTTCGCCTTCAAATAGCCGGCTACCGCGCCCCATAATCCCCCGAGCAGCGCGCCGGCGATAACGGCCAGCGGCGCATGAAGCCAGAACGGCAAGTTCGCCTTGACACCGACGATCGCCGCGCCGGTCATCCCCATCATGACCTGGCCTTCTCCGCCGATATTGAACAAGCCGGTGCGAAAGGCGAAAGCGACGGACAAGCCGGTGAAGATCAGCGGCGTAATTTCCCGGATCGTTTCCCCGATATTATACGGATCACCGACTACTTTCTCGAGCAGCGACGCATACGCCGTCAAAGGATTGTACCCTCCGGCCAGCATAATAAGCGCGCCGACGAGCAGCCCGAGCACGATGGCGACGAGCGGGACAAGTGCCGAGTCGGCGGACATGACGCGAATCGCTTTATTCATGCGCTTCACCTCCGGAGATCAGATTCGCTGGCCTAGGACCGTGACCCGCTGTGGAGCCCGACATCATCAAGCCGAGCTCGCGGTCGGTCGTCCGCTCCGGATCGACCTCGCCGACTATGCGGCCCTCATAGATGACTGCAATCCGATCGGACAGCTTCAATATTTCGTCAAGCTCCAGCGAAACGAGCAGCACAGCCTTGCCTTTATTGCGCTGCTCCAGAAGACGTTTATGGATAAATTCGATCGCCCCGACGTCAAGCCCGCGCGTCGGCTGCGCGGCAATAAGCAGATCGGGGTCCTGATCGACCTCGCGGGCGATGATCGCCTTCTGCTGATTGCCTCCCGACAACGCGCGCGCCGGCGTGTGCGTGCCCGGCGTGCGGACGTCGAACTCCGTGATCAGGCGCTGCGCCTGCCGGTCGATTGCGGCGTAATTGAGGAATCCGCCGCGGTTATAAGCGGCGGTGTAATACGACTTGAGCACCATATTCTCGCTCATCGGAAAGTCGAGCACAAGGCCCCGCTTGTGACGGTCTTCCGGAATATGCGCAAGCCCGCTTTCGGCGATATGCCGCGGGGACCGGCCGGCCATCTCGCCGCCGTTCAACAGAACGCTGCCGCTGTCGATGCCGCGCAGCCCGGTCAGCGCCTCGATCAGCTCGCTCTGTCCGTTGCCGTCAACGCCGGCCAGCCCGACAATCTCGCCGCCGCGCACCTCGAGCGTGACGCCGCTCAAGACGGGCAGGCCGTTTGCGCCGCGCGCCGTCACCTCGCGGACGGACAAGACCGGCTTGCCCGGCTTCCGCTCCGCTTTGTCGAGACGGAACGATACTTCACGCCCGACCATCTTCGCGGCAAGCTCATCTGGGTTCGTCTCCTTCACCTGCACCGTATCGATCACCTTGCCGCGGCGAATGACCGTGACGCGGTCGGCAATCGACATGATTTCCTTCAGCTTGTGGGTGATCAGAATGATCGATTTCCCTTCGGCGACCAGCTTCCGCATAATATCGAGCAGCTCGCTGATTTCCTGCGGCGTCAGAACGGCGGTCGGCTCATCGAATATCAAGATGTCCGCCCCTCGGTAGAGCGTCTTCAATATTTCGACGCGCTGCTGCATGCCGACCGAAATGTCCTCCACCCGGGCGCGCGGATCGACTTTCAGTCCGTACCGGTCGGACAGCTCGGCTACCTGCTTCTCGGCGGCCCGGTAGTTCACGCGCAGCCCTTGCTTCGGCTCCATGCCGAGAATGATATTCTCCGTCACGGTGAACGGCTGGACAAGCTTGAAATGCTGGTGCACCATGCCAAGGCCGAGCGCGATCGCCGCGCCCGGATTCGGAATCGTGACCGGCTTGCCGTTCACGTGGATTTCACCTTCATCCGGCTGATATAAGCCGAACAAGATGTTCATCAGCGTCGACTTGCCCGCGCCGTTCTCGCCGAGAAGGGCGAGAATTTCGCCCTCCCGCAGCGTCAAGCTGATCCCGTCATTCGCTACGATGCCGGGAAACCGCTTCGTAATGCCTCGCATGTCCACCTTGATGCTCATGATTCCGGAACCTTGATTTCGCCTTTGACAATTTTTTGCTTGTACTCATCGACTTTTTTCAATACGTCTTCCGGTACATTCTTTGCAGCGTCCGCCGGCAAGCCGACACCATCGTCCTTCAGGCCGAGCACGACCGTGTGACCGCCTTCGAACTTGCCGTTAATCAAATCATTCGATATGCGGTGCACGGCCAGATCGACGCGCTTCATCATCGATGTCAGCGTGACGTCGTCACCGAACATTTTGGACTGGTCTTGGTCGACGCCGATGACCCATACTTTTTTACCGCCTTTCAGCCGGTCCTTCGCTTCATTGAATACGCCGTTTCCAGTAGCGCCCGCCGCATGAAAAATAATATCCGCTCCATCATTGTACAAGGTGGCGGCGGCCGCCTTGCCGGCATCCGGTTTATCGAATGCCCCGGTATAGTTGACCGACAGCTTGGCATTCGGATTGGCAGCCGCTACGCCTGCCTTGAATCCGGCCTCGAACCGCTTAATCACCGGGATGTCCATCCCGCCGATAAACCCGATCTTGTTCGTCTTTGTCATTAACCCGGCAACAACGCCTACAAGATACGAGCCTTCATTCTCGGCAAAGGTAACGGAGGCCACATTCGGCGCATCGACCACGTTGTCGATAATCGCCAGCTTCGCGTTCGAATTTTGCGTAGCAACCGTCTTCATCGCATCCCCAATAATGAAACCAATCCCCCATACGAGCTGAAAGTTGCCTTTTACCATTTGATTCAAATTCGGAATGTATTCGGAATCGCTTTTGCTCTGCAAATATTTCACCTTGGTGCCCGTATCCTTCTCCAGCTTTTGCAAGCCTTCCCAGGCGCTTTGGTTAAAGGAGTTGTCGTTCACTCCGCCGATGTCCGTCACCATGCCGATATTGAACTTGGCGCCGGCTTGGTTCCCGCCTGCTCCGGCGCTGCCGCCGGCCCCCTGATTCGTGCCTCCCGCCGTATTGTCCGGCGCCGCCGGCTTCTTGCCGCAGCCCGAAAGCGCGAGAACAACGGCTAATACGCAGATCATGCATCCTGAAATCCACTTTTTCATTACGTCCCAGCCTCCATCCTGATGGAAATTCCATACCGCTCGCGTTAGTATTCTCCATTTGTTGTCTGCTTATGTTGCGGCTGGAAGAGGAGGCAGGCAAAACAAAACCGTATTATGTGTACAGAGATCGGAGTGCTCAATCAATCCTTCTCCCGGCGCCTTGGGGCCGACAATCCCGTGCGGCACCAAAACACACTCGGGTTCGGTGTCCATCCCGAGTCGCAGCAACTTGACCATAGTCCAATTCCCCCATATTGAAAAAGGGACCTGGCGTCATGGCCAAGTCCCGCTTATCGTTCACATATGGTATGCTTAAGCTTTTGGATGAATCATGTCTTCCGGCCGCACGATTTGATCGAACTGTTCCGCCGTCAAATAACCGCTTCGCACGGCCGCATCCTTCAGCGTCAGCCGCTCCTTATGCGCCGTCTTCGCGATGGAAGCCGCTTTCTCGTATCCGATGTGCGGATTCAGCGCCGTGACGAGCATCAGTGACTCGTCCAAGTAACGCTGGATCACTTGACGGTCCGGCTCGATGCCTGCGGCGCAATGCTCGTTGAACGAATCCATCGCATCCGCCAGCAAGCGCACCGACTGCAGGAAGTTATGGATGATCACCGGCTTGAATACGTTCAGCTCAAAATTGCCCTGGCTTGCCGCAAACCCGATCACAGCGTCGTTGCCCATCACTTGGCACGCGACCATCGTCAGCGCTTCGCTTTGCGTCGGATTCACTTTGCCCGGCATGATCGAGCTGCCCGGCTCGTTCTCGGGAATCGTAATCTCGCCGATGCCGCATCGCGGACCGCTTGCCAGCCAGCGTACGTCGTTGGCGATCTTCATCAAGTCGGCCGCCAGCGCCTTGATCGCTCCGTGCGTATAGACGATTTGATCGTGGCTGGTCAACCCGTGAAACTTGTTGGCCGCCGAGGCGAACGTCTTCCCTGTTTCCGCCGACAGCTCCTCCGCCACCTTGTCGCCGAACGCCGGATGCGCGTTCAGGCCGGTGCCGACCGCCGTCCCTCCGATAGCCAGCTCCCTCATCGTTTCCGCGCTTTGCGTGATCATACGCTCCGTCTTGTCCAGCATCGCCCACCAGCCGCTGATTTCCTGTCCAAGCGTCAGTGGCGTCGCGTCCTGCAAGTGCGTGCGCCCGATTTTGACGATATCCGCAAAAGCTTCCATCTTCGCACGCAGCGTCTCCTTGAGCGATTGAAGCGCAGGCAGCAGCCGGTCTTCGACCGCGATGACGCCGGCCACATGCATTGCCGTCGGAAACGTATCGTTCGAGCTCTGCGAGCGGTTCACGTCATCGTTCGGATGGATGCGAAGCTCGCTGTCCTTCGCCTCCAAAAGCTGTGTGGCGCGCCTTGCGATCACCTCGTTCGCATTCATGTTCGACTGGGTGCCGCTGCCCGTCTGCCAAACAACGAGCGGAAAATGCTCGTCCCACTGCCCGGCCCTGACTTCGTCGGCCGCCTGCTTGATCGCCTCCGCCTTGTCCGGTTCGAGCTTACCCAGCTTACGGTTCGCCTCGGCCGCCGCCTTTTTGAGCAGCGCAAAAGCTTTGACGACCTCCATCGGCATGCGCTCCGTACCGATCCGGAAATTTTCGCTGCTTCGCTGTGTTTGCGCGCCCCACAGCTTGTCCGCCGGGACGCGGATTTCTCCCATCGTATCGCGTTCGATCCGGTAATCCATAACG
Source organism: Paenibacillus solanacearum (assembly GCF_910593845.1). Taxonomy (GTDB): domain Bacteria; phylum Bacillota; class Bacilli; order Paenibacillales; family NBRC-103111; genus Paenibacillus_G; species Paenibacillus_G solanacearum. The sequence continues at coordinate 19,318 of NZ_CAJVAS010000008.1, read as the reverse complement.
TTCAGCCTCCTGGTAACCCTACGGGATTTTGGCAGCTACCGCCATACGGTTCCATCATATCGCAAATCCTTTAATTTTCCAAAAAACAGCCCGCGGCTTGCCTGTACAGAAAGCGGCGGGCGTTTATCGGAAAATGCGTCACCCGGGAGTGACTAATCTTGTATGACGGTAATGATGGTGTCCCCTCCGATATAAATGCGATTCGTCTGCGGGTTCAGCACAAACCCCCTGGGCCCCTCTCCAAGACGAAGCAGCGCGACGCGTTCCAGCGTACTGCCATTGTAAACCGTCAGCGGAGCGGTACCGCTCTCCGGTTGTTCGGCAACAAACAAATGGTTCGTCTTCGGATTGACCGTCATGCTTGTAGAAGCAGGAATCGTCAGCGTGCTGATCACGCGATTCGTGCCGCCGTTCACGGCAAACAGCCGTCCCTTGGACGTAATTTGGGCGCTCGTGATATACACCCGATTCGTGATCGGATTAAGCTCGATTTCGCTCTGCAGCCGGCCGATGCGGACGTTCCGGACTTTATGGGTTCGGAGGTTCAGGACGGAGTAAAACCGGCTTAAGTTGTTGGCGATATACAGCCGGTTCGTTCTTGTATTGAGCACCGGCCTGATGACCGGGTTCCTTCCCACCTTTTCGGTGGCCAGAAACGCGTGATTGTTCCCGTCAATGACGGAAACGGTATCTTCGGATGTATTGGTCACATAAATGCGGCGGGCCGCCGGGTTGACCACGATTTGAGAAGGACGGCCGGTAAATGGTATTTTTGTCTGAACCCGATTCGTACTGCCGTTCAAGACCACGAGCTGCCCATTGGGGGAAGTTAACGATATGGTCGCCACATAAATAAGGTTGGCGCGTGGATCCACCGCGATATTGTCGCACCGTTCGCCCACCTTGACCGTCGCGATGACGCGGTTCGTACGGCCGTTGATCACGGAGACCGTACCGTCAAAAAAATTGGTAATGTAAATACGGTTCGTACGCGGATTGACGGCCAGGTTGAAAGGCAGTCTTCCCGTCTTCACCGTTGCGATCACTTTATTCGTATTGCCGTCCAGCACAAGCATGCGGCTTTTGTCGTCAAGGAAATAGATACGGTTGGTCACCGAGTTCACGGCTTCGGCGACCACCGGGCCGCTGACGGGTATTGTCGCCGCCACACGCGGCAATAATTGTCTTGCTCTCCGTTTCTTCATGCGCAATAAAGTAAGGATCATGCCGACTCCCCATCCCGATAAGTTGTTGCTCCATATGTATTCACGAGCTTTCGGATAGGGAACCGCATAGAGAGCAGCCGACACATTTTTACCCGAACCGTTCCAGTTGGAGACGACGGCTGATTGACAATGCATATCCAGGAGAACGCGCCATTGAATAAGCAAACGGACGCGATGCATACGCCCGGCTCCATGCATATCGCGAGTTTTTGTTGCCATGGGGAAAGAAGTTATGATATAGTATATCCCTGTCATTTTCAGGGATTTACCAATGATTGGGGGTATCGGACAGTGGAATCCGGTCTGCAGAACGCTTATCAAGAGGAATTGGAACAGTTGAATCATACGATACGGGATATGGATGCGCATCTGGAGGCGCTCCGTGCCACTCCGGTATACACCGGTTCGGATTTGACCGAGCAAGTATTGGAATCGATTCGCGAAGGCAAGCGGCGCAATTTGTCGCAGGCGATGCCTGAGCCGTACTTTGGCAGGCTGGATTTCCATGAATCCGGCAAAGCGGGACCAACCCCGTTATATATAGGAAAGTTCGGCGTGGAAAAGGCGGATTCGCCTGAGCTGCTCGTCATTGATTGGCGCGCGCCGGTCGCCAGCCTGTTCTACTCTTTCACCGGCGGCACGGAATCGGCCGTATACGATTCGCCTGAAGGCGCGATCGAGGGTCTCGTCTACTTGAAGCGAAACCTCGTCATCCGCAAACAAATATTGCAGCGCGTCGTCGATACGTTCGACCGCGAAGGCGATGCCATGGCGGTCACCGACGAATTTTTGCTTTACCGGCTGGGCGAGAACAAGGACAACAAGCTGCGCGATATCGTCTCGACGATTCAGGCCGAACAGGACGCCATTATCCGGGCCGGCAAAAACAACGCCCTTGTCATCCAAGGGGTAGCGGGAAGCGGAAAGACGACCGTCGCGCTTCATCGGCTCGCCTACTTGCTGTATCAGTACCGAGACCAGGTGAAAGCGGAAAAAATGATCATTTTCGCTCCAAGCCGCATGTTCCTCGATTACATCTCCGGGGTACTGCCCGAGCTCGGCGTCGGTCATATTCAGCAAACAACGTTCGCAGATTGGGCGCTGGAATTGCTCGATCAGGAGGTCAAACTCGCCGATCCGGCAGAACGGCTCCGTTACTGGTTCGCTGTCGGTCCCAAGCGTCCTGTCATGGACGATTCGGCGCCGGGACGGTTCAAGGGCTCACTGGCCTATATGCAGTGGCTGGAAAGCCTTCTGGATGCGTATGAGCAGTCAGCCGTACCGGATGCGGATTTCTTGCCGTGGGAAGGTAAGAAGCTGCCGCGCGCAACGATCCGCGAATGGTTCCATGTGGAGTATAAGCACGAGCCGCTGATGAAACGGAGAGAGCGCGTGCTTGCCCGCATGAAGCGATGGATCGAAATCGAGCTGGAAAAAGTATGGGAAGTGCATCTGCGCAAAGAGTACAAGAAAAAGTCGGGCGAGAAGCTGCGCGCCTACACGAAGTCTTGGACGGCGTACACCCCTTTTACGTTCTATAAAGAGCTGTTCAATCCGGATAGCCGCCCTGCTTTTATAAGCGAAGAAGCTGCCGCCTTCGTTCCGGAGGAGCTTCGCAGAGCAACCTGGACGGCGGCGAAGAAGAAGCTGGTGCACACGGAGGATTTCGCCCCGCTGCTCTACATCCGTCAGCGCTTTGACGGCATTCACGGCGATCTCCGGTTCGATCATACGGTGATTGATGAAGCGCAAGATTTCTCGCCGTTCCAGGTGGCGCTGCTTGCGATGCATACGAAGAACGGTTCGTTCTCCATCCTCGGCGATTTGTCGCAAGGCATTCACGCCTATCAGGGGATTCACGACTGGCATGAAATGCTGGACCAATTCCCCGAAGACAGCCGGGGCTACTATACGCTGAACCGGAGTTACCGGTCAACGATGGAAATTATTTACTTTGCGAACGAAGTGTTGAAGAACGGCGTACCGGAGCCGCCGACGCTCGCGGTACCGGTGTTCCGCAGCGGCGATCCGGTGGCGCTCGTACAAGCCGGCGGCGCCGCGCTCGCCGGGCGTCTGGCCGAGGCTATCGCCGCTCACCGCAGCCGCGAGGGCGCGGGGACGCTGGCCGTGCTCGCCCGCACGGAGGAGCGCTGCCGCGAGCTGCACGCCGAGCTCGCCGCCGCCGGCTGCGCGGTGAATCTCATCGTGCCGGGCCAGCAGCAGTACGAGGGCGGCGTCTCGATCGTGCCGATCTATATGGCCAAGGGGCTCGAGTTCGACACGGTCCTCCTGGTTGATGTGGACGCGGAATATTACGGCGCGACGCCGCAGGACGCCAAGCTGCTGTACGTCGGATGCACCCGCGCGCTGCACGAATTGAAGCTTTATTATGGCGCCGAGCCTTCTCCGCTCGTTGCCGACGTGGAAGGCGATTTCGTCGCCCGCGGCAAGTAAAACAACAAAACGCTCACCGCAAGCAGTGGCTGTCTGAAGCAGCCGCCGGCTTGCGGTGAGCCTTTTTTGCGTACGAGCGGAGAGCCATGTCATCCAGCGTGAACCGTTCGCTGCGGTTCACGCCGGTTCTATTGCGTCGGCAGCGGACGTTCCGGGTGAAACGCGGGGGGCTGCATCAGCCATCCTTTTTTGCTCGCCACATTTTTCAGCTTCATGGCAAGCGCCATTTTCATCGCCAAATACTTGGCGAATCGGGCAGCCACGTCAGCCCGGACGGACTCCGTCATTCCCCGGCAAGCATAGTTGACCCCGAGCACAAGATTGAACAGCATCAAATTCGCGCACTCTTCGTCGGACAACCGCGAGCCTTCCGGAATCGACCGGAAGTCGCCGATCGGCTTCTCCGGCGTTGACTGCGGCAGCGGCACGCCTTCCTCTCGGAGAAACTGCGTAAGCTCCGTACGAATCGGATTATGCACGTTATTGATCATATCTTCCAGCACCTCGCGAAGCTCCGGATCGTGCACGATATTGAAAGATACTTGTTCGCCTCGCAGCGTCTGCTCGGTTGCCGTCAAGTAAAACCAGAGATTCATCACCTCCGCCGCGTTTAACGGCGGCTTCTCACCGTCCAGGAAGGGTTTGATCGCTTCCGTGATTGTCTCCAATATGTTCATGTTTCTCATCCTTGTCTCTGTAGGGTATGCCCGCAAGACGCCTTCGTGCCCGAAGCGGCTTCCCGCGGAATCAGAACGGCTCAACCCGCGAAATGCATATAAATTCTGATTTTTTTAGCATAACCTTCCGCATGCTTTTCATGCATAGCCTTCCAGATCATTGCGTGTATGCCGGCGCGCTTGTCTCATCATAGCGGAATGCGGACGCAAAATTCATAATGCCTGTCCGTCCGCTTGAGCGCAATGTCTCCGCCGTGCAGCTGTACGATGCTTTGGGCGATCGACAAACCGAGTCCCGAGCCGCGCGGCATGCTGTGGCCGCCCCGGGATTCGTCCGCTTTATAAAACCGCTCGAACAACCGCTTCTCCTGCTCGTCCGTAATCGGATTGCCGGTATTGGTGATGGATAGCGTCGCCGAGCTTGCCTCTTGGCGGAGCGTAATGTCGATCGTTCCCGGCTTGACGCTGAATTTCAGCGCGTTCGTCAGCAAATTATCGATCGCCCGCACCATTTTGCCAGCGTCGAGATGCGCTACGATTCTATGCTCCGGAATGGCGCTATGCACCTGCACCTGCTGCTGCTCCGCCAGCGGCATGAACTCCATAATCAACTGATTGATCAACCCCGTCAGATCAATCCGGCTGCGATCCAGCGATACCTGATTGCTTGTCAGACGGGTGTATTCGAACAGGTCATCGATCAGCTGCTTCAGCTGGTTCGATTTGTTCAGTGCGCTCTGAATGTACGGCTGCAGCGCTTCGCGGGTTTCCTTATGCCCGCTTAGGACGCTCAAGTAACCAATGATGCTCGTTAGCGGCGTCCGCAAATCATGCGAAATGTTCGTGATCAGCTCGTTCTTCGTCTGCTCCGCCAAACGCTCCTGGGCGATCTTCTCTTCAAGCTGTCCAACCATGGCGTTGATATTTCCCGTTAACGCTCCAAGCTCGTCCCGGCTTCGCACCCGCAGCCGCACGGACAAATTGCCCTGGGCGATCCGCTCCAAGCCGGCGTTCATCTCTTGAATTTGCCTCATTTTGTTGTAGGTGAACAAATAAAACACGAGCAGAAAAATGGCTAGCGCGACTATGGCGTTGTACCAATACGGAAATTTATATCGATAAGCCGCTTCCCCGACAAGGCGGCCCGACACGACCAAAAACAGCTTGTTCCCTTGAAACTGCACCGGTGCCATGAGCGACAATGGCTTTCCCGCTTCGGGATGCGCCAGCGCGTCCTTTTGCTCGTATGCGATCTGGTATAAATCGATGGCGCTTTGCCGCACATCCGGCGAACGGTATACGACGTTTCCCTGCAGATCGGCTAGCAGCAGGTCCAGCTGCTTCTCCTTGCTGATGCGGCTCAGCAGCGACTGAAGCGCTTCCGGGTTATGCAATCGAGGCAGCTCCTGCTCGACCGCCTCCAGCGTACCGCTTATCGCTTGTTTGCTCGTTTCGTAGCTGATGTAATATTCCTTGCGGAAATCTCTTGTCGCAAAGTCAAACAGAATGTACAGAAAAAAGCTGATGACCAGCGTCGCGGCGAACATCATCACCAGCCGGATGCGAAGGCTGCGGAGCCATTGCGGCTGATTAATCAATCTTATACCCTACTCCCCACACCGTTTTAATATATTTCGAATCGCGCGGATGATCCTGCAGCTTCTCGCGGATATTGCGGATATGCACCATGACCGTTTTGTCGGACTGCATGACCGGCTCTTTCCAAATCGTTTCATAGATTTTATCGACGCTGAACACTTGACCCCGGTGCGTCCCAAGCAGCTCCAGAATGCCGAATTCAAGCGGCGTAAGCGGGATTTCCTTGCCGCTGAGCGTCACTTGATGGCGCGGAATATTAACGGTTAAATCGCCGATCGTGATAACCTGCTGGAGGCTGCCTGCCGCTTCGGTCATTTTACTTCTTCGCAGCTGGGACTTGACTCGCGCCACCAGCTCCAGAGGGTTGAACGGCTTCGACAAATAATCGTCGGCGCCGCTCGTCAGTCCCAATATTTTATCCATATCCTCATTTTTGGCGGAGAGCATAATGATCGGGATGTTATTTGTTTCCCGAATTTTAATGCAGGTCTGAATGCCGTCCAGCCGCGGCATCATCACATCCAGGATGATCAGATCGACCGGATGCTTTTGCAATAGCTCGAGGCCCTGCTCCCCATCCTCCGCCTCCAGCACGAGACAGCCTTCGTTTTTCAAAAAAATTTGCACGATATCGCGAATTTCCGGCTCATCTTCGATAATCAATACGCAGGGCGCATTCCCGTTATTCATCTATTAAACCACCTTTTTCCTGCACACGTACACGAACGCCGGCGGCATATTCCATGCCACGAACGATACCGATACTTGAGCGAACGCGCGCTGCAGCGATGCTCTCATTTGCAGGGAGTACTGGAACGTGACGAACACGCCGTCATCGCTCAACGAATCATGCGCCTGCTGAATGATTTGTTCGCGATCGGACCGGGCAAAGTTCGCAAACGGCAGTCCCGAAACGATACAGTCCGCCTTCGCCATTCCGATTTTCGGCAAGCAGCTTTGCAAATCGAGCGCATTTTTGCAAAAGTAAAAGCCTTTGAACGTTTGCAGCAGTTGAGTGCGCATCTCGTCGTCTTTCTCGAAGATCGCGACTTTGCAGTCAGGCCGGGCCAGCTCATAGATCGCCTTTGTGAAAATGCCGGTGCCCGCGCCCAATTCGACGATGCTGCGTACGCGGTCCCATGCGATCGGTTCGAGCATTTTATGCGTCAGACGGTTCGAGCTGGGGATGATACTCCCCACGTCCCGCGGATTTTGCATGAATTTTTTGAGAAACATCCATTTGCCTGCGGCGGATGTTTTGACGGATGGTTCCGATAGCATCGACGGTCAGCTCCTTTGGCTCTCGCGTAGTCATGCAGTTATCATATCTATAAATTTTTAGAATTTAGGTACGGAATTATTTAAGTTTTTCTTAAGATTGTACAAAAAAACGGCCCATACCGATAAGTTACTCGGTATGAGCCTTTGAAACCGCCGCAGCGATCGTCTATTCCACCAGCGATTGCAGCTCCTTCACCACATGCGGCGGCCGCTTGCCGGTGAGACCGGCGACCAGATTTTGCGCCGCCAGCATCGCCATGTCGAAGCGCGTCTTCGCCGTGGCCGAGCCGATATGCGGCATCGTCACCACGTTCGCCATGTGCAGCAGCGGATTGTCCGGCTGCACCGGCTCCACGTCGAACACGTCGAGGCCGGCGCCGCGAATTTGCCCGGTCTGCAGCGCCTCGATCAAATCCGCTTCGTCTAAGGTTTGCCCGCGCGAAGCGTTGATGAAGAACGACGTCGGCTTCATCATTGCAAAATGCTCCTTGCGGATATACCGCTCCGTCTTCGGCGTAAGCGGCGTCATCAGGACGACGAAATCCGATTCGCGCAGCACCGTTTCCAGATCGCAATACTGCGCGCCGTACTTCTCTTCCGCTTCCGGCCGGCGGCTGCGGTTATAATACAGCAGCTCCATGCCGAAGCCGTGCACCGCGCGTTTGGCGATCGCCTCGCCGATGCGCCCCATGCCGATAATGCCGAGCTTCGCATGATGAACGTCCATCCCGAAGAAATCTTCTTCGCTCAGTCCCGCGCCTTTCTTCCAATTCCCCGCCTTCACGAACGCGTCGAGTTCCGGAATGCGCCGCGCCGACGACAGCATAAGCGCCAGCACGAGATCGGCCACCGTATCGTCGAGCACATACGGCGTGTGCGTGCCGATGACACGGCGAGCGCGCATCTCGTCGAGGTCAAAATGGTTGTAGCCGACCGAGATGCTGCTCACGACGCGAAGCTTCGGCGCGCGATCCAGCAGCTCCTGATTGACCGGTCCTCCGGTAGTCAGCAAGCCTTCCACTTCCGCAAGCTCGTCAAGCAACCCTTGCCGCGACGGGGTACCTTGGCCGTCCCACATCCGGCATTCGCAATATTGCTCCAAATAGTGCAGCACTTCCGCGGGAATCCGCTTTGTAATATATATTTTCGGTTTGCTCATGATCACTTGACTCCTCCCGATGTTTGCTTCCGCTTAGCTTAAACCCGCTACCGCTTTGATCGACTGCTGCTCCGGCGCCAACACTTCATTCAGGCTGCCGGAACGGTATCCTTTCAGATCGAGCGTTACGTAAGCGTACCCGATCTCCTTCAGCTTCGCATGTACCGTATCTGCTACAGCGAGCACTTCCGCCAGCTCCGACGCCGGCACTTCGATGCGGGCCAGCGTATCGTGCTGTCGCACGCGCACCTGACGAAACCCGAGCTGAATCAGGAAATCTTCCGCCTGATCGATCATGGACAGCTTATGCGCCGTGATCATTTCCCCATACGGGATACGCGATGACAAACAGGCGAACGAAGGCTTATCCCATGTCCGCAATCCGAACTTGCGCGACAGATGGCGAATTTCCGATTTTTTGATGCCGGCCTCGAGCAGCGGCGCCCTTACGCCCTGTTCGTGCGCCGCCTGCAGTCCCGGACGGTGCTCGCCCAAATCGTCGGCGATCGCTCCGAAGACGACATTCACGTAGCCGCGGGCTTCCGCAATCGGAATTAGATGGTCGAACAATGAATTTTTGCAAAAATAGCAGCGATTCGTCGGGTTCTCAGCATAGCCGGGAATGTTCAGCTCGCTCGTATGAATGACTTCATGATGCGCCCCAAGCTCCTTGGCCAGCTCGATCGCCTCATACTTCTCGCGCTCCGGATACGTCTCCGAATCGGCCGTAATGGCCAGCACGTTGTCTTTACCCAAATACTCAAGCGCAGCCTTCAGCAAAAACGCGCTGTCCACGCCGCCGGAAAAGGCGACGACGACCTTCCCCATCGACCGGAGAATGCCGCCAAGCTGCTCATACTTCTGCTCTATTTGTTGTTCCATGGCTACCATGGCTTTGGCCTCCCGTCTCCCTCGCACGCATTATGTAAATGCACACGTTTGCAAGATTGATGATCACGATCCTTCAACATCATTATAGACGCTTTTGACCGGAAGAAAAAGAGGGAGCGCCAAATCGACGCAAAAAACGGAGCGGAGTAACCGGGCAAGCTTCCGAAGGTATCGGCTTATGCAAGGTTCAAACCGGCACTTCCTCTCGTTCGCCTCTTGCCTACCGACCCGCCGCGCGGCCGCCGATATTCTGGAACAAGCACGATGTATGAAGCATTATGGTCGCGAATCGCAGCCGCATGTCTGGAACGAACCCAGCGCATGCTGCAGCATTGCACAGCGGCCAGTAGAGCCTTGGCGCTGTCATTGTACGGATTGAAATGCGCCCCGGCCGATTCGAATTGCGGCGCTTCGCATTTGTCGTTCTCATGCACGGGGAAGCCATGTTCTCCGCGCGGCAAATAGACCGCTTCGATATGGAAGTATCGGCTGCTGTAAATTTTTTACGTAATATTCCTTGACAAGAATATTCCTAACGGGGTATATTAAGAATGCAAATACGATCCCACGAAACAGGCGAATCGAGGTGGCGCGAATCACGGAGCACGTTGGATCCCATCCCGCACCGTCCCTCATGCAAGCAATCGTTTCATGAAAGGACCCTTGCATCATGGATATTACGACATTCAGCGCGCTGGCCGAAGCGAATCGCCTGCGCATTGTGGAACTGCTGCTCGACGGTCCGCTCACCGTCGGTGACATCGCCGACCGGCTGCAGCTGCGCCAGCCGCAAGCCTCCAAGCATTTGCGCGTCCTGCTCGACGCGGGGCTCGTCGAAGTGCATGCGGATGCCAACCGACGTCATTACAAGCTTCGGCTGGAACCGTTTCAGCAATTGGACGCGTGGCTGGAAACGTATCGCGGCGTCTGGGATGAACGCCTCGACGCGCTGGACCATTACTTACAAAAGCTAAGGCAAAAAGAAATCAAACCTACGGGTAAATCATGAGGAGGAACAACACATGGCAAATGCAATGATCAAGAAAGTAGAAGGTTCGGTATTGATTCTGGAGCGCGTCTTCAACGCACCGCGCGAGCTTGTGTTCCAAGCGTTCTCCGAGGCGGAGCATCTGAAGCATTGGTGGGGACCCAGCGGCTGGGAGCTGCCGGTATGCAACGTCGATTTTCGCCCGGGCGGCGTGTGGCATTACTGCATGAAATGCGTCGACAAAAATCAGGGCGACTTCTACGGCATGGAGTCCTGGGGCAAAGCGGTCTACGAAGAAATCGCAGCGCCTGAAAAAATCGTCTATGTCGACTACTTTTCGGATGCCGAAGGCAATGAGAACGAGACGATGCCTTCCACCCATGTCACATTGACGTTTGAAGAGTCTGAAGGCAAGACAAAGCTGATTAACGTGGGGCGTTACGCTTCCGCCGAAGCGCTGCAAACGGTGCTGGATATGGGCATGGAGCAAGGGATCTCCGAAACTTGGGATCGTCTGGAAACTCATCTGCAATCCCAGCGCTAAACGATTGCAAACAAAGCCGTCCGTCATTGAACGGGCGGCTTGTTCGCGTTTCCTTACTTCTTCAATTCGGCGGCAATGTCTTCTTCCAGCAACGCCGGTTCCGTGCGTGCGCCGAACTGCTTCACGACGTCGCCTTCCCTGTTCACGAGAAATTTAGCGAAGTTCCATTCGATCTCCCCGGTCCGGTACGGCTCCGGCACATTATCCACCAAATAACGGAACAGCGGATGCGCGTTTTCCCCTTTTACATTCACTTTGGCGAACATCGGGAACGTGACGTTGTAATTCAGCTCGCAAAATTGCTTGATCTCCTCCTCCGTCCCCGGTTCTTGTCCGGCAAACTGGTTGCACGGAAACCCGAGAACGGCGAAGCCTTGATCCTTGTATGCTTCGTACAGCGATTGCAGTCCTTTGTAGTGAGGCGTCAAACCGCATGCGCTCGCCGTATTGACGATCAGCAGCACGTTCCCTTTGTAATCGGCGAGCGACTGCTGCTCCCCGTCAATGGTCTTGACCGTAAAGGAATATACCGACATACCTTATCTCCCCTTGTCCTCATGGAATATATGCTCATTGTAGCATGAATGCGGATGGAATTAAAATCCATGCCCATTAGAGAAAAGAATGGAGGTTTGTTACAATAGGAACGATATTCATGCCACTTATTTTTCGCCGAAGGAGGTACGCATGCCGGTAGCGGACGCGGCCATGCAGAAATGCGCTGTCGGCCCGCGCAAGGGTCCGGGTATCGGGCCATCTGGCATGCGGCAATAACGACGATGAACGAGATGCAGTCCATTCAACGCAACATGGAGGAAGCGATCCGCCTGCTGGAGGCGCGCTTCCTGGAACGGGAGGAGCTGATCCGGCTGCTGCTGCTCGGCTTGATGAGCCACGAGAACGCCCTGCTCGTCGGTCCGCCGGGAACGGCCAAATCGCAGCTTGCCCGCGCGGTCTCCCAGCTGTTCGGCGGAGGCCGCTGGTTCGACTATTTGCTGACCCGGTTCACGACGCCGGATGAAATGTTCGGTCCGGTGTCGCTTCAGCAGCTCAAGCAGGACCGGTATGTGCGGCAGACGGACGGTTATTTGCCAGCCGCCGACTTCGCCTTCCTGGATGAAATTTTCAAAGCGAACAGCGCGATCCTGAATTCCTTGCTGTCGATCTTGAACGAACGGGTCTTCTTCAACGGCCGGGAAAAACAGCAAGCCCCCCTCGTCTTCCTGATCGCGGCATCCAACGAGCTTCCCGAGGAAAACGAGCAGCTCGCCGCGTTATACGACCGGTTCCTGATCCGGTACGAGGTCGGTTATTTGAAGCATATGTCGAGCTACGAACGGATGTTTCAGCTGCCGGACGAGCCGCTGCCGGCGCTGCTGTCCCTGAAGGACGCGGAGACTGTGCAGGCCGCCGTCCGCGATGTGACGATTCCGGAGACGCTGATCTATATGCTGTACCAGCTCAAAACGAGCATGGAAGCAAAAGAATTCGCCCTCTCCGACCGCCGCTGGCGCAAAATCGGACATGTCTGGAAAACGTCGGCCGCCCTGAACAGGCGCAGTGAAGTGAATGTGTGGGATACCGTCTATACCCCGCATATGCTCTGGGACTTCCCGGAGGATGCGACCGCGCTGCAGGAGATATTCCAGAAGGCGTTTCAAGAGGCGCTCGGGCAGGAAACGGAACGCGAGCTGCCCATCCGCAAATACGACCGGATCGCCAAGCATTGGGCGGGCAAGGAGGACGAGCTGCATGCATTCCAGTTCAAGAAGGAAGTCGGCGGCCGGATGAGCAAGGAAGACCAGGAGAAGGCAAAAGCGAACCTGGAGGAGTGCCGCCTCGAGCTGGAGGAAACGGCGCGCGAGCTGCGCGGCAAGCTGATCCTTTGGCTGCAGCGGGAGAAGGATTTGCCCGGGTATATCCGCAACCGCAATTTCCTGCTGCTGCAAACGGCCCAATATGCGGTGAAGTACACGCACTTGCGGATTCAGGGCGAACGTATTTTGCAAACGCTGCAGGGCTTGTACCGCACGCTGTTCGACCGTGAAATCCCCGGCGTGGAATACGACTACACGCTGTAAAAGGAAGCATAGCGAGGTGAAAGCATATGATCATCCGTGCGGCGCGCATCGACCGCTATGTGTTTGACGGCTACGTTCACTCCTCGCGAACCGCGCAGGAATGGATTCGCGAGGCGAAGGCGCGTACCTCCTGGTTTTCCGTCGAGCTGTTCGCCGATTTTTTCATGTGCTTTTATCAGAAGCGCCCCGAGATCGACCGCGGCGCCGAGGAAACGCCGTTTCACCGCTGGCTGGTCGTGCAGCTGCAGCAGCAGCACTTTTACCGGACGATCCATCCGCGGACCGAAGGCGAAGTGAACGCATCGTTCAAGACGGCGCTCAAAGCGCTGATGTGGCTGACGAGCAGCTTCGAGGAGGAAGTGAAGCGGCGCAAGCAGGAAGAGCGCCAGCTGCTGACGATCGGGATGAACGACCGGCAGCAGCAGCAAGGCGAGGACCCGATGCAGATGAGCGAGCGGCTGTCGGACAAGCAGATCGAGCAGCTCAAGCTCGTCGGCTACACGCTGCAGCAGGGCAAGCGCAACGTGGAGGAGAAGCAGGCCGCGCTTGACAGCAGGCCGCTGGCCGAGGCGGAAATCGCCGCGCTGAAGGAGCGCATCCGTTCGCTGCAGGAGGAGATGCGCGTCGACTTCGTGCGCCGCGACAAGCTGCGGCTCAAGCTGCAGAAGGCGGAGACGGAGCTGGCACAGCGCGAGAAGCAGCTGGACCGGCTCTCCCGCCGGGAGCAGGAGACGTTCCGGCAGCTTGAGGAGCAGCTCGGCGCCTGGCTCAGCCGTTCCTTGAAGGAATCGCTCGGCCGGGAAGAGACGGAGAGCCTGAATGTATCCGAACTGCTGCAGGCCAGCCAGCAAATCGCGAACCGCCGCTGGGGCAGCGATCTGGGCAAGCTGCACCGCCAACAGTTTGCCCATTATATGGAATGGCTGGAGAAGCTGAAGCGGCATCCGGAGCTTGTCGCGTTCGTGCAGGAGGTCGGGCGGCAAGTACAGCAGTTGAAAGCGATGCGCCGGAAGACCCGCTCGCCCCGCGTTCCGGAAAATTACGACGATCTGCGGCAGTCCGGCGACATTACGCATATGCTGCCCTCCGAAGCGAGCCTGCTGGCCGACGAAGACTACGAGTCGTATTTTCTCGTCAACTGGCTGGAGCGCAAGCTGCTGACGTACAACATCTCCGGCTGGACCGAGGAGCCGCTCAAAGGCCCCGTCATCTGCATGCTCGATACGTCCTACTCGATGCGCGGCGGCAAGCTCCGGCTCGCCCAGCTGTTCACGGCGACGTTCGCGGCGTTCAGCCTGCTCGAACGCCGCGACTTCATGCTGCTGCTGTTCGGCGCGAGCGGCGAGCTGATCGAGCGTCCGCTCTACTGGCGGAAGCCCGATTGGCCCGCGTTCTACGCCTTGTCGCAGCTGGCCTTCGGCGGCGGCACGCATTTCGACGCCCCGCTCCGGCGGGGCATCGAGCTCGTGTCCGCGCAGCCCCGCTACCATGACGCCGACTTCGTCATGGTCACCGACGGCGTCGGCGCGATCTCGCCGCCGGTGCGCGAGAAGCTCGCCGCGCTCGGCGCGGAGAAGCAGCTGCGCCTGCACTCGCTGATCATCGGCGCGGCGCGGCAGCATCTCGCCCAGCGCTACGACATCCTCGGCGTCTCGCACAACGTGCGCTTCGCCGCGACGTGGGAGACGCAGGAGAGCGGCGAGCTGCTGCTCGATGTCGTCGGACAAGGCAAGCGAAAGCGGAGCAGGTAGCGATTTATGGTTATGTTACGGCATCTTCGTTTCCGTTAGACGACAGCTCAGCCCCGCGGACAACTATCGTGCCCGCGATAGAAATAAGTAAATGGCATCCTCTCCTCCCTTCCTTGGAATGGAGTGCTGGATGCCATTTACTTATCTGCTGTGGAACGCAGTGCCTATGCCACATCGATGCCATTGATGCTGCTGGCTACTGAGTTCTATTGGTTCTATTGGCTCTATTGGTTTATTGATGTTATTGGCGCGATGGGTTCTATTGGTGTTAATGGCGATTGAATGATTTAACACGGTTAATGTTATCTATTGTCGTATTCGCGCCATTTTAGGCCTTTGCGACCTTTGAAGCCATTTAGCCATCGGAGAGCCTTCGGACGTCGTTTCCCGATGGAACCATAACAATAGTATGGTTTAGCCCATTATTCCTTGGGTTAAACCAACTAAAAAAGGGACAAACGAGCGTTAAGAGACTTGCAGTAGTGCTAGCCCGATTATTCAGAGGGGAAGGCCTCTGAATAACTCGCTTTAGGCAACAAGAAGCCTCAAATCGGCGGTTTGGGCACAAATTAGTGCAGTTTGCCTAACGAATACCACCGTTATACCCACTATCACACTTTCTGTTTCTCCAATGATATTCCCTCATGTATTCCAACTATACATGATTTCCAGCGACTCGACTCTCCCGTGTCTTCCCCGCAGCCCTAGCTGAACACTTCTTCCCGCTCTTCCTCCATAATCTTCCGCTTCAGCCGCTCCACGAGCACGTCCAGCGGCTCCGGCGCAAGCAGCTCGATCGGCGAAATGCCCCGCTCAAACTGAAGCCAGTCCCCTTCCATGACGACGACGTAACGTTCGCCCTGCTTCGCGATATGCAGGCGGTCGCCGAAGTCGGCGAGCAGCGCTTTGATTGCCATATGCCCCAGCTTCAGCTTCAGCTCGAGATCCGGCTTTTGCTCGACCATGATCGAAGCCGCTTCGACGACCTGCTGCGGCTCCCACTTTTCCTGCAGCTCGCGCTTGTCGCTGTGCGCCCACAGGTCCATTTCTTCCAATTCCCGTTCTATCACTTCGGGCTGATCCTCGTATACTTGCTCGACGTACTGCTGCACGAAACCGAGCACCTGCTCGTTCATCAGCTCCGGCACCGATTTTTCATACTCGACGTATTTGAGAAAGTCTTCGAAATAGTTGGCGTGGGACGACTGATGAATTTTCAGCTCGCGCACCTCCATCATGCCGGGTTCCGGCATGTGCGGGTACATGATCGATTTCAAGTTTTTGGCGTTGATCGCCATTTCCACTTTATTCAGCAAGCTGCGCTCGTCCGTAATCCGCGCGATTTTTTGCTCGAAATCGCACTTGAACACGAACAAAAACGGCTCATCGAAATATTGATTCAGCTTGGCGCGAACGATAAACATCGCCCCGCCTCGCACCGCACTGGCGTCCATATACGTCGTAACCAGCTCGTCGGCATGTCCCATGAACTGATCCAGCGTCGAGGCTGTCCGCAGCCTGGCAAACAAATTATAGTTCGGATTGGAGTCCAGATCATACCCCGGCTCGGTCATGAACATGCCGATCTTGGTCGGCACCTGTTCCGCCTTCGGATTGCGCTCGGCCTTGCGCTTCGCCGTCTTGGCAAACTCTCCGTCCAAAAACGCGCTCAGCTCGCTCTCCGCATAATCGTATCCGTCCATCGTCACGTAATGCTTGGAGCGTTTGCCGCCCTGTCCTTCTTCCCCATCCGTTTGCACGACAAAAAAAGAAATGAATTCCACATCGAATTTCATACTGCGCGTCCCCTTTGATCCAGCGTTGACTTCCGTCTCCGTTCGAAGAGACCGACTCTCAGTATACTATACATTTCGCTGAAGATCATAGAGAAATATGTCCGATTCGGTTCATTTACGGAACATTTGATCGCGTTTCGGTCCAACCGAAATCATGCGAACCGGCACACCGATCTGCTCCTCGATCATCCGTACATACGCTTGGGCTCGCTCCGGCAGATCGTCGAACGAGCGTATGTCCGTTATGTTTTCCTTCCAGCCCGGAAGCACGGTGTACACCGGCTCCGCCCGGTCCAGCAAGGCCGTGACCGGGAACCGTTCCGTCACTTCGCCGTCGATCCGATACCCGATGCATACCGGAATTTCGTCCAAGTAGCCGAGCACGTCCAGGTTCGTCAAGGCAGCTTCGGTCGCACCCTGCACCCGGCACCCGTAACGAGTGGCCACCGCATCGAACCAGCCGACGCGTCGAGGCCGGCCTGTTGTCGCTCCATATTCGCCTGCATCGCCACCCCTTGCGCGCAATTCGCCGGCTTCCTCTCCGTGCAGCTCCGTCACGAACGGTCCTGTTCCGACGCAGCTGGAATAAGCTTTCACCACCGCGACGACGCGATCGATCGAGTATGGTGGCAGCCCCGCTCCAACGGCGGCAAAGCCGGCCAGCGTTGAAGAAGAGGTCGAGAACGGATAGATGCCGTGGTCGGGATCGCGCAGCGCCCCCAGCTGACCTTCGACCACAATCCGCTCATGGCGTTCGAGCGCTTCATGGAGCAGCGCGGTCGTATCGCATAAATACGGCTTCAGTCTCTCCCCGTCCTTCAGCAGCTGTTCAACGAGCGTTTCCGTCTCGATAGGCGTTTCCCGGTACCATTCGGTGAGCAGCACGTTTTTGGCTGCGACCGCCGATTCAACCCGTTCTTTCAACCGCACTGGGTCCGCCAGCTCACCCGCCTGGATGCCGAGCTTTGCGTACTTATCCGCATAGAACGGAGCGATCCCTTTGCGCGTCGAACCGAACCCCCGCGCGCCGAGCCGCTCCTCCTCCAACTGATCGAACAGCATATGAAACGGCAGCACCAGCTGCACCCGGTCGGAAATGCGCAGCTCTGGCTTCGGCACGCCTCTGGCTTCCAGCGCGTCCAGCTCCGCCATCAAATCCGCTACGTTCAGCGCCACGCCAGGTCCGATCACGTTGATGATATGCGGATGGAATACGCCGGACGGCAGCAGATGCAGCGAAAATTTCCCGTACTCGTTAATAATTGTATGCCCCGCATTGCTTCCGCCCTGATAGCGAACGACCACCTTGGCTTCAGCCGCCAGAGCGTCGGTTATTTTACCCTTCCCCTCGTCTCCCCAATTCGCGCCTACAATCGCCGTAACACTCATATTATCCCGCCTTCTGCTTGTGATTTTGCTTTCAACCGTATTATAGTGGATGTACATACCATAAATATAATGAATAATGATTATATCTGCCATAAAAGGAGTTTATGTCATGATCGCCAATATGGAATGGTATCGTGTCTTTTATACCGTCGGCAAAATCGGGAACATTTCCAAAGCTGCGGAGGAGCTGTTTTTGACCCAGCCGGCCGTCAGCCATACGATCAAGCAGCTAGAGAAAAAATTGGGCGGCCAGCTGTTCTTCCGCACCTCCAAGGGCGTCAAACTGACGGCAGAAGGCGACCTTTTGTTCAAATATATCGAGCAGGCTTACCACTTCATGGAGACGGGCGAACGTAAAATCGGCGAAATGCACCAGTTGATGGCCGGCGAAGTCAAGATCGGCGCCGGCGATACGCTGTGCCGCCACTATTTGCTGCCGCATCTGGAGTCGTTTCACCGCGATTTTCCGGCCATCCGCCTGCAGGTTACGAATCGTACGACCCTTGAAACGCTCGCACTCCTGAAGGAAGGCCACATCGATTTCGGAATCGTCAACCTGCCGCTGGAGGACAAGCAGATCCATGTCCGCGAAGGCATGGCGATTCAAGACGGCTTCGTGGCGGGCGTGAGGTATAGGGAGCAGCTCGCAGACCGCGCCGTTTCGCTGCAAGAGCTGCTCGAATATCCGCTCATTCTGCTGGAACGCGGGAGCAGCACTCGCCGCTACGTTGACCGGTATGCCGAAAGTCAAGGCGTCCAGCTTCGGCCGGAATTTGAACTGGGCAGCGTCGACCTGCTGCTGCAGTTTGCCGGGATCGGTCTCGGCGTGGCCTGTGTCATCACCGATTTCATAGGGGATGAGCTGCGCTCGGGCAAGCTGTTCGAGGTGCGGCTCGATACGCCGATTCCGCCCCGGCGCATCGGCCTCATTACGCTGAAAGACGTCCCCGTCTCCGCCGCTGCCCAGCGGCTAATGTCCCGTTTGCTATAGAACCCGCAGCGAGTCACGAGCTCGGCAGTCAGCGGCGGCGGCTCACAGCGCGCTGAAGCTGCCGGATGAACATCAAAGCCTATTTGCGGTTGGCTCAGCCAAAAACAGGAAATGTACCGCCTAAAAGTTTCACTTTTAAACAGGGACAATCCGGATAAAGATGAAGCATGAAGATATGAATCGCTCTTTATGCGAAAGTCGAGGTGCTTACCGTGAATCCCGTACTGTTTTCCGTATTCATTGCTTTTGCTGCTACCGCCGTGTGCTGCCCGCTGCTGATCTGGGGCCTTCGAAGCCTGAAGCTGACGCAGCCGATCCTCTCCGAGCTCCCGTCCGACCACCAGGCCAAACGAGGCACGCCGCTAATGGCGAGGCCACTGAAAAAGTCCTTTCATACGAAAAAGGTACAGTCCTTCAAGAAAATTGAGGAGGCTGTACCTTTTTTACTGTATAATTAAGGCATCACGAAAAGTAGGTGAGAGTAGATGATT